>NZ_QLNP01000029.1 GCF_003261175.1 Arthrobacter globiformis | reverse complement strand
CCGCGAACCCGTTTCAAAAGGGGTTCGCACCCATGGGGAAGGGTAAAAAGAAACAAGACTGCTTGCGTCCACTATGTGGTTCCCAACCAACAAACCCGCCCGGGTTTGACGGTCCTGGAACCAACACAACTGAATAAACAACACCACAACCGCACCACCACCCCTCAACGGGAACCGGTGCGGGGAACGTGTAACCACAGTTTTCCCACCCCCGCGCAGCGCCGGGGGGACGGGACACAGGGTTACGGCGGTCATAGCGTGGGGGAAACGCCCGGTCCCATTCCGAACCCGGAAGCTAAGACCCACAGCGCCGATGGTACTGCACCCGGGAGGGTGTGGGAGAGT
>NZ_QLNP01000002.1 GCF_003261175.1 Arthrobacter globiformis | reverse complement strand
ATATCATCGCTGTGGGGCTCAGTCCCGTTTCTATGGGGCTCAGTCCCGTTTCTATGGGGCTCAGTCCTTCTCCATGCCCCCAGTCTTCCCCAGATCCAGGAAGGAGGAGAACAGCCCCAGCACGTTGGTGCGCAGCTCCTGAGCCAAAGGCCGCAGCTGCACCTCTGCACGCTCCGCATAGGCCTTGGCCTGCTGCTGTATCTCGTCCGCCCGCAGGCGCTGGGGCAGCTCTTTGGTGAAGAAGTCGCTCAGGGTCTGGAAGTGGCGGCTCAGGAGGGTGGTGGTGTCTGGGGGGGTCTCCTGGGGGTCTTCGCTCTGGGGCTCAGATTGGTGCGCAGGCACAGCCCCCGCATGGCAGACGCACAGCAGCAGCAGCGCCGCGACCCACAGACGTTTCATGGCGGTGGCAGAGCAG
>NZ_QLNP01000025.1 GCF_003261175.1 Arthrobacter globiformis | reverse complement strand
GCCGGCGCCGGCGAGCATGCCGCCGCCCTTGCCGGCGCGGGTGCCGGACTGTTTGAGTTCGGCTTTGGCGAGTTCGATTTCCTGCCGGATCAGGGTGGACAGGTCCCGGGTGACCTCGCCGAGGAGGTCACCGAGGGAGGTGGTGTCGGCCTTCGCGTGCGCCTCCGTGGGAGGGAGATCAGGTATCTGGCTGCTCACAGGGGACGACCCCCACCCTCGGTATACGGGTCCTCGGGATCGCGCAGCGGAACCCCTGCTGAACCGGGGGTGTCAAAGCCGGGGCGGGCAGGCTCGCCGTATACCGTCTCTGCGTAGGTGGTCGGGGTTGCCTGCGGTGCGTCGTAGAGGGGCGCACCGGGAACCGCGCCAAGGCTGCTTTCGGTGACCGGCGGCTGGGCGGGGTACTGCGGAACTGTGCCTGTGTATCCGGCCCCAGCCGCGGTTCCCGTCTCGGGGGGACCGGCCTGCAGGCTGCGGCCCAGGCGCCCGGCAAGCAGGCCCGCGCCGGCTGCCAGGAGCAGGAAGGCGCCGGGGCGCTGGCGGGCGAAGGACTTCACTTCGTTCAGCAGTGAGCCCGGGTCCCGGTTGTCCAGCCACGACGCGACCGACTCGGAGCGGTCCGCGGCCTGCCGGATCAGGTCCGCGGCCACACCCTGCTGGTCCGGCGCGTCGGCCATGGTGCGCAGCTG
>NZ_QLNP01000024.1 GCF_003261175.1 Arthrobacter globiformis | reverse complement strand
GAAGCCGAACATGGAGTAGAACACGTAGACCGGGACCAGGGGCACGCCGTGGGTGGCGTAGGCGGTGCCGGCGGCGGTGAAGGCTGCCACGGCGCCGGCTTCGTTGATGCCGGGGTGGATCAGCTGTCCCTGCGCGGATTCCTTGTAGGCCAGGACCAGGTCCCGGTCCACGGACAGGTAGTTCTGGCCCTTGGGGTTGTAGATCTTCGCGGTCGGGAAGAACGCGTCCATGCCGAACGTCCGCGCCTCATCCGGGATGATCGGCGCGATGTGCTTGCCGAAGTTCTTATCCCGCATCAGGTCCTTGAGCAGGCGGACGAAGGCCATGGTGGTGGCGGCCTGCTGCTTGCCCGAACCGCGCTTGGCCACCTCATAGGTCTTCGCCTCGGGCAGCTCGATGTCCGAGTGCTTCGAGCGCCGTTCCGGAACGGAACCGCCCAGGGCGGCGCGGCGCTCGAGGAGGTACTTGATTTCCGGTGCGTCCGTGCCCGGGTGGAAGTACGGCGGACGGTACGGGTCCTTCTCCAGCTGCTCATCCGTGACCGGAATCCGCAGGTGGTCGCGGAACTTCTTCAGGTCGTCCAGGGTGAGTTTTTTCATCTGGTGGGTGGCGTTGCGGCCTTCGAAGTGCGGGCCCAGTCCGTAGCCCTTGACCGTTTTGGCCAGGATCACGGTGGGTTTGCCCTTGAATTCGGTCGCGGCCTTGTACGCGGCGTAGACCTTGCGGTAGTCGTGCCCGCCGCGCTTGAGGTTCCAGATCTCGTCG
>NZ_QLNP01000023.1 GCF_003261175.1 Arthrobacter globiformis | reverse complement strand
GAAGCCGAACATGGAGTAGAACACGTAGACCGGGACCAGGGGCACGCCGTGGGTGGCGTAGGCGGTGCCGGCGGCGGTGAAGGCTGCCACGGCGCCGGCTTCGTTGATGCCGGGGTGGATCAGCTGGCCCTGCGCGGATTCCTTGTAGGCCAGGACCAGGTCCCGGTCCACGGACAGGTAGTTCTGGCCGCTCGGGTTGTAGATTTTCGCGGTCGGGAAGAACGCGTCCATGCCGAACGTCCGCGATTCGTCCGGCACGATGGGGACAATCCGGTGCCCGAACTTCTTGTCGCGCAGCAGGTCCTTGAGCAGGCGGACGAAGGCCATGGTGGTGGCGGCCTGCTGCTTGCCCGAACCGCGCTTGGCGACGTCGAACGTTTTGGCGTCCGGCATTTCCACCGCCCCGGGGCCGGAACGCCGTTCGGGCACCGAGCCGCCCAAAGCCTTGCGCCGCTCCAGGAGATAGGCAATCTCGGGCGCATCCGCACCGGGGTGGTAATACGGCGGCCGGTAGGGATCCTCTTCGAGCCGGGAGTCGGAAATGGGAATTCTCAGGTAATCCCTGAATTCCTTCAGGTCGTCCAGGGTGAGTTTTTTCATCTGGTGGGTGGCGTTGCGGCCTTCGAAGTGCGGGCCCAGGCCGTAGCCCTTGACCGTTTTGGCCAGGATCACGGTGGGTTTGCCCTTGAATTCGGTCGCGGCCTTGTACGCGGCGTAGACCTTGCGGTAGTCGTGCCCGCCGCGCTTGAGGTTCCAGATCTCGTCG
>NZ_QLNP01000022.1 GCF_003261175.1 Arthrobacter globiformis | reverse complement strand
TCCTGCCAGTAGTCATATGCTTGTCTCAAAGATTAAGCCATGCATGTCTAAGTATAAGCAATATATAAAGTGAAACTGCGAATGGCTCATTAAATCAGTTATCGTTTATTTGATGATACCTTTACTACTTGGATAACCGTGGTAATTCTAGAGCTAATACATGCGTGAAAGTCCCGACCTCTGGAAGGGATGTATTTATTAGATAAAAAACCAATGCCTTCGGGCTCTTTGGTGATTCATAGTAACTTAACGAATCGCATAGCCTTGTGCTGGCGATGGTTCATTCAAATTTCTGCCCTATCAACTTTCGATGGTAGGATATAGGCCTACCATGGTTTCAACGGGTAACGGGGAATTAGGGTTCTATTCCGGAGAGGGAGCCTGAGAAACGGCTACCACATCCAAGGAAGGCAGCAGGCGCGCAAATTACCCAATCCCGACACGGGGAGGTAGTGACAATAAAT
>NZ_QLNP01000020.1 GCF_003261175.1 Arthrobacter globiformis | reverse complement strand
GGTGGGGTTGGCCGGTAGATGGGGCCACGGTTGATGACGACGTCAAGGATGCCGTCCTCGAGGTACGATTCCGCCTCATCGGGGTAGGCGGGGTTGGACTCCGGAATTGCGGCGGGGTAGCCCAGAAGTTTCCGTATCCTCGGGTTGATCAGGTACGCTCCGGCGATCGCGAAGGCGAAGGAATCGAAGGTTGCGCGTTGTTCAAGCTGTAACTGGGCAAGGACCTGTTCGGGGTCGCCGTCCATCTCGATCACGCTGACGATGACGGTTTCGAGATCCGGCCGGACGGCCAGCACCCTGTCGATCCATGCTCCAGGAACGTCCACGCTGCTGGCCGAGGGAAAGCCCGCTCCGCCCTTTATAAGGGCATCCGCGAACAGCCCAAGCCGTACCCTGTCGATGGTCCCAATGAGATCGGTGCTGTCGATGATCGTCATGCCACAACCTGCCGTCCTGCATTCTTGGCGATATAAGCTGCGGTCCTCTTAGCCAGGGCACAGATCGTCGCCGTAGGATTG
>NZ_QLNP01000019.1 GCF_003261175.1 Arthrobacter globiformis | reverse complement strand
GATCGTTCTGCGGCGGGTGCTCATGGGTGGAATATCAACGAATAGCGGCCGCGTGGTTTTGTCCTGTGTTTAGTACGGACGGGTTCCCTTCGGGGTTTTCGTCCTGGAACGGTGCGGGGCGGGGTTGATGCGGTTTAGTGTTTGGCACACTGTTGGGTCCTGAGGCAACAGGACCGGGGAGGGTACGGTTTTGGCCGTGGCTTTGTCCGGGATGTTTGTTTCTGGTTTCCTGGCTGCACCGATTGCATGCGTTGCCCTTTTGGGGGTGTGTGTGGGGTGTGTGGTACGGGGTTGTTGTTTGAGAACTACATAGTGGACGCGAGCATCTTTTATAAGAAGCAATTTCCAAGAATATGAACCTGGATCTGGC
>NZ_QLNP01000018.1 GCF_003261175.1 Arthrobacter globiformis | reverse complement strand
ACATCCAGGAAGTCAGCGACGTCAACGAATTCCTGATCAAGGAAATCGAGCACTTCTTCACCCGCTACAAGGACCTGGAGCCCGGCAAGTGGGTCAAGGCCGAAGGCTGGGCTGACCGCGCCGCCGCCGAAGCCGAACTTGAGGCTTCCATCAAGCGTTACGTGCCCGCAGCACACTAGAGATTAATGTCCGACGGCGGCGCTTGCGGTTCCCTGTGAACCGCAAGCGCCGCCGTCGTCCCTTAACAGCGCGAACTGGCAGCTGATGCCCTCAAATTGGGGTTTTGAGAGCATTAACTGCCAGTTCGCCCGACCGTGAGATCCGTAACGTCCCGTCAGCTCCCAGCTTGCC
>NZ_QLNP01000017.1 GCF_003261175.1 Arthrobacter globiformis | reverse complement strand
GCTAAGACCCACAGCGCCGATGGTACTGCACCCGGGAGGGTGTGGGAGAGTAGGTCACCGCCGGACACTATTTACGGCTCAGGCCCCGACGATAACGTCGGGGCCTGACCCTTTTAAAACCCCCAGGCAGTCCCTGACAGGAGCCCGGTCCCGGCCGGCTCAACCAACGCACCCTCCCACACCCCCCCTTAGCTCCTGCCGCCTTGCCGTCGACCCTTCTGCAGTTCCCCACCAAGGGCGGGGAAGCATCGCGAGTGAGGCGACGGGACGTGAGGAAGCGTGCGGCTGGGAGGTGCCCGAACCTGCGGGGGGACCCGGCCCGAAGGCCCAACAGGGCTGGAAATCCCTAAAATACCGGTGATTTAGGTCAAAAAGTCGCGGAAACACGCGGAATTTATCCCCCTCATGGGTGCAAGCTGGTAAGTTTTCGAACAGTGGCTTGCACGCACGCCGCGTGCAGGCTCCAGAATCAAGAGCGTCCAGGAGGACATACATGGCTAAGAACCGTAGTGAACTTGTTTCCGAGGTAGCAGGCAAGGCCGGCACCAGCCAGGCAGCCGTCAACTCCGTGCTCGATGCACTGTTCGAGGTTTTCGAATCTTCTGTCGCCGCCGGCGAGAAGATCACCATCCCGGGCTGGCTCGCAGTTGAGCGCACCGACCGTGCAGCCCGCACTGGCCGCAACCCGCAGACCGGCGAGACCATCCAGATTGCAGCCGGCCACAGCGTCAAGCTGACCGCTGGCTCCAAGCTGAAGGCCGCTGTCTCCAAGAAGTAGTCTTTCGCATCTCAGAGGAGCGGCAACCCACGGGGTTGCCGCTCCTCTTGCACTTAACCCTCGGTTCGCCGAACCCCCGATTCGCCGCCGTGGCGACGGTAGCGGACAATGGATAGGTGCCTTCAGCAGCAAAACCCCTTACTCCGCAACCCGCGCCCGATTCGGGAACCCGGGCCACTGACAGTGCCTTCGGCATCCAGCGGCCATGGCAGCTGGCCGGACTCGGTGCCCTGTTCCTGGGGCTGGTGGCCGCGCTGCTGTTCTCCGGTGCCTCAGCCGCCCGTGAAGTCTCCGACCCCGGCGCGCTGGTACGTTGGGGACTTCCGGTCAGCAAGGCCATCCACAACGTCTCCCTTGCCGCTGTAATAGGCGGGCTCGTCTTTGCGGCAGGTATCCTGCCGCACAAGCTCGGTGGTGCACGGTCGAAGGACAATGACGCACCCGAGCACCCGGCCTTTACCCGTGCCCTGGCCATCGCGGCCGCCGCCGGCGTGGCGTGGACGCTGTCCGCCATCGCCGTCCTGGTGCTGACGTACTCCGACGTGGCGGGACAGGGCATCTCGGGGGATGCCGAATTCACCCGTGCCCTCGTGTACTTCATGACGGACATCGAAACCGGGCGCGCCTGGCTGGCTGTGACGATCATCGCCGCTGTAGTGACAACGGCCCTCTTCGGGGTGCGATCGCTGACCGGTCTGGCGTTTACGTTGCTGCTGGCACTGATCGGGCTGGTTCCCACTGCCCTGATCGGCCACTCCGCCAGCTCCAACGACCATGAGGGCGCCATCAACTCGCTGGGCCTGCACCTGGTGGGGGTCAGCGTCTGGGTGGGCGGAATCATCCTGCTGGCTCTGCTCTCCGGCATCCTCGCCCCGGGCAACCAGGCCCGCAGCGGCCAGGCGGTCCTGCCGGGAGGCCACGACATCACCGAACCGGTCCTCCGCCGGTTCTCCTCGCTCGCAGGTTTCGCATTTGCGCTGGTCTTCGCGTCGGGCGTCGTTAACGCCAGCATCCGGGTGACCAGCTGGGGTGACCTCTTTGGCTCGGCCTACGGCCAGCTGATCCTCGCGAAGTCCGCCGCCACACTGGTGCTCGGCGGAATCGGCTTCATGCACCGGCAGTGGGTCATCCCGCAGCTGGGGCGTGCAGGAGCGGCCATGTCCGCGCGGCGCGTGCTCTGGCAGCTGATTCTCATCGAAGTCCTGATCATGGGCGCCACGTCAGGCATCGCCGTCGCACTGGGGCGTTCAGCGCCGCCTGAACCTACTTCCTACGCCCCGGACGCCTCGCCCGCATTCATCCTCTCCGGCTACGAGCTGCCCCCTGAACTGACGCCCGAACGCTGGCTCACCGAGTGGCGCCTGGACTGGCTCTGGATTGCCGTGGCTATCTTCGGGCTGGTGTCCTACCTCCTGGGCGTAGCCAAGGTCCGCGCACGCGGGGACAAGTGGTCCTGGTTCCGCACCGCAAACTGGATTATCGGCCTGCTGGTGCTGACCTACATCACGTCGGGACCGCCGTCGGTATACGGCCGCGTACTGTTCTCCGCACACATGGTGGACCACATGGCCCTCACCATGGTGGCTCCCATCTTCCTGGTGCTCGGCGCCCCCGTCACGCTCGCGCTCCGGGCCCTTCCGGCACGGGGGGACGGCTCCCGCGGCCCCCGGGAATGGCTCCTGCTGTTCGTCCACTCGAAGTTCTCGCAGGTGGTCACCCACCCGCTGTTCGCTGCCGCCAACTTTGCCGGTTCCATCGTGCTGTTCTACTACTCGGACGCCTTCAGCCTGGCGATGCGGGAGCACGTGGGCCACGAGCTGATGAACCTGCACTTTGCGCTGACGGGCTACATCTTCGTGCTCAGCATGATCGGCACCGACCCGCTGCCGCGCCGCGCGCCGTACCCCCTGCGGCTCCTGCTCCTGCTGGCCACCATGGGCTTCCACGCCTTCTTCGGCGTGGCCATCATGGGCGGCACCAACCTGCTGGCCGCAGACTACTTCGGCAATCTCGGCCGCAGCTGGGGGCCCTCGGCGCTCCTGGACCAGCAAATGGGCGGTGCAGTGGCCTGGGGCATCGGGGAAGTGCCCACACTGCTGGTGGCGATCGGCGTCGCCATCATGTGGTCAAGGTCCGATGAACGCGAAACCCGGCGCACCGACCGGGCGGCGGACAGGAATAACGACGCCGATCTCACCGCTTACAACGATATGTTTGCCAAATTGGCTGAACGCGACGCCAAGCTGGCTGAACGCAACTCAAAGCTGGAAGGACGCTGATGAGCGAAACCGTACGCACCCACCACCGGGTCCGCGCCTCCGAACTGGTCGGCCGCAACTGGCTGAACACCGGCGGCAAGTCTTTGGACCTGGAAGCCCTGCGCGGCAAGATCGTGCTCCTGGACTTCTGGACCTTCTGCTGCATCAACTGCCTGCACGTGCTGGACGAACTCCGGCCGCTGGAGGAAAAGTACTCCGACGTCCTGGTCACCGTGGGCGTGCACTCCCCGAAGTTCGAGCACGAGGCCGATCCCGTGGCGCTGGCCGCCGCCGTGGAGCGCTACGAGATCCACCACCCGGTCCTGGATGACCCCGAGCTGGAAACCTGGAAGGCCTACACAGCCCGTGCCTGGCCCACACTGGTGGTCATTGACCCCGAGGGCTACATCGTGGCGCACCTCTCGGGCGAAGGCCACGCCGACGGCCTGGGCGTGCTCATCCCCGAGCTGATCGCCGAGCACGAGGCCCGCGGCACCCTGCACCGCGGCAACGGCCCCTACGTCGCCCCGGAGCCGACGTCGGGAACCCTGCGGTTCCCGGGCAAGGCGCTCTACCTTCCCGCCGGCCGTGGTTCAGCGTCCGCCAGTTCAGCGTCTGACGCCGGTGCTGCCGCCGGCAGCGGGTCCGACGCCGGCACCTGGCTGGTCACCGATACCGGCCACCACCGCGTTCTGGAGCTCGGCACCGACTTCCACACCGTGCTGAGCACGTACGGTTCCGGGGAGAAGGGCCACGCCGACGGTGACGCCGGCACCGCCCGGTTCAACGAACCGCAGGGTCTTGTCCTGCTACCGGAAGATGTGGCAGCGAAGACGGGCTACGACGTCGTGATTGCCGACTCCGTCAACCACCGCCTGCGGGGACTGTCGCTCACTGACGGGACCGTCACCACACTCGTTGGCAGCGGCGTGCAGCGGCTCCTCGAGACCGGACCCGCCCGCGTGGATGAGGACGCGGCCGGCTTCACCGGACGACTGGGAGTCCACCCTCTGGACGTGGCCCTCAGCTCGCCGTGGGACGTCGTCTGGTCCAGCAAGCTGAACGCCGTGGTGATCGCCATGGCCGGCGTCCACCAGATCTTCAGCTACGAACCGCTCGCCGGGGATGTTTCAATCGTCGCCGGCAACGGGCTGGAAGGCCTGTTGGACGGGGCCGCCCACGAAGCCTGGTTCGCACAGCCGTCAGGTCTGGCCGAAGACGCCGACGGAAGCATCTGGGTGGCCGACTCTGAGACCTCTGCCCTGCGCAAGCTGGTGATCGACGACGACGGAACCGTCACCGTTGAATCAGCGGTGGGCAAGGGCCTCTTCGACTTCGGCTTCCGCGATGGCCAGGCTTCCGAGGCGCGCCTGCAGCACCCGCTGGGCGTCACCGTGCTGCCGGATGGCTCCGTGGCGATCGCCGACACCTACAACGGTGCGGTGCGCCGTTACGACCCGGCCTCCGGCACCGTGTCCACGCTGGCGCGCGGGCTGGCCGAGCCGTCCGACGTGATCGTCGACCACACCCAGGTGGCGGGCTCCGAGCCGCTGCTTGTGGTGGTCGAGGCGAACAAGCACCAGCTCGTGTACGTGCCCATTCCCAAGGAAGCGCAGCAGGTGGACGAGGGGGCCGCCCAGACGCACCGGCCCAAGAGCCCTGTGGCGCCTGGCCTGCTGGAGCTCACGGTCCGCTTCGCGGCGCCCACCGGCCAGAAGCTCGATGACCGCTGGGGCGATCCCACCCAGCTCAAGATCTCCTCCACCCCGCCGGAGCTGCTCGTGTCCGGCGGCGGGACCTCCGTGGGCCTGCTCCGCACGCTTGAGCTGGCCACCGATGTTCCGGAGGGCGTCCTGCACATCACGGCACGCGCTGCCGCCTGCGACGGCCCGGAAACCGAGGATGGCGAGATCCCGGACCACGCCGCGTGCCACCTCTACCAGCAGGACTGGGGCATCCCGGTGGTGCTGCAGGCCGACGGCGACACCGACCTGGTGCTGGACCTGCGCGGCATGGACTAAGGTCCCTCCGCAAAGAAGTACCTTAAAGGCTGCTGCCCTTGACCATTTCGTCACGGGCGGCAGCCTTTTGCCGATCCAGACGGAGGCAACCGCTGAAAACCGCGGCCGGTGCTCCGCCCGGGACGCAAAAGCCTGCCCGGCGTGACGCCCCGGAATCCACATACGGGAAGAGGCTGCTGCCCGGATCTGCCGGGGAGGCGCACCATGGCGCCATGGAGGTCACCAGGGCGCTCACTCTATGCGGCGGCGTGGCCAGGCGGCCCGCGTTGGCCAAGCTTGGCGTCAGCGACGCTGCCCTGCGCCGGGCAGTGCGGGCGGGGCTTCCCCAGCCTGCCCGGGGGCTCTACGCACTCCCCTCTGCGGCACCGGCAGACGTAGCGCTGCTCCTTCGCCGGCAAGTTCTGACGTGCATCAGCGCGGCGCCCTTCTACGGGCTTTGGGCTGTGACGCCGGCCGGATTGCGGCACGTCTGCTACCAACGGGGGATAGCTGCTGAAGACGAGGTGGCCCACCGGGAACTAATCCTGCCGCCGCATCCGCACCGCCCCGTGGCTGCCCTCGGCGATGTCCTGATCCATGCGCTCCGCTGTCTGCCGCCCCGCGAGTCGCTGGTGATGGTGGAGTGCGCTGTGCAACGCGGGGATATGAGTGTGCAGTTCCTGCAGGAGCGGCTGCCGGGTCGGCGCAACGGCAAGGCCCGCCAAGTGTTGGGCTGGGTGGACCGGGGCGCCGAGTCGCTGCTCGAAACGCTGGCAAGGACAACGTTCCGCCAGGCTGGAATACACGTGGATGCCCAGGTGTACATCGAGGGAGTGGGTTATGTTGACCTGTTGCTTGAGGGCTGGCTGGTCGTGGAGTTGGATGGCCGCCAGCACGGCGAATGGGCACAGGTGAGGAAGGACCACCAGCGGAACAACAGGTCAGTGGTCCAAGGCTACACAGTGCTGCGCTACTACTACGCAGACGTGGTGCACCGGCCCGAACAGATGCTGGCCGAGGTTCTGGCGGTCCTCTCCGGCGCTGGGGGAGCGCGGCAGGCGCCGAGGTGAGCAGAACAGTGTCACGTCAGGCAGGTTTTTGGCCGGAATCCGTCGCTGTGCCCCGGATTCGCGGGCGTCGCACCGACCCGGCCGCCTGAAAAGCCGCTCCGCGTGACGCGGACCCCCCAAGCAGCAGGTTCAGACCTAGAAGGTGAGGAGCGGTGTGACCTTGATGGTGTCGCCGGAGATGTCCAGACGCGTCGTGAAGCTGAAATCGTGCTCCACGTCCAGGGGCGAGACGGCCCCGCTGAACAGGTCGATCTGCTCGGCAGTGAGCTTTGCCTTGCCGTCCAGCGGCGCCACCACCCACCTGCCGTCAAAGGGCTCGATGGTGATCTTCGGGTAGTCGGTGATGCTCCACTTGATGGTTCCGGGCACCACGCGGTTGTTGGTGACGTGGTAGAACGGGCAGTCGGGCTGGAGCCGCTGCTGCTGGCCGGCTTCGGCGGCGCACTTGTCGAGGAATTCCTTGACCCGTGCGGAGACCGCCCGATTCAGTTCGTCCGTGGCATGTGTGAGCAGGTTCAGCGGTGCGGCGGGAGCCTCCCGTCCGGAGACCGTGGCCCGCGTGGGCGGAGCGGCGAAGTACTGGCCGTTGAGGGACGCCTCGTACTCGCCCGGATAGAACACCGCGAAGCTGTTGTGGCCGCCGGGTATGTTCACCGGCACGCCGTTGAACGTTGCCTCGCTGGAGTTGACCACCGTCACGTCAACGGTGGGCAGTGTGGCCGGCACGAAGGACCACTTGTGGAAGAACAGCCATTCTGTGCCGGTGCTCTCCAGCAGGAACTCGGTGTGCAGCTGACTGCCGTCGATGGTGTAGTCCATGGGCACCATCACCCGGTTGCCGCCACGCCCCACCGCGGCTCCGAGCTTGACGTTCGTGATCCGTGCCGCAGACGTCTGCAGGGCGGTGCCGTCGAGCATGGAGGCGTCGGCGTCCGGTACCGACGCGCGGAGCAGGCCCAGCGCCCGTTCACCTTCGCCGTGCTGCAGGGCCTCCAGATATTCGCGCACGGGCTGCTGGGGACTGGCCACGGAGGAGTTGACCAGGTTGACCGAAACGATGGCGCCAACAATGGCAAGCATGAGGCCCAGCAGCCATCCGGCCGCCGTCTTCACCAACGCTTGACTCATTTGCACGCACCCCACGTTACCTGCAACGTCAGGCAACTCTGGAGTAGCGCCGGTCCCCGTGACGCCCGCCCTCCGTGCAGGAACGCCCGACGGCGGGACTCAGCCGCCGCTGTCGGCGCTGCTTTCCGCTAGCGGCGGCGCCGGGACGAGGTGCCGAAAACGCCCCGCAGGAGTTCCCGGCCGAGCTGCGTTCCCATGGAACGGGCCATGCTTTTCAGGCCACTGCCAAGGGCCCCGCCGAGGGCGCCGGTGATGTCCTCCATCATCCCGCCGGGCTGGGGAGCCTGGCGTCCGGCCGGGGGCGCCGATACCCGCCCGCCGTCAGGCCGTCCGTTTTCGGCCCGCCCGCTGCCGGGCTGCCGGCTGCTGGGACGGCCGAGGATCTCCTCCTCGATCCGGCGGGCTTCGTCGTCGATCGCCGTTGGGCCAGGACTGCCCGGGACGAACACTTCGGGCGAAGGCGACGGCGGCTGCCCGGCTGCCGCGGCGCCGGTGGGAGCCGCGGCCTTGCCGGTCAGCTTCTCGTACGCGGAGACGTTGTCCACCGCAGTGCCGTACTTCGCCAGCAGCGCCGACCCCGCCACGGTGCTCCTGACCAGTTCGGCGGCGCTGGGACCCATGACGGACTCCGGTGCCCGGAGGCGGGTCAGGGCAACCGGCGTCGGGGCGCCTCGCTCGTTCATGACCGTGATGACGGCTTCACCAATGCCCGCGGAAGTCAGGGTCTCCTCGAGGTCGTAGTCGCTGACCGGAAACGTGGAGACGGTTGCCTTGAGCGCCTTCGCATCCTCCGGCGTGAATGCCCTGAGGGCGTGCTGGACCCGGTTGGCCAACTGCCCGAGGACATCCGCCGGGACGTCCTTCGGGGTCTGCGTGACGAAGAAGATGCCTACTCCCTTGGAGCGGATGAGGCGGACGGTGGTGGTGATGGCTTCCAGGAAGGCCTTCGATGCGTCGTTGAAGAGCAGGTGCGCCTCGTCGAGGAAAAACACGAGCTTGGGTTTGTCGAGGTCGCCGGCTTCGGGCAGGTCCTCGAACAGATCAGCGAGAAGCCACATGAGGAAGGTGGAGAAAACCATCGGCTTGGTCTGCAGGGTGGGGAGCTCCAGGCAGCTGATGACGCCGCGCCCGTCGGGCGCCGTGCGGAGCAGCTCGGCGGTGTCGAACTCCGGCTCGCCGAAGAACCGCTCCATGCCCTGCGCCTCGAGACCCACAAGTTCCCGGAGGATGACGCCGGCCGTGGCCTTGGACAGGCCGCCCAGTTCCTTAAGCGGTTCCTTGCCCTCGTCGGAGATGAGGAACTGGATGACGGCGCGCAGGTCCTTCAGGTCCACCAGCTCGAGGTTGTTCTTGTCCGCAAAATGAAACACGAGCTGGAGGCTGGATTCCTGGGTGTCGTTGAGCTCCAGTACGCGGGAGAGCAGGATGGGCCCGAACGACGTGATCGTGGCGCGGACCGGGATGCCGTCACCGTCCCCGCCGAGGGCCAGGAACTCCACCGGAAACGTCTTGCCGGACCATGCCTGCCCGATGCTTTCGGTCCGCTTGGCCAGCTTGTCGCTTCCGGCTGCCGCCGTGGCAAGCCCGGAAAGGTCGCCCTTAATATCCGCCAGGAACACGGGCACCCCGGCGGTCGAGAGCTGTTCCGCCATCATGTGCAGGGTGACAGTCTTGCCCGTGCCGGTGGCCCCGGCCACGAGCCCGTGCCGGTTCATCATGGACAGCGGCAGCCGGACCGGAGCGTCCTTGTGCAGTTCGCCGTCGACGATGGCGGCGCCCAGCTCGATGGTGGCACCCTCCAGGGCGTAGCCCTTTTGGATGGTGGCTACTTTATCTGCGGTGGACTTGTTGGCCATGCCGCCAGCATAGCGGCCGGCGGATGGACGGGATATGTGGACAGCGTCACCGGCCGGACAGAAATAACCCGGGTGCCGCCGTCGTTGTTCCCTATGTGCCGGACCACTCCTGGGCCGGCAGCTGCGCAACCCCCTACGAAAGGCCGTCCTGCCGTGACTGTTCCCCTCTCCATCCTCGACCTGGCAACCATCGGCAAGGGCCAGACGGCGGCGGAGAGCTTTGCCGGGAGTGTCGCCATGGCGCAGCTGGCCGAAAAGCTCGGGTACCGGCGCGTCTGGTACGCCGAGCACCACAACATGTCTTCCATCGCGTCGTCGGCCACGTCCGTGCTGATCGCCCATGTCGCCGCGCACACCGAGAGCATCAGGCTGGGAGCAGGCGGCGTGATGCTGCCCAACCATTCTCCGCTCACCATCGCCGAGCAGTTCGGCACCCTGGAGACCCTGCACCCCGGCCGGATCGACCTGGGCCTGGGACGTGCGCCCGGCAGCGACCAGAACACCATGCGGGCACTGCGCCGTGACCCGCAGTCGGCCGATACCTTCCCCCAGGACGTCCTGGAACTGCAGGGCTACCTCACCGGGCCCACCCGCGTGCAGGGAGTGGAGGCTACGCCGGGCAGGGGAACCAACGTGCCCCTCTACATTTTGGGGTCCTCCCTCTTCGGAGCGCGGCTGGCGGCCCAGCTGGGACTGCCGTACGCCTTCGCCTCCCACTTCGCCCCGAATGCGCTGCAGGACGCCGTCGCCGTGTACCGGCGGGAGTTCAAACCGTCGGAGCAGCTGTCCGCCCCGCACGTCATCGCCGGCGTCAATGTGGTGGCTGCGGATGCTGCCTCGGACGCCCAGGAGATGCTGCGCGCCACGATGCGGGCCCGCGTCTCGCTGTTCTTCGGCGGCGGGCGGGAATTCACCGACGACGAAGCGGACATGATCCTGGACTCGCCGCAGGGACAGCACGTCTCGCAGATGATGAAGTACTCGGCTGTGGGCACCCCGGACGTCGTGCTGGACTACCTGGAGGGCTTCGCCCGGCACGCCGACGCCGACGAGCTCATCGTGGCGCACCAGAGCAACGGAACCGCTGAGCGGCTGCGTTCGGTGGAGCTCCTTGCGGAGGCAGCCGGACTGGTCCGCACCTGACGCCCACGGCAGCGAAATAATTTGCCGGTCTGCCGGTGTTCCTTTTGGACTAAACCTGCAGGTCAGTGCGTGGAGCCGGGAATGGCGGCCCAAGAACGGGACAGTAAATTGCCTCGTTATTCAACCGATATCTTTTGACTTCGGCGAGTGCGGAACCTAGCTTTAAGGGCGCAAGGTCTCAATTTGCTCCGGATTGCGGGCGGAATCACGCCCGCAATTCGTGATGCTCCAAAGTTCTGCAAAAGCAGATTTTCCTGGTGGGGGATATGAAGATCAAATCAACGGCAGTCGTCGCTATTCTCATGACTTTCCTGATGGTCAGCGGATTTGTTGCCGGAGCCGCTGTTCCGGCGTCCGCGGCGGGCACCACGTTCTATGTCAGCGCCGCCGGCAGTGACAGTAACTCCGGGACCGCTGGCACGTCGGCCTGGAAGACGCTGTCCAAGGTCAACCAGGCGGTGCTCAAGCCGGGAGACACCGTCAGCTTCCGCAGGGGCGACACCTTCAGCGGCGGCATCGTCACCGCACAGAGCGGAACGTCCACCGCTCCCATCACGCTGAACAGCTACGGCACGGGCAACGCCCCCACAGTCACCGGCGGAAAATCCGGCAACTGCATCAGGATCAACGGCAACTACACCACTGTTGACGGCCTCCGCGCCGTGGCCTGCGGCTATGCCGGGATCAGCGTCACGGGCGACCGGAACATCGTGCGGAACTCCAGTGCGTCCAATAACGCAGCCGGACTGAAGGTCGGCACTGGCTCCGACTTCGGCAAATACACGGGAAATTCACTCACCAACAACAACATCATGAATGTGAATACGCCGGGCGCCAATTGCGGTACGTCCGCCGCGGTGAACTGCGGCGACGACTCCGGTGCTTTTGGCGTGCTGATTAACGGCAGCGACAACGAGTTTTCCAACAACACCGTCAGTGGATCCACCGGCAAGTCCTACGACTACAACCAGGACGGCGGCGCGTTCGAAATCTACAACGGCAACCGCAACAACATCCACCACAACGTCTCAGTGGACAACAACAACTTCTCCGAGCTCGGAAGGTCCTCGGGGACGGCCGACGGCAACGCGTTCCGCTACAACCTCATTCGCTCAACCTGCGGTGCGAATTGCTCCGAGGCGAAGGGCTTGATTGCCCGTGGAAACGGAAGCTCATACGGCCCCAACAACGGCACCGTCTTTGAGTTCAACACTGTCTACCTGACCGGCCCCGAGTCCGCGGCGATCGTTTGCCACGCGGCCTGTCCCGCGTCAACGGTGATCCGCGCCAACATCCTGGTGGGCGTCAAGAACTCCCTGTGGATCAACGGTTCGGGCTGGACCGAGAAGCAGAACGTCCTGAACGGTCCCGCGAACGTCACCCCGAACAGCACGTCGACCACGGCGCCGGCCCGCTTCGCCGGTGCGCCGGCCGACCTCCGCCTGACCGGCACCAGTCCCGCCATCGACCGTGCGGGCACCACGCCCTACAAGGTTGATCTCATGAGCAAGCCTTCAGTGCAGAACGGGGACTGCGCCGGCACGGCTGCCGCAGATGCCGGAGCCTACGAATACGATTCGCCCAACTGCTGATTCCGGCGCCTGCGGCGCCGCAGCAGAAAGCCCGCCGGGCTCACGGTCTACGTAGCATGGCGGGCCTTTTGGTGCGGCCCGCCGGAGTTCACCTGCCAGCATCATCACGTGACCCGAAGTGAAGTTACACGAACGCAATAACCGGGATATCCAGAGGAAATGGCCGGGCTGGACACTGGAGGTGTCCAAGACCGACTGGGGATGATCCGAAGGATTGCCACGCATGCCCACTCCGCTCAACCAGACGGTGGCCGATTCCGCACTGCTGACCAAATCGCTTCCTCTGGGCCTGCTGCGGGCGTTCGTCCAGTCAGATGCCGCCGATGACGGGCTCACACCCCAGCTGCTCGGTGAGCTGAAGATTCTGGCCCGTACGCCGGGGCTGCTGGTCGCCTGCAATTACGGCGGAACCCTCTGTGCCGCCGAAGGCATATCGACAGAAACGCTGCCGCTGGGCAGCGCTGCCATTGCACTCAGGGCCCTGGCAGCCCTGCCCAACACTCATGCCGCCGTTATCTCTGGACGGTCTCTGCGTGACCTGGCTGCAGTTTCCAGGCTTCCTGCCGAGGTCCACCTGGTGGGTTCGCACGGGGCGGAGTTCGACATGGGCTTCGCCCACGGACTGTCCCTGGCCACCGAGTCGGTCCTGCAGCAGGCCAACCAGGCACTGCTCGAAGCGGTGGGCGCGTACAAGGGAATCAGTATCGAACGGAAGCCCGTGGCGGTCTCGGTCCACACCAGGTCCGCCGCCCCGGATGTCGTGGCCAAGTGTGCCGGGAAGGCAGAGGAAGTGGCGCGCGCGCTCGGGCTGTTCTTCATTGTGGATGGATCCGTCCTGGACCTGTCCGTCGTGCAACCGGCCAAAGCCGATGCCCTGGACCACCTGCGCGCTCGCCTGGGCGCGAGCGCCGCGCTGTATGCGGGTGATGCCACTAGCGATGAACTGGCCATGGCCACGCTTCGTGGCCCGGACATGGGGCTGTGGGTGGGGGACCTGCCCACCTCGGCCAAACACCGGCTAAAGGATCCGGAATCGTTCGCGAGGGTATTGGGAATCCTCTTTGAGCTGCGGCGTGCATGGCTTTTCGGTGAGGACGCCGTCGGCCTGGAACGGCATTCCATGATCGGGAATGGCTCCTCCACTGCACTGGTGACACCCGAGGCCAAGATTTGCTGGATGAGCCATCCTTTGCCGGACTCGGGCTCGCTGTTCGCCCATATCCTCGGCGGTGACGCCGCCGGGCACTTCTCCGTGGAACCGGTCAAAGCGTCTCGGGTGCTCGGGCAGCGCTACGTGGACAGCACCATGATCGTGGAAACACGGTGGGCGGATGTGACCGTGACGGATTACCTTGAGCCCGCCCCGGAAGGCATCACCAGCCTCGTCCGGGTACTGTCCGGGGCCGGGGCGGCGCGGATCGTGTTCGCACCCCGGCCGGATTACGCCAACGCGCCGTTCAGCATGGAAGCCCGCGGCGGTGAGCTCCACGTCGTCGGCACGTCCGACCCCATCATCCTGCTGGCGCCGGACATAAGCTTCGCCATCACATCTGACGGGCGGCACGCGACGGCCACCGCCGAAGTCAACTTGCAGCACGGACCGATAGTCCTCAACCTCCGGTGCGGCGATACGGAACCACAGCACCCTTCCTGGCGGGACATGGCGGGGACGGACCAAGCGGCGACGGACGAAGCGGACCGCCGGGCCGCCGTCGCCCTTCATTCCCGACGCTGGGTGCAGGCCCTGACTCTGCCCTCCGTCAAGCCATCCCTGGTGCGGCGCTCGGCCCTGGTGCTGCGGGCCCTGGTCCATGAACCGACCGGAGCAGTACTTGCGGCCCCCACCACGTCCCTCCCGGAGGGCATCGGGGGAACCCGAAACTGGGATTATCGGTACTGCTGGCTGCGTGACGGCTCCATGACCGTCAACGCGCTGGTGGACTTGGGGTCAACGGCGGAGGCCGACGGTTTCCTCAGGTGGCTGACCGGCATCCTGGCGAACGCTCCGGGCCCGGAGTGGCTGCATCCGCTGTATTCCGTGACCGGCGCGCCGCTGTCCACGGAAGCCATCATCGAGAGCCTGCCCGGTTACGCCGGATCGCGTCCAGTGCGGATCGGCAACGCAGCGGACCACCAGGTCCAGCTGGACGTCTTCGGCCCGATCGCCGAGCTCATCCACGGGCTGAGTGAGTCCCGGGGATCGCTGGCAGACGGGCACTGGGAGCTGCTGGTCCAGATGGCCAGTGCCGTGCTGGCGCGGTGGCATGAGGCCGACCACGGCATCTGGGAGGCGCGCCGCGCACCGAGGCACCACGTCTACACCAAGGTGATGTGCTGGGTCACGCTGGACCGGGCCCTCCGCGCCGCAGCCCGCCACGGCCGCAGCCCGGAGCCTGCCTGGGCGGAGACCGCCGCCACCATCCGGGACGAGGTGCTCCGCGAGGGCTGGGACGACGGTGCGGCGTCCTACACCGTCGCCTACGACAGCCCCGACCTTGACGCCGCGGTCCTGCACATAGGGCTGTCCGGCCTGCTCGATGTCGGCGACCAGCGGTTCCTGGACACCGTCACGGCAGTGGAGAGGGAACTGCGGGTGGGACCCACGGTCTTCAGGTACAAGTACGACGACGGCCTGCCGGGGCTGGAGGGCGGCTTCCACATCTGCACCACCTGGCTGATCGAGGCGTACGTAGCGGTAGGCCGGATCGCCGACGCCTGGGACCTCTTCGACCAGCTGGTGAATCTGTTCGGACCCACCGGGCTGCTCCCGGAGGAGTACGACCCTGGCACCGAGACGCACCTCGGGAACCACCCGCAGGCGTACTCACACCTCGGGTTCATCCGCTGCGCCCGGCTCCTGGACCGGCACCAGCGCGGTTAGTCGGGGGCGGATTCTTAGCCTCGGGAGGCGGCGAAGATCGATGGTGCGGGGCCCTCTCCGGTGGCGAGGTCGGCCAGGATCCGGCCCACCACCGGCGTGAACTTGAAGCCGTGGCCGGCGAAGCCCGCCCCGATGACCACGGGTCCGATCCGGTCCAGCACGAAGTTGTGGTCCGGGGCGGTGGTGTAGGTGCAGCTGATGTCGGTCATCGCGTCGGCGTCCACGCCGGGTAGCCAGTCCCTCGCATACTGCTGCAGCGCTGCGCGCTGGCGCGGCTCGGGAAGGTAGGACCTCCGGTCCGGGTCCACCACAGGGCCCACTCCGTGCCAGCCCGCCTTAACGCCCTCGCCGGGGGTCAGCATGCCGTAGACGGGGGAGTAGAAGCCCGCGTAGTCCCCGCCCTCGCCGGGGAAGTGGTTGAAGCCCGGCCAGATGGCGCCGTCGTCGGTGATGCCGAAGTGGGCCGGCTGCTCCTGCGTGACGGTCAGGCGCGGCGTGGCGATCGATCCTGCCAGCAGCTTGGAGGTCCAGCCGCCCGCGGTGACCACCGCCTGCCGGGCGGTGAGCACCTCCGTCCGCCCGCCGTCGTCCACGGTCAGCCGGACGCCGCCGTCGAGTATTTCCAGCCCCACAACCGCCACGCCGTGCCGGATGGCTGCGCCGTTCCGGGCCGCGAGCCGCTGGAACGCCGGAAGGGCAGCCTCGGGATTGAGCTGGCCGCCGTCGGGCATGTGGAGAACCTGCTGGTCGAAGCGGATGCCGCTCCAGCGCTCGCCGGCTTCAGCGAGCGGAACGAAGTCCGCCCGGAGGCCTGCGTTGTTCAGTGCTGCGTGGATCTCGCCGAGGCGCGGGTCGGGGCCGTGGTTGACGACGCCGGTGCGCGCCAGCAGCCGTTCGCCGCTCGCGTCTTCGAGCTCGGCCCACAGCTTCAGTGTTTCGGCCAGCATGGCGACGTACTCGGGCTCGGCGTAGGCGAGGCTCAGGTTCCGTGTAGCGCCGTGCGATGCACCTTTGAGGTGGCCGGGCGTGAACTGCTCCAGCAGGGTCACTTCACGCCCGCGGTCGGCCAGCGCCCAGGCGGCAGCGGAACCCATGGCTCCGCCTCCGATGATCACGGTGTCCAGGGTGGTGTTCAATGTTCCTCCAGTTCGGGCGGCAGCGGCGGAGCGGTCGGGGACGCGGCGGCAGTTATGCCAGAAGCAGGGCCACACCGATCATCGCAGGCACGGCCACGATCGTGGTGATCAGGACGGTGTCCTTCGCGACCGTGAGCCCGGCTTTGTACCGGCTCGCGGCGACGAAAACATTTTGCGCGGTGGGCAGGGCAGATGTGACCACGACGGCAAACAGCGCCGGGCCGTCCAGCCCGAGGGCGAAGCGGGCAAAGAGATACGCGATGGCCGGGTGCACGAAGAGCTTGAAGCCGCTGGCCAGCAGGGCATCGGTTCTCCGGCCGGCGGCTGCCTGCAGCGGCTTTGACCCGTTCAGGCTCATGCCGAAGGCCATCAGCATGGCCGGAATTGCGGCGCCGCCGATCAGATGGATCGGTTCCAGGAGCAGCGGCGGGAGCTGCCATCCCGTTCCGGCGACCAGCAGCCCAAGGGCCGAACCCACAATCATGGGGTTTTTCAGGATCAGCATGACGAACCGCAGCGGCGTGGTGCGGTGCGAGCTGGTGGTGGCATCCAGGGCCATGAGGAACATCGGCGTGAAAAACGCCAGCTGGAAGATCAGCAGGGGAGCGACGTGGCTGGCATCGCCGAGTACGTACACGGCAATCGGGATGCCAAGGTTGGCGGAGTTCGCCAGCGAGGCGCTCATGGACGACATCAGCGATTCGGGGACGGTGCGCTTGAGCAGGAACCTGACGATGACAAAGAACAGCGCGGCGGTGGTGGCGGCGCCAACTGCTGCAACGAGGAGCGGGGCGGCGAAAACTTCACGCAGGCTTGCCCTGCTCAGCGTCTCGAAGAGCAGCGCGGGGCTGGCGACGAAGAAGGTAAGCCCGCTCAGGACCTGGCGGGCATTCTCGCCCAGGATTTTGCGCCTGCCCACGAACATGCCCACCAGAATGATGGACCAGACCACGAAAAAGCCTGCGAGGACGCCTAGCACGGGGTTGCCGACGGGGTTGCCGCCAGGGGCAGGCTCGGGCAGGGGGTGGCATCCACCATCCCAGCCTAATCAGATTTATTCAGCCGCGGGTCACCTTTGTGGCAGGGATCTCGCTGTTGTGCAAGGTCCGTGCTGGCCGACGGCCCGCGACGGCCTTAGCTCAGCGCGGCGTTGTTGAGTGCGAACGGCGGCCGCAGCAGACCGGGGGTGAGGCCTTCTGCCGGGTCGTTGCCCAACTGGATGATGCGGTTGTCCTTGTCCACGTGGACAACCTTGGGTTCGTAGGCCTTGGCTTCGTCGGTTGTCATCTGCGCGTACGTGATCAGAATGACGGTGTCGTTCTCGTGCACCAGGTGGGCTGCGGGGCCGTTGATCCCGATGACGCCGGAACCGCGCTCGCCGGCGATGGTGTAGGTCTCGAGGCGGGCACCGTTGGTTACGTCCACAATGGCCACGAGTTCGCCGGGCAGGATGTCGGCAGCATCGAGCAGGTCAAGGTCAACGGTGACCGAACCCACGTAGTGCAGGTCCGCGTGCGTGACAGTGGCCCGATGGATTTTGGACTTAAACATTGTGCGATTCATAACGACAACAGTCTAACGCCGGGGTCAACGCTTGGCTGTGAGCCAGGGAACATCTGCTAAACCGCTTCTCCGCCTTTTCTGGCAGCTGCTGATCCTTCTGCTGTTGCCTCTGCCGCTGCGGCTGCTGCTCCCGCCGGGGCGCCGGAGGCGTCCGCTCCCGTATCGATTTCCTGGGCGGCCGCAATGGAGGCGGCGGTGGAGGCAAGGATTTCGCGGGCCGCGAGGATGGCGGGCCGCTGCGCGCCGGAGCGCCGCACGGAAGTGAAGACCGTCCGCCGCGGCTTGCCGGGAAGGTCCAGCAGTTGGGCCGTTGTGCCCCGGCCGGTCCACACCAAATCCGGCATCAGGGCAACGGCGTTCCCCGACTCGATCAGGCGGATCTGGGCCTGGAGGTCTGCTGTTTCAAAGCGGACGTCGGGCTCGAAGCCTGCACTCCTGCAGGCCTGTTCCGCCCAGTGGCGTGAGGCCGCGCCGCGCGGTTCCATCACCCAGGGCATCTCGGCCGTGTCCGAGAGCGAGTCGACTTTAGCCCTGCCCTCGGCGGCCGGCGGCACCGCGAGGCGGATGGCGTCGCTCGTGAGGCGGACGCGGTCCAGCTCGGGGTAGCGGGGCGCGGCGTGGCCGGGGTACTGCTCGGCGATGACCAGGTCGAAGTCACGGGCCCATGTCTCATGCAGCGCCGTCTCGGGCTCGCGCTGCGTCATTTCGATCCGGACCTCGGGATAGGTCGCGGCAAGGCGGGTCAGCGCATCCGGCATGAGTGCCAGCGCCGCGGACTGGAAGACGGCGATCCGCACGGTACCCGAGACGGTGGTCAGGGACGCGGCAAGGTCCGCCTCGGCCTGCTCCAGGGTTTCGAGCAAGTGGGCTGTATGCGCCACCAGAACCTCAGCCTGCGGGGTCAGCTGCACGCGGCGGCCTGTTTTCCTCAACAGTTCCACGCCCACTTCCTTCTCAAGCAGGGCCAATTGTTGGGAAACTGAGGATGGACTGTACTGCAGGGCTGCGGCTACCTCGGCGAGCGTGCCCCGGATCTTCAGCTCGCGGAGCAGCCTCAACCGGCGGACATCAAGCATGGGCTGTTCCTTGGTTTGCACAAATGAATAGTTGGGCTAATGAATACTGGTTAGAAGTATGCACTTTATCTAATGCAACAGTGCTTGCATACTAAACAGATTGAGTTACCCCCATCACAGGGCGAAATGGTGGGGCCGCACCTACGCAGGAGTCCCGATGAGTACAACAGATCCATCGCAGTCAATCTTGAGGCGCAAGCCCATTGACGACATCGAAGTAGAGAACAAGCACAGCGGGCTTTTTAAGTCCCTGGGGCTGTGGCAGTTGACCGCCATCGGCGTCGGCGGCATCATCGGCGTCGGCATCTTCTCGCTGGCCGGCCTTGTGGCGCACGGCAGTGCTGACACGCCCGGCGTCGGGCCTGCGGTGCTCATTTCCTTCCTGATCGCCGGCCTGGCCTCAGCTGCCGCGGCGCTCTCCTACGCAGAGTTCGCGGGCATGATCCCGCGTGCGGGCTCGGCGTACACCTACGGCTACGTGGCCCTGGGCGAAATCATCGGCTGGTTCATCGGCTGGGACCTGCTGCTGGAATACATTGCCATCGTAGCCGTGGTGGCCATCGGCATTTCGGGCTACTTCGACGCCTTCCTCTCCGGCATCGGAATTCATATGCCGGTCTGGATGACGTCGACGCCGGACGAGGGGAAGGGTGGCATCATCAACCTTCCCGCCATCCTTGTCTGCCTGCTGGTGACCTGGATCCTCTCCCGCGGCACCAAGACTTTCGGCCGGTTTGAACTGATTGCCGTTGCCATCAAAGTTGTTCTGATCCTGTTCATCATCGGGCTGGGTGTCTTCTACATCAACACCGAGAACTTCAACCCGTTCATGCCCAGCGGCTTCGGACCGGTCTTGGCAGGATCGGCAACCGTGTTCTTCGCGGTGTTCGGGTATGACGCCATGAGTACCGCGGCCGAAGAGGCAACCGACGGCAAGAAGCACATGCCCAAGGCCATCATCCTCTCCCTCATCATCGCCATGCTGCTCTACGTTGCCGCCACCCTCGTGCTCACAGGCATGCAGAACTACAAGGACATCGATCCCGCCGCTGGCTTCGCCTCGGCGTTCCAGGGTGTCGGCCTTCCCGTCATCGCCACCATCATCTCCGTTTTCGCCGTGCTCTCCATCCTCACCGTGATGCTCACGTTCCTCCTCGGCGTTACCCGCGTGTGGTTCTCCATGAGCCGCGACGGTCTTCTCCCCGGCTGGTTCTCCAAGACTGACCGGCACGGTACGCCGCAGCGCGTGACCTGGATCGGCGGCATCGCCTCGGCGCTGCTGGCCGGTGTATTCCCCATCAAGGCTGTCGCCGACCTCACCAACATCGGCATCCTCGCAGCATTCGTGGTGGTGTGCGTGTCCGTGATTATCTTCCGCTACACCAAGCCGGAGGCACCCCGGACCTTCCGCCTGCCGCTGATGCCGGTGGTTCCCGCATTTGGTGTCCTGGCCTCCGCCTTCCTGATGTTCCAGCTGCACTGGGAGACCTGGCTGCGCTTCGGCATCTGGCTCGTGATCGGCCTGGTGATTTACTTCGGCTACGGCAAGCGGCACTCGCTGATGAACCCGAACAGCCCCCGGCATGACGAGGCAGTGGAGATGCACACGCAGGTGTAGCCCGCTCATCTCTGACGCGTATCCGACGAACCCTCCCGTACCCCCCGGTGCGGGAGGGTTCGTCGTTTGGCGGCAAGAGCTGAGGACGCGTTGGGGTTTTGGCGGCGAGAGCTGAGAGGGGGTTGCCGGAGGGATTGCAGAAGCTGAGAGAGCGTTTGGGGTCTTCAACGCTCTATCAGTTCCTGCAGCATTTCCCTCGACCCTTCGTCACGTCCTGCAGGGATTCTCCCAACGCGTCCTCACGTCCCTCGCGGGGCCCTGGGCGGCGTGGTTAATGGGCGTCCGAACGAGATACAGAACGATCGGTATTTCTAACGTGTATTGCTAAGGAAAGATCGCTTTATCTTAAGGGAAGCGAGGCTCATACTGATGAATAAGACGATCACTTCGCACTGAAAGAACGAGGAAAGCCATGACCAACACCGCCACGGATCACCGCGTGCAGGCAGGCAAGGACGCCGCTGTAGCCGGCGCCGTCGCCACTCCCTCGGCAGGGTCCGACGTCGCCGAAGCGACCGCCCTGGCCGCTGACGCAATCGCCCTCGTCCGCCGCTGGCTGACCGAAGCCGCGAAGGTGCCCGTAGACGCTTCCGCAGAGCAGCTCGCCGGCGTCCTGAAGGACCCCAACGGCCTGGACTTCACCGTGGGCTTCGTCGACGGCGTGGTCCGTCCCGAGGACCTGCACGTCGCTGCCCGCAACCTCGCAGCCCTCGCCCCGAAGGTTCCCGCCTTCCTGCCCTGGTACATGCGCAGCGCTGTCCAGGCGGGCGGCCTCATGGCCCCGGTCCTGCCGCAGGTTGTCATTCCCGTGGCCCGCAAAGTCCTCCGCGAGATGGTGGGCCACCTCATCGTTGACGCCACCGACTCCAAGCTGGGCCCGGCCATCGCCAAGATCCGCAAGGACGGCATCAAGCTCAACGTGAACCTGCTCGGCGAGGCCGTGCTCGGCGAACACGAAGCCTCCCGCCGGCTCGAGGGAACCCACACCCTGCTGGCCCGCCCGGACGTGGACTATGTTTCCATTAAAGTGTCCTCCACCGTGGCCCCGCACTCCGCCTGGGCCTTCGACGAGGCCGTGGAGCACGTCGTCGAAAAGCTCACCCCGCTGTTCGCCCGCGCCGCCTCCTACTCCGCCGCCGGGCAAAAGAATAAGTTCATCAACCTGGACATGGAGGAGTACAAGGACCTGGACATGACCATCGCGGTCTTCACCCGGATCCTGGACAAGCCCGAGTTCAAGAACCTGGAGGCCGGCATCGTGCTCCAGGCCTACCTCCCGGACGCGCTCGCCGCCATGATCCGGCTGCAGGAATGGGCAGCCGCCCGCCGCGCAGACGGCGGCGCGGCCATCAAGGTCCGCGTGGTCAAGGGTGCAAACCTTCCCATGGAGCAGGTGGAGTCCTCGCTGCACGACTGGCCGCTGGCCACCTGGGGCACCAAGCTGGACTCGGACATCAACTACAAGCGCGTCATCAACTACGCGCTGCACCCGGACCGGATCGGCAACGTCCGCATCGGCGTCGCCGGGCACAACCTGTTCGACATTGCCTTCGCCTGGCTGCTGGCCAAGCAGCGCGGCATCGCGGATACCGCACAGCAGAGTATCGAATTCGAGATGCTGCTCGGCATGGCACAGGGCCAGGCCGAGGCGGTCAAGAAGGACGTCGGCTCGCTGCTGCTCTACACGCCCGTGGTGCACCCGGCCGAATTCGACGTCGCCATCGCCTACCTGATCCGCCGCCTCGAAGAGGGCGCCAGCCAGGAAAACTTCATGTCCGCCGTCTTCGAACTCAGCGAAAACGAAGGATTGTTCGAGCGCGAAAAGCAGCGCTTCCTGTCCTCCCTGGAAGAGCTCGACGACGAGGTCCCGCCGCCCAACCGGCAGCAGAACCGCAGCCTCCCGGCGGAGCTGATGCCCCGGACCGGATTCCACAACACCCCGGACACGGACCCGTCCCTGCCCGCCAACCGCGACTGGGGCCGGGCCATCCTTGAGCGAGTCCCCACGTCCACCCTGGGCAACGCAGCCGTTGAGGCCGCCACCATCACCGACGCGGACACCCTCAACACCGTGATTGCCACGGCCGTCGAGAAGGGCAAGGCCTGGGGTGCGCTGTCCGGCGCCGAGCGTGCCGAAATCCTGCACCGCGCCGGCGACGTCCTCGAGGCCCGCCGCGCCGACCTGCTCGAGGTCATGGCCAGCGAGACCGGCAAGACCATCGACCAGGGCGACCCCGAAGTCAGCGAGGCCGTGGACTTCGCCCACTACTACGCCGAGTCCGCCCGCAAGCTGGACCAAGTCGACGGCGCCACCTTCGTTCCGGCGAAGCTCACCGTGGTCACCCCGCCGTGGAACTTCCCGGTGGCCATCCCCGCCGGTTCCACGCTCGCGGCACTCGCCGCCGGCTCCGCCGTCGTGATCAAGCCTGCCAAGCAGGCCCGCCGCAGCGGTGCCGTGATGATTGAGGCGCTGTGGGAGGCCGGCGTGCCCCGCGACGTGCTCACCATGGTCCAGCTGGGCGAACGCGAGCTCGGCCAGCAGCTGATCTCCCACCCGGCCGTGGACCGCGTGATCCTGACCGGCGGCTACGAAACCGCCGAACTGTTCCGCTCCTTCCGCAAGGACCTGCCGCTGCTCGCGGAGACCAGCGGCAAGAACGCCATCATCGTCACCCCCAGCGCAGACCTGGACCTCGCCGCGAAAGACGTTGCCTACTCGGCCTTCGGCCACGCCGGGCAGAAGTGCTCCGCCGCCTCACTGGTGATCCTGGTGGGCTCGGTTGCCAAGTCCAAGCGGTTCCACAACCAGCTGATCGACGCCGTCACCTCGCTGAAGGTCGGTTACCCGGAGGACCCCACCAGCCAGATGGGCCCGATCATTGAGCCGGCGAAGGGCAAGCTGCTCAACGCGCTGACCACCCTCGGTGACGGTGAGAACTGGGCCGTCGAGCCCCGCAAGCTCGATGACACCGGCCGGCTTTGGAGCCCGGGCGTGCGTTACGGCGTCAAGCGCGGTTCCTACTTCCACCTGACCGAGTTCTTCGGTCCCGTCCTCGGCGTCATGACCGCGGACACCCTGGAAGAGGCCATCGCCATCCAGAACCAGATCGAGTACGGCCTCACCGCCGGCCTGCACTCCCTCAACACCGATGAGCTGGGGCTGTGGCTGGACACCATCCAGGCCGGCAACCTCTACATCAACCGCGGCATCACCGGTGCCATCGTGCAGCGCCAGCCGTTCGGCGGCTGGAAGAAGTCGGCAGTTGGCGCCGGCACCAAGGCGGGCGGCCCTAACTACCTCGCCGGCCTCGGCGGCTGGACCACCGCCGAGAGCACCCAGGGTGCCGCGGCGGGCATCTCGAACCGCAGGGTGCAGCGGCTCGTGGACGCCGTGAAGGGCGAACTCAACGCTGCTGACATTGAGGCCCTGCGGCGGTCGCTCGGCTCTGACGCCCTCGCCTGGGCGGACGAATTCGGCACCGCCAAGGACGTCTCGGGCCTGAGCGCCGAGCGGAACATTTTCCGCTACCGGGCGCTGCCGGTCACCGTCCGGCTGTCCGACGGCGGTTCCCTCCGGGCGCTCGTCCGGACAGTAGCCGCCGGCGTTCTGCCCGCTGCCCCGCTCACCGTCTCCTCCGGCGTTGAACTTCCCGCCCAGCTGCGTTCCGTGCTCACCGGGCTGGACATCCCTGTGACGGTGGAGAACGACGCCGAGTGGCTGGCATCCGCGGGACATCTCGCCGCGGCGGACAAGCTTTCCGGCGGACGCATCCGCCTGATCGGCGGCTCCGCGGCTGACCTGGCCGAAGCGACCGGCGGCCGTCCGGACCTGGCCATCTACGCCCACGAGGTGACGGAGGCCGGCCGTATTGAAATGCTGCCGTTCCTGCACGAGCAGGCCGTCAGCATCACGGCGCACCGGTTCGGCACGCCCAACCACCTGTCCGATTCACTGATCTAGTTACTCGCCGATCCAGGGCCTCGCCGATCCAGGGCCTCGCTGATCCAGCGAGGCTGATAAGACGAGAGAACGGGCGGGCACCCTCCAGGTGCCCGCCCGTTCTCTTGCTTTGTTGCTTAGCTTTTGCTGCCTAGCCCAGATACCAGCCGGGTGGAGCCCACGACGCGGGGACGCTGTGTGCGGAGAAGTCCTCGCAGCGCGTGCAGGTGTACGCGACTTCGCCCAGTTTCCGGACGGTGCCGTCCTGGCGGTGCTTGGGCGGCACGAAGGACTCAAGGTAGATGAACTCGTCTGTTCCGCATTTTTCGCAGTTGGGCTGGCCGACGTATTCGGCGTCCACAGTCATGGAGTGGCGGGTAAAGCGGGGGTTTGCGGCTGTTGTCACGGCGTACCTATCCCGAACACACGGGCGTCATTACCTGGCATGTTCGTAATCGAAACCTGTGCATGTTATCGGCCGCTGCATGACCGCAACAGTCACAGCATAGGCCAGCTGCGAACCGTTATCAATCATTTTTGCTGCCGTACCCCGCGCCGGGCCGGCTCAAACAGGCTTCTTGAGGGCTCTTCCCATGATGGCCTGGGTCAGGGCGTCGATGACTTCGGCGTTCGCCAGCGGGTTCCTGATCAGCGTGAAATCGACATCCCCTACCGGCGGCAGCTCGAAGCGTCGGGTGATGGTTTTCAGGTCCTCGGGCACCAGCGACGACGGCATCACGGCCACCCCGATGCCGGCGCGGACTGCCGCCAGCACGCCGCTGATCTGCTTGGTGGTGCAGGTAATGCGCCAGGTCCGGCCCACGGATTCGAGCGCGTCGATGGCAAGCTTGCGGCTCAGGCTGGGCGCGGGATAGGCGATCAGCGGCACCGGATGGCCGGGTTCCAGCACTGTCTGTTCGAGGCCCACCCAGGAAAACGTATCGTGCTGGACCACCGTGCCGTCCTTCGCGCCGGCCACCCACTTCACGAACACGAGGTCCAGCTGGCCGGAATTCAGGCGCTTGTACAGCTGGTCGCTCTGGCCGACGGTGAGCTCGAGGTTGATCTGCGGGTAGATCTGCCGGAACTCGCGCAGGATGCGCGGCAGCCCGGTGATGGCGAGGTCATCGGCCGTGCCGAAGCGCAGCCGTCCGCGCATGGCCGAACCGGAAAAGTAGCGGGCTGCGGCATCGTGGGCCGCGAGGATGCTCCGTGCGAAGCCGGCCATGGCATCGCCGTTGTCCGTCAGCCTGACGTCCCTCGTGTCGCGGCTGATGAGCGTCCGCTTGGCCGCGGCCTCGAGCTTGCGCACGTGCTGGCTGACCGTCGGCTGGGCCAGGCCCAGGCGTTCTGCTGCTTTGGTGAAGCTCAGTGTTTCGGCAACGGCCAGGAACGATCGGAGCTGGGCCGGTTCGAACATTGAGGGCTCCTCGAGGGCGGGCGACCATTACGTTCGGCAATAATAGTTATAGGAGCAATAGTCTTCCACAATTGAAGGTGCGCGCCATAGCGTTGAGGACATCCCCGCCGGCCCGCTCACCTGAGGAACCCCTGTGACACCCCCACCGCCGCCACTGGCCACCGTCACCCAGCCCGTCGCCGTCGCCAGTGAACGCCTTCCGTGGCGTCACACCTTCATCTCACTCCGGGTTCCCAACTTCCGCCTCTTCGCCATGGGTCACTTCGTTGCCGTTATTGCCATCTGGATGCAGCGGATCGCCCAGGACTGGCTGGTGCTCCAGCTCTCCGGCTCCGTCACCGCCGTCGGCTTCACAGTGGCACTGCAGTTCCTGCCATCGCTTCTGCTGGGACCGTGGGGCGGAATGATCGCGGACCGGTTCTCCAAGCGCAAAATCCTCATTGCGTGTCAGTCGGCCGCGGCTGTCCTCGCCGCGGCTCTTGCCGTCCTGGCGCTCAGCGGGATGATCGAGGTCTGGCATGTCTACGCCATCGCGCTGGTACTTGGCCTCGTCACAGTGCTGGACCAGCCGGCCCGGCAGGTGTTCGTCCATGAGCTGGTGGGGCCCCGGTATCTGCGCAATGCCATCAGCGTGAACTCGACGACGTTCCAGCTGGGCGGCCTGATCGGTCCGGCAATCGCCGGGGTGCTGCTGACCGCCGTCGGCGCCGGCTGGGCGTTCGCTGCCAACGCCGCGGCCTGCTGTTCCACCGTGGCCATGCTCCTGCTGCTGCGGCGCGACGAGCTGTTCGTCAGCGCGCCGGCGCCCAAGTCCAAGGGCATGCTGCGGGAAGGGCTGCGGTACGCGCTGAGCAAGCCCACCATTTATTGGCCGTGGCTCATGGTGGGCTTCATCTCCGTGTTCGCCATGAGCCTGCCGGTGCTGCTCGCCGCGTTCGCGGACCGCGTGTATAGCATCGGCGCCGGCGGCTACGGGATGCTGAATGCACTTGTGGCCCTCGGGGCGCTGACCGGGGCGATCGCCTCCACCCGGCGGCGGCAGCTGCGGCTGCGGTCCGTGGTCCTGGCGGCCGGCATGTACGGGCTGATGCTGTGCCTTTCAGCGGCCGTGCCCACCCTGCCGCTCTTCGGCGCCGCCCTGGTGCTGTCCGGCTTCTGGTGCCTGATGTTCCTCACCGCATCCAACCAGCTGGTGCAGACCAGCTCCAACATGGGCATCCGCGGCCGCGTGATGAGCCTGTACATCATGGTGCTGATCGGCGGACAGGCCCTCGGCGGACCCATCATCGGGTTCATCGCCGAGCACGTGGATCCGCACGCCGGGCTGCTGGTGGCGGGAGGGGTGCCGGCGCTCGCGGCGGCGACTGTCGCCGTCGTGCTTGCCCGCAAAGGCGAGCTGACGCTGAAGGTGGACCTGCGGAACCGGCGGGGACTGCTGCGGGTGGTGCGCCGGGCGGCGTGACGCCAGAGGCGCATTCAAGGAAGGTTTGGAGCGGCTGACGGGAATCGAACCCGCGTATCAAGCTTGGGAAGCTAGCGCTCTACCATTGAGCTACAGCCGCAGTCGCACCGGAAACTGCCCGGGGCAGAACCTAGCTTAGCGTAGTTGTGCGGCGCCGCCGGCCATCTTTGATGCGGCCCGGGGCGCATCGGCAAACCCAGACACGGAGGCTCCCGTAACTGTTCGGTAAAGGCCCGGGCGGTGCGCGGCCGCGGACCGGCGCAGGTGGCTATCCTGAATCTCGTTAGTTGCAGTACAGGGGAACGGGCTACGCAAGACAGGGCCCGACGTCGGATAAGGATCCCCATGGCAGGTGCAGAACACGAGGTCCTCGTTGCGCGCGACGCCATGACGGTGTACTCATTCCTCCTGGACGGCGCCAATCTACCGAGATGGCAGACCGATGTCCGGAGCGTAGGGCTCAGTTCGGGCAGCGCCGGCAGCGTGGGAGCCGGGTACCAGGTCACCATGGACGGTCCCCGGGGCCGCCCCGTGGCACGGGATTACCAGATCACCCAAGCCCGGCCCGGCGCCGAAATCCAGTTCCAGGTGGTGTCCGGCCCGTCCCTCCTACGCGGCGGTTTTTACCTCAGCACCGAGCGCGCCGGAACCCGGGTGCGGTTCGCGCTGGAGGCCCCGTCCAAGAGTTTCTGGAGCTTTGTCCGCCCGGCATACCGGGGCCGGCTTCGCGCAGCGGTGCGGCAGCTTGAGAAGCTGCCCGGCGTTATCGAAGAGCGTACGACGGCAGACTGAGACCCGGCTTTTCCGCTTGTGCTGGGGCGCATTTACTGGGTAGCCGCTCGCCCGCCCACGTGCCGGGGACGGCCGACGGCGGTGACAGGACTTCGCCGTCGAGACTCCGGTACTGCACGGGGCTGGTATTTTTGAGGGTGTGCTGATCTCTGACCGCGACATTCGTGCCGAAATTGATTCCGAACGGATCGTCCTCGATCCGTTCGACGCCGCGATGGTCCAGCCGTCCTCGGTGGATGTCCGGATCGACCGCTTCTTCCGGCTGTTCGACAACCACAAGTACGCCCACATCGACCCCGCCGAGGATCAGCCCGACCTGACCCGGCTGGTGGAGGTGGAGGAGGGTGAAGCGTTCATCCTGCACCCCGGCGAGTTTGTGCTCGGCTCCACCTACGAGACCGTCTCGCTGCCGGACGACATCGCCGCGCGCCTTGAGGGCAAGTCCTCGCTGGGCCGCCTCGGCCTGCTGACGCACTCCACGGCCGGCTTCATCGACCCCGGCTTTTCCGGACACGTCACGCTGGAGCTGTCCAACATGGCCACGCTGCCCATCAAGCTCTGGCCCGGCATGAAGATCGGCCAGCTCTGTTTTTTCCGGCTGACGTCCGCTGCCGAGTACCCCTACGGCTCCGGCGAGTACGGCAACCGGTACCAGGGCCAGCGCGGGCCCACCGCCAGCCGCAGCCACCTGAACTTCCACCGCACGGACATTTAGCCCGCGGGGCTCTGCGCGCCGAGAGGTGAGATCTCGTCGCTTAGCAGCCTCGGAAGCGTCGAGATCTCACGTCTCGGTAGCACGAGCGCCCTGGTCACCTCTCCTCCACACTGGGGATAACCGCAGGGGACCAGCCCGGACGTGCACACAATGGCCCATGAGAAAGCCGTCGCCACTGCCTGGCCAGCTCGCGGGCCGGTCCTTCACCCTCGACGAGCAACGTTCTGCGGGTGTTGCCGCGCACCGCGCCTGGCGCAGCGACCTACGGGTGGCGAGCCGTGGAGTGCGCGTGCCGTGGGGCATCGAACAGGACTTCGCGCACACATGTCGGCTACTGTCCGGGCTGTGTCCGTCATCCGCCTGCTGCCTCGGTACCGCCGGCCGCCTGTGGCGATGCCCGCTTCCGTGGAGCGTCCAGACCGACTTGCGGGTGCATTTGGCGAGGTTCGACGGCGGAAACCGGCCCGTGCGGAAGGGGGTGGCTGGCCACCGGCTTGAGTTACTCGGTGCCGACGTCACGGAGCTCAACGGCATTCCGGTCACGAGCCCGGCACGGACATGGCTGGATCTCGCCGCCATCCTTAAGCTCGAGGATCTGGTGGTTGCAGCTGATTTTTTCGTCTGCAGCCAGTCCCGAAGCTTTGGCCCACGGAAAATTGCCCTGTGTTCCCTGGCCGATCTGCAGCAGCAGGTGGAGGGCCGCAGCGGTGCGCGGGGAATCCGCAAGGCCAAAAGGGCTCTGGGATTGGCCAGGGTTGGCTCGGACTCGGCGCCCGAAACCCGGCTCCGGCTGGCACTGGGCAGGCTGGGTCTCCCCGAACCGAAGTTGGGTTACGTGGTCACGGATGAAACTGGCTGGGAACTGGCCTGGCCGGATCAGGCTTTTCCCGAATTCAAAGTGGCCGTGAACTACGACGGCAGGCACCACCTTGAACCGCGCCAGCGCGAATCAGACATCCGCCGGGATGAGTCCATCGCGGCGATCGGCTGGACTTCGGTGACGATCACGGCGTCGCAGGTGAGGACATGGGGCTTCGACGGGTGCGCTCAGCGTGTGCTGGACGCGTTGGTGCGGTGCGGGTGGCGCGCCGAGAGGTGAGATCTCATCGCTTAACGGCTTCGAAACCGTCGAGAGCTCACGTTTCGACGAACGCCGCGGCCCAATCCGAGGCGGTCACGTGCGCACAAGTCTAGGCCGGGACCGGCTCCGGCCGCGCCGGGCGGGAGAACTTCTTGACGAGCGGCTCGATGTAGCGGGCAGCCAACGGGCCGAGGACCGCCATGATCAGGACGTAGGCTGTGGCCAGGGCGGCGAGCTCGTCCGCCACCACTCCGGAGGTCACGGCGAGGCCGGCGATGACGATGGAGAACTCGCCGCGTGCTATCAGCGCGGCTCCGGCGCGGAAACGACCCGGACGTGCGATGCCTGCGTGCTTCGCGGCCCAGGCTCCGGTGATGATCTTGGTGGCAGCGGTGACAACCGCCAGGACAAGCGCCCAGGCCAGCACCGGCGGGATGGAGGCGGGGTCGGTGTTGAGCCCGAACGCCACGAAGAAGATGGCCGCGAAGAGGTCACGCAGCGGCTCGAGGATCCGCGTTGCGCTGTGCGCCGTGGCGCCGGAGATGGCGATGCCGAGCATGAAGGCGCCCACCGCGGCGGACACCTGGAGCGCGGCCGCCAGGCCGGACACGAGAAGGGCGGCGCCGAGCAGGTTGAGCAGGAAAACCTCGGAATTCTCGCTGTGCACGGCTTTGGAGACGTGGTGTCCGTGCCGCAGGGCCACCAGCAGCACCACGGTGACAACGGCCAGCGAGACGCCCACGGTCTGCATGCCGCCGAGGAAGCTGACCCCGGCAAGCGTGGCGGTGAGGATCGGCAGGTAAATCGCCATGGCCAGGTCCTCGAAAACGAGGATCGAGAGGACCACGGGCGTTTCCCTGTTACCGATACGGCCAAGGTCCGTGATGACCTTGGCCGCAATGCCCGACGACGATATATATGTGACGCCGCCCATGACCATGGCGCCGACGACTCCCCACCCGAGCAGCGCAGCCAGCGCAGCCCCCGGCACGAAATTCAGGACGAAGTCGAGGATGCCGCCCTTCCACGATCTGCGGAGGCCGGTCACCAGTTCCGTTGCCGTATATTCCAGACCGAGCATAAGCAGGAGCAGGATGACGCCGATCTCCCCCGCGAGGTGGGAGAACTCCTTCATGCCGCTCAGTTCCACCACGCCGCCCGCACCGAAGCACAGCCCGCCCACCAGGTACAGCGGAATGGGGGACATCCCGATCCGCCCCGCCAGCCTGGCCAGCAGGCCGAGGCAGAACACGACCGCCCCCAGTTCGATGAGCGTCAGGGCCACGCGGTCCATGACGGTCAGCCGTTGCGCAGGATGTCGGCCGCAGCGTCCAGGCCTTCTTGGGTGCCGACGGCGACCAGCAGGTCACCGGGGTGAAGGAGGACGTCGGGACCTGGTGAGGGAACCACCTCACCTTCACGCATGATCGCCACAATCGAAACACCGCACCGGGTGCGGATGCAGGCCTTGCCCATGGGCTGGTTCTGGAACGGGGAATCCGGGGCGATGGAGAACTGCCTCGTGGTGATCCCCGGAACTTCCCTGTGCGCCTCCGTCAGCTTCATCGCGAGGTGCTGACCGCCGAGCAGATTCCCCAGTGTTGCCGCCTCGTCGCCGGTCAGCGGTATCGAGGCCTGGCAGGTGTCCGGGTCATCCCACGTGGAGACGAACAGTTCGGTCTGGCCCTCGCGGAGTTCCACCACCCCGATGCGCCGGCCGGATGCTGTCATGAAGTCCTTGCGCCGGCCCAAACCCGGGAGGTCCGTCTCTTCCACGTTCATAACATCAGCCTAGTCTGCGAACCCGCGATTTCGGCTGAAACTTCGCGCCCTCCGGGGCCGCAAGTGTACGTTCGCGCTAGGGGTGGGCTAGGACTGGGGGACGACGGCGACCTCGACGTCGCTCGGGGCCTTGACCGGCACGAGGACCAGCAGCCCGGCGAGCAGCACCACCATGATGCCCAAAATGCCCCAGCGCTGCGCGTCCCCCTGAGCCACCAGGGGAGTGGCAACGGTGATGCACAGCGTGAACAGGGCCGGGGCGAGGAAGCTGACGGCGCGGCCGGTGGTCGCGTACAGGCCGAAGAGCTCACCGGATTCGCCCTGCGGGGCCAGCCGTGCCAGGTATGCGCGGGACGAGGACTGCGCCGGCCCAACAAACAGGCAAAGGAACAGGCCGAAAACCCAGAACGTCGTGGCCCCTGACCACGGCACCCCGAAGAGCGTGTGGTTGTCGTTGCCCAGTACCAGGATGACTGTTCCGGCGACCAGCAGGCCGGTGAGGGACCCGATGATCACGGCCTTGGGCCCCACCCTGTCGTCCAGGAAACCGCCGATGACCGCGCCTGCGGCCGCCACGATGTTGCCGAATATGGCGAAGAAGATGACCTGCGGCAGTTCGAAGCCGAAGGTACCGGCCGCGATGATCCCGCCGAAGGTGAAGACCGCCGCCAGCCCGTCCCGGAAGATGGCGCTGGCCAGCAGGAAGAAGATGGTGTGCGGGCTGGTCCGGTAGATCGCCTTGATCCTGCGCGCCAGCAGTCCATAGGAGGCCAGGAAACCGAGACTTGCGGCCCGCTTGGGCTTGGGCAGCTCCGGAACGGCGAACATGACCGGCAGCGCGAAGATGACGAACCACAGGGCCGAGAACACGGCCACCAGCCGGATATTGAGGCTGTCCTGCGTGGAGGCGCCAAACCACTCGAAGCGCGGCTGCACGAAAAGCTGGAGCACGATGAGCAGAGCCACGATGCCGCCGAGGTAGCCCATGCCCCAGCCGAACCCGCTGACCTTGCCGATGTTCCGGGGCGTGGAAATCTGCGCCAGCATGGCGTTGTAGTTCACGCCCGCGAACTCGAAGAACACGTTGGCCAGGGCGATCAGGGACACGCCCAGGAGGAGGAATTCGGGCCGGGGAAAGACGAAGAAGCACAGTGCTGTCAGGATTGCGACGGCGGCCGTGTTGACTCCCAGCCAGAGCTTGCGGCGGCCCCCGGTATCGGACCGCTGGCCCGTGACGGGCGCGAGCAGGGCAATGGCGGCGCCCGCAATGGCCAGGGCTCCACCGAGCACCGCCGAGGCGCGGTCTTCGCCGCCGAACGCCTGGGACGTCAGGTAGACGGTGAAGACGAACGTCGTCATGACCGCGTTGAACGCCGCCGATCCCCAGTCCCAGGCTGCCCAGGCAAGGACGCGGCCCTTGCTGGACGCCTGCGCCCCTGCTTCAAGTTCCGACGGCGGCTGCGTTGCCTCGGATGCGGCTGCGGAGTTCATAGGCCGATGCTATCCGCCCGTGGCGAACAGGGACCCAACAACCCTCCCGTGATCTCGCGAAACTTACCCTGCGCCCGGCCAGCGCGGGGAAAACTGTCAGTACCCCTTGATAAACTGTCGGAACCGAACCCAACGAATGACCGCCAGCTCCAACTTTTGATAACCGAATTCTGACTTTGCGGAGATACCAGTGATCACAGTCCTTGCCGTGCACTTCGCGGTGGCCGCTGTGGCGCCGTTCGTCTTCCGGAAGTTCGGGCGCAACTCGTTTTATGCGCTGGCCGCTGTGCCGGCCGGTTCGTTTGTGTGGCTGTTGTTCCAGCATGCCGCGGTCTACGGCGCCGGCGCCCCTGTAGCAATCGGATCCCCCGCAGAAACCGGCGCACCCGTCGAAACAGTCCCGTGGATTCCAGGCCTCGGCCTCGAATTCGCCTTCCGCATGGATGCCTTGGCTTGGGTCATGTCCCTGCTGGTCCTCGGCGTGGGCGCCCTGGTGCTGGTGTACTGCGCACGGTATTTCAAGGACAAGGACAGCTACCTCGGCGGGTTCGGCGCGCAGCTGCTGGCGTTCGCCGGAGCGATGTTCGGCCTCGTCACCGCGGACGACCTGCTCATGATGTTCATCTTCTGGGAACTCACCACGGTCCTGTCCTACCTCCTGATCGGCTATGCACGGACAAGGCTGGCGGCCCGCCGCTCCGCGCTGCAGGCCCTCATGGTCACCACCGCCGGCGGCCTGGCCATGCTCGTTGGCCTGATTATGCTCGGCGCCAGCGCCGGCACTTACCGGATCTCCGCCATTCTCGAACAGGCACCAGGGCTGGTTTCCGGGCCGGCAGCGGGAGCCGTGGCCGCCGCCGTCGTCCTCATCCTGGTCGGTGCGGTGACCAAATCCGCGCTGGTCCCGTTCCACTTCTGGCTGCCTGGCGCCATGGCCGCGCCAACTCCCGTGAGTGCGTACCTGCACGCCGCCGCCATGGTGAAGGCCGGCGTGTACATCGTGGCACGCCTCGCCCCGGGCTTCACCGACACTGCCTACTGGCTGCCGATGGTCCTCGGGCTCGGCCTGGCCACGATGCTGGTGGGCGGCTACCGCGCCCTGCGGCAGACGGACATCAAGCTCATCCTGGCCTACGGCACCGTAAGCCAGCTGGGATTCATCACCATGGTGGTGGGGCTCGGAAAGCCCGACGCCGCCCTCGCAGGCCTCGCCATGCTGCTCGCTCACGGGCTCTTCAAGGCCACCCTCTTCCTCGTAGTGGGCATCATCGACCACCAGTCCGGCACGCGCGACATCCGCAAACTCTCGGGTGTTTTCCGCTCCTCCCGGGCCCTCGGCATTGTGGCCGGCATCGGCGCCGCATCCATGGCCGGCATCCCGCTGCTGGGCGGGTTCGTGGCCAAGGAATCGGTGCTCGAGGCGTTCCTGCACTTCGCCTCGGCGCCCGGCTACGGCCCCTGGGGCGCAGTGATCCTGGCGGGCGTGGTGCTCGGCTCGGTGTTAACCTTCGCCTACAGCGCGCGCTTCATGTGGGGCGCCTTCGCGGTGAAGCCGGGCGTCGAGCGCACCCCGTTCAAGGCCATTCGCCCCTCCTTCCTGGCAGCCCCGGCAGCCCTGAGCGTCCTCACTATCGTGTACGGCCTGTGGCCGGCGCCTGTGGACGCCTGGATCCAGCCGTACGCGGCCCTGTTTATCGAGGGAACGCAGCTGACGGAAGGAACGTCCGACGCCGGCTCCACGGCGGGTGCCGCGGGGCACCTGGCGCTGTGGCACGGGCTGACACCAGCCTTGGGACTGACTGCCATCACGTTCGCCGCCGGCGCGGCGATGTTCTACGGACGCCGGCTGGTGGACCGGATCCAGAGCGCCATTCCGCCCTGGTTCGACGCCGACCGCGGCTACCAGCTTACGATCGGTGCCCTGGACGACGTCGCAGTGTGGATCACCGGACGCACGCAGCGCGGTTCGCTGTACTTCTACCTGGCCGTGATCCTCAGCGTTGCCTTCGTCCTGCCCATGGCCGCCCTGATCGCCGCGAACAAGCCACTTCCCGAAGGGCTGTATTTCGTCGACCCCAACTCGCCACTGCAGCTGGTGGCAGGCGCCGGGATCGTGATCGGGGCGCTAGCCGCCGTCCGGGCCAACAAGCGGTTCCTTGCCGTGCTCATGGTCTCGGTCACCGGCTACGGCATCGCCCTGATGTTCGCGCTGCAGGGCGCCCCGGACCTGGCCCTGACGCAGATGCTCGTGGAAACAATCATCCTGGTGGCGTTCGTGCTGGCCATGCGCAGCCTCCCGGCGGAGCTGCGCGACCGCACCGGCGGCAAGTACCGGGTGGTCCGCGTGATCATCGGCCTGGCCTTCGGCGCCACCATGGTCTTCGCCGCCATCCACGCCATGGGTGCCCGGATCGCCACGCCCGTCTCCCTCGAGTTCCCGCAGCTGGCCTACGAGGGCGGCGGCGGGCTCAACATCGTCAACGTCACCCTGGTGGACATCCGCGCGTGGGACACCTTCGGTGAAATCTCCGTGCTGGCGCTCGCCGCGACCGGCGTGGCGAGCCTCATCTTCGTCCGGGGCCGCGGGGACCGGCTGCGCACAGCGTCCGCCGTGGCTGAGGGGACCGTCGGCCGGCGCCACGGCGTGGACAAATCATCTCGGGACGGTGCCGCCCTGGCGCTGACCCGCAAGTTCGCCGCGGCCGCACGGGACCCCTGGCTCGTTGCCGGGCGCACGCTGGCACCGGAACGCCGCTCCATCATCTTCGAAGTGGTCACCCGCCTGGTCTTCCACTCGATGATCATCTTCTCGCTCTACCTGCTGCTGGCCGGGCACAACCTCCCCGGCGGCGGCTTCGCGGGCGGGCTCATGGCCGGGCTGGCCCTCACGCTGCGCTACCTGGCGGGTGGCCGCTTCGAACTGCACGAAGCCACCCCCATCAGCGCCGGCACCCTGCTCGGGATCGGCCTGGCCACCGCCGCGTTGTCCGGTGCCGCGCCAGTGCTGCTGGGCGGCCAGGTGTTCCAGAGCGCCATTATCGAGTTCTGGCTGCCGGTCTTCGGGGACATCAAGTTCGTCACCTCCACTATTTTCGACACCGGCGTCTACATCGTGGTCGTCGGCCTGGTGCTGGATGTGCTGCGCAGCCTTGGCGCCGAGATCGACGAGCACTTTGAAGAACGTCCCCTGCAGCTGGACGGGCAGGACGGCGCCGCGCAGGAGGGCGCCGCGGGCATCCAGGACGAGGCCAGCGAAGAAGTGCCCGGCGGCGTCCCGGCCGAATCAACCCGAGGCGGCACTGCATGACCGTTAACCTGACCCTGCTGACCGTCATGGGCGCGCTCTACGCCTGCGGCATCTACCTGATCCTGGAACGCAGCCTCACTCGCGTGCTGCTGGGGCTGATGCTGCTGGCCAACGCCACCAACCTGCTGATCCTCGCCACCGGCGGCTACGCCGGCCTGGCTCCCTTCTTCAGCAAGGACACGGACCCCGGGTCCTACAACGACCCCCTGCCGCAGGCACTGATCCTGACGTCCATCGTCATTTCCTTCGCAGTCACGGCCTTCATGCTGGGCATCATCTACCGGACCTGGCTGCTTGCCCGGCAGGACGACATCCAGGACGACATCGAGGACCGCCGCGTTGCCGAAACGCCCAGCTTCGATGCGGAGGACGACGCCGTCATCCCCGTGGAAACCTCCGAGTTCCCGTTGCCCATGCTCGGCTCGGACGGTTCCGCAGCAGCCGAGTCGACGGCGACCGTCGAAGCAGGCGGGCGGACGCTGCTGGCGGAGCACGCGGCGCTGGAGGAGAAACCCGGCTCCGCAAACTTCACCACGGACACAGACACAGACACGGACACGGAAGGAGGCGCGAAGTGAACCTCGCAAGCCTTGCCCCGCTCGCCGTCGTACTTCCCATCCTGGGGGCGGCGCTGACGTTCGTGCTCATCCGGCATTCCCGCGCGCAGCGCGCGGTGAGCATTGCCCTGCTCTCGCTCACCCTGCTGTTGGAGTGCCTGCTCCTGGCGTCCGTCTGGAACGGCGGCACCGCAGCGGTGAACATCGGCGGCTGGGTGCCGCCGTGGGGGATTGTCCTGGTGGTGGACCAGTTCTCATCGCTCATGCTCGTGGTGTCCTCGGCGGTGAGCCTCGCCGTCCTCGTGTATGCCACCGGGCAGGGCATGGCCGACGGCGACCAGGACGCCCCGGTGTCGATCTTCCACCCCACGTACCTGATCCTCGTGGCCGGCGTCTCCAACGCGTTCCTCTCCGGGGACCTGTTCAACCTGTACGTCGGCTTCGAGATCCTGCTGACCGCCAGCTACGTGCTGATGACCCTCGGCGGCACGGGCCCGCGCATCCGGGCAGGCGTCACGTACGTGGTGGTCTCGGTGGTGTCGTCGGTGCTGTTCCTGATTGCCATCGCGATGGTCTACGGCGCAACGGGCACCATTAACATGGCGGACCTGGCCATCAAGCTCTCGGAGCTGGACGAGGGCACCAAGACGCTCCTGCACGTCATGCTGCTGGTGGCCTTCGGCATTAAGGCCGCCGTGTTCCCGCTGTCCTTTTGGCTGCCGGACTCCTACCCCACCGCGCCGGCTCCCGTCACGGCGGTGTTCGCCGGCCTGCTGACCAAGGTGGGTGTGTACGCGATGGTCCGCACGGAAACCCTGCTGTTCCCCGGGGACAGCCTCAACACGCCCCTGATGGTGGTGGCGCTACTGACGATGATTGTCGGCATCCTGGGCGCCCTCGCCCAAAGCGACATCAAGCGTCTACTGTCCTTCACCCTGGTCAGCCACATCGGCTACATGGTGTTCGGCTTGGCGATGTCCTCGGTGGCCGGCCTGGCGGCGGCCGTGTTTTACGTGGCGCACCACATCACCATCCAGACGAGCCTTTTCCTGGTCACCGGGCTCATTGAGCGCCGCGGCGGCAGTTCCTCGGTGGACCGGCTGGCCGGGCTGGCCAAACTGTCCCCGCTGCTGGCGCTGCTGTTCTTCGTTCCCGCCATGAACCTTGCCGGCATCCCGCCGTTCTCGGGCTTCCTGGGCAAGCTCGGCCTGATGCAGGCCGGTATCGGCCTCGGAACCCCGCTGGCCTACGCACTGGTGATCGGCGGCGTGCTGACGAGCCTCCTGACCCTCCTGGCCGTCGCCAGGGTGTGGAACCGCGCGTTCTGGCGCAAGGCCGAGGACGCGGAGCACCCCGACCCGGTACTCCTGGCAGTTCCCGCCACGGAAACCGCCCCGGAGGGCGGCGCGACGGCGGTTCGCTTGCTGCCGCGGACCATGGTGGGGTCCACGCTGGGCCTTGTGGTGCTGGGAGTGGCGCTCACCGTCTTCGCCGGGCCGCTCTTCCGAGTGGCGGACCAGTCTGCCGCAGCCATGCTCGACAGGTCCGCCTACATCCAGGCGGTGCTCGGTGACGCCGCGCTCGTCCCGGCCGCGGCGCTGGGCGGAGGCGGAAAGTGAGCCGGCGGAGGGTGTCCCTGCGGCAGGAACTGCCGCTGCTGGTCTGGCTGGTCATCGTCTGGGGAGCACTCTGGCAGGACTTCAGCCCGGGCAACCTGCTCTTCGGCGCCCTGCTGGCCGTTGCCGTGGCGCGCCTGTTCTACCTTCCGCCGGTGGAGCTGAGCGGACGCTTCAACGTACTGCGGGCCGTTCCGTTCGCAGTGGCGTTCCTCGGCCGGGTGGTGGCCGCGAGCTGCCAGGTGTTCTACCTGGCGGTGGCCCAGGGGCCCAAAGTGACCAACGCCGTCGTCGCCGTTCCGTTGCGGAGCCATTCGGACCTGATGGTGACGGCCACCGGCCACGTGATCTCCCTGATTCCGGGATCACTGGTGGTGGAGGTGGACAGGTCCACGTCCACCCTCTACATCCACGGACTGAACGTACGGAACGGGGAGGACGTCATCAAACTGCGCAAGGAAGTCAGGGACACCGAGGCGGGGCTCATCCGGATCATGGGAACGAAGGAAGAGCTTTCCGCCCTGAACCAGGAGGTCGGCGCATGATGGGGGTTGTCCTCACCGTCACGGCTGTGGCGCTGGCCCTCGCCGCCGCGGGGGCGATCATCCGCATCGCCCGCGGCCCGTCGCTCTTGGACCGGGTCCTCGCAGCGGACGTGCTGCTGGCCATCCTCGGCGCGGCGCTGTGCATCGACATGGCCGTGAACCGGCACCTGAACAACCTGATGCTGGTGGTTGCCGTCTCCGTTATCGGCTTTATCGGCTCAGTGACGGTGGCCCGGTTCGTGGCCGACAGGCGGGAGCAGCCCAGTGAACCCTGAACCCAATCTCGTGGACGCGGTGATCGACGCGGTGTCGGCCGTATTCATGGTGGTGGGCGCGCTGATGTCCCTTGCCGCCGCCATCGGCCTGCTGCGCTTTCCCGACCTGATGAGCCGCATGCATGCCGCCACCAAGCCCCAGGTACTGGGGCTGTTCCTGCTCCTTGCCTCCGTAGGCCTGCAGCTGCGGACGTGGTGGGTGTGGCCGGTGTTGCTCGTGGCCTGGATCTTCCAGCTGCTCACCGTCCCCGTTTCCGCTCATATGGTGGGCCGCGCAGGCTACCGTACCAAGCACCTCCACAAGGAGCTGCTCAGCAAAGACGAGCTGGAGGCCGTGGTACAAAAGGCGGCCAAGGCGGCCCGGGAATCAGAGGCCGACGACGGCGGCAACCGCACCGCTTAGAACGGTGAGGCCCCGTCTGCTGTGCAGACGGGGCCTCACCCGTGGTGGCGGATCGCTGAATCTACCGGGTGGCGAGCACTCCGGTGGCGGTGCCGCCGCGGCTGGACTGGACCATCACACTGGTGATCTGCCGGTTCGGCCCGGGCTTGGCCCGGTAGGACCAGGCGCCGAGGGTGTCCACCTGCGCGGTGCCGATCTTGGTGTAGGTGACGACGCCCCTGACCGGGGTGGTGTCGTAGATGACCACTGTGGTGGCCGGGACCAGGACGGCGGCGTTGCCGGCCAGCGTCGAGGTGCCCGTGATCCGTAGCTCGGTGCCGAGCCGGTGCCGGGAGCCGGCGACGGTGACTGTATCGGTCTGGACCGTCAGGTTCACTGTTGCCGGGGCGCTGCCGATGCCGTTCTTGTCCGTGACGACCAGCTGGAGCTGGACCGGGCCGTTGGTGGTGGCCGCAAGGGGAGCGATGTCCGTGTTCTTGGCATAGAACGGCAGCGTGACAGTGGGCTTGGCGGCAGTGTCGCTGGAAATGGTGACGGTGGGTCCGCCGACCTGGAGCCACTTGTAGCTGGCGGCGCCCGTTGAGGCGCTGCCGTCAAGCTGGACGGTTCCGCCGCGGGTGATGGTGGTTGAAGCGGCGGTGGCCACCGCCGCGGTGGGCTGGGTTCCGCCGGGTACGGTGCCGGTGCCGGTGCCGGTGCCTGTGCCGCCGCCGGTCTCAGTGACGGGTCCGGGGTCCGGGGCGGGAGTGACCGGGTCCAGCCCAATCGGGGTCGCTGCGCCGCCCGAGATGGTGACGGGCAGGGTGGCGCTGCCGCCTGCTGCCGTTTTCACGGTGACGGTTGCCGGTGGGGCTTTCACTGGCCATGATTTCTCGGCGCCGGTTCCGGTGGTCGATGCTTCCATGGTTCCGAGACCGGTGACGGTGAGCGGGTAGCCAACTGTGGAGGTGGCACCCACGGTCAGGTTGGTGCCGTCGTAGATGGCTTTGGTGATCATGACGCCGCTGGGTTTGGTGACGTTGATCTGGCTGCTGCTGGCGGGTTTGTCGCCAATGTTGGTGACCTTGACCGACGTCGGTGCGGTGCCGGTGACCTGGACCCGGGCGTAGTACCGTCCGGTGTCGGGGTCGCTGAGCATGGGGGTGGTTTTGAAGGCGCCGGCCTGTCCATCGATTTGGAGTTGGGCACCGTTGCCGCTGCTGGCGAACACGTCGATCATGTTGCCGTTCAGGACGGCGCTGTCAGTGTTGACGCCCTGGTTGGTGGAGATCTTGCCCTGCACGGTGAACTGGTCCGTTTCCAGCGCCAGGCCACCGCCGTTGACCGAGAACTTGTTGTAGCCCGTGGGGCTTCCGGTGACGGTGTGGTCCTGGCCCGGGTCTCCGAGGTACCCGTTGGGCGCTGCCGGGGCGGTGGCCGGATCCCATTTCAGGAACGGGCCGATGTTGCTCTTCAGCGCTGTGGTGAAGTTGCCTGCTGCGGGTGAGACGTCCTCGACGAGCTTGCCGTCACCGGCGCCGTCGGTGTCGATGGTGATGGTGCCGTAGGGGTGCTGGAAGGTCAGGGTGGCGTTGGCCGGACCACCCTTGACGACGATACGCTGCCGGCCGAACACCACCTGGTCGCCTTCGGTGACCGTGTTGGCGAACGCCGCCTCCAGGCCAAGGACCAGGACGGCGCGGCCGCCGTTGGGAAAGGTCAGCTCGGAGCCGGCCAGCATGTAGAACGCCTCTTCCGGGAAGTTTCCCGGGAACGAAATGGGCGCAGTCTCGTCCGGGATGTCCCCGGGCAGGAAACCGCAAAGCGGGTTCTCCGCGTCCAGGCACAGCTCGAGGCGCGTCTTGTTGCTGTCCTCGTACCAGGACGGGAAGCCGTACTCGGTGTTGACGGGTCCGACGGCGGTCAGCTTGGTCGGGTTCGTCTGGGTTACCTGGGTTGCCGCCAAGGACGCTCCTGCCCCAGTCGCCGCAAGCAGGACGGCAGTTGCGGCAGCAATGCCGCGGCGGCGGGACGCAGGGCTGGGGCCGCGATGCAGGGAGGTCAGGCGTTGGGCTGACAGGAAATGTGGTGTGGGTACCATTTTTGTCTCCTCGTAAGACGCTGATGGCATCCACTAAAAATCGTGGGGGTTGGAAAAACGTTCGGTTTCCAGGTTGGAAAAACCTTGGCATTCAAGGCTTCTTCCCGTGCCGTGGGGGGACCCGCGCTGCTCTTGCAGAGACCGTGCTCACGGCCTTCCAGGGGCACGCGGTGGGCCGCCGGGGCAGGACGCGAACGGACCCGGCACCGCGGGCTGCGGTGCCGGGTCCGGCTGTTGTGAGCCCGGCCGAGGTCATCAGCACTGCCAGGTCCACAACGGAAACAGTATGGCCTGCCGTGCTTGGAGAAACCCGGTCTCGGCCCGGAATGGGCTGCGGGCAAACCACCCCCGTGTGGGGGGCCGCAACGGGTCGGTCGCGACAGACGCGACGAACGGGGAGGCCTAGACGATGTCCTGGGTCTTGGCGAAGCGGGTGATGGCCCGCTGGGTGCCCCGGTTGGCCAGCACCTGGATGACCGCGCTCACGGAGGCGGAGACGAGGGCGAACGTGAGGGCGGTGCGCAGCGTGGTGGGTACGTCGTCCTTGTCACCCTTGGGGGGCTTCCGGCCCGTGATTTTTTCCCAGATGGTGTCGACGGCCTTGGTGCCGGCGAACCCTGCCAGCAGGCTGATGCCCGTGCCAAGCAGTTTGATGAAGAAACTCATTGCGGAACTCCTCGCGTGATGAACACTGGTCTTTCCTTAGCCTAGCCGCATGGACCGGTGGATCTCCCGCAACGCCTGTACCACGAGGTCGTGGTCCGCCTTCTGCGGCAGCCCGGATACGGTGACCACAGCCACCGCCCCCACATCCCGCACATAGACGGGGAAGGCTCCGCCGTGGGCAGCGTAGGTCGACTGGTCAAACCAGGCGTTGTCCTCGATCCGTCCGCCGCCGGCCCTGCCGCGCAGGCCCACCAGCAGCGACGGTTCCTCGTAGCGCACCGCAGTCCGCTGCTTGGCCCGCACCCAGCCTTCGTTGTCCGGGGTGGCACCCTCGAGTGCCACATGGAAGAGCACCTGCTCCCCCTTGGTGATGTCGATGGCGATGGGCAGGTTGTCCTCCTTGCCCCGTTCCACGAGTTCCAGGCCCAGTGCCAGTGCATCGTCCTTGCTGAATCTTGGGAACTGCAGTTCAGCGACCTCCCCTTCGATCTGCCCAATCAGGGCTTCCAAGGCTCCCGTCGGCTGTTCCGCGGAGGAATCGGGGTCAAAGGCGGGCAGGGCAGCGCTGCCGGAGTCCTGTTGCGTCATGGCCCCAATCTACTCCGGACCGCTGTCGCGACGCCGCATGAAAACTCCCGCATTGTGACAGCGGTCCCCGGTTTCCGGGCCGGGCGAGGTGTAAACTGGATCAGCCCACAAGGGCAGATTTATCACGACAGGGGAGCGCCGCCGTCGGGATGCAAAGGCAACTGCCAGCGCAACCGCGGAAGGGCGCTGAGAGTGCGGACAGCCGCAGACCCTCGAACCTGATCCGGCTAGTACCGGCGCAAGGGAGTCGAGTTCTCAGAGTGCCCGGCAGCGCGAGGCCCAGCCACCCGCAGCCGGGGGAACGCTTTCCCCTCCTGTTCCTCAGGAGGACCATCATGACAACTGCAGCAATCAAGAAGACCAGCCACAGCTGGCGCGTGGCGGACATCGTCGTGGCGGCGCTCATCGCCGTTGCCGGCGGCGTCATCTTCTGGGCCTGGTCCCAGGGCGCGAACCTCATCTCCACCCCAGTCAACGCCGTCTACCCTCCGCTGACCGGCCTTTACGCCGGCGGCTGGATGATTCCGGCGGTCCTGGGGATGCTCATCATCCGCAAGCCCGGCGCGGCCCTGTTCTGCGAGGGTGTGGCTGCCACCGGCGAGCTGCTCATGGGCTCGCAGTACGGCACCACGGTGCTCATTTCCGGAGTTCTCCAAGGCCTGGGGGCGGAACTTGTGTTCGCCGCCTTCGCATACAAGAAGTTCAACCTGCCCACCTCACTGCTTGCGGGGGCCGGCGCCGGACTGTTCTGCGGGCTCAACGACTCCTTCGCCCCCTGGGGCTGGAACATCGCCTACGCCGCCGGCGACAAGCTCGCATACATCGTGTTCTGCGCCATTTCCGGTGCGGTCATCGCCGGCGCCCTGTCCTGGATCGCCGCCCGAGGCCTGGCCAGGACCGGCGTGCTGAGTTCCTTCGCGTCCCGCAAGGCAGCCACGGAGCCCGTCTTCTCCTAATGCCCGGACAAGACGACGCCGGCGTTCGCCCCGCCGCGGTCACCGCCCGCGGCTGGGGCTGGCGCCACGCCGGCCGCACCAAACCGGCCGTCCATGCCCTCGACCTGGACATCCGCCCCGGTGAGCGGGTCATGTTGCTGGGCCCTTCCGGAGCCGGCAAGTCCACGCTGCTTCACGCCCTGGCCGGCGTGCTGGGGGACAATGACGCGGACGACGCCGGGACTCCCGACCGGGACGACGCCGACGAGAGCGGAGAGCTGTTCATCGACGGCGCGCCGCCCCGTTCCCGGCGCGGCCGCGCCGGGCTCATGCAGCAGGACCCGGAAACGCAGGTGGTGCTCTCGCGCCTCGGCGACGACGTCGCCTTCGGCGCCGAGAATCTGTCGGTGCCCCGCGAGGAGATCTGGCGCCGCGTGCATGAGGCGCTGGACGACGTCGGACTCTCGCACCTTCCCCTGACCCACCCGACGTCGGCCCTGTCCGGCGGCCAGAAGCAGCGCCTGGCGCTCGCCGGCATCCTGGCGATGCGGCCGGGACTCATCCTGCTGGATGAGCCCACCGCGAACCTCGACCCGGACGGCGTCCTCGAAGTCCGGGATGCCGTGGGCCGCTGCCTCGACAAGACCGGGGCCACCCTGGTGGTGGTGGAGCACCGGGTAGCTGCCTGGAAAGACCTGGTGGACCGCATCGTGGTCCTGCAGCCGGGGTCCGCCTCGGATGGCGCGGTGCTGATCGACGGGACCCCGGACGAGGTTCTCGAGCAGGCGCGCGGGATGCTCATTGCCGCCGGCGTCTGGGTCCCCGGCTACGTTCCCGAGACCCGACGCCGATCGGCCACCGGCGCTCCGCCGTCCTCCGGACATAGCACCGGCCAGCTGCTGCTGGCGGCCGAAAAGCTTTCCGTGTCGCGGGAACGTCCACGCCGACGCGGCTTCCGCCCCGTACCCCCTGAGCCCGTTCTGCGTGACGTCACAGCGCAGGTCCGGGCGGGCGAGGCGCTGACCGTCACAGGTCCCAACGGTGCCGGTAAGTCGACCTTTGCGCTGACCCTGGCCGGGCTATTGCCGCCGGTGGACGGCAGGGTCTCCGCGACGGTTGAACTGAGCGGCGGGGCCGGTATTGACCCCTACAAGTGGAGGGCCGAGCAGCTGATCGCCCGGATCGGCACGGTGTTCCAGGAACCCGAACACCAGTTCGTCACCGGCCGCGTCCTGGACGAGCTGCAGTTCGGCCCCCGCCATCTGGGCCACGGGGAAGAGCGCGTCGACGAGTTGCTGGAGCGGCTGCGCCTCACGCATCTCGTGGACGCCAACCCGTACACCCTCTCCGGCGGGGAGAAACGCAGACTGTCCGTGGCCACCGTCCTGGCGGCACACCCGCAGGTACTGGTGCTGGACGAGCCCACCTTCGGCCAGGATGCCAACACCTGGGCGGAGCTTGCCTCATTCCTTTCGGAGCTGCTCGATGCCGGCACAGCCGTGGTGTCCGTGACCCACGACGAGGAGTTCACCCAGGTGCTCGGCGGCACTGAGCTGCGGCTGGGGTCCGGGCTGGGCAACAACGCGCCAGGTCCTGCCGAACCGACGCCAGAGCAGGCTGCAACATGAGGGACGCACTGACACTTGCCGGAAACCGGGCGGTACTGACGCGCGCCAATCCGCTGGCCAAATTCGCAGCAGTCTTCCTGATCACCCTGGTTTTGGCGCTGTCCATCGACTGGATGTCGGCGTCGGTGGCTCTCGCGTGCGAGCTGCTGGTCTTCCCGCTGGCAGGGCTGACGTTTTCGCTGCTGTGGCAGCGCGGCTGGCCGCTGATCCTTGCGGCCGCCGTGGGCGGCTGGAGCACCTCCATCCTGTCGCCGGACAGCGGGAGGATACTGCTCGACGTCGGCATCTGGTCCGTGAGTGAAGGTTCCCTTCAGCTGGGGCTGGGTTTTCTGCTGCGGGGGCTGGCCATTGCCCTGCCTGCGGTGCTGCTGATGAGCTGCACCGATCCCACCGACCTCGCGGACGCCCTGGCGCAAAAGGCGCGGCTGCCGCACCGCTTTGTGCTGGGTACCCTGGCGGCCTTGCGGCTGGTCGGACTGATGGCCGAGGAATGGCAGACCATCGGCATGGCCCGGCGCGCCCGCGGCGTCGGATCGCGCGGCAACCCGTGGCAACGGATGCGGGCCACCCTGGGGCAGAGCTTCGGCCTCCTGGTCCAGGCCATCCGCCGCGCCACCCGGCTTGCCGTGACGATGGAGGCCCGTGGGTTCGGCGGGGCCAGCCGGACCTGGGCCCGCGTGTCCACCTTCAGCGTGCTGGACGTCTGGGTGGTGCTCGGCGGAGTGCTGATCGCTGCCGGTGCCGTGGCTGCGGCGCTGTGGGCCGGCACCTGGAACATGGTGTGGCTGGAGGGCACCTAACCCGCCGGGCGCGCCATCCGGACCTCGGCCAGCCCCTCCCAGTCTTTGATCGTGTCCCTGGCGCCGGTGAAGACAAAGCCGTGCCGCTGGTAGAAGGCCTGGGCGCGCGGGTTGTCCTCGGCGACCCACAGCGCAGCCGCCTCGCTCCCGATTGCAGCCTCGAGCAGGGCCCGGCCGAGCCCCCTGCCATGGTGGGACGCGAGGACATAGATGCCCCAGAGCTCGGTCTGCTCCCGCAGCCCCTCCGCGGGCGGAAGGGAACCGGCAAACCCCACCAGTTTCCCGGCGTCGTCCGCTACGAACTGCCGGCCCACATGCGGGCCAGCCAATAGCTGCCGCCACATGGCCAGCCGCTCTTCCACGCCTTGCCTGGCCATGAAGCCGGGTGACAGCAGGTGGGTGTACGTTTCGCGCCAGCATTCCAAGTGGAGCCGGGCCAGGGCCTCGGCGTCCTCGGGGGCGGCCGGGCGGACGCTGCAGGTGTGATCCATGGGCAGAGTCTAAATGTTCGCGGCGTGCGTCAAGTGCAGGAGTGGTTGTAGTCGAAGCCGCCGGCCACGAACTGGGTGAGGACTACTTGGCCGCCCGCCGTAAGGGGCGGTGCGGAACACATGCCCCTGGCGTCGGCGGCAGTGCGGGCCCCGGCCAGCCAGCTTGGCAGGGAGTAGAGGCTGCTGGCAGAACCGACCTCGCCCACGATCTGTCCCCACTGCCGCGCCGCGGAGTAGATGCCCACCCTGGCCCCGATGCTGTGGAAAAAATCGGTCATGCCCTCGAGGTCCGCCCGATTGGCGTTCCTGTCGCCTGACCAGCTGTTGCCGGTCTCGACATCCAGCCACCAGAGGTATGTCTCTGGGACGGAGATGGTCCGAAGGTAGGCGTCGTCGAAGGCCTTTGCGTACCCGTACATGTAAGCGCAGGCCGCGTCCTCCTTGCCCTGGCAGGTGCCGTAGGGGTTGGCCACGGCCTTGCCGCCGTACTCGTTGCTTACCGGCCACCAGGAGCCCCGCAGCCCGGGATTCGCAGTGTTCACATAGAGCGCAAGGCGGGGCTGGCCGGTCCCGCCAACTGCGTCGTCCCCCCAGTCAAGCTGCTGGTGGAGGCAGGGGTTGGTGGTGTTGGCGCGCCCGTTGTTGACTCCGACAATCGCGAACGCAGGGTCGTCGGGCAGCTCGCCGCTGCACTGCGGCCAGGAGACATCGTTGCCCAAGGGGACCCTGCCGGACTCTGGCGGCTCTGTGGGCTGACGGGCCGCCGGCCCGGGGGATTGCGGGGACGCGGGCGGCTGCGCCTGCGCGGCGCTGCTGGAAGTGGCTGAAGCCCGGGGCGAGGCCTGGGTGACGGTTGATTCGGGTGCCGGCGACGCGCCGTCGTCGAGCCTCGGTCCCGGGATGAAGCCTATGGCTGTAGCCACCACGAAGGACAGCAGCGCTGAAGCCGGACGCCCGGAGGGGCGGAGCCTGCCGAGCGCGGCGGACCTGAAAATGGACACGGCGGCCTCCCATCCCCTTATGGCCGCAACACGTACCGCTAGCTTGCTCCCGGATGCAGGGCCCGGTCAAGGCCGGACACCGTCCTTGGCCGGGGCTACGGAGGCCGTCACAGGTAGTGTCCCACTGCCGCAGACAGTTATTGAATGCTTATGCGCGTAACGGGTACACCGCGGGCTTGGGTGCCCTGTCGCAGCCCCACGAGGCGACGAAATAACTCATATCTGATATATTTTTCGCATGACACAACAGACTGTTGAACATGTTGGTCTTCTGCTCCGCGACGCCCGCGGTCAGAAGGGGTGGACCCAGGGCCAGTTGGCCGCGGAACTCGGCACCAGCCAAAGCGCCGTGGCCCGCATGGAACAAGGCAAGCAAAACATGAGCCTGAAAATGATCCAGCGCCTGGAGGCCATCTTCGGCCGCAGCTTTGTCCAGCTCGGCAAATCGCAGATGACCCACCTCCGCGTCGAGGGCGGCAGGACGCTGTCGGGGTCCGTCGACGTCAACACCAGCAAGAACGCCGGGGTCGCTCTTCTGTGTGCCAGCCTCATCAACCGCGGCACCACGACGCTGCGCCGGCTGGCCCGCATCGAGGAAGTCAACCGAATCGTCGAGGTTCTTAGCAGCATCGGCGTCGAATGCACCTGGCTCAACGACAACGACCTCCGCCTCCGCCGGCCCGCGAATCTCGACCTGGCCTCCATGGACGCCGAGGCTGCGCGCCGGACCCGCAGCGTCATCATGCTGCTGGGTCCGCTGCTTGATGTGACCGATGAATACCGGCTGCCCTACGCCGGCGGCTGCGATCTGGGTATCCGGACCGTTGAGCCGCACATGCAGGCACTGCGGCAGTTCGGTCTGTCCGTTGAGGCCAGCTCGGGCTTCTACAGCGTGCAGGCACCTCCCACGGACCAACTTGACAGGTCCTTCGTGCTGACCGAGCGCGGCGACACCGTTACGGAGAACGCCATCATGGCCGCCGCCCACCGCTGCGGCACCACGGTCATCCGCAACGCCAGCCCCAACTACATGGTCCAGGACCTCTGCTTCTACCTGCAGCGGCTGGGCGTGGAGATCGAGGGCGTCGGAACCACCACGCTGAAGATCACCGGCAAAACGACCATCGACGTCGACATCGAGTACTTCCCCTCGGAAGACCCCATCGAGGCGATGAGCCTCATCACCGCCGGCATTGTCACCAACTCAGAGGTGACCATCCGCCGGGTGCCCATCGAATTCATGGAGATCGAGCTGGCCACCCTGGAGCAGATGGGCCAGCGGCTGGAGGTCTCCGGCGAGTACATGGCCCGCAACGGGCGCACCCGGCTGGTGGACGTGACCACGAAGCCCTCCGAGCTGCGCGCGCCGGAGGACAAGATCCACCCGATGCCGTTCCCCGGGCTGAACATCGACAACCTGCCGTTCTTCGCGGTGATCGCGGGCAACGCCGAGGGCCAGACCATGATCCACGACTGGGTCTACGAGAACCGTGCGATCTACCTGACGGAGCTGAACAAGCTGGGTGCCCGGGTCCAGCTGCTGGACCCACACCGCATCTATGTCAACGGCCCCACGCGCTGGCGTGCCGCTGAGGTTGGCTGCCCGCCCGCGCTGCGTCCCGCCGCCTGCCTCCTCCTGGCGATGCTGGCGGCCCGCGGAGTTTCCGAGCTGCGCAACATCTACGTCATTGAGCGCGGCTACGAGGACCTCGCGGAGCGGCTCAACACCATCGGCGCCAAGATCGAGTACTTCCAGGACTGACGTTCTCCCGAAACCGCTGCGCGAACTGGCAGATAACGACCCCTCCGAGCGATTTTGAGGGCGTTACCTGCCAGTTCGCGCTTCGTCATGTCGGGGACGTTTCCGCTGGTCTGGCGCACAATGTAGGCATGCGGACTTTTGGCGTTGAGGAAGAGCTCCTGATCGTTGATCCGGACAGCGGCGAGCCGCTGGCGCTCGCCGATGCCTTGCTGGCGCGACGCAAACTCGCTGCCGACGACGCCCCGGGCAGGCCCCGGTTGCTGAAGAAAAAGACCGAACCCAAGTGCGACGACGACGAGATGGGCCTGAGCGCAGAACTCAAGCTCGAACAGATCGAGACGCAGACCCGTCCGTGCCTGGACCATGCGGAACTGCTGCGCCAGATCCGCGCCGGCAGGGCACTGGCGGACGAAGCCGCGCAAGGCCACGGTGCCCGGATTGCCGCCCTGGCCACCTCGCCGCTGGCCCTCTCCAGCCACACCACGCCGGATCCGCGCTACGCCAGGATGCTCGAACGGTTCGGCCTGACCGCCCAGGAGCAGCTCACCTGCGGCTTCCATGTGCACACCTACATCGAATCCCCGGACGAAGGCGTGGCCGTGCTGGACAGGATCCGGGACAAGCTGGCCGTCCTGATCGCGCTCAGTGCCAACTCCCCGTTCTGGAACGGCGTTGCAACCGGATTCGAGAGCTACCGGACGCAGGCGTGGAACCGCTGGCCGTCGTCGGGCCCGTCCGCCATCTACGGCAACCTGTCCACTTACCGCCGCGTGGTGGGCCGGCTGCTGGATACCGGAGTGGTGCTGGACGAGGGGATGATCTACTTCGACGCACGTCTCTCCCGGAACCATCCCACCGTGGAGGTGCGGGTGGCGGACGTCTGCCTCCGCGCCGAGGATGCGGCGCTGATCGCCGTCCTGGTCCGTGCGCTCGTGGAATCGGCATGCCGGGAATGGCGTGAGGGTGTGGAGCCGGCACCCGTGCCAACGGTGCTGCTGCGGATGGCCGCCTGGCAGGCCAGCAACTTTGGGCTGCGCGGCGAGCTCCTGGATTTCGGCAGCTTCCGGCCCGTGCCTGCCCGGGACGTGGTGAACTCGCTGGTCGATTTCCTGGAGCCCGTGCTGACCGAGAACGGCGAAATTGAACTGGCCCGGCACGGCGTCGAGGCCATCTTCGCACGCGGCACCGGCGCTGCTGAACAGCGCGGCATCCGCCAGGTGGTGCTGGCCAAGGCAGAGCCCGACGACGGTGGGCTGGGCGCCGTCGTCGCGCACGCCGTGCGCGCCACCCACAAGGGAACCGAGGAGTACGTCGGCCCGGATGCCGCGGACGCCCCGGAACTCCTGCGCGTCCGGCAGCTCTGACTCCGCGCAGTGACCGCGCGCAGTCCTCGCTCGTTGGGCCGGGATGTTTCCGATGGTCATTTTCCGGTAAACCACGTGAAACGTCGGCTGGCTAGTGTGGCATGACAAGCACCGCGCGGCGGAAGGAACAGACCATGCGCGTAGGAATCATCAGGGCCTTAACCACCACAGACCGGCGACTGCTCAACTCGCACGGAAAGCTGCTCCGCGACACCTTCGGCTTCGATGTCACCACCCGGTGCATTCCGGACCAGCCCTCGGGAGTCCATGACGCTGACTCGCTTCAGCGTGCGGTGCCCAAGGTTGTGGAGCTCGCCCTGGATATGGCGCCGGACGTCGACGCACTGGTCATCAGCTGCGCCGCCGATCCCGGTTTGCCGGAGGTGCGCGCCCTGCTGGACATTCCCGTGATCGGTGCCGGCTCCGCGGCGGCTGCCGCAGCCCTCGCCCTCGGCGGCCGGGTGGGAGTGCTTGGCCTCAAGCACTCAGTGCCCGGCCCCATTTCCGACGCCCTTGGCGACCGCATGCTCCTGATCGACGGCCCCGACAGTGTGGAGACGCCGGACGGCTTCCTCCTGCCAACAGGCATCTTCGACGCGCTTGCGGCGGCTCAGATGCTGGTGGATGCCGGCGCGGCTGTCATTCTCGAGGCCAGCACCGGGCTGACGAGCATCGGCATGACGGACGTCCTGCGGCGCAGGCTGGGGATTCCCGTCATTGACCCCGTCACGGCTGCCGGCTCCGTACTCATCTCCGCCGTGGCAGCCCGCGAGCTTCAGGCCGTTTGAGCTTACGGCTGCTTGAGCCTTCCGCGGAACGGCCGCCAGCCACTCCGGCTCAACAGGCCCATGACCCGAGTGCATAGCGCCCAGTAGGACACGCCGGCCGCCAGGGACGCCGCCACGGCAAGGACCGGGCTGGTTGCGGCCAGCAGCGGGTAGACCAGCCAGTGCACCAGGTACGCGTAGAGGGAGGCGCTGGCCAGGAGCACTGTCAGGCGCTGCAGCCCCCTGGGCACGGGAAGGGTGGGCAGCCAGGTGAGCAGCAGGATTCCGGCAACAAGAGTCAGCTCACGGTTCGTATCCCCGAAGAAGCACCCGGGCACCGTGAGGATCGCGAGGACTGACACCGCGCACCGCTGAACCACCGTCCGGGTCCGGGCAACGGCCCAACCCAGGACGAACAGCCACAGGGTCGGCGACGGGTGGGGTACACCCGGATCCACGATGTCGTAGCGCGCGAGCAGCGCGAGGCCCGTAAGGGCAAGCGGAAAGAGCAGCGGGAACCGCCGCTCCGCCCGTTCCGCCCAGGGTATGGCCAGCAGGGCCGTCATGCCCAGGAGGATGTAGACCAGCACCTCGATGAACCAGAAGTGCCACTCCGTGGTCACAGCTTCCGGCCCGACGATGGAGTTCAGGAGCAGGACATTGGCCAGCGTATACCGGTCGGTGATCAGGTAGGCCACTCCGATGAACGCCATGCTGGGCAGCGCCACCCTGGCGACGCTGGTGAGCTGCCGCCTGAACCGGGGACGCCGTTCCCCGCTGAGCTGGAACCGGGCAAAGTTGTAGCCGGCCACCGCCATGAGCACATGGGCCATGCCCGGCCATTTCATCAGCCCCACGTGGGTACCGACGATGAGCACAATCGCCACCGCCCTCAGCACGATGCTGGTCTCGACCGGGGCAAAGAACCGCCGCATCGTTCCGCCAGTTTTCCGGTCCGTGCGCTGTTCCAGGTCGCGGACCGGCGTCACATGCCAGTTCGGCGGGAGGTGCCCCAGCAGCTGCTCCAGGCGTACGGAAGTGGCCACGTATGACAGCGAGTCGCCGCCGAGCGAAACGAACGTGTCGCTGTCTCCGATGTCGGTGCGCTCCAGGGTGTCCCGGAAGATCCGCCGCACGTTGTCCGGTCCTGAGCGGTCCGTCCCGGAGCCGTCCGCCCCGGCACCGGCCGGCGCCGTCTCAGAGAGCGCTGGTGTTGAGAGCGCCAGGACCGCCGGGTAGTCCACCTTTCCGGTGGCCAGGCGGGGGAGATGCTCGACGGCGTGCAGCTCCAGGGCCGCACGCGGCAGCCCGATGCCCTGGGCAAGGACCTTGGACAGCAGCTGGGTGTCGTGGCTGCCCTCGACGGCGACCACGAGTCCCTGGTCGGTTCCGGCACTCGCCGCTTCGACGCCGAGATCGCCCAGGATGCGCTCCACCTGGCCGAGGTCGACCCGGAGGCCAACGATCTTGACGAACCGGCTGCGCCGCCCGACCACTTCATAGACGCCCGCGGGGTGTTTCCGGGCCAGATCGCCGGTGCGGAGTTCGTGGACCGTGCGGCCGGCGCCGAGATCTTCCGGTGTCTCGGCGTAGCCGAGCATGACATTGGGCCCGGTGTAGACGAGTTCGCCGTCCTCGAGGCCGTCAACCGGCTCGATGCGGAAGGCGCCACCCGGCACCGGGATGCCGACGGCGCCGGGGTGCTCGGCGGCCAGCGCGGGCGGAAGGTAGGCCATCCGGGCGGTGGCCTCAGTCTGGCCGTACATCACGAACAGCTCCCAGCCCTTCCGCCGGCCGAGTTCGGCGTAGCTCTGCACTCGTTCGGGGGCAAGCCGGCCTCCCGCCTGCGTGACATAGCGCAGGCTGGGGAGGTCCATATCGGCAAAGCCCACCCGCTCCAGCAGTTCGAAGGTGTACGGCACCGCCGCGAACGACGTCGCCCCGCCGGTACGGAAAAGCTCCCAGAAGCACGGGTCAACAACGGACAGGTCCGTGAGCACCAGGCCTGCACCGCGCAGCAGGTGGCTGTTGATTACGGATAGCCCGTAGCAGTAGGACACCGGCAGAGTGGTTGCGGCGCGGTCTGCCGGGCCGATGTCCAGGTACTCGGCAATCGACTCCGCATTGGCCTGCAGGTTGGCGGAGGACAGGCGCACCAGCTTGGGCGAACCCGTGGAACCGGACGTGCTGAGCAGCAGTGCGAGGTCCGGATGGAGTTCGTGCCTGGTTCCGGGCCTGCGCTCCTCAAACACGGTCTCCCCGTTGGCGGAGCGCAGCACGACATCCGGGTCGTACGCGGCCACCAGGGACTCGAGTGCCGCCGGCTTGTCCTCCGGCAGCAGGATCAGCGGGTGGCCGCCGACCAGGGCGGCGAGATAGGCGACCAGCGAGTCGACGTCGTTCGCTGCAGCCAGTGCCACGAGGCGCCGCTGCGTGCCCAGCCGGAGGGCGAGCGCATCAACCCTGCGCACCAGGTCCCGGTAGGTGAGAGTGAAATTGTCGGAAATAACGGCGGGCCTGTCCCCGTGGCCGGCCAGATCGGCGGCGAAGGGCACCCGCGCGAAATCAAGCTGCGTGGTCACCGGAAGAGGATATTAGTTAAGGCTTGCCTAAGTAAAACCGTCCAGGCGCCTGTTACGTCGTGCGGTACTCAAGCTGTGACGGCGTCGCACGAGGTCAGGGCGGCCCTGCGGCTCTATCCGGCGGAGTCCCGCTGGCTCTTCATGACGTCCGGCAGTTGCTGAGGAGCAGGTTGCAACGGCGGCTAAGCGGCCCCGGTCCACCGGGCCGGCTCTGCCGGGGCCGCCGGCCGGCACAGCGGCGAACCGGAAGCCTCCGACGGGGTGCGCTTTTTGCCGAAACCCTGCCTGCGGTGGTCCGGCCACCCCGGGAGGGCCTGGGCGGGAACCGGCGCGGGGGTCGAAACGGCCGGCTGAACCGGAGCGGACTCTGTCACCGGAGCTGCAGCCGGGGAGAGGTCCGTGATGAGCCCAGTCCCGGCGCATTCGCGGACGTCAGCGATGCCGGCCGCAGCCGCGCGCTTGTCCTCGAAGGGTGCGGAGATGGCCAGCACGGATCCGTCGGGGGCCTTCAGCCGGAACCGGAACTGGGACTCTGCGTCAACAAAAACTTCGAATATTCCGGCCATGGCGGTCCTTCCGGTCAGGGAGGCTGCACGCAGCGTCTTCGCGGCCGCGGCCCCGAACGCATCGGTGCGTCTGTCCTTGGGTGGGGTGCTGAACCGACAGGGCTTGGTCGGTTCATCGGTGTTATTAGAGTCTGCCCAGCGTTTGTGAAGCCGAAAGACCGGCTGTGTAAACCCTGGGTAAACCCTGCTGGTCCACCCACTCAACCGTGCCGCACCTGCGATTTCAAGGACGCCGGAAACGAAGGGACGTGCAGCGCAACCCAAGTTCACGGCCCGCCACCATAAGTAAGAAACCGCCGGCCCGGAAGAGCCAGATCAAGAAGTCAGATCTGCTTGAGTGCCTGCTCCAGATCGGCGACGAGGTCATCCGCGTCCTCCAGGCCGACGGACAGCCGCACCACTCCATCGCTGAGCCCGATCGCGGCACGTCCTTCCGGTCCCATGGCCCGGTGCGTCGTGGTGGCGGGGTGGGTGATCAGCGACTTGGCGTCACCCAGGTTGTTGGAGATGTCGATGATCTTCAGGGCGTCCAGCAGCGCAAAGGCGGCCTCCTTGCCCGACTGGCCGGCCATCGTCGCAAGCTCCAGCGTGAGGACGGTGCCGCCGGCCTTCATCTGCTTGGCGGCCAGTTCGTACTGCGGGTGCGACTTGAGCAGCGGGTACTTCACCCAGTTGACGGCGGGCTGTGCCTCCAGCCATTCGGCCAGGCGCAGGGCCGTGGCGGACGAGTGGTTCACCCGCAGCGCCATGGTCTCCAGGCCCTTGGTGAGGACCCAGGCATTGAATGAGGAGAGCGCCGGACCAGTGTGGCGCATGAGCTGCTTGACCGGGCCGTCGATGAATTCCTTGGTGCCCAGGATGGCTCCGCCCATCACCCGGCCCTGGCCGTCGATGTGCTTGGTGCCGGAGTAGACCACCACGTCCGCGCCGAGGTCTCCGCAGCGCTGCAGCAGTGGGGTGGCGAAGACGTTATCCGCAACAACCTTGGCGCCGGCAGCGTGGGCGAGTTCGCTAACGGCCGCAATGTCCACGATTTCCTGCATTGGATTGGACGGGGATTCAAAGAAGACGGCCGTGGTGGGCACCGAGAGGGCTGCACGCCACTGCTCAAGGTCCGGACCGTCGACGAACACCGTCTCCACACCCCAGCGCGGCAGGATTTCGTTGAGGATCACGAAGCAGGAGCCGAAGAGGGAACGGCTGGCGACCACGCGGTCCCCGGCCCCGAGCAGGGCGCCCAGGGCGGTGAATACTGCGGACATTCCGGACGCCGTCGCAAAGCACGCCTCGGTGCCCTCGAGCAGGCGGAGCCGTTCCTGAAAGGTGGCCACCGACGGGTTGCCGTAGCGCGAGTAGACGAAGCGTTCGTCCTCGCCGGTGAAGGCGCGCTCCGCGGCTGCGGCGGACTCGTAGACAAACCCGGAGTTCAGGAAAACGGGCTCGGTGGTCTCTTGGAAATTGGTACGGTCAAGCCCGCCGCGCACGGCCTGGGTATCGGGGCCCCAGCCAGCGGCGTCGTGATTAAAGGTCAACTTAGTTCTTTCCCAGATTCGTCGGCAGGCCGCGGTTCTTCCAGCCGTTCACGGTGCGCTCACCGTAGCGGTCGGGTTCGCCCTCGAAGCCTTCGAGGACGTTGTAGGCGGTGAAACCCGCCTGGGTGGCGGCGATTGCCGCCGCGATGGAGCGCTGCCCGGAGCGGCACAGGAAAACCAGCTCCACGCCCGTGTCCTCCGGCGCCTGCTGCTTCAGCTGCTCGACGAAGTTCGGGTTGGGAATGCCGCCGGGGAAGGTCCACTGGATGAACAGGGGATCGTTGCGCTGGCTGTTCGCGGACGCAGTTTCCGGGACGCCGATGTGCGCCCATTCGCCCTCGGTGCGGACGTCCACCAGGACGGCGCCCTGTTCGAGCTTTGCCCACGCGTCCTGCGGGGTGAGGTCTCCGGCGTAGCTCATGCGTGGCCCTCGTAAGCTTCTTCGGCGAGGTCCTCGTCAGAGTCCAGCCGGTCCACGGCGGTGGCGACGGCGGCATCTGCGGTGGCGATGGCGGCGGGCAGGATGAGGGCCTGGGCCACGATGACGCCGGTGCCGTTGAAGGTGGCGGCAGGGCTGCCGTGCAGCACGTATCCCTCGGCCAGGGCCGCCGAGATGCGCTCACAAAACGCGCGGTCGTCCGGCCCCGTGATCAGGCGATAGGACAGCTTTTCCTCGGGTTTATCCTGCTGGGACGGCAGCGTTGCAACGGCGGGGGCGTCTGACACGACGGATCTCCTTTTCTCACGCTTGCAGCTCGAAGTGGTCGATATGCCGAGTATTCACCTGAGGCACCCCGCCGTGGAAGGAGGGTTGCCGACCGGCCAGTCAGGGCTTAATGCCGGTACTCATTACTCCCCAAAAACGTAACACTGACGACGGCGGCGCGCACCGCCGCCGTCGTCATCTTCCGTAACGGATACGGTCACAGCAGTCGCCGCGTTGCGGTTACAAAGCCGGTGGCCGGGAGGATAATGACGGGAGATGAACCGCCGTAACGCCGGATGAAACCAGGCCGCAGTGAATGATTCGACCCCGAATACAGTGACTCCCATGCTGCACTTTGGATGGTTTGTGGGCCATGGCTTCGGGGTTCAGGGCTGGGGAACGCCCGGCTATGGAATCGGCTACGACTGGAGGAAGCCCGCCCCCTACCAGCATGCGGTCCGCGAGTTTGAGCGGGCCGGGCTGGACCTGTTCATCATCGAGGACTCCCTCACCGTCCCCGACACCTACGGCGGCAGCGCGGAGGTCTCGCTGGCGCAGGCGTCCTTCGCGCCGAAGCACGATCCGCTGGCACTGGTGCCGTACCTGCTCTCCGCCACGGAACACCTGGGCATTGTGCCCACCATCAGCGCCTCCTTCTACCCGCCGTTCACCGCCGCCCGGCTGCTGGCCACGCTGCAGCACTTCTCCAACGGGCAGCTGGGCTGGAACGTGGTGACCTCCGGCAGTGATCTTGCCGCGCAGAACTACGGACTGGACCAGCAGATCGAGCACGACCTCCGCTACGAGAAGGCCGAGGAGTTCGTGAACGTCGTTCGGAAGCTCTGGCGCAGCTGGGAACCGGATGCCATCCGGGAGGACACCCGTGCAGGGGTCTTCGCGGACCATACCAAGGTCCGGCCGATCCACCACGAGGGAGAGTTCTTTAAGGTCCGGGGACCGCTGAACACGGCACCGCTGCCGGAGGAGCCTGTGCTGGTGCAGGCCGGGGCATCCCCCCGGGGCAAAGCCTTCGCCGGCGCGAACGCGGATGTTGCGATCGCGCTGGCCCGCGGCACCGAAGGCATGAAGGGGTACCGGGACTCCATCCGCGCCGAGGCGGCCGAGGCCGGCCGGAACCCCGACGACGTCAAGGTGCTGTTCGTCCTCAAACCCACCGTGACCGGCTCCAGGGCCGAGGCTGAGGAGCTGCGGGCTGCGCGCCGGGAGCTCACCCAGCGGGACATCGACAGCCAACTCAACTCGATCTCCTACCTGTCCGTCATCGACTTCAAGCAGTTCGACCTCGACGCGCCCCTCCCCGAGCTCAGCACCAACAGCAACCAGGGCACCCTGGAGCACTTCTCCAAGGCTGCGCCTCCGGGTTCCACGCTGCGGCAGATCCTGCAGGCCAGAAGCGGTGGCGCGGGCGACAGCATCATCGGCACGGCCGAGGAAATTGCTGACCACCTCGAGGAAACCGGGGCTGCAGTGGGCGGCGACGGGTTCCTCTTCTCCGGCTTCGTGGACCCGGCCACCATTCACGGCGTGCTGGACAGGCTGGCGCCGGTGCTCCGCCGTCGGGGTCTGCTGCGGACAAGCTACGGCGACGGCGGCTTCCGCCGGAACCTGCTGGACTTCTAACGCCATGGCCGGGGCTGGTGCAGTGGCAGGGCTTGGTTCCATGGATGGGCCCGGGGGATACGACGGACTGATGCCCGGTGTCCGGCGCGGCACCTTCCTGATCGGGACGGCCCACATCCGTGCCGATGACGTGGCTGAGGCGGCGGACGATCCCGCAGTGGAGGTGGTCCTCAGCGCCGACGCCCTCGAGCTAGTTGGCCTGTCCCGGGAGGTGGTGCAGGCGGCCATCGATTCCGGCCACCGGGTCTACGGACTGAACACCCTCCTCGGCTCCGGCCGGGACACGGCCGTGGAGCAGGAATCCATCCTCGACTTCCAGCTGCAGGTGGTGCGTTACCACCACAGCGGCGTCGGCGCGCTGCTGGACCGGGGCGAAGTCCGGGCCCTGATCCTGGCCAGGCTCATCGGATTCACACGGGGAGGCTCGGGGGTCCGCCCGGAAACTGCCCGGTTTTATGCCGAACTGCTCAACAGAGGCGTGCTGCCCGCCGTTCCGCGCGACGGGTCCGTCGGCTCGTCGGACCTTACCCAGCTGGCAGCGGTTGCCGCCGTCGCCATCGGGGAGGGACAGGCGCTTGCTCCTGACGGCGGCCTGCAGGACGGCGCGGCGGCGCTCGCCGCTGCCGGGCTGGACCCGCTGGTCCTGGCCCCGGGCGAGGCACTGGCGCTGGTCAGCGCCAACTCCTATTCGGTCGGTGCAGGCGCGCTGGAGCTCCGCCGCATCAGGTGGCTCGGCGATTTGGCGGACACCGCGCTGGCACTCTCGCTTGAGGCGACCGCCAGGTACGACGGCGGCGGGAACCTCAGTCCGTTTTCGCCGGCCGTGCAGTCGGCCAAGGCGGTGGGCGGCCAGCGCGTCTCGGCGGCCAATGTCCGGAGCATGGTGCGCGGCGGCTGGCTGGAGGACCCGCGTCGGCGGGTGTCGGTCCAGGACGCCTTGTCCTTCCGGGCCGCGCCGCAGACGCACGGTGCGTTCCGGGCCCAGGTAACTGCCCTGGCCGACGCGCTCGAGGTGGAACTCAACGGCCGCGGCGACAACCCGCTGACGGATGTGGCCTCGGGCCGGATGGTGTCCGGCGGAAACTTCCAGCCCATGCAGCTGGCACTGGCGTTTGAGGCGCTGCGGCTGGGACTGGCCCATGTCGGCATCAGCAGCGAGCGGCGGATCGCCAAGCTCTATCCGCCGCAGCGCCTCATCCGGCAGCTCAACCTCGAGGCAGCCCGGGCCGGCACACCGCTCGCGTCCGAGGACCTGCCGGGGCTGCTTTGGTACTCGGCCGCCGGCCTGCTGGCGGAGTTGAAGTTCCTGGCGGCACCCGCCACGCTGGGCGCACCCACCCTGTCCGCCGACGTGGAGGACCACTCCACGCTGGCCCCGCTGGCCCTCCAGCAGCTGCAGCGCTCGGTGGAGGCTGCCGCCAAACTCCTCACCATCGAGGCATTGACGGCATCCTACCTTTTGGCGGAGGCGCAGGACACGGATCTGCGGGAGGCCGAAATCCGGAAGCTTGGAGCAGGCACTGGCGCCGTCGTGGCGCGGCTGTCGGAACTGCTGGCCGGTCAACTGCCGGCGGCGGTGCTGGTGGACAGTGCGCGTACTGCGCTGGGGGATTTGCTCGCAGGACTGCCGGAACTAAGGACAGCGGATCCGGGCGCTCCGGATGACGGCGGCCTGAATGCCGCTGCTCCGGATGGCGGCCCGGGCCATGGGGGAGGAGAATCATGACCACCGTGACGGGAAGCAGCCGTCAGCCAAGGCATGTGGCGCCGATCGTGGATTCGGGCGTGGACGCCGACGTTGTGCTGGCACGGGTGGGGAACACTCCGCTGGTGCCCCTGAATGTGCTGAGCCGCGGGCTGGGGAGCACCGTGTTCGTCAAGCTTGAATCGGAGAACCCCGGCGGTTCCATCAAGGACCGGACAGCGCTGAGCATGGTCCGCGCGGCCGAGCGGAGCGGCGAGCTGCAGCCCGGTGGGACCATCGTGGAAAGCACCTCCGGAAACACGGGAATTGGGCTCGCCCTGATCGGGGCGCTGACCGGACATCCGGTGGTGGTGGTCACCGGTGATTCCATCTCCTCCGAAAAGCTGGACGCCCTGAACAGGTACGGGGCGCGGGTCGTGTTTACGGACTGGAGCGCGCCCTCGGACTCGCCGGACAATGCGCGGGCGGTCGCGGCCCGGATCACGGCCGAAATTCCGGGCGCGTGGCGTCCGTTGCAGTTCGACAACCCGGCCAATCCGCGGGCGCACTACGAGGGGACGGCGCCGGAAATCTGGGGGCAGACGGCCGGCCGGGTGACGCACTTCGTCGCAGGCGTGGGCACCGGCGGCACCATCACCGGGAACGGACGGTACCTCAAGGAGAAGTCCGGCGGGCACGTGGAAGTGATCGGGGCGGACCCCTACGGTTCGGTTTACAGCGGCGGGCATCCGGGCCAGATCCTGGTGGACGGTGTGGGCAACTCCTGGCCCAAGCCCGACTGGCCGAAGGTCTTCGACCGCGGACTGCTGGACCGGTTCCTGCGGATTCCGAATGACGAGGTCTACACCACGCTGCACCGTCTGCTCAACGACGAAGGACTGTCCCTCGGGCCGTCGTCGGGGCTGACGGTGGCGGCAGCAATCCGGGTGGCCAGGGCGGCACCGCAGGGGTCAGTGGTGGTGGCGATCGCCCCGGACACCGGCAGCAACTACCAGAGCAAGGCCTTCAATCCGGTGTGGCTGGCGGATAACCACATCCGTCTGGCCGCCGACCTGGCGGAGGACTAGCTCAGGAGGCAGGGCCGCTGGCGGCCGTCTCGCTCTCCGAACGGATCCAGGCATTCCAGTCCAGCGGGTGGACGGAGGGCCGGCCCAGCAGGTAGCCCTGCGCTGAGGTCATCCCAAGCTCGGTCAGGGCAGCAAGTTCCTCCGGTGTTTCAACTCCGTGGGCGCCGATCACTGCGTTGACGTCGCCCGCGAGCTCGACCATGGCCGCAGCACGCAGCCGCTGGCCCGGCGAGCTTTCGATGCCCGCAACGAAGGACCGGTCCACCTTGATGATGTCCGGGTTGAGCTCAAGGATCTGGTCCATCGACGTGAAGCGGTGCCCGGCGCCATCAACGGCAACCCGTAGCCCGGAGCGCCGCAACGGAGCAAGGGCTGCCGTCAGTGACGGGTACTGGTCGAGGGGGATGGGGCCGTTCAACTCAATGATGATCCGGCCCATGGCCAGCTGGGAATGTTCCAGCATTCCTTGGATCCGAGGATCGGTGCAGGTGGCCGGCGTCAGGTTCACTGCGACGAACATGTGGTCGGGCACGGCCTGCGCCGCAGTGAGGGCCCGGTGCAGCGCCGCCACTTCTAGCTCGGTGCCCAGCCCCACGGATTCGGCCTCGTTGAACCAGTGGTCCGCGCTGGCGCCGTCGTCGCTGACGAACCGGGTCAGGGCCTCGACCCCGATCACGTGCCCCTCCGGAAGCCGGCGGATCGGCTGGAACGCGGTCATCAGCATCTTGTCCGCGAGGATGGCTTCAATCCGGTTCCTGCTGCGCCGGGTGAAGGGCACCGGCTCGGGAACGGTCACGTTCTGGGAGGAGGAGACTACCGGGATGGCGCCGTTTTCGGCGTTGGCCAGTTCTGTGGTGGCGGTGAGGTGCTCGAGCAGCACGTGTTCGGGATTGTCCGGATAGGCCTCGAACAGGGCACGCAACTGGGCGCGGGGCCGTGCGCTGGCCGGATCTGTTTCGGCGAGCAGTTCGGTAATGATCTGCTGGGCTTGCCAGCGCACACTAAGTTCCCCCATGTCCCCCGGCAGCGCTGCCTGGGCCCCCCAGCCCGTGGGTAGTGAGTTTGTCAATGCGTGCAGGGAGTTGTCATCCCAAGACATCGGCTATTCCTTTATACGTACTCATTCCGGCTGAGCCCGGAACCAGGCCACATGCCATCACCGCCGCGGGACGCGGGCAGTGGCCGTGGAAGAAGACTACAACGCAGGGCACCGGCTTGTCCCTGCTTTTTTCGAACGGTGCCTTTTCGTTATACGGGACGTCCGGCTACTCGATTCCGGCGAACAGTTCGTTCAGCTCGGCGGTCAGCTGCTTGCGGAGTGCCGGCGTGCTGATTTCGCGGCCGTCGATGTGATTGACCGGCGCCAGGAGGCGGATGCTGGAAATCAGCCAGACGGCGTCGGCGTCGGCCAGGTCCTGGGGCTTCAGCGGGCCGTAGCCAAGTTCCCAGCCGGCGGCCTTGGCGGCGGCGAAGAGGGCGCCCTGCGACGTTCCGGGGAGAATGCCGCTGTCCAGCTGCGGCGTGACGAGGCGCTTGACTGTTGTTCCGGCGTCGTTCTTCTCCACATTCGCCAGCAGCACGGTGGAGGTGGGGCCCTCCAGCACGCGGCCGTCCGAGGACGTGAAGATGACATCATCCGCCCCTTGCTTGTGGGCATGGCGCAGCGCAGCCATGTTCACCGCATATGACAGGGTCTTGGCGCCAAGCAGCAGCCACGGGGCGCGCTCGGCCGCATCACTGTCATAGCCGCGGTCAAGGAGGATCACATCGATGCCCGTCTCGCGCTGGCGCCGTCCGGCGACGGCGACCGGGGAGACCTGAACCCAGCAGGTGGGGGCGGAGGCGCCCTCGACACCGCGGGTGACAATGAGCTTGACCACGGCCTCGTCCAGCTCCGGGGAGGGCGCCGGGTTGTCGGAGCGGAACGCCGCGACGCCCGTCTCGACTGCACGGCGCCAGCGGTCCGGCCCCGGAATTTCAAGGTCCAACGCCTGCGCCGAGCGGGCCAGCCGGTCCAGGTGGGCCTGGATCTTCCGCGTGTGGCCGGCGACGGCGAGCATGGACTCGAACACGCCGTCACCGCGGGTGGCACCCAAATCAGTGGCCATCAGCTGCGGCCTTTCGGGGTCGGCAATCCGTCCGTTCTCATAGTCCGGATCCAGGAACACCAGCACTGTGTGGGAGGTACGAGACGTCATGCCTCAAGCTTAGTGCGGCCGGTGCCCGATAGGCTGGCATCACCGCTCCATAACGAATGGCTGCGAAGGTAAGAAATAACGGGGGTTTCAACTGTGTTGTGGCCATTTCCGCTGGCGGAAACACTGCCGGCATGGCTGATCCTGCTGCTCAGCGGCGTGGATCTGGTCATCAGGGTCCTGGCCGTGGGCATCATCCCGGGCAACCGGCGGCCCACCACGGCCATGGCCTGGCTGCTGGGCATCTTCTTTGTGCCGGCGCTGGGGCTGATCCTCTTCCTGCTCTTCGGCAACTTCAAGCTGTCCAGACGCCGCATCGAGCAGCAGCAGCTGGTCAACGAGCGGGTCCGTGCCGGCAGCGCGGCGCTTTCCGACGTCGCCAGTGAGTATTCCGGCCCCGAATGGGTCCGGTCCGCGGCCGAACTCAACCGCCGGCTCGGGTCGATCCCGCTGGTGGACGGCAACCAGGTGGAGCTGATACCCGGCTATCCGGACTCCATCCGCGCCATGACAGAGGCCGTGCGGAAAGCCAAGCGGTTCGTCAACGCCGAGTTTTACATCATGAGCACGGACCACGTCACGGACGACCTCCTCACGGCCCTCGAGGAGGCGGCGGACCGCGGCGTCCAGGTGCGAGTGCTGTTCGACCACATCGGAACCCTGCGCGTGAAGGGGTACAAGAAGCTTCTGAAACGGCTCAAGGCGAGCCGCATCCAGTGGCGGCGGATGCTGCCGCTGCTGCCCATCCACGGCCAGTGGCGCCGGCCGGACCTGCGGAACCACCGCAAGATCATGGTGATCGACGGCGAAGTCGCGTTCACGGGATCGCAGAACCTGATCGAGCCCTCCTACAACAATCCCAAGCACCGCAAGGCAGGCCGGGAGTGGATCGAGCTGATGGCCTGCCTGCGGGGCCCGATCGTTCCTACGCTCAATGTTGTCTTTGCCACGGACTGGCTCAGCGAAACGGACGAGTCACTCGAGGACCAGCTGCAGGTGACTGCCGAGCCCTTGGCGGGCGGCGTCACGGCCCAGGTGGTGCCCAGCGGGCCCGGCTTCACTACCGAGAACAACCTCCGGCTCTTCAACACACTGATCTACTCGGCGCAGCACCGGATTTCCGTCTGCAGCCCCTACTTCGTGCCGGACGATTCCCTGCTCTACGCCATCACCACGGCGGCCCAGCGCGGGGTTGACGTGGAACTGTTCGTCTCCGAGAAGGGCGACCAGTTCCTGGTCCACCACGCCCAGCAGTCCTACTACGAGGCCCTGCTGCGGGCCGGCGTCCGGATCTACCTCTACAAGGCGCCGTTCGTGCTCCATGCCAAGCACTTCACCATCGACGACGAAGTGGCGGTCCTGGGCTCCAGCAACATGGACATGCGGTCCTTCTCGCTCAACCTGGAGGTGTCGGTGATGCTGCTGGGTGCAGACGCCGTCAACAGCATGCGCGCGGTAGAGGACACCTACCGTGACATCTCACACGAGCTCAGGCTTGAGGACTGGATGCGCCGACCCCTCGCAGCAAGGTACGTGGACAACGTCGCCCGCCTCACGGCCACGGTCCAATAGCGCCCGGCCACTGAAAACTCACTCCGGGAAGGTGGAACCCAGGGTGGAGAGTACGCCGTAGGCCTTGGTTCGAATTTCCTCGTACTCGTCCTGCGGCACGGAGTCAGCCGTGATGGCGCCGCCGACGCCGAGACTGAGCCGGATCTTTTCGCCTTCGCCGCCGTTCTGCACCACCAGGGTGCGGATGGCCACCGCCAGATCCGTGGCCCCATTCAGCGAGAAGTACCCGATGGCCCCCGAATAGACTCCGCGCGGACCCTCCTCCAGCCGGTCCAGGATGGCCATGGTGCTGACCTTCGGCGCCCCGGTCATGGAGCCGGCCGGGAAGCAGGCAGCCACCGCCTCGGCCCGCGGCGACCCCGGCAGGAGAACGGCGTCGATGGTGCTCACCAGCTGGTGAACCGTGGCGTAGCTTTCGATCTCGCACAGCCGGCTGACCGTGACCGACCCCGGTTCGGCGAAGTGGCTGAGATCGTTCCGGAGCAGATCCACGATCATGATGTTCTCCGCCCGGTCCTTGAGGGACGTGGCCAGGTCATGACGGAGGGCAGCATCGGTGTCCGGGTCAGCAGCCCGGCGGCGGGTGCCCTTGATCGGCTCGGCGCGCATGCCGCCGTCGGACGCTATCCGCAGGAAGCGCTCCGGTGAGGTGCTGGCCACCGTGAGGCCGCCGAACCGCAGGTAGCTCGCGAACGGTGCCGGGTTCCGCCGGCGCAGGGCAAGGTACGCCGCCCACGGGTCGAGCGCCGGCACCTCTGCCGCGAGGGTGGTGGTGAGGCAGACCTCGTAGGTGTTCCCCTCGGCGATCTGGTGCTGGGCCTCGGTGATCTTGCGCTTGTAGCTCGCCTCGCTGTCGCGGCCGGCAAATGCCGGCGCCTTGCCATGGGCCGCTGGAAGTACGACGCCGTTGCTGCCGCCGCCTACAGGGGCGCTAGCCACAGCGTCAGTGACCGCATCTCGGGCGCGGTCGAGCCAGCCGGCGGCGTCCGGCGCGTCGAGGGCAAGCAGCCACACCGTGTTGTCCGTGTGGTCCAGGACCACGCCCCGGCCGGCGAAGATCAGCCCAGCATCAGGCGTGTCCGCGGGGATGTCCTGGCCGCCGGTTTCACGCTTCAGCTCATAGCCGAGGTAGCCCAGCCAGCCCAGTGCGAAGTCGCACGGGTAATCTTCCGGGGCGCGCACCGCCTTCCGTCCCCACACCGTCTCCAGCCAGCGGAAGAACGGTCCGGACACGTGGGCCGTGGCGCACCCGGCGGTGACCCGGGTGACGCCGGAATTGTGCAGGACGGACTGGCCGAACGTGCCGCCGTCGTCCGCCAGAATACTGAAGCGGCTGCGTTCCGCGGCGGGAGTTTCCCTGCCGGGACCGTCCGTGCCGGCCGTGCGCAGGGAGGAGTCCAGCCAGACCGCGTTGTCGGACGTTCCGTACAGCGCCCGGAAGAGCGCGGCGGGATCGGGGCTGGCGTCGATCCGTTCGGACAGCAGGCGCAGGCCGCGCCGCGCGGACAGTTCGGGAACCAACGCTGTGGTGAGCGCCGGGAGGTAGGTCAGCGCCTGCAGGGCGTCCGCGGGGGCGGTGCCGTCGGCGCGGTTGAGGACCCGGACATGGGCACGCTGCGGGATGTCGTCGGCGGCCAGGAGCTCCGCCTCCTGGCTGGCCCACTGGTCCCAGAACGGCCCGTACGTCTCGCCGTCACGTGCCAGCGCGCGGGTGCGGCGCTCGCCGTCGGAGGCGTCCGCCCAGATGACGGCGTCCAGATGCGGCCTGGCGGCGGCTGCAGCTGCGCCAACGCCCTCGACGATCACGATCTCGGCGGGAAGGGTGACCCGCGGGTCGCCGTCGTTATTGTTTTTCCAGTCCCAGCTAACCCACGACGCCGCTTCGCCGCGGCTCAGGGGAGCCAGCACCGTGGTGACGTAGCGTTCGATGCCGGCGGACAGCCCGTCCCAGCCGGGATAGATGTCCTCCAGATGGAACAGTGAGACCTTGTGGTGGTTCCGCAGCGTGGCTGCGAGTTCGATGGCCAATGTGGTTTTACCTGCGCCGGACCGCCCGTCAATGGCGATGATCACAGGTGCGGGGGTCATGAAATAGAGCGTACCTGCTGGCTGTCCTGAACCTGGACGTTGTGAAGCGGGCGGCTGCCGGCAGGGTGGCTGTGGCGCTTGCCGTTGCGTGCCCGGCGGTCATCGATCCGGACCGGCGCCGCGTTGCCGTCATTCGCGATCGCGTCCTGCACGTAGCGGACGATGCCCGGGACCGCCGCCTGGACCTGGTCCCACACGGCCTCGAAGTCAGCGTGGCCGCCGTACCAGGGGTCCTCGATGCCCTGCTCCAGGGGATCACCGTCCGCCAGGGCGGGGTCGAAGCTGCGGAGCATGCGGATCCGGGAGAGTGCCTGGTCATCCGGGGCGGAGGCCCGGAGCCAACCGTAGTGGTCCACGTCCAGCGCCAGTATCAGGTGCCGCTCGGTGTACCACTCGGGGCGCCATTCCCGTGCAACGTGCCGGTCCGACAAAAGGTTGTGGGTGGTGAGTTTCCGTGCCGCCCGTGGGTCGATGGGACGTCCGGCCTCGTAGGCGGTGGTGCCTGCGGAATCGACGGTCACGAGGTCGCCGAGCCCGGCTTCTGCGAAGGCGGCACTCAGCATCAGCTCGGCCATGGGCGAGCGGCAGATGTTGCCGGTACAGACGGCGATGACGCGGTATGGGCTCGTCGTTGAGTTCATGGGCTAAGCATGGAGGATGCCGGCCCCGCTTGGCTAGTAAGTGAGCTTATTATCGACAACCCGCGTAAAGTTTGCTGGTTTTCCTGTCACAAGATTGCGCGGGAGGCGCTCCGGGGCTAGTGGATGAACGCCAGCAGCACGCCTACCGCGACGAACAGGACGCCGAAAATCCTGTTGAGCAGGGTTTGGCCGCGAGGGTTGTGGGTAAAGCGCTGGAACGATTTTGCCGCCGCTGCGAAGAAGAACCACATGACGAGGACGTCGATGAGGACCACGGTTGCCGCAAGCACCGCGTACTGGGGCAGGAGCGGGCTGGCGGGCCGGATGAACTGCGGCATGAAGGCCAGGAAGAACACGATGGCCTTGGGGTTGAGCAGGTTGACCCACAGGCCCCGGCGGAACATGGACCAGGCGGGCTCGTTCCGGAGTGCGGCAACCTTCTCCTGGTCCAGGTCCGGCTTGCGCAGGAACTGCCGGATGCCGAGGTACACCAGGTACGCGGCGCCGGCGTAGCGGATGGCATTGAAGGCTACGGGGGAGCCGGCAACCAGGACGCCGACGCCCAGGGCCACTACGATGACATGCAGAATCAGGGCGGCCTGCTGCCCGAGGATGCCCCAGATGGAGCGCTTGAACCCCGCGGTCAGCGAGTTGCTCATGGTGTTGATGGCGCCTGCGCCCGGAGTGAAGCTGATGAGGGCGCCGGCGCCCGCAAGGGCCAGCCACAAGGAGAATTGCACCCATCAAGTTTAGTCGGTCCGCGAGGTGGGCTGTGCCGCAAGGCGATTACGCCGGAGTGGGCCTCAGGCCCGGGCGATGACCTCTCCGTTGGGAATGAGGAACCAGCCGTCGTCGGTGGAGCCCCAGCGGTGCCAGCCGGCCGAGATGCGCGTGAGGTCTGCCTCCTGGGCGAAGCCGTACTCGAGGGCCTGCTCCGCGAAGGCCGAATGCAGCACGCGTTGGCCCCACACCCTGGCCTGCCAGCGGCGCTGCTGCCCGGTGGCGTAGAGCCAGTTGCTGCTGGTGGGCGCAACGTCCGTGAAGCCGGCGGCCTGGGCCCACGAGACCAGCCGGCGGCCGGCGTCGGGCTCGGCACCGTTCCGGCGCGCGATCCGCTGGTAGAGGTCCATCCACTCGTCGAGTTCGGGGATGGCGGGATACCAGCTCATGCCGTGGAAATCGGCATCGCGTACCGCCACGATGCCGCCGGGCCTTGCCACCCGCCGCATTTCCCGCAACGCCTCTACCGGATCCGTCAGGTGCTGCAGGACCTGGTGGGCGTGGACCACATCGAAGGTGTCGTCCTCGAAGTCAAGGTCGTAGATGTTGCCTGCCACAAACTCAACGTTCTCAATGCCGCGGTCGGCCGCCAGTTCGCGGGCGTGGGTGATCACATCGGGGGAGCGATCCAGCCCTGTCACTTTTCCGGGTGCGACCAGAATCGCGAAGTCGCACGTGATGCTGCCGGGCCCGCACCCGACGTCGAGCACTGATACGCCCCGAGTGAGGTGCGGGAGGACGAACGCGGCCGAATTTTCCGCCGTCCGCGAGGCATGGGCCCGGACCACGGACTCGTGGTGGCCGTGAGTATAGACATCTTCCGGCTGCGTGCTCATAGGGAAACGCTACTCCTTCTCAACATTTCGGGCAGGTAGCAGGAGGGGGCCGTTATGGCGCGCCGGAGGCCTCCTGGCTGGCTTGGACCGTGGCCGCGATCATCGCGTCCATGAACCGGGCGGCCGTCTCCAATTCCTGCTCCGTGAATCCGGCCATGGCCCTGCCCATGTGGCGGGCAAGGGGCAGGAACATGGCTGAGCCGTCGCGGTACGCCTTCTCCGTCATCCGGAGCTGCACCTGCCGCCGGTCCTGGCCTTCGCGGACGCGGACCAGGTGCCCGGAGCCGCACAGCCGGTCAATCAGCGCCGTGGTGGCCGGGGAGCTGAGGTTCAGCTCCTTCCGCAGGGTTCCCGGAGTTGCGACGTCGCCATTCGCTGCGTGCCGCATGACGGCGGCGAGGGCGTTGAGGTCCGTCCTGTGCATGTCGTTCCGGCCGCCGGCAGAGTCGACGTAGCGGTTGGCCTCCAGGGTGAACTCCTGAAGCAGCCGTACCAGGGGGTGCTGCGCGCCCCCTGGGGCGGAGGCGGCCGGCCCGTCGGGCTGCCGCGGGGTGCCAGGCTTTTCGGCCACGTCCACCTCCTCTCCTCAATGTTGCCTTCCGGAGTTTACCGCCCGGGAGCGCGCCTTCAGGGGGAAAGTAGCCATATCTCCATGGTAGAGATAGTTTATGATGGAACAATATCGACGACGGCCCGGATGGCTGTCGCGCCAGGAGGTCTTCCACATGAAGCAGGTAGCCCGCGCCTCGAGCATCCCGTTCTGGCTTCGGTGGCTCATTCCCGTAGTCCTCGTCGTCGGCTGGGTTGCCATTGCCGGTGTTGGCGGGCCCACGTTCGGCAGGCTGGATGAGGTCTCGTCCAATGACCAGGCATCCTTCCTGCCTTCCGGGGCGGAGGCCACCGAGGCCCGCGAGTGGCAGCAAAAGTTCCAGGACTCCGGCGAGGTGCCCGCCGTCGTCGTGATTGAAAGCGGCAGTGCCCTCATCCCTGCCCAGCTGGCAGCGGCCGCCGGCCTGAAAAGCAGGCTGGAGGACCTTCGGGTGGGCAGCACGGTGGTGGGCCCGGTGCCGTCGCAGGACCAGAAGGCCGTGCAGTACATCGTGTCCGTTGCGGCCGCTGAGCCGGCGGACGCCGTCGAAGAGTTGCGCAGCGAGATCCGCGCGTACGCGCCGGACGGGACGCAGACGTTCGTCACCGGTCCTGCCGGGCTCGCGGCCGACCTCACGGGGGCCTTCGCCGGCATCGACGGAATCCTGCTCCTCGTCGCGCTGGCTGCGGTGTTTGTCATCCTGCTTGTCGTCTACCGGTCCCTGCTCCTGCCGTTCGCCGTGCTGCTGACCTCGGTGTTCGCCCTGTGTGCCGCCATCCTGCTCGTGTTCGGCATGGCGAAGGCGGGCTGGATCCAGCTCAACGGCCAGAGCCAGGGCATCCTCTCCATCCTGGTGATCGGCGCGGCCACTGACTACGCCCTGCTCTATGTGGCCCGGTTCCGTGAGGCACTCGAGCACACGGCCAACCGCACCGACGCCGCGCTCACCGCCTGGCGCGCCTCCTTCGCGCCAATCCTGGCATCCGGGGCCACGGTAGCCGTCGCCCTGCTGTGCCTGCTGTTTTCCGACCTCAACTCCAACAAGGCGCTCGGCCCTGTGGCGGCCGCGGGCATCGTCTGTTCCCTTTTCGCGTCGCTCACCCTGCTTCCTGCCTTCGCAGCACTCCTGGGGCGTGCCGCATTCTGGCCGTTCCGGCCCAGGCTGCTGCCCGAAGAGGCGCGTGGGCCGCAACTGACCACCGGGCTGGAGGGCCAGCAGGGGCTCTGGCGTGCCATCGGAACGCTGGTGTCGCGGCGTCCCCGCATGGTGTGGGTGGCCTCTGTGCTCCTGCTGCTTGTGGCCTCGGCCGGAGTCCTGCAGCTGAAAGCCAACGGCGTGCCGCAGACGGCCGTCATCCTTAGCGCCTCAAATGCCGTCGACGGGCAGGATGCGCTGGCGCGCCATTTCGACGCCGGCAGCGGCAGTCCCGTCGTCATTGTGTCCAGCCAGGGGAACACCGCCGAAGTCCTGGAAAAGGTTGAGGCCACCGACGGTGTGGGGACCGCCTACCTGCTGGCCGAAGGCAACGTGCCCATCACGGGAGCCCCGGGAGCGCCCGCCCACCCGGCCCTGCGCGACGGCAGGGTGCTCCTCAACGCCACCCTCGACTTCGCCGCCGATTCTGACGCTGCGGAGAACGCCGTGGCAGCGATGCGGGCCAGCGTGAAAAGCGTTGACCCCGACGCCCTTGTCGGCGGCGTGACGGCCACGGCGCTGGACACCAACACCACGGCCCAGCGTGACCTGGCCACCATCATCCCCGTGGTTCTGGCGGTGATTCTGCTCATCCTCATGCTGCTGCTGCGGTCTGTCGTGGCGCCCGTCCTCCTCGTCGCCTCGGTGGTCCTTTCCTATGCGGCTGCGATGGGCGTTTCCGCCCTCGTGTTCAACAACATCCTGGCCTTTCCCGGAGCCGACGCGACGGTGCCGCTGTTCGGCTTCGTGTTCCTCGTGGCTTTGGGCGTGGACTACAACATCTTCCTGATGAGCCGGGTCCGGGAGGAGTCGCTGAAGCACGGGACCCGCCCCGGGATTCTGCGCGGGCTCGGCGTGACCGGCGGCGTGATCACGTCCGCCGGGGTGGTCCTGGCTGCTACATTTGCGGCCCTGGGCGTCATTCCCATCATGTTCCTCGTGCAGCTGGCCTTCATCGTGGCCTTCGGGGTGCTGCTGGACACCGTTCTTGTGCGCTCGCTCCTGGTACCGGCCCTGGCCTACGACCTGGGCCGGCTCATCTGGTGGCCGGGCAAACTCGGCCGGCATGATGTGCGGGAAATAAGCAAGGTGGAAGGCGCGGCGGAAGTTGCCGTCCGCTAATTTCCCGCCTGCGTCCCCACGGCTCGCTCAGCCAGCGGCGAGCTCGGAACGCCACCATTCCACAGTCGTCTTGGCTGCCACTGGCAGGGGAGTCGGATAAAGTCCAAACTGCTCCTCGCTGGCCGTTGAATCCATCACGAACGGCCGCTGGAACTGGTAGAGAGTCTCGCTGAGTTCCCGCATGTCAGCCGAGAAGAGCCCCAGGGTTCGCAGGACCCAGCCCGGCACCGCGCGGACCTTCGGGAGCGGCACGCCGGCCGCGGCAGCGAAGGTTTGCGCGATCTGACGCTGCGTGAGCGGCGGGTTGGTGGGTGCGTGCAGCACCCGGTTCCACAGCTCGGGCTTCCCCGCGGCCCTGATCATTGCCGCGGCCAGATCGGGAACGTAGGTGAAAGAATGCGGCTGGTCCGCGCTTCCCACCACCTGCAGCGGGCGACGGGCGAGGACGGCGGGCACCATGCGCTCGCCGGCGTGTGCCATCCGGACGCGGGGACCGAAGAAGTCGCCCGCCACCACGGACACGGTGTTCGCGGCGCTCTCCTGCCGCGCACGCAGCAGCGCCACGCGGATGCCGCGTTTGCCGCCCGTTGCCGCCCGCGGGCTGTCTTCGGTCATCACCTGTTCCGGAGTGCTGTAGGAGTAAAGGCTTTCGGGAAATACGACGACGGCGCCCGCCTCGCCTGCCGCTGCCATGACCGCCTGCTCCGCGGCCGGAAGCTCCCGTTCCCAGGCCGCGGCGCTGTAGGAAGAGCCATGGATGCAGTGGAAGACGGCGCCCGCACCCTTGAAAGCGTCAGCCAGCAGACCGCGGCGGGAGACATCCGCCTTCAGCTTCTCGACGTGCGGGTGGTCGGGCCCGCCGCCGGAGCGGGTGAGAACCCGGACGCGCTCGCCCCGCTGTGCCAGTTGCTCCGCCACCGTCCAGCCCACAGGGCCGGCGCCGGTGACCACATAAAGACCGGACATTGAAAGTTCTCCTTCACGGATGGACCCGGCGGGACCAAGTCTGGTTATGCGAGCACTGCTCTCGAAATAAGGATGCGACCACCGGCATGTCAAAGTCAAGAGCACTGCTCTCAATTGTTGACACTGCTCTGATTCGTGCCATGCTGGGCTGATGCCAGCCACCTCTCACGCCGGCGGGGAAATCCGCACACCGCGCGAACGGGCCCGGGCGCAGACCATCGCCGACATCATCGGGCTGGGCCGGCGGCATCTGGCGGAACGCGGGGCCGCCGCCCTCTCGCTGCGCGCCGTCGCCCGTGACCTGGGCGTGGTCTCCTCTGCCGTCTACCGCTACGTCGGGAGCCGCGATGAGCTGCTGACCCTCCTGCTCGTGGACGCCTACAACGATCTTGGGGATGCGGTGGATGCGGCCGTCAAGGCCGTCCCGGCCGAAGAGTTCAGGGGCCGATTCGCCGCGCTTGCCCGCGCTGTCCGCGGGTGGGCCCTCCGGGAGCCGGCGCGCTACGGCCTGCTGTTCGGCAGCCCCGTGCCGGGCTATCAGGCCCCTGCGGAGCGCACTACGGCGCCCGGCACGCGGGTGGTCATCAGCCTGGTGCAGATACTGGACGCCGCCCACCGGGCCGCCCGGCTTGCCGGGCGCGGGCCTTCCGCGGTTCCGGCGCCCCTGGCCGCCGACCTCGAGGCAATCCGGCGTGAGCTGGGCGTGGAGGTCCCGGATGCTCTGCTGGCCCGCGGCACCCTTGTTTGGGCGTCACTCTTTGGCGCTGTGAGTTTTGAAGTGTTCGGGCAGTATGGCGCCGGCACCTTCTCCGCGCCCGATGAACTGTTCGAGCACCATATCGCCGTGCTGGCCGATCTCGCCGGGCTGTAGCTCGTCCGCATTGCCGCTGCCGGCACGACGCGCAGGGCGCGGCTGCTCCGGCCCCTGTTGCTGCCCGCGCCAGCTGAGTAGACTGCCACTGCGCCCGGACCGGGTGCGCGCAGTCCTTTCGAAGGAGTGATCAACCGATGACCGAAAACAGTGAGTCCGGCGCCGCGGGAAAGGCCCACACCGGTTCCAAAAATCCGGCGCTCGAGGGGGACAGCGGCCAGTACGTTGAGGGCGACTACGGCGATGCCGGGGTGGCGGGGGATAAGGCAGCCACCGAGCCCCAGGGCGAGTATCCGGTGGGTGATTACGGTGACGCGGGTGCGGTCGGAGCCCCCGCGGAGCAAGACGAAGGCGAATACCCCGAGGGCGACTATGGCCGCGCCGGCACCGTCGGCCAGGAGCTGCCCGGGGATGAAGAAGGCGAATATCCGGAGGGTGACTACGGTGCTGCCGGAGCCACCCCCGAAAACGGTGCTGCGGAAGAACCGAAGAAGGAAGACGGCGCCACGTCCTCGCGAGGTTAAGCGCACGTTCACGCTGGGCGAAATCGGACTCCCCTAGCTTATTAAGCCCCCGGTACTCCGCGGGTTTCCGCCGAGTATCGGGGGTTTCCTGCGCCCGAAGAGCTTCGGGCCGAAGCAAAGTTGAGCGTACATGACTCAAGTTTCGATTGACTTAAATTCCGTGCGGAGTAAAGTTGAGTGCAGATCGCTCAAGGAGTGGGCGAGCCCAAAGTTTCCACGGAAAGAAGGAAGCAACACATGTCACGTGCAGTAGGTATCGACCTCGGAACCACCAACTCCGTCGTCTCCGTTCTCGAAGGTGGCGAGCCCACCGTTATTGCCAACGCCGAGGGTGGCCGCACCACGCCGTCCGTCGTTGCGTTCTCCAAGTCCGGCGAGGTCCTGGTCGGCGAAATCGCCAAGCGCCAGGCCGTCAACAACATCGACCGCACCATCGCCTCCGTCAAGCGCCACATGGGCACCGACTGGTCCGTAGCTATCGATGACAAGAAGTACACCGCGCAGGAAATCTCCGCCCGTGTCCTTATGAAGCTGAAGAACGACGCCGAGTCCTACCTCGGCGAAAAGGTCACCGACGCTGTGATCACCGTTCCGGCCTACTTCAACGATGCCGAGCGCCAGGCCACCAAGGAAGCCGGCGAGATCGCCGGCCTGAACGTCCTCCGCATTGTCAACGAGCCCACCGCGGCCGCACTGGCCTACGGCCTGGACAAGGGCAAGGAAGACGAACTCATCCTGGTCTTCGACCTCGGCGGCGGAACGTTCGACGTCTCCCTGCTGGAAGTCGGCAAGGACGAGGACGACTTCTCCACCATCCAGGTGCGCGCCACCGCCGGTGACAACCGCCTCGGCGGCGACGACTGGGACAACCGCGTCGTTGAGTACCTGCTGAACCAGCTGAAGGTCAAGGGCATCGACCTGTCCAAGGACAAGATCGCCCTGCAGCGCCTCCGCGAAGCTGCCGAGCAGGCGAAGAAGGAGCTTTCCTCCTCTTCCAGCACCAACGTCTCGCTCCAGTACCTCTCCGTCACCCCGGACGGCCCGGTTCACCTGGACGAGCAGCTGACCCGCGCCAAGTTCCAGGACCTCACCAAGGACCTGCTCGAGCGGACCAAGAAGCCGTTCCACGACGTCATCAAGGAAGCCGGCATCAAGCTGTCCGAGATCGACCACATCGTGCTCGTCGGCGGTTCCACCCGCATGCCCGCCGTCTCCGAGCTGGTCAAGGAACTGGCTGGCGGCAAGGAGCCCAACAAGGGCGTCAACCCGGATGAGGTCGTCGCCGTGGGCGCCGCACTGCAGGCCGGCGTGCTGAAGGGTGAGCGCAAGGACGTCCTCCTGATCGACGTCACCCCGCTGTCCCTCGGCATCGAGACCAAGGGCGGCGTCATGACGCACCTGATCGAGCGCAACACGGCCATCCCCACCAAGCGGTCCGAGACCTTCACCACGGCTGACGACAACCAGCCGTCCGTGGCCATCCAGGTCTTCCAGGGTGAGCGTGAGTTCACCCGCGACAACAAGCCGCTGGGCACGTTCGAGCTGACCGGCATCGCACCGGCTCCGCGCGGCGTCCCGCAGGTCGAGGTCACCTTCGACATCGACGCCAACGGCATCGTTCACGTTTCGGCGAAGGACAAGGGCACCGGCAAGGAACAGTCCATGACCATCACCGGCGGCACCGCGCTCTCCAAGGAAGACATTGACCGCATGGTCAAGGACGCCGAGGAGCACGCAGCCGAGGACAAGGCGCGCCGCGAGGCCACCGACACCCGCAACACCGCGGAGCAGCTCGCCTACTCCGTGGATAAGCTGATCGCCGACAACAGCGACAAGCTGCCGGAAGAGGTCAAGACCGAGGTCCAGGCCGACGTCGACGCCCTCAAGAAGGCCCTCGAGGGGACCGACGACGCCGCCGTCAAGACCGCGTTTGAGAAGCTGCAGGCTTCCCAGACCAAGCTTGGCGAGGCCATCTACGCCCAGGCAGGTTCCCCGGACGGCGCCACCGGCGCTGCGGGTGCCGAAGGTGCCCCGGCCGGCGACAAGACGGGTTCTTCAGATGAAGATATCGTCGACGCCGAGATCGTCGACGAAGAAGAGAAGAAGTAACCATGCCGCATCACGGTAACGAAGAAGAGCACAACTCTTCCCGAGACCAGAGCGGCAGCCGCGACGAGCCGGTCATCCGGGACCACCGCAAGGTGGACCCCGTGACCGGGGAGGCCCGGCACCCGGAGGGCGGGCAGTCCTCGGACACCAGCCCGTCGGATTCCGACGGCGACGCCCTCGCCCAGGCTGAGGAAATCCTCAACCAGGTCGAGGTGCCCGCCGACGAGTCCGTGGCGCAGGGGGTTCCGGCAGGCGCAACCACCGGCGCCGAGGCGGCGGAGCTGAAGAACGACCTGCTCCGCCTGCAGGCCGAGTACGTCAACTACCGCAAGCGGGTTGAACGCGACCGTGCCGTGGCAGGGGAGATGGCCGTCGTCGGCGTCCTGAACTCCCTGCTGCCGGTGCTGGACGACGTCGACGCTGCCCGCCAGCACGGTGACCTCGCGGACGGCCCGTTCGCCGCGATCGCCACCAAGCTGGAGAACGCGCTGAAGACGTACGGACTGACCCGCATCGACGAGACCGGCGTGGAGTTCGATCCGACCATCCACGAGGCCCTCATCCAGCAGCCCGGCGATGACATCGAGGTTGACACCGTCAGCCAGGTGCTCCGATCCGGCTACAAGTCGGGTGAGCGGGTCCTCCGGGCGGCACAGGTAATCGTCGCGGTCCCGGCGTAGCATTACCCCCATCGAGATGGCAGTTCGCAGTAGTGCTGGGCAACCACATTGCTGTGAACTGCCATTTCGGCACAGATTTTTGAAAGGAAACGCCATTGGCTAGCCAGGACTGGGTGGACAAGGACTTTTACAAGATCCTTGGTGTTGCCAAGGACGCTTCCGACGCTGACATCAAGAAGGCTTACCGGAAGCTCGCTCGGCAGCACCACCCTGATACGAACTCCGGGGATGCTGCTGCGGAGAAGAAGTTCAAGGACATTTCCGAGGCGTACTCCGTGCTGTCCGATCCTGATGAGCGGCAGCAGTACGACGCCATCCGTGCCATGGGCGGCGGTGCACGCTTTGCCCCGCACGGCGCGGGCAGCACCGCGAACGGCGGCTTCGAGGACCTCTTCGGCGGCCTGTTCACCGGCGGCGGCGGCCGCCAGCCCGGCGGATTCAGTTCTGCTGGCGGCATCCCGCCCGAGTTCGCCGACCTGTTTGGCGGCGGCTTCGGGGGCGGCCCGGCCGGCTACCAGCGCGCCCCGCAGAAGGGTGCCGACCGGACGGCCAGCACCAGCATCTCCTTCTCCGGATCCATCCGCGGCACCACCATCGGGCTGCGTGAACCGGACGGTGAGGTCATCGACGTCCGGGTACCTGCGGGCATCAAGGACGGCCAGAAGGTGCGCGTCCGCGGCAAGGGCCAGTACGGTCCTGCGGGCAACGGCGACCTGCTGGTCACGGTAAACGTCAAGAACCATGACTTTTACACCCGCGACGGCGACAACCTCCGGATCCACGTGCCCGTCAGCTTCCCCGAAGCTGCTTTGGGCGCCGACATCGAGGTTCCCACGATCGACGGTGAACACGTCCGGGTCCGCGTTCCCGCCGGTACTCCGTCGGGGCGCACACTCAGGGTGAAAGGCCGCGGCGTAAAGACGTCGAAGGGTACCGGTGACCTGCTGGTGACCATCGACGTCGCCGTACCGCAAAACCTGAGCAAGGAAGCGGAGGAGGCCGTGAAAGCATTTGCGGCCGCCACCACCGGTGCGGACGTCCGCCAGGGCCTGGCAGCCAAGGCCCGGCTTTAGCGACGGGTGCCGGCCGTGGAAATCAACTTTGATCAGCCGATCTTCGTCATCTCGGTGGCCGCCGAGCTCGCCGACATGCACCCGCAGACACTCCGCCAGTACGACCGGCTGGGCATCGTCTCGCCCAGCCGGGCGCCGGGCAAGTCCCGCCGCTACTCCCAGCGGGACGTGAACCGGCTCCGTGAGGTGCAGCGTCTGTCCCACGAGGGCGTCTCGCTCGAGGGGATCAAACGCATCCTGGAACTCGAAAACCAGGTTGCTGCCCTGCAGCACCGGGTGGCCGAACTGACCGACGAACTGGCCCGCCGTCGTCAGCCGCTGGATTCCCGGATCTTCGCCGCCGGCACCGCCGGCGACGTGGTGAGCCTGGCGCGCGGCCAGCGCCCTAGGCCCCGTTCGCAGGCCGTGGTGGTGTGGCGTCCGCGCGGCGACGTCTAGCCAGCCCCTCGGTAGCCGTTCCCGCTGGCCTTCCCCATTGCCAGAAAAACGTGCGGTGCCAAAATAGGGTGCAGCGCTAGAACGGGGTCACCAGCCGCAATGCCGCGGTCCCGGTTCCCGGGCAGAAGGGACGCAGGGTCATGACCTACATAAAGGACTTTGACCAGCTGGGACGCGGCGATGTGGACGAGGCAGGCGGCAAGGGTGCAAACCTCGGCGAGTTGGCCCGGGCCGGTTTCCCGGTGCCGCCGGGCTTTGTTCTCACCACGCCGGCCTACCAGGACTTCGTCAACGCCAACGGGATCGCCGGCCGCATCCTCGAGCTCGCCGCGCTTCCCGCCGGCGCTTCGAACGACGACTACGAGACCGCCGCGCGGCAGATCCGCTCCCTGTTCGCCGAAAGCACGATGCCCGAGGAGATTGGTGCCGAAGTCCGCGCTGCTTACAGGCGGCTGAGCCACCAGGCGGCGGACCTGGGCGAAGAGGACGGCGCGGAGTCCAGCGGCGACTACGCCGCGCGGGTTGCGGTTCGCTCGTCGGCCACCGCGGAGGACCTCGCCTCGGCCAGCTTCGCCGGCCAGCAGGACACATATCTGAACGTCTCCGGGCCAGACGCCGTCGTCGCCGCCGTCATCAACTGCTGGGCGTCGCTGTGGAATGCCCGCGCCATGGCGTACCGCGTACGGAACGGCTTTGATCCGACCACGGTGCGCCTCGCGGTGGTGGTCCAGGAGATGGTCGACGCCGGGGCCGCCGGCGTGCTGTTCACCGCCAACCCCGCCACCGGCCGCCGCGACGAGGTAGTGATCAGTGCCGCCTGGGGGCTGGGTGAATCGGTGGTCAGCGGGGCCGTCACCACGGACGACGTCATAGTGGATGCCGCGACGGGCCGGGTAAGGCAGCGCCGGACGGCCGACAAGGACGTCATGACGGTTTACGGCGGAATAGGCACCAGGGAGCAGCCGGTCCCCGAAGAGAAGCGCCGGGAGCCGGTGCTCGGCGACGATGCGGCGGCCGCGCTGGCCCGGCAGGGAACGGCCATTGCGCAGCACTTCGGGGTGCCCCAGGATATCGAGTGGGCGCAGGCGGCAGGGGATTTCTTCATCCTGCAGGCCCGTCCCATCACCGCGTTGCCGGAGCCCTCGGCCGATGCTCCGACGGAGTGGCCGCTGCCCTATCCGAACGGGATGTACTTCCGGGCCAGCATCGTCGAGCAGTTGCCGGACCCGTTGTCGCCCCTGTTCGCCGACCTCATCGACGGCGCCGTGGTGCGGTCGCTGAACGCCCTGCTCAACGAGGCTTTCGGCAAGAGCGTGGTGCGGCCCGGGGACATCTCGCTGCCCACCGTCAACGGCTACGCGTACTACTACTACAACAACGCGGGGATGCGGCGGGTCATGGGCAAGTCGCTGACGGCGATGCGGGCGCTGGCCCAGGGCAAGGCCAACATGGGCATCAAGGGATGGCGCGACCACTCGCACCCGAAGTACCGCGGGCTGGTGAAGTATTGGGCGGCCAAACCGCCGTCGGACCGTCCTGCTTCAGAACTGCTGAAAGGCATTTCCGCGCTGCTGGACGCGGGCGCTGCTTATTACACCGCCGTGCAGTCCATCATCCCGATCGCGGCCACCAGCGAGATCATGTTCCGGGGCTACTACGACAAGCTCGTCCGGCGGCCCGGGGACCCGTCCGCGGAAGTCTTCCTCGTCGGTTATGACAGCGAACCCATCCGCGCGGAGAAATCCCTGTATGACCTGGCCGTGTGGACCCGCGAAAGGCCGCGACTCGCCTCGGCCATCACGGAGGGACCAGCGGCCGGCATCGCCGAAGCTCTCCGCAGCGGCACGCCCCCGGCGGGTAGGGGCGCGGGCGTGGACGGGATTGCGGCGGTGGACCAGGACGAGTGGGACGAGTGGAGTTCCCGCCTCCAGCGGCACCTGGACCGCTACGGGCACGCCGTCTACAACCTGGACTTCGTCAACCCCGTGCCGGCCGATGACCCCTCCGCCCTGCTCGAGACCCTGAGGTACTTCGTGCGCGGGCAGGGGAAGGATCCGCACGAGCGCCAGCAGCGGTCTGCCGACCGGCGGGAGGAGCAGGGCCGGCTGATCAGCGCCAGGCTGGGGCCGCGCCGTCGTGCAGTCTTCCGCAGGTTGCTGCGCTGGGCGCAGAAAGCGGCGCCCGTCCGTGAAGACGCTCTGGCCGACGTCGGACTGGCCTGGCCGCTGATGCGCCGGATGCTGCTGGAACTGGGGGCGCGGCTCACGGCCTCGGGCGTCATCGCCGCACCGTCCGACATCTTCTGGCTCCGTCTCGACGAACTCCGCAACGCCGTCGACTTCGGGCTGGCTAAGCCCGGCGCGGCCATCACGGGCACGGACCGGCCGGTGCGGGCCGAGGCCGTTGAACAGCGCAAGATGCTGTGGCGGGGCCAGCGGAAAGCCGCGGCCCCGCAGCTGCTGCCCGAAAGCCGCTGGATGGAACGGGCCTTCGGGAGCATGATGCCCGCACGAACCCAGCAAAAGGCGGGCGCCGTCATCACCGGCGTCGGCGCCAGCTCCGGACATGTCAGCGCGCCGGCCCGGCTGCTGCAGGGTCCCGACGACTTCGCCAGCATGCAACCGGGCGAGGTGCTGGTGGCACGCATGACCACCCCCGCCTGGACACCGCTGTTTGCGATGGCGTCCGGCGTGGTCACGGATGTTGGCGGCCCGCTGAGCCACAGCTCGATCGTCGCCCGGGAGTACGGCATCCCCGCCGTTTTGGGTACGGGCGTGGCTACCCAGCGCGTGACCAGCGGACAGCAGGTAAAGGTCGACGGCGACGCCGGAACCGTCACGCTCGACAGTTCCGGTAGCTGACCCCAACTGGGTAGCAGCACAGGGCGTTCTCAGAGCTGGGAACGCCCTGATGTGCTACCTAGTTGGGCGTCAGCGTCCGGATCGGGGAGCCGTCCAGCCACGCCGTGACGTCCTCGAGCGCGCCGCCGAAGAAGGCCCGGTAGCTGGCATCGGTCACATACCCCAGATGCGGAGCCAGCAGGGTCCGGGGCGCCCCGAGGAGGGGATGGCCGGCGGGCAGCGGTTCCTGGTCGAACACGTCGAGCGCTGCTCCGCGGATCCACCCCTCATGCAGTGCCGTGACCAGCGCCCGCTGATCCACCAGGGGGCCGCGGGCAGTGTTCACCAGCACGCCGTCCGGGCCGAGCAGGCGCAGTTCACGTTCACCGACTATCCCCTCCGAACGCGGCGACAGCCGCAGATGCAGGGACACGACGTCGGACTCCCGGAACAGCTCGTCTTTGCCGACCTTGCGGGCGCCCGCCGCCGCAGCGGTTTCCTCGGTCAGGTTCTGGCTCCAGGCCAGCACCTCCATCCCGAAGGCGCGGCCGTAGCCGGCGATCCGCTTCCCGATTTTGCCCAGCCCCACAATTCCGAGGGTCTTGCCGGACAGCTCGAAGCCGACGCCCGTCTGCCAGCGCCCGCTGCGTAGGCAGGCCTCCTCCTGGGTCAGGTTCCGGGCGAACGCCAGCAGCAGCGCCCACGTCAGTTCGGGCGCGGCCGTGGGGGAGCCGCCCGTTCCGCAGACGGTGATCCCCAGCCGCGAGGCTGCCTCCACGTCGATCGAGGCATTGGCGGCGCCGGTGGTGACCAGCAGTTTCAGCCGGGGCAGCTTTTCGAGGACCCGGCCCGGAAAGGGCGTTCGCTCCCGCATGGCAATAATGACGCTGGCGTCCTGCAGCGTTTCCACAACCTCCGCTTCAGTGGCGAGGTGCTGGTTGAACACGGTGACGTCGACGCCACGCTGTTCGAGGGAGCTCCAGTCGGCAAAGCTGTGGGCCACGCGCTGGTAGTCGTCGAGAATCGCGAGCTGGTGCATGCTGTCCTTCTGCCTTAAGACCAAAAGAGGCAGGAACCCGCCGGTGCGGGCCCCTACCTCTTGAGGCTAGTCGAGTGGTGCCTGGTTACGGGGCTAGCTGGCCTTGACTGCCAGCACCGGGCAGGATGCCTCCAGCAGGATCTGCTGCGCAGCACTGCCCATGATCAGCTTGCCCACGGGAGTGCGGCGCCGGAGGCCGATCACAATGAGTTCGGCCCGGTACTTCTCCGCCGCCTCCAGCACCTCATTGGCCGCATCGTTGCCGCGCACCGGCTGCAGGACCAGATGCTCAATCCCTTCCCGGTCCAGCCGCTCCGTCAATGCGGAGATGTCCTCCGCCTGGGCGTAGCGCTTGTCAACGATGGCGTCTCCCCTGGAGGAGTTGATGATGACCAGCCGGCTCTGGCTCTTCTGCGCCTCGGTGATGGCCCGGTCCAGGGCTGCGGTGCCCTCGGCCGTGGGGATATAGCCGACAATGATGCTCACGATTTCTCCTGTCCGTGGTTGGCATGGGTAGCATCGGCGCGGCGGCGGCCTGCATCAGGCCCCCGATCAGCGGGCGCCTCAGCACCGGATCCGTCAACAGGGCCTCCCTCCACATGGCGTCCCTCAACAGCAGGCGCCTCGGCGAAGGGTGCGGCAGCGGGTCCGGCGGCGGGTCCGTCAACAGCAGGTCCGTCAACAGCAGGTCCGCCGGCCACGACGAGTCCGCCCGTCCGGGGACGCCGGGCGCGCCAGAGCCGTGCCGCCAGCGGCCACAGGAGTACCAGTGCCACGATGATGTAGACCACGACGGCGATCGGTTCGTTCCAGAGGCCGGACACGTCGCCGGCGCTCAGCTGCAGCGCCTGGCGGAGCTGCTTTTCGAGGCGAGGCCCCAGGATTACGCCGAGGATGAGCGGCAGGACGGGCAGCCCGTAGCGGCGCATCATGAAGCCGAGGGCGCCCAGGACCAGCAGGAGCATCAGGTCGAACGCCTGCAGGTTCACCGAGTAGGCGCCCAGCGTGGCGAAGAAGAGGATGCCGGCGTACAGGTAGGGGCGCGGCAGTCGGAGCAGTTTCGCCCAGACCGGGGCCAGGGGGAGGTTGACCAACAGCAGCAGGAAGTTGCCAATGAACAGGCTGGCGATCAGCGCCCACACCAGCGGACCCTCGTTTTGGAACAGCAGCGGTCCCGGCTGGATGCCGAACTGGGTGAATGCGGCCAGCATGACGGCGGCGGTGGCGTTGGTCGGCAGCCCGAGGGCCAGCATCGGGGTCAGGGTGCCGGCTGCGGCCGCGTTGTTGGCTGCTTCGGGCCCGGCGACGCCTTCGATGGCGCCCTTGCCGAACTCCTCGGGGTGCTTGGAGAGCCGTTTCTCGGTCACGTAGGAGAGGAAGGTGGGGATCTCGGCGCCGCCGGCCGGCAGCGCGCCGAAGGGGAAACCGAGGGCAGTACCGCGCAGCCACGGCTTCCAGGACCGCTTCCAGTCCTGCTTGCCCATCCACGGCCTGCCGACCGGGATGATCTGCAGCGGGGTGCGGCGCAGGTGCGCCGCCACCCACAGGGCTTCACCGACGGCGAAGATCGCCACGGCGATCACGACGACGTCGAGGCCGTCGGAGAGCAGCGGCAGGCCGAAGGTGAGGCGGGCCTGGCCGGAGACGAAGTCGAGGCCGACGAGGCCGATTGCCAGCCCGAGTCCGAGGGACGCGAAGCCGCGCAGCTTGGACGAGCCCAGGACGGCGGTGACGGCGAGCAGGGACAGGACCATGATGGCGAAGTAGCTTGGGGCGCCAAGGCTCACGGCGAACTGCACCACGATCGGCGCGAAGACCACAAGGAGCGAGGTGCCGATGGCGCCGGCGACGAACGAGCCGATGGCGGCCGTGGCCAATGCCTGGGCCGCCTTGCCGGCCTTTGCCATCAGGTTGCCCTCGATGGCGGTGATCACCGAGGACGATTCACCGGGGGTGTTGAGCAGGATCGAGGTGGTGGAACCGCCGAACATGCCGCCGTAGTAGATGCCGGCAAACATAATGAAAGCGCTGGTCGGTTCAAGGACGGTGGCTACCGGGAGCAGCAGTGCCACGGTCATGGCCGGGCCGATCCCGGGCAGGACGCCGACGGCGGTGCCCAGGATGACGCCGATCAGGGCGTACAGGAGGTTCATGGGGGTCAGCGCGGTCGCGAACCCGTCCATGAGTGAGGACAGGACGTCCATCTAGAGAATCCCTTCAAGGAGCCCGGCGGGAAGGGCAATGCCCAGGCCGAGGTAGAAGCCGTAGAAGGTCAGGAGCGCCAGAGCCAGGGAGATCAGTCCGTCGCGGACATAGTGGCGGCTTCCGAGCGCCCAAACGCTGCCCCAGAAGAGCACCGTTCCGGAGATGACCCAGCCGGCCCAGTCGATCAGCAGGATGTTGGCGATGAAGGCGCCGGCCAGAGGCAGGACGGTCTTCCAGTCGGCCGGGTGGGTCAGGTCGACGTCCTCGCCGGCCTCGGCCTCACCGCGTCCGCCCCGGAGAACGTTCACTGCCAGCAGCACGGCGCAGATGAGCAGGAGTCCTCCCACGATCATCGGCAGGGCCTTGGGGCCCACCGGATCCGACTGGGAGTACGGCACAACCAGGCGCGCTGCGTCAAAGAGGACCAGGGCGCCGACCGCCCCGAGCAGGGCTGCGACGCCCAGCTCGGAGCGGCCTTTGAGGCGGGAGGCCAAGGAGGTCACGCCAGGCCGAGCTTCGTCAGGACGTCGGCAACGCGCTTGTCCTGGTCGGTGAGGAAGGACTTGAATTCGTCACCCGTGATGAAGGCGTCGGTCCAGCCGCGCGTCTTCAGCGTCTCCTTCCAGGATGCCGATTCATGCATCTTCTCCAGGGTTGCGATCAGGGCGTCGCGGTCGGCGTCGCTAATGCCGGGAGGGGCCACGATGCCGCGCCAGTTGGTGAAGACCAGGTCGATCTTGGATTCCTTGAGCGTTGGGGCGTCCACTCCCTCAAGCCGGTTCTCGCCACTGGTTGCCAGGACCCGGATATCGCCGGCCTTGATCTGCTGGATGTATTCACCGGCGCCGGAAGCCGCGAAGCCCAGCTTGTTGCCGATGATTGCCGGAAGAAGGTCGCCACCGCCATCGTAGGAAACGAAGTTAACCTTCTTGGCATCGATGCCCACGGCACCGGCGAGCTGCATCGGCAGGAGGTGGTCCGGGCCGCCGGCTGAGGAACCGCCGCCGACGCTGATCTTGGACGGGTCCTTCTTCCACGCCGTCACCAGGTCGTCGATGGTCTTGTACGGCGAGTCCTTGGACACCATGATGGCGCCGGGCTCTTCGATGAGCCGGGCCACGGGGGTGGTGTCGGTCAGCTTCGACTGGGACTTGTTGGTGTAGCTGGCGCCGACGACGCCAAGGCCCATGAGCATGGCGAGGTCGCCGTTGCCCTTTTCGTTGACGATGCGGGCCAGGCCAACGGTGCCGCCGGCGCCGGCCAGGTTGAAGACCTCGGGGTTGGTGGCAAGCTTCTCGTCCTCGAGAACCTTCGCCGCGGCGCGCGCCGTGGTGTCGTAGCCGCCGCCGGGCGTGTTCGGCACCATGATGCGGAGCCCGGCAAGGGGTGCGGTGCTTGCTCCGCTCGTGGAGGGGCCGGCGGCAGTCTTGCCGGTAGCTCCGCAGCCGGACGCCATCAGGGCGATGCCTGCGGCTACTGCGGCCACGCGCAGTGCGCTCATTCCGCGCATGTTGTTCCTCTTCTCGTTTTTGATCCGTTTGATCGGGTGCTTCCGATGCTAGGCCCGAACGTGACGGGGCTCACGCTTGTGTAAGCAGAGAAAGTTAAGTTCATTTCGTTCACGTTTCCGGCTCCCAACGAGGTTGCCGGCCGAGGCGTCCTGTAGGGGGTTTCAGGCGCTGCGGACTCCGCGGAACGCAGCGCCCAAAGTCCGGTAGCGTGTCCCGTATAGCTCACCCTCACCCGCAGACCCACAGGAAGAACAGCAGCACATGACTCGACGGCGAGGAATGTCCCTTGCGGGACAGTATCTTCGGCTGCAGCTCCTGATTGTGCTGGCCGTGCTGGTGGCAGTGGTGGCGATTTCGCTGGCCCAGTCGGCGGCAGCTTTTGAACGGGTCGAGGGCCGGCGCGCGCTCTCTGCCGCGGAGACGCTGGCTGCCACCCCCGCGGTGCGAAGCCTCCTGCCGGATGCCCAGCCGCAAAGCGGATCGGTGCTTCCCTCAGTGTCCGAGGCGGTGCGCACGATTTCGGGGTCCTCCCAGGTTGCGCTGGCCCGGTCCGACCGGACGATGGTGACGTCGTCGGACCCGTCTCTGGTGGGCCACCAGCTGGAACTCGGCGACAGTGCGGTGATGTCCGGGCGGGCGTGGACCGGGGTGGTCGGAACCGGGGCAGAGGAGGCCGTAGTGGCCCACGTGCCGGTGCTGGACGATGCCGGCAAAATGGTGGGGATCGCCGTCGTCGGCAGGAGCTACCCCTCGGTGCTGGAGCGGCTGGGCGACGCCGTCCCCAACCTGCTGACCTATCTGGGCGTGGCCAGTGTCCTGGGCGTGGCCGGCTCGTTCCTGCTGGCGCGCCGCGTCAAACGGCAGACGCTGGGCATGGAGCCGGACGAGATCACCGGCCTCGTGGAGAACCGGGAGGCGATGCTGCACGGGCTCAAGGAAGGCGTGGTGGCGCTGGACCCCCAGCAGCGGATCACAGTGGTCAACGACAGCGCGCGGAGCCTGCTGAATCTGCCGCACGACTGTGTCGGGAAGAACCTGGCCGCCCTGGAGGTGCCGCCTGCTCTGCGCGAGGTCCTCACCCAGGACCAGCCCGGCCCGGACCGGCTGGTCCTCGTGGGGGAGAAGCTGGTGGTCTTGAACCGGATGCCCATGCGCTCGCACGGGCGCGTGATCGGCTCCGTCACCACCCTCCGCGACCGGACCGAGCTGGCTTCGCTGGAACGCGAGCTGGGCACGACGCGAACGGCCACCGACACCCTCCGGGCACAGGCGCACGAGTTCGCCAACCAGCTGCACACCATCTCCGGCCTGATCCAGATCGGCGAGTATGACGCCGTCGTCCAGTTCGTCAACGGCACGACGTCGAACCGGACGCGCCTGAACGACGACGTGACCAGCAGGATCGAGGACCCGGCCCTCGCCGCGCTGTTCATCGCCAAGTCCAGCCTTGCCGCGGAGCGCGGCGTTTCCCTGCAGCTCGCCGAGGAGTCCCGGCTGGGCAAGGTGGATGAGGAAATGTCCCGCGACCTGACCACAGTGGTGGGCAACCTGGTGGACAACGCGCTCGACGCCGTCACCAACACCTCCGAAGCAAAGGTCGAGGTACATATCGAAGAGAACGACGGCGGCGTGCGGGTTGAGGTGCGGGACTCGGGTCCGGGGGTCCCGGTGGAGGTCATGGACGACATTTTCCGGCAGGGGTTCAGTACCAAAAATTCACCCGACGGCGGCCGCGGCTACGGCCTGGCGCTCGCCAGGGTGGTCTGCCAGCGGCGCGGCGGCCGGCTCGCGGTGCGGAACGACCACGGCGCGGTGTTCACGGCACTGCTGATGCGCAAAACTGCTGATGCTTAGGGAGGAGCGGCCTTGATCAAGGTACTTATCGTCGACGACGACTTCATGGTGGCCAAAGTCCACGCCGGCTTTATCCAGCGTACACCGGGGTACGCCGTCGTCGGCGTCGCGCACACGGGCGCGCAGGCGGTGCTGGAGACCGCACGGCTGCAGCCGGACCTGGTGCTGCTGGACATCCATTTGCCCGACGTCAACGGCCTGGACCTGATGCACCAGCTGCGTGACGTGGCGCCCGAGCTGGACGTGCTGGTGATCAGCGCTGCACGCGAGGTGGAGACGGTGCGGAAGGCGCTCCGCGGCGGGATCGTGCACTATTTGATCAAGCCGTTTTCGCAGACCGACCTGCAGGAGCGGCTGCAGCACTACCGCACCACGTACCAGAGCCTCGACTCGTCCAAGGACGTGGCAGAACAGTCGGACGTCAACCGCGTGTTTGGGCTGGAACGCGCGGACCGGCCGCTGCCGAAGGGTTGCAGCGCCGAGACGCTCCAGGTGGTCGAGAAGGCGCTGCGCGCCGGCGGCGCCGACGTGTCGGCCGCCGAACTGGCTGTGCAGGTGGGGACGTCGCGCGTCAGCGCTCGCCGCTATCTGGAGTACCTCAACGACGAGGGGCTGGTGGACGTGACACTCAAATACGGCGTCGGACGCCCCGAGCGGAGGTATGTGTGGAAAACGGGGTGAACACCGCGGTGTTCAGGATGGCCGTGGTGTTCAGGGCTGCGCCCTGACGGCTTCGATGCCCTGCAGTGCGCTCACAGTGACCGCGTCGATGTCCGCCGTGCCGTCGACGCTGACCAGCAGGTTACGACGGCCGTAGCGGGCGATGACGGGTTCCGTTTCCTGCCGGTACAGCTCCAGCCGGTGGCGGATGACGTCTTCGGTGTCATCGCTCCGCCCCTCGGCATCGGAGCGGAGCAGCAGCCGCCGGACGATCTCGTCGTCGTCGGCGGTAATTTCCACCACGGCATCGAGCCTGTTCCCGGTGGCGTCCAGGATGCCGTCGAGGTCGTCCATCTGGCTCACGGTGCGGGGGTAGCCGTCCAGGAGGAATCCGTTCCTCGCGTCCCGTTCCTGCAGCCGGTCCCGCAGCATGGCAGTGGTGAGATTGTCCGGGACGAGGTTGCCGGCGTCGAGGAATTCCTTGATTTCCCGGCCCAGCGGCGACCCGTCGGCCAAGCGGCTGCGGAACATGTCCCCCGTGGATATCTCCGGGATGTGCAGCTGTCCGCTGAGCCGGTGCGCCTGGGTGCCCTTGCCCGAGCCGGGCGGGCCGATGAGCAGGATGCGGGTCATGATTTTGGTCCGATCTGCCGAGAAAGCACGCTAGGGCCATTCTTCCGCCCGCCCGCTCGGCCTGCAATGGGTGGGTGCTCATGTGCCGGGGTGTTCACAACGGCCGGGTGTTTCCAACGGTGGCGGCGGCTCCTAGGCTGGGACCCACCAGCCACCGGGCAAGGAGACCCTCATGACCACGTTGAGACCCTCATGACCACACTGCCGGACCGGCCAAACACCGCCCTGGTGGTGCTGGATATGCAGAAAGGGGTGGTGGCCGAAGCGCACCAGCGTGACGCCGTGGTCTCCAACATCGCCGCACTGGTGGACAGGGCGCGCGAAGCCGGGGTCCCGGTGGTCTGGGTCCAGCATTCCGATGACCGGCTGGAGAAGGGCAGCGAGGCCTGGGAGTATGTGCCCGAACTTGGGCGCCGCGACCAGGAACCGGTGGTGCACAAGTCATTCAGCGACGCCTTCGATGACACCGATCTGGAACAGATGCTGGCCGCAGCGGCCGTGGGGCGGCTGATGATCGCCGGAGCCCAGACGGACGAATGCATCAGGTCCACCATCCACGGGGCGTTCGTCCGCGGCTACGACGTGACGCTGGTCAGCGACGCCCACACCACGGAGGACCTGACCGAATGGGGCGCCCCGCCGCCGGACCAGGTCATTGCCTTCACGAACCTCTACTGGAAATACCACCAAGGGCCGGGGCGGACCGCCGCCGTCGAAGAGACCAAGGACATCACCTTCACCGGCTGAACCGGACTGAGCCGGATGGGTGCCAGATGGCTGCCCGGTGCCGGTCAGCTGTCGGGCGCCGGCAATATGCCGCCAGCGCGCTCCTCCAGAAGCTCCCGCGTGCGCTGGTTCCTGGCCAGGCCGGCCGCCGCAATGAACTCGGAACGCGCCTCTTCGCTCCGCCCGAGCCGGACCAGCAGTTCCCCGCGGACACTGGGCAGCAGGTGCGTTCCCCGCAGCGCGCCTCCGGAGGCAAGGGCGTCCACGATAGCCAGCGCGGCCGCCGGTCCGGTGGCCATGGAAACCGCCACGGCCCTGTTCAGTTCCACCACGGGGCTGGGCGCGATCCTGCCCAGCGCCTCATAAAGCAGCACGATGCGCTGCCAGTCAGTGTCGTCCACGCTGGGCGCCATCGAGTGGCATTCGGCAATGGCGGCCTGCAGCGCATAGTTGCCGCGGCCCCGGCCTAGCGCGTCGCAGCGGCGCAGGGCGGCACGGCCCCGGCCGATCTGCGCCCGGTCCCACCGCGTCCGGTCCTGGTCCGCCAGCAGGACCGGAGACCCGTCGGGAGTGGTGCGGGCAGGGAAGCGGGACGCCTGGAACTCCATCAATGCCACGAGCCCGTGGGCCTCGGGTTCGCGGGGAACCAGCCCGGCCAGGATGCGCCCGATCCGCAGGGCCTCGTGGGCCAGGCCGGGCCTGATCCACGCATCCCCCGAGGTGGCGGCGTAGCCTTCCGTGAACATCAGATAGACGACGCCGAGGACCGCTCCCAACCTGGCGCCCCACTCGTTCGGCTCGGGAACCTCGAAAGGCACCCGGGCCGCCGCCAGCGTTTTCTTGGCCCGCACTATGCGCTGCTGCACGGTGGCGACGGGAACCAGGAACAGCCGGGCAATCTCCTCTGTGGTGAGGCCGCCCACCACCCGCAGCGTCAGGGCCATCTGGGCCTCCCGGGAGAGGACAGGGTGGCACGCGGTGAAGACGAGCCTGAGCACGTCGTCCTCCAGCGGAACCCAGGCCACGCCGTCGTCGTCTTCCAGGTCCCGGGCTATGGCCCGGTACCGCTCCTCCAGCCGCTCGGAGCGGCGCCACGCGTCGATGGCCTTGCGCTTGGCGACGGCGGTGAGCCACGCGGCGGCGTTGTCCGGCGTCCCGGATACCGGCCATTGGGTCAGGGCCTCGGCCAGGGCTTCCTGGGCAAGGTCCTCGGCGAAACCGACGTCGCGGGTGGCGCGGGCGAGGGCCGCGACGATGCGTGCCCCCTCGATGCGCCAGAGGGCATCAATCCGGCGCCGTACCGCGGCTCCCGCCTGTTCGTTCACGGGGTCTTCACCCACCGTCAGCCGGCTCAGGGCTGGTTCAGCTCCTGGCGCCATACGGCTTCCTTCTGGATGTACTCGTTGTCCTTGAAGTCGGCGAAGTCGTCGGCTTCAGCTATCCGGCGGACCTCAAGTTTCGATCCGGGACCAAGCGGGCAGCGGCTGGCCCACTCCTTCGCCTCTTCCTTGGAGGCCACCTGGACAATCCAGAAGCCGTTGAACAGTTCATGGGTTTCGCCGTAGGGGCCATCCGTCACCACCGGCGGGTCCTCGTCGAAGTTGACCACGAAGGCCGAGCCTTCGGACAGGTCGGTCAGGCCCTCACCGGCGAGCATGACGCCGGCCTTGATGAGTTGTTCGTTGTAGGCGCCCATCTGGTTGAGGATCTCCTCGAAAGGAACCCGCTTCGACGCTTCGATGGCTTCGTCCGTGGCCCGCATGATGAACATGTACTTCATGGTTCTCTCCTTGCGTTGACGTGGACGCCCTGTGCGTCCGTCTACTATCCCGTCGAACGGGTCTTGCAGAAATCGACAAGAGGCCGGGAATTTTTTGGCCGGCTGGTTTCTGACGGCGCTAACGGACGGGAACCGCGCGCTCCTGGACGGCGACTGCTAGCCGCGCCGGCGGACCTCAATCTGGCCGTCGTTCACCCTGGCTTCATAGCTCGGCTGGGGCGTGGTCGCCGGCCCGCGGACTATGTGGCCGTCCTCCAGCCGGAACGTGCTGCCGTGCCAGGGGCAGGTGACGCAGCCGTCGGCGATGGTTCCCTCCTCGAGCGGACCGCCCATGTGGCTGCACACGCTGTCCAGGGCCAGGACCTGGGAGCCGGAGCGGTACAGCAGAACGGAGATCTTGCCCGCATCCACTTTCCGGTGCTCACGGTCTGCAAGTTCGGACTCCGCCAGAACGGGCTTCCAGTCCCGGGGGCCCGTCCTGCCTGCCGTCTTGTTGACGTTGACCGCGTTGCCGTAGCTGAGGTGGCCGCCGAGGAAGCCGCCAAACATCAGGACGCCGAAACCGGCCAGTCCCAGAGTTTTTCCGACGGTCCGGCTTCCGGACGCCCGGGACACGGCCGAGGACGAGAACAGGCAGAGCGCCGTTCCGTTGGCGACCGCGTGGACCAGACCCACCCGCCGTGACTTTCCCTGCGTGTCGGACCAGTCATTGAGGCCGGCGGCTGCGGTTGGAACTGCCGTTGCGATTCCGACGGCGACCAGGATGTCGGCGGCCGGCTCGGATGCCGGCCCTCCCACGGTGTCCAGGATGGTTGCCATGGTCCAGGCCCCGATGGGGAAATCGGTCAGGACGGGGTGCAGCGGATGGCCCAGTGACGTGCCGCTGAGGGTGTTGCGGACGGGTCGCGGCTGGACGGCTTTTCCAACGGCCTTGGAGATGGCGGACGCCACCCCGTCCAGCCGATCGAAGTGTTCGATGGCATCAACTAACGCGTGCAGCGGGTTCATGGTGCACTCCTTCGGCCCGGCAGTCAGGACAGGTGGTGCACCAGTCTGCATCGCCCGGCGCACGATGACAAGGTGCCGGCAGACAGTCTCCGGTAACGTACTTTCACATGCCGCCGCCCTCGCCCCAAATATCCCGCGACCCCGCTGCCCCTGTTTCCGAGGGGCTGGCAAGGCCGGTCACGGCGGGCATCGTGACGGCGCTTGTCGGCTTCACCTCGACCTTCGCCGTGGTGCTCTCCGGCCTCCGTGCCGTGGGGGCAAACCCGCAGCAGGCGTCGAGCGGCCTCCTGGCCCTCTGCCTGGCGGTGGGCGCGGGCGTCGTGTTCCTCGCCTGGCGGAGCAGGCTTCCGGTGACCCTCGCCTGGTCAACGCCGGGCGCCGCTTTGCTGGCTGTCGGGGGAGTTCCCGACGGCGGGTGGCCGGCCGCCGTCGGCGCCTTTCTGGTGACGGGGGTTCTGATCGCTGTGACCGGGCTCGTCCGCCCTTTGGGGCGGTTCATCAGCAGCATCCCGACAGCACTGGCACAGGCAATGCTGGCCGGAGTTCTCCTGCCGTTGTGCCTTGCCCCGGTGGAGGGCCTGCAGAGCGCTCCGCTGCTGGTGGTTCCGGTATTGCTCTGCTGGCTGCTGTTGTCGCGGTTCGCGCCGCGCTGGTCGGTTCCCGGTGCGCTGGCCGTGGCGCTCGCCGGCATTCTGGTCCAGCTGGCTATTGAAGGACGGGCAGTGCCAACGGCGGGCCTGCTGCCGGCGATGGAGTGGACAACGCCCTCCTGGTCGCTGGGTGCGGTGGCGGGCATCGCACTGCCGCTGTACATCGTCACCATGGCGTCCCAGAATGTGCCCGGGGTGGCGGTGCTGGGGTCCTTCGGTTACCAGGCGCCGTGGCGGCCCTCCATGCTGGTGACCGGTACCGGCACACTGCTGGCCGCGCCGTTCGGCGGCCACGCCATCAACCTTGCCGCGCTCAGCGCCGCGCTGGCCGCCGGGGAGGAAGCGGGCGCGGACCGCAGCTGGCGCTGGGTGGCAGGTTTCGTGTCGGGTCTGGCCTACCTGCTCCTTGGAGCCTTCTCCGCGGGGCTCGCCGCCCTGGTGGCTGCCGCTCCTCCGGGGGTACTGGAAGCCGTTGCCGGACTGGCACTGCTGGGCACACTCGCCGGGTCTGCCGCCTCGGCGCTGGGAGAACCGGGCGAGCGGACCGGCGCGGTGGTGACCTTCCTGGTGGCCGCCTCAGGGCTGAGCTTCCTGGGCATCGGGGCGGCGTTCTGGGCCCTGCTGGCGGGGCTCCTGGTCAGCGCAGTCCTCAAGGACCGGAACCGGCCGCAGGGCAAAACTGCTGGTTAGTTGCTGGCCGCCCGCTGCGTTCTGTGGTCAGCTGCCGGGTAGACCCCGAGGATCCACAGCTCGGTGGTGAAGAAGCCCAGTTCCTCCAAAGCCAGGCGGAGCGGAAGGTCCTCGGGGTGGCCTTCGACATCTGCCATGAACATGGTCGCGGCAAACTCGTTGCCCACCATGTAGCTTTCAAGCCGGGTCATGTTCACACCGTTCGTGGCGAAGCCGCCCAGGGCCTTGTAGAGCGCGGACGGAACGTTCCGGACACGGAAGACGAAGCTGGTGACTGCCGGTCCGGGCAGGGCTTCCCGGGCCGGCAGTTCCGTCTCCCGGGCCAGGACCACAAAGCGGGTGGTGTTGGAGGGGTCGTCCTCGACCGCTGACGCCAGGACCTCAAGTCCGTAGAGTTCGGCAGCGAGCGGCGGCGCGAGGGACAGCTTGGCGGGATCGTTCCACTCGCGCACCTCGCGGGCTGACCCTGCGGTATCGCCGGCGATCACGGGTTTGAGCCCGGCCTCGCGGATCAGCTTCCGGCACTGGCCCAGGGCGTGAATGTGGCTGTGGACCTCCGTGGCCCCCTCGATGGTGCTGCCCGGGATGCCGAGCAGATCGAAGTGGATGGGCAGGAAGAACTCTCCCACGATCTGCAGGCCCGAGTGCGGCAGCAGCAGGTGGATGTCGGCCACCCGGCCGGCGATGGAGTTCTCGATCGGAATCATGGCCAGATCCGTCTCGCCGCTGGACACCAGCTCGAACGCGTCCTCGAAGCTGGCGCAGGGAACGCTCTCCAGGTCGGGGAACATCTGCTTGCAGGCTATGTCTGAGTTGGCGCCGGGCTCACCCTGGAACGCAATTTTCTGGGCCATGCTCCGTATGATGTCACGCCCGGCGCCGCCTTACCCAAACGCGGGTTGGTGCGGCACCGGCGTGCTGCTCACCTCTTCGCGTAGTCGGAGAACCCCTGCCAGTCGATTACTACGCAGGCTTCATCGCCAACGGTCCAGGCATCATGTCCAGGCTGGATGATGCCGAAATCGCCCGGCCCGAACTCCATTTCCTCGCCGTCATCCATGACGACCTTCATCCGGCCGGAGATGAAGTAGCCCATGTGGGCAGCCTGGCAGCTGTCGGTCCCTGCGATCGGTTTTACGTGCTCGGACCACCGCCATCCCGGCTCGAACGTGGCACGGCCGACGCCGCCGCCCTCCATGTTGACCAGTTGGAGTTGACCCTTGCCGCCCTCAAACGGCCGCGTCTCCTCGGGGGAGTCAAAACTCTTGCGGATTAAACCTGGCATCTGGACCTCCTGTTGTGGATATTTCTGTACGGGGGATGAAGGCTTGAATCGCAGCTGCGGCTGCTTGTTACGCCACGTTGTAGGCCTGCCCGGACGGCATGTCAAGGACCGGAAACATCGGCCCCTTCCGCTCGCCGGAATTTCTGCCACGCTTGAGAACGGAAGGGAGTTTCCCCATGTCCGTCCTGGTTGCCTATGCAAGCGCGTTCGGGTCCACCGCCGAGATCGCGGAACGCATTGCCTCGGGTGTGCGGAATGCCGTGAACGATGTTGAGTGCCGGCCGGTGGACGATGTCGAGGCTGCTTCCGGGTACGACGCCGTCATCCTGGGCAGCGCCATTCATAACCAGGAATGGTTGCCCGCAGCCGTGTCCTTTGTCAGCCGTTTCTCCGCCGAGCTGGACGGGATGCCGGTGTGGTGTTTCAGCGTGGGGATGTCGGATGGGCTGCCCAAGTTTCTTCGGGCGCGCGGTGCAGCCCTGCAGCAGGAACGCCTGGCACAGTATTTGCGGCCACAGGTCCCGCTTCGAGACCACAAACTGTTCTCCGGCGTCTACCAGGCCGCCCAGATGCCGGCCATGCTCCGGGGCTTGTTCCGTCTTACCGGCGGGAGGTTCGGTGACCTCCGTGACTGGGACGCCATCGATTCGTGGGCCGGTGAGGTCAGTGCGCAGCTGGCCGCCCCTTCTTCGCCCGGACCTTCTTCGCCCGGCTCATAGACGCCGCAACCACTGGGCGTGCGGCGCTACGGAAGGTTCTGGCCGGCGCTACGTTGGTCAAGGAGCCGGCGCAGGGTACGCAGCGCGGCAAGCGCCCGGTGGGTTACCGAGTCGGCGGGAATGCCCAGCTGCACTGCCGCTTCGGCCACCGTGAGCCGGCAGTAGTGAAGTGCCACCAGGACGTCCCGCTGCTCGCTCTCAAGCTCCGTCAGGGCTTCCCGGATTCCGTGGTCATTGAGCATGGAAATCAGACTCGCGTCGCGGCCTTCGAGATTTCCTAGGGACGAACCCCCATAGTTGGGCAGCATCGCGCGCCCTACTGGGCGGCGTCGAACCCCGCGAGCAGCCGCCGGGTGGCAGTCTGCATGTGTGAACGCATGGTGGCGGTGACGGCAGCGGGATCATGGGCCTCGAGGGCTGTGAGGATTTCGCGGTGTTCCTTCAGCGCCGCGGCCGCATGGCCTTCGTCGGTCAGTGCCCGGTCCACCCAGATGCGGAGCAGCGAGCGGATGCTTTGCAGCAGCTCGCGGAGCACCTGGTTGCCCGAGCTGACGGCGATCTCCCGGTGGAACGCGGCGTCCGCCTCGACGAACGCGGCCAGGTCCTCGAGGTTATCTTCCATGGTCTGCAGGTTGGCGCGCATGCGGTCCAGCGCCGCATCGTCGATGCGTTCAGCCGCCAGCTGCGCAGCCTGCACTTCGAGCCCGCTCCTCAGCTCCACCAGCTCGCGGGTGCGGGGGGCGCCCAGCATAAGGCCCCAGCTCAGGGTCCGGGGCAGCAGCTCCGAGACTCCGTCCCGCAGATAAGTGCCGGAGCCCGGCCGCACGATCACGATGCCCAGGATCTCCAGGGCCGCCAACGCTTCGCGGACTGCGGACCGGCCAACGCCGAGGGAGGCTGCAAGCGTCCGTTCGGCAGGAAGCCTGGTGCCGGCCGCTATATCCCCGCTGGTGAAGTAGGCCAGCAGGCGTTCCGCGACCTCGGACACCACCGACCCTTGTTCCATGGGGCCTAGCGCGGCGCTGATCTTGGCCGTGGCGGCGGCGGAGTTTGCGGACATCTTTTAAGGGTAGCAACCGGCTGACCAATTTCCGGGGCAAACGGCTGCGCAGGGGAAACCCGTCAACCGGTTGACCAATTTGCCGTTCCGGTCGTATGGTTGATCTCACAACGCGTAGCCAATGCCGGTCTCCTGCCGGCGGAGGGCATGAGACAACCCCTAAGCATCCAGAGCAGGACGCGGCCGGGGATACCAACATCTAGGAGTCAATGTGGACACCACACAATCGGTGGTCGAAAGATCTGCAATCAGGAAAGTGGCTATCCGGCTGGTGCCGTTCGTCGCTTTGATGTTCTTCATCAACTACCTGGACCGCACGGCCATCTCCTTTGCCGGCCCCAACGGCATGAACACAGACCTCGCCCTCTCCGCGGCGCAGTTTGGCTTCGCTTCCGGTGTCTTCTTCATCGGCTACATCCTGCTCGAGGTCCCCAGCAACCTGGCCCTGCACAAGTTCGGCGCCCGGCGCTGGCTGGCCCGCATCATGGTCAGCTGGGGCATCGTTTCGCTCCTGTTCACGTGGGTCGGAAACGTTGAGCAGCTCTACATCCTGCGCTTCATCCTCGGTGTGGCCGAAGCCGGCTTCTTCCCGGGCGCCATCCTCTTCCTGAGCCTTTGGGTTCCGGCCCGGCACCGCAGCAAGATCCTTGCCCTCTTCTACCTGGCCCAGCCGCTGACCACCGTCATCGGTGCCCCGCTCGCCGGCCTCCTCATCCAGCAGCACGGACTCTTCGGCCTCGCAGGCTGGCGGGTCATGTTCTTCGGCGTTGCCGTCCCCGCGATCATCATCGGCGTCATTGCCTGGTTCTACCTGGCGGACTCCCCGGCGAAGGCCAAGTGGCTCACGGCCGAAGAAAAGACCTGGCTGACCGGTGCACTGGAGAAGGAAAAGAAGGAAACCGCCGCCAGCAACAAGCACGTCAGCGTCCGCACCGTCTTCGGCAACGGCCGCGTCTGGATGCTCGCCGCAATCTACTTCGGCTTTATCTACGGCCTCTACGCCCTCGGCTTCTTCCTCCCCACCATCATCGCCGGCTTCGAAGGCATCTACGGCGCCAAGTTCGATGTCTTCCAGAAGGGCCTGATCACCGCGATCCCGTACCTGCCGGCAGCCATCGCCCTGTACTTCTGGTCCAAGGACGCCACCAAGCGGGGCGTCAAGACCTGGCACATTGCCATTCCTGCCCTGGTCGGCGGACTCAGCATCCCGCTGGCACTGTTCGCCGGTTCCCCGGCAGCCACCATCGCCGTCATCACCATCACGGCCATGTCCATCTTCGCCGCGCTGCCCAACTTCTGGACCGTTCCCACCCAGTTCCTCACCGGCGCAGCCGCCGCGGCGGGCATCGCCCTGATCAACACGGTCGGCAACCTGGCGGGCTTCAGCGCCGGCTACATCACCGGCTGGCTCAAGGACTGGACCGGCGGCTACACGGTCCCGATGTTCGTCGTCGGCGGCTTCATGCTCCTGTCGTGCATCCTGATGGTGGCGCTGAGCCGCTCCGGCAAGGTCAGCGAGGGCATCGCCGCCGAGGCGCTGGATCCCGCCGGCGCCGGACACCACTCCGAGCCGTAGGCGCGGCCCGCCCAACCAACTCGCAGTTGTTGTCGTTTTGGACGGCCATAACGACAACAACTGCCGGTCAGTTGGGTCACCACCACCCCGAGGCGGCTTCAACCGCAGCTTCCCCACGATTTCCACTGATAGGCCCAGGAGAAACCGCAATGACCCGCTTGTTCAATGAACCCGCAGCGTTCGCTGATGAGATGATCGAGGGCTTTGTTGCCTCGCACGGACGCTGGGTCCGTCGCGTGAATGGCGGCGTGGCCCGCAGCACGAAGAGCACCGCGGACACGGTGGCTTTGGTGATCGGCGGCGGTTCCGGGCATTATCCGGCGTTCGCCGGGCTGGTGGGCCAGGGCCTGGCGCATGGTGCCGCGATGGGCAACCTCTTCGCGTCCCCTTCGGCGCAGCAGGTTTACAGCGTGGCCAAGGCTGCGAACAACGGCGCCGGCGTCCTGCTGGGTTACGGCAACTACGCCGGTGACGTCCTGCATTTCACCCAGGCGCAGGAGCGTCTCCGCCGTGAGGGCATCGACTGCCGCAGCATCGCCGTCACCGACGACGTTTCCTCCGCCCCGCTCGAGGAGCGCGCCAAGCGGCGCGGCATCGCCGGGGACCTGACGGTCTTCAAGGTCGCGGCCGCCGCTGCCGAGGCCGGCTACAGCATGGACGCCACGGTCGACATCGCCGAACGCGCCAATGACCGCACCCGGTCCTTCGGCGTCGCGTTCACCGGTTGCACCCTTCCCGGGGCCGAAAACCCGCTGTTCACCGTCCCCGGGGGGCGGATGGCCGTGGGCATGGGCATTCACGGTGAGCCCGGCATCGATGAAACGGACATCCCGACGGCGGATGAGCTCGCCGAGCTGCTCGTGGCCAAGCTCCTCACCGAAGTCCCCGACGGGCTCTCTGTTGCCGGTGCCCGCGTGGTCCCGATCCTCAACGGCCTGGGCAGCGTGAAGTACGAGGAGCTGTTCGTGGTTTACCGCCGCGTCGCCCAGCTCCTGGCCGAGGCCGGTCTCGAAGCCGTTGACCCGCAGGTCGGCGAGCTGGTCACCAGCTTCGACATGGCCGGCACCTCGCTGACCCTCTTCTGGCTCGACGAGGAACTGGAGACCCTCTGGAACGCACCCGCCGACGCGCCGGCCTTCCGCCGCGGCGCCGTCACGGCCGCAGCCCTCGACACTGCTGCCCTGAACGCCGACGAACTGTCCGCCGAGGCCACGGCCATTCCGGAAGCCACGGACGAGTCGCGTGCCGCCGCAGTCCGTGTCCTGGCCGCCCTCGCCGCCGCCAAGGACGTTGTTGACGCCAACGTCGAGGAACTGGGCCGCATCGATGCGGTCGCCGGCGACGGCGACCACGGCATCGGCATGGAGCGCGGAGTCCGGGCCGCAGTCGAGGCCGCAACGGACGCCGTCGAACGCGGTGCCGGTGCGGCCAGCACCCTGCACCTTGCCGCCGACGCCTGGGCCGACCGTGCCGGCGGCACGTCCGGTGCACTGTGGGGCATGGCCCTGCGGGCCGTCGGGGACGCGGTCGGGAACAGCAACACGCCCGACGGCGGCGCTGTCGCCGCCGGAGTGGCCGAGGCCGCCGCCTCGATCATGGGCTTTGGCAAGGCCAAGGTGGGCGACAAGACCCTGGTGGACGTGCTGGTTCCGTTCCGCGACGCCCTGTCCGCCGCCGTCGGCTCGGGGCAGTCCCTCACCGACGCCTGGGGCACGGCAGCCACCGTGGCCCAGGAGGCCGCGGAGGAAACCGCGAACCTGCTGCCCCTGATGGGCCGGGCCCGCCCGCACGCCGAGAAGAGCCTGGGCACCCCGGACGCCGGCGCTGTATCCATGGCACTGATCGTCCGCGCCATCCACAACACCTTCGCCGAGGCGAAATCTGCAGCAACCACCACTAAGGAGAACGCATGAGCGCCAAACTGCGCCTGGTCATCGGTTCCGACGACGCCGGATTCGAGTACAAGGAAGCCCTGAAGGCAGACCTGGAAGCGTCCGAACTGGTCGCGTCCGTGACCGACGTCGGGGTGGACGCCACCAGCCACACCCCGTACCCGTCCGTGGCCATCGCCGCCGCCGAACTCATCGCCGCCGGCAAGGCCGACCGCGCCCTGCTGGTCTGCGGCACGGGCCTGGGCGTGGCGATCGCCGCTAACAAGGTCCCCGGCGTCCGTGCCGTCACCGCGCACGACAGCTTCTCCGTTGAACGCTCCATCCTGAGCAACAACGCCCAGGTCCTGACCTTCGGTCAGCGCGTCGTGGGCCTGGAACTCGCCCGCCGCCTGGCCAAGGAATGGCTGACGTACACCTTTGACGAGTCCTCGGCCTCCGCCGAGAAGGTCACCCTGATTAAGGACTACGAGGGTGTCACTTCCTGCTAATTCCTCCGCTGGAGCGGCCGCCGGTTCATCCGGCTCCACCCGCCCGAAGGCGATCATCGGCGTCAGCCTGAAGATGTACTTCGGCTACGAGCGCACCCTGGACTGGTGCCGGGACGTGGCTGAAATCGCCTCGGCCCATCCGGCCGTCCGCAGCGGCGACATTGAACTGTTCGCCCTGCCGGCCCACCCGGTCCTGCCCGAGTGCGCGCGGATCCTGTCCGCCGCCGGTGCGGCGGCCGGTGCCCAGGACATTTTCTGGGAGGACGAGGGCGCCTTCACCGGCGAGGTCAGCGGAAAGATGGTGGCCGAAACCGGCGGCCGGTACGCCGAGGTGGGCCATGCCGAACGGCGCCGCATCTTCGGCGAGGACGACGACGTGATCGGGCTGAAGACCGCTGCGGCCTACCGCAATGGCCTCACCCCGGTGCTGTGCGTGGGCGAACCCGGCCGCGGCACCGCGGCGGACGCCATCAAGCACTGCATCCGCGAAATCGACGGCGTCCTGAACCGTGCCGGAAGCCTCGGAGGCACCGGGCGCACCATCGTGGCCTACGAGCCGCAGTGGGCAATCGGGGCACCCGAACCGGCCACGCCGGAGTTCATCAGCGAAGTCATCACCGGACTGGACGCCCACCTGCACAGCCGCGCAGGCCAGGAAGCCAGCCGGGTCATCTACGGCGGCAGCGCCGGCCCCGGCCTCATCAGCCAGCTCGGCCCCGCCGTCGCCGGCCTGTTCCTCGGCCGCTTCGCCCACAACCCGGCAGCCGTCCGCGACATCCTCGACGAAGCCGCAGCGCGCCTTGGGCTCCTGGAGGTGGCAGCATGAGCCGGGTTGGACCGGGTTCACGGATCGGCCTGAGCAGCTACGCGTTCTTCTGGCAGCTCTCCGACAAGGTGAGCAAGCCGCTGAGCATCCACGAGGCGCTCGAGCGGACCGCGGCGCTGGGTGTGGACCTGTTCCAGATCTGCGACTATGCACCGCTGGAAACCATGGCCGACGACGACCTGCGGGCCGTGCGGGCCACCGCGGACTCGCTCGGGATCAGCCTGGAACTGGGCACCAAGGGCATCCGGCCCGAGCACTTGCGCCGGTTCCTGCACATCGCCAAGATCCTGGGTGCGCCGCTGCTGCGGACCATGTTCAACGTCCCGGGCCACACCCCGACGGCGGACGAGGCGGTGGAGATCTTCACCGAGATCCTGCCCGAGTTCAAGGCCGCTGGGGTGCGGATCGCGCTGGAGACCTACGAGCAGGTTCCCACGTCCCGGATCCTGGAGGTCGTGGAGCGCGTCGGCAGCCTGTACCTGGGCGTGTGCAGCGACCCGGCCAACACCGTGGCGGCCCTGGAGTCGCCGCGTGAGGTGATTGACGCCGTCGCGCCCCACGTCCTGAACATGCACATCAAAGACTTTGCGTTCAGCCGCAAGGAGGGGTGGGTCGGCTTTACATACTCCGGCGCGCCGCTCGGCGAAGGCCTTCTGGACTACGACTACATGGCCCGGAAGCTTCAGCCCAAAGAAAGAAACATCAACCAGATCGTCGAACACTGGCTGCCGTGGCAGGACTCCGAGGACGAAACCATCCGCCTCGAAAACCAGTGGACCCAGCAAAGCCTCGATTTCCTAAGGAGCAAATGAAATGTCTGCAGAACAGTTGACCGTTGCCGTGATCGGAGCCGGAGGCAAGATGGGGATGCGCGTTTCCCGCAACCTCCAGAAGTCCAGCCACACCGTCTTCTACTCCGAGAACTCACCCGCCGGCCAGGACCGCGTCCGTGCCGAAGGCCGTGAAATCACCGCCACCGACGACGCCGTCAAGGGCGCCGACGTCGTGATCCTCGCCGTTCCGGACACCGTCCTGGGCGTCGTGTCCGAAGGCGTCGTCCCGCAGATGAAGTCCGGCGCCATCCTGCTCACCCTGGACCCGGCCGCCGCCTACGCAGGCCTGCTCGCCCAGCGCGAGGACGTCGTCCAGGCCGTGGCGCACCCCTGCCACCCGTCCGTGTTCCTGGAGCGCACCACCAAGGAGGAATGGGCCGATACCTTCGGCGGCGAGGGCGCCCCGCAGAACGTCGTCGCCGCGATCGACGAGGACGCTTCCGAGGACACAAAGGCTGCAGCCGAGGCCACCATCAAGGTCATCTATGCCCCCGTGATCGACGTCCACTGGGTCACTGTGAAGCAGCTCGCCATCCTCGAGCCCACCCTCGTGGAGACCGTGGCGTGCATGATCGGCACCCTGCTCAACGAAGCCCTTCACGAGACCGTCCACACCGCCGGCGTGCCCGAGGAAGCTGCCAAGGCCATGCTGTTCGGCCATGTGCAGATCGCCCTCACCAACGCCCTGCGCGGCTCCAACCCGTTCTCCGAGGCCTGCGAAATCGCCATCCAGTACGGCAAGGACACCATCATCAAGGATGACTGGAAGAAGATCTTCGACGACTCCGAGCTGGACCACGTCATCGCCAAGATGCTGAAGCTGGACGCCGTCAAGCGCTAAAACCGCCCGCCGACAAGCCGGCTTTAGGCAATGGATCCGTCCCCGGATGGATCCATTGCCATTTAAGCGCTGCTGCCAAAGATTTCCGGCACGTTAAATCTTTGCCGGCTGATCCGGCGTCGGACGGGTCCGGCCTCAATGTGACTTGAACGGCGGCCGGTCTTCCTTCGCGCCGGGGACCCCTTGCGGCATGGGGAACTGCCCCTGGTGAAGCAATGCGGCTTTTATGCAAACGAATGGATTAGTGCCGAGTTTTCGCATTATGACCGCTCTGACCTCGTGTTTCTTCTCACGGGCCGTCTCCTTGCGGCCTCTGCGGGGGCGTCAATAGCGTGGATAAGGACCCTTCGAACGAGCTAAGGACTTATATGCCCTCGCCAGCCGCCACGGATCCACAACCCATCCACCCCGGCAGGAGCCGGATACCAGTCCTGGCACGCCTGACCACGGGCCTCCGCTGGGACCTGCCGGCGTCCCTCGTGGTGTTCCTCGTTGCCGTTCCGCTGTCGCTCGGCATCGCCGCGGCGTCGGGTGCGCCGGTTATGGCGGGACTGATCGCGGCCGCAGTGGGAGGCATCGTTGCCGGCACCCTCGGCGGCTCGCCGCTGCAGGTCAGCGGCCCGGCAGCAGGCCTGACGGTCATCGTCGCCGGCCTCATCGAGCAGTTCGGCTGGCCCGTCACCTGCGCCATCACCGTGGCCGCCGGCGTCCTCCAGGTACTGCTGGGTATGGCCAAGGTGGGGCGGGTGGCGCTTGCCATTGCGCCGGTGGTGGTGCACGCGATGCTTGCCGGGATCGGCATCATCATTGTCCTGCAGCAGCTGCATGTGATGCTCGGCAGCGAAGCCGGTGAAGCGGCGCTCCACAATATCGTGGCACTGCCGGACAGCCTGGCCGCCGTGGATCCGCAGGCCGCGTTCCTGGGGGCTGTGGTGATCGCACTGCTCGTCGCGTGGAAGCACATGCCGGCCGCCGTCCGCCGCGTGCCCGGCCCGCTGGTGGCCGTGGTGGCCGCGACGCTGCTGTCCCTCCCGTTCAATTCCGACGTCGACCGGATCACCTTCGATGGTTCGCTGCTGGACGCCCTTGCCCTTCCGCACCTGCCGCAGGGGGAGTGGACCGCCATCGCCGTCGGCGTCGTCACCATCGCCCTGGTGGCGAGCGTGGAGTCGCTGCTGTCCGCCGTCGCCGTCGACAAGATGCACCACGGCGAGCGTACAAATTTCAACCGTGAACTGCTCGGCCAGGGCGCTGCCAACGTGACGTCAGGCATGCTGGGCGGCCTCCCGGTCACCGGTGTGATCGTCCGCAGTGCCACCAACGTCGAGGCCGGGGCGCGCACCCGCAAGTCCGCGGTCCTCCACGGCATCTGGGTTCTGGTCTTTTCCCTGCTGCTGGCGGGTGTCATCCAGCTGGTGCCCCAGGCCGTGCTGGCCGGGCTGCTCATCATGATCGGCATCCGCCTCGTGAAGGTGGCCGATTTCCAGACGGCACGCGTCACCGGTGACCTGGCCGTCTATGCCGCCACGCTGCTCACGGTGGTGTTCGTCAACCTGCTTGCCGGCGTGCTGATCGGGCTCGCGCTGGCAGTGCTGCTGGTCCTGTGGCGTGTAGTCCGGGCCAGCATCCACGCGGAGCCCCTCGGCGGAACCGCCGAAGGCCGCTGGCGCGTGGTCATCGACGGCTCCTGCACGTTCCTGTCGCTTCCCCGCCTGAGCAAGGTGCTGGCCGCGGTGCCGCCGGCGGCGCATGTCACGGTGGAGCTCGACGTCGACTACCTCGACCACCCGGTGCACGACACCCTGGAGGCCTGGCGCGTGCGGCACGTGAACAACGGCGGCAGTGTGGAGATCGAGGAAACCGGCACCGCCACGCTCCACGCCGCCGTGGCGGGAACCCCCGCACGCGGCTCGTCGCGCTCCGCACTGCGCGGCGGCTTCGCGCCGTGGCGGAGCTGGCAGCGGGACGCTGCGCCGCTGGCCGCTGAGGCAGCCGGGCATGTCCCGGCCCCGGTACGGTCGGTGCTTAACGGCGTGGACAGCTACCACCGCCGCCACGCCCACCTGCTGCGTCCGCACGTCCAGGAGCTGTCCACGTTCCAGGACCCCGACACGCTGTTCATCACCTGCGCCGATTCCCGGCTGGTGCCCAACCTGATCACCAGCAGCGGCCCGGGGGACCTGTTCACGGTCCGGAACGTGGGCAACGTGGTGGGGAGTGACCGCCTCGAACCGTCCGTTGAGGCGTCGCTGAAGTTCGCCCTCGACGAGCTGTCGGTCACGTCGGTGGTGGTATGCGGCCACTCCGGCTGCGGCGCCATGACAGCCCTGCTCGCCGGACCTGCCGGGGCGGAGTCGGACCAGAAGGCCCCCGGCCAGCAGCTCTCAGGCCAGAGCCCCGAAGGGCAGGAGGAACGTTGCCCCGTCGAGTCCTGGCTGGACCACGGCCGGCCGAGCCTCGAGTCGTTCCATGCGGGCCACCCCGTCCAGGTTGCAGCCGAGCAGGCCGGGTACGGCGCGGTGGACCAGCTGGCCATGGTCAACGTTGCCGTCCAGCTCGAACGGCTGGAGCAGCACGCCAGCCTGAAGGACACCGTCCGGAGCGGCGATGTCCATGTAACGGGCCTGTTCTATGACATCGCCACTGCCCGGGTCCTGCAGATCACGCCCACGGGCATCAGCCACCTGGATCCGCTGCCGCGGGCCGAAGAGCTGGCCGGGGAAGCCAGCTGGCCCACGGTTCCGGCCCCCGTCTGACAGGAGTCCGCCCGCCGGACGGGATCGGCTGGGGGGCGAATGTTGAGTGTCGGCGAAGAGGGACCACCGGCGGCATTGAAAGTCCACACTGCCAATGCCGCCGGTTTTTCTAGCCGAGGTGTGCTAAATATCCCCTAGCGGCCGCCGGTCTGGGCGGTTGCATCCTCCGAGACCTGCGAACCCTGCTGCTGCGCCGCCTCAAGGCTGCCGCGTACCCGCTTCACCGTTTCCGGCGCCAGGATGGCCGAGCCGACGGTAATGACGCCGATGATGCTGAAGTACAGGATCACCCAGCCGGGTTCGCCGTTGCCTGCATTGAGCAGGGCCACCGCGACCAGCGGCGCGATGCCTCCGGCCAGGACGGAGCCGAACTGGTAACCCATGGAGGCGCCGCTGTAGCGGAGCTTTGTGGAGAAGAGTTCGGCGAAGAAGGCAGCCTGCGGGCCGTACATGGAGTTGTGGAAGACCGCGAGGCCGATGATGATGGCCAGGGTTGCCAGCAGGGCGCTGCCGGTGTCCGTCATGACGAAGTAGAGCGGGAAGAACAGCAGGCCGCCGATGGAGCCGAACAGGTAAAGCGGCTTCCGGCCGATCCGGTCCGACAGCGCTGCCCAGAGCGGCACGGCGATGACGCCGATGGCGGAAGCGATCAGAACGGACATGGAGCCTTGGTTGGCGCGTTCGGGCCCGAACGTCCGCATGATGTAGACAACCGAGAAGGTGGTGTACAGGTAGAAGGCCGAGTTCTCTGCGAGGCGCATGCCGACGACCAGCCAGACGCCCTTGGTTTCCTTCTTGAGGGCCTCACCAAGCGGGTTGTGAGCGGTCTGCTTCTTGGCCACGAGCTCCTTGAAGTCCTCGGAGTCCTCGAGCTTCGCCCGGACCACCAGGCCCACGACGATCAGCAGCACGCTCAGCAGGAAGGGAATACGCCAGGCCCAGGCATCGAAGACATCCGCAGGGACGCTGGCCTTCACGGCCAGGACGGACGAGTTGGCAAGCAGCATCCCGGCCGGGACGCCCATCTGGGTGAAGCTGCCGAAGAATCCGCGGCGGCCTTCCGGGGCGTGTTCGGTGGAGATGATGGCGGCCCCGGCCCACTCAGCGCCCGCACCGAACCCCTGCACGAGCCGCAGGACGGTCAGCAGGATCGGAGCCCAAACGCCGATCTGAGCGTAGGCGGGCAACAGGCCCATCGCCAGGGTGGCGAAGCCCATCAGGAGGAGCGACAGCACCAGCATCGGTTTGCGGCCGATCTTGTCGCCGTAGTGGCCGGCGAACATGCCGCCGAAGGGACGGGCAACGAAACCGACAGCGTACGTGAGGAAGGCAAGCAAGAGACCTGTAGCGGGGTCCTGCTCGGGGAAGTAGAGCCTGCTGAAAACGCCGGTGGCCGCAAGGAGGCCGAAGATGTAGTAGTCATACCACTCGATGGTGGTTCCGGCGAAGCTGGCGAGGGATACCCGCCAGGGCACCCGGCGTGCGTTGCCGGCAGTTGCTGCGGAGAGCGTCATTGGTCTTCTCTTTCGAAGGTCAAATAGGAATGTGGGGAATGATCAGGGGAGTGAACCCGGTTCACCAGTCGACGGCGATGTACTTGGTTTCAGTGAAGTCCAACAGGCCCTGATGGGCGCCTTCGCGTCCCAGGCCGCTTTGCTTGACGCCGCCGAACGGTGCGGCCGGGTCAGAGACGAGCCCCCGGTTGAGGGCCACCATTCCGCTTTCGATGCGTTCGGATATCCGCAGCCCCCGGCGCAGGTCCTCGGTGAACACATACGCCGCAAGGCCGTACTCGGAGTCGTTGGCGGCCGCGATGACTTCGTCCTCGGTGTCGAAGCAGATAACAGATGCTACGGGCCCGAAGATTTCCTCACTTACCATGCGTGCATGGAGCGGCACGTTGGTTACCACAGTGGGCGGGTAGTAGTAGCCTTCCCCTTGCGGCATCTGCCCGCCGGTGAGCAGGCGCGCACCCTGGTCGAGGGCATCGCGGACCAAGGCGTCCACCTTCAGGACACTTGCCTGATCCACCAGCGGACCCACTTCGGTGGACGGATCCGTGCCCGGCCCGACTGTCAGGGCGGCCATGCGGCCCGCCAGGCGACTTGCGAACTCCGCCTGGATTCCGCGCTGTACGTAGATCCTGTTGGCTGCGGTGCAGGCCTGGCCGCCGTTGCGCATCTTGGCGATCATGACGCCGTCGATTGCCTTGTCCAGGTCGGCGTCCTCGAACACAAGGAAAGGGGCGTTGCCGCCCAGTTCCATGGAGCACTTGAGGACGTTGTCCGCCGCCTGCCGCAACAGGTGGCGCCCGACTCCGGTGGAACCGGTGAACGAGAGCTTACGAACGCGGGGGTCAGCCAGGATCGGCGTCATGACGTCGCCCGTCTTGCTCGTGGTGATCACGTTGACGACGCCGGCCGGGACGCCCGCGTCGACCATCAGCTGGGCGATGGCGAGGGAGGTCAATGGGGTCAGCGTGGCTGGCTTGAGTACGGCAGTGCAGCCGGCGGCAAGCGCTGGTGCGAGCTTGCGGGTGGCCATCGCGGCGGGGAAGTTCCAGGGCGTTATGAGGACGCAGACACCGATCGGCTGGTGCTGGACCAGGATGCGGTTCGCACCTGATGGCGATGTGGACACCTCGCCTATGATCCGGACGGCCTCCTCGGCGTACCAGCGGAAGAACTCTGCGGCGTAGGCCACCTCTCCCCGGGCATCGGGAAGCGCCTTGCCGTTCTCGAGAGAGATGAGATGGGCCAGTTGTTCGCTGCGCTCGGTCATCAGTTCGAAGCAGCGGCTGAGGATCTCAGCGCGGCGCCGGGGCGGCGTGGCTGCCCATCCGGGGAATGCCGCGGCGGCGGCATCGACGGCGGCGAGGCCGTCCTCGACGCTGGCGTCCGCGATGGCGGTGATTATGGTTCCATCGGAAGGATTGACGACGTCGACGGTGTGGCCGGCCGTGGCGTCCTGCCAGCCTCCGGCGATGAGCAGCTGGCGGGGGACCACAAGCTCATCGACGTCGAGCGGTTCCTGGGCGGAGAGAAGTGTCATTGGGGATCCTCGGGTTTTGATCAGGTGCTGATATGACAGCGAAGCGTTTTAGCGGATGGTACGGTCGCCGTCGTAAGCGGCCCGGACGATGGACGTAACTGACTCCAGGTCGAGCGGCACCGGGTTGTTGTCGATGAGCCGCTTCGAGTTCAGGGACAGCCTGGCGATCTCGCCAAGGTCGGCCTCCTGGACGCCGAGGTCCTGTAGCGTGGCAGGCAGTTCAATGGCGGCGATGATTTCGTCGATGGCCTCCACTCCGGCAACTGCCGCGCTCCGGCAGTCCAGGCCTTTGATGTCGCGTCCGAGCGCCTCGGCAATCTGCCCTAGCTGCGGTTCGATGGCGCTGAAGTTGTGACGGACAACGTAGGGGAGCAGCAGGCCGACGCCCACGCCGTGCGGAGTGTGAGTCAGCGCGCCAACGGGGTACTGGATGGCGTGCGCCGCCGCCGTTCCGGCGTTGCTGAGGACTATGCCGCCGTAGAGTGCGGCGAGCATCATGTCGGCTCGGGCATCGGTGTTGCCCGGATCCTTGTAGGCGGTGGCCAAACTCCTGCCGAGGAGCCGGATCCCGTCCAGTGCCAGGGAGTCGGTCAGGACATTCTTGCCCACGAACACGCGCTCGCTTGCGAGCGTGCGGGTCGGTTCCCGGGTGATGGCCGTGAATGATTCGACCAAGTGGACGAAGGTGTCCGCGCCGGTGGCTGCCGTCAGGGACGGCGGGCAGGTGTAAGTCAGTTCGGGGTCGCACACCGAGGCGAAGGGGATGATGTGGGGGCTTGAGATGCCCATCTTCATGCCGAGTTCGGGATCGGAAACCACGGCAATGGCGGTCGCTTCGGACCCGGTGCCTGCCGTGGTGGGCAAGGCGATGACGGGCTTGACGGGACCGGGAACGGCGAATTCGCCGTAGTAGTCGCTGGGCTGGCCGCCGTGCGTCAGCAGCACCGAGACCACTTTTGCCATGTCCATGCAGCTGCCGCCGCCGAAGCCGATGACGACGTCGACGTCCTGACCCTTAAGCTCTTCGATGCAGGCCATGATGCCCGGGGTGGGCAGTTCGGCCTGGGTTTCTCCGTAGACCCGGACGGACAGCTGCCGGCTCTCAAGGCTCGTAACGAGGCTCTGCAGTTCGTCCGAAGCCGCGAGCCGGGGGTCCGTGCAGATGAGGACGCTGTCACCGAGCTCTGCTGCGATATCGGCGATGGCAAAACGCTGCTGGGCGCCGACGACGATGTTCCGCGGCAACCGCAGGACGCCGAAGGTTGCGGGACGGATGCCCGCTGCATGCGCACACGACATTGTTACTGACTCCTAAAAATGGGGATCGCTGGCTACCTGACAGGTGCCGCAGATTTCATCGTTCCAGAGTGGTGTGACGTGGCCTATGTAAGTTTTTGCCACATTGGCGGCGGAAGCATGTGCTTGAAAACCACATGCACTGTGAACCGGGCCAGTGTTAGTGGCCTCGGCTCCCGGCGGACTGCAGACGCCAGAGCCGCAGTGCCACGTGGATGTCCAGGGACCGGCCGCCCCTGCGCCAGCTGGCCCCGAGGACACTGTCGATGCGTTCCAGCCGTTGGCGAAGCGTGTTGGGATGAATGTGCAGGGCCTCCGCCGCTGCGGTGCCGGAGGCGTCGTTCTCAAGAAAGGTCCAGGCGGTCAGAACCAGCTGTGTTCCCCGGCGGCCGTCGTAGTCCAGCAGGGGTCCGAGCTGAGCCGCCAGCAGCTGGGCGGCAAAGGGGCTGTCCATGGCGCCCAGCAGCATGCCTGCTGTGCCGAGGGCAGCCCGGTCGGCCGCCTCGCCGTTTCGCGCCAGCGCCTGCAGCGCACGTAGTACGGCATCAGCCTCGGCGTGAGCGTCGGCCAGCCGGGAGAATCCCGCCACCGACTGGGACGATCCAACGCTGGCCTCGATCCGCTGGTGCTTCAGGGCATCAACGAGTGACTGTCCGTTGTCCAAGGGCATATCAACACCGGAAGTACCTCGGCGCGCACGCGGCTCGATGACGCACAGATGGGATTCGTGAAGGGCAGTGATCCCGGGACGGTCCTGCGCATGCCGCTTCAGTACTGCCAGAGCCCTCTGCCGCTGGTCCTCCCGGACGCCCACCACCCGGACCACCAGCGGGATGTTGTCGGCCAAACCGAATCTTCCGGCCCGCCGTTTCAGCGCTTCGGTATCCTCGGACCGTGGATTCAGGAGTTCGTCTATGAGCTCGAGCTGCAGCCGGTACTGCGCGTCCTGGAAGGTCCTTTCAGAGAGCAACGCCGCACTGAGGACCAGGGCGCTTCGCTCCAGCACTGCAAGCCGGTCCTGGCTGACGTGGCCGGCAACGATGAGCGAGCCCAGGTGCTGGTCGCCGGCCACCGCGGACATCACGGTGTAGTGCCGGCCCCTGACTGTAAAAGGCACAGGCAGCGTCCGCGCGGCGGAGAGTTCCGCGGCGCTCAGGGCGGCGGGACTGCCAAAGTCGGGGTTGGCGCCGAGTCCTGCCAGGGTCTCGCCCATGGGTGAAACGACGGACACCTCGCTGTCCATCGATTCGGCGAGAAGCATCATGAGGTTGGGCAGGCTGTTGGCGGACGCCAGGGTCTCCATCAGCCGCTGGTCAAGGGAGGATAGCTCCTCCAGGGCCTTCAGATGGGCAAGATTCTGCCGCTGTGCCTGATCCAGACGGGCCAGGGCATCGGCCATTTCGGTGAAGTGACGCGCGTTCTCGAGGGCCACAGCAGCGTGGGTGCCGATGGATTCCATGAGTGCGACGTCGTCGCTGCTGAACGTGTGCGCGTGCCGGTCCGCCACGAGGAGCGCGCCGATGACCTTGCCCTCGGCCCGCAAGGGAACGCCCATGATGGCCCGTACGCCTTCTGCCGCGACCGCCGCGTCGCTCGACTCAAGGTGCGACTTGGTCTGGTCCACCAAGTAGTCCGCGGATTGTGAAGGGGCTTCGCCGGTGGCCACAGCACCGAGGACACCCTCGCCCAGGGGCATGCGGATGTTCCGGAACAGGGCTGTGGCGGCGCCGTCCGTCACCCGGATGTAGGATTCCCCGGAGTTGTAGTCGTTCAGGCTCAGATAGGCGATGTCGCTGCCGATGAGCGAGCGGGTTCTGCGGACGATGGCCTTCAGAACGGCCTCCACGTCGCGGATGCCGGTGAGGTCCGTGGCGGTGTCGTACAGGACGCGGAGCAGGCCCTCCCTTCGGCTGGCCTCCCGAAGCCGTGCGTTGAGGCTGCGGGCCGCCGCTGCCGTCGACGGGTCGAGGAGGTGCTCCGCCTGCATAGCCGCCAGTTGTGTCTCCAGAGCTTCGGCAGAGATGCCTTCGCCCAGAAGAGCCAGAAGTCGCCCCAGCGTCATCGCCTCCTGCGGGGGAGCGTCGCCCGCACGCACTGGCGGGCTGTCTTGGGCACCCATAGGCCAATGGTAGTGTCTGCCGCCAGTTGCTCGAATGGAATCGTCGCCAGCTGCGTACCGCTGTTCGAATCCGGGTACTTCAACCACGAAAGACGGGTAGCGGTTGCCCGTGACAGGGGCCGTACGGGGCACTTGAATGGTCGGACACGCGAACCGCCCAGAGCGACGGAGGAGACGACATGCACTTTGCAGGAAAGCCGGCCGAGCCCGGTTACAGGCCATGAGCGCCGGACTGGCATCAGCCGTACAGTTCGCCGGGTCCCTGCCGGGGTCGATCCTGTTGACGCTGGGGCAGGCCCTCGTACTCGTCTGCGCCTGTGCCGACATGCTCCGGCTGCTCTCCGTGCCCCGCTCCCGCGGGCGCTACGTGGCCAACACCGTCTTCAGGACACTGGCTCCGCCAGCGATTCTGGTCATGGCAATTACCGTCCTGATTGATGCGGCCTCCGGCGTCTGGGGGGACGTTATGCTCGGGATGTTTGTGCTGGTGGTGGTGACGTACCGGTGGCGGACGGACACGGACGAGGAGAACTGGTGGAAGGGAAAGGGCAAAGCGCTGGGGCGCTGGCTGCGGAAGCAGACCGCGCCGCGGATCCTGACGGCGCCGGCCTGACGGCGGGACCTGTCAGTCGCTGAAGAGCCCCGCCAGGTCCTCTGCGGTGAGTGCACCGCCGGACAGCGCGTCGCCCTCCATCACGTCGGCGAACAGCTGCGATTTCTTGGCCTTGAGTGCCATGACCTTCTCCTCGATGGTGTCCTTGGCCACGAGCCGGTAGACCATGACGTTCCTGGCCTGGCCAATGCGGTGCGTGCGGTCCACCGCCTGCGCCTCTGACGCGGGATTCCACCACGGATCGAGCAGGAATACGTAGTCGGCCTCGGTCAGGTTGAGGCCGAACCCGCCGGCCTTGAGGCTGATCAGGAACACGGGCGCCGTGCCGTTCTTGAACTCGTTGACGACGTCGGTACGGTTCCGGGTGCCGCCGTCGAGGTAGCAGAACTCGATGTTCTCCTCGGTGAGGCGCTCGCGGACCTTGCCCAGGAAACCGGTGAACTGGCTGAAAATCAGGGCGCGGTGGCCTTCGGCCACGAGGTCCTCCAGCTGCTCGAACAGCACATCCAGCTTGCTGGACCGCACGCCGGACAGCGACTCGTCCACCAGGGAGGCGTCGAGGCTGAGCTGGCGCAGCAGCGTCAGCGACTGGAAGATGGTGAAGCGGTTCTTGTTCGCGTCCTCGATGAGGCCCAGGATCTTCTGCCGCTCGCGCTGCAGGTGCGTCTGGTAAACCTTCTGGTGCCGCGGGTTGAGCACCACCTCAAGGATTTGCTCCTGCTTGGGCGGCAGGTCCTTGATGACCTGCTCCTTGGTCCGGCGCATCATGAGCGGACGGACCCGACGGCGGAGCTTGTCCAGCTGCCCCTTGTCACCGTTTTTCTCCACCGGCTTCTGGTAGTACTCGGCGAACCGCGAAGGGCTCGCGAACAACCCCGGCGCCACGATGGAGGTCAGGGCCCAGAACTCCATCAGGTTGTTCTCCAGCGGCGTGCCGGTGATGGCCAGCTTGAACGCCGCCGGAAGCTTGCGGGCGCACTGGTAGGCCTTGGACTGGTGGTTCTTGACGAACTGCGCCTCGTCCAGCACAAGCCCGGCCCAGCGCCGTCCCGCGTAGGACTCGTAGTCGATCCGGAACAGCGCGTAGGACGTGATGACGATGTCCGCCCCGGCCAGGGCCTCGGCGGGGTCGGCGCCGCTCTTGGCGAACGTCTCGCCGACGGCGCGGACCGTAAGGCCGGGCGCGAAGCGGGCTGCCTCGGCCTCCCAGTTGCCCACGACGCTGGTGGGCGCCACCACCAAAAACGGCGCGCCGCCGTCGTCCGCAGTTTTGGGATCCGCTGTTGCGGCGTCCGCTGGCTGAACGTCCGCGGCAGACGCGGCGTGTTCCTTGGCCGCGCACATCAGGGCCAGCGCCTGGACCGTCTTTCCCAGGCCCATGTCGTCGGCGAGCACGCCGCCGAGGCTGTGGCGGTACAGGAAGCTGAGCCAGTTGTAGCCCTCCAGCTGGTACGGGCGCAGTTCGGCGTTAAGGGTGGCCGGCAGCGGCAGGCCCTGGACGCCGTCCGCCAGCAGCCCGCCCACGGCTGCGCGCCAGGCGGACGCCTGCTCGTCCACGATCCCCAGTTGGGCGAGTTCGTCCCACAGTCCGGCCTGGAAACGGCTGATCTGCAGCGGCGCGTCTTTATCGCCCGAGTTATCCTGCAGCGCGCGGGCCTCGTCGATCAGGGCCCGGAGCTGGTGCAGCTCCGGAAGGTCAAGGGAGAAATAGGCGCCGCTGGGCAGCAGCATGCGCGTCTGCCCCGCGGCGAGGGCGGAGAAGAGCGCCGCGAAGGACACCGGCTGGCCCTCGAGGGTGATCACGATGCCAAGGTCGAACCAGTCGCGCTGGTCAGTGGCCTTGGTGGAAATCGCCACCACCGGCGCCTCTTCTGCCTCCCGGTAGTCGGCGATGTCGCCCGAGGTGTCCACGTCGACGCCGGGAGTGTTCAGCAGCCGGGGGAGCACCTCCTCCGTGAAGGCGAGCGTGTCCAGCCCGCTCAGCTCCGCGGTGGCCGCGAGGCGCGGCGTGCCCCAGCCGCCGGTGGCTGATTCGCCCAGCTTGGGCACCACGTCCCACGGCTGGCCCACTGCCTCGAGGATCCGGGCTTCGGCCGGATCGTCACGGTAGCCGTGGTCGCCGGGATGGCGCCAGAGCGGCTGTGCCGTGACGATGGAGCCCGACTTGTAGTGCCATTCCCAGTGCAGGCGCACGCGGTGGTCGGCGCCGTAATTGGCCAGCAGCGAGAGCGTCGGGAGGGCGAGCTCGGGCAGCTCGACGGACTCGTCGGCCGCCGTCACGCGCGCCGTTTGCTTCAGCTTGGGGTAGAAGCCCGTGAGAAAGCGTCCCTCATCGCGTGCCGGGATGTGCAGCGTGCTGCCCGCCGTGACGAAGGCCAGCAGCTCCTCGCTCAGTCCGCTCTCCAGCGGGGCGAGGGTGATGGTCTCGTCCGCGGCGACCCCCGGCAGCGCGTCCCCGCTGGAGGTGAGGAAGATGCCGTGCGCCGGACGCCCGATGGTGCCCACCGACGCCGGATCAACCTCGGTGCCGTCAACCGTGATGGTGGACGCCAGCTCCAGGCCGCCTTCCTGCCCGTCGCTTCCGTAGCGGCCCAGGTTAAGGCCGACCGCCGCCGGCTCCGCCGCCACCTTCACCGGCTCCTGGCCGCGGCTGTGCACCAGCGCGACGCCGAGCTGCCTGGCTTCCTCCAGCAGGCTCCACAGGTTCCTTCCGGCGAAGGTGTTCAGCCCCAGCCAGAGGGACGACGACGAGTAAGAGCGGTTTGCGCCGCCGGTGTGCGCCGCGAGGAAGGCCTGCAGCCACTCCACATGGGCCTGGTTGCACTCGCGCTTGAAGTTCAGGTAGCTCAGGGTGTTCCAGGAGACGTCGCCGCGGATCCATTTGCCCTTTGCCCCCAGGATCACCGGGCGGGCCTTGAGCTGGCGGACGCTGCGGAGCGGGTCCCGGCGGCCGGTGTAGGAGAAGTGCGGGGCCGGTTCCTCCACCTCGAACTGCAGGGCCAGGGGAGTGCCGCCGCTTTGCTGCACGGGACCGGCCTGCGAGATCAGGGGGCTGAGCGCCTGCTCCCAGTCCGAGAGTGCCGGCACGGACTTTTCCCGCGACATCCGCGAGACGTCGGCGGGGGACAGGAGCTGCACCCTCACGGCCGGGTTGTCTTCGGCCGCGAACAGCAGCGCGGCCACGTGCTTGCAGTCCTTGCGGACCGGGCAGCTGCAGACACCCACCGTGCAGCTCCAGCCGCCGCCCTTCCGGACCAGCTTGGCCGTGGTGGAGTACGGCACGTCGGAGCCGCCGCGGACCTTGCCGAGCATCAGGCCGGTGGCGGAGTCGAACGAGATCCCGGAGACGCGGCCGCCCATGGCATAGGCGAGCCCGGCCGCGAGGGAGCGGTCGTTGATCGCGGGGGTCTGGATTGCCAGTGCCGCACTGTCGTCCGGTTGGGAAGGCATGGGTGCGCGCTACTTTCGGCAACTCGAAAATCTGCAGGTTATCTGATCCATCTTAGTCGGGCGGGAGAGGCCCTCAAATTGCAGAAACTTCGCCTGGCGTTCACTTCGCCCTCAACCTGCGGGCGCAGGCGGCGCGTACGTTGAAAGGGTCCTGAGCACCACCGGCTTTCTGCAGTGAGGATTTCCCATGACTTCCAGCGAATACCCCGTTGTCCTGACCGTCGAAGGCGCCGCAGGCGGCAGCAGTGCCAGTGACGCGGAGATTGTTGATTCCAACGTCGCCGTGGTGAACAGCATGTACCAGGAGCTGCTCGGCCCGGAGGAGATCGCACCCAACGCGCTGCGCAGCTACTTCGTGGACTTCTACCTGACGCAGTCCCTGGGTGGCGGCTTTGCGCAGTATGTTTTCACAGCCCCGGACCGTGAGGAGCTTGACGCCTACATCCGCGAGGGCCTGGAGGGCATGGGCGCCGCCGGGCACGTCGACCTCTTTGACCGCACCGCGGAGGCATTCGACGCCCTGTCCGAGGAGGAAGCCGACATCTACCTGGACGGCGAGGCCGACGCCAGTGAAGTCGATGAAGCCGGCGAGCTTCCGGAACGTGTGCAGGCCTTGGAGGACCTCGACGCCGAATTCGAATCGCTCCTCGAAACCGAGGACATCGTGGCCCTCAATGCGGCGTGGCTGCGCGGACAGGAAGGCCTGCTGGTCCTGAACGACGATGAGCTCACCGCACACATCGCCAAGCGCGTGGCGGCGCTGCCGGACCTCGAAGAGCGTCGCGCCGAAGCAGAGGAAGAGGCCCTCGGGAACGCCCCCGAATTCGAGGTCATCATCCGCGAGCTGTGCGACATCGCCGGGTACGGGCTGCAGAAAATCACCATGGGCGACCCGAACTACAACCACAACGGCGAGACCGTGCTGGCCTGGCGCTTCAGCACCGACCACGGCGACTTCCTGATGATCGAGGACGACGACGAGGCCTTCATGCTCAACCCCGAGACCAGGGAAATCGTGGCCGCCGTCGAGTTCGAAGAACTGGACGCCGACGTGGACGAGGACCTCGTGGAGGCGTAGCGCGCGGGCAAACCGGGCGTGTGGCCTTGTCGGGCCGCGGTTCTGCGGGACCCCTCGATGAGGGGTCCCGCAGCTTTTGGTTAAAGGTTTCCCCAGCGTGGCGTCCGGATACTGGCATCCTCTTCAGATCATGGACCTGAAGAGGATCACCTCGCTGGGTCTCGGCCGGGTGAAGTCTGGGGCCTTTGAGGGGAGCTTTCCATGAAACCTGCAAGAATTCGTCCGCGCCTGGCAGCCGCCGTCACAGCCGGCGCGCTGATTGCGCTGGCCGTTCCGACCACGGTTGTTCCGGCTTTCGCCGTCATTAGCGACCCGGGTACACACATCATCACCGTTTTCCCGGAACGGGATATGGTCTCGGCCGAAGGGTACGCAGCCGGCGACCGCCCCACGATCCAGGTGCTTCGCGGCGGCGCAGTCATCGGCACGTCGTCGGTCCTGACGCCTGTGGCTGGCATCGTGGAAGTCAACCACCCCGGCGGAGGATGCTGGGAAGGCACCACCCCGGACATCCGCCCGGGTGATGTGGTCCGTGTTCTGACGGCCCCCGACGTCGGTGACCAGACATTCGTGGGGAACGTCACCGTCACGCAGCGGGCCACGAAGATCAACGCCAACACCGTGGTGATGAAGGGTACCGCTGTTGCCGCCGGCGGCGGGCAGCTTCCGGCGGACCAGCTGGAGGCCAGGGTCGTGGCATCCAACCAGTCGTTCGCACTGAACGGGCGGCGCACGCTGCGTGCCGGTGCCCCGGGTTCCGGCGAGGACGGCGTCGTTGTTTACGACGGGCCGGGCCTCACCACGTGGACGGCCACTTGGAATGGCCTCGCCGGTGTTGGTGCCGACGGCCTGTCGGATGCAGACCGCGCGGCATCACCCACCAGCGCCGAGAGCCGGGGCATGTGGCTGGGACGCGACGCCGCGGTCGGCAACGAAGTCACCATTTTCGAGTACGCGGCCATCGGCGGTCCGGCCGGCCCGGAATGCACGGCACCTCTGGCCAAGGGACCGAGCACACCCGACCTGACCGCAGCAAGCGACACCGGTCGTTTGAACACGGACAACATCACCCGCAGCACCACCCCCAGCTTCACGGGTGCCGTTGCCTTGCCGGACGCCGCCAGCGTCAACCTCTACATTGACGGGGTGGCCAGCGGTTCGGCATCGGTCGCCGCTAACGGCAGCTACTCGATCACGTCCAGCCGGGCGCTGGCCAACGGGCGGCACACCGTGACCGCCGGGGAGGTCAGCCCGGGCGGAATCGAAACGCGCTCCGTCGGGTCACTGGCTTTCACCGTTGACACTGTGGCTCCCGTTGTCACCGCCAAGGCTCCGGCCATCAACTCGCTGATGGTCAGCCAGACGGCCAACGTCACGGCAACCTTCAGTGAGCCGATTGCCGGCATAGGATTCGCGTCCTTCAACTTGAAGAACTCCGAAGGGGCGGTGATCGCGGCTCCCGTCACCTGGAACGCCACGACCCGTGCGGCCACTCTCAACCCGAACGTAACGCTCAACCCTGACCGGAAGCACACGGTAGCCGTGACTGCAGGCATTACGGACATCGCCGGCAATCCGATTGTCGCGAACTCCTGGGTGTTCACGACGGGCCCACGCCCGGTGGTGACCGCTAAGTCGCCGGCAGCGAACGCGACCGGGGTCAGCCGCACGGCCAACGTCACGGCGACGATTAGTGAAAGGGTCACCGGCGTGGCCAACGGCACCTTCGCCCTCCGCAACGCCGCAACGGGGGCGCTTGTGAGCTACGCCGTCAGCTACAACGCCACCACCCGGGTAGCAACGCTGAACCCGAACGTGACGCTGGCGGCCAACACGAGGTACACGGCCACTATTTCCGCGAGCATCAAGGATGCCGGCGGGAACCCGCTCAGCGGCCTTTCCTGGAGCTTCACCACAGGAAGGTAGCCACGCAGCTTCACAGGACCTCCGGCCCGGCGCCGCCACCCGAAAGGGCAGCGCCGGGCCGGACCCATGCCCGAGGGTGCCGGGGCCACGCCCGCAGGTTTTGCTGGCCGAGGTCCCGAAGTTAGGGCGTGGTAGAGGGTGACGCTTGACACATGCAAAACGTTTTGTGTACTCTCATTCACACCGAACCAAAACGTTTTGCAAAGGAAGTCGATGACGACGCGAGTAGGGATACGCGAAGTGGCCAAGGCCGCCGGAGTCTCAGTGACCACTGTGTCCCACGCCCTCAACGACGCCACCAGCTCCCGGGTCAAAGCGGAAACCCAGCAGCACGTCCGGGACGTGGCCAGGAACCTTGGCTACGCCCCCAACCGGCTCGCCAGCGGGCTGCGCAACCAGCGCTCCCAGATCCTCGGCCTGGTCAGCGACGAGATCACCACCACACCGTTCGCCGGGGCCATGATCCGCGGAGCGCAGGACGCAGCCTACGAGCGGGGCTACGTGGTCATGGTGGTGAACTCGGGCCTGGACAGCGAGCTCGAACACCGCGAAATCACCATGCTTCAGCAGCACCAGGTGGACGGCGTGGTGTATGCCCGGCTGTACCACCAGGGAGTCGAACTGCCGCCGGCGCTCTCCGGGATCCCCACCGTGCTGCTGGACGCCGTCACCGGGGACCCGTCGGTCTCCTCCATCGTGCCGGACGAGGTCGAGGCCGCCGAAACCGCCGTCGAAGCCCTCATCAGGGCCGGCCACACCCGGATCGGCATGATCAACAACGTGGACGACATTCCCGCAACGCACGGCCGGCTGGAGGGATTCCACAATGCGCTGCGCCGCCACGGCATCCAGCACGATCCGAGACACCTTGTGATCGGCGTGCCCGAGACCACCGGAGGCCGTGAGGCCGCACTGGGCCTGCTCAGCCAGCCGGACCGGCCAACGGCACTGTTCTGCTTCAGTGACAGGGTTGCCATGGGCGCCTACCAGGCGGCAACAGCGCTGGGGCTGAACATCCCGGACGACGTTTCGATCGTGGGCATCGACAATCTCGAGCTCATTGCGGACTCGCTGTGGCCGGGGCTGACCACCGTGGCCCTGCCGCATTACGGCATGGGGCGGTGGGCTGTTAACCGCGTTCTTGACGACATCGAGAACCCGGGCGCGCCGCCGGAACAGGTGCGGCTCGCATGTCCCCTCATCGAACGGGGATCCGTAGGGCCGCCCCGGACCTGACCGCACTTCAAAAGAACACTACCCAGCAGTCCACCCGGCGTCCGCCAAAAAGGGACGCAGCCGTTGCAGCGGCCGCGCCCCTTCCGGACCCCCGGGCCAATCATCCACGCGCAAAACAGCAGAAAGACTGGACCTTCATGAACAAGCGATTCACACGGATCCTGGCCACCAGCATAGCCGCGGCTGCGCTCATGGGCAGCCTCGCTGCCTGCGGCAAAGGCAGCGCGTCCGCCACGTCCGAGGGCGGCAATGAGATCACCATGTGGACCCACAACGCGGGAAACCCTGACGAGCTCGCGGCCATCAATTCCATCGTCGACAAGTACAACAAGAGCGGCGCCGCCAAGGCCCAAATCAAGGTGCAGGCCTTCCCGCAGGACTCCTACAACGACTCCGTGGTCTCGGCCGCCGCTGCCGGGAAGCTCCCGTGCATCGTGGACATCGACGGACCCAACGTCCCCAACTGGGCGTGGGCCAAGTACCTGACCCCGCTCAAGCTCTCAACCGACTTGTCCAAGAACCTCCCCAGCACGGTCGCCAAGTGGGAGGGCGAAACGTACGCGGTGGGCTACTACGACGTCGCACTCGCTCTGTTTGCCCGTGCCTCTGACCTCAAGGCTGCCGGCATCCGCACAGCTACCGTGGAGAAGCCGTGGACCAAGGAGGAGTTCCAGGACGCACTGACCAAGCTCAAGGCCCTGGGCAAATGGCAGTACCCCCTCGACATGGGTACCGCCGGCACCGGCGAGTGGCTGCCTTACGCGTACTCCCCGCTGCTGCAGTCCTTCGGCGGAGACCTCGTCAACCGCGACGGCTTCCAGTCGGCGGACGGTGCCCTCAACGGCGACAAGGCCGTTGAATGGGCGGCGTGGTTCCGGGGACTCGCGGACCAGGGCTTCATGGCCAAGAAGAGCGGCAAGGACTCCACCCAGGACTTCCTGAACAACAAGAGCGGCCTCGTTTACACCGGCTCGTGGGCCGCGGACAAGGCGCGCACGGCGCTCGGCAAGGACCTGGCGATCATGCCGTCGGTGGACCTCGGCAACGGACCGAAGATCGGCGGCGCCTCGTGGCAGTGGGGCGTGACCAGCGGCTGCAAGAACTCCGAGGCCGCCATGGACTACCTCTCCTACTCCCTGAAGCCGGAAAACATCGCCGCCGTAGCCAAGGCCACCGGGACCATCCCGGCCACGGATGAAGCCGCGGCCCTGCTCCCGGCCTTCGCAGAGGGCGGCGAAAACCGGATCTTCATGGAGCTCTCCCGCCAGCAGGCCGTCATGCGTCCGGAAACGCCGGCGTACCCGTTCATCGCCACGGAGTACGCCAAGGCCGTCCAGGACATCCTCGCCGGCGCCGAGCCCAAAACTGTCCTGGACAAGGCGGTCAAGGCGATCGACGCCAATATCAAGTCCAACGGCGGCTACAAGAACTAGCCAGCCGCCGGACGGGAGGACGACGGCGGGCGGCACCTGCCGCCGTCGTCCTCCACCCGGCACTGACTGTCAACGGAGACTCCCATGACAACCACCCAGCTTCCCTCCCGCCGCCCCGCCGCTCCGGCGCCGGGCGGAACCACCCCGGCGGCAGCCCGCCGCAAGCGCCCCGGCCGCCTGCGTGAACAGCTCAGCGGCTGGGGGATGATCGCGCCGGCCGCGGTCCTCCTCCTCGCCTTCGTGTTCCTGCCCGCGATCCTCGGCTTCGGGCTGGCCTTCACGAACGCCCGCCTCATCTCGCCGCGGCCGGTGGAGTTCGTCGGAATGGACAACTTTGCCCGGCTCTTCACCGACCCCACCTTCTGGCGGGCGCTCCTGAACGTCAGCTACTTCGCCGTGGTGGTGGTGCCGGTGCAGTCAGGCCTCGCCCTGGCCATGGCCCTGCTGATCAACAAGAAGTTCCGCGGCGTGAACTTCTTCCGCACCGTCTACTTCCTGCCCGTGGTCACGTCCATGGTGGTGGTGTCGCTGCTCTGGCTCTTCATGTACCGCAAGGACGGTTTGATCAACGAGCTGCTGTCCACCTTCAGCTTCGGCCTGATCCAGGGCGCGGACTGGCTGAACGACCCCGCCACCGCCATGCCGGCCATCATCGCCCTGTCCATCTGGCAGGCAGCCGGCTTCCACATGATCATCTGGCTGGCAGGGCTGCAGAGTATCTCCGGCGAGCTGTACGAGGCCGCCCAGCTGGACGGCGCAAGCCGGTGGCACCAGTTCCGGTACGTGACATGGCCGGGCCTGAAGCACACGCGGAGCCTCGTCCTGGTGACCATCACCATCCAGGCCCTCGGGCTCTTCGACCAGGTGAGCGTCATGACGCAGGGCGGCCCGCTCGACTCAACCACCACCATCATCTATGAGGCGGTCCGCTCCGGCTTCAAGCAGCAGGAGACCTCCTACGCTTCCGCCATCTCGCTCGTATTCTTCGTCCTGGTACTGCTGATCTCCGCGGTCCAGCGCTACCTGACCCGAGAGAAGGACTGACGTGAAAAACGTGCTCCGCCTCAATTCGATCGGCGCCATGGCCGTGCGCATCCTGTTTGCCGCCGTCGCCGCCTTCCCCATCGTGTTCATGCTCGTGTCCTCGCTCAAGCCGGACCAGCAGATCTTCGGTGACATGTCCTCGGTGGCGGCCTTCCTGCCCATCGGCAACATCTCGCTGGACAACTACGCCGCTGTCTTTGACCGGGTTCCGGCCGCCCGCTTCCTCATCAACTCCGTCGGTATCTCCGCCGTGACAGTGGTGCTGGGAATCTTCATCAACAGCCTGTGCGCCTTCGCGCTGTCCCGCATGCAGGTCCGCGGCAAGCGGGTCGTGTTCACGGCGATCCTGGCCACCCTCATCGTGCCGTTCCAGACGCTCGCCCTGCCGCTGGTGTGGTGGGTGAACCAACTGCCCTACTTCGAACTCAACGGCTTCAGCCTGGAGATTTCAAAGGGCTGGCTGGACACGTACCAGGTGCAGATCATCCCGTTCATCGCCAACGCGTTCTCCATTTACCTGTACCACCAGTACTTCGAGTCCATCCCCAAGGAACTGGACGAGGCAGCCCGGATCGACGGCGCCGGCTGGTTCAAGATCTACCGCCAGGTGGTGATGCCGCTCGCCGGTCCCGCCACGGCCACGGTGGCCATCCTGACCTTCCTGCCTGCCTGGAACTCCTACCTGTGGCCGCTCATGGTGGTCCAGTCCGAGGAGCTCCGCCCGGTGATGATCGGCATCCAGTACTTCTTCCAGCTGAACGTCTCCTGGGGTGAGGTCATGGCCTACGCCTCGCTGATCACGGTTCCCGTGGTGGTCCTCTTCATCGCGTTCCAGCGCTCCTTCATCAACAGCATCGCCTCCAGCGGTGTCAAGGGCTGATCCGGCCCCTCTTCCTAGTTCGAAAGCGAACCATGACTTCCCTGAATGCAACGCCCGCACTCGACTGCCGTTACCGGCCCACATGGCACTACGCCGCCGAGCGCAACTGGCTGAATGACCCCAACGGGCTGGTGTACACCAACGGGGTGTACCACCTCTTCTACCAGCACAACCCGCTCGGCGACGTGTGGGGCAACATGTCCTGGGGCCACGCCACCTCGGCGGACCTGCTGACCTGGGACGAACAGCCCGTGGCCATCCCGTGCGACGAGCAGGAGGCCATCTTCTCCGGATCAGCCGTGGTGGACACCCTGAACACCAGCGGTTTCGGCGTCGGGGGAGTGCCGCCGCTGGTGGCGGTCTACACCAGTGCCTACTCCCCGGCGTCGCCTCTTACTGGCCGGCAGGCACAGTCCCTCGCGTACAGCACGGACGACGGCGCCACCTGGACCAAGTACGCGGGGAACCCGGTGCTGGACCGGGCATCCGCTGACTTCCGCGACCCCAAGGTGTTCTGGTACGACGGCGAAGCCGGCAGCTACTGGGTGATGGCCGCCGTGGAGGCCGTCCGGCACGAGGTGGTGCTCTATAAGTCCGCCGACCTCAAGTCGTGGGAGCATCTGAGCACCTTCGGTCCGGCCAACGCGACGGGCGGGGTCTGGGAATGCCCTGACCTGTTCGAACTGCCCGTGGACGGCGATCCTGGCAACACCCGTTGGGTCCTCGTGGTGAACCTGAGCCCCGGCGGGATCGCCGGCGGCTCGGCGGGCCAGTACTTCCTGGGAACGTTCGACGGCGTGACGTTCCGTTCCGAAACCACCGTCACCGAGGGCATGCAGACCGACGACAGCCGGATGCCCGACTACGGCTGGCTCGACTGGGGACGGGACTACTACGCCGCCGTCTCGTTCAGCAACGCTCCCGACGGCCGCCGCCTCATGATCGGCTGGATGAACAACTGGCAGTACGCGGCGTCGACGCCGTCGCAGGGCTGGCGCAGCGCCATGTCCCTGGTCCGCGAGGTACGGCTGGAAACCCGCGCCGGGCGCCCTGTGCTGGTGCAGGCTGCGGTGGACCCGTTCGCGGCTTCCGGGACGGAGCTGTTCGCCGCCGGACCGGCGCCGCTTGCGGACGGGGTGCAGTGGCTGCCCGCGGAGGCATCGGGGGATGTGCTGCGCATTGACGCCGAAATCCGGCCCGGTTCCGCAGCCAAGGTGGGGCTGGTACTGCGTGCCGGCGAGGCTGACGGCCTGCAGGAGCGGACGGTGCTGGCCTACTCCGCCGGTTCCGGGGGGTCGCTGTCCGGGGAGCTCAGCCTGGACCGGACGGCCTCCGGGAACGTCGGGTTCCATGCCGACTTCCCGTCCGTGGAGCGCGTGCCGGTTTCGCTGGACAGCAGCGGCTTGCTGCGGCTGACGATCTTCCTGGACCGGTGCTCCGTGGAGGTTTTCGCCCAGGACGGGCTGGTGACCCTCACGGACCAGATCTTCCCCGCGGAGTCCAGCACCGCCGTCGGGCTCCTGGCCGAAGGCAACGGCGCCACCCTGGTGAGCCTCACCGTCACGGGCTAAGCCTGCAAACTAAAGCAACGCGGGGTCACTTACAGCCGGATAACCGCTCCGGAATGGGCCGTAAGTGACCCCGCGTTGCCCTTAGCTGTTCTGCTCGAGGGCCGCCTCGAGGGTGTCCAGTAACTCCTGGTCCACATCTTCCTCCGACGTGAGCCGGACCTTGCGGTCGAAGAAATCGCCCGCACGGACCTTGACCGCCTTGAGGCGCTCCCCAATTGGCGCCTCAAGGCGGAGAGTAACGTCCACTGCTGTGCTGTTCGCCCGGGTCACCTGCGCGAACTTCCGGCGGGTGGTGTGCAGCGATACGTAGCCTTTGCGCATCTGGATCTCCACGCCCGGGTGGGCTGCGGCCCATGCCAGGAGGGTGTTGGCAATGGGCCGCAGGTTCGGATGGTCCCTGTACTGGCCATCAAAGAGTTCGTCGGCGTCCCGCAGCATGAACTCGGGATAGCCTTCTTGCCGCTGATTTCGAATTGTGTGGATCCGCCATGCTCCGATGGTAGTGCCGGCACCTCCGTCAGAGGTGCCGGCCCCAAATCTGCGGGCTTTACTTGATCATCGTCCCGTCGGGTGCCACGAGGTACCAAACGTTGCCGACGCCCTGGCCAGTAATGTCGCCGGGGGCCTTGTCCTTCTCCCACAGGTAGACGGGCATGCCATTGACTGTCACCTGCTTCTTGCCGTCCGGCGTATCAATGGTGCCGACCGTTCCCGTTACACCCTCCACCTTGGGGGTGTCCGTGGCAGCAATTACCGGAGGCCACTTCACGAGGCAGTCGCCGGTGCAGTTGCTCTTGCCGGAGTCCTTGACGTCCTTCGTGAAGTAGTAGACGCTCATGCCTTTGCCGTCCACCACGATGTCACCCTTGCTGGACGACGCGGTCTTGAGGTCCACCGAGGCCATCTCGCTGGCGGACGCCGAGGCCGACTCGCTGGCGGTCGTCGCCGGTGACTCGCTGGCCGGGGCGGGCGCGGAGGTGGTGGTGGTTGTGCCGGATCCGCCGCCACAGGCCGTCAGTGAGGCGGCAAGGGCCATAACTGCGAGGCCAACGCTCAGTTGCTTCTTCATGTGCTGCTCCTTGGCTCGGGCCGGCAGACTGAGAGACCGGCGCTATCTGGAATGACGCACAAAGGTGAAGAATGGTTCAAAGAATTTGACGCTGGCCGGAATTGAACCTATCGCCCGCTGCCGGCGTCGTATTTGCCAGGAAGGCCGGCCCGCTCGGAACGGCTTTATAGGTCATTGCAGGGAGGCCGAAGGTGCCGCTGGATGAGGATTTGGTTGCAGCGATATACCGTGAGCATGGAACGGCCCTGCGCCGGTTTGTGCTCAGCGCCTCCCGCGACCCGCATCTTGCCGACGACATCGTGCAGGAAACAGTGCTTCGCGTCTGGCAACAGGCGCCCACAGTTACGGGCAGCATGCGCAGTTACCTTTTCCGGACTGCCCGGAACATCATGATCGATAACTACCGGAAAGCCCAGCGCCGGCCGGTGGAAGCCGAGGACCGTGACCTTGCGGATCCGGAGGAAGCCACGGGGCGGGTTGACGACCTGCTGAACAAGGTGCTGATGGAGGAAGCGCTGCTCCGGCTGAGCGCGGAGCACCGTGATGTATTGGTGGCGCTGCACTACCGGCGGTTCACGGTGGGCGAGGCTGCAGTCCAGTTGAACATTCCGAGCGGAACGGTGAAATCCAGGGCTTTCTACGCGGTGAAGGCCCTGCGGACAATACTCGATGAAATGGGTGTGGAACGGTGAACGGCAAGGAAGTCCATGAGCTGCTGGGGGCATACCTGCTGGGAGGGCTCGACGACGCAGAGAGGCTGCGCTTCGAAGAGCACCTTAAGCAGTGCAACACCTGCCGCAGTGAACTGTCGGACCTGGAATCCCTGCCCGGACTGCTGGATGCCGTGCCGGTCCCGGACGCAGTGGCGCTCGCCGTCCCGGCGGCAAGCCGGCACGGCTCCGATGCCGCGTTACCGGCCCCGTCCCCCGTCCCCCAGCCGATACTGGACCAACTGGTGGCCCGCCGTCGTAATTCCCGACGGCGGCTGACGGCCCTCGTTGGGGTGGTGGCCGCGGCCTGCCTCGCCCTGGGTTTTGCGGCGGCGCCTCTCTTTGACCCCGCCGCGAAGCCCGATGCCAGCTATTCGGTCAAAGCCGATACGGGCATGCAGGTAACGGTGGGAATGGTCAAGAAAACCTGGGGAACCGAACTGGCCGTCGACGGACGGAGCCTGCCCCAGAACGGCCGGCTTTCACTGTGGGTGAAGGACCGTGCCGGGGTTGCGGACCGTGCCTGCGCGTGGATGGCGACACCGAGCGGAAGGGTCCGGGTCACCAGCGCGACGCCGCTGCAGTACACGAGCATCGCCAGCGTCGAAGTGCGGAACGACCGGCAGCAGACCATTGCCGTCATCGCTGTACCGGGCACGTGAACCGTCTCACCTGAGCTGGCCCGGCGGACTCACATTTTTGGCGAGCTCACATCTTGGCGAGCCGCGCCCGCACCACCGTGAAGGCCCCGTAGCAAATAAGTCCGGCGCCCACCGCGGCCAGCACGTACACACCGTAGGGCTGTTCCCGGAGTGCGCGGAGCCCGCCGTCGAGACCTGTCGACTGCTCGGGGTGGACAGTGATGGTGGCGATGACTATCAGCAGGCCTGTCACAAACAGGGCGACGCCCTTGGCCACATAGCCCGCCATCCCGAGGGCGGTGATGGCTTTGCGTCCGCCCGGGCTAGACGGCGGATTGATGTGCTTCTCAAAGGACTTTTTGAACCCGCGGACCGCGTAGATGATCCCAACGACGGCAACCCCGGCACCGATCAGCACCAAAAGCAGGATGCCGCCCGGTGCCTTCATCAGATTGACCGTGAAGTCGCTGGTTGATTCCCGGTTGTCCTTGCCGGCGCCGCGGGCGAAGGCGGCCAGCGTGAATGCCAGCCCGGCATACACGACAGCCTGTGCTGCGGCCTGCAGTTTCTTGCCGGCCTTGTGCTTAGTGGGCAACCGCTCGAAATCGAAAATCGCATCACCGGCCTGCCACAGGGCCAGCGCCACACATCCGGCAAAGCTGCACCACAGAAGCACCGGCCCGGCGGGCTGGCTGGCAAGTTCGGCGACGGCGCCGCTCACATCCGCGCGGCCGCCACGGCCCCGGGCGAGCCCTAAGGTAATGAGGCCGACCAGGATGTGGAGCACACCGCTCACTGCAAATCCACCGCGTGCCAGCATTTCGAGAGGCTTCGAGTTCGTGACGTCCTCTGCTTTGCCGGCTGCGCTTCTCAGTTCTCGTTTGATGATCGTTCCTCCGCGCCGGCAACTGCTGTGACACTCCGCCACAGGCTTATCGTGCCACGGCGGGGCGCCCGGGAACAGAGGTCCCGGACGGGGTTAAACCCGCCGGTAGCAGAGGTCGAAAATCATGCGGCCGGCTTCGTGCGCCTTGCTCTCGAAGCTGGTGCGGATACGGCCCTCGAAGCGGGGCGCCCAGCCGCCTCTTTCGTCGATGCCCTCGTTGGGCCCCGTGTGTTCCGTGCTCACGGGCGCCCGTCCTTCCTTGACCGGCGCGCCGCCCACCAGCGACTCGACGCCGGTCTGCCACACGTGGGTGAGGGGGCTTTCGGGACCACTGCGCTCGCCGTTGTGAAGGTTTTCGAACGCCTCCGATCCGGCGAGGACGTCGCGCACGTGCACCGCATAGTTGGACCAGTCTGTGGCGATGCGCCAGAGGCCGCCCGGCTTCAGTGCCTTCGCGGCGAGCTCGGCGAATTCGGGCTGGATCAGGCGGCGCTTGTGGTGCCGGGACTTGTGCCAGGGGTCCGGGAAGAAAACCCACAGCTCGCTGACCGAGCCGGCCGGGAGCATGGTGGCCAGGACCTCGGGAGCGTTCGCCTCGACGACCCGTACGTTGGTCAAGCCACGGCTGTTGATCTTGATCATGGTGTTGGCCAGGCCGGGGGTATAGACCTCCACGGCGAGGAAGTCCGTGTCCGGGTTTTCCTCCGCGGCATGGCAGACGGCATCGCCCAGGCCTGAGCCGATCTCCACGATCAGCGGTGCCTTGCGCCCGAACTCGGCTTCGGCATCAAACGTGTAGTCGGGGTGGACCGAGGTGTTGGCAATATGGCGGGGCACGTCGATGGCCCAGCGGCCGGAGTGCTCCTCCCAGGCCGCCTGGCGGCGCCCCTGCAGCCGGGTTCCGCGGCGAACAAAGCTGACCGGCCGTCCGCCGTAGGTTCCGTAGGAGGCCTGGCTTCCCGGCGTGACCGGCCTCGGCTGGTTCGGACTTGCCGGCGGCTGCGGGGATTCGGGAGATTCGCTCATCCCCTCCAGAATACCGGCGGTTTTCGGCGGCCTAAGCCAGTTACGCCGTGCAGCAGGGCGGCGTACAGTGTTGCTATTCCGCCGGCTTTCCACGGAAACGCTCATGAGCCGCCGCCCGTCCCTGGGGACGTTTTCCCGCCGTGACGGCGGATGAATGCATTACAACGCAGCTTCAGGAAACTCCATGGAACCATCTGCATTCCTCTCTGAACCAGCGACTTCCCCGGGCACCATAGCCATCCTCGGGGCGGGACCGGCAGGGCTGGTACTCGCAATTTCCCTTGCCCGGCGCGGACTGTCGGCCACCGTCATCGAACGCGACGTCCCTCCCGACGTTGCGCCGCGGTTCAATCCGGACCGTTCCTACACCATCGACATCTCGGGCCATGGGCTCAAGGCACTCCGCCACATCGAGGCCGTGGAGGAGTTCGACCGCCGCATATTCCGTTTTAAGGGCCTCAAAATCCCGGGTCGAGGAACGGAGGAGTGGACATTGCCCGGGTGGACCGGGTCACGGGGCGACATCCTCCGGGCGCTCATGTCGGTCCTCGACCAATATAAGGACAGGGTGGCAATGGAGTTTGAAACCAACGTGGAAGGCGTCGACCCAGTCACAGGTTCACTGAGATCCCGCCAACGATCCGGGGAATTGGACATCAGGACATTCGGCCTGCTTGTTGGGGCCGACGGGGCCGGATCCACAGTTCGGTCGGCGCTTCGGGCCCGCATTCCCGGGTTTACAGTCACCTCCAAGTCCTTTCCCAACTACTGCACGATGATAGAGCTCGATAACGTCGGGGACCGGCTGGACAAGAACTATCTCCACGGACTTTCGACCCGGCCCTTCTGCGTGGCGGGCGCCATAAAGGGTGATGCCGGGCAGGAGTCGGCCCGGTGGTTTTGTGCCATCGGAACGAAGGAGAAGATCCGGTTCTCCGGACCGGAGGAGGCACGCAGATTTCTGCAGACGCGGTGTCCCCGGGTTCTTGAATTCGCTGGCGACGAACAGGTATCGGCCTTCGCCAACCGGACGTGCTACCACATCGGACGCAGCCTGACCTGTTCCCAGTTCCATGGCGGCAAAGCAGTCCTGATCGGGGACGCAGCCGCGCCTTACCCGCCGATAGGACAGGGAGTGAACGGGGCAATGGAATCAGCCATGGTCTTGGACCAGTGCATCCGGGACACCGGCAGTTCGCCGGACCGGTTGCCGCAGGCGGCCGAAACGTACACGGAACGGTGGAAGCCGGAAGCCGACGCGGTGTCCTGGATCAGTGAACGAAGCCTCTTCGAAAACCGGTTCCACACGGTTCGTGCGCTTGCCACGTCAATGCTGGGGTTGAGCATCTTCGAGCAGGCCAAAAGTGCGGATGTGCCTTACTCCCAGGTCCGCCGCCGGGCCGAGCGCCTGTGGCCGCTCTGGGCGCGCTGACCGGTGAAGCCCCGGAATTCAGGGGCGGTAGTGGCTGCTCAGTAGAAGACATCAAACTGGCCGCGCTGAATTGACGGTAAAAATGTGATGACGGCCTGTGAGCACCCAACTGACTAGCAGTTGTTGTCGTTATGAGGGCTCAAAACGACAACAACTGCGAGTCAGTTGGGAAGGGGGAAGGGCTAGTGCGCCAGGTCCTTGCCCCTGGTCTCGGGGATGGTGAAGATGAACGCGATGCTGACGGCCAGCAGCACCACCGCGTAGACGTTGAACAGGTCCGGCATGTGGACGGTGGTGCCCAGCCACTGCTGCAGGTAGGGCGCCGTGCCGCCGAACACCGCCACGCAGATGGAGTACGGCACGCCCACGCCCACGGTGCGGATGCTGGTGGGGAACAGCTCGGCGTACACGGCCGGAACGATGGCGGCGCTCGCGGCGATGAAGATGAGCATCACGGACATGCCCACGGCCAGCTGCCAGGCGGAATCCTTCAGCAGCCACGTCATCGGGAAGTGCATGACCGCGGAACCGATTGCGCCGGCCCACAGCACCTTCTTGCGGCCGATCCGGTCCGATAGCTTGCCCCAGACCGGAAGCGCGGCAATGAAGACGATGTTGCCGATGACGCCGGCCCAGAGTGCCTCGCCGCGGTCGATCTTCAGGGCGGTGGTGGCGTAGCTGGGAGCCACCACGCCCCAGATGTAGTAGATGACGGTGAGTCCCACGGTCAGGCCGATCACCTGCACCGCCTGCTTGCGGTACCGGACAATCTGCGGCCAGAGCGGGGCGCGCTTCTCTGTGGCGGACTCGCCCTCGAACACGTCCGTCTCGTGCAGCCGGGACCGCATGATCAGTGCGTACAGGCCCATCGCGGCCCCGATCAGGAACGGGATACGCCAGCCCCAGGCGTTCATGACCTCAGTGGTCAGTGCCATGTTCAGGACGGCGCCCAGCAGCGTGCCGAACAGGATCCCCACCGTCCCGGAGGTGTAGATCAGGGTGGCCCAGAAGCCGCGGTGCTCCCGGGGCGCCATTTCAGACAGATAGGTCTGCGACGACGGCAGCTCGCCGCCGTGGGCCAGGCCCTGGACCAGCCGGGCCACCAGCAGCATCAGCGACGCGAAGGCCCCGACGCTGGCGAAGGTGGGGGCGACGCCGATCATGAGGCTGCCCAGCGACGCCAGGCCGACGGCGAGCGTCATGGACGCCTTGCGGCCCACCCGGTCACCGATCCAACCGAACAGGAAACCTCCGAAAGGACGGGCAACGAAGCCGACGGCGAAGATCGCCAGCGTGGACAGCACGGCTGAAGCGGGGTCGGACTTGCTGAACAGCTGGCTGGCGATGAAGGGCGTGAAAGTGGCGTAGATGGCCCAGTCGTACCATTCGACGGCGTTTCCGATGCCGGTGCCGATGATGGTCTTGCGGGTCGTGATCCGGCCCTCGCGCTGGGTGTTGATGATGGCGGTCATGGGTTGTCTCCCTGGAGTGGGCGGGCTAGAGGGCCGGAACGGAAGCGGGGACCCGGGCGGCGGCGGCCAGGGCGTCCAGGCGGTGGATTGCGAGTTCCGCGTAGAGCGCGGCCCCGTCGGCCAGCACGCCGTCGTCGAACGTTGCGTACGGCGAGTGGTTGAACGGGGAAGTGGCATGGTCCGCGTCCCGGGGGACGGCGCTCAGCCCGACAAACGTGCCGGGCACCTCGGCCAGGACTCTGGAGAAGTCCTCGGAGCCGCTGAGCGGCGTGGCCCACCGCGAGAGCCTCGAGTCGCCGAACAGTTCGGTGATGACCTTTTCCGCGGTGTGCGTCTCGTCCTGGTCGGTGATGGTGAGCGGGTATTCCTGCTGGTAGTCGACGTCGACGTCGAGGCCGTGTGCAGAGGCGATGCCCTTGAGCAGCCGCGGGACGGCATCCATCATCCGTTGCCGGTTCTCCTCGGAGAACGTGCGGATGGTGGCCTCGATCCGGGCCGTTTCCGGGATGACGTTGCGCTTGGTGCCCGCGTGGAGGACGCCGACGGAGAGAACCACGGGATCGAACATGTTGAACTGGCGCGTGACCATGACCTGCAGGGCCGTGACCATCTCGGCCGCGGCCGTCACGGGATCCTTGGCCGAATGCGGGGCGGAGCCGTGGCCGCCGGCGCCGAGCACGGTGACCACCAGGCCGTCGGAGGCACTGAGCATCACGCCGGGCTTGGTGCAGAACGTTCCGTGCGGTTCAAGGGAGGAGAACACGTGCATGCCGTAGGCGGCGTCAACGCGCCGGCCGGCTGCGTCCAGGACGCCTTCGCGGATCATGTAGCTGGCGCCGTCGAAGCCTTCCTCGCCGGGCTGGAACATCAGGACGACGTCGCCCGCCAGCCGGTGCCGGCGCTCGGCGAGGAGGGTGGCTGCGCCGGTGAGCATGGAGGTGTGGAGGTCATGGCCGCAGGCGTGCATGGCGCCGTCGATGGTGGAGCTGTAACCGACGCCGGTCTTCTCCTGCACGGGAAGCCCGTCCATATCCGCCCTAAGGAGCACGGCAGGCGGGAGCACGGCAGGCGGCAGCACCGCGGGCGGCAGCACGGCGGGTGCGGTGTCTTTAGTTCCGCCGGCGGAAGCCCCGCCGCGCAGCACTGCGGTGACCGACGTCGTCTCTTTGCCCAGAGTGATTTCGTACGGCAGGCCCTCCAGGGCCTTCAGCACCTTCTCCTGCGTCCGCGGCAGCTGCAGTCCGATTTCGGGTTCCCGGTGCAGGCTGTGGCGGAACCGGGCAAGGTCTTCCTGCATGTGGCAGGCGTCTGCGGCAATCGGCACGTGTTCTCCTCGTTGGTGGTCCGGTGCTGTGGGTCTATTCTGGAGTGGCCTGCTTCACATCCGTCCGAAGTGCTGGAAAGATGCAAAAGCCCTAACCAAAATGCAGGATTCGTGCATTACCCAACCGGGGAGAGAACCGCTGGACGTCACCGAAGAAGACCTCGCGCTGATCAACGCCCTACAGATCGCACCGCGGCTGAGCTGGGCCGACGCCGCGGAGGTCCTGGGCGTGCACGCCACCACCCTGGCCGCGCGGTGGGAGCGCCTCACCGCCGCCGGTGCCGCCTGGGTCACGGCTCATCCGATGGGGGATCCGAAGAAAATGTGCCTCGCCTTCGTTGATGTCGAGTGCGAGTCCACCGCCGGGCGGAGGTCACCCGGGCGCTGGCGGCGGTGCCCGAGATCGTCACCGTGGAGGAGGCAGCGAGCAACCGGGACCTGATGCTGACGGTCATCACGGGCTCCCTGCAGCACTTCACCGCTGTGGCGTCGAAGCTGCACGCCATCGAGGGGCTGGTCAAGTACCAGACCTCACTGGCCACACGGCTGCACACCGGCGCCTACGCCTGGCGCATCAACGTCCTCAACCGGAGCCAACTCCAGGCGCTCCGGGCGCTCGCCGGTCCCGAGGCCGCAGGGTCGGCACCCTCGGGGGCGGTGGGGGAGCCGCTGCCCGCCAGCCACCTGGCGATCCTGCCTTTCCTGTCGACGGACGGCCGGGCGACGGCGGCCGAAATCGCCCGGGCTCTGGACCGGCATCCGGCCACGGTGCAGCGCCAGCTGAACAGGGTGCTTGCCAGCGGCGTACTCTCCTTCCGCTGCGAGATTGCGCAGCGGTATTCGGGCTTCCCGGTGACCTGCCACTGGTTCGCCAACGTCCCGCCGGGCCAGCATGAGGCGGCGGCCGAGGAGCTCCGCAGTTTCCGGAACGTGCGGCTGAGCGCCTCCACCACCGGGCGCACCAACTTCGTCATCATTATGTGGCTGCAGTCGCTGGCGGATGTCATGACCGCGGAGCTGGCCCTTCAGCAGCGCATCCCGGGCATCGAGCTGGTGGAGAGCGTGGTCATGCTGAGGACGGTCAAACGGGTGGGCTGGATGCTCAACCCCGATTCGACGGCCAGCGGTGACGTTGTCGCCGTGACCACCGGCGCCCCCGAGCTGGTGGGCTGACCATGCACGAATCTGCCGTGTCCGCTCCACCCGGCGCCGGAATCCTCCAGCGGCCCTACGTGCTGGTGACCGTGGGGGCCTGCGCCCTCGTGTTTCTCGCCGCGTTCGAGTCCCTCGCCGTCACCACCGTCATGCCCGTGGTGAGCCGGGAGCTTGGCGGGGCCGGCCTGTACGCGCTCGCCTTCGCCGGCCCGCTGGCCACCGGTGTGATCGGCATGGTGGGCGCCGGAAACTGGTCCGACAGGCGCGGGCCCGTCGGCCCGCTACTCGCCTCCGTGGCGGTCTTCGCGCTGGGACTGCTCGTGGCGGGGACGGCCGGCACGATGTGGGCCGTGGTGGCCGGCAGGCTGGTGCAGGGGCTGGGCGGCGGCGCCATGACGGTGGCCCTGTACGTGGTGGTGGCCAGGGTCTATCCGCCGGTCCTGCATCCCAAGATCTTCGCCGCCTTCTCCGCCGCGTGGGTCATCCCGTCCCTTGTGGGGCCGTTCGCCGCCGGGCTTGTGGCCCAGCTGGCGAGCTGGCACTGGGTGTTCCTCGGAGTCGTCGTGCTGGTGCTCCCCGCCGTGGCGATGCTCCTTCCCGCGCTGCGCGGCGTCCGGTCCGGCAACGCGAACGGGAACGGCGCAGCGAAGGGGAACGGTTCAGATGCAGTGGGCGGGCAGGTGCCCTGGGCGCTGGGGCGGCTCGCCTGGGCGGCCCTGGCCGCGCTGGCGGTGCTGGGCCTGAACCTGTCCGCCGGGCTTCCGGTGGCCGGACCGCTCGCGGCGGGGGCCGCCGTCGTGATTGCCCTGCTGGCCGTCAGGCCGCTGGTGCCGCGCGGAACCCTCACCGCCCGGCGGGGCCTGCCCAGCGTGATCCTGATCCGCGGGCTGGTGGCGGCCGGTTTCTTCGGTGCCGAGGTGTACCTGCCGTACCTGCTTGTGGAGCGTTACGCCTTCTCGCCAACGTTCGCCGGTCTGACCTTGACCGGCGGAGCCCTCGCCTGGGCAGCGGCGTCGGGCGTCCAGAGCCGTCTGGGCGGGCGGCTGGCCAGCCCGGCCGCCGTGCGGATCGGCTCCGTGATGGTGCTGCTGGCGATTGCCCTGGCGCTGGTGACGACGGCGCTTGGCTGGCCGGCCGCCATCGCCATTGCCGGCTGGGTGCTTGCCGGCGGCGGGATGGGGCTGGCGTATCCAAGGCTGAGCGTGATGACGCTGGCCCTTTCCACGCCGGACACGGAAGGCTTCAACAGCTCCGCGATGTCCATTTCCGATTCCCTGGGCGGTGCCCTCGCGCTCGCCGCCACGGGAATCGTGTTCACGGCATTTACGACGACGGCGGCCTCCTTCGCCGGCGTCTTCGTGCTGACCGCGGTGATCGCCGTAGCCGCGGTCGCCATAGCGCCCCGCGTCGCCCACTAGCTTGCATCCAATGGAATAGGTCAGATGCGGGGGAGGACCCTGTAGTAGAGGTGGGACACGGCGTCGCCCTGGAGCACGACGATGGGGTGCTAGCCGTCCAGGGTCTGCAGGCGGGTGGCGCGCAGGACGGCGTCGGCGAGCGTGGCCGACTGCCCGTCCGGGCCCGTGGCCGCCCGTTCCCGGCTGGTCGCGACGTCCACGTGCCACCCAGGCGGGGCGATGCCGAGTTCGGCCGCGGCCTGCTCCGCAGTGAAGAACATCGCTGAACCCGCGTGGCCGCCGCCCCCGTGCGAGTGGCTGTGTCCCTCGGCGTGGCTGTCCTCATCCGAAGTGCTCCGCCAGGGCGGCAGGCCGTCGGGATGGTGGCCGACGATCAGCAGTGTCCCGCCCGGTCGCACCGCATCCGCTGCCACACGGTGCGGCCGCTGCCATGGGGCCTCGGTGGAGTGCAGGAACTGGGCCGACACGAGGTCGAACTGCTCCTCCGGCGCCCACGCGTCAAGGTCGCGCTGCAGCCACGTGATGCGGCTCCCGGCCGCCGAATCCGCGGCGTGCTGCTCGGCCCGTTCAAGTGCGACGGCGGAGACGTCCACCGCTGTCACCGTCCAGCCCTGCTCGGCGAGCCACAGGGCGTCGGCGCCCTCTCCGCAACCCAGGTCAAGGGCAGTGCCGGGCTCCAGCCCGGATGCTTCGGCCACCAGCTGCGGGTTGGGCCGGCCGCTCCAGACGCGCGGCCTGCTGCGGTACATTTCGTCCCAATGGCGCGCGGCGCCGTCGTGCCCTTCGTGGTCCATGGGATCACCCTGCCACAGAATCGGGGGCCCAACTAGGGCAAGTCAGGGGAGCCGGACCACCACGTTTTGCGAGCCGTCGGCGAACACCGGGTAGCTCCGCAGGGGGCCGGCACCGGTGGTGGAGCAGCCCGTCTCCAGGTCAAACGCGTGCTGGTGCAGCGGGCACATCACCACGTCCCGGTCGATGGTGCCGTCGGCGATGGGTCCGCCTTTGTGCGGGCACACAGCGGACACCGCGCGCAGGGAACCGTCCCGGAGGCGGAACACGGCGATCTGTTCGCCGGCCACCCCGTACGCGCGCCCCTCGCCTACCGGGATCTGGTCCACGGGGCCGAGGACGTGCAGCCCACCGCCGGACAGTCCGGCGCTCATCGGACCGGCACCCGGGGGAGCACCTCGAGCGGGAGCGACGTGCGGAACTGGCCAGGGGTGAAGGGGTCGTTGCGCTCGGCCCAGGGGTCGGTATAGCTGTCGACGGACCGCTGCATCGCCTCGTCCAGCCCGGCGGCGATCCCCTCGGCGTCGTCCACGATCACGGCGCGGAGGTGCTCAATCCCGACGCGCGGCACGAAGGAATATGTGCGTTCAAGCCAGTTGGCGTGTTCCCGGTAGTACTGCATGAACCGACCGGCCAGCAGCGTCACGGTCCCGGGATCGTCCACGGTGGCCAGCAGGTCCCCCTTCCGGATGTGGGCACCCGCCGCGCCCCCGATGTAGATCTCCCAGCGTCCGCCGTCGACCGCCACAACCCCAACGTCCTTGACCAGGGATTCCGCGCAGTTCCGGGGGCAGCCGGACACCGCGAGTTTCAGTTTCGCGGGAGACTCGATGCCCTGGAACCGCGACTCGATCTCGATGCCCAGCTTCGTGGAATCCCCCGTGCCGAAGCGGCAGAACTCCTGGCCCACACAGGTCTTGACGGTGCGGAAGCTCTTGCCGTACGCGTAGCCCGAAGGCATGCCCAGGTCTGCCCACACCTTTGGCAGGTCCTCCTTGGGGACACCGAGCAGGTCGATCCGCTGCCCGCCCGTCAGCTTGACCATCGGGATGTTGTATTTGTCCGCGACGTCGGCGATCCGGCGGAGCTGCTCCGGGGAGGTCACCCCGCCCTTCATCTGCGGCACCACCGAGAAGGTGCCGTCGCGCTGGATGTTGGCGTGGACGCGGTCGTTGACGAACCGCGCGTCGCGCTCGTCGATGTACTCACCGGCCCACATCATTTTCAGCAGGGACGCCAGCCCCATCTTGGACTTTGCGTCCTCGGCGCCGGCCGGTGCCAGCGCCGCGAACACGGCAGACACGGACCGCAGGCCCTGGTCCCTGATCGCCGACATCAGCGCGGCCTTCTCCAGAGGCACACCGGGAACGTAGTAGGCGGCCGCAGGGTCCTCATCCACGGCGCCATCAGCGGCCCATTCCACCACCTGGCGGACCAGCAGCTTGCAGGATCCGCAGCCCTTGCCGGCGCGGGTGACGTCCATGACGCCGGACAGCGTGGTGCAGCCGCCCCTCACGGTGTCCGTGATCGCTCGCTTGCTGACGCCGTTGCAGTTGCAGACCTGGGCATCGCCGTCGAGTTCGGCCACCCCGGCTTCCTCGCCGGGTCCGCCCAGATCGAAGAGCAGGGACACCCGTTCCTCCGGCAGCGGCAGCCCGCGGTCGAATGCCTGCGTCAGGTAGGCCACCTTGCGGCTGTCCCCGAGCAGCGTTGCGCCCACGATCTTGCTGTCGCGGATCACGATGGACTTGAACACGCCCCTGCTGGGCTCGGAAAACACCACGTGCTCGTCGGTGTCGCGTTCCGGGGCCTGCAGCCCCATGGAGGCGACGTCGACGCCGGCCACCTTGAGCTTCGTGGCGGTGCGGGATCCCAGGTAGACAGAGGAAGGATCTGCCCCGGTGACGTGGTCGGCCAGCACGGCGGCCTGCTCCCACAGCGGTGCCACCAGCCCGTACACCTCTCCGCGGTGCTGGACGCACTCTCCGACGGCGTAGATCTCGTCCTCGTCGGGGACGCGCATGTGGTCGTCCACCACGATGGCCCGCTCCACCGGCAGGCCGCTGGTCACCGCCACCTCCACATTGGGGCGAATTCCGGCAGCCACCACCACCAGGTCGCAGTCGATGTCCGGCTGGTCCCGCAGCTGGACGCCGCGCACCTTGTCGCCGCCCAGGATGGCAGTTGTCCGGCTGCTCGTGTGCACCCTGATGCCGAGTGCCTCCACGCTGCGGCGCAGGACCGCGCCGCCGTCGGGGCCCATTTGCGCGTTCATCAGGTGCCCGCCGGAATGGACGACGTCGACGCCGACACCGTGGCTTTGCAGGCCCCGCGCGGCTTCCAGCCCCAGCAGTCCGCCACCGATCACGACGGCGCGGCGCTGGTGGTCCTGCTGGGCGTACGACACCATGCCCTGGGTGTCATCGATGGTCCGGAAAGCGAACACGCCGGGCAGCAGCCGGCCGCCCGGCGTGTACAGGCCCTCGACGGCGGGCATGGACGAGCGGCTGCCGGTGGCAATGATCAGGACGTTGTACGGCGTGGCCCGGCCGTCGTCGGAGAACACCAGCTTGGCGAAACGGTCGATTTTTTCGACCCGGACCCCCGCGTGCAGCGTGATGCCGTTCTCCCGGTACCAGTCAAGCGAATTCAGGAAAATGCCACCCGCGTCCTCCTCGCCGGAGAGGACATGGCTGAGCATGATCCGGTTGTAGTTGCCATAGGGCTCGTCGCCGAACATGGTGATTCTGTGCTGGACCGCGCCGCCGCGGGCCAGGATTTCCTCGACGGCGCGCGCACCGGCCATCCCGTTGCCGATCACCACGAGCCTGCGCCGCGTATCAGCTGGCGTGCTCCGCCCGCGGCTGGCGAGGGCGGTCATCAGTGTTCCACCATGCCCATGTCGACAACGACGGATCCGCTGACCCCCGTGTCCGCCAGCAGCCTCAGCTCGATCAGGGAGCCGCCGTCGATGTCTTCCACAACGCGGAGCGGGACGTGGACGTCGCCCCTGGCCGCAATCGGGAAGTAGCGCATGGGCACGCCGTCGCGCATCAGGACCACCGTGATCAGCTCCCCGGAGGAGTTGCCGCCCCGGAAATAGAGGGTCTGGTTGATGACTCCGTCCGGGACGAAATGGGACAGCTGGCTGTGGATGGGCACGGCCTTTTCGATCCCTGCACCGTCGAACGGGAAGATGCCCTGAAGGAAGATGTTCTTCAAGATCACGGTCAGATCCTTTCGGCGGAGGAACGCTGCGGCCGCTGGCATCAGCCCGGCATGAGTCCATCCTTCGCCGCACGTGTTACATCGCCCGGCTGCCTGTGTAATTTCTGCTTAACACCTTCCTCACCGTCCCTCGGCCAGGCGTGGAAAAGCCGCGCCGCGGGTCACTTGGGTGCCCCGCGGCGCGGCGTTTATCGTGCGGAATCAGGCCTTGCCGGAGCTGACCACGGGGACGCTGGCGCCCTCGGCCTTCCACTCCTCGATCCGGGCCTGCTGCAGCGGCGTCTGGCGGTTGAAGTACCAGGCAGCGCCCAGCAGCAGGAACCATACCGGGGCAACCACCAGCGCGAGGCGGGTGTCCTCGGCCTGGGCCAGGGCTACGAGCATGAACACGAAGAAGGCCAGGACCACGTAGGGCATGAAGGCTGAACCCGGCATCTTGAAGGCGGAGGCCTCATGGAGTTCCGGCCGGCGGCGGCGGAACGCGATGTAGCTGATCAGGATCATCGACCAGACGAACATGGTCAGCACCGAGGCCACGGAGGTGACGATGGTGAAGGCACCGATCACGGAGTCGCCCGCGTACAGCAGGACCAGGCCGGCCAGCAGGAAGATGCAGGAGAACAGGAGCGCGTTCTGCGGAACCTTGCGGACGCTGAGCTTGCCGAAGGCCTTCGGGGCGTTGCCGTCCTGGGCGAGGCCATAAACCATGCGCGAGGTGGAGTAGATGCCGGAGTTGGCGCTGGAGGCGGCCGAAGTGAGGACCACGAGGTTGATCACGACGGCGGCGATGCCCAAGCCGGCGAGGGTGAACATGCCGATGAACGGGCTGCTGGCGGCGTCAATGCTGCGCCACGGGTTGACGGCCATGATGACCACCAGGGCGCCCACGTAGAAGAGCAGGACACGGATCGGGATCGAGTTGATCGCCCGGGGAAGGTTCTTTTCCGGGTCCTTGGTTTCGGCGGCCGCCGTGCCCACGAGCTCGATGCCGGCAAAGGCGAAGATGGCGATCTGGAAGCCGAGGATGAAGCCGAACATGCCGTGCGGGAACATGCCGCCGTCGTTCCACATGTTGGCCAGGTTGGCCACCGCGCCGCTCGGCGAGGTGAAGTTGGTGGCGATCATGACCACACCTGTGGCGATCAGAGCGAGGATGGCCACCACCTTGATGATGGCGAACCAGAACTCCGCCTCGCCGAAGGCCTTGACCGTGGGAAGGTTCAGCAGGATGAGGACCACGGGTGTGATCAGTGCCGGGATCCAGAGGGGAGTGCCCGGGGCCAGCTTGTCCACGTAGCCTGCAATGGCCACGATGTCGGCCACGCCCGTCACTACCCAGAAGAACCAGTAGGACCAGCCGGTGAAGAACCCTGCCCACGGGCCAAGGATGTCGCCGGCGAAGTCGCTGAAGGACTTGTAGTTCAGGTTGGAGAGCAGGATTTCGCCCATGGCCCGCATGACGAAGAACAGCATGAAGCCGATGATCATGTACACGAAAATGACGGACGGGCCGGCGAGGGAGATGGTCTTGCCGGAGCCCATGAACAGGCCGGTGCCGATGGCGCCGCCGATGGCCAGGAGCTGGATGTGGCGGTTGCCAAGTCCGCGGGCGAGGTGCGGCTCCACGCTTTGGCCGGGTTCAGCACGCTCTGTGGACGGTTGATCGGAAATGCTGGTGGTGCGTTCAGACATCAAGTCTTCTTCCTTGTCACAGGTGCCGGCACGTACGGGAAGGTGCCGTGCCGGCCGCGTCGGTCCGCCGCAGATGTGACGGAACTAACAGTTGGGATGGTGTTAAGACTATGAGCGGCGGCGTGCGGCAAAGAGTGCGCCCGCCGCCCGCGCTGCTCGGTACCGGGCGGGCGGGCCGTCCGCGCGCCAGGTGGAGCGGCCCGCCGGAAAAGCGCATTGCTGCAGTCCAGCCGGGATTTGGTGCTGCTATTTGGAAATTCGCACGGAGCGCGAAACGCCGCAATAGTCTTCGACATATGTCCAGCATGCCAGTCCCAAATGTCGTCCATTGTTGTCCGTGAGCTGCATCACGCAAAACCTGGCCGTGCTGCGAAGGGGTAAAGCGGTGCAGCGAGGGGGTAAATAGGGCCCGGAACGCCCGGATGGTAGACTGATGGGACTTGATGTGCAGTGATGCCCGCTTTGCTCTGTAATTTGGAGAGCGGGCTTTTTTCATGTGAGAGGCACATCCTGCGTCGATGAACGCTATTGGTCCCGGCGGCCGCTGTTCGAACTCTGGCAGCAGCCCGGTTGACCACCTGACTTTTCTTCGGCGACCCCCTGCGCCAACCGGCGTCGGGGGCCGATATCCGCTGGATACCGCCTGAAAGACCCTGATAAACGCATATGACTACTTTTGCTGCCCTCGGCACACCCAAGGCACTCACCGAAATCCTGGCCGCCCAGGGCATCGAATCCCCGTTCCCCATCCAGGTCAAGACCCTGCCGGACACCCTGGCCGGCCGCGACGTCCTGGGCCGTGGCCGCACCGGCTCCGGTAAGACCATCGCCTTCGCCATCCCCCTGGTGGCCCGCCTCGCCGAGCGCGAAGCCGCATACTTCCGCAAGCCCGGCCGCCCGATGGGCCTGGTCCTGGCACCGACCCGTGAACTGGCCACCCAGATCAACGCGACGATCGAACCGCTGGCCAAGGCCATGGGCCTGAACACTACCGTGATCTACGGCGGCATCTCCCAGGCCCGCCAGGAGAAGGCGCTGCGCGCCGGCGTCGACATTGTCATCGCCTGCCCGGGCCGGCTGGAGGACCTGATCCGCCAGCGCATCCTGACTCTCGAAGCCGTCGAGGTGACGGTGCTGGATGAGGCCGACCACATGGCCGACCTCGGCTTCCTGCCCGTGGTCAAGAAGCTCATGGACATGACCCCGAGCCAGGGCCAGCGCCTGCTGTTCTCCGCCACTCTGGACAACGGCGTGGACAAGATCGTCCAGCGCTACCTGTCCAACCCGCTGACCCACTCCGTGGACGATCCGCAGGCAGCGGTGACCACCATGGAGCACCACGTGCTGGTGGTCAACGACCAGACCGTCAAGAAGCAGCTGATCGTTGAACTGGCGTCCGGCGCCGGCCGCCGCGTGCTGTTCATGCGCACCAAGCACCACGCCCGTAAGTTGGCCAAGACCCTGACCGACGCCGGGATTCCCGCCGTCGACCTGCACGGCAACCTGTCGCAGAACGCCCGCGACCGCAACCTTGCCGAGTTCTCCTCCGGCGACGTCCGCGTCCTGGTGGCCACCGACGTCGCCGCCCGCGGCGTCCACGTCGACGACGTCGAACTGGTCATCCACGTCGATCCGCCCACCGAGCACAAGGCTTACCTGCACCGCTCCGGCCGCACCGCCCGTGCCGGCTCCGACGGCACCGTGGTCACGCTGACCCTGCCGGAGCAGCAGACAGACGTCAAGAAGCTCATGAAGGCAGCCGGCGTCGAGGTCAGCTTCGAGCGCGTCACCGCAAGCTCGCCGATCGTTGCCGAGCTGGTGGGCGCGATAGCCGACAAGGTTGACCCGCGGACCCGCGCGGCACTCCTCGCAGCGAAAGCTCCGCAGCAGGGTGCCGGCAAGTCCACCGGCGCCAACGCCGAGCGCAAGCGCGCACGCCGCCAGGCATCACCCACGGCCGGCGGCCGGGGCGGTCGCGGCGGCCGCGGGCGGGTTTCCGCCGAGGCTCCGCGCACGGACCTGCCCCGCGCTGAACGCCGTGCCGCGACCTACGAGGGCCGCGCCGCTGCCCGTGACGCTGCAGACCGCATAGTCGAGCAGAACGAGGACCGCGCCACTGCGGCAGCTGCGGCCCGCCGCAACGCACGTGGCCGTGGCACGGCATCCACGCACCGCAACGATGTTCCCGCGGCCGGCGGCCGTTCATCTGCTGGCCGCGGTTCGGACGGTCGTTCCGAGTCCCGCTTCACCCGCAGCGATGCCCCCCGTGGCGGCACCGGCCGCCCGGCCAGCGGCGGCCAGCGGAGCGGACGTCCCGCCACCGGGCAGCGCGCGGCGGCCGGCAGCAAGGCCGGCGGCAACGCTCCGGTCTGGTCCTCCACCACAGGCGGCACCTCGGGCGGCTCGTACTCGGGCGGATCCTCTTCGGGCGGCAGCGGCCGCTCCGGTGACGGACGTCCGGCGCGGAAGGCCCCGCGCCGCGCGTCGGCCCCGGCGTCGAACGAGCGCCGCGGCCGCTAACTAGCTGTCGATACGCAAAATGCCGGTCGCTATGGGAATTCCCGTAGCGGCCGGCATTTTGCGTAGCGCAAAAGTACCCGCTCACCAGCCGCGGGCGCGCCACTCCTCGAGGTGCGGGCGCTCCGCGCCGAGGGTCGTGGGCTTGCCGTGGCCCGGGTGCACCACAGTGTCGTCCGGGTAGACCGCGAAGATCCGCTCGGTGACGTCCGTGAGCAGCTGGTTGAACCGCGCCGGGTCCTTCTGCGTGTTGCCCACGCCGCCAGGGAAAAGGGAGTCGCCGGAGAAGATGTGGGCCGGTCCCTCCGGGTCATGGTAGACCAGCGCCACCGAGCCGGGGGTGTGGCCGCGCAGGTGGACGGCGGTGACGTCGAACCCGTCGAAGTTCCCAAAGTCGCCGTGGTCCAGCAGCACGTCCACCTTCACAGGGAGTCCCGGGGCGTCGTCCGTGCCCGCTGCGGTCTTGGCTCCGGTGGCTTCAACGAGGCCCGGCAGTGCGCGCACATGGTCCCAGTGCTGGTGCGTGGTGGCGATGAGCGCCAGCTTGGGCTCGCCTGAGGTGTCCGCCGTGGCATCCGCCAGCAGGCTCTGGATGGCCGGCAGGTCATCAGCGGCGTCAATCAGCAGCTGCGCTCCGGACTCCTTTGCGGTCAGCAGATACACATTGTTGTCCATCTCGCTGACCGAGATCCGGCGGATGGTGATGTCCCGAAGTGAGTGCATGAGCGTGTCCATGAGCCCAGTCTAGGGATACGCCCCAGCCTAGGGAGCCGGATCAGCCCTGTGTTCGGTCCCGCGCTGACGGACAGAGCCGGCCGGCAGCATCTTGAGCCCGGCCGCGCATCCTACAATCCCCGCGATGAACAGCACCTTGAGCAGGCTAAAGGGTTCGACGCCGGTGGCCATGGCCCAGCCGACCGTCAGTGCCGCTCCGATCCCCACCCAGACGGCGTAGGCGGTGCCGAGCGGGATGTGCTTCACCGCCATGCCCAGCCCCTGCATGCTGAGCGCGGCCGTCACCACGAAAACAACGGTGGGCACTGGCCGGGTCAGGCCGTCGGACAGGCCCAGGGCCGTTGCCCAGACGGCTTCCAGGACAGCCGAGGCGAGCAGGATGATCCACGCCGTGGCAGGCTTCGCGAGCATCACGCCACCACCTTCAGGCCAACCACGCACGCGGCGATTCCGGCGAGCAGCAGGAGCCGCGCCGCCGTCGGCCGTTCTACTTTGGCGACGATCGCGTAGGCGGACGTCAGCACTACACCCACGCCGACCCACACCGCGTAGGCGGTGCCGGTGGGAATGGACTGCATGGCGATGCCGAGGCCGGCGGTGCTGGCCACGACCGCGACAAGGAAAAGGGCCCCGGCCGCGACCCGGCGCCGGCCGGAGGACTGGGACGCCCGGTGCAGCGCCGCCGCCCACACCGCCTCGAGGGCACCGGAAAAAATGAGTATGAACCACGACATGACAGATCCTTTGGCCAGTCTTGTCGCGCACCGGGTACTGAACCGTCGTCCGGAGGTCCGGGGAAGGGGACCCTGGTTTTCACCCTAGCAACGCCCGACGGCGGCGGCCACCGTTGGTGGCAAAGCTCACCGCCAGCGCGCCCGGGTCAGAGGGTGCCGCCGGCCGCTTCCGGCGCTGCGGCGTCGCGGCCGCCGTCGCCGATGGTTTCCCGGGCAACGAAGTTTTCGATGTCGAAGGTGTTGTCCGCCCGTTCGGCGATGTTCAGGAGGGTGGTCATCGAGGCGACTTCCTCCACCTGCTCCTTGAGGAACCAGAGCATGAACTGCTCGCCGAGGGCGTCGTCCTCGGCCCGGGCCGCGCGGAAGAGGCCTTCGATGCTTCGGGTGACTTCCTTTTCCTGCTGCAGCGCGAGTGCGAGCGGGTCGGTGACGGAGGCGAAGTCATTGCGGACGGCGGGCACGCCGGGGATGCTGACGGAAACGCCGCGGTCCACCATGTACTGCACCATCATCATGGCGTGGTTGCGTTCCTCCACCGACTGCCGGTAGAAGTACCTGGCCAGCTGGGGAAGGTCCTGGTTGGCGAACCAGACGGCCACGGCAATGTACTGCTGCGAGGCCGCGAATTCGTTGCCTATCTGCAGGAGCAGGAGGTCGCTGAATCTGGACTTGGTCATGGCACCGAGTCTAGGTTCCGGCACCTCATGCGCACCAGAGTTTGTTAGCCGGCCACGGGATCGATGGACACCACGGCCAGGAAGCCGCGGCCCAGGATCTCCGGCATCTGGCTGTCCGAACCCACCACTGAGTCGTAGCGGCCGAGCGCCACGGGCGCACTGTCCTGCCCGCCGCTCTCCTGCCCGGCATTCCCGGGACTGACCGCTGCCTGACCCTGCAGCAGGATGCCCAGCTGGCCCTCGAACACGGGATGGGCCCGCTTCTTGGACAGCTCCACGATGGAGGTGTACGCCTTGAAGGCGCCCTCCCGGGCGATGACGTTGAGGTTGCGGACATCCCCGGTGGGCAGAGCCGAGGAGGAGGCTGCACCGCCGGGAAACCGGAAGGGCCGGTACTTCTCGAGCGGGTGCTCGGTCCCGTCCACGGCGAGCAACAGCAGTTCGCCCTCGACGACGGTCAGCACGCGTTCCATCCCCGGAAAGGGGGAGTAGTCCCCGGCACTGGTGACGTCGGCGATGCTGACTCGCCAGTCCCACGCGCCATCGTCTGATGCCGTGGCCCCCGATGAGGCGGCCCCAGCTGAAGCGCCGCCGCGATGGCTGGCCAGCTCGCGGGTGACCCCGCCGCCGTTGCGCCATGGCTGGGGTTTGAGGTCGGCGAAGCGGATGATCTGCATCAGCCCAGCCTATCGGCGCGTTGCCCGCACCCTCCCTCCCCGCGTAAAGTCGGCGACGGATCGCTGCAGAAAGTGGTCGACGCTTTCAACAACGAGGAGCCGGTGAATGTTCGTCAAAGTCTGCGGCCTGAGCACGCCTGAATCGGTCCGGGAGGCCGTGGAAGCCGGAGCCGACGCCGTCGGCTTTGTCCTGACGGCCAGCCCCCGGGCGGTCTCACCGCACCAGGTTACCCAGCTCGTCAAGGCCGTGCCTGACGGTGTGGCCGCCGTCGGCGTCTTCCGTTCCGAACCGGCCGCCGACGCGGTGGCCATCGCGCGCGCCGCGGGGCTGAGCTGGATCCAGCTTCACGGTGATCGCACACCGGATGATGTCAAAACAGCGCACGACGCCGGCATGAAGGTCATCCGCGCCGTCACCATGGGTGCCGCACCGGATGCGTTTGCCGACTGGGGCGAGGAAATGCTGCTTATCGACGCCGCAGTTCCCGGGTCCGGCGAGGCCTGGGACTACGGTTCCGTGCGCGCCAAAGGCCTGGCGGGACGGCAGTGGCTCCTGGCCGGCGGCCTCGATCCCGCCAACGTGTCCGAAGCCGCCCGTGACGCCGCGGCATGGGGCGTTGACGTCTCCTCCGGCGTCGAACAAAGCAGGGGAGTAAAGGACCTGGCCAAGATCAGGGCCTTCGTGACGGCAGCCAAAGGCTGACCGCCCCGTGACCCTGACCGCCCCGTGACTCAGGCGACGCGCGCCCGGACGCCCGCGGCACCCCTCTACGCCGCCGGTTTCGTGACCGCGTTCGGCGCCCACAGCATTGCCGCAGGCATGGGCGCCCAGAGCGGCAACATCGGCCTGACCCTGCTGAACCTGGGAATCCTGCTGGCCGTCTACGACATCTCCGAGGTGTTCCTCAAGCCGGTCTTTGGCGCGCTGAGCGACCGGATCGGCGCCAAGCCGGTCATCGTCGGCGGACTCCTCGGCTTCGCCGCGCTGTCCCTGATCGGACTGGGAGCCGCGGATCCGCTGCTGCTGGGCCTTGCCCGCCTAGGCCAGGGGGCCGCCGCATCGGCCTTCTCCCCGGCGTCCTCAGCGATGGTGGCCCGGCTCTCGGCCGGGAAGAATGCCGGGACCTTCTTCGGCAGGTACGGGTCCTGGAAGAGCCTCGGTTATGTAATTGGCCCGCTGCTCGGTGCCGGGCTGATCGCCGTCGGCGGTTTTGCGCTCCTCTTTGGGGCTCTGTCCGCGCTTGCCGCGGCCACCGCTGTGTGGGTCCTTCTCGCCGTGCCGCACCTGCCGCCGCTTCCGCGCCAGCGGTACACCTTGCTGGACCTGGCCCGGCAGGTTGCCGAGCGCAGGTTCCTGGTGCCCACCATGGTGCTGGCGGCATCGATGGCGGCCATGGGGGCGGCTATCGGTTTCCTCCCGGCCCTCGCCGTGCAGCACGGCCTGGACCCGGTGGCCGGCACCGCCGCCGTCAGTGTGCTGGCCGTGGCCTCGCTGCTGGTCCAGCCGCGGATCGGGGCAATGCGCGACATGCACCGCATCGGTGACGCAGGCGGGATGCGCACCGGCCTGTTGCTCACCGCCGCCGGGGTCGCCCTGGTGGCTGTCGTCCCCGGGGCGGCCGCCATCTTCATTGCCGCGGCGTTCATTGGGGCCGGCGTCGGCGCGGCCACGCCGCTGGGCTTTGCGCATTTGGCCGACAGTACGCCGAAGGCCAGGATGGGCCGGACCATGGGCTCGGCCGAGCTGGGCCGCGAACTCGGCGATGCCGGCGGTCCGCTCCTGGTGGGAGCCGTCGCCACGGCCGCCTCGCTCCCGCTGGGCCTGGGGATCCTCGCGCTGCTGGTCGCGGCCGCCGGGATCCCGCGCCTCAGCCCCAGAGTCGAGGTTAAGGGTTAATTCAGGGCAGATCCCGAGGTGCTTCAGCCTCCGGCCCGGCAGAATGGACGAATGAAGACACTCCTGAACATCATCTGGCTGGTATTCGGCGGCTTCTGGTTGGCGCTGGGCTACTTCGCCGCCGGCATCATCTGCTGCCTGCTCATCGTGACCATCCCCTGGGGCATCGCCTCCTTCCGGATCGCGTCCTACACCCTGTGGCCCTTCGGACGGATGGTGGTGGACAAGCCGGGCGGAAACGGCGTGTTCTCGCTCCTCGGCAACGTGATCTGGCTGCTGGTGGCCGGCATCTGGATCGCCATTGGGCACGTGGTCACGGCGTTCGCCATGGCCGTCACCATCATCGGCATCCCACTGGCCATCGCCAACCTGAAGCTGATTCCGGTTTCCCTCATGCCACTGGGCAAGCAGATCGTGCCCACGGACAGGCCGTTCATCACGGCCTACCGTTAACCCAGAGACAGTTCGGCAGCGCCGTCAGGCCAGTTCGCCCTGCAGGTTCCGCCGGGCGGCCTCCAGCCACAGGCTGCGGGCCCGCTCGGTGTGGAAGAGCGGGTCCAGTGCCAGCAACTGGCGGACGACGGCGGCCCTGCCGGCCGCAAAGTCGGCGTCGCCGATGTGCGCATAGTCTTCCCGGACGGCGGCCACATACCGGGCGTAGGGCTCCGGTCCGCCGCCGAGAACTGACAGGTCCGCGTCGCACAGGAGGGCGCCGTCGTCGTCCCCGGCCTCCGGCCGGTGATCGGAAGTGAGCCGGACCAGCCGCGCTACCTCGTCGACGTCGGCTTCCGGCAGTCCGGCCTGGCTGAGCCTGAGTTCGGCGAGCCGGGCGGATTCCTCCTCGTCCTGGCCCGCCACTCCCCGGTAGACGGCGTCGTGGAACCATGCCGCCAGCAGCACGGTGCGCGGCGGCCGGGCGGGTGCGGTGAGCAGGTCCAGGGCCTCCAGCACGGCGAGCAGGTGGGTGCAGCCGTGGTACCTGCGGTGGCTCTCACTCCATCGGTCCAGCAGGTCCAGGAACAGGGCGTCATGGCCCGGCAGCACCATGTTCCAGCGGTTGAGCAGGGGAGTCTTGAGGGACTTCGTGCGGCTGCGCGCGGGGATCCGGAGCCCGCTGGCAATGAGTTTCCGCACGAGGACCCGTGCCTCAACCGGGATGGCACCGGCGGCCACCAGACCGTCATAGCGGCGCTGCGGCACGTCATAGTGGTCGCCGTCGAATGCCCGCTCAGGGATGCCCGCCGCAGCAGCGAAGGCGTGCAGTTCGGCCAGGGAAGTGTCCGAAATCAGATGCGAAAAAAGTGTTTCATGGGCAGGCCAAAGCGGCGGATCGAGGTAGACGGCCATGGGGGAGAGTCTAGTCCGGCGCCGGGTGGCCATGGAGCAATGTGGCAGTGAGCCTTGCCGGTTTCCAACGATCCTGAGCCCCCCGATAACTGGGGCTGGCTCAAGAATTCCCAAGCTTTTTACAAGTTGCCGAGTCGACCATGGTCCGAGGGGGAGTGCACGCAAGTTGCCAGGACCGTAGTAGCAGGCGCTTCGTTGTCTCCGATTCAGCCCGGAAGGTTGCTCGGAACTGGCATAGGCAGACAACTTCGATGAGTGGTGAGGCTAGTGAGCATCCCTATACAGGCCGACGTTCAACTCCGGGAAGCAACGTTACTGGGCAAGACAACTTTTCACAGGGGCGGGCCTGGCAGAGGCCGGCTCCCCGGGTCGCGGAATCTGGGCCTCACCGCCCTGCTGGCAGCGCTCCTGCTCGCGCTGGGTGTCCTGGTGGTGCCGGTTACGGCCGCTGCAGCTGATGTGGGGGTGCAGGATTTCTCGCATACGGGGACCGGGACGCCCACGGGTACAAAGCGGCAGACGAATGCGTTGTGGTTCAACGACGGGATCTGGTGGGGCAACCTGTGGGACACTGCCAGCTCGGATTTCCACATCTTCCGGTTCAATGCCTCGACCAACTCATGGGTCAATACGGGTGTGGCGACGGAGACGCAGGCGAACACTCACCATGACGTGTTGTGGGACGGGACTACGTTGTTCGTGGCGAGCTATCGGTTCGTCAATGACGGCCTGCCGTTTGAGCCGAACTTCCCGTCAACAATGCGGCGCTACAGCTACAACTCGAGCACGAAGACGTACACGCTACTGAGTTCTCAAAGGATCCACAACAACAAGGTTGAGACCATGTCTATCGACAAGGACTCGACTGGTCGGGTGTGGGCCACCTGGCAGCAGGGGAACCGGATTTTTCTGAACGTCACTGACGAGACTGGCACGTTCTGGGGGACGCCGTTCGCGCATCCTGCGTCGTTGAGCAACGTGTCTGTGGACGATACCTCGGCTGTGATCGCGTTCGGCGGAGCCGGCAACGGCAAGATGGGCGTGATGTGGAGCCGGCAGCTCGGTGACGCCAGCGACGGCATGTACTGGAGCTTCCACGTCGATGGTGCGTCCAACACCACCTGGACCACTCCTGTGGCGGCGGTGAAGGGGCTGCGCACCGGTGATGACCATATGAACCTGAAGTGGCTGGACTCATCGGGTGGCCGGGTCTTCGCCGCAACTAAGACCTCGAACACGTCGGCGTCTCTGCCGCTGATCCAGCTGTTGGTTCTGAATAACACGACATCAGCATGGTCGGCGCACACGATCGCGACCGTGTCGGAGTGCCCGAACCGGGTGATCGTCATGATCGACGAGTTTGCGCAGAAGCTGCGTACCTTCGCTACCTATCCGAAGCCGAGTGGCACCACGAACGCCGGTGTCTGCACCAGCTCGGGCGGCGCGGTTTACGAAAAGTCCACGCCGCTGAACAACATCAGCTTCACCACCACGAAGACGGCCCGTATCGTGGACGACGACCAGTATGTCCACAACGTAACGTCGACGAAGCAGAACCTCAACAGTAATGCATCGGGCACGGCCAACAGCGGGCTGCTGCTGCTCGCCGATGTGAACGCCACAAGCCGGTACTGGCACTACTACGACCCCACCGGTGGCGGTGGCGGCACCGACACCGCGGCTCCGGATACGACGATCACGTCGCCACCCCCTGGGACGTCGACCAGCGCCTCGTTCACGTTCACCTCGACTGAAACCAATTCGACGTTCCAGTGCAGCCTGGAT
>NZ_QLNP01000016.1 GCF_003261175.1 Arthrobacter globiformis | reverse complement strand
AGATAATTGGTTTTTGCGGCTGTCCGACAGGGCAGTGCCGCGAAGCTACCATCTGCTGGATTATGGCTGAACGCCTCTAAGTCAGAATCCATGCTAGAAAGCGACGGTCCCTTCCGCCCCGCGGCGTTCGTAGTCGAGTACGGATAGGCCCCCTCGGGGGCCGCGGATCGTAGCAGGTCGGCGACGGGGCCTCGAGCGGAAGAGCTCGGGGTCCTCGCCGGCGGATTGCAATTTGACAATGCGTGGGGCCAAATCATTTGCAGACGACTTAACTGTACGGCGTGGTGCTGTAAGCGGTAG
>NZ_QLNP01000015.1 GCF_003261175.1 Arthrobacter globiformis | reverse complement strand
CGAGGCTGAGCGGGGATCTGCCGTTGACGCTGGCCGCGCTCGGGGCGGGAACAATCTCGTGGCAGCACGTGCGCATCTTGTGTGATGAAACGGACGGGCTGGATCCGGAAGCGGCCGCGGCGTTTGCGGCGCATTTCCTGGACCCTGACGCGCCGGGGTACGCGCGGGGTTGCCCGGCGGGGGAGCTGACCCCGGGCAGGTTCCGGGCGAAGGCCCGGTATTGGCGGGAACGGCACCACCCGGTCAGCATCGAAAAACGGCACGCCAAGAGTGTGAAGGACAGGCGGCTGGAGTATGCCCCGGACCGGGACGGCATGGCGTGGTTCTCGGCGTATCTGCCGGCGGACCAGGCTGCGGGCATCTGGAACCGCACCACCGCCGCCGCCAGATCAATGCAGGGCCCCACCGAATCCCGGACCCTGACGCAGCTCCGCGTCGACGCCTTCGCCACGTGGCTCCTCAGTCCGGTGCCGGGAGTCGGCGGCGCGGCTGAGGACCCGCCCGCAGAAAAGGTCCCCGCAGACGCCGTGCCGGCAG
>NZ_QLNP01000014.1 GCF_003261175.1 Arthrobacter globiformis | reverse complement strand
CTGCCGGCACGGCGTCTGCGGGGACCTTTTCTGCGGGCGGGTCCTCAGCCGCGCCGCCGACTCCCGGCACCGGACTGAGGAGCCACGTGGCGAAGGCGTCGACGCGGAGCTGCGTCAGGGTCCGGGTTTCGGTGGGGCCCTGCATGGCGCGGGCGGCGGCGGTGGTGCGGTTCCAGATCCCCGCCGCCTGGTCCGCCGGCAGATACGCCGAGAACCACGCCATGCCGTCCCGGTCCGAAACGTACTCCAGCCGCCGGTCCTTCACACTCTTGGCGTGCCGTTTAGCGATGCTGACCGGATGATGCCGTTCCCGCCAATACCGGGCCTTCGCCCGAAACCTCGCCGGAGTCAGCTCCCCCGCCGGGCAACCCCGCGCGTACCCCGGCACATTTGGGTCCAGGAAATGCGCCTCAAACGCCGCCGCAGCCGCCGGATCCAGCCCGTCCGTTTCATCACACAAGATGCGCACGTGCTGCCACGAGATTGTTCCCGCCCCGAGCGCGGCCAGCGTCAACGGCAGATCCCCGCTCAGCCTCGCCGATTCCTCCAGAAACC
>NZ_QLNP01000013.1 GCF_003261175.1 Arthrobacter globiformis | reverse complement strand
GCTTCATGGTGCAGGAGCCCAGCGGGATCATGGTGCGGTCCAGCGCCAGGTCACGGTCCGAGAGCTTGCGGATGTAACGCAGCAGCTGGGTTTCGGACCGGTGCGTGTTGAACACCGGGTGCTGCAGGTAGGCGGACGAGCGCAGGACTGCCTCGGGCAGTTCAAAGCCCACAGCGTCACCCACGGGACCGGCGCCGAAGGCGACGGCCACCGCGGAAAGCACCTCCGCCGTCGTCGTCTCATCAATGGAAACGCCCACGGTGTCCGCGTCGATGAGGCGCAGGTTGATCCCGCGGGCTTCCGCCGCGGTGATGACCTTGGTGGCCTTGCCGGGCACGCGCACAGTGAGGGTGTCGAAGAAGGAGTCGCTGACCAGTTCGCGGCCTGCCGTCCTGAGCGCGGTGGCGAGGACGCGGGCGTTGCTGTGGACGGTTTCGGCGATTGCCTTCAGGCCGTCGGGGCCGTGGTAGACCGCGTAAAAGGAGGAGACGATGGCCAGCAGCGCCTGGGCCGTGCAGATGTTGGAGGTCGCCTTCTCCCGGCGGATGTGCTGCTCGCGGGTCTGCAGGGCGAGGCGGTAGGCCGGAGCGCCGGCGTTGTCCTTGGAGACGCCGACGATGCGGCCGGGGAGCGTGCGCTCCATGCCGGTGCGCACTGCCATGTAGGCCGCGTGCGGGCCGCCGAAGAACAGCGGCACCCCGAGGCGCTGGGCGGTTCCGACGGCGATGTCGGCGCCCTGCTCGCCCGGAGGCGTGATCAGGGTCAGGGCCAGCAGGTCGGCGGCCACGGTCACCAGCGCGCCGCGCTCCTTGGCCGCGGCGATGACGCCGGTCTGGTCCCAGACCCGGCCCGAAACGCCGGGCTGCTGGAGGACGATGCCGTTGATGTCGCCGTCGGGCAGTCCCTTGGACAGGTCCGCCACCTCAACCTCGAAGCCGAGGGCCTCGGCGCGGCCAAGCACGACGGCGATGGTCTGGGGGAGGCAGTCGGCGTCCAGGACCGTCTTGCCGTCCTTGGCCTGCATGTCCTTGTTCGCCCGGCGCATCAGCAGTACGGCCTCAGCCACCGCCGTCGCCTCATCCAGCAGGGAGGCGTTGGCGACCGGTAACGCGGTCAGGTCCTGGACCATGGTCTGGAAGTTCAGCAGCGCCTCGAGCCGGCCCTGGGAAATCTCCGGCTGGTACGGGGTGTACGCGGTGTACCAGGCAGGGGCTTCGAGGACGTTCCGCCGGATCACCGGCGGCGTCACGGTGTCGTAGTAGCCCTGGCCGATCATCTGCACGGCGGTCTTGTTCTTGGCGGCCAGGCGGCGAAGCTCGGAGAGAACCTCAACTTCGCCCAGGGCAGCGGTGAGCCGGAGGGGGTCCTCCTGGCGGATGGACGCCGGAACGGCGGTATCCACGAGGCCATCGACAGTGTCATAGCCGATGTTCTTGAGCATGGTGTCGATATCGGCCTGGCGCCGGGCGCCGATATGCCGGTCGGCAAACGTTGAAGGAAGAGATTGAATCGTCATGAGGAACTCCAGGTTTGGCCGGCCACGTGTGGCACGGCATGGTTTGGGTTCCTCCCCGCTCTGTATTGGACCTGAGAGATTCCGCGGACATGGTTCTCCGCTTGCACCGTCGGTGAGCCCGGTTACCCGAACTGCTTTCCAGAGTTGCCTAGCCGCGGCGGTACGGGGGCCTGAGAGATTCCTGGGGAGGATTTGCTCCTACGGCGCCTGCCCGGTGAATGACTGGGAGGACTCTCCCGCCACGGTTCGAAAGGCTATGAAGATGTGGGGTGATTCGGCTCACAGATTACGGGACAATTCAGCCCAGGCCAAATTGGAGGCCCGTTTGACATTTCTTCGTGACCAAGACCACACTGATCCGGTGGCCAGCGGGGCCGCGCTGACCGGCACGGGCCGGAAAGACAGCCGCCGCCGGGTCGCATAATTTTTTCTCGATACAACTGAAAATGCTTATGATCTGCGGCGGGAGAGCCCTGCCGGTACGTTCAGCAGGCGCCGTAGGAGCAAACCCTCCCCAGGAAACTCTCAGGCCCACGTACCGCCGCGGCGAGGCAACTCTGGAAAGCAGGCAGGCACGTCCTGCCTCACCGACGGTGCAAGCGGAAGACCATGTCCGCGGAATCTCTCAGGTCCAAGACAGAGCGGGGAGGAACCGAATCAGTGTGGCTATGGCCACCGAACGATGGAGTTCCTCATGACGATTCATCCCCCCGCCTCCCCAGCCGGTGAGGCTCCCCGCCTGGAGCGGCAGCTGAGCAACCGGCACATCCAATTGATCGCCATCGGCGGTGCCATTGGCACGGGCCTGTTCATGGGCTCCGGCAAGACCATTTCCGCGGCCGGGCCGTCCGTGATCTTCGTGTACATGATCATCGGCTTCATGCTCTTCTTCGTCATGCGGGCCATGGGTGAGCTGCTGTTGAGCAACCTGAACTACAAGTCTTTCAGCGATTTCGCCGCCGACCTGCTGGGGCCGTGGGCGGGGTTCTTCACCGGATGGACCTACTGGTTCTGCTGGGTGATTACCGGGATCGCGGACGTTATCGCCATCGCCGGGTACTCCCGCGAGCTCTGGCCCGGACTGCCGCTGTGGATCCCGGGCCTGGCCACCGTGGCCATCCTGCTGGTGCTGAACCTCGCCACGGTCAAGGCGTTCGGTGAAACCGAATTCTGGTTCGCCCTCATCAAAATCATCGCCATCGCCGCCCTGATCATTGTGGGCATGTTCATGATCTTCAGTGGCTTCCAGAGCGACGCCGGACAGGCAAGCTTCGCCAACCTGTGGAGCCATGGAGGCTTCTTCCCCAATGAATTCATGGGTTTTGTGGCCGGCTTCCAGATCGCCGTGTTCGCTTTTGTGGGCATTGAACTAGTGGGCACCACGGCCGCGGAGGCCAAGAACCCGGAGAAGAACCTTCCCAAGGCCATCAACTCCATTCCGATCCGTGTGCTGCTCTTCTACGTGGGCGCCCTCATCATCCTGATGTCCGTCACGCCCTGGACCCAGTTCGCCGCAGGCCACAGCCCGTTCATTGCGATGTTCTCGCTGGCTGGGCTCGGAGCCGCCGCCACGGTGGTCAACCTCGTGGTGCTCACCTCGGCGATGTCCTCGGCCAACTCCGGAATCTACTCCACCTCCCGCATGGTCTACGGCCTGGCCCAGGAAGGCGACGCACCTGCCGCCTTCGGCAACCTGTCCCGCCGGAAGGTACCCAACAACGCCCTGTTCCTGTCCTGTGTGCTGCTGCTCTCCGGCGTAGTGCTCATGTACGCCGGCCAGGACGTCGGCAAGGCGTTCGACATGGTCACCACCGTTTCCGCCGTCTGCTTCGTCTTCGTCTGGTCGATCATCCTCGCCAGTTACATCGCCTTCCGGCGCCGCCGCCCGCACCTCCACACGGCCTCCAAGTTCAAGATGCCCGGCGGCATCCCCATGGTGTGGGTGGTCTTCGCGTTCTTCGCCTTCGTGTTGTGGACCCTGACCACCCAGCCCGACACCCTGACCGCCCTGCTGGTCACCCCCGTCTGGTTCGTCCTGCTCGGTGCGGCCTGGCTGGTTCTGCGCCGCCGGCCCGCGCACCTGGCCCGCTACGCAGCCTTCCAGGATGAACTCCAGGCTGAGGAAACCGCCGCCCGCGAGCATGCGAGCCGGCGTCTCGAGGAGAAGGAAAGCGTCAAGTGATGATCAGGACAGAGGAAAGGCCGACGGCGGAGGGCCGGGCGACGGCGGAGGGGCGGGAAAGCGGGCCCCAGGATCCCGCTGGCGGCGGGGAGTTCGTGCTCACCTTCCACTGTCCGGACTCGCTGGGAATCGTCCAGTCGGTCGCGGATTTCCTGCTCAGGCAGGAGTGCTACATCGTTGACCTCAAGCAGTTCGGCGACCGCACCGCCGGGCACTTCTTCATGAGGGTCCACTTCGCCTCGACCGGAGGCACCGCCGCCGTCGAACAGCTCCGGGACAGCTTCGCACCGCTGGCAGGTCAATGGAGCATGGACTGGCGGCTGGAGCGCCACGACCGCAAGCAGCGGATCCTGGTGATGGTGTCCAAGTACGATCACTGCCTCAACGACCTGCTGGTGCGCGCCCGTAATGGCGAACTGCCGGTCGAGATCGCGGCGGTGGTGTCCAACCACGCGGACCTCGAAGGGCTCGCGGCCTGGCACGGGGTCCCGTTCCACCACATCCCCGTGACGCCGGAGACCAAGGCCGAGGCGGAGGCCAAGCTTCTTGGACTGGTGGATGACTATGACGTTGAACTGGTGGTACTGGCCCGCTACATGCAGGTTCTCAGCGACTCGGCCACCGCACGGCTCGCCGGCAGGGCCATCAACATCCACCACTCCTTCCTGCCCAGCTTCAAGGGCGCCAAACCGTACCACCAGGCGCATGAGCGCGGAGTTAAGACGGTCGGCGCCACGGCCCACTACGTAAATTCAGAGCTTGATGAGGGGCCGATCATCGCGCAGCAGGTGATTGAGGTCGACCACACCTACACCCCCGCGGATCTGGTGTCTGTGGGCAAGGACGCGGAGTGCAAGGCCCTGACGAACGCTGTTCGCTGGCACGCCGAAGGAAGAATCATTTTGTCCGGGAACCGCACGGTCATCCTCCGCTGACAAGCCAATCCAACCAGACCTGGAGTTGCTCATGACGAACCAATTGCCTGTGCGCCTGGAGATCATTCCCACCGACGGCATTGTTGCCAAAGTCCAGACGTACGTTTCCGCCAAGTCAACGCTGACCGTGACCTGCCTCCCGCACCACGGGGTCGAGACCACCGTGCGGGCCTCGGTCCAGCTTGGCCGGCTCGGCTACAAGGTGATTCCCCATCTTGCCGCGCGAAGCATCGAGAGCCGCGCCCAGCTGGCGCGCATGCTCCGTGACTGCGAAGCTGCAGGGATCACGGAGGTTTTCGCGATCGGAGGGGACGCTCCGGAGGCTGCAGGTCCCTACGGCAGCAGCGGCCGGCTCATTGAGGACATCGCCGACCTGACCGGCGGGACCATGGCCATCGGCGTCGCCGGATACCCGGAAGGCCACCCGAAGTGCAACGAGCTGCAGATGCTCGACGCATTGCTGGAGAAACAGCATCTGGCCTCGAACGTGGTGACCCAGATGTGCTTCTCGGCGCCCAGGATCGGCTGGTATGCCGAACTGCTGCGCCGCGAGGGCGTCGACCTTCCCATCTGGGCGGGCGTTGCCGGGGCCGTCCCGAGGGCCAAACTGATCGCGCTGGCCACCAAGATCGGGGTAGGCCCATCGTTGAAGTTCCTGAACCGCAAGGGGCCCCTCGCCCGCGGGCTCCTGAATGCCGGCAGCTACTCATCCCGGTCCCTGGTGTCCGAACTGGCCGCAATCGATCCTGCGCCTGCGGGCATCCACCTCTACACGTTCAACAACGTCGAAACCCAGCCGGCGATGACCTGGAGCGACGGAGCAGACGCGAAGGCTTCCTGAGCCCAACCCCGTAACCAGAGCGCGAACGTACAGTTGTGGTCCCTTTTCCCTCGGGATTGGGGCCATAACTGTACGTTCGCGCTTTTTCTTGTCTGAAACGTCTTGCATTCCCTGCAGGTAAATTGAACAGGTGACCTTGACGTTGAAAAAGGCGGTCGCCTCCGACGGAGCGGAGCTCGCCTGGACAGAGGAAGGCCAGGGCGAACCGCTGCTGCTGGTGGCGGGCCAGGCTACGGGAATATCCGGCTGGGATCCGGTGGTGCCCGGCCTGGCCCCTTCATTCCGGGTCATCCGCTTCGACCACCGCGGCATCGGCGCGAGTACGGAAGGCCGCCCGGAAAACTACACCACGCGGGCTTTCGCAGCGGACGCGGTTGCGGTTCTTGATGCCGCCGGCGTCGCCAAGGCGCACATCTATGGGCATTCGATGGGCGGCCGCGTCGCACAGAGGATGGCGGTGGACTTCCCTGTCCGGGTGGCGTCGCTGGTCCTGGCCGCGACGAGTGCCGGCGAGGCCGGGGGAGTGGGGCGCGATCCTTCCGCCACCGCCGCCCTCATCAGCACGGACCCTGCCCGGATGGCGCCCTTGTTTTTCAGCCCCGCCTGGGCGCGGGAGAATCCCGCGGCCGTTGCCGCGTTTTTCCGGGTGCAGGCGTCTGCGACGGTCAAGAGCCGGCACTTCCGGGCGAGCCGGCTGCACGATGCCTGGGACGTCCTTCCGTCCATCCAGGCCCCGGCGTTGATCATCCACGGCAATGAAGATGCCCTTTCGCCCGTTGCCAACGCCGTCATGATGGCGGAGCGGATTCCGGACTCGCGGCTGATCCAGGTCGACGGCGGCCGGCATGGTCTGCACCTGGACGACGCCCGGGTGCAGACCTGGATCGAGGACTTCCTGGCTCTTGCGGTACCCGCCGGAGCCGCGCACTGATGGGGTTTTCTAGAGGAGCAGCTCCCGGACGGTCAGCTGGAGCCGGATGGTATCGGCAGCGGCGGCAGCCTCAGCGTTCCCCTCGCGGTCGTCCCGGCCGCCGTCGTCAGCCATGTACTCAGACTTCCAGTTCGACGGCGGTGTTCCCGACGGCGGTGTTCCCGGCGCCGGCTTCTTGCCGGACCGGCGTCGCGAGGCCGAGGTTCTCGCGCAGAGTGGATCCGGCGTACTCCGTGGGGTAGACAGCGCGCTCCTGCAGTGCCGGGACGAGGTGGTTGACGATGTCGTCCAGGCCGGTGGGGATCAGCCACGGCGAGATGTTGAAGCCGTCCACTGCACCGGTGCGGGCGTATTCGGCCAGCCGGTCGGCCACCTCGGCGTAGGAACCCGTGAAGCTGGAATCCCCGCGGCTGGTCCGGGCGGAGACAAACTGCCGGATGCTGAGGCCCTTGTCTTTGGCTTCGGCGCGCCACTGATCCGCCAGCTGCTTCGCCTTGGCGCCGTGGAAACCGCTGCCGCGTGTCTCGGAGGTTTCCTCCACCACGGGGTCGATGTCCGGCACCGGCCCGTCCGGATCGAAGCCCTGGAGCTCGCGGCCCCAGAACTGTTCGAGGTAGGCGATGGCCTGCTCGGGGCCGATCTGCAGGCTCCGCACCCAGTTCTTCTTCTCGAGGGCTTCCTGCGGGGTGGCCGCGAGAATGAACTCGCTGGCGGGCATGATCTTGAGGTCGTTCGCGCTGCGCCCGGCCCTGACCGCGCGCTCGACGATGTCGCGGCGGAAGTCGAGGGCGTCGTCGAGCTTAGGGTGGGCGGAGAAGATGACGTCGGCCTGCCGGGCAGCGAAGTCGCGTCCCTCCGGCGAGTCGCCGGCCTGGAACAGCACCGGCCGGTACTGGGCACTGCGCGGCAGCCGGGGCACGTAGTCCACCGTGTAGTGCTTGCCCTCGTGGCGCACGGGCCGGGCCGAACCGGGCGCGGCCCAGGCGGAGGCGCCGGGGCTCGAAGCGATGGCGCCGTCCTCCCAGGAATCCCAGATCCGCTTGGCCGTACTGACGAACGCTTCGGCGTGGACGTACCGGTCGGCGTGATCCAGGTAGCCGCCGCGGCGGAAGTTCGCCCCGGTCCAGGCATTGTCCGTGGTGACCACGTTCCAGGCAGCTCGGCCGCCGGAGAGCAGGTCCAGGCTGGACAGCCGGTGTGCCAGGTCGGCGGGGTCGTTGTACGTGGTGTTCTGCGTGGCCACCAGCCCGATGCGGCTGGTCACGGACGCCAACGCGGCCAGCATGGTCTGCGCGTCCGGCCGGCCGACGACGTCCAGCGCGTGCGGGCGGCCGAGGTGCTCGCGGAGACGCAGCCCCTCACCGAGGAAGAACGCGGCGAACAGGCCCCGTTCAGCGGTCTGGGCGATCCGGCGGAAGGACTCGAAGTCCGTTTGCGACCCGGATTCCGGCGACTTCCAGACCGTGCCCGAGTTCACGCCCTGGAAGAAGATGCCGAGCTGAAGCTGGCCGGAGGGCACGAAGCCGTTGCCGATGTGGGTGTCTGTCATGGGTCTCTCCCTAGTTCTCGGCCGCGGAGGCCGCGGAGGCCGCGGACGGCACGGATACGGCGGCATACCGGCTGGCCGGACGCTGCAGGCCCAGCAGGTGTCGGAAGGTGGAACCCGTCTGCTGCGGGGCGAGCACGCCCCGGCGCCGGAGGGCGGGAAGCACCAGCTGGGCCAGCTCCTCCAGGTCCACGTCCAGGACCGCCGGGTGGAGGCGAACGCCGTCGGCAGTTTCCAAAATGGAGGCCAGTAGCCCGGTGAGCTCCGCAGCGGTGCCGACGAAACGGGCACGGCTGCTCTGCCAGGGAGTGTGCCCATCCAGCTCGGCGAGGCGCCCGGCGGCGCTTTGCCCGCGGGCGTCGAGAACGACGTCGAGCTCGGCGATGATGGCCGCCGCGGGAGCGGCGGCGCGGGCCTCGGCGATCTCACCGGCCAGGAGCTCGGGCGTGGGCGCGGAGACGAGCACGGCGTCGACCGCCCCTGCGGACAGCTGGTCCGCGCCCAGCAGGCCGGCCGGCGCGAGGACCGGCAGCTGGCCCTGCAGCGGCCGGGGAATGATGGACGGGCCCTTGACCGAGTAGCCGGCACCGCCGGACTCGACCGTGCTCTCGAAATCGACGTAATGCAGCTTGTCGACATCGATGTACCGGCCGGTGGCGACGTCGCGGACCACGGCGTCGTCCTCCCAGGAGTCCCAGAGCCGGCGGCTGACCTCGATGGAATCGGCGGCTTCCCGGCCCACGGCGTCAGAGGCGACAACAGAACGTCCGACGGCGGCAGCATCCGCCGCCCGGTCCGACGCCGCCACCAGCCACCCGGCGCGGCCGCCGGACACGTAGTCCAGGCTGGCCAGCTGCGTGGAGATGTGGAACGGCTCCGTATACACGGTGTCCACCTCGGGGACCAGCACGATGGAGCCTGTAACAGGCCCGGCAAAGGCGGCACGCTGCAGGGCGTTCAGCCCGCCAGGGATGTCCCGGCCGCCGGGATCGGAAGACGCGGGCGTCAGCGGTCCGTCCGCGAACGTGGCCACGTGGAACCCGGCCGATTCCGTGGCCAGCACCGTGGCACGGACGCGCGTTCCGTCGAGCAGTTCGGCTGGAGTGTGCCGCGCCTTGCGCCAGGCGGCGGGGTGCGCTCCGTCGCCGTCCAGTTCGAGGGCGAGGAAACCCTGGGCTGCAGTGCTCACTGTTCAGCCTGCCTTTCGTGGGGGTTCTGTTCGCCCGCTTCGATGGCCACAGTCAGGCGGTTTTCGGCCGGCGGCAGCGGGCAGGTGGCGAGGTCGGTGTAGGCGCACGGCAGGTTCACCGCGCGGTTGAAGTCCAGGTTTACGCGGCCGTCGGCGTCCGGTGGGCCCACCGTGAGCGTGCGGTTCGCTGCGTAGGTGGTCTTGCCAGACGTTGCGTCCGTGAACAGCACAGACAACGTGCCCGGTGCGTGGCCGTTGAAGGCCGTGAGCATGAGGTCCTCGCCTTCCAGCGTGAACCGGATCTCGCCGGGTGCCTCGTACACGTGCACGATGCCCTCGACGGCGGCCCCGACGGTCGTCGGCCGGGGCGACTCGAAGGCCACGTATTCGCCGTCGACGGCGTAGCGCGGGTCCGGGGCGTAGGCCGGCGTGCCGCGGTACTCGTTGAGCAGAGGGTTCTCCGGGTGCCGGGGCCGAACGATGTATTCACCGCCGCGCTTGGCGAGTTCGACGACGGCGGGACCCGCCGTGAGGTTGATGCCCTCCCGCTCGGCGATCGGATCGAAGACGACGGCCGTACCTCCGTCCTTAACGGAGTTGTCGTTCAGCTCCCGGCCGTCCCGCAGCAGGCTTTCACCGGCCTCCAAAACCACCGTGACGGCGTCATCCTGCACGCTCCAGAGGCCCGGAACGCCCTCGAGCCGGGAGGGTTCCGCACCCAGCCAGTGGAGGTGGGTGACGGCGAGGAAGCCGTGCGGATCGGCGCGGCGGCGCTCATGCGCGGCGTGCCACTGCTCCCACTCGGCCGCGAAGGCGGTGGTGCCCGACCAGCGGGCATCCGTTTCAGTGTGCGTAGACGTGGGCATGGTCGCTCCTGTAGGTGTCGTGGTCGGTGCTGACGGCGGAGGCGGCGTCCGGTTCGGCGGCTCCCGCAAAGCCGGGACGGCCGCCGAATGGATCCGCGGATTCCCAGAGTGTGGTGGGGGCTGCAGCGCGCACGGCCGGGATCACCTCGAGCGCGAACCGCTCAAGGATCTCCAGCTGCTGTTCGAAGGGCAGGGTGGTGGGCAGCGAGATCGACAGCAGGTCATGCCCGTACAGCGCGTGGTAGCTGAGGATCTTGTCGATCACCTGTTCCGGGCTGCCGACGAGTGCCGGACCCTCTGCCACCGCGTGGTCGATGTCCCGGAACGGCGAGTTGTTGCCGGGGACGTTGCGTGCAGCCGTGAGGGCCTCGTAGACCGGGCCGTACTGGCGCTTGGCCTGCTGCGTGGTATCAGCGATAAACACCCCGCCGGCCCCGCTGCCCGAGCCCAGGTAGCGGTGCCGCGGGTCGTGGCCGTGCCGCTCGTACTCCGCCACGTAATGATCGATGAGCACCTTGTAGTTCTCCCGCGGCTGGATGGCGTTCGCGGTGAACAGTGGGTCGCCCCAGCGCGCCGCAAGTGCCGCCGACGTCAGTGTTGTAGCCGACCCGTGCCAAATCCGGGGAGACCCGGCGAAGGGGCGTGGCGTCGTTGTAGTGGGTTCGGTGAGCGCCGGCCGGAAGCGGCCGGACCAGGTGATGTCCTCCTCGCGCCAGAGCCGGCGCAGCAGTGCGTATTTCTCCTCCAGCAGGTCCCACTGGCCCGCCAGGTCCAGCCCGAAGAGCGGGTACTGCAGCACTTCGTTGCCCTTACCGATCACCAGTTCCAGCCGCCCCCGGCTGAGCTGGTCGATCGTGGCATAGTCTTCGGCCACGCGCACGGGGTCCAGGACGGCGAGGACGGTGACGCCGCTCTGCAGCCTTATCCGGGAGGTGACTGCCGCGATGGCGGCGAGCACCGTGGTGGGGGAAGAGGAGATGAACTCCCCGGCATGCCGCTCGCCCACGGAGAAGCTGTCGTAGCCCAGCTTCTCGGCGAGCTGTGCGGTCTGGACCACCTGGTTCAGCCGGTCGGCGGTAGAGACGATTTCTCCGGTGACCGGATTCTTCAGGTGCGGAATGATGTCCAGGATCTGGAACTTCACTTTGACGAGCCAGTCTGTGAAGAACCCGTCTGGGTCGAAGCAAAGTTGGCCTCGGTCACCGTCTTGGATTCCGGCAGGGCCTCTTCGGACAGTCCCCAGCGGTCCAGCACCTTGGCGTAGGAGCCGTCCTTGATGGCGGAGTTCAGTGCCTCGGTGATCACCGGCGCCAGTCCGTTGCCCTTGAGCGAGGTGGCGGCCACCAGGGTCTCGGACGGCCATCCGGCGTTGACCTTGCCGACGATCTTCAGGTCATCCCGGGTGTTCTCCCGGTACACCGTGGAGGGGTACGGCGCGATGTTAAGATCGGTCCGGCCGGAGGACAGCGCAAGGATGGTGTCGGCGTCGGACGAGTAGTACTGGAGCACTGCCGGATCCTTGCCCTTGGCTTCGAGCTCCTTGTTCCAGGCCAGCAGGATCTTCTCCTGGTTGGTGCCGGAGCCGACGGAGACCTTGAGGCCGGAGATGTCGTCGGCCCCCTGGATGGTGTAGGACGAGGACTTTTTTGCCTCGAAGCCCATGTACGCGGCGCGGTAGCTGGCGAAGTCGAACAGCTTCACCCGGTCCTTGTTGATGCCCACGTTGGAGAACACGGCCTCGAAGTCGCCCGACTGGGTCTTCAGGGGCCAGTTCTCCCAGGACGTCACCTGGATGTCCAGCTCCAGGCCCAGTTTGTCCGCCACGAGCTGGGCGATGTCCAGCTCGGAGCCGATGGGCGTCTTGTCGTCCGTGGCGTGGAAGGACAGCGGGATGGAACCGGCGGTGGTGGCCACGGTGAGCTTGCCGTCCTTGCCGATCAGCGCAGGCACCTTCGCGGCCAGCGCGGCGTCCTTTCCGGCGCGGATCCGCTGCTGGTCGGGGGAGGTGTTGTAGACGACGCCGTTGCGGGCCGCCGTCGTCGCACCTGATGCGGAACCGCCCGTTGAACCGCCGGAGGCGGCGGCGCCGGGATCGGAGCAGGCGGACAGGGCCACGGTGCTAAGCAGCGTGCCGAGAAGCACGACGGCGGGCAGCGCGCCGCTGCGGCGCTGGCTGGAGAAGAGTGCCATGGGGGATCCTTAGATGTTGAACGCCGGTTCGATCACCTTGGAGAAGAAACTCCGGGTGCGAACTTCGCGCGGGTTCGTGAAAATGTCCTGCGGTTTGCCCTGTTCGACGATCTGGCCCTGGTCCATGAACACCACGGTGTCCGCCACGTCGCGGGCAAAACCCATCTCATGGGTGACGATGATCAGGGTGGTGCCGGACTTGGCCAGCTCGCGGATCACGTCCAGCACTTCGTTGACCAGTTCGGGGTCGAGGGCGGAGGTGGGCTCGTCGAAGAGCAGTATCTTGGGGTCAAGGGCCAGCGCTCGGGCGATGGCGACGCGTTGCTGCTGGCCGCCGGAGAGCTGGCGGGGGTAGGCACCGGCGCGGTCCAGCAGGCCCACCCGGTCCAGGAGTTCCAGGGCCCGTTCGCGGGCCTCCGCCTGGGACCGTCCCTGCGCGACGACGGGTGCCTCGGTCACGTTCTCCAGCGCGGTCAAGTGTGGGAACAGGTTGAAGTTCTGGAACACCATGCCGATTTCGGTGCGCTGCTTCAGGATGTCGCGCTCCGGCAGCTCATGCAGCTTGTTGCCCTTGACCCGGTAGCCCACCAGCTGGCCGTCGATGGCGATGAACCCGGCATCCACCTTTTCCAGATGGTTGATGGTCCGCAGCAGTGTGGACTTTCCGGATCCGGACGGGCCGACGATGACGGCCACGCCGCCGGGCTCCACCGTCAGGGAGATGCCCTTCAGGACCTCGGTGGCGCCAAAGGACTTCCGGACCTTGGTGATTTCCACCAGTCCGCGGGTGGAGGCGGGGGCTTCAAGAGTTGTGCTCATCGGAATCATTTCCTTCCGGTGGTGCTGGCGGGTCCGGTGGTGCTGGCCGGGGCGTGGGTGGCGAAGAACTTCCGGGCCTTCTGCAGCGGTGTGAGGGGCAGGGTGCGCAGCGCTCCCTTGGAGTAGTGGCGTTCGATGTAGTACTGGAACACGCTGAGCACGGAGGTGATCACCACGTACCAGAGCGTGGCCACGAGCAGCAGCGGCAGGACCTGCTGCGTGCGGTTGTAAATCACCTGGACCGTGTAGAAGAGCTCCGAGTAGGCCAGGACGTATACGATGGAGGTGCCCTTCACCAGGCCGATGATCTCGTTGAAGGCCGTGGGCAGGATGGCACGCATGGCCTGGGGCAGCACTATCCGGGTGGACCTGCGCCAGGCGGGAATACCCAACGCGGCTGCTGCCTCGAGCTGGCCCTGGTCCACGGACAGGATGCCGCCGCGGATGATCTCGGCCGAGTAGGCGGCCTGGTTCAGTGTCAGGCCGAGCACGGCGGCAGCGAACTGGCTGATCAGGGTGGTGGTCTGCGCCTCGAAGAAGCGGATGTCCGTGAACGGAATGCCCAGGCTGATCTTCTCGTAGAGGTAGCCCAGGTTGTACCAGAGGAGCATCTGGACCAGCAGTGGCGTGGAGCGGAAGATCCACGAGAACGTCCAGGACACGGAGACCAGCAGCGGTGAAGCGGAAAGCCGCATGAGGGCGAGGATGAAGCCCAGGACGAAGCCGAGCACTCCGGAGATGGCCGTGAGCTTGAGGGTTTCCACCAGGCCGTTCACCACGGACTTGGCGGTGAACCACTGGGCCACCACGCCCCACTCCCAGCGCGGGTTCGTGGCCAGGGACCACGCCACCGCCGCTACTCCGAGCGCCACCAGCACCGTGCCCACCCAGCGCCACGGACGGCGTGCAGGAACCAGGCGGTAGTCGGCGTAGTCGACGGCGGCACGAAGGTCCGCGGGGCCGGCGGGCACAGCCGGGGCCTGGGTCTCCGGGGCCTGCGCCTCAGTGGGAGACGGTGTCTCAGTGGCGGACTGGGCCGTCCTGGTTGCTGCTGAACTCATGCGCCATCTCGCTTCTTCCGGCTGGTGCTTCGGGGGTAGTTGGCTGCAAATCTAGGCGCGCCCGGCAGGTCCGGCAAAGCGGTCCGTTGCAATCGTTCACGTGGCTTAGCGGGGCGTCATGAGTCGAATTCTTGCGTGAATTTACGCGGCGTTACGCGGGGTGAACGGCCGTGACAGGGCCCTCGACCGGCGGTTTGTCCAGACCCTAGATTGAGGGCCCAATCCGTTTTCACGTGGCCCTTTCTCACCAGGAGTTTCCGATGCCAGCGCAGCACCCATCCGTGGTTTTCATTGGCGGTGGCCCGCGCACGGCCGGCATCCTCGAGCGGCTGGCCGCCAACCGGCCCGGGCTGGCCGTCGGGCCACTGCAGATCCACGTCGTGGAGCCGCATGAACCCGGTTCCGGCAGGATCTGGCGCTATGACCAGGAGCCCGGCCTCATGATGAATTCCGCGGCGGCGGACGTCACCATGTTCACCGACTCCTCGGTGGTCTGCGACGGGCCGGCCATCGACGGGCCGGGGCTCGCTGCCTGGGCAGCCGGGATCCTGGACGGTTCCATCACCGACGCACCGGCCCTGCCGCCGCACCTGCAGGAACAGCTGCGCTCCCTGAAGGACGGTTCCTTTGCCACCCGCCAGCTGCAGAGCAAGTACCTTGAGTGGTTCTTCCGCCGCGCCGTCCGCGCCCTCGGCAGCGACGTCCGGGTCACCGTCCACCGCGACACCGCCGTCGGCATCGAACCGCTGGGCGAACCGCGGAAGGGTGAGCGCGGCGAACAGCAGCCCGACGACGGCGGGTACAGCGTGCGGCTGGCCGGCGGCGGCACGCTGCACGCCGACGCCGTGGTTACCGCGGTGGGGCACACCGACGCCGAGCCGGATGCCCGCTCCGCCGGCTGGTCCGCATTCGCTGCCAGGAACGGCGGGTTCCATGCGGCACCCAGCTACACCACCGACGTCGACTATTCCGCGATCGCCCCCGGCCAGGACATCATTGTCTCCGGCATGGGCCTGGCCTTCGTGGATCTGCTGGTGCTGCTCACCGAGGGCCGCGGCGGCCGTTTCGAGGAGACGCCCGACGGCGGGCTGCGCTACCTTCCGTCCGGAGCCGAGCCAAGGCTGTGGGCCGGGTCGCGGCGCGGTGTGCCGTTCCACTCCAAGATCTCCGTGGCCCTGCGCGGTGAACCGGCGGCGGCGCCGAGGTTCTTCACCGCCGATGCCGTGGGCGCGCTCCTGGCGGCGCACGCCGAACTGGACTTCCGCACCCACCTCTGGCCCCTGATAGCGAAGGACGCCGGCTACGGCTACTACCGCGAGCTGTTCACGGGCAGCCCGGAGCGGGTGGCGCTGGGCTGGGACGGGTTTGCGGAGCGGTTTGCCGCGCTGGACTGGTACAGCAGCGCGCGCCACGAACTCGTCGCCGCGGCCGTGCCGGACGCAGACCTGCACCTGGACCTCGAACGGCTGGACAAGCCGTTCGGCGGGCGGCTCTTTGCCGGCCACGATGATGTCCAGGCGGCGGTGGCCGCCCACATCGAGCATGACCTCGAACTTAGGACGGGACCCGACCACCCGGAAACGCTGGCGCTGTTCATGGCCCTGCTGAAGGTGTACATGGAGTTGGGCAGGATCGTCCCGCCCGAGCGGCTGAGCGCGCGCTCGCAGGAGGACGTGCACGGCTGGTGGCACGGGTTCTTCAGCTTTGTGGATTCCGGCCCGCCGCCGCAGCGGCTGCGCGAAATGCTGGCCGTCCACCGTGCCGGACTGCTGCAGTTCCTGGGACCGGGCCTTGCCGTCGCCGCGGACGACGCCTCCGGCGAGTTCGTGGCGACGTCCGCGCAGTCACCGGTGAGCGTCCGGGCGAAGGCCTTCATCGAGGCCAGGCTTCCCGGTCCCGCCGTGGCCCGCTCCGCCAACCCGCTGCTCCGTTCGCTGCACGGCCAGGGCCTGGGTGCTGAGCAGCACCTGCTCACCGCCGACGGCGCGCATTCCACTGGCCGGCTCCTGGTCACCCCTGGCCACGAGATCGTGGGCCGCGACGGCGATACCCGGAGCCGTCTGTTCGGAATCGGCCCCGGGACCTCCGGCTGGGGTGCGGGCGCGTTTGCCCGGCCCGGTACCAACGCGGCGCCGTTCCGGGAGAACGACGCCCTGGCGCGAAGGATCCTCACTGCAGTGTCACGCTCTCCGCTCACCGTCCTCGAACTGCCCATGCACGATCCCCGGGTCCGGCCCCTTCTGGACGAGCTCGCCGCGGAGTACGACTCCCGCTACGGCGACCTGTTCGGCCGGGGCGCCGCCGCGGAGGAACTGAACAGATACCCGGCCGAGGAATTCGAGGCGCCGGGCGGCGCGCTGCTGATCCTCCAGGAGAACGGCCAGTCCGTGGCCGGCGGAGCCTTCCGCCGCTACGACGCGGAAACCGCCGAGTTCAAGCGGATCTGGACACACTCGGCCCACCGCCGTCGCGGCCTGGCCCGGCGGGTCCTGACGGAACTGGAGCGGCTGGCGGCCGGGCGCGGGTACCGCAGCGTCTACCTCACCACGGGCCCGCGCCAGCCGGAGGCCAGGCACCTGTACCTGAACACCGGGTACACGGCGCAGTTCGACCTCGCCGCCGACCCCGAGACCATTGGGCCGCTGGCGTTCACGAAGGACCTGTGCGGACCTTTTCTCCCTGGAGGCGACCCGGCTCAGGTCCTGGGCGAGGAGCCCAGGTTCACGGGGTCTTCGTCTGTCAGGTAGGCGAACTCGGAGTGCGCGGCGAGGTCGATGCCGCGGAGTTCGTCTTGTTCGTGGATGCGCAGGCCCATGGCCACGTCCACCACCTTGGCGATCACCCAGGTCAGGCCGAACGAGTAGGCCAGCACGGCAACGGTGGCGAGCGTCTGGATGCCCAGCTGCTGCAGCCCGCCGCCGTACAGCAGTCCGCTGACTCCATTGGGCGCGCTGTCAGTGGCGAAGATGCCAATCAGCAGCGTGCCGATGATGCCGCCCACAAGGTGCACGCCCACCACGTCCAGTGAGTCATCGAAGCCGAGGCGGAACTTCCATTCGATCGCCAGCGAGCAGACGGCGCCGGCGATCGCGCCGATGGCCACCGCGCCGAGCGGGCTGACAGCACCGCAGGCGGGGGTGATGGCCACGAGGGCGGAAACCAGGCCCGAGGCGGCACCCATGCTGGTGGTGGCGCCGTGCCGCATGCGCTCCACCAGCGCCCAGGCGAGCAGGCCCGCCGCCGCTGCCACGGCCGTGTTGAGGAAGACGACCGACGCCGAGTGCCCGGCGGTCAGCGCGGATCCGGCATTGAACCCGAACCAGCCCACCCAGAGCAGGCCCGCGCCCACCAGCACCAGGGGGCGGCTGTGGGGCTTCGAATGCTCCATCTTGGGCCAGCCGGAGCTGCGGCCCAGGACCAGTGCCAGGGCGAGGGCGGCGGCACCGGCGTTCATGTGCACGGCCGTTCCGCCGGCGAAGTCGATGGCCTTGATGCCGTTGGCGATCCAGCCGCCCGTCACCGAGCCGTCCGCGGAGTTGAATGCGAAGACCCAGTGCGCGATGGGGAAGTAGACCAGCGTGGCCCACACACCGGCGAACACCATCCAGGCACCAAACTTCATCCGCCCTGCGGCCGCGCCGGCAACCAGCGCGGTGGTGACGCAGGCGAAAAACAACTGGAAGGCCGTGAAAAGCGCTGCCGGCAGGGCGGCGTCAGGGTTGTCCGTCAGCACCGGCTCGAGGCCTGCGTACTGCGTGACGTCCCCGATCAGGCCCAGGCCGTTCACGGAATTGCCAAAGGCCATCGAGTATCCGAACAGCGCCCACAGCACGGCCACCAGGCTGGCCCCGCCGAAGCACATCATCATCATGTTCAGGATCCGGCGCGACCCCACCATGCCTCCGTAGAAGAGGGCCAGGGCGGGAATCATCATGCACACCAGTGCAGAACTTGCGAGGATCCAGGCAACATCTCCAGCGTTCATGGGTACTCCACTCAGGAAATCGGTGTGTGGCATATTGCTGAGACCGGACGAATGCCGTTGTCCCCACAACATAGAACTCCGCCATCCGTGGTGGGTTTCAGGTAAGTAAATTGCTTGTCACCACCGTTGACTGGCACCACGACGACGGCGGCGGGCCCCTAATGCGTGGCGCTGTGGTTGCTGTTCCCTGAGGTATCCAGGTCGCCCAGCCAGCCGGGAACTGCTCCGGCCACGCCCAAAGATCCAAGGGCCATCACCCCCACCACAGCCAGTGCACGGAGGTGGGCCGACGCCGCCGTATGCCTCTCCGTCCCGCCGGTTCCCCCGCGCCTGGCGCGGAGCAGGACGACGGCGGTCACCAGAGTGCCCAGCTCGAGGAGGCAGGCGGCCACATCCGCGAGGCCGGCAGGCTCGGCCACATTGGAGTTGGGGCCGAAGGGGAGCCCCGACGTGCGCGACCACACCCACAAAACCAGCGGCACCACGGAGGTAACCCCGACGGCAACGAGGACGTTCAGGCCCGGCCGGCCCAGCAGCAGGACGCCGCCGGCCACCTCCGCCAGCGCCAGGGCAAGGAAGAAGACGCTGGCCACCACCCAGTGATTGACGTGGTCCGGTATGACCGCCAGATGGATGGCGGCGCAACCGAACAGGGCAACCGCTGCGATCGTCTGCCTGAGGTCCGTGGCGCCCGTCCGGCCGCGGACCCAGCCGCTTGTCCAACCGGGGCGCAGAACATCCTTCCGCCGCCCCTTCTGCCGCCGGCTGACGTCCAGCCGCCCGCCCCGGATCGCCACCGTCCACCCGGTCACCACGAGGTTGGTGAGCAGGAGCAGGCCGACGCCATAGCCAAAGGCGGCCAGCTGCAGCCCCAAGGATGCCTGGTCCAGCTGTTCCACGGACTGGACGGAGGACGCGTGGTGGAGGGAGCCCATGAGGTCGTGCTGCAGGGCGTAGTCCCACGCTTCACTGGCGGCCAGTATGACGGTCCCGGCCACTGTGCCGGCGGCGGCAACCAGCAGGGCGGTCGTCAGGAAGGCTTTCTTGCCGGCCAGTACCGGCCCGAACCAGCGCAGCGCCAGCGTCACGGCGGCGATGACCGCCAGGACAAACGCCGGCAGCAGCACGGTTGACTCCCGAAGCCAGCTCGCAAAGGGCTCCTGGGTGCGCTCGATAGCGCCCACGGCGCCCCGCAGCGACACGATCCAGAACCCGTCGGCGTAGGCCATCATCGCCGCCAGCGGGATGACCGTAAGCCACGGGACCGCGGGGCGGGCCGGCGCCGAAGCGCCGGTCCCGCTGCTGCTCCAGTGGGCGGTGCCCGCGGGTGCCGCTGTCATGGCGTAATCTCCCAGCCGAACATCATGGCATGGTCCTCATGCGCCAGGTTGTGGCAGTGCGCCACGTACGGTCCCACAAAGTCCCTGAACCCGCGGTAGATGATCACCGACTCGCCGGGATCCAGGGCCACCAGATCCTCGCGTGACACGTCATCGGGATGGCCCTTGTCGCCGCCGCGGGTCACGTCCCTGTTGTTCCGCATGACTGTCCGGTGTTCCTCCATGTGCAGGTGGAACGGATGGACCCAGCCACCGCCGCCGTTGCGGATCTCCCAGAGGTTGTAGCTGCCCTTCTTTTGCTGGGCCAACGGCGAACGTCCGGCGCGGTTCTTCAGGCTCGTCGCCACGGTGTTCGGGGTAAAAGGCTTGCCGTTGATGAGCCATTCCGTTTCGCCGCCGCCGGCGCCGCGCTCCACTTCGAAGATCAGCCGGTTGTCCAGCATGGTCTGCCAGTTGCTGGGCAGCGGCGGCAGGTCGCGCATCTTCACGGGGATCTGGCTGTCGTCGGGAGCATCGTCGCCGATCACGATTTTGATCATCGGCACCTTGTAGTTCGGGTCCGGCGAGAACCGGGACGAGTTGCTCCACATCCGGCCGTTGGGCATCTTCATGACATTGGTGAGGTAGATGACGTCGCCCTTGGTGGTGGGCGTACCGTCCTGGTACCGGCTGAAGTCCACCACCACTTCGCGTCGCTTGGCCGGCCACAGCTCAAAGGAGTCGCGTTTGATCGGGAACGGCAGCAGTCCGCCGTCGGACGCGATCTGCGTGAACTGCATGCACTGCTGGGCGTCCGGGATCCGGTACTGGCCCTCAAGTTCGTCGCCCTTGTAGCCCAGGGATGCGGCTGACTTGGGGCCCTTGGTGGAGCTCATGAGCTTGAACTCGTAGATGCGGGCTATGGACGCGTCGAGAAAGCGGAAGCGGTACTTGCGCCGTTTCACCTCCATGACGGGGTTGGCCGTTCCGTTCACGGTGAAGATGTCGCCCACGAAGCCGTGGTTGGGGAAGTGCTTGTAGAACGTCTTGCCCCACCATTCGGGGTGCTTGGCCGGGTTCTTGGCGGCCGGGAACTCCTTCTGCACGTCGTGGATGTCCTTGTGCATGGTGACGCCGTCATCCAGTCGGCAGTCGTAGAAGGCCAGCGGAATGTCGTAGTCGACGTCAAAGGACCCGTCCGGGTTGTCCTTGCGGACGCCGGGGAGTCGCAGGCCCCGGCGCTCATCGCCCATGTCCATGCCGCCTTTCGGGTCATAGATGGGGTAGAGGCCCACCATTCCCTTGTAGACGTTGGAGCCGGTGTGGTCCATCCGGTGGTCGTGGAACCAAAAGAAGCTCTGCTTTTCGCGGTCGTCGTTGCCCGCCGGCCAGTTCAGGTAGAGGTTGTCGCAAAAGGTCTGCGGCATGTAGCCCTCGTACTTCGGGCCGCTCACCATGGTGTAGTGCGGGTTGCCGTCGCTCTCCGGCGCTGTATGGCCGTTGTGCAGGTGGGTCAGGAAGGACCAGTCCGGCGAACCGAAGTCCTGCCGGTCCAGGTTCAGCGGGTTCTCGTCCAGGTGGTTCTCGAACCGGACCAGCGCGGGCTTGCCGTATTCAGCGTTGATCATCGGGCCGGGAAAGGTCCCGTTAAATCCATAGATGGTGCTCAGCGGCAGCGTGCGCTTGGTCCCGGCCGGGTACGTCTTCTGCTTCTCGTCGAAGGATATTGTTGGCCGGCCGTTCGCATCGATGGGCAGGACCTGCGATGTGGTGAACGCGTGCTGTCGCAGGAGCAGGTCGATCTTGTACACCAGGGGATCGGGAGAACCGATCGTGTTTGGCCAGATCTGGTGCCGCTCATTCTTGAAGGAACTCTGCTGGCCCTGGCCGGGGCCGGGCGGGTCGTTCCACTCGGTGTAACCCTTGATGGAGCCGTCGCCCACGGCCGGCGTGGGGGCCAAAGCCTTGGGAACGGGCAGCTGATCCTTGAACGGCTCAAGGATCAGTGGGCTGGTAGGGAAGGCCTCAATGTAGAACAGCAGATCCCCGAGGGCGGTGGATGAAGCGGCGAAGGCGCCGTCGGGCGAAAGGAGTCCTTTCTGTGCGAGCAGGGGGCCTGCCCAGCCCTGCGCGGCGACGAGGGCCGCGCCGGCACCTCCGGCCGCACTCAGCCGCAGGATATTGCGGCGGGACACTGTGTTTGTCGGCACTTCGTTGGTGGTTGCGGATTCTTCGGACATGGGTACGCGCCTCCTTAACGGGGCAAAAAAGAATGGCCTGCCGGCCCCGGTATGTTCGAGCTGTCTCAGGAGCCTTTCCGGCGGTTTCATCACCGGAAAATCCTGGCCTTGCGGAAGACGGCTGCGCTTGTCGTTGCCCCGCGCAACTACTGTGCGGGCCGGGGCTTGGGAAAACATTGGACGAATGCGGTGCATACCCCCTCAATGAGACGGGTATAAGGGGGTGGCCGTTCCAAGGCTACGGCCGAGTAAACGAAGGGAACGGGCCGGAAAAGCGGGGGCGCTGGTGAAACGATGAACCAGAAGCCCGCGCTAGAACAGCGGGGCGAGCCCGTTCCACCCGGCGCTGATGCGCACCCGGGAGGCGAACTGACCAGTGCCGAGCCCGGGGTAGAGCCACAGGACGCCGGCGGCGTCGCGCGCCAGGACGTCCGGGTTGCGGTCGCCGTTGAAGTCTCCGGGACTTACGACGGCGGTCATGACGTTCCAGCCGGCCCCCACCCGGATGCGGGGGAGCCAGCCGCCCGTGCCGCTGCCGCGGTAGAGCCACAGGACGCCGGTGGCTCGCTCGCGGGCCAGGACGTCGACGTGGCCGTCGCCGTTCATATCGCCCGGGCCCACCAGGGCGTTGAAGGCGTTCCAGCCCGAGCCCACGCGGATCCGCGGCAGGAACCCGCCGGTGCCGTTGCCGCGGTACAGCCAGAGGAAGCCGGTGGCAGACTCCCGGGCAAGGACGTCCACGCGCTTGTCACCGTTGAAATCACCCGGACCGATGATGGCGCTGATGGCGTTCCAGCCGGCGCCGATCCTGGTCCGGGGAAGGAACCCGCCGGTGCCGTTGCCGCGGTACAGCCAGAGGATGCCGGTGGCGTCCTCCCGGGCGAGGACGTCCAGCGGGCCGTCGCCGTTGAAGTCGCCTGGCGTCTCAAGGAGGCTATAGCCCCGCCAGCCGTTACCGATCCGCACGCCGGGGAGCGGAGTGCCGTGGCCGTTCCCGCGGTACAGCCGCAGTTCGGCCGTCGCCGTGACCCGGGCCAGGATGTCCGTGTTCCAGTCGCCGTTGAAGTCGGCCGTCGAGCGGGACAGGGTGGAGGCAGGAACCGGCAGGGGAGTGAAGGCATAGGGGTCGCAGGTCAGGTCGTAGTCCCGGACGTCGTCGTACCATTGCGAGAGGTACACGTGGCCGCCGGAGAAGCTGGGTGAGCGGCAAAGATTCAAGGCTTCGGCGGGGAAATCGAGCCGGCCGGCGGTGGCCCACACCGGAACGCCGGAGAGCCGCCAGGAGCCGGTGATGCTGGCCCAGCCCGAAGCGAACGAGTACAGGCCATAGGAATAGCCGGAATCCCGCAGCCCGCGCATGAGGCCCTCGATGATGTACCGGTTATCGCGCTGCTGCGCCGGGCTCGCGGTGGGCCAAGGCTGGGCCGGGCGGGGTTCGACGTCGATCCACACCACGCGCGGCGCGAACCGGACGCGCGCCAGGCTTGCAACCGCGAACCGCGCTTCCGCGTAGCCGACGTTGGAAAGCTGCCCTGCCCGGGTGGCCGCCGACCACGGTCCCTGTGCCCGGTAGGTGGTGAGCTGGGCGGCCGTGGGGAAGGCGGACATGGTGTAGGCCTGGGCGGGCTTCCGGTTGCTGGACGCCCAGGCGACCTGGCTGGCCAGGCACGGGTTCTCCGTGAACGGCAGTCCCTTCGTCAGGCCGATCACCACGAACCGGGACGACGCCGGCGGGAGGGGCAGGCCAAAGCCGCCTACCGCCGTCGTGCACTGGGGCCAGGAGATGTCATGGCCGTTAAGTGAAACGGCGCGCGCGGGAGCGGCGCCGGGCAGGTATCCAAGGAGGAAAGCGAGCAGGAGCAGGAGGCCCGTCAGCATGTGCCGTGCGGAAGATCCGGCCCCAGAATGATGAACTTTTCCGTCCATCGCCAGCGCTCCTTTGCTCCCACCATTTTACGTCCCGCCGCGTCTATTCGTGCTTCCGGCTCAGGTCGCGCACAATTACCCCATGGCAAAAACCAGTGCCCGGATGCCCCGGCTTGAGGATGTGGCGGAGCGCGCGGGAGTCTCGCACCAGACCGTGTCCCGGGTGATCAACAACCACCCCAACGTCAGCAAGGCCACGCGTGAGCGCGTCGAGGCGGCCATTGCCGAGCTGGGTTACCGGCGCAACACCGCGGCGCGGAGCCTGGTGACCCGGAAGTCGCAGACTATTGGAGTGCTCGGCAGCGAGCTGTCCCAGTACGGTCCGGCCAACACCTTGCTGGGCGTTGAGCACGCCGCGCGCGATGCCGGCTACTTCGTCAGCATCGCGGCCCTGCGAGCGGTGAGCCGCGAGGCGATCTTCGATGCCATCCGGCACTTCCTGGACCAGTCGGTGGACGGCATCGTGGTGATCGTGCCGCATTCCGAGACGCTCCTTGCCCTTGAGGAACTGAAACCCGGGGTGCCCGTGGTGGCCGTGGGATCGCTGGGCAGCGAGTCGGTGAGCGGCGCCATGGTGGACCAGAAGCGGGGCGCCGAGCTCGCCGTCGGGCATTTGATTGAGCAGGGCCACCGCCGGATCGGCCACATCGCCGGCCCGCAGGACTGGATCGACGCCGTGGCGCGCGCGGAGGGCTGGAGCGCGGCCCTGCGCGCGGCAGGACTGGATGACAACCTTGTGGTCGAGGGCGACTGGAGCGCCGGCAGCGGCTACGAGATCGGGCGGAAGCTGGCTGCGGAGCGGACCGCGACGGCGCTGTTCGTGGGCAATGACCAGATGTCCCTGGGCTTGCTTCGCGCCTTCAGCGAGGCGGGCGTCCGCGTGCCCGAGGACGTCTCGGTGGTGGGCTTCGACGACCAGCCGGAGTCGGGCTATTTCACGCCGCCCCTCACCACCGTGCGGCAGGACTTCGAGGAGCTCGGCCGGCGCTGCATGGATCTGATGCTGAGCGCCATCGAGAAGGGGGACACGGTCAGCACCACCGTGGTGGAGCCTGAACTCGTGGTCCGCGGGAGTACCTCCGCCCCCGCCTGATCCGGAGCCCTCCCGAAATCAAGGAGGGTACTTGACGGACTAAGTTGTTAGCGCTCACAATAGTTTCAGTCCGGAAAGCATCGGGCCTTTATCTGGAGGATTCATGGACGTCACAGCAGACGGCAGCGAAAACTATGTCATCGGGGTGGACTATGGCACCCTGTCCGGCCGGGCCGTGGTTGTGCGGGTCCGGGACGGCAAGGAACTCGGCAGCGGCGTGTTCGACTACCCGCACGCGGTAGTGACGGGCGCGCTCCCGGCGGATGTGGCGGGAGCAGCAGAGGGAACAGGCGCCCGCCTTCCCGGGGAATGGGCGCTGCAGGTGCCCAACGACTACCGGGACGTGTTGCGGCACGCTGTTCCCGAAGCGATCGCTGACGCCGGGATCGACCCGGCCGCCGTCGTCGGAATTGCCACGGACTTCACCGCCTGCACCATGGTTCCCGTCAAAGCCGACGGCACCCCGCTCAACGAACTGCCGGCGTACGCCAACCGGCCCCACGCCTACGTCAAGCTCTGGCGACATCACGCCGCTCAGGGCCAGGCCGACCGGATCAACGCGCTCGCCGCCGAGCTGGGCGAATCCTGGCTCCCGCGGTACGGCGGGCTGATCTCCTCCGAGTGGGAGTTCGCCAAGGGTCTGCAGCTGCTGGAGGAGGACCCCGAGGCCTACGCCGAAATGGACCACTGGGTTGAAGCCGCCGACTGGATCGTGTGGCAGCTCTGCGGCAACTACGTCCGCAACGCCTGCACCGCCGGCTACAAGGGCATCTACCAGGACGGGCGCTACCCGTCCGATGACTTTCTCGCCGCCCTGAACCCGCAGTTCAAGGACTTCGTCAGCGCCAAGCTGGACCACACCATCGGCCGCCTGGGCGACGCCGCGGGCTATCTGACCGCCGAGGCCGCCGCCTGGACCGGACTTCCGGAGGGCATCGCCGTGGCCGTCGGCAACGTGGACGCGCACGTCACCGCCCCGGCAGCGAAGGCCGTGGAGCCGGGCCAGCTCGTGGCCATCATGGGCACCTCCACCTGCCACGTCATGAACGGCGCCGAGCTCCATGAGGTGCCGGGCATGTGCGGTGTGGTGGACGGCGGCATCGTCGACGGGCTCTGGGGCTACGAGGCCGGCCAGTCCGGCGTGGGCGACATCTTTGGCTGGTTCACCAAGTACGGCGTCCCGCCGGAATACCACCAGGCCGCGGCCGAGGCGGGGCAGGGCATCCACGAATACCTGACGGACCTGGCCTCCGGGCAGGCGATCGGTGCGCACGGCCTGATCGCCCTCGACTGGCACTCGGGCAACCGCTCCGTGCTGGTGGACCACGAGCTCTCCGGCGTAGTTGTCGGCCAGACCCTGGCCACGCGTCCCGAGGACATCTACCGGGCGCTGCTCGAAGCCACCGCCTTCGGCACCCGCACCATCGTGGACGCCTTCCGGGATTCCGGCGTTCCGGTGAAGGAATTCATCGTGGCCGGCGGCCTGCTGAAAAACCGGCTCCTCATGCAGATCTACTCCGACGTGACCGGCCTCCAGCTCTCCACCATCGGCTCCACGCAGGGGCCGGCCCTGGGCTCGGCCATCCACGCGGCCGTTGCCGCCGGGAAGTACGCCGATGTCAGGGCCGCCTCCGAGGCGATGGGTGCCGAACCTGGCGCCGTCTACACACCCATCCCGGAGAACGTCGCGGCGTACGACGAACTGTTCCGCGAGTACCGGACTCTGCACGACTACTTCGGCAGGGGAACCAACGAGGTCATGCACCGGCTCAAGGCCATCCAGCGCAACGCAACACAGTCCCTGCACGCTGACACACTGACCGCCAAGTCCCTGACCGCTGAGGAGGTTTCGGCATGAGCGCACTGCTGGAAACCATTGCCCGTATCCGCAGCGAGGTCTGCGAACTGCACGCCGAGCTGACCCGGTACGACCTGGTGGTCTGGACGGCCGGGAACGTGTCCGGCCGGATCCCCGGCTACGACCTCATGGTCATTAAGCCCTCGGGCGTCTCCTATGACGACCTGACCCCGGAACTCATGGTGGTCACCGACCTCTACGGCACACCGGTCAGCAGCCTGAGCGCCGATGCCGACGGCGTTCCGGCCCAGTGGGACAACCCGGACCTCACGCCGTCGTCCGATACGGCCGCGCACGCCTACGTCTACCGGAACATGCCCGACGTCGGCGGCGTGGTGCACACCCACTCGACCTACGCCACGGCCTGGGCAGCGCGCGGCGAGGAGATCCCGTGCGTGCTGACCATGATGGGCGATGAATTCGGCGGCCCCATCCCCGTGGGCCCGTTCGCGCTCATCGGCGACGATTCGATCGGCCGCGGCATCGTGGAAACATTGCGCGGATCCAACTCCCCGGCGGTGCTCATGCAGAACCACGGCCCGTTCACCATCGGGAAGGACGCCCGGTCGGCAGTCAAGGCCGCCGTCATGTGCGAGGAGGTGGCCCGTACGGTCCACGTCTCCCGGCAGCTCGGTGAACCGCTGGCCATCGATCCGGCCCAGATCGAGTCGCTCTACGACCGCTACCAGAACGTTTACGGCCGCTAGTCCGGCCCACACTGAGGCCACGCGCACCGCGGCCCCCGCACACTCAAGACTTTTCAAAAGGAGACACCAATGCCCAGCGCCAACAACACGTCCCTCGAGCACTACGAGGTCTGGTTCCTCACCGGCAGCCAGCACCTCTACGGCGAGGACGTCCTGAAGCAGGTGGCGGCCCAGTCGCAAGAGATCGCTGCCGCCCTGAACGAATCCTCGGACGTCCCGGTCAAGATCGTCTGGAAGCCCGTGCTGACGGATTCGGACGCGATCCGCCGGACCGCGCTGGAAGCCAACTCGGACGATTCCGTGATCGGCGTGACGGCGTGGATGCACACGTTCTCCCCGGCCAAGATGTGGATCCAGGGCCTCGACCTGCTCCGCAAGCCCCTCCTGCACCTGCACACCCAGGCCAACGTGGAACTGCCGTGGGCGGACATCGACTTCGACTTCATGAACCTGAACCAGGCCGCGCACGGCGACCGCGAGTTCGGCTACATCCAGTCCCGGCTGGGCGTGCCGCGCAAGACCGTCGTGGGCCACGTCTCCAACCCGGAGGTCGCCCGCCAGGTGGGTGTCTGGCAGCGCGCCTCTGCCGGCTGGGCCGCCGTCCGGAACCTGAAGCTAACCCGCTTCGGGGACAACATGCGCAACGTCGCCGTCACCGAAGGCGACAAGACCGAGGCGGAGCTGCGCTTCGGCGTCTCGGTCAACACCTGGTCCGTCAACGAACTCGCCGACGCCGTGCACGGCGCCGGGGAGTCCGACGTCGACACTTTGGTTGCTGAGTACGAGCGGCTTTACGACGTGGCGCCGGAGCTCCGCTCCGACGGAGCGCGCCATGAGTCCCTCCGCTACAGCGCCCGCATCGAGCTCGGACTGCGCAGCTTCCTCGAAGCCAACGGCTCCGCCGCCTTCACCACGTCCTTCGAGGACCTCGGCGAACTGCGGCAGCTGCCGGGCATGGCCGTCCAGCGACTCATGGCCGACGGCTACGGCTTCGGCGCCGAGGGCGACTGGAAGACCGCCATCCTGATCCGCGCGGCCAAGGTCATGGGCGCCGGGCTGCCCGGCGGCGCCTCGCTCATGGAGGACTACACGTACCACCTGGTGCCCGGCCAGGAGAAGATCCTCGGCGCGCACATGCTCGAGGTGTGCCCCTCCCTGACCACCGTCAAGCCGCGCGTCGAAATCCACCCGCTGGGCATCGGCGGCAAGGAAGACCCGGTCCGCATGGTCTTCGACACCGACGCCGGCCCGGGCGTCGTCGTCGCCCTGTCCGACATGCGCGACCGGTTCCGCCTCGTGGCGAACGCCGTCGACGTCGTCGACCTCGACGAGCCGCTGCCCAACCTCCCGGTCGCCCGTGCCCTTTGGGAACCGAAGCCCGACTTCGCCACCTCCGCCGCGGCGTGGCTGACGGCCGGGGCCGCGCACCACACCGTCCTCTCCACCCAGGTGGGCGTGGAGGTGTTCGAGGACTTTGCCGAGATCGCGCAGACCGAGCTGCTCACCATCGACGAAGGCACCACCCTCAAGCAGTTCAAGAAGGAGCTGGCCTGGAACGCCGCGTACTACCGGCTGGCCGGCAGGCTGTGACCGAAAATAGGTCTGTGAGCGAATTCAAAATCCGGGCAGGGGAGTACACCGCCGTTGTCACGGCACAGGCAGGTGCGCTGCGGGAGCTGCGGCACCGGGGGCGGGACCTCATCGTTCCGTTCCCGGAGGGCGGGCCCATACCCGACTACCGGGGCATCGTCGCGGCGCCCTGGCCTAACAGGATCGCCGACGGACGGTACACGTTCGACGGCTCCGAGTACGAGGTTCCGGTCAACGAAACCGACCGCGGCTGCGCCCTGCACGGGCTTGCGTTCCCCCTGGACTGGGACCTGGAGTCGCGAGACGAGTCGTCGGTGACGCTGTCCTGCACGCCGCAGCCGAGAGCGGGATACCCGCACGAGGTGCGCATTGTCGTCGAGTACCGGCTTGCCGAAGACGGCCTGCACAGCCGCGTCACGGCGTGGAACCTCGGCGGTAGCGCGGCGCCCTACGGTGTTTGCCCCCACCCGTATTTGGTGGCGGGTCCGGCGCCCCTCGATGAGTGGACCCTCGAAATCCCCGCCGGGCGGTTCCTGGAAGTCACGCCGGACCGGCTGCTGCCGAAGGAAACGCGCTCCGTGGAGGGGCATGAGTTCGACTTCCGCACGCCGCGCGCCATCGGCGCCACCGAGATCGACCACGCCTTCACCGACATAGCGTTCGACGAAGGTACGTCCGGCGGAGGGCAGGCCCGCGTGCTGGTCCGGGACCCGGGCGGGACCGGGGTCGGAATGGCCTGGGACCGCACCTGCCAGTGGCTCCAGATCCACACGGCGGACAAGCAGCCGCCGGCCCCCAACCGGCTGGGCCTCGCCGTCGAACCCATGACCTGCCCTCCTGATGCCTTCAACAGCGGCGTGGACCTGATCCGGCTGGAGCCGGGCGCCACGCACGAGGCGTCCTGGAGCATCTTCGCCACGTGAGCGCCCAGGCAACGCCGCGTCCTCCCGTCATGGAGGACGTGGCGCGCCTCGCGGGCGTGTCCCACCAGACCGTGTCGCGGGTGCTCAACACCCATCCGAATGTCAGTGCCCAGACCCGCCGGCGCGTGGAACGCGCCATCGCCGAACTGGGATACCGCCGCAACACGGCGGCCCGCAGCCTGGTCACCCGGCGTTCGCAGGCCATCGGCGTCCTGGGCGCCGGCACGGCCCACTACGGCCCGGCCAACACGCTGCTGGGGGTCCAGCAGGCAGCCCGGAACGAGGGCTATGCCGTCAGCATGGCCAGCCTCAGCGAGGTGACCACCGCCGGCATCCACGACGCCCTCGAACACTTTCTGCTGCAGTCCGTGGACGGAATCGTGGTGATCGTTCCGCACGAGACGATGCTGAAATCGCTGCACACCATCGCACTGTCCGTCCCGCTGGTAGCCGTGGGGTTCGGCGCGGATGAGCACCTGACGGTCGCGGCCGTGAACCAGCGCGTTGGTGCAGCCCTCGCCGTGCAGCACCTGGTGAACCTAGGCCACACCGCGGTCGCCCACGTTTCGGGGCCGCAAGACTGGATTGACGCCGCGGCCCGGACCGAGGGCTGGCGGCGCACGCTGGAGCAGGCCGGACTGCCGGAGGGCGTGCTGATCCAGGGGGACTGGAGCGCCGAAAGCGGGTACCGCGCCGGACTGGAACTGGCGGCGGCAGGCAACGTCACCGCCCTGTTCGCCGCGAACGACCAGATGGCCTTGGGGGCACTGCGCGCGTTCAGCGAGGCAGGCCTGCGCGTGCCGGAGGACATCAGCGTGGTGGGGTTCGACGACCAGCCGGAGGCCGCCTATTTCGTTCCGCCGCTGACCACGGTGAACCAGGGCTTCAAGGAACTCGGCGCGCGCTGCATCCGGATGCTGCTGTCCGACATGGCCCACGGCCCCTCGGCAGCGGCTTCGGTCCTCAACCCCAGGCTCGTGGTGCGGGGCTCCACGGCGCCGCCGCCGGCTGACTGACGCTGCGGGAGGCCCTGCGTGGGTGGCCCCGGCCGGGCCTCCCGCAGGCGCCTGTCCGGCCACTACGGTGGACGGTATGAGTCTAAAAGTCATCGTCATCGGCGGCAGCGGCCACATTGGCACTTTCCTCGTCCCCCGGCTGGTCCGCTCCGGCCACGAGGTCATCAACATCAGCCGCGGTACCTCCAAAACATATGCCGACGCGCCCGAGTGGCAGCAGGTCCGCCAGGTCGTTGCCGACCGGCAACAGGAAGACCGGGACGGCACTTTTGGTGACCGGGTAGCGGGACTCCAGGCCGACGTCGTCATCGATCTGGTCTGCTTTACGCTCGAGTCTGCGACCTCGCTGGTCGGCCGCCTCCGCGGCGAGATCGGGCATTTGCTGCACTGCGGCTCCATCTGGCGTTACGGCAGGAGCTTCAAGCTGCCCATCGCCGAGGGTTCCGATTCAGCCGCAGCACCGTTCGACGAGTACGGCATCCAGAAGGACCGGATCGCGCGAATGTTGAAGGAAGAGACGGCCGACGGCGGGCTGGTCACCACGTCGCTGCACCCCGGCCATATCGTCGGTCCAGGCTGGCACCCCACGGGTCCGCTCGGGAGCCTCGACCCGGCCGTCTGGCACACCCTTTCAGCCGGCGAGCCGTTGCGGGTTCCGGGAAGCGGTGCCGAGATGATGCACCACGTGCACGCCGACGACGTCGCCCAGGCGTTCGAGAAGGCCATCGGGCACCGGGACGCGGCCGCCGGCGAGGACTTCAACATCGTCGCGCCCACCGCGCTCAGCGTCCGCGGCTATGCCGAGATCGCCGCCGCCTGGTTCGGGCAGACCGCGACGCTGGAGACAGTCACCTGGGACGAATTCCGCCGGTCCACCACTGCAGAGTATGCCGAGTCGAGCTGGGGCCACCTCCATCGCAGCCAATGCTTCACCATCGAGAAGGCCAAGTCCCTCCTCGGCTATGCACCCCGGTACGAGCCTGAACAGGCCGTGCTCGAATCCGTGAACTGGCTCATCGAACACGGCCGGCTCCCCGTCGCCCGTCCGCTGGGCGTTATGGCAGGCTGAACCGCCGTCGCACTCGCACTGCCGCTTAAATGCCGAGTCCCTCCCAGCGGTGATGCGGGGAGGGACTCGGCTGCTTTGTTTACCCGTCAGTGGACGACTTCGCGCGTCATGCCGAACGGGACCTGGTCGGAAAGCGCGGCCGTGTAGTTTCCGGGCCGGTGGCGCGTGACCAGGATGCCGTGCGTGCCCGTGAGCATCGCCAGGTCCTGGAGGTCCTTGACGGCTGCTTCGAGGTGCTCGTCCAGGGCGTGCCGGCTCGTGACGCGGATGTCGATGGAATCAAGGAAGGCGGTCATGGCTCGTCCTTTCTGCTGGCCGATGGCCGGTCGTTAGGCGTTCTCGGATTCGCGGCTGCCGGCTGCCACCGGCGTGGCCGGTTTGGCCGGTGCCGTGGTTGCTGCCGGTGTCTTGGTTTCGGTTGCGGGCGGGGTGGTCCGGAGCTTGAAGCGCTTGGCGATGGACGATCCGCCGCCGGCGCGGTTCTTGTTGAAGATGTCGAAGCCGACGGCGAGCAGGAGCACCAGGCCCTTGATGAGCTGCTGGTAGTCGGTGCCGAGGCCGAGGATGGACATGCCGTTGTTCAGGACGCCCATGATGAGGCCGCCGATCATTGCCCCGGCCACGGTTCCGATCCCGCCCTGGACCGCCGCGCCGCCGATGAAGGCGGCCGCGATGGAGTCCAGTTCGAAGCCGGTGCCGCCGGCGGGCTGCGCCGAGTTCAGGCGTGCCGTGAAGATCAGGCCGGCCAGGGCGGCGAGGACGCCCATGTTCACGAAGAGCCGGAAGGTCACAGCCTTGGTCTTGATGCCGGAGAGCTCGGCGGCGTGCAGGTTCCCGCCGATGGCGTAGGTGTGGCGGCCGAAGATGCTGTTGTTCATCAGCGCGGAGTAGGCAATGACCAGGGCGGCAAGGACGAGCAGCACGATCGGGGTGCCGCGGTAGCTGGCCAACAGGAACGTGATAACGAGCATCAGCACGGCGATGAACGCGGTCTTCGTGGCGAACCAGGCCATAGGTTCGTTTTCCAGGTTGAACTTGCGGCGGACGCGGCGTTCCTTGATGGACTGGAACAGCAGGGCTGCGGTGCCGCCGACGCCGAGGATCACGGTGAGCCATTCGAGCACGGAGGTGCCGCCGGAGATGTCCGGGAGGAAGCCGCCGCCGAGGGCGCGGAGTTCGTCCGGGAAGGGGGTGATCTGCTGGTTCTTCAGGGTGATCAGGGTCAGGCCGCGGAAGATCAGCATACCGGCCAGGGTGACGATGAACGCGGGGATGCCGACGTAGGCGATCCAGTACCCCTGCCAGGCACCGACGAGGGCGCCGACGAGGAGGCAAGCCGGGATCGCTGCCCACCAGGCCCAGCCCCAGTGGACGATCATGACGCCGGCGACGGCGCCGATGAAACCGGCGATGGAACCGACGGAGAGGTCGATGTGCCCGGCGATGATGACCATGACCATGCCGATGGCCAGGATGAGGATGTAGCTGTTCTGGACAACGAGGTTGCTGACATTCTGCGGCTGGAGCAGGATCCCGTCGGTGAGGACCTGGAACAGCAGGACGATCAGGATCAGGGCGACGAAGATGCCGACCTGGCGGAGGCGGCTTGCCAGGAAGCCGAGGGATTCTCGTAGGGCGGACATGTCCGTTATTCCTTCTCTTTTGTCATGTAGTGCATAAGGGTTTCCTGGGAGGCCGCGGCGATGGGGACTTCGCCGGTGACGTGGCCGGCGGACAGGGTGTAGATCCGGTCGCAGATGCCCAGGAGCTCGGGGAGTTCGGAGGAGATCACAATGACGGCTTTGCCCTGCGCGGCGAGCTCGGCGATGATCGTGTAGATCTCGAACTTGGCGCCGACGTCGATGCCGCGGGTGGGCTCGTCCAGGATCAGCACGTCGGGGTCGGAGAACATCCATTTGCTCAGGACCACTTTTTGCTGGTTGCCGCCCGAGAGCTTGCCGGTGATGGCCGCGACGGACGGGGCCTTGATGTTCATGCTCTTCCGGTAGCTGTTGGCCACCGTGGTTTCCTGGTTGCCGTCCACCCAGCCACGTTTGGATAGCTTTGGCAGGGCCGCCATGGAGATGTTGCGCTTGATGTCCTCAATGAGGTTCAGGCCGTAGTGCTTGCGGTCCTCGGTGGCGTAGGCGATGCCGTGGCGGATGGCCTCGGGGACGGTGGAGGTGTTGATTTCCTTGCCGTGCTTGAACACCTTTCCGGAGACAGCACGTCCGTACGTCCTGCCAAAGACGCTCATGGCCAGTTCAGTGCGGCCGGCGCCCATGAGGCCGGCGAGTCCCACCACTTCGCCCTTGCGGACGTTGAGGCTGGCGTTGTGGACCACGGTGCGGGTGTGGTCCTGCGGGTGCTGGACCGTCCAGTCTTGGATGCGCAGGACTTCCTCGCCGATCTGCGGTTCACGTTCGGGGTAGAGGCTGTCCAGGTCCCGGCCCACCATGCCGCGGATGATGCGCTCCTGGGTGATCCCGCCCTGGTCCACGCGCAGGGTCTCAATGGACTTGCCGTCGCGAATGATGGTGACGGCGTCCGCTACCTTGCGGATCTCGTTGAGTTTGTGGCTGATGATGATGCTGGTGACGCCCTGGCCCTTCAGGTGCAGGATCAGGTCCAGCAGGTGGTCGGAGTCCTCGTCGTTCAGGGCTGCGGTGGGCTCGTCCAGGATCAGCAGCTTCACTTCCTTGGACAGTGCCTTGGCGATTTCGACGAGCTGCTGCTTGCCCACGCTGATGTGCTGGATGGGGGTGACCGGGTTTTCGCTCAGGCCAACCCGGGCCAGCAGCTTGGCTGCTTCCAGATTGGTCTTGCGCCAATCCACCCAGCCGCGGGAGGCCAGTTCGTTGCCCAGGAAGATGTTTTCCGCGATGGACAGGTACGGGCTCAGTGCCAGCTCCTGGTGGATGATCACGATGCCGCGCTTCTCGCTGTCGCTGATGGACGCGAAGTCGCACGGTTCGTTCTCGAAGAGGATGTCCCCTTCGAAGGTGTTGTGGGCGTAGACGCCGGAGAGCACCTTCATCAGGGTGGACTTGCCTGCCCCGTTTTCGCCGCAGATCGCGTGGACCTCGCCGCGGTTCACATCCAGGGTGACATCCTGGAGGGCCTTGACGCCGGGGAAGGTCTTCGTGATCCCGCGCATCTGAAGAATGGGTACGTTCATTGGTTATTTCCCGCTGCTCTGTTCGATGAGCTGATCTGTTTCGGTGGGTCGATCGGTTGGGGGTGCGGGGGCGCCTGCGGCCGCAGACGCCCCCGCCGTGCTTGGTGCGGTGCTGCTACTTGATGTCGGCGTCGGTGTAGTAACCGGAGTCGATCAGTTCCTGCTTGTAGTTGTCCTTGGTGACAATGACGGACTTCAGCAGGTACGCCGGGACAACCTTGACCTTGTTGTTGTAGGTCTTGGTGTCATTGGTCTCCGGCTCCTGGCCCTTCAGGACGGCGTCCACCATCTTCACGGCCTGCTCGCCGAGCTTGCGGGTGTCCTTGAAGATCGTGGAGTACTGCTCGCCGGCCACGATGGACTTCACCGAGCCCTTTTCCGCGTCCTGGCCGGTCACTACCGGCAGGGCGCCCTTGGAGTAGCCGCCGGTGCTGGTCAGTGCCGAGATGATGCCGATGGAAAGGCCGTCGTACGGTGACAGCACGCCGTCGAGCTTCTTGCCCGAGCCGTAAGCGGCGGTGAGGATGTCTTCCATCCGCTTCTGGGCGGTTGCGGCCTGCCAGCGCAGGATGGCGGCCTGCTCAAACTTGGTCTGGCCGCTGGGAACCTTGAGCGTGCCGGCATCCAGGTACGGCTTCAGCGTGTCCATGGCGCCGGTCCAGAAGAAGTTGGCGTTGTTGTCGTCCGGGCTGCCAGCGAAGAGCTCCACGTTGAACGGGCCCTTGCCCTCGACCTTCTTGCCGGAGGCATCCACCAGGCCCAGGCCAGTCAGCAGGGACGTTGCCTGCTGGACGCCCACCTCGTAGTTGTCGAAGGTGGTGTAGAAATCAACGTTCGGAGTGCCGTTGATCAGCCGGTCGTAGGCGATGACCTTGACGTTCTGTTCCTTGGCCTTGGCCAGGACGTCCGTCAGCGTGGTGCCGTCGATGGCCGCGACGATCAGGGACTTCGCACCCTTGGTCAACATGTTCTCAATCTGAGAAACCTGGGTGGGGATGTCGTCATTGGCGTACTGTAGGTCCGTCTTGTAGCCGAGCTTGGCCAGGGAGTCCGAGACGTTCTTGCCGTCAGCGATCCACCGCTCCGACGTCTGCGTCGGCATGGAGATTCCCACCAGGGCTCCGGCAGCGTCAGCGCTGCTGGTTCCGGTGGTGGCCCCGGGGCGGCTGCCGCAGCCGGTGGCCCCCACCGTAACAGCCAGAACGACGGCGACGGCGCCCAGCAGTTTCTTGATTCTCACGTTATTCTCCTTCCGCGGCTGGTTGGGCCGCGAATCGGTGCTTGAGCGGAAAGCGTATGTACTTTCCGCCGTTGCCGGCCACTCGTGCCCGGCGTACCGAGGCCGTTCCGCAGGACCGGCACCGGAGGGCTGTCGTTACCGGAGCATAGACCCCGGCTGCTCCAACATTCCTGTTAGCGCTAACAATCTTGGACAATATTATCCGTGGTGGCGCTGTGAAGCAAGACACAAATTGGTGACGACGGCGGCGGGTCTCGCGCCGTTCCCTTGCTTCTTGCTGGCGCGGAAGGCTAGTAGGTAGACTGGTCTACCTACTCATCTGACTGTTGGAGGTATCGCGTGGCTTCATCTGAAGGCCAGTCAGCAACGAAGCGGCCGCCGGCCCGCGCATCGCTCCTCAAGGCTGCGGCGCGCCTCTTCTATGCCGACGGGGTTTCCGCCACGGGTATCGACTCCATCACCGCGGCGGCCGGTGTGGCCAAGAAAAGCCTCTACAACAACTTCACTTCCAAGGCGGATTTGGTGGCAGCCTACCTCGCTGCCCGCCATGAGGAATGGCTAACTCTCTACCGGGGGCGGGTTGCGGTGGCGACAAGTCCCAGGGAACGGGTTCTGGCAGTGTTCGACGCCTACATTGACCACGCGAACTTCGCCTACGAACACGGCTTCAGGGGCTGCGGCCTGCTGAATGCCGCCGCGGAACTTCCCGCGGGCGCTCCGGGACGGCAGGCCGTGCGGCAGCACAAGGAGGAAGTCGAGGGCCTCCTGCTCAAGCACGTCGCGGAGCTGCTGCTTGGGCGGGACGAGACGGCGGCCAGAGTGGCCCGGCACCTGGCCTTCCTGCTGGAGGGTTCCATGGCCAGGGCGGGCCTTGAAGGTGAAGACGGTTGCCTGCAGGAGGCCAGGATGATAGCTGCTCAGATGCTGGAGGAGCTGTGAGGGCGGTGCTTGGCCGTATGAACGGGCCCCTTCTGGGCGCCATTTTTGTTGTGGGTGCATCGGCGCTTTGGGGGACGACAGGAACGGCTGCCACGTTCGCGCCGTCCGTGAGTCCGCTTGCCGTCGGTGCGGTGGCCATGGGTGTGGGCGGGCTGCTCCAGGCGCTGTGCGCGGTGCGGCCGATAGCGAGCCACTGGGTCAGCCTCCGCGGCCGGTGGCTGCTCGTCGCAACGGGGGCGGCCGCCGTCGCGGTGTACCCCCTCGCCTTTTACAGTTCCATGCGCCTTGCTGGCGTGGCGCTCGGAACGGTGGTCTCGATCGGCTCGGCTCCTCTGGCGTCGGCGGTCATCGAGCGGTTGGCGGAGAAGAAGGTGCTGACCCGGCGCTGGATGCTCGGTGCGCTGATCGGGGTGGCAGGCGCCGGACTCCTGAGTTTTGCCGGTGACAGTCCGGAACGTCCCGGCGCCCTTGCCGGCTCCTGGGCGGTGCCCGCGGGAATCGCTTTGGGGCTGGTGGCGGGCGTGACCTACGCCCTGTATTCGTGGGCCGCTCACCGCCTGATCAGCGGGGGAGTGCCGTCCCGGGCCGTCATGGGTGCTGTGTTCGGGCTGGGCGGACTGCTGCTGATGCCCGTGCTCGCCATGACCGGCCGGCCGCTCCTTGAATCGTGGACCAATTTCGCCGTCGGGGCGTATATGGCGCTTGTCCCGATGTTCGCAGGGTACGTCTTGTTCGGCTGGGGATTGGCCCGCGTCCGTGCCAGCACGGCAACGGGCCTTTCCCTCATGGAGACGGTCGTCGCCGCCGTGCTGGCGGTCGTGGTCGTGGGGGAGCGGTTGCCGGCGCTCGGGTGGCTCGGCGTCGTTATGGTGCTCGGGAGTCTGTTCGTCCTGACGCCCCGCGAGCCTGCCCGGCCATAGCTGGGCCAAGGCATTGCTGCCACCCGTTTCCGGGTCGGCGGCCTCCGCTTAGCCTTCTGCGGTTGGCCGCTCTGACAGCGTCACTTTGGTGTCCCCGACGTCTGCGCCCCTGCGATACTGCACGCTCACGGCCTGCCCTGGGGCCTTGCTTCGGAGCGCAGCCAACAGGTCCTCGGGTGCGTTGAGTTTTGGACCTTCGAGGGACAGCAGCACGTCCTCGGGTCTGAGCCCTGCACGGTCAGCGGGACCGTTCCTCACCACTGAAAGGACCAGGACGCCCTCGGTGTCGGGCAGGTGAAGCTGTTCGGCGATTTGCGAAGTGATATCGGCGGGGGACAGGCCGATGAAGGAGTGGTCCGCTTTGCCGTCTTTGAGTAACTGTTCTGCCACTTGAACAGCTGTGGCTGCCGGAATGGCGAAGCCCAGGGCCACAGCGCCGGACTGGGGTGGAATGTAGGCTTCGCTGATGCCGACGATCTCACCGCGGGAGTTTACAACCGCGCCCCACCGCGGGTATATCGGCTGCGGCCTCGGGCGGTCGGGCGCTTTGGGTGCTCTGCGTTGGGGTGTTCTGGCTGTCCGGTACGGTGGGGGAGTCGGTGCCGGAAGATCCGGCCGGGGGTTGCTGGTTCTCCGTGCACCCGGTCAATGCAAAGACGAGGACGGCCGTCAACGCCGTGGCCCGGCGGTAGCCGTGGCATGGACGTGAAAGGGGGAGCGCAGACAGCCGGCGCCCGCTAATCCCCTGTTCCGTAGCCCCTGCAGGATGACTGCAAGGGTTAGCGTGCCTTGCCCCGCGAGCGGGTGAACCACGGCCTGGTCCGCAGCTGCAGTGCGGACGGGGCCGGGGGCAGTTCCTTGATTTGCTCGTCGGTGAAGGAACAGCGGATCTGAGTGGTTGTCATCCGGTCGATGTTGTCCCTGGCGATAAAGCGCAGGCCGGCAGCTGTCGAGACAGTGATTCCGTGCAGGATATCCCCATGGTCGTCCAGCACCCGCTCCAGTGTTCCAAACCTTGACCCGGACCCGGACACCACCGGCGTCCCCTTTACCAATGCTGTGTAGGCAACGGGCCGGCCCTCATCGTTCACTGCACCACCCCCTATAAGACACCAACGCACAGGACTGTTCATGGACGCGGCCATCCGCGCGTTCCCGGTCAAAATCCACCGCTCCGGACGCACGGTACACCAAGGAACCAGCCGCCACGGGTTAGCGGCTCTCGGCTGGATGTGGGACGGTCCCCGGCCGTCTATGGCCGGGGACCGCCGCGAGGGACGGCCGTGCGCGGCGGCTGCATGTGCGCTACAAGGCGCGGTGGCGTTCTGTGAATGCCTGACGCCCGAAGAGGCAGCGTTTGCGTGTAACGGGCATCCCGTCCCGGTCTATTAGGCTGCATTGATTTGTTGCTGACCTCCCTTGGTTTCGATTTCAATCTTGCGCGGGGCGGCCTGGGCCGCGAGCGGGATCTGCAACGTCAGCACCCCAGCGTCGTAGCTTGCCGTGACCTTGTCTGCCTCCATGGCGTCACCGAGAATGATCTGGCGGCTGAAGACGCCGCGGGGCCGCTCGGCGGCCACGAGCTCGGTGTCCTCACCGTAAGGGGCCATCCGTTCGGCGCGCACGGTCAGCACGTTCTTCTCCACGCCCAGATCGATCGCGCCGCTGTCCATGCCAGGCAGGTCAAGCGCGATGACGTAATTATCGCCTTCCCGCCAAGCGTCCATTGGCATCGCCGCCGGGTGGGCCACCGTGCCCAAAACCTGCTCGGCGAGGCGGTCCAGGTGACGGAACGGATCGAGCATCAACATCACATACCTCCTTGATCGCCTTCGATCGGATCTATATCCGCTGACATAGATTTAATAGCACTGCGAGTTGCCGCCTGCAAGTCTTTTAGCGTCCCGATGCGGTAGATTTTTTGGATCGATTCCCCGGCCGTGAGGGGTTTGTCATTGCCACGGCCGAAGCCGCTTTGGACACCACATACGCGACGCTCTGGGAATGCGCCGCAGCACTGCTGCGCAACGGGGAAGCAACCCTGGCCGAGGTCAGCGAGGTGACAGGCCTGAACCAGGGCGAACTGTTGGACCTGCTCAGCCGCAACATCCCAGGGCGGGAACCAACCTGGAAGCAGTATGGAACTACCGGACTTCTAGAGTCCTGAAGCTGCCGGAGCGGACGGACTGACACACAAACAATCCGCCAGCAGTTCAGTGCTTGAAATACTCCCGGTTATCTGACCCGCACCGGCCCGTGGAAGCAGCCGAACTCGTTTGTAAAGGCGACGAGAGTAAGGGACCGACGACGGAGCTGGGGACCGCTGGCGTTCAACCGGCGGCGTCGCTGGCCAGGTGCTCGAGCAGGGAGATCCAGGGCCCGGCGCTCAGGCGGTATGGGCATACGCCTCGTTAATCCATGTCCGAAGTTCGGTATCGATCTCTCTTCGGCCATGCAGCATGATCTCGTTGTGCCACCGGTTTGCGGAGACACGCTCCGCACGGTGCACGCGTGCTGACTCCAGTTGTCTGTCGAGAACGATGTTGATCAGGAGGCCGCCGCGGCGGGGATGGATGCCAAGGAACGCACGTCCGTGTGCGACGTGGAACGAAGAGGCTTTCTCCTGAAGTTCACACCCGTCGAGCGCCGAAATCTCGGTAGCCAGCGCCTCATAGACCTCGGATGAGATTGGGTCACCATCGATGCGTTCTCTCGCCGTTCGCGCCATTCAGCCAGCTTATGGCCCATCTACATCGTCGAGCCAGTAGCACCACCACAGGCGCGCACGCGTGACCGGGATGCGCCGGCTCCCAATCCGATCCCTTCAGCGAATGTGCAGGCAACGGCGGGCTCCATCTTCGTGCCACTAGTACGCCTCAAAGTTTGAAATGCAATGCTAAGCATGCTTATGTTGTTCGTATGGCCGAATCGAACGGCCGCCAACCAGAGGAGGAAACACCATGGGACTAGGCGACAAGATCGAGAACGCTGCTGAGAAGGCCGGCGGCAAGGGCAAGGAAGCGGCAGGTGCCGCATCCGGCGATGAAAGCCTGCGCACCGAAGGCCAGGCCGATCAGGCCAAGGGTGATTTGAAGCAGGCCGGCGAGAAGGTCAAGGACGCCTTCAAGAAGGACTGACCCGAACGCAAGCGAAAGGGTGCGCCGCATCGGTGCACCCTTTTGTGCGTCGGCATGTCGGCGTGCCCTGCCGGCTCGCTGACTTTCACCGCGTCACGCTCCGCCCCCCGAACCGCATCTTCCCGACGCAACGTCGGTAGTTTCGATCACGAAAAAGAGCGGGCGGATTCCGAAACGGGAGCGATTTTTACCTCGAAGTCCAAGCCGGTGTCGTCTCCCGCGAGCCGGCCCAGCAGGTACGCCCGGAGCGCGGCGTTGCTGGTGGTGTGCGGGGCAGGAAGGGCTTCGCCGCTGAATAAGGCGTACGAGTCGCTGGTATGGAACGCGTACAGGATGCAATCCTGCAGGTCATCCGTTCGTAGGCTCAACACGGAGTTGCGGAAGCTGCCCTGGGCACCGCTCTTAGGCATAGCCGTCACGGAAAATCTCACTGCCGTTGCCATAAATTCAGACCTTTGCAAGCTTCCTCCCGAAGATCGTTGCCCCGGGACACCATCGAAAGGTTAGTCCCTGCGTCCCGCGAACATAAGCCCTACCCGCGAGTAAGGTTGGCCGGGTGCCACAGCAGTGCTCTCCGGCGGCGGCCGTTCGCAGCGGGCTTTAGGATTGAGGCGGCAACGTCGGAAGCGAAACGGCGGCACGGTGGCGGTGCCGCTCGATGAGGGACCTGGCCATCGACTGGGCCAGTTCGGCCGCCTGCGGGTCGCCTTCCATGGCGGTCACGACGGTGCCCTTCAGCAGGAGGTGCCACGCCCGCGCGAAATCCACGGAGCGCTCCAGCCCGGCTTCCTCGGCCAAGGTCTGCGCGTGTCCCCGGATCCTTGCCATGTAGCCCACGCAAGCCCTGCCTAAGGGATGGTCCGGCCCCATTTCCATAAGGATCTTGATAAACACGTTGGACTCGTATCCGCCGTCCCCGAGCCAGTCGGCGAACACATCAAAGATGATAAGCAGCTCTTCCTCCGGGGTCGCACTGCGGCTCTGAGCTTCAGCCACGACCTCCGCGAACCAGATCTGGTCCCGGCGAGCCAGAACGGCCAAGACCAGATCGTCCTTGGATGGGAAGTGACGGTAGAACGTCGACTTGGCAACCCCTGATGACTCGATCAATTCGTTGACGCCGACGTCCCGGAGGCCCCGCCGGGAGAACAAATCGTAGGCGGTACTGAGGATACGATCCTCGGTACCACCCGTGGCCCCCGAGGGCGGGCCCGGAAGCGAAATGCCGTGCGGATCTTCGCCTGCTCCCATGAGGGGACAGTCTACTCTTCGGCGAGACCGGAAGGTCAGCCGGGAGGGTGACCGCCGGTCCTGCCGGCCGCCTGTCTCTAGGGCATGATTTTGTATACGTCGATGACAGTCTCCTCAGGCATGGATGTAAAACCGCCCTCAATACCCTGCTGAAGACGAGGAAGAAGCGTATTGTCCCGGAACTGTTCCCAACTCGCCTTCGAATCGTGGACAGCCAGGATTGTCCAGCCGCCCGTCGAAGGACCGGCGGCATGAAAGATCTGCCCCGCCGGCAAGCGCCCTTCCCCTGGATGGACAGCGGCAATAGAGGCCTCGTACTGCTCCTTAGTCCCCTGTGCAAAGAAATGCACAATTCCGTATGCCGTAGCGTCCATAGGTGCTCCTCCGGATGATGTTAATGGCGGGTGCAACCATGCTGGACCCTTCCTGACTCCGCGGCAATGGGTTCGACGGCGGGATTCTCATGTGCCGGGGGCAAAGCTAAGTTGGCTTATACGACAGGTTGGACGTCCGGCGGCTGGTCCCCGGCCGTTTCACCCTCAGGTGCGACTTTCGGCTCGGGAACCGGGCGCACTGCCCGCCACAGGACGACGCCTCCGGCAATGGCCACAATCGCTGCTGTAAGCCACCAGATCGTCCTGGACTGCTTTCCTGTCGGAGTCGTTTGCGGCCGGAGCTCACCCTCGGGGATCAGCCTCGGTATCCGCTGATGAAGCCGCGGCGCAGCTGCTTCCACTTTCCCGGCCAGCTCATCGGCTAGGGTCCGCAGGCTCGCCTGCAAGCGTGGTGAAGCTGCTTCCAGTCCGGTCTCAATTCCAGCCAAAGCCTGACGAAGGGCCGCTTCGACGCCGGGGGTAGCCCACTCCCTACCCCTGGCCACGCGCCCGAGGAGGGTTTCCTGGAGATGACGGATCTGAACCTCTCGGTCCGTTTGATGAGCGCTGCGCACAAGGGCCTCCTAGAGCAGGTGGGTGGGCCAAAAGCCTAGAGCCTGTACACGCCTATGAACAGCCGTGCGGTGTCCATCCCAAGGCCGGTCCCAGTTTGCCGGCGATGTCTGTAAGGATCTGGACGTAGTCCTCATGGTCGAAGCTGAAGGGCAGTGCGAAGGCCACCTCGTCGACTTCCTGGAATCCAGCATGTGCGTACAGCTGCTCGGCGATTTCATCGCTGGTGCCGATCAGGTCCGGGGCGAACAGCATTCCCTTTGGCCCCTGCGGTGCCCGGGTGCGGGGAGTCCGTTCATCGACGTACCGCTGGTACTTTTCCCGCTGGCCCGGCGACGCCGAATCGGTCGGGATCACTACCAGGCCCTGCGAGACCCGGGCCGGTGCATTCGCTTGGGCTGACGTTGCGGCGGCGTCACGGAAGGCCCGGATCTGCAATTGCTGAATGCGGGCAAAGTCGGGTTCCTGATTGGCTTCAGGAAAGACGACACTGCTGGAGAGTAGATTGAAACCGTTTGAACCGGCCCAGACTGCCGACTTCCTGCTGGCCGCCCCATACCAAAGGCGATCCCGCAGCCCGGGGGAGTGCGGCTCGACGCGGTTGGAGAATTCCTCGACCACGCCTTGCTTGCCGGAAAAGTCCCGCACCGGTTCCCCTGAAATCAGACGTGCAAGCCGATCCAGGCGGGCATAGCCGAAGTCCTCGAGCTCGGAGGAATCCGGATACAGCTCGTGCTTCACGGTGTCGTAGTGCATCGGTTCGCCCACGCTCAGTCCCGGATTGATTCGTCCCCCGGCGAGCAAATCCACGGTGGCAAGGTCCTCGGCCAGGCGCAAGGGGTTTTCCCAGCCCAGCGGCGTTACAGCGGTTCCAAGCTCGATCCGGGAGGTGCGCTGGCTGGCGGCCGCCATCATCGCAATGGGGGAGGAGATTCCGAACTGCAGGTGGCGGTGGCGCAACCAGGCGCTGTCGAATCCAAGCTGCTCACCGAGTTCGATGATCTGCAAAGTGGATTGGTGGCCCGCGGCGGGATCCGCCGGATCGAACAGGCCGATGGTCAGGAATCCAAGCTTGCGTACGGGGCGTGAGGTGTCGGGCATGAGCTTCCTTCAGGATCGGGGTACTGCTGGTCCCCAGAATATGCGTCCGGACCGGGCGGTTCCTGCATGCAGACACAAAAGTGCAGGGCCGGCGGATCAACCGCCGGCCCTGCCTTCATCGCAACCTGCACCAGGCAATCACCACATCACCAGCGAGTTACACTCACCAACGCGCCCCGAAGCCGGAGCGTGCCGGAGTCTCTAGGAGCGCAGCCTTAGGAGCGCAGGAAGAACGTGGCCGCAGCCCGCTCATTCTTCCCCACCTTCGCCAAAACGAGGGCCCCGTTCCGAAGCACCAGATAGGAACCCGGCACGTCGACCGACTCGAACGAGGCGCCGGCAGCATCGGAGAGGCCGCCCCGCTGCAGGAAGGCCGACGACGACCCCTCCGTAGTAGCGATCGAAACCACTGACCCCTGCACGCGGAGATAACGGCCCTTGGTCAGGATTGGTTCGATGACCACCGAGTTCTTCTTGGCGTACCCCGGCGCGAGCCGGAACTGGGACGCTCCCAGCGCGGGGGAGGAAGCGGCGGTGACGGCGACGCCGTCGTGCGCCAGGAAAGTACCCGAACCAGAGGCGGGTTCCAAGCGGACCGGCAGTTCGCCGTCGCCCACCGGTACGCCGAAGTTCGGCGTACCGTCCGCGTTCCAGTACAGCCGCTGGACCCGGGCGTGCCGATTGGGGTCGTAGAGCGGGTCGCCCACGATGTTCCGGTAGGAGCGCGCGTGGTACACGAGCACGTCGTTGCCGGCCTCATCGACGGTGAAGGAGTTGTGGCCCGGGCCGTACTGCTTCGAGCCCTCATTGGTGGTGAACACCGGAGTGGGTGTCTTCGTCCAGGATGCTGCGTTGAGCAGGTCGGCGCCGGCGTCGGCCGTCAGCAGGCCCATGCAGTAGTTGGCGTCCGTGGCGCTGGCGGAGAAGGTGACGAAGATGCGGCCGTTCCGCTTGATCACCGCGGCGCCTTCGTTGACCTTGTAGCCGCGGGTCTCCCAGTCCAGCGTCGGCACGGCAATGCGGACCGGGGTGCTGGCGAGCGTCGACGGCGACGACATGGCGGCGATGTACAGGCTGGAGTTCACGCCGGTGTCGCTCTGCGCCCAGAGCAGATAGCGCGTGCCGGCGTGCTCGAAGGTGGTGGCATCCAGCGAGAACGTGTCGGCGTGCGTGTAGACGCGGACCGGTGCTCCCCAGACGGCGTTGGTCGGGTCCGCCGCGTCTGTGGAAATCACGTAAATCCGCACCCGGAACACGTCGTTGCTGTCGCCGGCGGCGAAGTAGATGTGCCACTTACCGTCGAAGTGGTGCAGCTCGGGGGCCCAGATGTGGCCGCCCATCGTTCCGGCCGCGGGCCGCGTCCACACCACCGCTTCGGAAGCACTGCCAAGGCCGGCGATGGTGGGGGAGGAGCGCACGACGATCCGGTTGTACTCGGGCACGGAGCCGGTGAAGTAGTACTTGCCGTCCGTGTGCTTCATGAGCCACGGGTCCGCCCGCTGCGGCACCAGCGGGTTGATCAGCGGAGCCGAGCCGGCAGGAGCTGCGGCGGCAGGGGACGCAGCCACCAGGGCCCCGCCTCCGGCACCCGCGACAGCGAAGGCGGCTGCTGCCGCGGTTCCGGAGCCGAGCAAGAGCCTGCGGGAGAACTGGCGGTTGACGGAATCATTCATGCTTAAGACCTTTCGACGTGCGGGAGGGACGTGCGGGATCGACGTGCGGGTGGGGCGGGAAGGGTCAGGCAGTCAGCCGGCTTTCCGGGCGAAGAGCCGCTGGAGCAGGATGAAGACGAGGAGCAGGCCGCCGATGACGATCTTCGTCCACCAGGAGCTGAGGGTGCCGTCGTAGGCGATGAAGGTCTGGACGATCCCCAGGACCAGGACGCCGACGACGGATCCCAGGACGTAGCCGGTGCCGCCGGTGAGCAGGGTGCCGCCGATGACCACGGCCGCGATGGCGTCGAGCTCCATGCCCTGGGCCGCGAGGCTGTAGCCGGAGAGGCTATAGAAGGAGAACAGGATGCCGGCAATCGCCGAGCACAGGCCGCTCAGGGCATAGACCAGGATCTTGGTGGCCTTAACCGGCAGGCCCATCAGCATCGCGGAGTGTTCGTTGCCGCCGATCGCGTAGACCGTGCGGCCGAAGCGCGTGTGGTGCAGGACAAAGAAGGCCACGGTCACGATTCCGAGGGCCAGCAATACGCCCGGGGAGACGAAAAGGTCCCCGGGCAGCGGGATCTGCGCCTGCGCCATGCCGGTGAAGAACCCTTCGGTGACCGGAATGGAATCCAGGCTGATGACGTAGCAGAGGCCGCGGGCCAGGAACATGCCGGCCAGGGTCACGATGAAGGGCTGGATATCGAAGTACTGGATGACCAGCCCCATCAGGAGCCCCAGTCCGCCGCCGATGAGCAGCACCAGGACGATGACGGCCCCCGGGTTCCAGCCCTGCTGCAGGAGCGTGGCGCTCACCATCATGGACAGCGCGACGACGGCCCCCACCGAAAGGTCGATGCCGCCGGTGAGGATCACGAAGGTCATCCCGACGGCGAGCACGATCAGGAAGGTGTTGTCGATGAACAGGTTCAGGAAGACCTGGCCGGAGAGGAAGCTTGGGTACATTCCCGCACCCACGGCGAACATGGCGATGAACAGGCCCACGGTGGCAAGCGTCGGCGCATAGCGTGCACCCCCGCGGAGGCGGTTGCGCGCCGGTGAGGACTTTTTGACGGTCAGGGGCGTAAGCGTGGACAGAGGGGACATCAGATGGCGACCTTTTCCTTTGCGGCTTCCTGAGCGGCGGGCTTGGGTGCCGCCTTGAGGCGGCTGAGCAGGTTCCGCGCCTTCGGCGCCTGCAGCAGGCACACGGTGATGACCACGAGTGCCTTGAACACCAGCGTCACTTCCGGCGGAATGCCCAGGGTGTAGACGGTGGTGGTCAGGGTCTGGATAATGAAGGCGCCGACGACGGTCCCCACCAGGGTGTACCGCCCGCCTGCCAGCGACGTGCCGCCGATGACCACGGCCAGGATCGCGTCCATTTCGATGTACAGGCCGGCGTTGTTGGCGTCGGCTGCCGTGACGTTGGAGCTGATCATCAGGCCGGCGATGGCGGCACAGACTGCGCTGAAGACGTAGACGATCCAGATGATGTTCCGCGCGCGGAGCCCGGCCAGGCGGCTGGCGACGGGATTGATGCCGACCGCCTCGATCAGGGTTCCCAGCGCCGTGCGCCGGGTGAGGACGGCCGCCAGGGCGAACACTGCCGCGGTGATCAGGATGGAGACCGGAAGGGTGAACAGGTATCCGGCGCCGATCGACTTGTAGGAGTCGTTCGACACGGAGACGATCTGCCCGCCGGTGATGAGCTGGGCCACGCCGCGGCCGGCCGTCATGAGCACCAGGGTGGCGATGATTGGCTGCACGCCGATGGTGGACACCAGGAAGCCGTTCCAGACTCCCAGGGCAAGAGCGGCGACGACGGCGATAAGGACCGCCGTTGCGGCCGTCACCGGGGATCCGGGCTCGGGGGAAGCGGCGATGTAGGCGCACGATGCTGCGCCGGCGATCGCCACCACCGCGCCGACCGAAAGGTCGATGCCGCGGGTGGCGATGACGAGTGTCATGCCGAGGGCGATGAGGATGGTTGGTGCGCCGTTGCGCATGATGTCGATCAGGCTGCCATAGAGGTGCCCGTCCTGCATCCGAAGGCTCATGAAGTCAGGTTTGAAGACCTGGTTCAGCAGCAGCAGCGCTGCGAGGGCAATCACCGGCCACGCCAGGCGGTGTTTCAAAAGGGATTTCACTGGGCACCTCCGGCGATGACCGTCATGACGTCTTCCACGGAGACGTCGTCGTTGTTGATTTCGGCGACCAGTGCCCTGTCCTTGATGACCGCAACGCGGTCGCTCACGCGCAGCACTTCCTCGAGCTCGGAGGAGATGAAGAGGATGGACATGCCGTCGGCCGCGAGTTTGTTGACGAGCTTCTGGATCTGGGTCTTGGCCCCGATGTCGATGCCGCGGGTCGGCTCGTCGAGGATCAGGAGTTCGGGGTGGGTCACCAGCCAGCGGGCCAGGAGCACCTTCTGCTGGTTTCCGCCGCTGAGGTTCTTGATGAGGGCGTCGGGGTTGGCCGGCCGGATGTCGAGGGCCTCGATGTATTCGGCCACGAGTTCGTCCTGGACGCGGCGGGGGATGCGGCGGGCCCAGCCCTTGCTGGCCTGCATGACCAGGACCAGGTTGTCGCGGACGGTGAGCTCGCCGATGAGGCCTTCCTCCTTGCGGTCCTCCGAGCAGAAGCCGATGTGCTTGTCGATGGCGGTGCGCGGGGAGCGGATCCTCTGGCCCGCGCCCTTGATTTTGATGGAACCCTCGTCGGCCTTGTCGGCGCCGAAGAAGAGGCGCGCGATCTCTGTCCGGCCGGCACCGAGCAGGCCGGCCAGGCCCACCACCTCACCCGGATAGATGGACAGGTCTACGTTGGAAACCGAGCCCTTCCGGCCGAGGCCCTTGGCCTCGATGAAGGGCGTTACGCCGGCGCCATTGCTGGCACGCGTCCGGGCGGGGGCCTGGTCCAGTTCGGCCAAAGCTTCCATGTCCTTGCCGATCATCTTGGAGATAAGGCTCATCCGGGACAGGTCGCGGGTCAGGTATTCGCCCACGAGTTTGCCGTTGCGCAGGACGGTCATCCGGTCCGAGATCTCGTAGACCTGCTCCAGGAAGTGGGAGACAAACAGGATGGCGACACGGCGGTTGCGCAGGTCCCGGATGACGCGGAAAAGCTGCCTGACCTCGTCGGCGTCCAGGCTCGACGTCGGCTCGTCCAGGATGAGGACCTTGGCGTTGATCTCCACCGAGCGGGCGATGGCGATCAGCTGCTGGACGGCGATGGAATGGGTGGACAGCAGCGATCCGGGATCGATGTGGTCCAGCTGCAGTTCGGCGAGGACTTCACGGGTCCGCGTCCGCACGCCTTTCCAGTCGATGGAGCCGCGCCGGCGCGGTTCGCGGCCCAGCAGGACGTTTTCCTCAACGGTGAGGTTGGGGCAGAGGTTGACTTCCTGGTAGACGGTGCTGATGCCGGCCGCCTGGGATTCGCCCGGCGTCGAGAACCGCTTTGGTTCGCCGAGTACCGTAATGGTCCCGGAGTCGATGGCGTACACGCCGGTCAGGGCCTTGATCAGCGTGGACTTGCCAGCGCCGTTCTCGCCCATCAGGGCGTGGACTTCACCCTGGAAGAGGCGGAAGTCGACGCCGTCGAGCGCCTTAACTCCTGGGAATCCAATAGCTATGTCGGTCATCTCGACGACCGGAACGATTTCGTTCATCCTCATGTCTTTTCTGTGCGAGGTCTGCCATGCAACTGGCTGCCATGCGGCTTTGGTGTCCGTGCGGCGGCGGTGATCCGCCGCCGCACGGACGAACAGGAGATCGCGGTTCAGCTATGGATCAGTAGGGGCGGCTGGCAAGAACCTGCTTGGCCTGCTCCTGCGTGAAGGTGGTCTCCTCGGTGACCACGCGCTCGGGCACGCTCTCGCCGGCGATGACCTTCTTGGCCAGATCCATGAGCTGGTCGCCGAGCATGGGGCTGCACTCGACGATGTAGTTGATCTTGCCGTTGCTCAGGGCGGTCATGCCGTCCTTCACGGCGTCGATCGTGATGATCTTGATGTCCTTGCCGGGGACCTTGCCCGCGGCTTCGATCGCCTCGATGGCGCCCAGGCCCTCGTCGTCGTTGTGGGCGAACACGACGTCGATGTCGGCGTTGTTCTTGAGGAAGGCCTCCATCACCTGCTTGCCGCCGCTGCGGGTGAAGTCACCGCTCTGCGAGGCGACGATCTTTAGGTCCGGGTCAGCCTTGATGGCCTCCGCGAACCCTTCCTTCCGGTCGTTCGCCGGCGCGGATCCGGTGGTGCCCTGGATCTCGACGATGTTGACAGGTTCGCTCGCCTTGGACTGCTCAACAAGCCATTCGCCGGCCTTCTTGCCTTCCTCCACGAAGTCCGAGCCAAGGAACGTCTTATACAGCGTCTTGTCCGAGGAGTCGACCGCGCGGTCGGTCAGGATGACAGGGATCTTCGCGTTCTTGGCTTCCTTCAGCACCGTGTCCCAGCCCGACTCCACCACGGGGGAGAAAGCGATGACGTCCACCTTCTGCTGGATGTAGGAGCGGATGGCCTTGATCTGGTTCTCCTGCTTCTGCTGGGCGTCGGAGAACTTCAGGTCCACTCCGGCCTTCTTTGCCGAATCCTGGACCGACTTGGTGTTGGCGGTGCGCCAGCCGCTTTCGGCGCCGACCTGGGCAAAGCCCATGGTGATCTTGTCATCGCCGGAGTTGCCGGCAGCACTGCCGGCGCCGGCGGTTCCGCCGCACGCAGTGAGGGTAAGCATTGATGCGGCGGCCACCGCAAGCAGGGATTTCTTAAACACAACATCCTCCCGGAAGCGTTAGTTACATGCAGGCGGGAGACTTCAAACACCGCCGTTGCTGCAAGTGAGCTGATGCGCTCTGTGGATTATTGTGAACGCTAACAATCTGGCTCGTCAAGTAGCTTCGGTCACAATTTCGAAGCGCTCGTGGAATGCCTGTCGATTTTGGGAATGCCCTTTACAAGAGTCGAAAGATGTCGAATACTCGACTCCGGTCGGCAATTTGTTAGCGTTCACAAAAGAGGCTGCTCCACACCGCAGCCCGGTCAAACCCGCGCCGGCGAACCGTTCAATGGAGAAAGGCCTTCCCTTCCATGCCATCAAAACCATCAAGTCCCGCCAGGCGGACCTGCACCATGGTGCTTGCCGGGTCCCTGACGGCCGCGCTGCTGTCAATGACGCCGGTCCTGGGCGCCAAGGCTGAAGCGGGCGAGAACCGGACCATCAGCATCAACGCTGCCGGCTCCGGGCCTTCGATCGATTCGACCATGTACGGAGCCTTTTACGAGGACATCAACCAGGGTGCCGACGGTGGCATCTACGCGGAACTTGTCCAGAACCGGTCCTTCGAATTCAACTCCGGGGACAACCGCACTTACACCCCGATGACCGCCTGGGAAACCCTGAAGCGGGGCAGCGACGGAACAGTCGCCGTCGTCAATGACAGCAACCGGCTGAACGGAAACAACCGGAACTACCTGCAGATCGACGCCACCGCCGCCGGCGCGGGAACCGGCGCCGGAGTGGGCGTGCGCAACAGCGGCTGGAACGCGGGGCAGAAGCTCGAGGCGCACAAGAAGTACAACTATTCGGTGTGGGCGCGCACGTCCAACCCCTCCGGATCGACCCTCGCCGTGACCCTGGAGACCCCGGAGGGCACCCGGCTGGACATCGCCACCGTCAAGGTCAAGGGCGACAGTTGGGCCAAGTACGAGGTCACTCTCTCGCCCAAGTCCTCCACGGGCGCCGGCCGGCTCACCACCCTCGTCCAGGGAACCGGCACCGTACGCCTCGACATGGTTTCGCTGTTCCCCAAGGACACCTGGAACGGCAGGGAAAACGGGCTCCGCAAGGACCTCGCCGAGAAGATCGATGACCTGAACCCCGGATTCCTGCGCTTCCCCGGCGGCTGCATCGTCAACACCGGCAGTTACGACACCTACTCGGCCCCCAACTACACTCGGGCCCGCACCTACCAGTGGAAAGACACCATTGGGCCGGTGGAGCAGCGCCCGGCCAACCGGAACTTCTGGGGCTACAACCAGACTTACGGCCTCGGCTACATGGAGTACTTCCAGTGGGCAGAGGACATGGGGGCCGTTCCCGTGCCGGTGGTCCCGGTGGGTGTGACCGGCTGCGGGGACAGCAACCAGGCCCCGGACCAGGCAACGCTTGACCGCTACATCCAGGACACCCTGGACCTGATCGAGTTCGCCAACGGCGACGCCAGCACCGAGTGGGGCGCCAAGCGCATCGCCTACGGCCACCCGGCGCCCTACAACCTGGACCGCATCAGCCTGGGCAACGAGGAGTACAAGCCGGCGTTCAAGCAGTACTTCACCCAGTTCTACAACGCCGTCCGGAAGGCCCACCCCGAGATCAAGATCATCGGAAATACCGGCCCGTTCAGCCAAGGGCCCGAATTCGAGGACCTCGCCAGCTTCAATGCCACCACCGGCGTGGACCTCGTGGACGAGCACTACTACAACACGCCGTCGTGGTTCCTGAACAACAACCACCGCTACGACTCCTACGACCGCAACAGCTACAAGGTTTTCCTCGGCGAGTACGCGTCGCAGGGGAACAAGCCGGAGAACGCCCTGGCGGAAGCCTCCTACATGACCGGGCTGGAGCGGAATGCGGACGTGGTCAAGATGGCGTCCTACGCGCCGCTGATTGCAAACGAGGCCAACACGCAGTGGAGCCCGGACATGATGTTCTTCAACGGAACGTCCGTGCGGACCACCCCCAACTACGAGGTCCAGAAGCTGTTCATGAACAACGTGGGAACCCAGGTGGTTCCGAGCACGCAGGACAACCCGGCCTCCACCGTGGTGCCGATTTCCGGCAAGATCGGCCTGTCCACGTGGGCCACCTCCGCCCGTTACGACGACGTCAAGGTCACCGGGGCGGACGGCGGCACCCTGTTCAGTGACGACTTCTCCGGAACTGCGTCTGCCTGGACCGGCAACGGCACCGGATCCTGGTCCATCAAGGACGGCGGCTACGTCCAGTCCAGCACCACCGCCCAGAACACGATGGTCACCGCCGGAAACGCCGACTGGAGCAACTACACGCTCAACACCAAGGCCACCAAGCTGGCAGGTTCGGAAGGCTTCCTGGTCTCCTTCGGCGTCAAGGACACCGGAAACTACTTCTGGTGGAACCTCGGCGGCTGGAACAACTCCAAGTCCGTCGTCGAAAAGGCCGTCAACGGCGGCAAGACGAACGTCATCGAAAAGAACACCACCATCCAGACCGGGCATGAATACGACATCCGGATCGAGGTCTCCGGGCGCACCGCCAAGCTCTACCTGGACAACGTCCTGTGGGGCACAGTGGACGACACCCAGGCCGACCCCGTCTACTCCGTGGTCACCAAGGACGCCAAGTCCGGCGACACCATCGTGAAGGTGGTGAACACGAAGGCCGAAAAGACGCCGGTGGACATCAAGGTGGCGGGCGCAGCCAACATCAGCTCCTCTGCCGCGGTGACCACCCTGACCCAGACGGCCGACGGGCAGAACCTGGCCCCGGCGTCGAGCACCTTCAGCGGGGCCGGAGCGGCCTTCACCTACCAGTTCGAGCCCAACTCGGTGACCTTCATCCGGCTCGCCGCAGCCCGCAAGTAGGCAGCACGCCAAAGCCACGGCTTTGACCGGGACGGCCCGGCTAAATGCACAGCCGGGCCGTCCCCTTTAGGTCGGCCAGTCCGACGTCGTTTGTTCCCGATTGCTTCTTTCCCGCCATTTCAACAGCGTTCCCATTCCAAGCAGCGGCCTTCGGGCCACCCGAATGAAAGAGTCTCAATGTCCCCTACCTCCTCACGGGCCCGGACGGGCCCGGCGCTGATTGCCGCTGCTGCGCTGGCGCTCGGCGGGCTGGCCGCAGCAGCACCGTCCCATGCCGCCGTCGACGACGGCTTGGTCCTCAAATACAACCTGACAGAAACCTCCGGCACCGTGGCAGCGGACAGCTCCGGCAACGGCCGCAACGGCGTGATCAGTGGTGACGCCACCACGCTGGGCAGCGAAGGGCTGCAGCTCGGCGGCACCAATGCCCACGTCCGCCTCCCGAACGACGTCATGCGCGGGCTCGGCTCCATCACCGTCTCCACGGACGTGAAGATCGCCGCCGACCAGGGCGCCCCTTACTTCATCTGGGGGATGGGCAACACCACCAACGGCACCGGTAACGGCTACCTCTTCACCACCGGCAACGCGTACCGGACGTCCATCGCCAGCGGCAACTGGTCGACGGAACAGACCCTCAGCGCCAACCGGGACCTGGCGCGCGGGGCCTGGAAGACCATCACCTACACCCTCAGCGGCGGCACCGCCATCCTCTTCGAGGACGGTACCGAGGTCGCCCGGAAGACCGGCGTCACCATTACCCCGGGAAGCATCGGGGGAGGAACGACCACGGCGAACTACCTCGGGCGGTCCGTCTACAGCGGCGACAAGTACCTCAAGGGGCAAGTCCGCGACTTCCGGATCTACAACCGTGCACTCTCCGCCGACGAGGTGCGGGAGCTTGGTTACGTTTCCCCGGAGCAGCGCGTTGCCCTCGATCTGCAGGACCTGTCGCTGGGGGACACCTCCGCCGTGACCGCCAGCCTGAAGCTGCCTCTGACCGGGCCGAACGGCTCGGCCTATACATGGTCCTCCTCGGATCCGGCCATCGTGTCCGCGCAGGGGGCCGTGACCCGGCCGGCTCACGGAACCGGAGATGCGACGGTGACGCTGACCGCCACGGCCACCTCAGGCGGGGCATCGGCGTCGAAATCCTTTGCCGTCACGGTGCCGGAAGACATCAGCAACGCCCAGAAGGTCGCTGAGGCCGCCGCAGCCCTGAACGTGTGGGACGCAGATGCGATCCGTGGGAACATTACCCTGCCGACGGCGGGGCTGTACGGCACCAAGGTGGCATGGGAGTCGAGCGATACCGCGGCGATCGCGGCCACGGGCGAGGTCACCCGGCCGGCCTACGGCAGTGCCCCGGTGAAGCTCAACCTCCACGCCACTGTGTCCCTCGGCAAGACCAAGGACAGGAAGAAGTTCCGCGTCACGGTGCTGCCGCTGCCCAAGGCCGAGGCCAAGGAGGGCTACGCGTTCGCCTACTTCACCGGCAACGACCTCGCCGGCGAGAACATCTACATGGCCGCCAGCCGCGGCAACGACGCACTCAAGTGGGACGAACTGAACGGCGGCAAGCCGGTCCTCAAGTCCGGCCTCGGCACCAAGGGCCTGCGCGATCCGTTCATCATCCGTTCTCCGGAGGGCGACAAGTTCTACATGATCGCCACGGACCTCTCCATCGGCGGCGGCACCAGCTGGGACTCCTCACAGCGCCAGGGCAGCCAGCACATCGAGGTCTGGGAGTCGACCGACCTGGTGAACTGGTCCGGACAGCGGCACGTGAAGGTTTCGCCGGACACGGCGGGAAACACCTGGGCGCCGGAAGCGCACTACGACGAGAAGATCGGCGCCTACGTCGTGTACTGGGCCTCCAAGCTCTACGCCGACAACGACCCCAACCACACCGGCGGCACGCACAACAAGATGATGTACTCCACCACCCGCGACTTCAGGACCTTCACCGAGGCCAGGGTTTGGAACGACCCCGGCAACTCGGTGATCGATTCCACCGTCATCAAGGAGGGTGACACCTACTACCGGTTCACCAAGGACGAGGGGCAGGTCTCGGGCTGCCTGGACATCATGCAGGAAAAGTCGGGCGACCTGCTTGCCGTCGACGTGCCAACCACGAACCCGCGCAACTGGACGCTGATGGCCAACTGCATCGGCAAGAAGGCCGGAACGGGCGGGGTGGAAGGGCCCACCATCTTCAAGTCGAACACCGAGGAGAAGTACTACCTGTTCGTTGATGAATTCGGCGGCCGCGGCTACATCCCGCTGGAAAGCACCAGCCTGGAGAACCCGAACTGGAAGCTCTCCACCAACTACGAGCTGCCGCGGGCTCCGCGCCACGGCACGGTCCTGCCCGTCACCAAGACGGAGCTGGAACGGCTGCACGCGCACCCGTGATGTAGTTCTGGATTACTGAGCCAAAGGGCTTCGCCGGTACCGGCGAAGCCCTTTGGTCTATTTCTTGCCGTACTTCTTGTGGACAGCCTGCTTGCTGACGCCGAGGGCATTCGCGATCGCCTCCCAGGACAGACCCGCCAGGCGCGCCCGCCGGACCAAGGTTGCTTCCGCCCGTCCGATTTCGCGATGCAGCTCAGCAACGGCCTGCAGGCCATTCACCGGGTTGTCACCGTCCATGGATCCCACCAATGTTTTCAACCGGTTCACCTCCATACCGTCAACCTTAGTTGACGATACTCTGCGCATCAATGAAAGTTGGCGCCGCTCTCTGCGGTGCCTGGGGGTACGCGCCGAGGCGGGCCTACAATCCTTTGTAGTGATTTCGCCCGCTCACACATCGGAGTTTCTATGATCCGCAAGGCCGTTGCCGGCGACGCCGCTGCCCTGGCTGACTTGGCGGCGGCCACCTTCCTGCTCGCTTGCCCTCCGGGATCCTCGCCGGAGGACATCCGTCTCCACCTCAAGCGGACGCTGAGCGTGGACAACTTCGCCGAGTACCTCGCCGACAGCAAGATCGCCATCCTGGTGCTTGAGCAGGGCGCACGGCTTGACGGATACACCCTGCTTGTCGACCGTCAGTCAACGGACCCCGACGTGCTCCGCGCCCTGGGTGGACAGCGATCGGTCGAGCTGAGCAAGTGCTACGTGCATTCGGACCACCACGGACGGGGCGCAGCCTCCACGCTCATGCAGGCCTCTTTGGACTGGGCCGCGGAGCGGGAAGCGGCAAGCGTCTGGCTGGGGGTCAACAGCCAGAACGCCAGGGCCATCCGCTTCTACGAGAAATCAGGCTTCACCAAGGTGGGGACGAAGTCATTCACTTTGGGCGACTCGGTGGAGAGCGACTTCATCCTGGAGTGCCCCCTTCCGGGGAAGGGCTGACGACGGCGCTCCCGTGAGGCGCGCGCCTCCTCGGGAAGGAGGCGCGTAGCTGCTGCCGCAGAGTCAGCCGGCTGCTCCGGACCACCACGATCACTGCGAGCAATCCGGTCAGCAGGACGACGGCGCCGCCGGCGGCCACCGACCAGCGCGCGCCAAAGGTGCTGCCAAGCCAGCCCATGAGCGGGGCCCCCAAAGCAGTCCCTCCCTGCAGGGTTGCCAGATATAGGGCAAGCACTCTTCCCCGGAACTGCGGCTCCACTGACAGCTGGATGCTTGTATTGCAGCTGTTCAGGAAGGTAATCGAGGCGAGGCCCACCGGGACCAGAATGGCGGCGTACAGCCAGAACGACGGCGAGACGCTGCCGATCAGGGTAAAGAGGCCCAGCCCCAGTGCTCCGCCAAGCAGGAAACGCAGCCGCGGGCGGGACCTGCGGGCGGCCAGCAGTGCTCCGGCTAGTGTCCCGACAGCCATGATGGAGCCCAGGAGCCCGAACTCACCGGGCCCCATGCCGAATTCAGCCGTGGCCATCAGGGCGTTGGTGATGGGGAAATTCATGCCGAACGCCCCGAGGATGCCCACCAGGACGAGGATCAGCACCAGATCCGGACGGCGGCGGACATAGCCCAGTCCCTCGGCAACCTGGTGTTTGCTGCGGACGGTCGGTGCGGCAGGGATCAGTTCCGATACGCGGATCCGGGCCAGCGAGATCAGGACCGCGGCGAAGCTGGCGGCGTTGAGCAGGAAGACGGGGCCGGTGCCGACCCAGGCTATGAGCACGCCTGCGATCGCCGGTCCCGTGAGTCGGGCGGTGTTGAAGGAGGCGGAGTTGAGGGACACAGCATTGGCGATGTGGTCCTGTCCCACGAGTTCGGAGACGAAGGACTGGCGTGCCGGTCCGTCAATGGCGCTGGCCAGCCCAAGAAAGAGGGCGGCCGCGTACACCTGCCACAACTGCGCCACACCGGTCACCACCAGGAGCCCGACGACCAGCCCGCACAGCCCCATTGCCGACTGCGTCCACAGCAGGATCACGCGTTTGCGGTGCCGGTCCGCGAGCACTCCTGCGTAGGGGCCAAGCAGCAGCATGGGAAGGAACTGCAGGGCCGTGGTGATGCCGACGGCGGTGCCGGAATGGTCCGTGAGGACGGTCAGGACCAGCCAGTCCTGTGCGACCCTCTGCATCCAGGTGCCGATGTTGGAGATGAGGGCCCCACCGGCCCACAGCCGGTAGTTGCGGTTCTGCAGCGCCCGGAAGGTGGTGCTCATCGGCCGCTCATCTCCTGCATGATCTGCGCGGCGCGGCTGAGGGTCAGCCGGTCCTCGGGGCTCAGGCCGGCGACCCGCTGGGCCAGCCAGGCCGTCCGCTGTTCCCGCGCCTCTTCCAGGACGTCCACACCGGCAGGGGTGATGCCTACCTGAATCTGGCGGCCGTCCTCCGGGTGCGATGACCGGGATACGAACCCCTGCTCCGCGAGGGCGTTCACGATGCGGGTCATCGAAGGCGCCTGCACGTGCTCCCGTGCCGCCAGCTCCCGGGGTGTGCGCGGGCCGTCGCTGTGGAGCTGGGCCAGCACCGTGTACTGGCCAGGCGTGATGATGTCTCCGGTCGCTTCGACCCGGAGCCGGCGCGAGGTCCGCATCACGGCGGTCCGCAGGTCGATCGCCAGGATGTCCGGCCTGATGGATTGTGTCGTGTCTTGGTGTGCCGCTCCGGTCGCAGGCATCGAGGAAGTGCGCCTCCTGTTGGTCAGGGAAATAGTTAGCAACGCTAATTAGCTTCTCTAACCATCATCCTCCAAGCGTTCCCGCGAGGCAACCGGTACCTGGCCGAATGTGAGCTATTTCGCCTTCGGTGCCGCCGTGCTTGCACGGATCACGAGTTCGGTGGGCACCAGGGTGACGCCGGGTTCCGTCCTGTTGGTGCGGATCTGCTGCAGGACGTTGTCCACGCACCGGTTGCCGACGTCGGCAAAGTTCTGGTGGACCGTGGTCAGCGGGGGAGCATAGGAGGAGGCTTCGGGGACGTCGTCGAACCCGACCAGGCTGATGTCCTCGGGAACCGATTTTCCCTTTTCCCGGAAGGCCCGCAGCAGGCCTAGGGCCATGTGGTCGTTGGCCGCGAACACCGCCGTGCAGCCTGTTTCGTCGGCGAGCCGGAGCCCCGCTGCGTAGCCGGAGTCCGCTGACCAGTCGCCGCGGAGCACCGGCGGCACTGGTTTGCCGGCGGCCGTGAGGGTGCTGCGCCAGGCGGCGGCGCGGCGTTCGGCGGCGAAGGATTCCTCGGGGCCGGCGACGTGCCAGACCGTCTCGTGGCCAAGCTTCAGGAGGTGGCTGACGGCCTTCCGGGCGCCGTCGGCCTGGTCGGTGTCCACCACGCTGTACTGCTCGCCGGCGTCGGAATCGACGACGACGACCTTCACTCCCGGGGGCAGTGTAACCGTCGCTGCATCCAGCAGGTGGACCTCCATGATGGCGATCACCGCGTCGACGGCAAGTTCGCCCATGCGGGAGAACGCGCCCTGGATCCCGGCCTGGGTTGGGGCGGTCACCGGGATCAGCGTGATGGCGAAGTCCTGCCGGGCAGCGTTCAGTGCGATGGCCTCCAGGGTGCGCATGTTCCCGAGCGAAGATAGCGAGAACGTGATCACGCCGATGGTCCGGAAACTGCCCCGTTTAAGCGCACGGGCCGCGCTGTTCGGCCGGTATCCCAGCTCGTTCATCGCCGCAATGACCTGGCGCCGCGTGCTTTCGATGACGTCCGGGCTCCCGTTGGACACCCGGGAAACCGTTTGGGAGGAGACGCCGGCCAGCTTCGCGACGTCGGCCATGGACACCTGGGGTTTGCGCCGCAGCGCGGCGGCTGCGCCACCCTGTGTGGCGGGCAAATCGTGGACCGGGGGTTGACCGGGTTCGTGCTCCATGTCACCATCGTACCAATCATGTTTGCGCAAACACTAACAAAACCCCACATGGATGTTTACGCAAACAGAACACCTTCCGTCGCCCTCCAGGTGACGCAGCCCTACAGAGGACCCTTCATGACAATGACGTCCCCGCAAGTCGCGGCGCCGACCGGAGAGGCTACTCCGGCTGGCCGGACAACCCGCCGCACGAGCCGCCGCGCCAGCCGCCGTTCCTGGGCTGGCTGGTGGTTCATCGGCCCGTTCATGGCCGTGTTCGCCCTGGTTTTCCTCGCCCCGATCGTCTACTCGATCTACCTGAGCGTCTTCCGCAACCAGCTCATCGGCGGCACCGCGTTCGTGGGCCTGGACAACTACGCCCGGGCCCTGGGCGACGCGCAGTTCTGGTCCGCGCTGGGACGGGTTTCCCTGTTCCTGGCAGTCCAGGTTCCGGTCATGCTGTTCATCGCCCTCGTTGTAGCCCTCGCACTGGACAGCGGCCGGCTCTACGGAAGGTCGTTCTTCCGGATCTCGGTCTTCCTCCCCTATGCCGTGCCGGCCGTCGTCGCCACGTTGATGTGGGGCTTCATGTACGGCACCCGCTTCGGCCTGGTGGGAAACATCAACCAGGCCTTCGGCCTGAACCTGCCCAGCCCGCTCTCCTCGGAACTCGTGCTGGCCTCCATCGGAAACATCGTCACCTGGGAATTCATCGGCTACAACATGCTGATCTTTTACTCCGCACTGACCGTCATCCCCAAGTCGCTCTATGAGGCGGCCGAGATCGACGGCGCCGGCCAGCTGAGGGTCATCACCGCCATCAAGCTGCCGGCCATCCGCGGCGCCATCGTGGTGGCCAGCATCTTCTCCGTGATCGGCAGCTTCCAGCTCTTCAACGAGCCCAGCATCCTCAAAAGCCTCTCACCCAACACCATCTCGACCTACTTCACACCCAACCTGTACGCGTTCTCCCTGTCGTTCTCCGGGCAGCAGTACAACTACTCCGCCACGGTGGCGATCATCATGGGGCTGATCACCATGGCCATTGCCTATGCCGTCCAGGTCCGCGGCATGCGAAAGGAGCGCTGACCATGAGCGTTCAGACAGCCGCCCGTCACGGCAGCGCCGGCGCATCATCCCCGGCAAGATTCCGCACCACGCTGCGGCCCCCACGGACAAGACGGCGTTCGCGACGCAGCGTGGCTCTGACTCTCCTGATGGGCCTTGTCCTGCTCTATAGCCTGGCCCCGCTGTTCTGGCTGCTGGTCAACGCCACCAAAACCCAGGACGGACTCCTCAACTCCTTCGGCCTGTGGTTCGACGCCGATTTTGCCCTCGGGGACAACATCGCCCGGACTGCAACGTACGACGGCGGGATCTTCCTTCGCTGGTTCGCCAACACGGTCCTGTACGTCGTCCTCGGCGCCGGCGGTGCCACGTTCCTGGCCGTCCTCGGCGGCTACGCGCTGGCGAAGTTCGACTTTCCCGGCCGGAAGGCGGTGTTCGCCGTCGTCATCGGTGCGGTGGCCATTCCCGGCACGGCCCTCGCCGTCCCCACGTTCCTTATGTTCAGCCAGATGGGACTCACCAACACCCCGTGGGCCGTGATCATCCCCTCGCTCATCTCGCCCTTCGGCCTGTACCTCATGTGGACCTTCGCCTCCGAGGCCATCCCCACCGAGATCATGGAATCCGCCCGGATCGACGGCGCCAGCGAGGCACGCACGTTCTTCCAGGTCTGCCTGCCGCTGCTGACCCCGGGCATCGTCACCGTGTTGCTGTTCACCATGGTGGCCACCTGGAACAACTACTTCCTGCCGCTGATCATGCTGAAGAACCCCGACTGGTATCCCCTCACCCTGGGCCTGAATGCCTGGAACGCGCAGGCCGCCACCGCCGGCGGGGAAGCCATCTTCAACCTCGTCATCACCGGCTCCCTCCTCACCATCCTGCCGCTGATCGCAGCGTTCCTGCTGCTCCAGCGCTACTGGCAGTCCGGCCTTTCCGCCGGAAGCGTCAAAGAATAACGCTCCGTCCACCCTCATCAACAACGCAGTTAGAAGGAAGACCATGATCAAGACCCTGACCCGCCGCGGCCTGCTGCAGAGCTCCGCCGTCGCCGCCGCGCTCGCCCTGGGGTTCACCGCCTGCGGAGGCGGCGGCAACGCCGCGCCGCAGCAAACGGTCAGCAGCGACGCCGTCGAGCAAGCCCTCCAGAAGGGCGGCAAGCTGACGGTGTGGGCCTGGGACCAGTCGCTGAAGAAGGTCGCCGAAGGCTTCGAGGCCAAGTACCCCAACGTGGACGTCAACCTCGTCAACGCCGGCACCGGCAATGACCAGTACACCGCCCTGCAGAACGCCATCTCCGCAGGCTCCGGCGTGCCCGATGTCGCGCAGATCGAGTACTACGCACTTCCGCAGTTTGCCCTCAGCAAATCACTGGCCGACCTTGGCCAGTTCGGCGCCGCAGACCTTGACGGCACCTTCACGGCCGGTCCGTGGTCCTCCGTCCGGGCACAGGGCGGCGTCTACGGTCTTCCCATGGACTCGGGCCCCATGGCCCTGTTCTACAACAAGGAGCTGTTCGACAAGCACGGCATCGCAGTCCCCACCACGTGGGATGAATTCCTCGAGGCCGGACGCGCGCTGAAGAAGGCTGACCCCAAGGCCTACATCGCCAACGACACCGGGGACGCCGGGTTCACCACCAGCATGATCTGGCAGGCCGGCGGCAAGCCCTACCAGGTGGACGGCACCAACGTCGGCGTGAACTTCTCCGACGAAGGTTCCACCAAGTTCGCCGAGACCTGGCAGAAGCTCATCGACGAGGACCTGCTGGCCCCCATCAGCTCCTGGAGCGACGAGTGGTACAAGGGCCTGGGCAACGGAACCATCGCCACCCTGTCCACCGGCGCCTGGATGCCGGGGAACCTCGTCTCCGGCGTCGCCGACGGGGCCGGCAAATGGCGGGTCGCGCCTCTGCCGCAGTGGGAAAAGGGTGCCACCAGCAGCTCTGAAAACGGCGGCAGCTCCCTGGCCATCCCCGCCGCCAGCAGCCAGGCCGCGCTGGCCTACGGCTTCCTGAAGTACTCCAACGTGGAGGAAGGCGTCCAAACCCGGATCGACGGCGGGGCGTTCCCCGCCACTTCGAAGGACCTCGCGTCCGAGAAGTTCCAGAACACCCAGTTCAAGTACTTCGGCGGCCAGAAGGCCAACCAGATCTTCGCCGAATCAGCGAAGAATGTTCCTGCCGGCTGGTCCTACCTGCCCTTCCAGGTCTACGCCAACAGCATCTTCAACGACACCGCCGGCCAGGCCTACGTGTCCGGCACCAAGCTCAAGGACGGCCTGACCGACTGGCAGAAAGCCTCGGTCAAGTACGGCACCGATCAGGGCTTCACCGTCAAGGAATAACAGCCCTCACGTAAACCGCCCCGCCTCGGCGGACGCGCCAGCCCGGCGCGTCCGCCGCCATCCCAGCACACAGCCACCAAGCCCACGGCCATTCCGGCACACAGCCATCCAGCTTCGCGGCCGCAAAGCCGTGCCCAAAATAGGAGATCCATGTCCCTCGCCACCAACCCCCGCTGGCTGCGCTGGCCGTCCCCGGACATTAAGCGGCTGGCCTTCGGAGCCGACTACAACCCCGAGCAGTGGCCCCGCGAGGTCTGGGCCGAGGACGTCCGCCTCATGCAGGAGGCCGGAGTCAACATCGTGTCCCTCGCCATCTTCTCTTGGGCCCGGCTCCAGCCCACGCGGGATACCTGGGACTTTTCCTGGCTCGACGACATCATCGACCTGCTCCATGCCAACGGCATCGCCGTGGACCTCGCGACGGCCACCGCCTCCCCGCCGCCATGGCTCGCCGCCGAACACCCGGAAATCCTGCCTGTCACCCACAACGGCGAAACCCTCTGGCCGGGCGGCCGGCAGCACTGGCGGCCGACATCCCCGGTCTTCCGCGAGCACGCGTTAACTCTTGTGCGCACCATGGCGGAGCGGTACAAGGACCACCCCGCCGTCTGTGCCTGGCATGTTTCCAATGAACTCGGCTGCCACAACATCTATGACTATTCCGACGACGCCGCGGCCGCCTTCCGCGTCTGGCTGCAGAACCGCTATGGCACCCTCGAGGAGCTGAACACCGCCTGGGGGACCGACTTCTGGTCCCAGCGCTACGCGGACTGGAACCACATCTTCCCCCCGCGGCAGGCCGCGTCCTACCCGAACCCCACGCAGCAGCTGGACTTCAAGCGCTTCTCCTCAGACTCGCTGCAGGAATACTTCCGCGCCGAACGCGACATCCTCAACAGCATCACCCCGGGCATCCCCGTCACCACCAATTTCATGGTGATGGGCGAGACGAAGGGCATGGACTACGCGGCCTGGGCCGCCGACGTCGACTTCGTCTCGAATGACCACTACGTGATCCCGGGCCCGCAGGACCACGACGAGCTGTCCTTCTCCGCGAACCTGACCGGCAACATCGCCGGCGGCAGCCCGTGGTTCCTCATGGAGCACTCCACCAGCGCCGTCAACTGGCAGTCCGTGAACACGCCCAAGAAGCCCGGGGCCCTGGCCCGGGACTCGCTCACCCACGTGGCCCACGGGGCAGATGCGGTCTGCTTCTTCCAGTGGCGGCAGTCGCGCGCCGGGGCGGAAAAGTACCACTCCGCGATGGTGTCGCACGCAGGCAGTGACAGCAGGCTCTTCCGCGACGTCACCACACTGGGACGGACCCTTGGCGAACTCTCGGCGATCACGGGCAGCGGGCGCGAACCGGCACGGGCTGCGATCCTGTTCGACTGGGACTCCTGGTGGGCCAGCGAGCTGGACTCCCACCCGACCGACCGGCTCCGCTACCGGCAGGAGGCCCTCGACTGGTACTCCGCGTTCCTGGCCAGCGGCATCCGCGCCGATGTCCTCCCGGCGGCAGCCTCCTTTGAGGGATACCAGCTGGTCATCGCGCCGGTCCTGCACGTGGTGCCGGCGGAGCTGCGTTCGCGGCTGACCGCTTTCGTCGAAGCAGGCGGCCACCTGGTGACCACCTACTTCTCGGGCATCGTGGACCAGAACGACCACGTGTGGCTGGGCGGATACCCCGGCGCCCTCAGCGAATTGCTGGGGATCCGGGTGGAAGAGTTCGGGCCGCTGGCTCCCGGAGAAGTGGCCACGCTCGACGACGGGTCGACCGGCACGCTGTGGGCGGACTCGGTGGCCACCACCTCGGGGGACACGAAGGTCCTGCGGCGGTTCACCTCCGGTGGCCACACCGGCGAACCGGCCGTGACCCGGCGCAGCGTGGGCAACGGGTCCGCCGGCTACGTAGCGACGCGCCTCGGACCCGACGGCCTGGTCCCGGTCCTGCGGGAATTCGCGCACCTGGCCGGCATCGAGTCTGAACTGCCCGCGGAACTCCGTGGCGCCGTCGAACTCGCCGTCCGCACGGGGGAGGACGAGCGCTTCCTTTTCCTGATCAACCGCACGGACCAGGCCGTCGACATCTCGGCAGTGCCCGGAACCGCCCTCACAGGCGAACGCACCACCGAAGGCACCGCCAAGCTTGCCGCCCGCGGCGTGGCAGTCCTGCAAACCACCAAATAAAACAGCAATCCCCAGAGATCAGCACTTCATCGCACCGAAGGGAATTCAATGACGAAGAGATCCAGACGGCCCTGGGCCGTGACCGCCGCCGGCGTCACCGCGGCGGTCTTCTCCGCAGGGCTCGTGGCCGGACCCGCGCTCGCCGCGCCGGCACCGGTCAAGGCAGCCGATGAAACAGTGCCGGCGGGCGCCGTGACGGTAAGGCCGGACCCGTCCTACCAGGGCGAGGCCTTCGAAGGGTGGGGCACCAGTCTGGTCTGGTTCGCCAACGCCACCGGTGACTATCCGGACGAAGTCCGCAACAAGCTCGCGGACATGGTCTTCGGCGACGACGGGCTGAACCTCAACATCGCGCGGTACAACGTCGGCGGCGGCAACGCCCCCGACGTGAAGGACTACCTCCGTGCCGGCGGCGCCGTCGAGGGCTGGTGGAAGGCGCCCGCCGGCACCACGCGGGAGGACAAGGACTGGTGGGATCCGGCGAACCCGGAGCACTGGAACCTCGACGCCGACCAGACGCAGCGCTGGTGGGTGGACCGGATCAAGAACGACATCACGCACTGGGAAGCCTTCAGCAACTCCCCGCCGTGGTTCCAGACGGTCAGCGGCTACGTTTCGGGTGGCTTCAACTCCTCGCAGGACCAGCTGCGGACCGAAAGCGTTGATGATTTCTCCTCGTATCTGGTCGGCGTCGTCAAGCGGCTTGAAAAGGCCCACGGCATCAAGATCGACACGATCGATCCCATGAACGAACCGAACACGCCGTACTGGGGGACCAGCCTCAACGCGTCCGGCCAGCCCGTCGGCGGCCGGCAGGAAGGCGCCCACATGGGCCCCGAACTGCAGCAGAAGGTGGTCCAGTCGCTGGCCAAGGCCCTGGCCAGCGCGGAGACCGGCGCTGTCATCAGCGCCATGGACGAGACCAACCCCTCGACCTTTGCCAACAACTGGAACAGCTATTCCGCCGAAGCCAAGGAGAACGTCGCGCAGCTCAACGTCCACACCTACGGGACCGGGCAGCGGACGTCCGTCCGGGACATCGCCAAGGGGGAGGACAAGCCGCTCTGGATGAGCGAGACCGGCGGCTCGTGGATGGACGGTCAGAATTTCACGAGCATGCAGCCGGGCCTTGGCCTGGCCCAGCACATGGTCAACGACCTCCGCGAGCTGGAGCCCGAGGCCTGGGTGTTCTGGCAGCCCGTTGAGGACTACAACAACATGAAGCCGGGCGGCGAAAGCGCCATCGGCTCCAACTGGGGCGAGATCCAGCTGCCGTTCGACTGTGCCGCCGGGGACACCCTCGAAAGCTGCCCGATCTACACGAACACCAAGTACAACACCGCGCGGAACTTCACCCACTTCATCAAGCCCGGGGACCGCCTGGTCAAGGTGGATGACCTGAACAGCGCGGCCGCGGTCTCGGACTCCGGAGCCACCGTGGTGCACGTGAACGACAGCAAGCAGCAGCGCCCCGTGGCCCTGGACCTTTCCCGATTTGGTGCAATCCAGGGCAACGCCACCGTGACGCCGGTGACCAGCGACGCGTCCGGCGCGCTCGTGGAGGGTGAGCCTGTCGCCGTCGGAAAGGACCGCACGGCTGTCCTCACGGTACCGGCCGAGTCCGTCACGACGTTCCTGGTCAACGGTGTGCACGGCGTGGCCAAGGACGCCGCCCTCGTGCAGGCGGATCACGTCTACAGCCTCAAGGGTGTGGAAAGCGGCAAGTCCCTTACCCAGGGAACCGGCAGCACCGCCGTCATCCGTTCCGGCGCCGGCGCGGACCAGCAGTGGAACATCCGCCGCCTCAGCGGCGAAAACAGCAGCCGCGCCCGTTACGCCATTGAAACGGCCGACGGCGGGCGGCAGCTCGCCGTCGTCGACGGAACGCCCCAGCTGGTGCCGGCGGAGGCAACGCCGGCCGAACCCTCGCAGTGGACCATGTCCACCACCGGTGACGGCACCTACACGTTCGTCAACGCGGCAAACGACCGGCTCCTCGAGGTGGGCGGTCATGCCACCGCGGACGGGTCGCCGGTGACGCTGTGGACCGCCAACTCGGGTGAGAACCAGCGCTGGCACGTCATCGATGAAACTGTCCAGGGATTCCAGAGCGTCACAGCCTTCACGGTGCCCGGGACCACGCCGCAGCTGCCCGCCACGGTGGTCCCCGTCTACCGCGACGGCGCCCGGGGCACACTGCCGGTGACCTGGACGATGCCGCCGGAGAGCCGGTGGAGCAAGCCCGGAACCGTTGAGGTGCACGGAACGGCGACGGACGTCCTGGGGGCCGCCCGTCCGGTGACAGCCAGGGTAACCGTCGACACGCTCGTCTCGACGCTCCCGGCGAGGGCCAAGACCTACGTTGGCGGAACGCCCGCGCTGCCCGCCACCGTGACAGCGGTGACTGCCGGCGGCAGCAAGGTGGAGCGGCCAGTGGTCTGGGACGCGGCTCCCGCGTTCACTGAGACCGGCGTGGCCAGTGTGGCAGGCACGGCCGACGCCGCCGACGGCCGGACGTTGCCGGCTACCGTTCGGGTGCAGGTCACGGCGGGAACGGCGGACAACGTGGCCGACGACGGTGGTGCCACGTTCAGCGCCTCCTTCACCGAGCCGGGCTACGGCACGGCCGGACTGGGCAACGGCAACCTGACGGACAAGGCCTGGTCCAACTGGAAATCGGGCACCAAGAACACCACGGATACCCTATCCGTCTCCCTGCCCCAGCAGAAGACAGTGAGCGGCGTGAAGGTTCACTTCTACCGCGACGGATCAACTGACAGCTATGCCCAAAGCCTGCAGGTTCAGACCAAGGCGGCCGACGGCACGTGGAAGAACGCCGGTGCTTCGGTGCAGGTTCCCGGCGGCAGCCCCGCCCCGGTGGTCACGGTTCCGGTGGCCAACGTCGACACCAAGGACGTGCGCGTGGTGCTCGCTGCCCGCACGAACACCCACATGACGGTCAGCGAGGTCCAGGTTCTGGCCACGGCTCCGGGCCAGTCCTCCGACGCCGTTGCAGCCGGGATTTCCGTCAACGGCCAGCCGCTGGCAGGCTTCGACCCGGACGTCACCGCCTACCGGGCTGACGCTCAGGGAGGGCGGCAGGAGGTCACGGCCACCGCAGCTGACCCCTACGCGACGGTCACCGTGCAACCGGCTGACAAGCAGACGGGAAAAGCCGTGGTCACCGTCAAGAGCGAAGACGGAAGCCAGAACCGGACCTACGATGTGGTGTTCGGCCGGTAGTAGCCTGGCGTTCCTATAAGTCAGGTATATGCAGGCACCGGGTGCGTCCCAATCGGCGCACCCGGTGCCTTCTGCTGTTACCCGGCGCAGCCGTAAAGCTGGCCTGTGCCGTCGACCCGGCTTATGCCGTCAGGGCAGCCCCGAAGCCGCTGGGGTCCGCCAGGAACCGGGCGAATCCAAGTTCCGCCGCGCCGATCATCATCAGGTTGGAACCGAGTGCCGCGGGGTGCACCTTGGCCTGGGCGGCCGGCCCGTCCATGGCCTGGGACAGCAGCAGGTCATCAAGGGCGGACGGCGCGAGAGCGTACAGGACCCCCAGGAAGCCGTCGAGGATGATCACCTCCGGGTTGAAGGTGTTGACGGCGTTCCGCAGTGCGATGGCCAGGAAGCTCAACTGCCGGGAGATCTCCCCGGCGACAGCAGGGCTGCTTGAAGCGCGGAGGGCCTGCTCCAGCTGGGGCGTGTCGCCGCCGCTGAGGCCCAGAAGTTCGAAGAGTCGTCCCTGGGACACCTCGGTTTCCAGGCAGCCCGTGGCGCCGCAGTGACACTGCTCGCCGGAGGTGCGGACGAAGGTATGGCCCAATTCCCCGGCGTAGCCGGACGCCCCGCGGAGCAGCATGCCGTTGGAAATGATCCCGCCGCCGACGCCGCTCGCCCCGCCGTTGAGGTATATGAGGTTATCCCGCCCGGCGCCGGCCCCGAAGATCAGTTCCGCCTCCGCCGCGAGCGAAGCGTCATTGGCGGCCTGGCAGGCGTAGCCGGTGGCCTCGCTCAGCATCCGGGCCACAGGCTCGTCCCGCCAGCCCAGATGCGGCGCGTGGCGCACAGTCCCGTCGTCGGGATTAACCAGGCCGGGCACCGCCACGCCGATGCCGGTGATCCGGTAGGAGTGCTCCAGCTCCGTGCGCATCCCCTCAATCACGGCAGCGGCGATGTTGACCGCCTCCCGTGCGCTGGGAATCCGTTCGGTGGCGAACCGGATCTTCTTCTGGACGATGCCGCCGAGGTTGACCAGGCCAATGGTGACCGCGTCGATCTCCGGGTACACGGCGAGCGCCGCAATGGAGGGGCTCGGACGCACCTCGGGGCTCGGCCGGCCCACCTGGGCTTCGCCCGTGGGCGCGGTTTCGTAGACCAGTCCGAGCGCAACCAGCTGTCCGATCAGGGTTCCGACTGTTGACCTATTCAGCCCGGTCCTTTTCGTCAGCTGCGCGCGGCTGAGGACACGGTGATGGTGGACCAGGGACGTGATCAGGGCCAGGTTATTCCGCCGGGACGGGTCCAGCTCGCTGGGCGGCGCGGTCGGGGCAGCCCGTTGGCGAGGGGAAGACATCATCGGAACAATATCAGCTGCCGAAAACCTTGGTGTTGAGGAAGTCGTTGCGGAACTTCCCCTCTGGATCGAGGCGGTCCGCGAGGGCCTTGAAGTCCGCGAAGCGGGGGTAGCGCGGCGCGAGTCGGGAGGCATCGCCGTCGAACAGCTTGCCCCAGTGCGGGCGGGCGCCGAACGGCGCCAGCTGGGCCTCGATCACCGGGAGCACGGCCTCGACGGCGGGCTGGTCCTGCCGCCAGGTGAGGTGCAGGCCAATGCTGTCGGTGCCGTAGTTCGGGCTCAGCCAGAGACTGTCGGCTGCCATGGTGCGGATTTCCGAGACCAGCAGCAGCGGAGTCACCAGGTGGGACAGCCGGCGCATGGTCTGGATGGCGTCCACGGCGTGCTCGCGGGGGACCAGGTACTCGGTCTGCAGCTCGTCGCCCTTGCTGGGAGTGAATTCCATCCGGAAGTGGGCCAGCCTGTCCGACCACGGACCGGGCACGCCCAGTTGCTGCGTGCAGGTGGTTCCCGGCACTCCGGCGATGGGATGCCTCGGTTCTTTGGCAGGGTTGCCGCCGAAGAAGCCGGCGCGTTCCGCTATGGCTTCGGCCGGTGCTGGTCCTCCCTCCATCCGGGATTTCAGCCAGGCCTGGCTGATACGGTCCCCGCTCCAGTCGGTGAACAGGCTGACGCTGTACGCGGAGGAGGTGACGTCGTCGAAATTCGCCAGGACCTGGTCCCAGTCAAGGGCATTGAACACCGTCTGCGAGACCCCAAATGTCGGTTCGATGTCGAGAGTCAGGCTGCTTACGATGCCCAGGGCGCCGAGGTTCACCACCATGCCGTCAAAGTCGGGCTCCCCGCGGCGCGCCGTGAGGATCACGCCGTCGGCGGTCACCAGTTCAAGGCCGGCGACGGCGGTGGCCAGGTTGCCGTTGCGGTCGCCGGAGCCATGGGTTGCGGTGGCCACGGCCCCGGCTACTGAAATGTGGGGGAGCGAAGCCAGGTTGTGCAGGGCATAGCCCTGCCGCTGGAGCTCGGCCGCCAGGGTTCCGTAGCGGGTGCCGCCGCTCACGGTCACTGTCATCTCGGCGGGGTCCACCTCGAAGACAGGCGCCAGGTGCTCCAGCGAGACCAGGACGCCGGTGGTGTCGGCGATGCGGTTGAAGGAATGCCGCGAACCGAGCGCACGAAGTTTCCGGGCTCCGGCCACCAGGTCCTGGAGTTCCGCCACCGTCGCCGGTTCCCGCACCTGTGCGGCGGCGTATCTGAGGTTGCCGGCCCAGTTGTGCCCCGCGGTGTGCAGCTCAGTTCCTGCTTCGCTGACCATTGCCTGCCCTTCGTTTGGTGTTTCAAAGAACATAACACCCGGCATCGGCCTGGTGGTAGGTGTTTCCGCGTATCAGGACTGCGTATTTAGTTCACGAAAAACGGTTGACAGGTCGAAAAAAAGCAATATGTTTGTTTGTGGAACATATTAGGGATCTACGCTTTCCTTCTTTAGGGGCAGGTCCCTCCAAACGAAACGGGAGCACTCAATGGCGATTCAGCCCACGCGTGATGACAAGTTTTCCTTCGGCCTGTGGACCGTTGGCTGGGAGGCGCAGGACCAGTTCGGCTCCGCGACCCGCCCGCCGCTGGACACGGTGGAGGCCATCAACCGGCTCAGCGATCTTGGTGCCTACGGCATCACCTTCCACGACAACGACCTGTTCCCGTTCGGCTGCTCCGCGGCGGACCGGCAGCGGGAGATCGACCGCCTGACCGGTGCGCTGAAGTCCACCGGCATGGTGGTGCCCATGGTGACCACCAACCTGTTCAGCCACCCGGTCTTCAAGGACGGCGGCTTCACCAGCAACGACCGCGGTGTGCGCCGCTTCGCCCTCCGCAAGGTCTTGGAGAACATCGACCTCGCCGCCGAACTGGGCGCCGAGACCTTCGTGATGTGGGGCGGGCGCGAAGGCAGCGAGTACGACGCCGCGAAGGACATCCGCGGCGCCCTCGAGCGCTACCGCGAGGCCGTGAACCTGCTGGGCGACTACGTGACGGACAAGGGTTACAACATCCGCTTCGCGATCGAGCCCAAGCCCAACGAACCGCGCGGCGACATCCTGCTGCCTACCCTTGGCCACGCCCTGGCGTTCATCGAGACCCTCGAGCGGCCGGAGCTTGTGGGTATCAACCCAGAAACCGGCCACGAGCAGATGGCCGGGCTGAACTTCACCCACGGCATCGCGCAGGCGCTGTACCAGGGCAAGCTCTTCCACATCGACCTCAACGGGCAGCGCAGCATCAAGTTCGACCAGGACCTGGTGTTCGGCCACGGCGACCTGCAGAACGCCTTCTCCCTGGTTGACCTGCTGGAAAACGGCGGCCCGCAGGGCGGGCCGGCCTACAACGGCCCGCGCCACTTCGACTACAAGCCCAGCCGGACTGAGGACATCAACGGCGTCTGGGATTCCGCTGCCGCGAACATGCAGACCTACCTGCTGCTTAAGGAGCGCGCCAAGGCCTTCCGCTCCGACCCCGAGGTGCAGGCAGCCCTGGAGGCGTCGCGGGTTTCCGAGATCAACGTCCCCACCCTGAACCCGGGCGAAGGCTACGAGCAGCTGCTCGCGGACCGCTCGTCCTACGAGGATTTCGACGCCGACGCCTACTTCGGCGGCAAGGGCTTCGGTTTCGTGAAGCTCCAGCAGCTCTTCATCGAGCACCTGCTCGGCGCCCGGTAGTACTGTGGTGGCTGCTCCTACGTCAACGGCTGTTCCCATGTCATTGGTTGCCGGCGTCGATTCCTCGACCCAAAGCTGCAAGGTGGTGGTGCTGGACGCGGACACCGGCGCCCTGGTCCGGGAGGGCCGGGCCGGCCATCCGGACGGCACCGAGGTCCACCCGGACCACTGGTGGCGGGCGCTGTCCGAAGCGCTCGACGACGCCGGCGGGCTTTCCGGGGTCAGCGCGCTTTCCGTGGGTGGCCAGCAGCACGGCATGGTGCTGCTGGACGGGGACGGCAACGTGCTGCGGCCGGCGCTGCTCTGGAACGACACCCGGTCGGCAGGGTCGGCCGCAGCCCTCGCGGAAGAAGTGGGCGCCGAGGACTACGCCAAGCGGACAGGCCTGGTACCGGTGGCTTCGTTCACGGTCACCAAGGTCCGCTGGGTCCGAGACCATGAGCCGGCCATCGCCAGCCGGGTGGCCGCCGTCGCCCTGCCGCACGACTGGCTGACTTGGCGTTTGCGCGGCTACGGCCCGGCTGGCGCCAGCCCGCTGGGCCCCGACCTGGGGCAGCTCACCACCGATCGATCCGACGCCAGCGGCACCGGCTACTGGAACCCGGCTACGGGTGCGTATGACCTGGAGCTGTTCAGGCTGGCCTTGGGGCGGGATGCTGTTGAAGCCGGGCAGGATGCATTTGGTGCGTCGGAGGCAGCCGGGGATGCCGTGATCCTGCCCCGAGTCCTGGCGCCGGGCGCTTCGCCCGGCGCCGTCCACGCTGACATTGCGGGGCGGCCGATTTTGCTGGGTGCCGGTGCGGGGGACAATGCCGCAGCGGCCCTGGGCCTGGGCGCCCGGGCGGGTGACGTCGTCGTATCCGTGGGCACCAGCGGGACGGTGTTCGCCGTCTCCGATGAGCCCATCAGTGACCCCAGCGGGACGGTGGCGGGCTTTGCCGACGCGAGCGGCCTGTTCCTGCCGATTGCCGTGACCCTCAACGCAGCGCGGGTGCTGACATCTATCGCCGGGTTGCTGGGTGTGGACTTCGACGACCTGTCCCGGCTGGCCCTGGAGGCTGAACCGGGGGCCGGTGGAGTGGTGCTGGTCCCGTACTTCGAGGGGGAACGGACACCCAACCTGCCGCACTCCACGGCCAGCTTCTCCGGGCTGACCATCGCGTCGACCACGCGCAGCAACCTTGCGCGGGCGGCCGTCGAAGGGATGCTGTGCGGGCTGGCCGGTGGTCTGGACGCCCTTCGCGCTTTGGGTCATCCTGCCGAGCGCCTCCTGCTGATCGGCGGCGCAGTTCAGAACCCCGCCGTCCAGCGGATCGCCGCCCAAGTTTTCGACCTGCCCGTGCTGGTTCCCAGCCCCGGCGAGTACGTGGCCCGGGGAGCGGCCGTGCAGGCCGCCTGGGCGCTGACGGGGGAGCGGCCGACATGGAGTCTGGCGCTGGATGGACGTCCGGAGCCGGACTACCGGCCTGCGATTGCGGAGCAGTACAAAGTGGAGCAGCACAAGGTGGAGCAGCACAAGGTGGAGATGGCCGCAGGCTGAGCTTATCCCCCGCCCAACTGGGTAGCAGCTCAGGGCGTTCTCAGGCCCGAGAACGCCCTGAGGTGCTACCCAGTTTCCGCTCGCCCGTGATTAAAAAAGTTTTCTGAATTCCGCCTGAATCTGGTCCCGGATTGGCCTTTAATGTCGTACCCCCTCCTCAGACTGTATCTATGGATGGAATTGGGAAATCGGAGCTGGCTTTGGCAGCGGTGCCGCGCGGCAGCGTCCTGCAGGCTGCTGCTTTTCCGGACGCCGATTTCCACTTCGATGCGTTCGCCGACAATGGGTTTGCCGCCGACGGGTTGCCGTATGACGACGATCTCGACGCCGTGTATCCGGCACCCCTCCCGGAGGATCCCTTCCCCGAGGTCCTGTTTGCGGACCGTTCTTGCGACGACCTCTTTGACGACGGCGTTCCCTCGAGCGCTGCTGCGGGGTGCTTTCTCCCGGCAGCTGACCTCACGGCTGACAGTGCCGGGCTGATCGATCAAGTCCGTGCATATGAGAACGTCAAGTGCTGGGCTGCCGGGCAACAGGCGCGGGTCTCGGTGACCTTCGAGGCCCGGCTCCGCCAGGAAGAAACGGAGCGTGGGAACTACTCGGACCGGACGCTGTCAGCGGAGGACCTGGGCAAGGACCGCGGCAAAGACCGGGACCTGGGTGCGGCTGAGCAGATCGCGCTGGCCCGCGGCGAATCCCCGCACCGCGGCGGCCGCCTGCTCGGGATGTCTAAAGCCCTGGTCGTCGAAATGCCGCACACCCTTGGCGCGCTGGACACCGGCCAACTCAACGAAGAGCGCGCCATGTATTTCGTGAAAGAGACGGCCTGCCTGACCGTGGAAGACCGGACCGCGGTCGATGAGGAACTCGCGGCCGACACCGGAACCTTCACCGGCGCGGGAACCCGGGCCGTGGTGGCAGCCGTCAGGGCGGCTGCGATTCGGCGGGACCCCCGCTCCGTCACCCAACGTGCACGCCACGCCGCGTCGGAACGTTCCGTGAGCCTGCGCCCGGCCCCGGACTGCATGACCTATTTCACCGCGCTTCTTCCTGCCCACCAGGGAGTCGCCGTGTACACGGCCCTGACCCGGAACGCCGAAACCCTCAAAGCCGCCGGAGACCCGCGCACGCTGAACCAGATCAAGGCCGACACCCTCGTCGAATGGACCACCGGCACCCCCGCCGGAATCAGGGGGATAGACCTCAACCTCGTCATAACGGACCGCACCCTATTCCAAGGCGACAGCGAACCCGCCCGCCTCGCCGGGTACGGCATCGTCCCCGCCGCCTTCGCTCGAAACCTCATCACACAGGGGAAGGAGAACAGCCGGTCCAACCAGCCGCGGGCGATTCAGCCGCCAGCAGGGAGGAACTCAAGACCTGGATCCGCCGGCTATACACCGCACCAGGAACCGGCGACTTGGTCGCCATGGACTCGAGGCGACGGCTCTTTCCCGCACCGCTGCGCCGCTTCATCCAAATCCGCGACGACACCTGCCGCACCCCCTACTGCGACGCCCCCATCCGCCATCACGACCACATCATCCCCTGGCACGACGACGGCCCGACATCCCTCGCCAATGGTGCGGGTCTCTGTGAAGCCTGCAACCACACCAAAGAACTCCCCGGCTGGACGGCACAGCCCAGGCCAGGGCCGCGACATACCTTCGAAATCACCACGCCCACCGGCCACAGCTATGGCTCCACAGCACCGCCACTGCCGGGAACAAACCGAACCGCCAACAGCCTGCCCGAAAACGGTCAGTGGAGTGGCCAAGGTCCACCCCACGACGAGTGAGGCGGCGGCGGAAATGCCGCCGCCGCCTAATAGGTCGCCCTAGCTGAGTCCTCTACGAGCTGGCCTCGGCCACCTGTGCTGCCATTGTCGTCAGTTCCACCGGCTCCGGACGGGCCGCCGTGCTATTGATCTGCACTGCGGAACCCGTCCGGGCCGAAGCCAGAATGGACTCCATCACCTCGAGGACGTGGTAGGCCAACTGACCGCCGGCGCGCGGCTCGGAGCCTGGGACCGTGGCGGCGAGGTCGGCGATCCCGAAGCCACGTCCGGAGTCGACGTAGCCCGCAGAGACCGGCAGGGTCTGCCAGTCGTCGCCGCCCAGCGGGAAAACCTGGACATCGCCGTCGAAATGGTTCGGGTCAGGCACGGCCAGGGATCCGCGTTCACCGTGGATTTCGATGTTGGGCGACTTGGATTTCACGGCGTCGAAGCTCATGAGCAGCGTGGACAACGCGCCGGAAGCATGCACCAGGAGCCCAGTGACATGTGAGTCGATGGCCACCGGCACCTTCTCCCCAGCCCGCGGCCCGGAACCGATGGTCCGCTCGTTGCGGGTGTGGCTGGCAGCACCCACCACGGAGACCACCGGCCCCAGCAGGGTGACCAGCGCGCTGACGTAGTACGGGCCCATGTCCAGCAGGGGACCGCCGCCGGGCTGGTAGTAGAAATCCGGATTAGGGTGCCAGCGTTCGTGGCCGGGCGTCACCATGGTGGCCGTTGCGCTGATAGGTGCACCGATCAGCCCGCTGTCGATCGCTTTGCGGGCGGTTTGGATGCCGGTCCCAAGCACTGTGTCGGGAGCACATCCGACCAGGACGCCGGCCGCCTCGGCGGCCTCCAGCACTTGCCGTGCCTCCGCGGTTGTCGCTGCCAGCGGCTTTTCGCCATAGACGCTCTTTCCGGCGGCGATTGCTTTGAGGGCGACGTCGGCATGGGCAGCGGGGATGGTCAGGTTCAGCACGAGTTCCACGTCGTCTGCCGCCAGGAGCTCCTCGACTGTGAGGGCTCGCACGCCCTCGTAGTCGTCGGCGACCGCCTGGGCGCGCGCAGGGTCGAGGTCTGCGACGGCCACGAGGCTGATGAGGTCCTGAAGGCGGCGGAAGCTGGCCAGGTACTGCTCAACAATCTTGCCGCAGCCGATGATTCCTACTCGTGTGTGCTCTCCTGCGTTTAGCGGCTTGCCCACAGCAGTCCCCTTTCGATGATTGTGCGGACGGTGGTGTCCTGGAGAATTTCCACGCGGTGGCCCGGCGTTGCGACGAAAATCCGGCCCTTGCCCCACTGGCGGGTCCAGATGGCCGGTGACGTCACTTCGCGGTGCCACGGGTCCCATTCGCGTACCTTTTGGGTGGTGGTGGCCAGGACGTCGATGTAGTCGTCGGCCAGGACCCAGTACTGTTCGGTGACGAGGTCGAAGTCGCCGATGCCTTCGGTGATGGGGTGTTCTTTCGCTGCGGGGAGCATGTTCACGGTGTAGGGGACATAGTTGTCCGCCTGCTCGCCTTTGCGTTCGTCGGGGTGCTTGCCTGGGTGGCAGGCGAACTGTCCGCCGACCAGGTGCAGGTAGTCAGAGGTGTTGCGGTAGGAGTCCGCGATCCCGCCGTGCCAGCCGGCCAGGCCGGTACCGTTCTCGACGGCGGTCCGCAGGCCCTCGAACTCGTCTTTTTCAATGGTGGACATGGTCATGCACTGGACGATCAGGTCCACGCCGGCCATGTATTGGGCATCGGCGTAGATTTTGGGTGATTCCTCCACCCGCACCTCGTAGCCTTGCTCTTTCAGGTATGGGATGAACAGCTCGGTGGCCTCAATGGGCTGGTGTCCGTCCCAGCCCCCGCGCACCACCAAGGCGGTCTTGTTCTCGCTTGTCATGGTTTCCTTGCAGTCTCGTCGGGTGAAGCGTTGGGTTCTCTGGTACAGCTCAGCGGGTGCTGAAGGCCGCGTCGAAAGCAGCGGCGGGCGGGCTGATGGCAGCAAGGTCTTTCACCATGGCCAGAGCCTGGGGTGCGCCCACAAGCCGGTCCATGCCGGCGTCCTCCCATTCGATGCTGGTGGGGCCGTCATAGCCGATGGCGTTCAGCGTGCGGAAGATCGGTTCCCATTTGACGTCGCCGTGCCCTGCGGTGACGAAGTCCCAGCCGCGGCGCGGGTCCGCCCAGGGCAGGTGCGAGCCGAGCCGGCCGTTGCGGCCGTTGAGCTGGCGGACCGACTCCTTCACATGCACGTGGAAGATCTTGTCGGCGAAGTCCTGCAGGAACATCACCGGGTCAAGGTCCTGCCAGATGAAGTGGGAAGGGTCGAAGTTCAGGCCAAAGTTTTCGCGGTGCCCGATGGCCTCCAAGGTGCGCTTGGCGGTCCAGTAGTCGTAGGCGATTTCGGAGGGATGAACCTCGAGAGCGAACCGGACCCCGACCTCGTCGAAGACGTCCATGATCGGATTCCAGCGCTCGGCGAAGTCCCTGTAGCCGCGTTCGATCATGGCATCCGAGGCGGGTGGGAACATGGCCACGCATTTCCAGATCGACGAACCGGTGAAGCCGGTGACGGTCTTGACGCCCAGCCTGGCGGCTGCCCGTGCTGTTGTCTTCATCGCGTCGGCGGCCCGGGTGCGGACGCCGTTGGGATCGCCGTCGCCCCAGACCTCGGGGGAGAGGATGTCCCGGTGCCGTTCGTCGATGGGGTCATCGCAGACCGCCTGGCCGGTGAGGTGGTTGGCGATGGCATGGACTTTGAGGTTGTGTTTGTCGAGGATGTCGAGTTTGCTCTGCAGGTAGGCGTCGTCCTCGACTGCCCGCCCCGGGTCCAGGTGGTCGCCCCAGCAGGCGATTTCCAGGCCGTCGAAGCCCCACTCGCCCGCGAGCCGGGCCACCTCTTCGAAGGGCAGGTCGGCCCATTGGCCGGTAAACAGGGTGATGGGACGGGTCATGGCTGCACCTTCTGCCAGCGGCTGTCGTCGGTGGCGCTGGCTTCCACGGCGGCCAGTACCTTTTGCACCTGCAGCGCCTCCGCGAACGACGGCGATGGCTGGCGGCCCTCGCTGATCGCATTGACGAAATCCACCACCTGATGGGTGAAGACGTGCTCGTAGCCGAGGCCGTGGCCGACGGGCCACCAGTTACCGGTGTAGGGGTGTTCCGGTTCGGTGACCTGGATCCGGCGGAAGCCGGCGTCGGGCTCTTGGGCGGCGTCGTAGAAGGACAGCGAGTTCATCTCCTCGAAGTCGAACGCCAGCGACCCCTTGGTGCCGTTGAGTTCAAGACGCATGGCGTTCTTCCTGCCCAGGGCGAAGCGGGTGGCTTCGAACACCCCAATCGGCCCGCCGTCGGAAGCGCTGCCGTCGGGAGCGCTGCCGTCGGAAGCGCCGCCGTCCGCAGCGCCGGCCTCGAAGCGGGCGCTGAAGATTGCCGCGTCATCGACAGTGACGGGACCCAGTTCCACGTCCTCGCCGGTAGCGCCGTGCCCGCCGAGGCCCACGAAGTCCCCGCCCACGGGGCGTTCCTTGACGAAGGTTTCGAGCAGGGCGGAGACCCCGGTGATCCGGCGGCCGGTAATCCACTGCGCGGCATCGATGCTGTGGGCGCCGATGTCCCCGAGCGAGCCGGATCCGGACTTTTCCTTGTCCAGCCGCCAGGTGAGCGGGGCATTGGCGTCGCTGAGCCAGTCCTGCAGGTACTGGGCGCGGACATGTCGGATCTGTCCCAGCCGCCCGGCGTCGACCATCCGTTTGGCGAGGGCCAGCGCAGGGGTGCGGCGGTAGCTGAAGCCGCACATGGAATACACCCCGCGGGCTGCTGCCGAGTCCGCGGCCGCGGTCATCAACTCGGCCTCCTCCACGGAGTTGGCGAGCGGCTTCTCGCACAGCACGTGCTTGCCCGCTTCCAGCGCCGCGATGGCGATCTCGGCGTGGGTGTTGCCGGGGGTGCAGATGTCGATCAGGTCGATGTCGTCCCGCTCGATCAGCCTGCGCCAGTCGGTTTCGACGCTGTCCCAGCCGTATTTGCCGGCAGCGGCCCGGACGCCCTCGGCGTTCCGGCCGGCCACCGCGGACAGCTCCGGCTGAAGCGGCAGGTCGAAGAAGCGCGGGGCCGTCCGCCAGGCGTGGGAGTGCGCGGCGCCCATGAAGGCGTAGCCCACCATCCCGACGCGCAGGGGCTTACGGTCACTCATTGGTTTTTTCCTTTCATTCTTCGGCTCAGTTGCGGAGATGCTCACTTGCTGAATCCGGCGGTCAGGCCGCTGAGCAGCTGGCGGCGGGCCATCACGTAGAGCACCAGCAGCGGCAGCGTGGCGAGGACCACGGAGGCCAGCACTGCGGGGATGTTGGCGGTGAACTCGTCCTGGAACGTCCACAGGGAGAGCGGCAGCACGCGGGTGGAAGGGCTCTGGGTCAGGATGAGCGGGAAGAGGAAGCCGTTCCAGACGTGCAGGGCGTTGTAGATGCCCACCGTTACCACCGCGGGGCGCATCAGCGGCAGCGCAAGACGCCACATCATGGTCCAGTCGCTGCATCCGTCCAGCCGCATGGATTCGAACAGTTCATTGGGGACATCCCGCATGAAGTTGGACAGGATCAGTACTGAGATGGGAATGGCGAAGGCGATCGAGGGCAGGATCAGCGCCAGGAGGGTGTCGTACATGTGTGCGCGGGTGATCATCCAGTAGATCGGGATGATCGTGGCGTGCAGCGGGATGGCCAGGCCCAGCAGGAACAGCTTGCTGGTGGAGGTGATGAACCAGCCGCTGCCGCGCACGATTGCATACGCGGCCATGAAGGAGACCAGCAGGGCGGGAATCACACTGCCGACAGTGACGATGAGGCTGTTGGCAAAGTACTTGGCGAAGTCCTTTTCCAGGACAAGCTTGTAGTTGTCCAGCGTGGGCTCGGTGGGCGGCATCATCGGGTTGGTTGTGAAGAACCCGGCCTGGTCCTTCAGGCTGGTGATGATGACGTAGTAGACGGGCAGGATGATCACTGCGAGCCAGATCCACGCGCCGAGTGACCCGATGAGATTGGGACGCCGGCCGGGGCCCTTGCCGCGGCGCGGCGCGGGCTGCCGCCGCGTGGCCGGGGCCACGGGAGGAACTGCGAGCTGAGTGGTTGAGGCCATGTCAGGCTCCTTCAAGTTGGCTTGCGCTGCGGTTGCGTCCGCCGAGCCGCTGCAGGAAGAGGGCCAGGACCAGGCCGATGACGACCAAGATGACGCCCAGCGCGCTCGCCGCGCCCATGTCGTTGGCCTTGAAGCCGGTGAGGTACATGTGCAGTGGAAGCAGGCGGGTCGAATAGCCGGGACCGCCGGCCGTCAGGACGAAGACCAGGTCGAAGTAGGCAAGGGATCCCACGACCATCAGTGTGGAGGAGGTGATCATGGTGTACTTCAGCTGCGGCAGGGTGACGTGGAAGAACTGCTTAATCCGGCCTGCCCCGTCGATCTGTGCCGCCTCATACAGCGAGGCGGGGATCTGGCGGACACCACCTTGATAGATAAGGGTGTGGAAGGGAACGAACTGCCACGCGATCACGAAGACCACCACGAACAGCACCAGGTCCGAATTGCCGAGCCAGTCCTGTGCAAGGGCAGGTATGCCCAGCCCCGGCCCCATCCCGAAGTTGGGGTCCAGGAGGGCCTTGAACGCGATCGCGACAGCTGCGGACGAGAGCAGCAGTGGCACGAAGTACAGCACCGCAAGGGCCGCCCGGTACTTTTGCGCGCCCGAGGTGAAGACTCCCAGCAGCAGACTGATGGGCGCCTGGACAACAAACGAATAAACGATGATCTTGGCGGTGACAAGCAACGCGTTGCCGGTCACCGGATCGGTGAGGACGGAGGCCCAGCTGCCCACGCCATCCAATCTGATTTCACCCAGGCCGTCCCAGCTGGTGAAGCTGAGGAACAGAACCCCGGCCAGCGGGATTACGGCGAAGACCAGGAAGAAAACGAGGGCCGGCGCGACGAGCCACCCCGACGGACCCTTGCTCAGGCTTTGCCTGCTCAGGGTCCGCCGGGAGGTGGTTGTAATCGAAGCCACGGTTACTTCTCCACCGTCGCGTTCATGGTGTCCACAAACTGCTGGGGGGTAACCTTTTTCAGGAAGATCTGGTCCAGGTTTGAGAGCATGGCGTCTCCCTGGGCGGGGCTAAGTGCCTGGTCCCAGGACATGGTGAAGGTGGGCGCGTCCTTGGCCAGACCATAGGCGAAGGTCAGGAAGTCCTTGTCCGGGGACGCCTCCAGCTTGGACTCGATGCCCTTGACCACCGGCACGGCACCGGAGTCGATCAGGTCTTGCGTGTTCTTTTCAGTAAACATGCCGTCCTTGATGTAGTTCAGTGCCGCTTCCTTCTGGGCGTCGGTGGCCTTGGCGGACAGAGACCAGAAGTTGGAGGGGTTGCCGACGACGTTGCCCGGGTCGCCCTTGCCGCCGGAGACGGTGGGGAACGAGGTGAAGCCGAGTTTGCCGCTGCTCACAAAGTTCCCGGCGTCCTTCTTCATGCCCTGGTAGATCCAGCCGCCCTGCAGGATCATGGCAGCCTTGCCCGTGTACAGGAGGGCCTGGTCGGCACTGCTGTCGGCGGCGATGGAGGAGAAGCCGTTGATGAACCCACCGGCATCGACCAGTTCCTGGATCTTGGTCAGTGCCTCCGTGACGGCCGGGTCAGACCAGGCGTTGGGCTTGTTTGCGGCGATGTTTGCGAAGACTTCAGGGCCGCCGATGCGCTCAACCAGGTATTCGAGCCACATCAGGTTCGGCCACTTCGACTGCCCGGCCAGCGAAAACGGGGCAAAACCCGCGGCCTTGAACTTGGGCACCAGTGCCATCAGCTCGTCCCAGGTCTTGGGCGGCTGTGCGCCCACCTTCTCGAAGACTTCTTTGTTGTAGTACAGCACCACGGGCTGGGCGTTGTTGTTGGGGATGGCGTACGCCTTGCCGTCGATCTCACCGTTCTTCAGCACGGCCGGAAGGTAACGGTCCCTCACCTGCGGATTCTTCTCCAGGAACCCACTCAGGTCCTCAACCTGCCCCGAATCGACATAGGACTTGAGCACGCCGCCGCCCCAGCCGTATATGAAGGTGGGACCCTGTCCGGCACCAATCGCAGTGCGGACCTTGGTCTTGTAAGCATCGTTGGCAAAGAACTCGACCTTGATGCTCTGGTCACTGTGCGCGCTGTTCCAGGCATCGACAGAATTCTGCAGAGATGCCTGGTTCCCGCCGGTGAGCCCCCACATCGACGCAGAGTCGGCGCTCACGGAGCCGCCGGCCGGGCCGCTCGAGCCGCAGGCGGCGAGGGAAAGGGCAAGCGCACCGGCAGTGAGAGCTGTACCTGCAGTGCGCAGTCTCAGAAATTTCATTAGTCTTCCGTTCATCCTTCGGGGGCATCATTGGCTCCCAGGCTTGAAAACCCCATCTCCGCTGCGAGACGGGAACGAATTGCTGTGCGGCTCTCGAAACTTTTCGATAACCGTTCGATACGATGCAAAGGTACTAGTGATCGCCATCACGGTCAAGGGTTCTGCGAAGCCGCTCATTACCCGGAAATGCCCGGGGCAGTTGACGCGACGGCTGCCATAGGTAAGACTTCTTACGCCGAAACATTTCGAAAGGCGGTTGGCTGTGTCCCTCTCGACACCCCCGAAGAAGATGACCCTGGCAGCCATTGCCAGGCTGACGGGAGTCTCCACGCCTACCGTCTCGAAGGTGGTGAACGGCCGCGAAGACGTAGCAGAAGAGACTCGGGCAAAAGTCTTGGCTGCACTGGTGGACGCCGGCTACCAGTCGCCTATGCAGCGCCGGATCGCCTCCCCCGAGCCCTCAATCGTCGAGGTCACCTTTGATGCCTTCACACCGGCCTACTCCACCGCCGTCCTCAACGGGATCCTGGAATACGCGGCCTCCGTGGGCGTGGAGGTCCTCATGAGCACGTCCAGCAGCGGGGCAGTTCCCGGTCTGAGCCCGGAAAAGCGGGCTGAGCGGATGGTTGCCCACGGCAGGATCGGGCTGATCCTCGTGACTTCTGATTTCAGCGAGGCCCAGCTGACAGCCCTCAGGCGGCGGAACATTCCCGTGGCCGTGGTGGACCCTCTCAATCCTCCGCCGCCGGACGTTGTCAGTGTCGGCGCCACCAACTGGGCAGGCGGCAAGGCTGCCGCGGAACACCTGCTCAAACTCGGGCACAGGGACATTGCCTATCTCGGCGGGCATGAGACGGCCGAGTGCAACCAGGCCCGTCTGCATGGCTACATGTCCGCCCTGGCCTCCGGCGGTGTGCAAGTGAATCCGGAGTACATCATTCACGGAAAATTCCGGACCCATCACGGCATAGAGGGACTCAGGCGACTGATTGCCCTGCCAAAACGGCCGACGGCGATCTTTGCCGGCAGCGACAGCGTTGCCGTTGGCGTGCTGCGGGAAGCCCGACATCACGGCATCCGCATCCCCGAAGACCTCAGCCTGGTGGGTTTCGACGGGACAACGCTGGCAGAGGACGCCGTTCCGTCACTGACCTCGGTTTCCCAGCCGCTGCATGAAATGGGAAGAGCGGCCCTGCGGGCCGTCCTGAGCCAGGCGCGGGGAGAAGAGCTTGACTCCCACCGCGTGGAGCTTGCCACCCAGTTGGTGGTCAGGGAATCCACGGCGCCGCCCCGTGGAGATGAGCTGCGGAAAAATCTGCCTCGTAAAGATGGGATTATCTCGAGCTAGCCTGCGTCCGGCCGCCTCCTGCGGGTTAGGCTGTGACCCGTGCCCTTCATGCAGCCGGAGGACTACTAACGACCTGCTCCGGGGGAAACAGTCAGATGAGTCATTTGCGGCAGCCGGACGTGCGGCCGGAGCTTCGGCCAGGCGACGGCGACGGCACCGGCGCTGAACTGGCTGACAAGATGGATGCCTTCTTTGGCCGCCTTGGAGAGCGGGGCCGGGTCATTGTCCGGCAGTTGCCTCTTTCGGTGACTGTGGTGCTGGTGGTTGCCGCCGCCAAGGTCTTCCGTCCTGAAACGCTGGCCGATCCGCGCTTCCAGCTCGCCTTGCTGGCCCACACCGCCCTTTTTGTCCTCAGCGTTGCCGTGCCCTGGGGCAGGCTCCCGAGGGGAGCCTACGCCGTCATTCCGGCGCTGGACTGCGTCGCCATCGGTTTCACGCGGGAGGCCGGCGGTCCCAACTTCAACGTCTTGAGCCTCCTGCTGGTCTTTCCCGTTATCTGGCTGTCCGTGGACCGCAACCGGGCCGGCGTGGTTGTCGCCGTGGCAAGTGCCACGCTCAGCACTGTGCTGCCCGCGGCAGCATTCGGAGCGGCGCCCACCCAGGGCTCCATGATCCGGACCGTTTTCCTGCCCCTCGTCATGGCCGCCATCGCCATCACCGCCCACGTGGTGGCGGGCACCCTCTACCGCCAGCGCCAGACGCTGGTCCGGAAGGACGAAGCACTGGCAGACTCCGTGGCCGAGAGCATCCGCCGGCAGGAGCTCCTGGACGCGGTCCTTTCCACCGTCAATGTTGGCGTATGGGTGGTGGACCAGGACGGACGGGACGTGCTCACCAATAGAGCGCTGCAGGCGGGTGCGGCGCTGTCCGGACCGGCCCCATCCGGCAACCGGCCGCGGCTGTTCCAGGCTGACCGCGCCACCCCCGTGCCGCCGGAACGCTTCCCGACGGCGCGTGCGGCCGGCGGCGAGGCGTTCACCGACGAGCTGTACTGGGCCGGTGGGGGCGAGGACATGCGCGCGTACTCCGTCACGGCCCGCACCATGGTTTCCACGAACGGAAAGCATGAAGGCGCGGTGATCACCTTCGCCGAAGTCACGGCACTGATCCGTGCCCTGTCGGCCAAGGACAACTTCGTGGCCACCGTCTCCCATGAGCTCCGCACCCCGCTGACGTCCATCCTCGGCTACCTCGAACTGGTCCTCGACGAGCCCGGCCACCAGGACATCGAGGAGGAGTTGCGGATCGTCCAGCGCAACGCCGACCATCTGCTGGGCCTCGTGAATGATCTGATAGCCGTCGCCTCGGAGCGGGTGGAACTGACCCTGCAGGAAGCCGACGTGGCCAGCCTGCTGGCCGGCGTAGTGGCCTCCTCGCGTGCCAAAGCCACCGTCAGCGGTGTGGAACTGGTCCTCGACGTCGAGGAGACCCTGACCGCCCGCGTCGATCCCGGCCGGATCAGCCAGGTTTTCGGCAACCTGGTATCCAATGCGATCAAGTTCTCGCCGGACGGGGGAAGGGTCACTGCCCGCGCCCACCGGGCCAACAGCCACGTTGTCTGTTCGATCGCAGACACCGGCATCGGCATGGACAGGCAGGAACAGGAGCAGGCCTTCACCAAGTTCTTCCGGTCCGCGCGCTCCCGGGAAACGGCCATCCCGGGCGCAGGCCTGGGACTGCCGATCAGCAAGACCATCGTCGAGGGCCACGGCGGCTCGATCAGCCTGCGCAGTGCGCCGGGCAAAGGAACCACGGTGACTGTGCGCCTCCCCGTCTCCTGAGCATCCGGCACGCCCACGTAAACTGGCAGCATGCGGTTGGTAGCGAGTGACATAGACGGAACGATCCTTGGGCACGACGGAAAAATCAGTGACCGCACTATCCGGGCCTTCCACGCCTGCCGGAAGGCCGGCGTCGAACTCGTCTTTGTCACCGGCCGCCCGCCGCGCTGGCTGCACCCGCTCGAGGAGCAGTTGGGCCACACCGGCACCGTGATCTGTTCCAACGGCGCCGTGGTGTGGGACCTCGAGGCTGACAAGGTTGTCTCGGCGCAGACCATGGCCATCGACGACATCTTCGAAATCCGGCGAATCATCAAGAAGGTGCGCCCCACCGCCCTCTTCGCCGCCGAAACCCTCACCGGCTTCCACCTCGAACCCGGCTTCATCGAAAACGGCTCAAGCGAACTGCTCTCCGAATTCACCCCCGCCCCGCTGGCCTCGACGCTCACCGCGGAAGACGCCGTCGTCAAGTTCCTGGCCATCGTCCGCGAAGGCACCGCCGACGACTTCCTCGCAGAGGTGGGCCCCGCCGTCGGGAACCTGGCCTCGGTGACGCACTCGGCGCCCACCGTCGCCATGCTGGAGCTCGCAGTGCCGGGGATCAACAAGGCCGTCACCCTCGCCGACTACGCCGCCTCGCTGGACATTGATGCCGCGGACGTCGTGGCGTTCGGCGACATGCCGAACGACATTGAGATGCTCCGCTGGGCGGGCCACGGATACGCCATGGCCAGCGGGCACCCGGAAGCGATCCGGGCCGCGGGCCAGCAGGCGCCGCATTTTGACGACGACGGCGTGGCCCAGATTCTCGAGGAAAAGCTCGCCGCGCTGGGCCTCCAACTGCCGTAAGGCTGCCGTCGCCCGCCTGCCACCGAACTCCCGGCTGGCGGTCAACTTGCGTTCATGTCCGCACCATAGGGTGTGGCCTGTTGGTGAGTGACCGATAGGGGACATCGTGGCCAGGAAAAAGACCAAAAATATTGCCGAAGTTCCGCTCCGTCCCGCCGAACCGGCCCCGCACTGGTCCGCCCTGCGTGAGGGGGACCGGGTCAGCGTGTTGCTTGCGCCGGGATTCGAAACCGGCGGCCGCGTCTCGGCCGTCACGCCGGACCGCACCGTGGTGTGGGTGGATCTCGACGGCGGGCGCGGCCGCACGCTGCTGCACTGCAGCGACGGCGTGGAGATCATGCCCGCCTGAGGCTGGTCTAAGCTTCGGGGATGACGGGAACCCTGCCCTACTTCTCCGGTCCCGGCCCTGAACCAGGGGCGGGCCGGCCGGTGGCCATGGCCCACAGGGGATTCTCGCTGGCCGGCCTGGAGAATTCGCTGGCGGCGTTCCGCGCCGCCGTCGAGCTCGGCTATTCCCATCTGGAGACGGACGTCCACACCACGTCCGACGGCGAGCTGCTCCTCTTCCACGACCGCACCCTGGACCGGGTCACGGACGGCCACGGCAGGATCCATGACCTCACGGCCGACGAAATGCGGCGGGTCCGGATCGGCGGGACGGAACCCGTGCCCACGTTCGACGAACTTGCGGCGGCGTTTCCGGACGCGCGCTTCAACCTGGACGTCAAGGACTGGCACTCCGTTCCCAGCGTCGTGGCCGCGATCGAGCGCCACCAGATCCACGACCGGGTGCTGATCGCCAGTTTCTCCGACCGCCGGCGCCGCGCGGTCCTGAAGCAGCTCAGCCGCAGGACCGCATCGTCGGCTGGGACCTTTGCGAATGCCCTCTTCCTGGTGCTGGGGCCACTGCTGTCCGTTGGCGCGCTGGCGTCCACGGTGCGGGCGGTGCTGCGCCGGGCGCTGTGCGACGTCGACGCCCTGCAGGTGCCGGTCCGTTACCGGGCCATTCCTGTTGTAACGCCGGGATTCGTGCGCCGGGCGCATGAGCTCGGGCTGTACGTGCACGTCTGGACCATCAATGACCCCGCCGAGATGCACCGGCTGCTGGACCTCGGCGTGGACGGCATCGTCTCCGACCGCGCCGACCTGCTGAAGGACGTCCTGCAGGTACGCGGGCAGTGGCGCTAGCTCTGTTCCGCCGGGTCGGGTTCGGGCAGCCCGGCCGGGCCGGGTACGCTGCGCCCTGTCTCTCCGGCGTCCGTGGTGCCGGCCGCGCCGATGCCGCCGGACGTAGCGCTTTCGGCTGACTGGTCAGTTGACTCGTCCGTGCCGGATGCACTGGAGGCGCCTGCCGTGCCTTGGCCCCCGCTGGCCTCGGTGCCGGGGCCCTGCGGCGTGTAGGTCGTGCGCACACCTGCCCGCGGACCGTCGTCGCCATCCCTGGCGTTGGAGCCTTCGCTGATGGAGGAGTGGACTTGGATGTCCTCGTCGGACGCTCCGGGCTCCGGCGCGTGGGCGTCGTCGGTCGGGTCGGACGTCTGCCCCAGGTCCTCCATCGCGTTTTCCGCTGCTTTGCCAATGCTGTCGCCGATTCCCATCAGTTTGCTCCTTCGAAACGTTCCGGCCGGGCCGGACTGTGCGGCATCTGACTGTTCCAGAATTATCAGCATGCTTACAATTAGTCCAGTGTTGCCGGGCGCCGGCAGCCTTAGTCCGTTACCGAAGTCCGTCGCCACGCAGGCGCACCTGTTCCAAGGAGGACCGCAGAACCATGAGCAGCTACCATCCCGAAAATGACCCGGCCAATCCGGACCGCGCCGCCGCCAAAACAGGCGAAGCCGGAACCGACGACGCCGGAACCGACGACTCATCCCGCGGGGACTCGGCCTCCACGCCCAACCCCGACCCCTTGAACGGCAACGTCACGGGCCTCGAGCCTGGCGGGGGAGTGCCGCCAGGCGAGACGCCTCCCGCCGAAGACCAGATGAGCGGGGACCAGGGGCACGACGAATAGCGGAACGACTATCAAAAGGAGTGTGCGATGGCTGACCGGCTGGTTGCCGACGTAATGGTGGAGCGCCTCAAAGCCTGGGGCGTCAACAGGGTCTTCGGCTACAGCGGGGACGGCATTAACGGTTTCATGGGCGCGCTGCGCCGTAGTACGCAGGGCGGCGGAACCGACAGCGGAGACAGCGCCGACGGCGGCGGTGCTGGAGCCGGCGTCGAGTTCGTGCAGGCCCGGCACGAGGAAACGGCGGCATTCATGGCCGTCGGGCACGCGAAGTACACCGGCCAGGTGGGCGTGGTGACGTCCACCCAGGGGCCGGGCGCCGTGCACCTCCTCAACGGGCTATATGACGCCAAGCTGGATGGCGTCCCCGTTGTGGCCATCATCGGGCAGCAGAGCCGCAGCGTGCTGGGGTCGGCCTACATGCAGGAGATCGACCTGCTCACACTTTTTAAGGACGTGGCAGCGCAGTTCGCGCAGATGGTCAGCACCCCGGAGCAGCTTCCCATGGTGCTGGACCGCGCCGTCCGCACAGCCCTCGAAACCCGCACACCGTGCGTCGTGATTGTCCCGCACGACATCCAGAAGGCCCCGGCCCCCGAGCTCGACCAGGAACACGGCATCATCGTCACCGCGCCCGAATGGCAGCCCGCCCGGGTGCTGCCCCACGATGACGACCTGGCCAGGGCCGCCGAGGTGCTGGAAGCCGGCAGCAAGGTGGCGTTCCTGGTGGGCCAGGGCGCCAAGAACGCCCAGGCCGAGGTGATTGCCCTGGCGCAGCAGCTGGACGCCGGCATCACCACCAGCCTCCTGGGTAAGCCGCACATGGATGAGGCGCTGCCGTTTGCGGCGGGCACCATGGGCCATCTCGGTTCCACAGCCAGCGCCCACCTGATGGGGAACTGCGACACCCTCCTGATCATCGGCTCGAACGACCCATGGACCGAGTTCTATCCGAAACCCGGGGCTGCCCGGGCCGTCCAGGTGGACATCGACGGGCGTAAGGTCGGCAACCGGTACCCCGTGGAAGTTGGTCTCGTTGGCGATGCGGCCGAAACCCTTGCCAGGCTGGCAGAGCTGCTGACGGGTGCCGGCGGGCAACCGCAGGCCAGCAGTCCACAGGCACAAGCCCGCAAGCAGTGGCGGGCGGAAGTGGAGGAGCAGGTCCGCAGCTGGCGCGCCCTCGCCGAGGAGCGTTCCCGCGTTCCGGCCAGCCCGGTCAACCCGGAGCTCGTTGTCCGCGAGCTCAGCGGCAGGCTGCCGCACAACGCCCAGGTGAGTGTCGACGTCGGGAGCTGCGTCTACTGGTACGCGCGCCAGCTCACCCTGCCGGCCGGAGTTCCGGCGCACCTTTCGGGGACGCTGGCTAGCATGGGCTGCTCGGTCCCGTACGGGATCGCGGCCAAGCTGGCCCGGCCGGACAGGCCCGTGGTGGCACTGGCCGGCGACGGCGCCATGCAGATGGCAGGCATCGCCGAGCTGGTAACCGTGGCGCACCGCTGGCGGCAGTGGTCCGACCCGCGCTTCGTGGTGTGCGTGTTCAACAACAGGGATCTGGCCGAGGTCACGTGGGAGCAGCGCGAGACCGAATCCGAGCCGCGGTTCCCGGACAGCCAGGAAATCCCCGACTTCCCTTACGCCGGTTATGCGGAGCTGCTGGGGCTGACCGGCATCCGCGTCGACTCCCCGGAGCAGCTCGCCGATGCCTGGGACCGGGCGCTCGCCGCGGAACGCCCGGTGGTGATCGAGGTCCTGACCGACCCGGATGTGCCCCTCCTGCCGCCGTTCCCGGCGGGCGCCGAAAAGCTGGACGGCATGCGCTCCGCGCTGGCCGAGGAAGGCGAAGCCGGCAGGGGTGCGGTGGCGCTGCTGGACACCTACGCGGGCCAGGAGGAGTCGCGCAGCTGACCGCATGACGGAATGGGTAATCGCGTTCCCTAATGGGGGTGGCAGGATAGGGGCATGCGTATCCTCATTGCCCCGGACAAGTTCAAGGGATCACTCACCGCCGTCGAAGCCGCCGGCGCCATCGCCGAGGGCGCACTCCGCGTCTACCCGGACGCCGTGACCACCCAGTTCCCGGTGGCCGACGGCGGCGAGGGAACCCTGGAAGCCGCCGTCGCAGCCGGCTATGAGGAGCGGATCAACGCCGTCGTTGGTCCTATCCTGGCGCCGATCGGCGCCGCTTGGGCCCTCCGAAAGGACGGATCCGGCGCCACCACGGCAGTCATCGAAACCGCGCAGGCCTCCGGCCTGGCCCACATGGAGCCGACGCCGGAGAACTCCCTGCGGGCGCACAGCTACGGCTGCGGGCAGCTCATCGCCGCTGCCCTCGACGCGGGCGCCACCGAAATCGTGCTGGGCGTCGGCGGCTCGGCCATGACCGACGGCGGCAGCGGCGCCCTGCGCGCGCTGGGCCTCAAACCGCTCGACGCCGCCGGGAACGTGGTGCCGCTGGGCGGCGGGTCCCTGGCCGACGCCGTTGCCCTGGATCTCACCGGGCTGGATCCACGGCTGTCCGCCGTCACGTTCCGGATCGCCGTCGATGTCCAGAGCCCGCTCTACGGCACCACAGGTGCTGCGCACGTTTTCGGCCGCCAGAAGGGCGCCGACGACGACGCCATTGAGAAGCTCGACGCCGGCCTGCGCAACTGGGCCTCCCTCCTCCGGGAGGCGACGGGCCGGGACGTCAACGTCCCGGGCGCCGGTGCGGCCGGCGGCTTCCCGGCGTCGTTCCTTGCCTTTACTCAGGCCACGCTGGAAGGCGGCTTCGCTTTGGTGGCCGCGTTGACGGGCTTGGCCGAGAAGCTTGCCGACGCCGATCTGGTGATCACTGGCGAGGGTTCCATGGACTCGCAGTCGCTCACCGGGAAGGCGCCCATCGCGCTCGCGGAGGCCGCCCGGGATCGGGGCATCCCGGTGGTTGCCGTGGCGGGACGGATCACGGTCACGCCGGAGGAACTGGCCGAGCACGGTGTGGTGGCTGCGGCGCAGCTGCTGGACGTCGCGCCCAGCCCGCAGGACGCCATGTCCGACGCCGGCAAATATCTCGCGTGGGCCACCCGCCAGGTGCTGGAAGGGGCTTAGCCGCCCTCTTTCTTGGCCCTCCGGTGCAGGTGTACTGGAACGTAGGCCAGGAGGATGGCCAGCACGGCGAGAAGCACGCCGCCGGCGATGAGGCCGACGGTGCGGCCAGCCGTAACGTCGAACACCAGCGCGGCGGTTCCCACACTGAGGGTAGCCACTCCGCCGAGGGCGATCTTGGTGATGTTGTCTGCGCTGGCCACCAGGGTTGCCTTGAGCCGTTTCCGGAACAGCCGGCGGTGGACGCTGACCGGCAGGAGGATGAACGCGGTGGTCAGAGCGGCAAGGGCCACGTTCACGAGGTAGAGCGTGATCTGGAAATCATCGAGGGTCTCAAAGCGCTGCTGGAACGGCAGCGTCAGCAGGAAACCGGCAAGGATCTGGACGCCCGTCTGCAGGACCCGCAGCTCCTGGATCAGTTCCATCCAGTTCCGGTCCAGCTGCTCCTCGCGCGTCTCATTTCTGCCGCTGCCAGCCGGGGCGTCCGGATCGGTCATGAGCCCTCCTCTGTCTGGCCCGCAGCGCGCGTGCTTGCTCCAAACCTAGGCTCAAGTGTGCCCCTATTTCAACAAATGCTAAGTTTACTGACTAATCTGACGTCAGGTGGTGGACTTGCTCCTCAAACCTGCGTTAGGTTCGAACAACCCGCAGCCCGACAATGTGAGCAGGTGGATAATGACCGACCCAGCCAAGCAGTCCGACCAGCCCGGCGATCCCCGGGGAACGTACCACTCAGGGCCCTTTCCCGAGCAGGAGCAGAAGCAGCCGGGCCTGACCGCACCCATGGATCCGCAGCCTGACCATGGCGAGCTGAGCTACGAAGGAAGCGGGGCGCTGGAGGGCAAAGCGGCGCTCATCACGGGTGGCGACTCCGGAATCGGCAAGGCGGTGGCCATCGCCTTCGCACGCGAGGGGGCCGACGTCGCCATCTCCTATCTTCCCGAAGAGGAGGACGACGCGCAGGACACCGCCGAATGGATCCGCAAGACAGGCAGGCGGGCACTGCTCCTCGCCGGTGACGGCAGGAACGAGGACTTCAGCACATCGATAGTCGAGGACGCCGTAGCCGAGTTTGGCCGGCTCGACGTGCTGGTGCTGAATGCGGCCTACCAGAAGAACCGCGACAGCCTTGAGTCCCTTCCCACCGAGGAGTTCGACCGCGTCTTCAAGACCAACCTGTACTCGCTGCTGTGGACAGCCAGGGCCGCGGTGCCGCACCTGAAGGCCGGCGCCTCGATCATCACCACGGCCTCCATCCAGGCATTCAACCCGTCTCCCGGGCTCATTGACTACGCCATGACCAAGGCGGCCCAGGTGGCCTTCACCAAGGCCCTCGCCCAGGAACTGGGACCCAAGGGGATCCGCGTCAACGCCGTGGCGCCCGGGCCCATCTGGACCCCGCTCATCCCGGCCACCGAATGGCCTGACAAGCTGCCCAAGTTCGGCCAGGACACCCCGCTGCAGCGCGCCGGGCAGCCCGCCGAGCTCGCCCCTGCCTATGTCCTGCTGGCGTCCGACGCCGGTTCGTACATGTCCGGGGCGGTGGTTCCCGTCACCGGCGGCAAAGGCCTTTGAGTTTCCAGTAATCCCAGCCAAGCAACTCCCCACCAAGCAGGAGGAACAGATGAGCCAGGACAACCAGCACGCAGCCCCGGAAGAGGAATCGGGAGGCTATGGCACGCCCACCGCGGAGCAGGAAGCCGGCGGCCAGCAGTTTGCCCAGCCCCGCGAGGAGGAGGACTTCGACGCTGCGGGCCTGAACCAGAACAGCCCCGAGGGTGAGACCTTCCAGACCGGCACGCCGAACCTCAGCCACTTCGCCGAGGAGGACCAGGACAGCTCGGGCGAACCCGGGGCCGGTCGCTTCGGCGGAACCGACGACCAGCTCCACGCCGAGGGCGAAAGCAGCGTGGCAGGCTTTGACCCGGTCCCCGGTGAGTCACCGCTGCCGCGCGACCCGGACGCCTCACCCGGGGCAGGCGCCGAGGACGGAGACACGGCCGTGCCCTCGGCGGACGCCGAAATCGACGAAGGCAACGCCGAGGAATCCGGCGCCGGGCAGTTCTCCTCCGAGCCCGGGCAGGAGGCAGCGGGCATTCCGGACGGCAGCGGCAACGACCTGCCGAAGGAAAAGTCACCCAACGACGACGACGAAACGTTCGACGCCGGGTAAGCCCGCCGCAGACTGTTTTCGGAGGCAGTCCGGGAAGCGTTTACCGCTTCTTGGGCTGCCTCTTTGCTGCGGCGTTGATGGCTGCCTTGGCGGCTGGCGGCAGGCCCTGCTGCTCGGTCTCGGGCTCGGCGGCGGTGCCACGGGCCTTCGCGATGGCCTTCATGCCGTGGTAGATCACGAGGGCCGCGGCCGACCCGAGCGCGATGCCCGTGAACTTCAGGTCACCCACGGCCCAGGTGTAGTCCGCGATGCCGATGATGAGGGAGACTGCGGCCGTGGTCAGGTTGACCGGGTTCGAAAAGTTGACCTTGTTCTGGACCCAGATCTTCACGCCGAGGATGCCGATCATGCCGTACAGCATGGTTGCGGCGCCGCCCAGCACGCCCGGCGGGACAGTGGCGATCAGTTCGCCGAACTTCGGCGAGAAGCTCAGCAGGATGGCGAAGATGCCGGCCACCCAGTAGGCGGCTGTGGAGTAGACCTTGGTGGCCGCCATGACGCCGATGTTTTCTGCATACGTCGTTGTGCCGGAGCCGCCGCCGAAGCCGGCGAGCACCGTGGCGGCGCCGTCGGCCATCAGGGCGCGGCCGGAGACGCCGTCCAGGTTCTGGCCGGTCATGGCGGACACGGACTTCACGTGGCCGATGTTCTCGGCCACCAGCACCAGGACCACCGGCACGAACAGGCCCAGCACGCCGATGTGGAACTCGGGCGTCTGGAAGTGGGGGAGTCCTACCCAGGCTGCGGCGTCCATTTTGTCGTAGCTCACCTCGCCGCGGAGCATGGCCACGAGGTAGCCCACCAGCACGCCCACCAGGATGCTGAGGCGGCCGATGATCCCGCGGAACAGGACGCTCACCACGATGATGGTGGCCAGCGTGATCAGCGCCGTCACGGGGGCGGCGTCGAAGTTGTTCTTGGCGGCAGGAGCCAGGTTGAGCCCGATCAGGGCCACGATGGCGCCCGTGACGATCGGCGGCATCAGCCGGTTGATCCAGCCTGCGCCGAACTTCTGCACGATCGCGCCGATCACGGCGAGGCCGGCGCCTGCAAGCACCACGCCGCCCAACGCCCCGGGAATGCCGAACTGCTGCTGGGACGCCGTGATGGGCGCGATGAACGCAAAGCTCGAGCCAAGGTAGCTGGGAACGCGGCCCTGGGTGATCACGAGGAACAGGAGTGTGCCGATGCCGGAGAAGAAGAGCGTGGTGGCCGGCGGCATTCCGGTGATGATCGGCACAAGGAAGGTGGCGCCGAACATGGCCACAACGTGCTGCATGCCCACCCCGATGGTGATGGGCCACGCGAGCCGTTCGCCGGGAGCCACCACTTCGCCCGGACGTACGGCCTTGCCGTTGCCGTGCAGCTTCCATTTGATTCCGAGCATGCTCATTGGCGGGGCCTTTCCGAGGGAGTTTGCCCGCTCGCCGGGCTGGATCTTCAGGAGCAAGAATACCCCGCCGGACGTGGACGCGAGAGGGCTTCCGGCCAGCAGCCGCGGCAGCAGCGTGCAACAAGGATTGGGCGCCGCCGTGTGTGAAACGTCACGCAGCTTATTTGGCCGGTCCGGGAAGACTGCGCCGCTGGATCCGGTTGAAACCAACGAAAGCAACCAGGACTGCCCGACGCCGCCGCAAGCGTATGTCGGCCTAGCGAAAGGGGCGCGAATGACAATCGCCCATGAAGAAGCAGTGATCGACTCCGCCGCCGTGGATGCCATCTTTGCCGAAGCCCGCACCGCCAACGCGTTCACCGGCGAGGTCAGCGAGCAGCAGGCCCGCGCCATCTACGAACTGACCAAGTTCGGCCCCACGGCCTTCAACTCCCAGCCGCTGCGCGTCACTTATGTGCGCTCGGAGGAGGCCCGCGCCAAGCTCGTGGCCTCGCTGTCCGCGGGGAACCGGGCCAAGACGGCCTCCGCGCCGCTGGTGGCGATCCTCAGCTATGACACGGCCTGGCAGGAGCAGTGGGACAAATTCCTCCCCGGCTACAACGCCCCGAAGGCCATGTACGACGCCGCACCGGACCTGGCCACCTCCACGGGCAACAACAACGCCCACCTGCAGGCCGGTTACTTCATCCTGGCCGTCCGCTCGCTCGGCTTCGCCGCCGGCCCGATGACCGGCGCTGACTTCGCCGCCATCGACGCGGAGTTCTTCCCGGCAGGCGACCAGAAGAGCTTCCTGGTGGTCAACATCGGCCAGCCCGGCCCCGAGGCCTGGGGTGAAGCAAAGCCCAAGTTCGCTTACGAGGACGTGGTCCGCACGGTCTAAGGGCCAGGTTGCGGACGGCCTCCGGACACGGAATGCCTCCGGCAATATGGGGGACATTCCGGAGGCATTCTGGACAGTATTTCTGCAGTTCAAGACTGCAAGGCATGCATCCGGGCCACTTCCAATGTTAGTCCTGTTTTGGGCTTCTTGAGCATAAGAAAGCGCCGGATGGCCACCAGCCATCCGGCGCTTTCTTGTTCCCGGGAAACCAGTAATTTCCTAGGAAATGACCCCGTCCACCAGCGCCTTGGCCTCGGCCTGGACCTGCTTGAGGTGGTCGGCGCCCTTGAAGGATTCCGCGTAGATCTTGTAGACGTCCTCGGTGCCGGAGGGGCGGGCCGCGAACCATGCGTTCTCGGTGACCACCTTCAGGCCGCCGATGGACGCGCCGTTGCCCGGCGCCTCTGTCAGTTTCGCCGTGATGGCCTCGCCTGCCAGTTCCGTGGCAGTGACGTCCGACGACGACAGCTTGCCCAGCGCCGCCTTCTGATCCCGCGTCGCTGCGGCGTCGATCCGGGCATAGACCGGTGCGCCGAACTGGTCGGTGAGGCCCTTGTAGAGCTGCGACGGCGACTTGCCGGTGACGGCCGTGATCTCTGAGGCGAGCAGCGCCAGCAGGATGCCGTCCTTGTCTGTCGTCCAGACGCTGCCGTCCCGCTTGTTGAAGGAAGCGCCGGCAGATTCCTCGCCGCCGAATGCACCTTCACCGGAGAGCAGGCCGGGGACGAACCACTTGAAGCCCACGGGCACCTCCACCAGCTTGCGGCCGAGGCCGCCCGCCACGCGGTCGATGATCGAGGAGGACACCAGGGTCTTGCCCACAACGGAGTTCGGGTTCCAGCCGCTGCGGTTGCGGTACAGGTAGTCGATGGCCACCGCGAGGTAGTGGTTCGGGTTCATCAGTCCGCCGTCGGGGGTAACGATGCCGTGCCGGTCGGCGTCGGCGTCATTCCCCGTGGCGACGTCAAACGCGGTGGACCCGTCCGCACCGACAGTCATCCGGTTGATCAGGGAGGCCATCGCCGACGGCGAAGAGCAGTCCATCCGGATCTTCTCGTCCCAGTCCAGGGTCATGAAGGCCCACTGCGGATCCACCGTGGGGTTGACCACCGTGAGGTTCAGCTGGTGGCGTTCGCCGATCTCACCCCAGTAATCCACGGACGCGCCGCCCATGGGGTCGGCCCCGATCCTGACGCCGGCGTCGCGGATGGCGTCCAGGTCCAGGACGGAGGGCAGATCGTCCACATAGCTGCTGAGGAAATCGAACTTTCCGGTGGTTTCGGCCTCGAGGGCCTGGGCCAGCGGAATCCGCTTCACGCCGCGGAGCCCGTTCTCCAGGAGTTCGTTGGCGCGGTTGGCGATCCAGCCCGTCGCGTCAGTGTCGGCGGGGCCGCCGTGCGGAGGGTTGTACTTGAAGCCGCCGTCGGCCGGCGGGTTGTGGCTGGGGGTGACGACAATGCCGTCAGCCTGCGCTGCTCCGGCGGGGGCGTTGTTGTTGTACGTGAGGATGGCGTGGCTCAGGGCCGGGGTGGGGGTGTAGCCGTGCCGCGCGTCGATGAGGACGTTCACGCCGTTTGCAGCCAGCACCTCAAGGGCGGAGTTCTGCGCCGGTTCGCTAAGTCCGTGGGTGTCCTTGGCCAGGAACAGCGGGCCGGTGATGCCCTGTCCGGCGCGGTACTCCACGATCGCCTGCGTGATCGCCACGATGTGCCCCTCGTTGAAGGACGCTTTCAGGCTTGAGCCGCGGTGCCCGGAGGTTCCGAATGCCACGCGCTGGCCGGGATCCCCCAGGTCAGGCTTGACGTCGTAGTACGCGTCGAGCAGTGCGGTCAGGTCGACAAGGTCTTGGGGTTGGGCAACTGTGCCCGCTCGGCTAGCCATGGCACCAGCATGCCAGACGACGGCGAAGGTCAACACGGAGTGTCCGGAATCCGGCCCCTGTGACGCAGAATGTCACGAAATTTCCGCGCTACTTGCATTTATCCGGAACAAAAAACTGAGTAGTGCGGAAAAGTACTTATATACCCGCCCCTGAGGTGGCTGTTACGTTCAAACGGCAGGAACACCCGGTGTCATGTACCGGGTGGCCGGACCAGCGGAAACGTGCCGGGAGACTGTGGCTGAATTTTCAGCCGTGCCATCCGCGGGAGGGTAATTCCGCCCGTAGGAGCCGGCAATTCGTCCGGCTTTTGGGCCCGGGAAAATTTACGGCCGGGTGATTTGGTTCGGTTGACTTGGGCCGGTCATTCGGAAGACGAGCGAGCAATGCAGAGGTGAACAATGGGGGCTGGAGATGCAGCATTCGAACGGACGAGGCTCGCCTCCGAACGGATCGCGCGGCTGAAGCGCCACCTCGCCCCCGGCGACGGGGGCCCGCTTGAGGGCGCGGGTTTCGGTCCCGCCCGCGAGTTTGGAGCGGGCAAGGCCGGGGCGGGCCCAGTTGGGTCCGGCCCTCTTGGGTCCGGCCTTGTTGGTGCCGGCTCTGTCGGTGCGGAGCAAAGCAGCCACCTGGTGGCCGAGCGGCTTGCCGAGCTGGGGCCCTGCGGCTGGTTCCTGCTGCACGATGTCCATTGGCCCGGCCGCCCGCTGGCGCGGCTGGAACATGTCCTGGTGGGACCTGGCGGTGTGGTGGTGGTCAGCGTCAAGAACTGGTCCGGGCACGTCGACGTCGTGGATGGCGCGCTCCTCCAGAACGGACATGACCGGTTCCCGGCGGTGGAGACGTCGCTGGCGCAGGCAGCCGCGGTGGCTGCGGTCCTTCCGCCGCCGTGGCGGAGACTGGTCCGCTCGCAGATCTGCCTGACAGCCCAGCCTGAACTGTGGGGCACCACCGGTACGGGCATCGAGGTGCGGGGGATCGACCGCATCGCGGGCGCCGTGACCGGCATGCCGGACGTGCTTGATGCGCCGTCGGTCCTGAAGCTCTACGCACAGCTCGGGCAACTTTTGACCCGTCCGCAGGTGCCGGAAGCCGGCACCGTCCGGAACCCTGCCTACCGCCCAGCCACGGCCAGCGGCGCAGGCCGCCCGGGCACCCAGGGAACGGACGACGCAAACACGTCCAGGGCAGTGCTCCGGCGTCCGGCGCACAAGCTTCCGGCCCACAAGCGTCCGGCCCCGCCGCACTACCGGTATGGCGGTGATCGCCGGCCGGGTACCGTGCTGCGGGTGGTGGGACGGTCGCTCGTCGCGGGTCTCGTTTCAGCGGCACTGCTGGCGCCGCCCCTGTGGCTGTTGTGGGACCTGCTCCCAAAGTAAGGCCAGCCAGTGCCCGGATCAGCTATCCCCGGCATAAATGGCCGGGGACGGCGGTAATGTTCTGTTGAGGACAGAATGAGGGGATTTCCATGACAGAGCAGCGTCCCGGAACCGGCGACGAGCCGAAACCGGACACCCACCAACCGCACGGTCAACAGCAGGGTTCGGACATTCCAGCCCCGCCGTTGTACGATCCGCCGCTGTACACCCCGCCCGGCCAGCAGTTTGGCGGGCAGCACGGTGACGCGGGCGGCGGCAATGCCTACGGCCAGCCGGTGAGCCCCTACGGCCAGCAGTATGGCCAGCAGTACGGGCAACAGTATGGCCAGCAATACAATCAGCAGTATTCCGGCCCGTACGGCCAGCCGTCGTACTACGGTGCGGCGCCCCAGCCGAAGGGCCTCAGCATTGCCAGCCTGTGCTGCGGCATCGCCGTCTATTTGGGCTTCGGGGTCTTCATCCTGCCGCAGCTGGCCGCCGTGATCCTGGGCCACATGGCGCTGCGGCGTGAACCGTCAGGCCGCGGCTTCGCCATTGCCGGCCTGGTGATGGGGTATCTCGGCCTCGCCCTGACGGTCCTCGCGATTGTGGGGCTGGCCATCCTGGCGAGCGTCGCGAGCACGTCCAGCACTATCTGAACGGCTAGTAGCCGAACCTAGAACCCCAGCTGGGCCGCCACCTGCAGGAGCAGCACCTCCGAGCCGGGCCGGCCGATCAGCTGGATGCCCATCGGCAGTCCCGCTCCTGGGCTGCCCCCGGTCCAGTGCACCGGGATGCTGACGGCCGGAAGGCCGCACACGTTGACCATGGATGACCACGGTGCGAACTCGCACTGCCTGCGGTAGTCGCCGTCGGCGTCGCCCGCCCATTCCGGGGACGGCCACCGGCCGTCCCCGTGGGCCGTCCCGGTGAACCAGCCCACCGGGCGCGGTGTCTGGGCCAGTGCAGGCGTCAGGATCAGGTCCCAGGCAGAGTACTGGGCCAGGGTGTCGCGCTCGAATTGCCGCAGGAACGCCAGGCATTCGTTGAGTTTGACGGCGCTCCGCTGCTGCGCCCGCCGCCGGAAGGTGCGCGTCAGCGGCGTCAGCAGGGCCTCGCGGTGCGGCGCGATCCGGGCCGCACCCACTCCTGCCGTCCAGGCGGTGGTGAACGCGTCGGGGTAGCGGTTGTCGTACCGGATCTCAGCCTCGGCGACGTCGTGCCCGGCGCCGGTGAGCAGCCGGACGCCGGCGTCCAGCGCATCCAGCGCCTCCGGATCCGGGGTAAAGGGGAAAATCCCGGCCCAGGGGCTGTCCAGGCTGACTCCGATCCGGAGCGAAGCAGGCGCGCGGCCTACGGTGTCCAGGTAGCTCCTTCCGTCCTGTTTACCCGGGCCGTTGGAGGCCAGCACATCCAGCAGCAGTGCGGCGTCGGCCGCAGAGCGCGCCAGCGGTCCGGCCACCACGAGGCCGGCGGGGTCCCCGCTGCTTTCGCCCGCCGGGACCACGCCCCGGCCGGGTTTCAGGCCCAGCAGGCCGCATGCCGCCGCCGGAATCCGGATCGATCCGCCGCCGTCGGTACCGGGGGCGAACGGCACCAGTCCCGCTGCCACGGCGGCGGCGCTGCCGCCGGAGGAACCGCCCGAGCTCCTGCTCAGGGCAAGGGGATTGCGCGACGGCGGTGCAATGCGGTTTTCGCTGTAGGCAGTCAGCCCGAATTCAGGGACCTGCGTCTTGCCGAGGGAGATGGCGCCGGCGCCCCTGAGGGCTGCGGCGAGGGCGCCGTCGGCCGGTGCCGGGCGCCGGTCCAGCGCTGCGCTGCCGTGGGTGGTGACCACGCCGGCAACATCGGTGAGGTCCTTGAAGGCGACCGGCATCCCGTGCAGTGGCGGGAGCGGCTGGTCCGGGTGACGCCGGGCGAACAGGGCGTCTGCGGCGGCGGCCTCTGCCATTGCCCTCGGTCCGGTGACGGTGATGAAGGCCCCCAGCCTCGGGTTCGATTCCTCGATACGCGCCAGGAAATGCGCCGTGACTTCGCGGGCGGAAAGCTCCCCGGAACGCAGCGCGGCGCTCAGCTGCACTGCCGGCAGGCGGTGGATGTCAGCGAGGCGGTGTGGGGCGGACACTGTGCTCCTTTGCGGCGGCTCGCGGGCTTCGGACCAGCGTAACCTGTGCCGGCCGAAGGGTACGGGGTGCTGCGCTGGCGATACGCTGGAGCTGTGAGCTTGAGGCCAAGGAGAGGACTCCCATGAGCGACTTCGATACCGTCACCGTGAAGGACGTCCCCGCGGACGCCACCATCCTGGACGTGCGGGAGGACTACGAATGGGCAGCCGGGCACGCTGAGGGCGCCCTGCACATCCCCTTGGACCAGCTGCCCGGCAAGCTGGACGACCTCGACCCGGACGAGGACCTGTACGTCATCTGCCGGACCGGCGGGCGCTCCTTCCGCGCAGCCCAGTGGCTGGTGGGCCAAGGGTATACGGCGGTCAACGTGGCGGGCGGGATGGACCAGTGGCTGGAATCCGGCAAGCCGCTGGTGTCCGACAACGGCCTCAAGCCCGTGGTTCTGTAGGCCGGTCCGGCCCGCCGTCGCTCTGCCCTTCCCGTACCCGCAAAGGAATACCCATGCCTGCCGCGCCCCGCACCTACACTTTCCTCGGCCCCGAGGGCACGTTCACGGAGGCGGCGCTCCTGCAGGTTCCGGATGCGGCCGAAGCCGTGCGCATCCCGTCCTCCAACGTCAACGCGGCGCTGGACAGGGTGCGGGACGGGTCGGCCGACGCTGCGATGGTGCCCATCGAGAACTCGGTGGAGGGCGGCGTCACGGCCACCCTGGACGCCATTGCCGCCGGACAGGAACTGCGGATCATCCGTGAGGCCCTTGTGCCTATCAGCTTCGTACTGGTGGCGAGGCCCGGCGTCGAACTTTCCCGGATCCGCCGGATCTCCACGCACGGGCACGCGTGGGCACAGTGCCGCCTGTGGGTTGATGAAAATATTCCCGGTGCAGAATACGTGCCGGGTTCCTCCACGGCCGCTGCCGCGATGGGGCTGCTGGAGGATGATGCGCACTACGACGCCGCCATTTGCGCGCCGATAGTCGCCGCGGAGCAGCCCGGCCTCCACGTGCTGGCCGAAAACATTGGAGACAATCCCGGCGCCGTGACCCGGTTCATCCTGGTCAGCCGTCCTGGTGTCCTGCCGGCCCGGACCGGCGCGGACAAGACAACGGTCGTGGTGCCCCTACCCGAGGACCGGCCGGGCGCGCTGATGGAAATCCTGGACCAGTTCGCCACCCGCGGAGTTAACCTGAGCCGCATCGAGTCCCGGCCTACGGGGCAGTACCTGGGGCACTACTTCTTCAGTATCGACGCCGACGGCCACGTAGGTGATGCGCGGGTGGCCGACGCCCTCGCCGGCCTGCACCGCATCAGCCCTGCCACGCGGTTCCTCGGTTCCTACGGCCGTGCCGACGCGCAGGCGCCCGTAGTACCCGAGCACACGTCCGACGAGGCATTCCGGGCCGCGCATGAATGGGTCAATGGGATACTCGATGGCGGATCCCTGGGCCCGGAGTTGCCGGTGGAAGCTTCGCCGTCAGCGTAGATAAATGCTCCTCGGGGCACTTCCCTGCAAATGTTGCTGTGCGTATGCTTGCATGATCAACAAAGGGATGGCCCCAGCGAAAGGAGCGGGTCATGTCGGACAAGAATGACAATGACGGCCAGGGAATGATCGTCAACCCAAGGCCCACAGCTGAGAACCAGGACTGGGACGGGGATGAGGCCGACCGTGCGGACCGCCTGCGTTTCGAAGAAGAGCAGGCCATGATTCGCGAACAGTCCGAGGCCCGGGCAGCCGCTAAGGCCGCTGCCGAGTCCGCCAAACACGCAGGCACCGCGCAGTCAGCGTAGGGGCGCGTTCAGCCTAGGCGCGCGTTCCCAGGGGCGCGGTTTCTTCCCTGACCCGTACCAGCAGCGATCCCGGTTCCACCTGGACCGTCACCTTCGTGGCGTCCCCCGACGTGTCGCCGTCGAGCTGGGTGGGCATGGGTTCCGGGCACCTGATGACCACCTTGCCGGAACGGTACATGCTCATGACCGGCAGATGCCGCTTGTGCTTGAACAGGATCTTGGCGTACATCGCCAGCCAGCCCACAGCGCTGCGGGGGCTCATGACCACCACGTCCAGCATCCCGTCGTCGATCATGGCCTGCGGGATGAAATCGATGCCGCCCGGCACCAGGCCGCAATTGGCAAACAGGACGCTGCGGATCTTCCTCGACTGGTCAGGCTGGTCATCCAGCGAGATGGCTACCTTCTTCCTGCGCCCGGGAAGATGGCGGACTCCTGCTTCCGTGTAGGCAAGCCAGCCGACGGCGCGCTTGAGGCCATCGTTCGTGTCACCCACAACCTCGGCGTCCATGCCGATGCCGGCCATGACGAGGAACGAATGGCTTGAGGAGTGGCCGGTGAGCGAATTCTCGATTTCCATCCGCGCCGTGTCGATGAACCGCTGGTGGCCGAAGAGCGCTGTCTGGATGTTGCCGTACAGGTCGTAGACGTTCAGGTCCACGTTGCGGGCCAGCAGGTTGCCGGTGCCCAGGGGGATCAGGCCCATGGCCACCCCGGTATGCGCAAGGGCCTCAGCCGCCACGCGCACTGTACCGTCGCCGCCGCCCACCAGAACGACGTCGGCCCCGTACTCCAGCGCCGCCCGGACCTGCGAGTGGCCCGGGTCCTCTACAGTCGTTTCGAAGAACCGCGGCTCCTCCCAGCCGGCAGCCAGGCAGGCGCGCTGGATGGTGGCGCGGGCTTCATCGGCCTTGGCTTTGATGGGGTTGAGGATGACGGCGACGCGCTGGCGTTCCAGGCCGTGCTCGTGGGCCGCCTCCCGCACCGCGCTGCGGATGTGCAGGGCCTTCAGCCTGCGCACGCCCCACCAGCTGGAGACGGCGAAGGCCAGCGCTGCAGCGATCAGGACGTAGAGAAGCAGGTCGCTCATGGTGCTCCAACACTATCCCGCCCGGAGTGTCCCGCGGATTCGATACCCTTGTCTGGTGATCGACGTAAAAGACCTCAGCGAAAATCCGGACAAGTTCCGCGCCAGCCAGCGCGCCCGCGGTGCGGACGAAACTCTGGTGGACGCGATCATCGACGCAGACGCCGCGCGCCGCACAGCGCTGATCAGCTTCGAGAACCTCCGTGCCGAACAGAACGTGTTCGGCAAGAAGGTGGCGCAGGCCAAGGGCGAGGAAAAGCAGGCGCTGCTCGCCGAGGTCCGTGAGCTTGCGGGTGCGGTGAAGGCCGCCTCGGCCGAGGCCGACGCAGCGCAGGCCAAGCAGGAAGAACTGCTGCGCACCATCCCCAACCTCATTGAAGACGGCGTGCCGGCCGGGGGCGAGGACGACTACGTTGTGGTCAAGACCGTGGGCACGCCGCGCGAATTCCCCGACTTCGAACCCCGCGACCACCTCGAAATCGGCGAGCTGATCGGCGCGATCGACATGGAGCGCGGCGCGAAGGTCTCCGGGGCTCGCTTCTACTTCCTCCGCGGCGTGGGTGCCCGGCTGGAAATGGCCTTGCTGCAGATGGCGATGGAACAGGCCATCGAGGCCGGTTTCATTCCCATGATCACCCCCACGCTCGTCCGTCCCGAGACCATGCAGGGCACCGGATTCGACGTTAAGCACGACGCCGAGATCTACCGTCTCGCCGAGGACGACCTTTACCTGGTGGGCACCTCGGAGGTGCCCCTTGCCGGGTACCACGCGGACGAGATCCTGGACCTCTCCGCCGGCCCCATCCGCTTCGCCGGCCAAAGCTCCTGCTACCGCCGCGAGGCCGGTTCGCACGGCAAGGACACCCGCGGGATCATCCGCGTCCACCAGTTCAACAAGGTGGAGATGTTCATCTACACCACGGCGGAAGACGCCGCGGCCGAACATGAGCGCCTGCTGGCTTGGGAAGAGCAGATGCTGGCCAAGTGCGAGCTGCCGTACCGTGTGATCGACACTGCTGCCGGTGACCTCGGCATGTCCGCAGCCCGCAAGTTCGACTGCGAAGCCTGGGTCCCGACGCAGGGCGCGTACCGCGAGCTGACGTCCACGTCCAACTGCACCACGTTCCAGGCGCGCCGCCTGAACATCCGTGAGCGCGTGTTCACCGAGGACGGCAGCCCCAAGGGCACCCGGGCTGTGGCCACACTCAACGGCACGCTGGCAACCACTCGGTGGATCGTGGCCCTGCTGGAGCACCACCAGAACGCTGACGGCTCGGTCAACGTGCCCGCTGCCCTGCAGAAGTACCTCGGCGGCCTCGAGGTGCTCCCCGTTCTTTAGTTCTGAAGCTGTTGCGCGGGTAAATACTCACACCGGGGACAAGCTGTGAGTATTTACCCGCTGTTCACGCGCTGCTGTGCTCTGCGTCCTAGCTGGTGTCAGGGGCACCTGCTCTACTAGGAAGCATGACTACATTGACTGAATTCTCAGCCGCCGGCACCGAAGACCGGCGAGAAGCACAACAGAAACTCATGATCGCCCTGGACGTCGATGGCACCCTCGTGGACCACGATGGCCACATGTCCGCTCCGGTCCGCGACGCCGCACAGGCTGTGGTGGCGGCCGGACACGAGGTTATGATCGCCACCGGGCGTTCGCTTAATGCGACCCTCCCCATCATTGAACAGATCGGCCTGGACCGCGGTTACGCTGTCTGCTGCAACGGCGGCGTGACACTGCGCCTCGACCCAGGGCTGCCCAATGGCTACGACATCATCCACAAGGCCACCTTTGACCCCGGCCCGGCTCTCCGCGCCCTCCGCAAGCGCCTGCCGGCGGCGAAATATGCGCTGGAGGACGAGGACGGGAACTTCCTCTCCACCGAGCGCTTCCAGGACGCCAGCTTCGGTGTGGAGGCCATCGGTGTTGATTTCCAGACCATGCTCGAGGCCACGGCCGTCCGCGTCGTCGTCTTCAGCGCGGAGAACACGCCGGAGGAGTTCAACGAAGCCATCGAGCACATCGGCCTTGCCGGTGTGACCTACTCGGTGGGCTGGACCGCGTGGCTGGACATCGCCGCGGCCGGCGTCACCAAAGCCAGCGCACTCGAGAATCTCCGCAGCCGCCTCGGCGTCGATCCCGCCGCCACGGTTGCCATCGGAGACGGCCGCAACGACATCGAGATGCTCACCTGGGCGGGCCGCGGCGTGGCCATGGGACAGGCTCCGGAAGAAGTGGTGGCCGCCGCGGACGAGGTCACCAAGTCCGTATACGACGACGGCGCCGCCCACGTGCTGCTCGGCCTTTTGTAAAGGGCGGCTCCAGCAGTAACAGGCGGCTCTAGCGCACGTCGAGGATCATCGAGAGGAGCCTGGCCGCTGCCGGCCGGGCTGCGTGCTCCTCGTTCCACTGCGACCTCGCCACAGCCTTGCTGACGGCCTGGGACGTAATGCCGAGTTCGGCGGCCACCGTCTTCTGCTGGCCGCGTACCCCCGGGGTCAGGAGGTCAAGCACGCGCCACTCGGCCTCGCTCCTGTCCCGGACTATGTGGCCCAGCAGGCGGAGGACCGACTCGGATTCGGCCGCAACCTCCGTCAGGGGACCCTCCACGGCCACAGGGATGCGCTCTTTGCTCCTGTGGAGGCGGTCCACGGCACGGCGGGCGTAGATGAGGCCGTGCCCGCTGGCGTCCTTGATCTGGTTCGGCAGTGGCTCATTTACCGGGCCCACGCCGATCCCCACGTACCAGCTCCCGCAGCGGAGCGCGATCAGGGCAGCATCCACCGCCTGGTGCGCACAATCGACGATGCCCTGCACCTCGTCTTCCACGGAGCGGTCAAAGTCCAGCCGCGCCGGGATATGCCGTAGGTCCTTGAGGAGATGCGGGACCCGGTCGCCGTCGCGCCGGCTGTCTGTTTGATTGATAGTCAGCGTGAACATGGTGGACATCAGACTACCCGGTGGCCACGTCGAGGCAAGCTGGGAGCTGACGGGACGTTACGGATCTCACGGTCGGGCGAACTGGCAGTTAATGCTCTCAAAACCCCAATTTGAGGGCATCAGCTGCCAGTTCGCGCTGTTAAGGGACGACGGCGGCGC
>NZ_QLNP01000105.1 GCF_003261175.1 Arthrobacter globiformis | reverse complement strand
CAGCTGATCCACCCCGGCATCAACGAAGCCGGCGCCGTGGCAGCCTTCACCGCCGCCGGCACCGCCTACGCCACCCACGGCGTGCCCCTGGTCCCGGTCTACGTGTTCTACTCCATGTTCGGCTTCCAGCGCACCGGCGACGCCTTCTGGGCCGCCGCCGACCAGATGACCCGCGGCTTCATCATCGGCGCCACCGCAGGACGGACCACCCTCACCGGCGAAGGCCTCCAGCACGCCGACGGACACTCCCCGCTGCTGGCCTCCACCAACCCGGCAGTGGTCACCTACGACCCCGCCTACGGGTACGAAATGGGCCACATCGTCCGCGACGGCCTCGAGCGCATGTACGGTCAGGCCGCGAGCGGCCAAGGAACCGGAACTGCATCCGATAAAAACTTGATGTACTACATCACCGTCTACAACGAGCCGATCGTCCAGCCCGCGGAACCGGAGAACCTCGACGTCGAAGGTGTCCTCAAGGGCATCTACAAGCTCGCAGCCTCCACCGCCGAAGGCCCCAAGAGCCAGATCCTCGCCTCCGGCGTCTCCGTCCCCTGGGCCCTCGAAGCCCAGCGGATCCTCGCCGAAGACTGGGGCGTCTCCGCCGACGTCTGGTCCGTCACCTCCTGGAACGAACTGCGCCGCGACGGCCTCGCCGCCGAAGAGAAAGCCTTCCTCAACCCCGGCAAGGACGTCCGCCAGCCATTCGTCACCCAGCAGCTCGAAGGCGCCCAGGGCCCCGTCGTCGCCGTCTCGGACTACATGAAGGCCGTCCCGGACCAGATCCGGCAATTCGTCCCGAACGAGTTCGCCACCCTCGGCGCCGACGGCTTCGGCTTCTCCGACACCCGCGCCGCCGCCCGCCGCTTCTTCAAAAACGACATCCACTCTGTCGTTGTGAAGACCCTCCAGCTGCTCGCAGCCAAGGGTGAGGTTGACGGACAGGCACCGGCGCAGGCTATCGAGAAGTACCGCCTGCTCAACGTGAACGCCGGCACCACGGGCAACGCCGGAGGCGAGTCCTAGTCCCCACCCGCACCCTCGCCTCGCAAGCTCGGCCAGGGAACCCTGCGGGCGTGGCCCCAGGCTGAAAGGTACGACGGCGGTCCCCACCAATGGTGGGGGCCGCCGTCGTCGTTTGGGGTGCGTCCTGACAGGCCGAAGGGGTTGTGACGCAGCGCAACCGCAGTTGTAGCCTTTGCACAAAATGGAGCTTGTCCCGCAGGCACCGTATGCTCGAAACATGCCCGAGCCGTCCCCCGCCCCTGCACCGCGCAAACCGTCCTCCCGGACCATGACTCCGGAGAAGACGGAGACCCTGAAAAAACTCAGGGCCAGCGTCGGCCAGTTGTCTACGACCACCATGCGCCAGCTGGAAAAATCGCTGCCGTGGTACAGCCGGCTCAGTTCGGACGAGCGCTCCGCGCTGGGACTGGTGGCGCAGAACGGCATTGCCGCATTCGTCACCTGGTACGAGCGCCCCAGTTCCCCGTCCTGGATCCTTTCCGACGTTTTCGGTACAGCCCCCACGGAACTGACCCGGTCCATCAGCCTGCAGAAGGCGCTTCAGCTCATCCGGATCGTCGTGGAAGTGGTGGAGGACCAGGTTCCGGTGATCGCTCCCGAAGCGGACCAGCCCTCCCTGCGCGAAGCAGTCCTCCGGTACTCCCGCGAAGTGGCATTTGCCGCCGCCGACGTGTACGCCCGGGCCGCGGAATCCCGGGGATCCTGGGACACGCGGCTCGAAGCCCTGATCGTGGACGCCATCCTGCGCGGCGAAAACACCGACGCGCTGCGTTCCAGGATCGCCGCCCTCGGCTGGAAGGCGCAGGAACGCTTCACCGTGATGGTGGGGAACTCTCCGTCGGAACCCAGCGCCAGCTACGTGAGCGAATTGCGCCGCATGGCCGGCCGGTATGCGGAGGATGCCCTCGTGGGCATCCAGGGCGACCGCCTCATCCTGATCCTGGGCGGCGTGCACGACCGGGAGACCGCCTATGTGAAGCTCAGCGAGATGTTCGCGCCCGGCCCGGTAGTTTACGGAGCGGAGGCCAGCTCCCTGCTGGAAGCCAGCGGCTCCGCGCAGTCCGCCTTCGCCGGGCTCACCGCCGCGCGGGCGTGGCCCGCCGCCCCGCGCCCGGTGGCTGCCGACGATCTCCTGCCGGAAAGGGTGATCTCCGGGGACGATGCCGCCCGGCGGTCGCTGGTAAAGAACATCTACCGGCCGCTCCTAGCGGCGTCGAACGGGCTGGTGGAGACGCTCGGCACCTACCTGGAGCTGGGACATTCACTCGAGGCGACAGCGCGGGAACTCTTCGTCCACGCCAACACCGTGCGGTACCGGCTCAAGCGTGTTTGTGACGTGACAGGCTGGGATCCGCTGCTCCCCCGGGAAGCTTTCGTGCTGCAGGCGGCCCTTGTGGTGGGGCGGCTTTCCACTCCCCCCAAGCCCGCCGTCGAGCGTGTTGCCGTGCGGAACACGAACTGAACCGTTGTAGACTTCCTACAATCTGACCCCGTGAGGTTGGTGTACGGAAACACCAATGAATCACCCGGTAATTTGGAAAGCTGGATACGTGCTTGCAATCGTCTGCCCTGGACAGGGCTCACAGACCCCCGGTTTCCTGGCCCCGTGGCTGGAACTGCCTTCCGTAGCAGGCCATCTGGCCTCCCTGAGCGAAATTGCAGGTATCGACCTCACTGCGCACGGGACCACCTCTGACGAGGAAACCATCAAGGACACCGCCGTTGCGCAGCCGCTCATCGTCGCGGCCGGGCTGGTGGCCGCCAAGTCGCTGTTCGACGTCGAACTCAACACCCTGCCGGTCATCCTGGCCGGGCACTCGGTGGGCGAGATCACGGCGTCCGCGCTGGCCGGCGTGCTCACCGAAAAGGAAGCCATGACGTTTGTGCGCGAACGCGCCAACAGCATGGCCGCGGCCGCTGCCGTCACACCCACCGGCATGAGCGCCGTGGTGGGTGGCGACCCCGCCGAGGTCCTCGCCGCCATTGAAGCCGCCGGCGCAACGCCCGCAAACGTCAATGGTGCGGGCCAGACCGTCGCCGCGGGCACCTTCGAACAGCTCAAGGCCCTCGCCGAGAATCCGCCGGCCAAGGCGCGCGTGATTCCGCTGAAGGTCGCCGGCGCATTCCACACCTCACACATGGCTCCCGCGGTGAGCGCCCTCGAGGCGCTCCGGCCGGAACTCCAGCCGCAGGCACCTGCCGTGCCGCTGCTGTCCAACTTCGACGGCCAGGAGGTCACCGCGGGCAACGCCGCCGTCGACAGCCTGATCGCCCAGGTCTCGCGGCCGGTCCGCTGGGACCTGTGCATGGAGACCCTCGTGAACCGCGGAGTCACCGGAGTCATTGAACTCGCACCGGCGGGTACCCTGGCCGGACTGGCCAAGCGGGGCATGCCGGGCGTCAAGACTGTCGCTGTCAAAACGCCGGACGACCTGTCCGCGGCCCTTGCACTCTTCGCAGAACTGGAAGGACAGGCATGAGCACGCCGGTACTGAAGCAGACCCCGGTCAACGAGCACACCCGGATCCTGGGCATCGGCGCGTACCGCCCCGACGTCCTGGTCACCAACGAGGATGTGTGCCAGTGGATCGATTCCTCCGACGAGTGGATTCGCCAGCGTACCGGCATCGTCACCCGCCACCGTGCTCCCGCCGACGTCAGCGTGATCGACATGGCCGAGGGCGCCGCCCGTGAGGCCATGCAGAAGGCAGGGATCGAGGCATCCCAGCTCGGCGCCGTCATCGTCTCCACGGTGACCCACCCGTACGCCACGCCGTCGGCCGCCGCGAGCCTCGCCGACCGGCTCGGCGCCACGCCTGCCCCTGCCTTCGACATCTCCGCTGCCTGCGCCGGCTACTGCTACGGCATAGCTCAGGGCGATGCGCTGGTCCGTTCGGGGGCCGCCAACTATGTCCTCGTTGTGGGCGCGGAGAAGCTTTCCGACGTCATCGACAACCGCGAACGCACCATCTCGTTCCTGCTGGGCGACGGCGCCGGCGCCGTTGTCATCGGCCCGTCGGACACCCCCGGCATCGCTCCCTCGGTGTGGGGATCAGACGGCAGCAAGTGGGATGCCATCGGCATGACCCGCTCCATGCTGGACGTCCGCGACCTTGGCATGGCGGCACGCCGCTCCGACTCCACCGGTGACCTCGCGCTCCTCGAAGAGGCGCAGGAGCTCTACCCGACACTCCGCCAGGACGGCCAGACGGTGTTCCGCTGGGCGGTCTGGGAGATGGCCAAGGTTGCCCAGCAGGCGCTGGAAGCCGCCGGCGTCCAGGCCGAGGACCTGGTGGCCTTCATTCCGCACCAGGCGAACATGCGGATCATCGATGAGATGGTCAAGAAGCTTAAGCTGCCCGAGACCGTTACCGTGGCGCGGGACATCGCCGACGCCGGCAACACCTCGGCGGCATCGATCCCTCTGGCCACGCACCGCCTGCTCCAGGAAAACCCCGCCCTGAGCGGCGGACTGGCCCTGCAGATTGGCTTCGGCGCCGGACTGGTCTTCGGCGCCCAGGTAATTGTCCTTCCGTAACAATTCCGATAACCAAGCCGCAACCGCGGTTTGCCCATTTCCGGCATCCCCTGCCGGCAATAACAAGAAAAGGAGCCATCAATGGCTAGCAACGAAGAAATCCTGGCCGGACTGGCTGAAATCGTCAACGAAGAGACCGGCCTGGCCCCCGAGGCTGTCGAGCTGGACAAGTCCTTCACCGAGGACCTGGACATTGACTCCATCTCCATGATGACCATCGTGGTCAACGCTGAAGAGAAGTTCGGCGTCCGCATCCCCGATGAAGAGGTCAAGAACCTCAAGACCGTCGGCGACGCCGTGGACTTCATCTCCAGCGCCCAGGCGTAAGTAGGACACCCGCCGTCAGGGGCGTCAGCCCCTACAGGCTCCAGCCTTCACTGGCTGAACCCGGCTGGCCGGACCGGACGCTAACGTTTTCCGGACCGGCCAGCCGATGCACAACCCCTAAATTTTTTGCAGATTTCCCCGCACGCCACCCACTCCGGCCTCCGGCCAGCAGCACAGGACACGGCAGGCGCACCGACAGAGAGTGATCCCATGACACGCAAAGTAGTCATTACAGGTCTGGGTGCCACCACGCCCATCGGCGGCGACGTACCCACGATGTGGCAGAACGCGCTGAAGGGGGTTTCCGGAGCCCGCACCCTTGAGGATGAGTGGGTTGCCAAGTACGAACTGCCGGTCCACTTCGCTGCCCGGTGCACCACTCCCGCCCTTGAAGTCCTGTCCCGCGTTGAAGCCAAGCGCATGGACCCGTCAACGCAGTTCGGCGTCATCGCCGCCCGCGAGGCGTGGGCCGACTCGGGCATCACCGAAATCGACCCCGACCGCCTGGCTGTCGCGTTCGCCACTGGCATCGGCGGCGTCTGGACGCTCCTGGATGCGTGGGACACGCTGAAGGAGAAGGGCCCCCGCCGCGTCCTTCCCATGACGGTTCCGATGCTTATGCCCAACGGCGTGGCCGCCGCTGTCAGCCTGGATCTGGGCGCCCGCGCCGGTGCTCACACCCCTGTCTCCGCCTGCGCATCCGGTACGGAAGCCATGCACCTCGGACTGGACCTGATCCGCTCCGGCAAGGCCGACGTCGTCATGTGCGGTGGCGCCGAAGCCGCCATCCACCCGATGCCGCTGGCAGCGTTCTCCTCGATGCAGGCACTTTCCCGCCGCAACGACGACCCCGAGCGCGCCTCACGTCCCTACGACCTTGACCGTGACGGCTTCGTCATGGGCGAAGGCGCCGGCGCGCTGGTGCTGGAAGCCGAGGAGCATGCCCTCGCCCGCGGCGCACGGATTTACGGCGAGCTGGCCGGCACGTCCGTGACCGCCGACGCCTACCACATCACCGCACCGGATCCCCAGGGCCTGGGCGCCACCCGCGCGCTCAAGGCAGCCATGTTCGACGGCCGCATCCAGGCGGAGGACGTGGTCCACGTCAACGCCCACGCGACGTCGACGCCTGTCGGTGACAAGCCGGAGTACACGGCCCTGAAGGCAGCGCTCGGCAACCACGTCGAGAACGTCGCCGTCTCGGCCACCAAGTCCCAGATGGGCCACCTGCTCGGTGCCTCCGGCGCCGTCGAGGCCGTCCTCACCGTTCTGGCGGTGCACGAACGCAAGGCCCCTGTCACGATCAACCTCGAGAACCAGGACCCGGAGATCCCTCTCGACGTCGTGACTTCCGCCCGCGCCCTGCCGGCCGGCGACATCGTGGCGCTCAGCAACTCGTTCGGCTTCGGCGGGCACAACGCCGTCGTTGCCATCCGCAGCGTGTGATGTGACCCTGATTGAACGCTGAAGAAGCCCCCGCCGGTTGGCGGGGGCTTCTTCGGTGCTATGGGGGAATGGCTGCGGCTGGTGCGTCAGCCGGTCTGCAGTCTTTAGCCGGGCTGCCGCGCGTCAGCCGACCTGGTGCAGCCAGCGCACCGGCGCGCCTTCGGCGGCGTGCCTGAAGGGTTCCAGCTCCTCGTCCCACGCCTCGCCGAGGGCAAGCGACAGCTCATGATAGACGGCGGAGGGGTCGCCGGCCCCGGCCTCGTAGGCGTAGCGGATCCGGTCCTCGGACACCATGATGTTGCCGTGCACATCGGTCACGGCATGGAAAATGCCGAGCTCAGGTGTGTGGGACCAGCGACCACCGTCCACGCCCTGGCTCGGTTCTTCGGTAACCTCGAAGCGCAGATGTGCCCAGCCCCGGAGGGCAGACGCGAGTTGCGCACCTGTCCCCTGCGCGCCAGTCCAGGACAACTCCGAGCGGAACATGCCGGGCGCGGCGGGCTGAGGGGTCCATTCAAGGTCCGTTCGCTTGTCCACGACGGATCCGATGGCCCACTCAACGTGAGGGCACAGTGCGGTAGGGGCCGAGTGAATAAACAGCACACCGCGGGTCATTGCAACAGACATTCCATCCTCCATAGCTGTAGGTACGTCTTCCCCAACGACCTGCATGGACGGGATACTTGCTGCTTCGGGCGCCGCGTGGTGCCGGTGATTCCTGCCAATCTATGAAATTAACTGCCGGGCTGACAAGCGGCGCCTGGAGACGGTGCTTCAAGCACAACTTGAAAGTTGCCGAGCTTGGATCTTATTGTGCCGCACAGCGCCAAATTACGCCAGTGCAATTCGGCGTGGTGTAGAAGACGCGCCGGAGAAAGGGGCTAGGCGCGCGGGTGGGCCTGCTGATAGCTCTTCCGCAGCCGGTCCACCGACACGTGGGTGTAGATCTGGGTGGTGGCGAGGCTGCTGTGACCAAGGATCTCCTGGACTGCCCGAAGGTCGGCTCCGCCGTCGAGCAGATGCGTGGCGGCGGTGTGCCGCAAGGCGTGCGGCCCAGTGGCGGAGGTATCGCCCAGTGCGTCGAACAGTCCCTTCACCAGGCTCCGGACCTGGCGCTGGTCCACGCGGCGGCCCCGCATCCCGAGGAACAGGGCCGGGCCGCTGTCCGGGGCTGCGAGCTTCCCCCGCCCGCGGCGCAGCCAGTCGTCGACGGCGAGCGCAGCGGGGAGCCCATACGGCACCGTCCGTTCCTTGTTGCCTTTGCCGAGCACACGGAGGGTTCTGCGGTCCGGGTCGAGGTCATCGACGTCCAGACCGGCCAGCTCGCCGACGCGGACACCGGTGGCGTAGAGCAGCTCGACCATGGCCCGGTTGCGCAGGGCCATGGGATCACCGTCTTTCGACGCTTCGCTGAGGTCGGCCAGCAGGCGGGAGAGCTGTTGCTGCTGCAGCACGCCCGGCAGTGCGCCGTCGCGTTTGGGGGCCTGCAGGCGCAGGGCAGGATCGGTTTCGATGAGTTCTTCCCGCAGCGCCCAGGCGGTGAAGGTCCGCGCCGTGGCGGCGCGGCGGGCAAGGGTGGAACGTGACGCGCCCGCCTCGCTCTGGCTGCCCAGCCAGCGCCGCAGGGTTCCCAGCTCAAGCCCCGCGGGATCTGAGACTCCTTCGCTGGCCGCATAGCCCAGCAGGCTGGAGACGTCCGACAGGTACGCGCGCACCGTGTGTTCGGACCGGGCCCGCTCACCCGTCAGGTACCGTCCGAAACCCGTGACGGCCTTGGCGAGGGCGGCGGGCAGTTCCTGGTGTTCCACTCCCCCACTGTCCCAGCATTTGGCACAGAATGGAGGAACGGCACGCTAATCATGTGACGGCACGGCCGCCCGGCGTGGGGGACGTCGCCAGGCGGCAGGCGCTACGTTGACTGCTTGGTGCGCTTCCAGCCTCCCTTCTCGGATGCGGCCAGTCCCAGCAGTGCCAGCCTGCCAAGGCCCGCGCGCACCGATTCGGCGCCCAGTCCGGCAACACTGCAGAGTTTTTCGACGGAGCTGGCGGCCCGCAGCGGGAGCGCGTCCAGCAGGATGAGGTCCTCGAGCGTCAGGCCGTCGTGATCGGCGGACTGCCCACTCTTCTCATCAGGCAGGGATTGGCCGCTGGGAGACGCAAGCTCGGCGATCTCCCCGGCATCAGTGACACAGACAGCGCCGCCCTCCCGCATGAGCCGGTGACAGCCGGCCGAGTTCGCGCTGTGGACAGATCCGGGGACAGCTCCGACCGCACGGCCCAGGGTTTCCGCGTGATGGGCGGTGTTCAGGGCACCGGACCGCCACCTGGCCTCCACCACAACCGTGACGGACGCGAGGGCAGCGATCAGCCTGTTCCGTTGAAGGAACCGGTAGCGGGTGGGTGCGGAGCCGGGTGGAACTTCGGCGAGCACGGCGCCCTGGTTGGCTACAGCACGCAAGAGATCCTCGTTGCCGGAGGGATAGAAGCGGTCCACGCCGCCCGCCATGACGGCGATGGTCGGCATCGCATCGGAGCCCCCTGCCAGTGCTGCCCGGTGCGCGTGGGCATCAATTCCGTACGCGCCGCCGGACACCACTGTAAAGCCCCGCTGCGCCAGCGAGTAGGCAAGGTCACCGGTGACTGACGCGCCGTAGCTGGTACTGTCCCGAGAGCCCACCAAGGCCACCGCCTTGGCTGCCGGGGGAAGTTCGAGCTCGACGCCCCGCCACCACAGGCAGATCGGCTGGTGCAGGCCAAGGTCGTACAGTTGGCGCGGCCACAGACTGTCCGCCGGAATGATCATCCGGCCGCCCAGGCGCTGCATGGTGGCCAGGTCGCGCTCCGGGGCGAGGTCGGGAATTCTCGGTGCCCAGCGTTTCAGCGCGGCACCGAGGCCGGCCCAAGAATTCACCGAACTGTGCTCTGCCAGCAGCCCTGTAATGTCCTGTTCCAGCCCCGGTCCGTAGCTGACCTGGCCGGTGGCTATCCTCAGGGCATCCTCTGCTCCGGCAACGTGCACCAGGGCCAGGCCCGCTGCGTCCTGCGGCTCCATCAGCCTGGACAGCGCGGCACGGGCAAGTCTCTCGTTCTGCATGTGCGTTCCTTTCATGCCGCCGCTGAGGCGGTCTGGCGGAGGCTCAAGGCCTGTCCGATGTCGTTCCCGTCCGGCTGCTCCCGGCCAGCGAGGTCCGCCAAAGTCCAGGCGAGGCGCAGGACACGGTCATAGCCCCTGGCCGTGAGGACCCCCCGTTCCAATGCATGGTCCAGGATCCGGGTTGTGGCAGTTGCCAGTCTCAGCTCGCCACGCAGGATGCGTCCGGGCACCTGGGAGTTGGTTTCCATGCCCCAGGGCTGAAGCCGCTGCAGCTGGCCTGCCCGCGCAGCCAGGACGCGGGCACCGACCGTTGCGCTGTCCTCCGCTCCCCCGGACTGGCCAAAGTCCGCCAGCGACACACGGTCCACCTGCAGCTGGATGTCCACACGGTCCAGGAGCGGCCCCGACATGCGCGACATGTAGCGGCGCCGCATGAAGGGGGTGCAGGTGCATTCGATGCCCTTCCCCGAGGCCTTGCCGCACGGGCACGGATTGGCTGCCAGGACCAGCTGGAACCGCGCGGGGTAGGCCGCTGCTCCGGCCGAGCGGTGGATGACCAGCTCGCCGCTCTCAAGGGGCTGCCTGAGTGCATCGAGGACCCTGCGTTCGTATTCGGGCGCCTCGTCCAGGAACAGGATTCCGCGGTGCGCCCGCGACGCCGCGCCGGGGCGCGGGAGCCCCGATCCGCCGCCGATGATCGCCGCGGCCGTGGCCGAGTGGTGGGGATTCTCGAAGGGCGGCCGCCGGACCAGCTGCATTCCGGCTGAGGGGAGCTGGCACAGGGAATGGATCGCTGTCACCTCCATCGCCTCCGTGTCACGCAAATCGGGCAGAAGCCCGGGAAGCCGCTCGGCCAGCATGGTCTTGCCGGCGCCGGGCGGGCCGGTCAGCAGCAGGTGGTGGGCACCGGCGGCGGCTACCTCGAGGGCGCGCCGCGCCTCTGCCTGGCCGGACACGTCACACATGTCCGGGACAGGCGCATCCACGGACACAGGCTCGCTCCCGGCGGGTTCATCCTCCAGTGCGAAGTCGAGGACAAGTTCCTGCGGGTCAGCACCAAAATCGAACACCAGCCGCGCCAGGGTCCGGTAGCCGCGGACCCTGGCACCCGGGACGAGTTCGGCCTCGGCTGCGTTCGCCTGGGCCACCACAATGTCATGGAACCCGGCCTGCACTGCGGACATCACGGCAGGCAGTATTCCGCGGACAGGCCTGAGGCGTCCGTCCAGTCCCAGCTCGGCGATGAAGACGGTGCGCCCGGTGGGCCTGATGTCCTCCGCGGCACGCAGCACCGACATCGCAATGGCAAGGTCGAAGCCGGAACCGCGTTTGGGCAGGGAAGCCGGAATGAGGTTGGCGGTGATCTTTCGCCGGCTCAGCGGAATACCGGAGTTCTGCGCCGCCGAGCGGATGCGGTCACGGGCTTCGTTGAGGGAAGCGTCCGGCAGTCCGAGGAGCACAAAGGCCGGCAGCGTCTGGCCAATGTCGGCCTCGACCTCCACGACGTAGCCGTTCAGTCCGACAAGGGCCACCGAATAGGCTCTCCCCAGCGCCATCACAGCACCTCCCTGAGGTGCTCAACGGTGGGTTTGCCGACGCCGTCGTCCAGCACGGCAATGACGTCCACCCGGCGCAGCGGCAACCGCAGTCCATGGTCGCGGCACCAGGCCGAACCCAGTCGGTGCAGCCGGGCGAGCTTGACTGCGCCCACTGCTTCAAACGGGTGACCGTAGGCGAGCGAACGCCGCGTCTTCACCTCGGCAATGACAAGGGCATCGCCGTCCAGTGCGACGATGTCGATTTCGCCGTCCGGGCAGCGCCAGTTGCGCTCCAGGATTAGCATCCCCAGCGATTCCAGGTACTCCGCCGCGAGCTCTTCCCCGCGCCGGCCCAGCAGATCCTTGGCTTTCATATCCACCTCCGCATCAAGACTGCGGGGGCGGAATCACGCGGAACAGGGCACGGTCACGCTATGTGGGAAAGGTCGCGGGGATCCCGGGGAAAGGCGGCGGGGATGCCGGAGAACCACCGGCTGTGGAGGAACAGTGCCCTCAGGCAGTGCCCCGGGGAGACCCGGGAGGGTCAAAAACCTCAGTTGCCGAGGTCGACGTCCTTGGGCAGCGCGAGTTCCTCGTTGCGCGGCAGTTCCTCGACGTTGACGTCCTTGAACGTGATGACCCGGACACTCTTCACAAACCGCGCCGAACGGTAGACGTCCCAGACCCAGGCGTCCTGGAGCGTGAGGTCGAAGTACACCTCGCCGTCGGCGCTGCGGGCCTGCAGGTCCACGTGGTTGGCGAGGTAGAAGCGCCGCTCGGTCTCGACCACATAGCTGAACAGACCCACGACGTCCCGGTACTCACGGTAGAGCTGGAGCTCCATGTCGGTCTCATAGTTCTCAAGGTCTTCGGCACTCATGGTTCCATCTTGCACCATGCGGCGGGAACCCGCGCACCGCGCTGCCCGGAGGGCAGGTTCGCTACTCGGACAGCAGGTTCCAGCTGACCCGGTGGTAGGGGCTCGGGCCGTGGGTGCGGATGGCTTCCCGATGGGCCGCGGTGGCGTAGCCCTTGTTGACGTCCCAGCCGAAGCCCGGATACTCAAGGTGCAGGTCCCGCATGTGCTGGTCGCGCTCGACCTTGGCCAGGACACTCGCTGCGGCGACGCTGAGGCACTGCATGTCCGCCTTGACCAGGGTGTGGACGGGCGCGTCACAGCCAGGGTCGGTGACGACTTCGTCGAACAGCGAGGGCTGGACGGCGGGTGAGAGCCAGTTGTGGCTGCCGTCCAGCAGGACGACGTCGGGCGTGATGCCGGAGCCGAGGATCTCGAACCAGGCCCTGTTTCCGGCGGCGCGGAGGGCGCCCATGATGCCGAGGTCATCGATTTCGCGCGCAGTGGCATGTCCGACGGCGGAGGCGACGCTCCAGGCCCGCACCAGCGGGTCCAGGCGTTCGCGGTCCGTCGCCTTGAGGAGTTTGCTGTCCCGGACGTCGGCGAGAAGTTCCATGTGCTGCAGGTCCACGACGGCAATTCCCACGCTCACCGGCCCCGCGAGGGCGCCGCGGCCTACTTCGTCGACGCCGGCCAGGAACCGCGCCCCGCGGGGCAGGAAGCGCTTTTCGTAATCAAGGGTGGGTGCAACGGACATGGCTAACCTGCCGACGGCACATTCTTGAAGACATCGGGATAGTTGTTCAGTGCCGCCCAGCGGTTCATCGGCCAGGCGATGACCGCTGCCTTGCCTTCGATGTCGGCGATATCCACGAAGCCTCCGTTGGTGTCGGTGTGGGCACGGGAGTCCGCAGAGTGGTTGCGGTTGTCCCCCATCACCCAGACTTTGCCCTGCGGTACCACGACGTCGAAGGTGCGCACTGCGGGAACTTCGGCCGGATTGACGTACGCTTCGTCCAGCCCGGCGCCATTGACGGTGATCTTTCCGCCGGCGTCACAACAGATGACGTGGTCCCCAGGCAGCCCGATGACCCGCTTGACCAGGTGCTGCTCGGAGTTGTCCGGTAGCAGGCCAACGAAGGTCAGCCCGTCCTCAACAGCGCTGAACGGCCCGTCGGCCTTTTGCGGTGTGGGCGGCAGCCAGCCCTTGGTGTCCTTGAAGACAACAACGTCTCCGCGCTCGAGGGCGAACGGCTCAGGCACGAGGAGGTTCACGAAGATGCGGTCGTTGATGTCCAGCGTGTTCACCATCGACTCGGACGGGATGTAGAAGGCCCGGAACAGGAAGGTTTTGATGAGGAAGGAAAGCACGACGGCGATCACCACCACCGTGGCGATTTCCTTCAGCCACAGCAGGAAGGGGTTGCGGGGACTGCCCTTTTCCTGGCGCCGGGCGCCGGCAGGGGCAGGTGACCCGGGTTCGGATCCGCCGGGAGCGGGCACTTCCGAAACAGGCTCGTGGGCGGCATGCCGTCCCGGCCCCGCAGAAGTCTGCTGCGGTTCGGAGCTCCCGGGATCGATTTCCGGCATCTACTGTCCGTCCTTTGTTGTTGTTATGGCCGCCGACGGCGGCCGCGCCACCGACGCAAATCTATCAAGCGGCCAGAGAATCTGTACTGGCCTGCCGATCACCCTGTCCGACCGCACCATGCCGCCGCCCGGCGCCCCCAGCAGGCTGCGGGAGTCCGCGGACACCGACCGGTGGTCCCCGAGCAGCCACAGCCGGCCCTCGGGAACAGTCACGTCGAACTTCTGGGTGCTCGCTGCATCACCGTCATAGAGGTAGGGTTCCACGAGCGGCTGACCGTTGACTGTGAGGCGTTTGCCGGAGCCGCAGCAGACTACGTGGTCGCCGGGAAGCCCGATGACCCGCTTTACGTATGTAGTATCACTGCCGGACAGTCCCAGCCAGTGTCCCGCCGCGGCCGCCGCTTCCTGCAGCGGACCCGCCCCGCTGTTCAGCGGGGCGAACGAGCCCCGGCCGTCGAAAACGACGATGTCGCCGCGGCGGATCGGTTCCGACTGGAAGGCTGTGCGGGACACCAGTATCCGGTCACCCGTGCCGAACAGCGGCTCCATTGAGGCGGACGGAATGTAATAGACGTCCAGCCACAGGGAGCGGATCAGCCCGCTGACCAGGACGGCAGCCAGCACTGCCAGCAACACAAAACGCCAGCCCGGTTTCCCTGGCTGGCGTTTTGTCTGGTCCATGATCCGTATCCTGTGGCGCTGTTGCGGATGGCTCCGGCGCTGGCCGGACACGGGTCGGGGACCCGCCGTGAAGTCCGTTGGACTTACTTGGCGGTGCTGAAGTCGCGCTTTTCCTTGATCTTCGCAGCCTTACCGCGCAGTGCACGCATGTAGTAAAGCTTGGCGCGGCGGACGTCACCCTTGGTGACAACCTCGATCTTTTCGATGATCGGGGAGTGCACCGGGAAGGTACGCTCAACGCCGACACCGAAGGAAACCTTGCGGACGGTGAAGGTCTCGCGAATGCCGTCGCCCTGGCGGCCCAGGACGAAGCCCTGGAATACCTGGACACGGGAGTTCTTGCCTTCGATGATGTTCACGTGAACCTTGAGGGTGTCACCCGCGCGGAACTCGGGAACGTCAGTGCGCAGCGAGGCTGCATCTACGGAATCGAGGATATGCATTGATCCACTCCTGGTGAACGCCACAGGTCATCCACTTTGGGTCACGGCGGCCAAGCCCGGATATTTCCGGGAATCGCTGCCGAAGTGTTGAGGTCCGGTCCCGCCACCCTTTGGCAGTACCGGGGTGTCTTGCTGTTGGTTACGCTCCCCCTGTGGCAGGCGCGGACCCAGCAGACACAAGGATTAATTATGCCCCATATGGAACGAATTGGTTAATTCCGGGACGGTGCGTGCCGTACGGGACGTTGCCCGGTCAACAGGCGCAGCCTAGGCTCCCGGCCGGGGCCTGAGGTGACCGTCGACGACGTCGTACCCCAGGTCCGCGAGAGCGGTGCGGTCCGCACGGGGCAGGGTGCCGGCGTCGAACGTCTGCAGCAGGTCAGGACGGCGTTCAGCCGTCCTGCGGTACTGCTCGTGCCGGCGCCACTGCGCGATCTTGCCGTGGTTGCCGCTGAGCAGGACGGCCGGGACCTCCCGGTCGCGCCAGACCGACGGCTTGGTGTAGACCGGGTACTCGAGCAGGCCGTCCGAATGCGACTCTTCAACGAGCGATTCGGGGTTTCCCACCACGCCGGGGAGCAGCCGGCCGATCGCTTCCACCATGGCCAGTACAGCCACTTCGCCGCCGTTGAGGACGTAGTCGCCGAGGCTGACCGGGCGGACCGTGAAGTGCTCCTCGGCCCATTCGATGACGCGCTCGTCAATGCCCTCGTACCGCCCACAGGCGAACACGAGCTGCTCCTCCTCGGCAAGCTCGTACGCCAGCGCCTGGTTGAAGCGCTCCCCCGCCGGCGACGGGACGATCAGGACGGGCTTGGCTGCACCGGCCGGACGGACAGCGGCCACGGATTCAAGCGCCTGCGCCCACGGCTCGGCCTTCATCACCATGCCGGCTCCGCCGCCGTACGGGGTGTCGTCCACGGTGCGGTGGCGGTCGGTGGTGAAGGCGCGGAGGTCGTGCACGTTCAGGTCCAGCAGCCCGTCCTGGCGGGCCTTGCCGATGAGCGACAGTTCCAGCGGTGCGAGGTACTCGGGGAAGATACTGACGACGTCGATTCTCATCTACGCTTTGGCCTCCGGCTCAGCGTCCTCCCCGACGAGGTCCCCATCGGAGTCCTCCGCGGAGTCCGAGCCCCTGGTCTCCGGGTCCTCCGCGCTCTCCTCGTTGACCTCGAACAGGCCCGCAGGCGGGGTGAGCAGGACGTAGCCCTCCCCGACGTTCACCTCGGGGACGATCTGTTCCACGAACGGGATGAGGATTTCCTTGCCATCGGCCGATTCGATGACGAGCAGGTCCTGCACCGGCATGGTGTTCAGGGCCGTGACTTTACCCACCGCCTGGGAACCGACGCGGGCCTCGAGGCCCACGAGCTCGTGTTCGTACCAACCCTCGTCGTCGTCCTCGTCGAGTTCTTCGGTCTCGATGAACAGCTTGGCGCCGCGCAGGGTCTCGGCGCGGTTCCGGTCGGCCACCTCGTCAAAACCGAGCAGGAGGATGTCCTTGTTCCAGCGGGCACTGCGCAGGGTGAGCGGCCCGGCTGAGGCGGGTTCCACCACAAACTCAGTGCCGGGGACGAACCGGTCCTCGGGCGCGTCGGTGAGCACCTGGACTGTCACCTCGCCGCGGATTCCGTGGGGCTTGCCGATACGGGCCACCTGAAGCTGCATGTGTTCCTCTGTTTTGAGCTGCGTGTTGATGTACGACTTTTGCGGGCGTCCTGAGGACGTTCAGGGCCCAAAGCAGTCCGGCCCCTCCACCGTTACTGGTGGAGGGGCCGGACGTTAAGGCAAGTGTTGCAGGCGCGTTACCGGCGGCGGTCGGTGTCGACGACGTCGACCCTGACCTGCTCGCCATCTGCCAGCGCCGCCACGACCGTGCGCAGTGCACGCGCGGTGCGGCCCTGGCGTCCGATTACCCGTCCCAGGTCTTCCTGGTGAACGCGCACCTCGAGGGTATCCCCGCGGCGGTTGTTCTTGGCACTGACTTTGACATCCTCAGGGGAGTCGACAATGCCGCGGACAAGGTGTTCGAGCGCTTCTGCCAGCAACTTACTCAGCCTCGGTGGTCTCTGCTTCAGCCTCGGCGGGGGCTTCCGATGCCTTGGCCTTCTTGGTGATGGCTTCCGGGATGATCACGGAACCCTTTTCCGGAGCAACGAATGCTTCCTTGTCGGCCTTGGTCTTCAGGGTGCCTTCCTGGCCCGGCAGACCCTTGAACTTCTGCCAGTCACCGGTGATCTTCAGGATCGCGGCGACCTGCTCCGACGGCTGGGCGCCGACGGACAGCCAGTACTGTGCACGCTCGGAGTTGACCTCGATGTATGAGGGCTCTTCGGTGGGGTGGTACTTGCCGATCTCTTCGATGGCACGGCCATCACGCTTGGTGCGTGAATCGGCGACAACGATGCGGTAGTACGGTGCGCGCATCTTACCGAAGCGCTTAAGGCGAATCTTTACGGCCACTTTTGTGGTCACTCCTGTTTCTGAAACGGGGTTGAACCCGCGTTCTGCGCCCGTGGGGCGGGCCGTACTGGGGGGTTCGAAAAGGACAGGATCCGGACGCGGAGAGAGGGGCCGCGCAGATCGAGTACCTGTTTATTGTGCCAGATCGTCCGCATTATTTCGACTTGACATGCGGATGGAGTCTTTTGGCGTGCCTGGAAGTCCAGGCGGCACTAGGAAGACCAGACGTAGAGGCCGGTCCGGCTGCCTTCGTCCACGGTGCCGGCGAGCTCTGCCAGCTGCTGGACGTAGTTCTTGGCTTCCCCGGCACCAAAGGGCATGTCATCCTCGGCGGCCCAGCGCTCGGCCACCTCATCCAGAACGTTGCCCTCACCCTCGGATTCGTAGGTGAGGAGCTCGGCCAGCGCCCGGACCATCGCCGCCGGTACACCCAGAAGCGAATCGCTTGCCACGTCCACCATGGCCAGCTCGTAGTCCGCGCCCGCGGCGTGCACCGCGGCACCCGCGAGGTCGCCGAGCTGTTCGATCTCAAAATCACTGATGCCGGCAATCCGGAGGCCGTCTCCGGCGGCGGCACCGCCCTCCAGCGCTTCTGCACGCTTGAGGGCGTCATTGTGGGTGGCGACAAACACTTCGGTGAAGCCCATGGATGTGTCCTCATTCCGTCGGCGGTGCATGCCCCGGCAGCGGCAGTACCGGCCGGGGCTCTTCGAAATCAGCCTAACCCAACTGCGTTCACGCGACTTAGCGCACGGCGACGCGGAGGCGGTTGCGCCACGGATCCTCAAACCGGAGCTCGGCGCCGGTGTGGTGCGATTCGACTCCGGCGACCCTGAGGCGGTCGGCGAGGGCGCCGACGTCGTCACCGGACGGCACCTCGATGAGCACCTCGCCCAGCCCCAGCGTGTCCCGGCGCGGGCCGGCACCCCGGCTGTTCCAGACGTTCATGGCCATGTGGTGGTGGTAGCCGCCGGCCGACACAAAGAGAGCCTGACCGTGCCAGCCTGCGGTTTTTTCGAATCCCAGGGTGCCGACGTAGAACTCGTGGGCCGACTGGACGTCGCCCACCTGCAGGTGGACGTGCCCCACCCCCGCGTCGGTGCCGCGCTGGCCTTCCACGGACTGCTGCGTGAGGTGATCCTGCAGGTACTTCTGCGGCGGCAGCGCCAGGCTGTCCATGACCACGTTCTTGCCGTCCCAGGACCATGCCTCGCGCGGGCGATCCCAGTAGAGTTCGATCCCGTTGCCTTCCGGATCGGTGAAGTAGAACGCCTCGCTCACCAGGTGGTCGGCGCTGCCCACGAAGGACTGCGGCTCGTACTGGGCCGCGCTGGCAATGGTGGCGGCCAGCGAGGACTGGTCCTCGAACAGAAGCGCCGTGTGGAAGAGGCCGGCCTCACCGCGGCCGGGGATGTTCAGGCCCGGAGCGGGAGCGAGGTGCACCAGCGGCGTCTTGAGCCGGCCGAGGTAGAGGCCGCCGTCCTGCTCGGCGACGACGTCAAGGCCGAGGGCGCGCTGGTAGTAGTCGGTCATGAGCTTCATGTCGCCCACCTTGAGCATGACGGTGCCCATGGTGAGATCGGCAGGAAGCAAGTCCTGGCTGCTGTCTGCTGCTGTCATTGAATACTCCCGGATGTCCGGGCCACCGGATTTCGGCGGCCTCTACATCTCTAAATTACTTGAAGCTTCAATTTATTCCTAATGCACGATTTTTCCCCCGAGCACCACATTCGTGAGGCTCCTGATGGTCTCCGGCACGGTACGCGGGTCCTCCCGGCACACCACCACGTCGGCGTCCGCGCCTTCCGCCAGGCCCTCGGCCCCCAGCCAGCGGCGGGCACGCCAGCAGGCCGCGTCCAGCGCTGCCGCGGCCGGGAGCCCGGCGGTGTGGAGTTCGAGGATCTCGTCTGCGATGCGGCCGTGGCGGATCACGCTGCCGGCATCCGTTCCCGCATAGATTTCGACGCCGGCCTCGTAGGCTTCCAGGACACGCTCGCGACGGCGGGCCCACAGCGCGCGCATGTGCTCCGCATAGCGCGGGAACTTCTGCCCGGCCTGGCTGGCGATGTCCGGGAACGTGGCGATGTTGATGAGTGTCGGAACGATAGGCACCTGCTGCTCGACGAACCGCGGAATGTGCCGGGGCAGCAGCCCTGTGGCGTGCTCGATGCAGTCGATGCCGGCGTCCAGCATGTCGTCCAGGGTGTCCTCGCCGAAGCAGTGCGCCGTGACTCTGGCCCCCTCGTCGTGGGCTGCCCGGACGGCGTCCCGCACGGCCGCGGCAGGGAACGACGGCGCCAGGTCGCCTGCGGTCCGGTCGATCCAGTCCCCCACCAGCTTGACCCAGCCGTCACCTTCCCGGGCCTGCTTGCGCACCGCCTCCACGAGGCCCTCCGGCTCGACTTCCTCCGCAAAGTTCCTCAGGTACCGGCGGGACCTGGCCACATGCCGGCCGGCCCTGATGATCCGCGGCGTGTCGGCCCGCTGCTGCAGCCAGCGGGTGTCGCTGGCCGCTCCGGCGTCCCGGACCAGCAGCGTGCCGGCGTTGCGGTCCCTTATGGCCTGGTCATACGCCACGTCGTCGTCCACGGCACCACCCGGCCCCAGCCCGATGTGGCAGTGGGCATCGACGAAGCCGGGCAGGACCCAGCCGTCCACGACCGCGTCCGGCAACTGGTCCGGAGAACTGAACGTCAGCTTCCCGTCCACGGCCCAGAGCCCGCGGCGTTCCTCATCCGCCGCAGTGAGCACGGGTCCACTGAATTCGATGATGTGCGCCATGACACCAGCCTAAGGCGCAGCTGTGGTAGCTTCGTCTACGACCACACGGGTGCCCCTGCAGGGGCTGAGATCAGGCTGGTGCAGCCTGCGAACCGTTGAACCTGTCCGGGTAATGCCGGCGAAGGAAGTGAGCAGCAAATTGAGTACCCAGAAATCACAGCAGAGCCCTGCCCAAAACGGTTCCGCTACCGTAACGCAGTCGCTGAAATCCCATTCACTGGCTTATCTGGAGGGGGACGGCCTGCGGGTTCCGGTCACGGAAATCGCCCTGGAGCCTTCACCGAACGGTGAGCAGAACGAACCGCTGCGGGTTTACCGCACGGCGGGTCCCGGCAGCGACCCGGTGGTGGGCCTGGCCCCGTTCCGTGCGGAATGGATTGAGGCGCGGGCGGACACTGAGACGTACGACGGACGTGAACGGAACCTGCTCGACGACGGCAAGTCAGCCGTGCGCCGCGGCGCGGCTTCCGCCGAATGGAAGGGCGCCAGGCCGGTGCCCCGCCGTGCGGCGGAAGGCAAGACTGTGACGCAGATGCACTATGCCCGGCAGGGCGTCATCACCCCCGAGATGCGCTTTGTGGCCCTCCGCGAGAACTGCGATGTGGAACTGGTCCGCAGCGAACTCGCCGCCGGAAGGGCCATCATTCCCACCAACATCAACCACCCGGAATCCGAGCCGATGATCATCGGCAAGGCGTTCCTCGTGAAGATCAACGCCAACATCGGCAACTCGGCCGTCACCAGCTCCATAGCCGAGGAGGTGGACAAGCTGCAGTGGGCCACCCAGTGGGGCGCGGACACCGTGATGGACCTGTCCACGGGCGACGACATCCACACCACCCGTGAGTGGCTGATCCGCAACTCCCCCGTTCCCATCGGCACGGTCCCGATCTACCAGGCCCTGGAAAAGGTCAACGGCGAAGCGAACGCCCTGACCTGGGAAATCTTCCGCGACACCGTCATAGAGCAGTGCGAACAGGGTGTGGATTACATGACCATCCACGCCGGCGTGCTGCTGCGGTACGTCCCGCTCACGGCGAACCGCGTCACCGGCATTGTCTCCCGCGGCGGCTCGATCATGGCCGGCTGGTGCCTGGCCCACCACCAGGAAAACTTCCTGTACACCCACTTCGACGAACTGTGCGAGATCTTCGCGAAGTACGACGTTGCCTTCTCACTGGGTGACGGCCTCCGGCCGGGCGCGACGGCGGACGCCAACGACGCCGCGCAGTTCGCCGAACTGGACACCCTGGCTGAGCTGACCCAGCGGGCCTGGGAGTACGACGTCCAGGTCATGGTGGAAGGGCCGGGGCACATCCCGTTCCACCTGGTGCGCGAGAACGTTGAGCGCCAGCAGGAACTCTGCAAGGGTGCGCCCTTCTACACGCTCGGCCCGCTGGTCACGGACGTGGCCCCTGGCTACGACCACATCACCTCGGCCATCGGCGCGACCGAAATCGCCCGATACGGCACAGCCATGCTGTGCTACGTCACGCCCAAGGAACACCTGGGCCTGCCGAACAAGGACGATGTGAAGACCGGCGTCATCACCTACAAGATCGCCGCCCACGCTGCCGACCTTGCCAAGGGGCACCCCGGCGCGAACGAGCGGGACGATGCGCTGTCCAAGGCCCGGTTCGAGTTCCGCTGGCGCGACCAGTTCGCACTGTCCCTGGACCCGGTGACGGCCGAGTCCTTCCATGACGAGACGCTGCCCGCCGAGCCCGCCAAGACGGCGCACTTTTGTTCGATGTGCGGTCCCAAGTTCTGCTCCATGCGGATCAGCCAGGACATCCGGAACGAGTACGGCTCAGCCGAGGCGCAGGCCGCCCTCGCGGAAATGGCGGACGGCATGCGCGAGAAGAGCCAGGAGTTCCTGGCTGCAGGCGGAAAGGTATACCTGCCGGAACTGCGGCTTCCGGAGTCGGCCCGCAACTAACCGGCGTTCATGACCACGTCCGGCTGGCATTGGGGGCCGGCCGGAGGTGGGCGCGGGACGTTACTCAGGAGGCCGTGCCTTCAGGAGGCGCGGGGCTGCTCCCGGCGGCTGACCTCGGCGATGAATGACCTGATGAAGCGGTCACCCTCCGGTGAATCGTGGGGCCGGTGCCCTCCCGCAGCGATGCGGTGCAGGGCACCGGTCTCGCGCAGGTATCCCGCGATTTCCTCGTACAGCGGCTCCCAGCCGCCGGTGAGGACCAGGGTGGGAACACCGGGCACGATCTGCAGCGGCGCCTGCCACGGCGGTGCCTGCAGCCGCAGTCTCCTGGCCGCGCGCTTCGCCTCGGGGGTGCTGGGCTCCGGTGTGTCCGCGGCGAAGGCCCGGCGCAGGAACTCGCGCTCGTAATCGTCGTCGCCAAGCTGGTGCCGGACCTCAAACAGCGGCTCCATCAGGGCGCGGTGCGCGGCGGTGGCCGGCAATTCAGCGGTGAGCGACAGGCATGCCGGCTCCACGAGGGTTAGCGAGAAGACAAGGTCAGGGCGTTCGACGGCGGCCATCATCGCTGCGATGGCCCCCTGCGAATGCGCCACAACGTGACCCCCGGCGGCCCCGCGGCCGTCGTCGGCCAGGGACCGCAGCACAATGTGGGCGTCCTCCGCGAAGTCGGTTTCCAGCGGCTCTGCCTCGGCGTCAAAGCCGTGGCGCCGAAGAAACAGGGCGTCATACTGCAGGGCCATGCCGTGCTGGCGCGGCCACGCAACGGAGCCGAAGTTACCGGCACCGTGGACGAACACTACCCGCTGCTTAAACATGACCCAACCTTATGGCAGCGGTCTGACATCGGCGCCGGCCGACATGACCGTGCTCCTTATTTGCCGCCCATGAACTTGTCGAAGCCCTTGGGGAGGTTCAGCTGGGACGGATCAAAGTCGCCCGACTGCTGGCCGAAGGCTGCTCCGGTGGGCACCGCCTTGGCCCCGGCGGCCCGCCTGGCCTCCGCCTCGCGAAGCTCCTGCGCCGCCTTGGCAGGGTTGCCGGAACGCGCCTTCTTCTTGGGCGCGTTCTTGCCGCCGCCCTTGCGGGCACCGCCTGCCCCCATCCCGGGCATCCCGGGCATTCCCGGCATGCCGCCGCCCTGGGCCATCTTCTTCATCATCTTCTGGGCCTGGGCGAAGCGCTCCAGCAGCCCGTTGACCTCGGATACGTGCACGCCGGAGCCCCGGGCGATGCGGGCTCGGCGGGAGCCGTTGATGATCTTGGGAGCCACACGCTCGTGCGGGGTCATGGAGCGGACAATGGCCTCCACCCGGTCGATCTCGCGCTCATCGAACTGCTCCAGCTGCTGCCGGATGTTCTGCGCACCGGGCATCATCATGAGCATCTTCTTCATCGAGCCCATTTTGCGGATCTGCTGCATCTGGGCGAGGAAGTCGTCGAGCGTGAAGTCCTCCTGGTCGGCGAACTTCTTCGCCATCCGGGCGGCTTCGTCCTTGTCCCAGGACTTTTCAGCCTGCTCAATGAGGGACAGGACGTCACCCATGTCCAGGATGCGCGAGGCCATCCGGTCCGGGTGGAACAGTTCGAAGTCGTCGAGGCTTTCGCCGGTCGAGGCGAACATCACGGGCTTGCCGGTGACCGACGAAACGGACAGTGCGGCACCGCCGCGCGCGTCGCCGTCGAGCTTTGACAGCACGATGCCGGTGAAGTTCACGCCCTCATCGAAGGCGGTCGCCGTGTTGACGGCGTCCTGGCCGATCATGGAGTCGATCACGAAGAGGACTTCGTTGGGCACAATGGCGCGGCGGATCTGGCGCGCCTGCTCCATCATGTCGGCGTCGACGCCTAGACGGCCGGCGGTGTCCACGATGACGACGTCGTGCAGCTTCTGGCGTGCCTCCTCGACGCCGGCCCGCGCCACGGCGACGGGGTCGCCGGCCGGGTGCGCCAGTTCGGAGGTGGCGCCGGGGTGCGGAGCGAAGACGGGGGTCCCCGCGCGCTGGCCCACCACCTGCAGCTGAGTCACGGCATTGGGGCGCTGGAGGTCACAGGCGACGAGGAGGGGGCTGTGGCCCTGCGCCTTCATCCACTTGGCCAGCTTTCCGGCCAGGGTGGTCTTGCCGGCACCCTGGAGGCCGGCGAGCATGATGATGGTGGGGCCGGTCTTGGCCATCCGGATGCGCCGCGTCTCGCCGCCGAGGATCTCAACGAGTTCCTCGTTGACGATCTTCACGATCTGCTGGCTGGGGTTCAGGGCCCCGGAGACCTCGGCGCCAAGCGCGCGTTCACGGACCTGCCCGGTGAACTCGCGGACCACGGGCACGGCAACATCCGCGTCCAGCAGGGCGCGCCGGATCTCGCGGACTGTGGCGTCGACATCTGCCTCGGTGAGGCGGCCCTTGCCGCGAAGATTCTTGAAGGTTGCTGTCAACCGGTCAGAGAGTGAATTGAACACGCGCCGTGCACTTCTTTCAGTGGATGTACGAGACTCGACTATCTAGGGTATCAAGACACGCCTGCAAGGTGACATGCTGGCAGGGTGACGAGCCAAACGACTGTAAAAACCCTGCTCATCCTCGGTGCCTCCGGCGACCTCACCGGCCGGCTCCTCCTCCCCGGCCTGGCAAGGCTGGTGGCCAAGGGCCGGGCCCCCGGGCTGAGGCTCGCCGGGGCGGGTTCCAGCGACTGGACGCCCGGACAGTGGCTGGACCGCGTGAACACCGCTTTCGCTGACGCCGAGGCCCACGCCGACGCGGCGGGCAAGCTGGAACTGAAGCGCGTCCTCGAATCCACGAGCTACCACCAGGTCGACGTCACGGCCCCGGGGCTGCTGGCGGCCCTGCTGGCCCGGCTCGAGGCCCCGGTAGCCGTGTATTTCGCCCTCCCTCCGCAGATCAGCCAGAAAGCCTGTGAAGTCCTCCACCCGCACGACGTGCCGCCCGGAACCCGGCTGGTCGTGGAGAAACCGTTCGGCTTCAGCCTCGAGTCCGCGCGCCGGCTCAATGAAGTCCTCCGGACTCTGGTCCCCGAAGACCACATCCATCGGGTGGACCACTTCCTGGGCAAGGCCACCGTCCTGAACATCCTTGGCCTGCGGTTCGCCAACAATTTCCTGGAGCCGGTCTGGGGCCGCGACCACATCGCCAAGGTGGAGATCATCTTCGACGAGGACCTGGCACTGGAGGGCCGCGCCCGCTACTACGACGGCGCGGGTGCCCTGCGCGACATGATCCAGAGCCACCTGCTGCAGATCATGGCGCTGCTGGCCATCGAACCGCCGGCTACCATCGGCGAGCGCGACCTCCGCGACGCCATCGCCGCCGTCCTGCGGGCCAGCAGCATCAAGCCGCCCTACACGGACAGCACCCGGCGGGCGCGCTACCTGGCGGGAAGCCTCGGCGGCAAGGACGTCCCTGATTACACCGCGGAAGAGGGCGTGGACCCGGACCGGAACACCGAGACCCTGGCCGAGGTGCGCGTGGACATCGACAACTGGCGCTGGAAGGGTGTGCCGTTCATCCTCCGCTCCGGCAAGGCCCTCGGGACCAAGCGCAAGGAGGCGGTGGTTACCTTCCGGCCGGTTCCGCACCTGCCCGCCGGATTCACCGGCACAGACACGCCCAACACGCTCCGGATCGGCTTCGGCCCGGATACCCTGGAGCTCGACGTCGACGTCAACGGCCCCGGGGACATCTTCAGCCTGGACCGCGCCGCGCTCGTGGCCGAGCTCAACGCCTCCGAGCTGCTGCCGTACGGCGAAGTGCTGGAAGGCGTCCTGACCGGCGATCCCCTGCTGTCGGTCAGGGGCGACACCGCCGAGGAATGCTGGCGGATCGTGGAGCCGGTACTGGCTGCCTGGGCGGCCGGCAAGGTGCCGCTGGAGGAATACCGGGCCGGCTCCGGCGGCCCTGCACCCGAATAGGCTTCCCGCCGCAAAAACAGGCTTAACACGCAGCGAGGGCCGGTCACCATGTTGGTGACCGGCCCTCTCTGCGCGTTGGGCTGGTGGCCGGTGCTAGATGGCGGCTACGCCGCGTTCACCCGTCCGCACCCGCACTGCTTCGAAGACATCGACCGTCCAGACCTTGCCGTCGCCGGCCCGGCCCGTGTTGGAGCTGGCGATGATGACATCCAGGATGTCGTCAGCCTGTTCGTCCGTGGCGAGCACCTCAACGCGGATCTTGGGCAGCAGGTCCACGTTGTACTCGGCGCCGCGGTAGACCTCGGTGTAGCCGCGCTGCCGGCCGTAGCCGCTGGCTGCACTGACCGTGAGGCCCTGGACCCCGTAGGCCTCCAGGCCTTCGCGGATCGATTCGAGCTTCTCCGGACGAACGATTGCTGTGATCAGTTTCATGCCCCCACGCTTTCCTTACCTGTTGCTGCTGCTGTCTTCTTGCCGTCGCTGCCTGCGGGAACAGCGTCGGTGCCGCTGGTCTGCCCGCCGGTGATCAGCTCGTGCAGGGGCTGGAAGCTGCCGCCGTGGCCGCCGACGCCGAACTCATAGGCCGTTTCTGCGTGCAGGCTGAGGTCCACGCCCACGGCTTCCTGCTCCTGGGAGACCCGGAAGCCCATCGTCTTGTGGATGGCCACTGCGATAATCGCGGTCAGGACAGCCGAGTAGGCGATGGCGATGCCGGCTGCCGCCAGCTGGGCCCAGAGCTGGGTGAATCCGCCGCCGTAGAAGAGGCCGCCGCCGACGCCGTCGGCCGGAAGGGCGATGAAGCCGAGGGCAACGGTTCCGATGATGCCGGAGACGAGGTGGACGCCGACGACGTCCAGAGAGTCATCGAAGCCCCAGCGGAACTTGAGGCCGACAGCGAGGGCCGAGGCCACACCAGCGACAACGCCGAGTCCAAGGGCACCGACCGGGCTGACGTTTGCACAGGCCGGGGTGATGGCGACGAGGCCGGCAACCACACCGGAGGCAGCACCCAGCGAGGTGGGGTGGCCGTCACGGACGCGTTCGGTGACCAGCCAGCCGAGCATGGCCGCAGCCGGAGCAGCCAGGGTGTTGACCCAGATCAGGCCGCCCTGTTCGGCAGTGGTGGCGGCGCCGCCGTTGAAGCCAAACCAGCCGAACCACAGGATGGCTGCGCCGAGCATGACGAACGGGATGTTGTGCGGGCGGTGGTTCGGGTCCTTGCCGAAGCCCTTGCGGTTGCCGATGATGAGGACCAGGATCAGCGCGGCCACACCGGCGTTGATGTGGACCACGGTGCCGCCGGCGAAGTCGATCGCGGGGCCGAGAGCCTTGCCGATAGCACCCTCGGGGCCGAAGAGGCCGCCGCCCCAGACCATGTAGGCGAGGGGGCAGTACACCAGCGTGACCCAGACAGGCACGAAGACGCTCCAGGCGCCGAACTTGGCGCGGTCCGCGATGGCGCCGCTGATGAGGGCGACAGTGATGATCGCGAACGTGGCCGCGTAGCCGACCTTGATGAGGCCGTCAGGGGTGGTGATGCCCTCGAGGCCGAACGTGGCGAACGGGTTCCCGACAATCTGCAGGAATCCCTCTCCTGAGCTCATGGATGCGCCCCAGAGTACCCACACCACGCCGACCATGCCGATGGAGATGAAGCTCATCATCATCATGTTCAGTGCTGCCTTGGCGCGCGTCATGCCGCCGTAGAAAAATGCCAGACCTGGTGTCATGAACAGCACGAGTGCCGCCGCCACCATGAGCCATACGTGACCTGCGGTAAGTTCCATGGTGCACGTCCTCTCTTGATCGAATGCTGCGGAGTGATCCGCCTGCCCAACGCCTTTTGCGTCCTGGATCAAGTTTTGCCGCGGTGTGTTTCGCTGGCGGAGGATTTAGATTGCCGGCCTGTTACAACAACCTCCCTGACGTAAATGGTGCATATCCTGCTTGTTACGGATATGTTTCATCGCCCCAAAACGCCCGCCCTGCCTGTTTAGCAAGGATTCGCCGCTTCATGAGCCCACTCCCCCGTAATGCCGCGGGCAAACTACGTTTCAAGGCGGTCCGCCGCGCCGACGGCACGCCGCTGCCCCGTGACATCAAGGTGATGCTCGTCGCAGCCTTCCTGATTGCGCTGGGCTTTGGCCTCGTGGCGCCGGTGCTGCCGCAGTTCGCCACCACGTTTGACGTCGGCGCAACGGCCGCCGCTGTCATCGTCAGCATCTTTGCGCTCATGCGGCTGCTGTTCGCGCCCGCCGGCGGTGCCCTCATCGGCAGGCTCGGCGAACGTCCGGTCTACGTCGCCGGCCTGCTCATCGTGGCGGCGTCCACCGCGGCCTGCGCCTTCGCCCAGAACTACTGGCAGCTGCTGGTGTTCCGCGGGCTGGGCGGTGCCGGATCGGTCATGTTCACGGTGGCCTCGATGGCGCTGGTCATCAGGCTGGCGCCGCCGGAGAGCCGTGGCCGTGTGTCGGGCGCGTACGCGTCGGCGTTCCTGATCGGCAACGTCTGCGGGCCCATCGTCGGCGGCTTGCTGGCCGGTTTCGGTCTGCGCGTCCCGTTCCTGGCCTACGCGGGCGCTCTCGTCCTCGCGGCACTCGTGGTGCAGACGCAGCTCAGCCATGTTCCCGGCTCAGCTCGCGGCCAGGCAGCGGCTGCCCCGGCCATGAAACTCAGCGAGGCCTTCCGCGACAGTGCCTACCGGGCAGCCATGCTGTCCAGCTTCGCCAACGGCTGGGCAACTTTCGGCGTCCGCATGGCCACGGTGCCGCTGTTCGCCGTGACGGCCCTGAACTCCGGGCCCGGGGCGGCAGGCTGGGCGCTGGCAGTCTTCGCCGCCGGAAATGCCCTCGCCCTGACCGTGTCGGGCCGGCTGGCCGACAGCCTGGGCAGGAAGCCGATGATGGTGGCGGGGCTCGTGGTCACCGGCGCGGCGACAGCCGCGATTGGCCTGACGCAGGGGCTGGGGTGGTTCCTGGCCGCCTCGATGCTGGCGGGAGTGGGAGCGGGAATGCTCAATCCGGCGCAACAGGCGGCGGTTGCCGATGTGATCGGCCGCGAACGTTCCGGCGGACCTGTACTGGCGGCCTACCAGATGACGTCGGACATCGGTGCCATCCTTGGCCCGGTGCTCGTCGGTTTGCTGGCCGACCGGCTGGGTTACAGCTGGGCCTTCGCCGCCACGGGCGCCGTGCTCCTGGTCGCCGCGCTGGGCTGGCTGGCCGCGCGGGAGACGGTGCACCGCGAGCCCGCAGACGCCCCTTAAACGCATGTAGGTAGCAGCAGGGGGCGTTCCCAAGCCTGGGAACGCCCCCTGCTGCTACCTAGTTGGGAGAGCGACTAGTTGAGGAGGGCGTCGACGAAACCCTCGGTCTCGAATGGTGCGAGGTCGTCCGCGCCCTCGCCGAGGCCGATGAGCTTCACGGGTACTCCGAGGCTCTTCTGGATGGCGACGACGATGCCGCCCTTCGCGGTTCCGTCCAGCTTGGTCAGCACGATGCCGGTGATGTTGACGACCTCCGCGAAGACCCGCGCCTGGTTGAGCCCGTTCTGACCGGTGGTGGCGTCCAGCACCAGGAGGACCTCGTCCACCTCGGCCAGCTTCTCCACAACGCGCTTGACCTTGCCGAGCTCGTCCATCAGGCCGACCTTGTTCTGCAGGCGGCCGGCCGTGTCGATCATGACGACGTCGACTTCCTGGTCGATGCCTGCCTTGACGGCCTCGTACGCCACGGACGCCGGGTCCGCGCCGTCAATGTCGGATTTCACGGTGGGAACGCCCACGCGCTGTCCCCAGGTGGCCAACTGCTCCGCCGCGGCGGCACGGAAGGTGTCGGCCGCGCCGAGGATGACGTCCTTATCCTCAGCCACGAGCACGCGGGCCAGCTTGCCCACCGTGGTGGTCTTGCCTACGCCGTTAACGCCCACCACCATCATGACGGCTGGCCTGTCCGCGTGCCGGTCTACCCGCAGGCTCCGGTCCATGGACGGGTCCACGATCTTGATGAGCTCTTCGCGGAGCAGCGCCTTGACGTGCTCGGGGTCGCGCGTGCCCAGCACCTTTACGCGTTCGCGGAGCGCATCCACAAGCTGCATGGTCGGTTCGGTGCCAAGGTCGGCCAGGAGCAGGGTTTCCTCCACCTCATCCCAGACGTCCTCGTCGATCTTGTCGCTGGAGAGCAGTGCCAGCAGGCCCTTCCCGAGCACGTTGTTGGACTTGACCAGGCGTTCCCGGAGGCGGTTGAGCCGCCCCGCCACAGGCAGCGGCGTCTCCACTGGGATGGTTTCCAGGCCGGCCACGTCATCCGGGACGTCGGCTTCCAACCCTTCAAGGTCGACGGCGTCCGGCGCCCGACGGTCAGCAGGCGCAGCCGGCCGGTCCTCCAGGAGGGTTCCTCCGCCGCCGAGCGGCTCAACGGGGTCGTTGGCGTCCCGGGTGCCGAGGTATTGCGTGCGGGATTTCCGGGCCTTCATCAGCACCGGGACCAGCCCGCCGATCACTACCAGGGCAGCCAGAATGGGCAGAAGAATGGGGATAATGTCATTCACACCCCTAGCTTCTCACAAGCCACAGGTCCCTAGACGTCCGCTCCCAGCCGCTGGCTGATGACGGTGGACACGCCGTCGCCCCGCATGGTCACACCGTAGAGCGCATCGGCCACCTCCATGGTCCGCTTCTGGTGGGTGATCACGATCAGCTGGCTGGATTCGCGGAGTTCTTCGAAGATGGTAATGAGCCGGCCGAGGTTGGTGTCATCGAGGGCCGCCTCGACCTCGTCCATGACGTAGAACGGCGAGGGCCGGGCCTTGAAGATGGCCACGAGCAGGGCCACCGCGGTGAGCGACCTTTCGCCGCCGGACAGCAGGGACAGCCGCTTGATTTTCTTGCCCGCGGGCCTGGCCTCGACCTCGATGCCGGTGGTGAGCATGTCCGTGGGGTCGGTCAGGACCAGCCTTCCCTCCCCGCCCGGGAAGAGCCGGTCGAAGACCCGCACGAACTGGGCCGAGGTGTCCGCAAATGCCTCCGAGAAAACCTTCTGCACGCGGTCATCGACTTCTTTGATGATGTCCAGCAGATCCTTGCGGCTGGCCTTGAGGTCCTCCAGCTGGGTGCTGAGGAACTGGTGGCGTTCCTCCAAAGCGGCGAACTCCTCCAGCGCCAGGGGGTTGACCTTGCCCAGCGATGACAGGTCCCGTTCAGCCTTCCGAAGCCGCTTTTCCTGCTCCTCGCGGACGAACGGCACACCCTCCACCACCGGCTGGCCCTCGGCATCGACCGGCGCCCGCAGCGCCGCCCACTTGTCCGTGGAAACGGCGGCGGGCAGGGGCACCGGCCGGTCCGGCCCGTAGTCCGCCACGAGCTGGTCCGCCGTCAGCCCCAGCTCCTCGACCGACTTCGTTTCCAGCGCCTCAATCCGGAGCCGCTGCTGGGCACGCGCCAGCTCGTCGCGGTGCACCGAGTCGGTCAGTTCCGCCAGTTCGCGGGCCAGCGCGTCGTTGGCCGTGCGGATAGCGGCGAGTTCCCGGTCCCGCTGCTCCCGGACCTGCTCGGCAAGGTCCCGCTCCCGGCCGGCCAGCTCAACGGAAACGTCGCTGAACCGGATCAGGTGCTCCGCCGCGGCCGAGACTGCCGCCGCCCGCTTGGCCTGGATCCTTCGGCGGCGGGCCCGTTCCGCGGCCTGTTCGCGGGCCCGGCGTTCCGAGGCCGCAGCGCGTTCCAGCGAGGCGGCCCGGTTGCTGATGGCCGTGAGCTGCTCCTCCCGGCTGCGCAGGGACAGCCGGGCTTCCATTTCGGCCGAGCGTGCCTGGGATGCGGCCAGGGCCAGCGCGTCCCGCTGTTCCGTGGACGGTTCCTCCTCGGCGGGCGCGTCCTGGGCCGCCGCCAGCCGGGCTGTGACCGCCGTCAGCGTCTCCTGCTCGGCCACGATGTTTGCCTCCGCACGGGCCAGCGACGCTGCCAGCCGTTCGCTTTCACCGACGGCGCTGCGCAGGACCGAGTTGAGGTGGCCCAGCCGTTCGGCCACCGCTGCCAGCCGGGCATCCGATTCGTGCAGGCGCTCCAGCGCGGTGTCCGCGCGTTCCTGCGCCTCGGCACGCCGGGCCTCGGCGGCAGCCAGGGCAAAGCGGCCCTGTTCCAGCCCGGCCGTGACCGCCGTCAGGCGGGACGCGGCGTCGTCGACGGCGGCCTGCACCTCTAGCAGTGAGGGCGCCTTCGCAGAACCGCCGGTGACGGTCCATGCGGTGAAGACGTCGCCGGCGAGCGTCACGGCGGTAAGGTCGGGACGCCCGGCGACCAGCTCGGCCGCCGTGTCATGGTCGTCGACGACGGCGGTGGCAGCGAGCAGCGTACGCACGGCCGCCGCCGTGGTTCCCGAGGCCGTTACCAGGTCCGCCGCCGGGCGGGCCCCGGCTGGCAGGGCACCGCTTCCTTTAGCGGTTTTTCCCGCGGCAGCGGGCGCTCCTGCCGGAGGTGCTGCGGCCTCGAGCAGCAGCGTGGCACGGCCGGCGTCGTCCTCCCTGAGGAGGCGCACCAATTCTGCCGCCGTTCCAGCGTCCCGCACCACGATGGCATCCGAAGCGCTGCCCAGGGCCGCAGCGACGGCGGCCTCATAGCCCGGTTCAACAGTCAGTGCCGTCGCCAGGGGGCCGACGGTGCCAGCCACCCCGGCGCCGAGGACATGCTCGGAGCCGTCCTTGCGGTTGAGGCCCAACTGAAGGGCCTCGTGCCGTGCCTTCAGCGCGTCCCGTTCGCGGACGGCGTCGCGTTCTGCGCTTTTCAGTGAATCAATTTCCGCGAGGATGCCGTCGAGGGCGGCGCTGGCGTCCTCGTATTCGGCATCAAGGGTTTCCTCGCCGTCCTCGACCCCCGCCACCTGTGATTCCAGCGCGGTGAACTCGGACTGGGCATGCCGGCGGCGCTCATCGCCGGCGGCCAGGGATTCGCGGAGCCTGCCCACTTCGGCCTGGGCAGATTCCACCTTTGACCGCGCCGCGCCTACCTGGCCGGCCAGCCGCGCCAAGCCCTCACGCCGGTCTGCGGCCGCCCGCAGGGCGGCAGTGAGCCGCTTCTCCTCGGCAGTGGCCGCATCCTCGGCCGCTGACTTGGCGGCTGTGGCGGCCTCCAGCGCGGCGCGCCCCGCAAGGATGTCCTGCTCCAGCTCCGCCTGCTCGGCGCGGACGCGTGCGGCCTGCCGCTCCAGCTGGTCCGGGTCTCGGCCAGGCTCCGGCGCAGGATCCGCGGATCCCAGCAGGCGGCAGCGTTCCTGGGCCAAAGATGCGAGGGAGCGCAGCCGCTCGCGTCCAGCGGACAGCTGGTACCAGGTGTCCCGGGCGGCGTTCAGCTGCGGTGTCGCCTCCGCCGCAAGCTGTTCCAGCGAGGCCTGCCGCCGGCGGCCCTCCTCAAGCTGGGTTTCGACGACAGCGCGCCGCTCCTTGAGCGCTGACTCGTCGGCGATGTCCTGTGCAAGGGTGTTCTGGAGCTGGACCAGGTCATCTGCCAGCAGCCTGGCACGGGCGTCGCGGACCTCGAACTGGACAGTCTGCGCGCGCCGCGCCACCGCTGCCTGCTTGCCGAGCGGTGTCAGCTGCCGGCGGATTTCCCCGGTTAGGTCGCTGAGCCGCTGGAGGTTGGCCTGCATCGCCTCCAGCTTGCGGACGGTCTTCTCCTTGCGCCGCCGGTGTTTGAGGATGCCGGCGGCTTCTTCAATGAAGCCCCTGCGGTCCTCGGGAGTAGCGTGCAGGACCCGGTCCAGCTGCCCCTGCCCCACGATGACGTGCATTTCGCGGCCGAGTCCGGAGTCGGAGAGCAGTTCCTGGATGTCCAGGAGCCGGCACGCCGAGCCGTTGATGGCGTATTCGGAACCGCCGGTGCGGAAGAGCGTGCGCGAGATGGTGACTTCGCTGTACTCGATCGGCAGGGCGCCGTCGGCGTTGTCGATGGTGAGCGAGACGTGCGCGCGGCCCAGGGGCGGGCGGCCGGACGTGCCGGCAAAGATGACGTCCTCCATCTTGCCGCCGCGGAGGGTTTTGGCGCCCTGCTCCCCCATGACCCAGGCCAGGGCGTCCACGACGTTGGACTTGCCCGAACCGTTGGGCCCGACAACTGCCGTGACGCCAGGCTCAAAGTCGAACGTCGTGGCCGACGCAAACGACTTGAAGCCCCGGACGGTCAGACTTTTGAGGTGCAAGGTTTCAGATCTCCATAGGTGGCGGCAGCGGGTGCTGGTCCTTCACCAAATCTAGTGGCTAACGGGCTGGGAACCCCGGATTTGCGGCTGTTTTGGCCTTCCCAACCAAGGTGTCAATGCTCACCAGCGGCCGTTGCGGGGCCTCGGCTGGCACACAGGGCAGGTGTAGGAGGAACGGTTCATGAACTGCTCGCGCCGCATGATGCTGACGATCCCGGCGGCGGCACAGCGCCTGCATTCCTCACCCTCCCTGCCGTAGGCGTTGAGGGACCGCTCAAAGTAACCGGAGGCGCCATTGACGTTGACATATAGGGAATCGAAGCTGGTGCCGCCGGCAGCCAGGGCATCGGTCATCACGTCGCGGGCAGCGGCGAGGAGGCGTTCGGCGTCAGCCCGTCGGAGAGTGTCGGTGGGCCGCGCATAGTGCAGCTTTGCCCGCCACAGGGCCTCGTCCGCGTAGATGTTGCCGATCCCGGACACGAGCCCCTGGTCCAGCAGCGCGCGTTTCAGCCCGGTCTTCCGCTTCCGGAGGCGGCGGTAAAAGGTGTCAAAGGAAAAATGCGGGTCCAGGGGGTCACGCGCGATGTGCGAGGCTTCCTCCGCGATGACCGGCACCGGGTCCTCCGCGATCCCGCCGGGTCCGCCGTCGTCCGTGGGAACGAGAGTGGTGACGAACAGGCCGCCGAAGATCCGCTGGTCCACGAACCGCAGCTGATCCGGCATGGCTCCCTCCGGACTCAGCCGCAGCCGGACCTTCAAATGTTTCTCGTCCGGAACGGAGCTGTCCTGCATCAGGAGCTGACCGCTCATGCCGAGGTGGGCCATGAGCGCGACGCCGGGGACCCCGGAATCGCCGCTGCCGGTACTGCCGCGGGACACGCCATCCTCCTGCAGCGGCATCCAGAGGAACTTGCCCCGGCGGACGACATCGAGGACGATGGCTCCCTCAAGATTCCCGGCGAAATCCTCGGGCCCCAGCGCGTGCCGGCGCACGGATCTCGGGTCCACAACGTCGACGCCGGTGATGGTCCGGCCGCGGACCCAGTTGACCAGGCCGCGCCGGACCACCTCGACTTCGGGTAGTTCAGGCACCGGCGCTTAGCTGCCCGCGGCGGAATCCGAGGGAGCCGCCGCTGCGTCTGCCGGCGCAGGCTCCGCGCCAGAGACCTTGGAGTCCGCGCCCGACAGCTTCCGCCAGGCGTCCGCGGCAGCTTCCTGCTCGGCTTCCTTCTTGGAGTGGCCGGAGCCCTTTCCGTACGCGGTTCCGCCGATCTGGAGTTGCGCGACGAAGGTGCGCGCGTGGTCCGGGCCGGAGCCCTCAACGGCGTAGTAGATGCTGCCCAGCTGTCGTCCCGCGGCCAGCTCCTGGATGCTGGTTTTCCAGTCCGTGCCGGCGCCGAGGGCGGCGGCGTCCTTCAGGAGCGGCCCGATGAGGCGCATCACCAGCTGGCGGGCGGTCTCGATGTCGTTGGACACGTAGGTGGCGCCGATGAGGGCTTCCATGGTGTCAGCCAGAATCGAGGCCTTGTTCTTGCCTTCGGTGAGCTTCTCCCCCTGGCCAAGGTAAATGTAGTCCCCGATGCCCAGGCTGCGGCCGATGCCGGCGAGGGCGCGCGTGCTCACCACGGCCGACCGGCGCTTGGCCAGATCTCCCTCGGGGAGCGTCGGGTTGTCGCGGTACAGCGCATCGGTGACGGAGAAGCCCAGGATGGAGTCGCCCAGGAACTCAAGGCGCTCGTTGGTGGGTATGCCGCCGTTTTCGTAGGCGTAAGAACGGTGTGTCAGAGCAAGACGAAGCGTCCCGGCGTCAATGAAGACACCGAGACGCTTCAGAAGCTCTTCAGTTGAAGACATCCTGATCGACTTGTAGGCCGATTAGACGTCCGCGACCTTGCGGCCCTTGTACTCAAGGAACAGCGCAGTGCCAGCCGAGTCGGTGACGACCTTTGCCTGGTGCGGCAGGCTGTAGGTGACCTGTCCGTTCTCGACGGTCTTCACCAGGTGGGGGGCAGTTGCCTTCCACTGGGAACGACGGGCGCGGGTATTCGAGCGAGACATTTTCCGCTTGGGAACAGCCACGGCTAACTCATTTCTCTCTAGAAAAACACTTACAAATCAATTTTGCCGGTCAGGCTTAGCCAGATCAGCCAGGGCAGCCCAGCGAGGATCTACGACCTCGTGGTGGTGCCCCGGATCGTCTTCCAGGCGCGCCCCGCATTCGGAGCACAGACCCTGGCAGTCTTCCCGGCACACCGGCTGGAACGGCAGCGCGGTTACGACTGCGTCCCGCAACACCGGCTCAAGATCGATCAGATCGTGCTCGACTCGACGTTGCTCTTCATCGTCTTCTTCATCGGAAGGCAGGACGCCTTCGTAGAAGAAAAGCTCTTGCACATTGACCTCAAGGTCATACGCAAGGGGATCCAGGCATCGGCCGCACTCGCCCTTTACCTCGGCGAGGGCGGTTCCTGATACCAGAATTCCTTCGTGTACGGCCTCAAGCCTCAGGTCGAGCTCGATATCCGAGCCTTCCTGAACGCCAATGAGCGCCACGCCGAGATCTTTCGGCGCGGGTACATGTTCCGTCAGTGTACGCATGCTCCCCGGGCTGCGCCCGAGGTCCTTGACATCTAACATCAAGGGCGAACTTGCATCTCGCTTAATGAGAACTCCTGTTGAACATATGACCGACGTACCATCTTAGCCTGAACTCCCTGACGGACTCAAACCGGATGCCACGCCGGGGCACGCGGCCGGCGTGCACCGGAAACGTACCGGACAAGCCTACCCCCTTCAGGGCTGGCGGGCCTAAGGCGCGCCGCCAGCAAGAAGCCGTTTGAGCACGGATCTGGGAACGTACTCGGACACACTCCCGCCCAGGGTTGCCACTTCCTTGATCAGGGTGGATGACAGATGAAGGTAGTGCGCCTCTGCCGGAAGGAACACGGTCTCCACTCCGCTCAGCTGGCGGTTCATCGTGGCCATCGGAAGCTCGTAGTCAAAGTCCGACGACGACCGCAGCCCCTTTACGATAGCGGACACCCCGCGCTGCCGGCAGTACTCCGCCAGGAGCCCCTCTCCGACGGGTTCCACGACGATGCCGCGGAGGGAGGCCAGGGTCTCCCTGGCCATCTCAATCCGTTCCTCCAGCGGAAACCGGTACTTCTTGGCGTAGTTGGTGGACACGGCGACTATCACTTCATCAAACAGGCTCGCGGCTCTGGCGATGACCTCGAGGTGTCCATTGTGGATGGGGTCGAAGGAGCCTGGGCATACGGCGCGTCTCATGCTCCGAACCTACCGTATCCGCGGGCCGGGATACCATGACTGGGGCACGGCCGCGAAGGCGCCCGCGGCTGAAAAGAGTGCTGAACAGACAGGCAGGAAACCAATGACAGAAACACTTCCGGCTCCCTGGCAGCGTGCGGCCACCGGGGCGAACCTGCTGGCAAAGAACGGCGCTTTGGGCGTGACGATCTTTGAGGAGATCACCACGCTGGCCATGCAGACCGGCGCCATCAACCTGGGGCAGGGATTCCCTGACGAGGACGGGCCCGCGGAGATCAAGGCCGCCGCCCAGGCCGCGATCGCCGAAGGCTCCAACCAGTATGCGCCCGGCAAGGGGGTCCCCCAGCTCCGGAAGGCCGTGTCCGCACACCAGAAGCGGTTCTACGGGCTGGAGCCGGACCCGGACACTGAAATTATCGTCACCACCGGAGCCACCGAGGCAATCGCCGCGTCACTACTGGCATTGGTCGGCCCCGGCGATGAGGTCCTGACCTTCGAGCCGTTCTACGACTCCTACGGCGCGATCATCGGGCTCTCCGGCGCCACGCATGTCACCGCACCACTGCTGGCCCCCGATTTCCACCCCGATTCCGCAGCTCTCGAGGCGGCGTTCACCGACCGGACCAAAGTGGTGCTGCTGAACAACCCGCACAACCCGACCGGTGCGGTCTTCCCGCGCGAGGTGCTTCAGCGCGTCGTCGACCTTGCCCGGAAGCACAACGCGATCATCATCACGGACGAGGTTTACGAGCACCTCACGTTTGGCGTCAGCCACATTCCGGTGGCCACGCTGCCGGGGGCCGCCGACAGGACGGTCACCATTTCCTCGGCCGGCAAGACGTTTTCGTTTACGGGCTGGAAGGTCGGGTGGCTGACCGGCCCGGAGCACCTCGTAGCGGCGGTGCGGACCGTGAAGCAGTTCCTCACCTACAGTTCCGGTACGCCGTTCCAGAGCGCCATCGCCACCGGACTGGCGCTGCCCGACGAGTTTTACCAGGGCATCTCCACCACGTTGCGGAAGAAGCGCGACATCCTGAGCGAGGGGCTGCGGGCGGCCGGGCTGGAGGTGTTCACCCCCGAGGGCACCTACTTCGTCAACGTGGACACCTCGCCGCTGGGCATCCGGGACTCGGTGGACCTGGCCCGCCGCCTGCCCGCGCTGGTGGGAGTGGCGGCCATCCCGGTGCCCGTGTTCTGCCACCCCGAGGGCGCGGAACGGACCCGCAGCCTGCTGCGGTTCGCGTTCTGCAAGCGCAACGAAGTCCTCGAGGAGGCCGCCGCGCGCCTGGCGACCCTCCGGGACAGGCTCTGACCATGTCCGGCGGCGGCGCCCGGGCATCGCGCTTCCTGCGCGCCACCGGCCAGCACGCCGTCATCGAACCGGACACCTACAATGACGGCGGTTTCGTGCTCAGCATCGGCGGCGCCGAGCAGTCCCACGTGGACCTGGCCGACCCCGAGGACATCTTCTACGAATACCTGCGCCGCATCGGGCACATCGTGGACCTCGCCGCTCCGTGGGGTGAACCCATCCGTGCCCTGCATCTGGGAGCCGGCGCCCTGACCCTGGCACGGTATATCCAGGCGACGCGTCCCGGCTCCGTGCAGTACGCCGTGGAGCTGGAGCGGGAGCTGCTGGACTTCGTGCTGGAGCGGCTGCCGCTGCCAGACGGAACCGACCTGCACATGGTCATCGGCGACGCGCGTGCTGCCCTGGCCGAGCTGCCCCCGGACCTGCGTTTCGACGTCGTCATCCTGGACATCTTCTCCGGGCCGGAGGCCCCGGAGCACATCGCCTGCACCGGGTTCTACCAGGAGGCCGCGGCGCTCCTCTCGGAGCGGGGCGTGCTCATAGTAAATGTCGGCGACGAGCCGGGCCTAACGCTCGTCCGCAGCCAGGTGGCTGCGCTGCGGAGGGCCATGACCGACGTCGCAGCCTGCGCCGAGGCGGGCATGTTCACGGGCAAGTATCCCGGGAACATCATCCTTGCCGGCACCCGCAAGCCGTGGCCGCCCGAGTGGACCGCCGCGCTCACCGCCCGCGGCCCGCATCCGGCCAAAGTCCTGGCCGGCGTGGAACTTGACAGGTTGTCGGACTAGCTAGTCCTCGGCCTCCAGCGCGAGGTCCACATCCTGGCCGCTGGACGGTTCGGCATACCAAAGCCGAGTCTCGCCGTACTTCTTCTCGGCAAAGCGCTCCAGGCCTCCCGGCCAGCCCGGTTCGGTAGAGCGCGACGACCTTTCGACCACCACCACCGCTCCGTCGCTGAGGTGCGGCGCAAGCTTTTCCAGGACGGAGGCCAGCGCTGGCTCCTCGAGGGGGTAAGGCGGGTCCAGGAAGGCGACGTCCCATGCGGTGTCCCCGGCCGTGCGTTCCAGGAAGGATTCCACCTTGGAGCGGTGCACCGTGACGGCCTTGCGGCCCAGGACCCCGTTGATGAGGTCCGCGTTCCGCTGGCACACGGCGCTGGCCTTCGCGTCGAACTCCACGAGATCGACCGTTTCCGCGCCCCTGCTGGCGCTCTCCACCCCCAGCGCCCCGGATCCGGCGTACAGGTCCAGGACGCGGGCGCCGCCGAGCACGTTGAACGCGTCCAGCCGGGAAAACAGCGCCTCCTTGACCCGGTCCGTAGTGGGACGCGTCATTGAACCTGGCACGCTGGCCAGCGGGGTTCCGCCCGCGGCTCCGGCAACGATCCTGCTCATGCGCCGCCTCCCGCGTTGTCCCCTGCCTGCGGCAGTGCGGGTGGCAGGGGGATGGTGCTAGCCGCGTTCAAGGAACGCCTCCTTCTCCGGATTCAGGTACTCATCAATGGCCTCGGCCAGTGCCGCGTAGCCGGTCAGCGCAGGGTCTGTGCCCACAATCTTCTGGGCGTCCTGCCGGGCCCGGGCAATGATGTCCTCGTGCTCCAGGACGCGGAGCAACTTCAGCGTGGACCGGCCACCGGACTGCGAGGCGCCCAGGATGTCGCCCTCGCGGCGCAGCTTCAAGTCCTCCTGGGAAAGCTCGAACCCGTCGGTGGTGGCCGCGACGGCGTCCAGCCGGCGCCGGCTCGGGTGCCCCGGTTCGAGGGTGGTCACGAGCAGGCACGTGCCCGGCAGCCCTCCCCGGCCCACGCGCCCGCGAAGCTGGTGAAGCTGGGAGATGCCGAAACGGTCCGCGTCCAGGATGACCATCAGGGTGGCATTGTGCACGTCCACGCCCACCTCGATGACGGTGGTGGATACCAGCAACTTGGTTTTGTTGACCGTGAAGGAGGCCATGGTCTCTGACTTCAGCACCGGGTCCTGGCGCCCGTGGAGCGGCGCCAGCGCCACACCGGCCAGGGCCGGTTCTTCCTTGAGGTGTTCGACGACGGCGGTCACGGAGGCCAGTTCGCGTGCGGCGCCGTCCCCCTCCAGTTCCCCGGGGTCCGGTTCCGCTTCACCGGGAGTGAAGTCGCCGTCGTCGTCCGCCCCGATCTTGGGGCACACGACGTAGACCTGGTGGCCGGACTCGATCTCTTCTCGGGAGCGGGACCAGATGCGGCCCGCCCAGGCGGGGTTTTCCGCGAGGCCCACCACGTGTGTTGTGATGGGCGCCCGGCCCGCGGGCAGTTCGTCAAGCACTGACGTTTCAAGGTCGCCGAACACCGTCATGGCCACGGTCCTGGGGATCGGGGTCGCGGTCATGACCAGCAGGTGCGGCGGCTTGCTGGCCTTGGCACGCAGGGCATCACGCTGTTCCACGCCGAAGCGGTGCTGCTCATCCACCACGATGAGGCCCAGGTCAAAGAAGGTGACGTTGTCGCTCAACAGCGCGTGGGTTCCGATGACGATCCCGGCTGTACCGGAGGCGGCGTCAAGCAGGGCCTGCTTACGAGCGGCAGTGGGCATGGAGCCGGTAAGCAGGCTGACCTGCACAGTGTGGTCGCCCAGCCCGCCCAGGAGCCCGTCGCGGGACAGCTCGCCAAGTGTCCGCCGGATGGAATCGAAGTGCTGTGCCGCCAACACTTCCGTGGGCGCCAGCAGCGCTGCCTGTCCCCCGGCGTCCACCACCTGCAGCATGGCCCGCAGCGCCACAATGGTTTTGCCGGAGCCGACCTCGCCCTGCAGCAGCCTGTTCATGGGCCAGTCCTGCGACAGTTCCGACGAGAGGGTCTTGCCGACGGCGGACTGCCCCGCGGTCAGGGTGAACGGCAGCTGGCGGTCGAAGGCTGCGAGCAGTCCCTCCGGCACGGGACGCCGGGCGGTGGCCTCCTCCGAAGCGAGCTGGGCCCGGCGCCGGGCCAAAGCCGACTGGAGGACCAGGGCTTCCTGGTAGCGGAACCGGTCCCTGGCCTTGCGCCAGTCCTGTGCGGTCTCCGGGGCGTGGATGAGCCGGTAGGCCTCCGGCACCGGAAGGAATTTTTCCCGTGCGGATATGGCTGCCGGAACCGGATCCGGCAAGACGTCCAGGTCCGCGGTTTCCAGCAGGGCTTTCACGACCTTCTCAATGGACCAACTGGTGAGGCCTGCGGTGGCCGGGTAAATCGGGATGGGCATGGCCGCGAGCTTTTCCGGGTCCATGTCCGGGACCTCCGGGTCCTTGTCCAACAGCTGGTAGTTCGGGTTGGTCAGCCCCAGTGAACCTTGGTAGCGGGTCACCTTCCCCGAGAACATGACCCGCCGGCCGGGATGCAGCTCGGCCCTCGCTAGACGGCCGTTGAAGAAACTGATCTTCAGTGTGCCCGTTCCCGCGTCATCGGTAACAACGACGTCGGTGATGGAGCCTTTCCGCGCGCGCATCTGCCGGGTGCTGTTGGAGACGACGCGGGCGATCAGGGTCGCTTCCTCATCGAACGGAAGTTCGCTGATGCGCGTCAGTTCACCGCGGTCAATGTAGCGGCGCGGGAAATGGTTGAGCAGGCCGCCGACGGTGGTGATGCCCAGGTGCTTCTCGATCGCGGCCGCGGAGCGCTTGCCGACCCGGCGCTCCAGGCCGAGTTCCAGTTCGGCGTTCATCGTCCCTCTGCGCTCACTTCTCCCGACGGATCCCGGGGCAAGGCGAGTTCGCTGACGGAGACTTCCGCCGGATCGCCCAGCGACCTGATCACGCCGAGGGCCGGAGCCGGGTCAGGGACGTGCACGTGAACCCGCCACCGGTACCGGCCATCGGCATCGGCGGAAGGCCCAACCTGGCTCATGATCACTGAGTCGCCGAGCTCATCCAGGCGCTGCCGCAGCGTGGCAGCGTCCAGCGGAGACAGGCTGATGGTGCACATGACCTCCACGCCGTCGTCATCCGGCATGCCGGTGTGGATGTGGGGGTCCTGGAGGTCGTACCCGTGCAGGCCGTCCAGCAGCTCGCTGCGGAGCTCCTCGCCGAGCACCGCCGAGCGGAGGCAATCCAAAATCAACAGCATGCCCACGCCGCCGGCATCCACCACGTGCGCGGCCTGCAAAGCATCGAGCTGCCCCTCCGTGCGGACCACGGCCTCGAGGGCGGCCTCCACGGCCGCATCCAGGACCAGCCCCAGGGCGTGGTTGCTGTCGTTGCCGTTCTGGCCGGCGTCGACGGCGGCCGCGGCCCGGCCCGCCGCCTCCATGACGGACAGCATTGTGCCCGGCACGGGGTCGCTCAACGCGGACCAGGCCCTGATCTGCGCGCGGTTGAGGGCTGCGGCGAGCAGCGACGAGGTGAGCCTGGCATGCCCGGCCAGCGGTTCGGCCGCGGCGCACAGGAATACGGAGAACAGGGTGCCGGAGTTCCCTTTGGCCTGCTCCATTGCCGCCTGGCCAGCACGCGAAAGGACGGCGCCCACGTCATTGAGCTTTGCCAGGTGCCCCGCCTGCTCCGGCGCCTGCATCGGGCCGGCGTCCGCGGGGACGGCCTCCTGCAGCGCCCGGTGCGCGGCACGGACCGTGAGGTACAGGTTGGTACCGGTGTCGCCGTCGGCTACCGGGAAGATATTGATGGCGTTCAGGCGGTCGCTGTGGTTGCCCAGGGCGGTTTCGGCCTTGCCCAACCACCGCTTCATCGCTTGCGCGTTCGCGGCAACCTTAGTCTGCAAAGTGATCCCATCCCACGGAGCCAGCGGGCCGTCCCGCGATCGTCACGCCGGGCGCCTTGTCAGCACCGCAGGCCTGTACTGAGCCTATCCCAGTAAACCCGGGCGGCACCTTCGTGCCTGCCGGGAATGTGGCCAGGAGCCCATGGTCCTCCCCGCCGCCCAGTACCCAGGCGCGCGGGTCAGCGCTTAGGAGGGTGGCCGCGGGGCGGAGGGGCTCGGCGAGCTGGCCGAGGTGCCCGGGATCCAGGTCCAGCACAGCGTGGCTGGCCACCGCCATCCTGGTTCCGTCCCGCACCAGGCCGTCGGAAATGTCCATCATCGCTGTGGCGCCGGACATGCGCGCCAGCGGTCCGGCCTGCAGGGGAGGCTCCGGTCGGCACTGAAGGTCAAGCAATGACAGCAATTCCGGTGAAAGTGAACCCACATGATGGGTGGACTCGAGCAGTGCCAGCCCGGCGGCGGCCCAGCCTGCCCGCCCGGCGATGGCCACGGTGTCGCCTGCCCGGGCGCCGGACCGGAGTACTGGCTGGCCGCCGTCTAGCGTGCCGAGGACTGCCACGGTGACGGACAGTTCGCGGCCGCGGCCAAGGTCGCCGCCCGCGACAGAGCAGGCACCCGCGCCCAGCTTGCTGATGGCGGCCGTGAGGCCGTCCGCCAGATCCTCCACCCATCCGACGGGCGTGCCAGGCGGCAGGGTCAGGCTCACCACCATGGACGTTGCCGAGGCACCCATGGCGTTGATGTCACTGAGGTTCTGTGCTGCGGCCTTCCACCCGACGTCGTATCCGGTAGTCCGGTAGCCGTTGTTCCACTCGAGTCGGAAATCCTGGTCCTGGACCTGGGTGTCGATGCTGATGACCGTCCTGCCGTCCGGAACAGCAATGATGGCGGCGTCATCGCCCGGTCCGAGGACCACGGCGGCACTGTGCAAGGCACTGAGTTCCAGGCGCGGGAAAATCCGTGCCAGAAGCTCCGCTTCGGACAGTGCGGCGACAGTCAATGGTGATTGGGGCACGGCACTACGCTACCGCCACGGACCGACATTCTTTGGCTGGCCGGGATTCCGGGCCCGGCCAGCACGTAGTGCGGGGCGTCACTCGGCGGTCAGCCCGGCTCCCGCGGAACGATAGGCTTGAACGATGCATTACCCGCCTGCCCAGAAACCTGCCCAGAAACCCGTCCGCAGGCTGGCAGTGGCAGTGGCCGCCGCGCTGACTGGACTGGTGCTGGGTGGCTGTTCACCCGCCGTCGATGTTGTCCCCGCCGCCGACGCAGCCAATCCGGCCTGCGCCCCCATGATGGTGGCCCTTCCGGACGCGATCGGCGACGCCCGCCTGCGGAAGACGAACAGCCAGGCCACCGCCGCCTGGGGCGACCCGTCGCAGGTGGTCCTGCGGTGCGGCGTCAATGTCCCCGGACCCACCACGGACCGCTGCGTCAGCGTCAACGACGTCGACTGGGTCATCAAGGAGGGCAGCCCCGTGTGGACACTGACCACCTACGGCCGGGAACCCGCCACGGAAATCCTGATGGATCCGGACAAGATCAGCTCGGCCACCGTGCTGGCTGACCTGTCCGCCGCAGCCGCGAAGATCAAGGCCAGCCGCAACTGCGTGGGCCAGGACGATCTGCAGGACCTGCCCACCAGCAAGTAGCGGGCCGGGCCCACGCCTCAGCGCAGGCCGGTCTTGCGGGTCAGCGCCAGGTGGATCAGCTCGTCGATCAGGTCCGGATAGCTCAGTCCGGTGGCCGCCCACATCTGCGGGTACATGCTCTTCGGCGTGAATCCGGGCATCGTGTTGATCTCGTTGATGATGAGGTCGCCGTCGGGCGTATAGAAGAAGTCCACCCGGCTCAGGCCTTCAGCCCCCACAGAGTCGAACGCCGCGGCAGCGAGCTCGCGGACGCGGGCAATCGCTTCCCCGGGCATGTCCGCGGGGCAGCTCAGGGCGGCCGCGTCATCCACGTACTTGGCCTGGAAGTCGTAGAACTCGTGCCCGCCGCCGGCCACGGAGATCTCTCCGGGCAGGGACGTGCGGGGCGCATCGCCACCGCGGCCCTCGAGCACGGCGCATTCGATTTCCCGGCCCACGATGCCGGCCTCGATCACCAGTTTCGGATCATGTTCGCGGGCCGCCTCTATCGCGGCGTCCAGGCCGTCAAGCGAGTCCACCTTGGAGATCCCCATCGAGGATCCGGCGCGGGCGGGCTTGACGAACACCGGGAAGCCCAGCAGGTCAACCTGCTTGCGGACAGACTCGGGGTCATTGCGCCACTGCCTGTCGGTCACGGCGATGTACGGGCCCACTTTCAGGCCTGCGGCCTCGAAGACCACTTTCATGAAGTGCTTGTCCATGCCCACCGCCGAGGCGAGTACGCCGGCACCGACATAGCGGGTGTCGGAGAGCTCCAGAAGCCCCTGGATGGTGCCGTCCTCGCCGAACGGCCCATGCAGCAGCGGGAACACCACGTCCACGGATCCAAGTTCCTGCGGCACCTCGTTGGGAGCCGTCACGATGAGCTGGTGCTCTCCCCCGATCTCCGTGATGCTCACTGTCCGGGCGGACGGGGCGACCTCCGGAAGCGACGTTGCCGACAGGGACCACTGTGCCGTGTCTCCCGGCGCGAGGACCCACTGGCCGGACTTGGCAATGCCGATGGGAACGACGTCGTACTTGTTCCGGTCGATAGCCCCCAGCACTCCGGCAGCGGTCACGCAGCTGACGGCGTGCTCGCTGGAGCGGCCGCCAAAGAGGACGGCCACGCGCGGCTTGGGCTGGCTGCCGCCAAGGGCGGCCTTGCTCTGGCTGGTGTTGTCCACTGCGGTCAAGTTTTCTTCCGACACTGTCAGTAATCGCCTTCGGCTTTAAGTTCCCGGGACAGCAGCAGCGGCCCGAGTTGGTCAACGGACAATTTTCCGGCGAGGACCGCGACGACGGCCGCCGTGATGGGCATCTCGACGCCGAGCTTGCCGGCCAGTTCGTGGACGGCCTGGCCGGACTTGATGCCTTCTGCGGTCTGGGTCATTTTCTGCGCGACCTCGTCCAGGGTCAGGCCCTGTCCCAGCAGGCGGCCGGCAGTGTGGTTCCGGGACAGCGGTGACGAGCACGTGGCCACCAGGTCCCCAAGCCCGGCCAGGCCGGCCATCGTGTGGGCCTTCCCGCCGAGCGCCAGGGCCAGCCGGGATGTTTCTGCCAGGCCGCGGGTAATGACGGAAGCCTTGGTGTTGTCCCCCATCTGCTTTCCCTCACATATGCCCACGGCCAGCGCGATGACGTTCTTGACGATGCCGCCGATCTCGACACCCACTATGTCCGAGGTGGTGTAGGGGCGGAAGTAGGGGGCCGTGCAGCTTCTGGCGATCCAGCCGGCGACGGCGGAGTCAGGGCAGGCGACAACCGAGGCCGTGGGCTCCTCCCGGGCGATCTCCATGGCCAGGTTGGGGCCGGAGACGACGGCGATCCGGTCGGCTGGGATGTCCAGTTCCTCAGCAATCACCTCGCTCATCCGGGCGTCGGTGCCCAGCTCAAGGCCCTTCATCAGGGACACCACGAGGGCGTCGGGCCCGATCAGGGGCTTCCACTTGCGCAGCTGGAGGCGCAGGGACTGTGCCGGTACGGCAAGGACAACCAGGTCGGCCCCGGACAGCGCGTCCGCCACGTCCGTGGAGGCGGAGATGCTCGGCGGAAGGTCAATGTCTGCCAAGTACTGTGGGTTGCGGTGGTTGCCGTTGATCTCGGCTACGACTTCCTCCCGGCGCCCCCAGAGCCGGATGCTGCGCTCCACCGCGGAGGCGGTGGCGGCGTCGGCCAGGATTTTCGCGAACGTGGTACCCCAAGAGCCGGCGCCCAGGACCGCCACGGACACGGCGGAGCCGGGCCGGGCGTGCACAGGCGTCACTTCCCGCCCCGCTCGACGTCGCGGCCGTGCTTCGTCTGGTTGTGGGCGGTAGGGTCCCAGCGCCGGGCCGGCGGCTGCTCTCCGCGGAGTTCGGCCAGGAGTCCGGTGACGGCATCCATGATGACGTCGGTGGCTTCCGACAGCGTGGCCTTGTCCCGGGGCCGGCCCGCGAAGCGCGAGAGGTCGACGGGGTCGCCGATCCGGATCCTGGAGGTCTTGCGCGGGAACAGGTGGAAGCGCTTCGCGTAGCGGGGAAAGAGCTCGTGCGCGCCCCAGTGCGCCATCGGCACCACGGGGATGCCGCTTTCGAGGGCCAGGCGGGCGGCGCCGGTGTGGCCCTTCATCGGCCAAAGGTCGGGGTCGCGGGTCAGCGTACCCTCGGGGTAGATGATGATCGCTCCGCCCTCGGCCACAACCTCCTGGGCGAGCTGCAGCGAGCGGTTAGCCCCCGCCGTCGAGCGTTCAACCGGAATCTGCTTGGTGGCACGCAGTACGGCACCCACCACCGGGACCTTGAAGAGGCCCGACTTCGCCAGGAAGTGCGGGGCGCGTTTGTTGCTGTACAGCATGTGCCCGATCACGAGGGGGTCGATCTCGGTGCAGTGGTTGGGCACGGCGATGAAGCCGCCCGCGGGAAGCTTGTCCGTACCCTCCCATTTTTTGTTCATGATCAGGTTCAGGACCGGCCGGACAATGCCGGCGATAATCACGAACGTTGTATGGCTTTTGGCCGATTCTTTCACCGGGCCCCCGCTACTTCGCCGACGAAATGTCGAAGTCGGCGCCGAGCCCGGCCAGCTTCTCCGTGAACCGCTCGTAGCCGCGGTTGATGATGTCGATTCCGGTGACCCGGGAAGTTCCCGTGGCGGCCAGGGCGGCGATCAGGTGGCTGAAGCCGCCGCGGAGGTCAGGCACGTCGATGTCGGTTCCCTTGAGCTGGGTGGGGCCCGAGATCACGGCGGAATGCAGGAAGTTCCGCTGACCGAAGCGGCACGGCACGCTGCCCAGGCATTCGCGGTGCACCTGGATGCTGGCGCCCATGCGGATGAGGGCTTCGGTGAAGCCGAAGCGGTTCTCGTAGACCGTCTCGTGCACGATGGATACGCCTTCGGCCTGGGTCAGGGCTACGACGAGGGGCTGCTGCCAGTCGGTCATGAAACCAGGGTGGACGTCCGTTTCGAGGACGAGGGGGCTGAGCTTGCCGCCGCGGTGGTAGAAGCGGATGCCGTCCTCGCCGATGTCCATGCCGCCGCCCACCTTGCGGAAGGTGTTCAGGAAGGTCATCATGTCCCGCTGGGAGGCGCCTTCGACGAAGATGTCGCCGCGTGTCACCAGCGCCGCGGACGCCCAGGAGGCCGACTCGTTGCGGTCCGACAGCGCGCGGTGGTTATAGCCGCCCAACTCGCGGACACCCTCGATCCGGATGGTGCGGTCCGTCTGGACGCTGATGATGGCGCCCATCTTCTGCAGCACGGCGATGAGGTCAACAATTTCGGGCTCGGTGGCGGCACCGGAGAGCTCGGTGATGCCTTCGGCGCGCGTTGCACTCAGGAGAACCTGCTCCGTGGCGCCGACGGAAGGATACGGCAGGGAAATCTTGGCCCCGCGCAGCCCCTTGGGCGCCGAAATGTGAATGCCGCCCGGACGCTTTTCGACGACGGCGCCAAACTGCCGCAGCACGTTCAGGTGGTAGTCGATGGGCCGGTCGCCGATCTTGCAGCCGCCCAGGTCCGGGATGAAGGCTTCGCCTACCGCGTGGATCAGGGGACCGCACAGCAGGATGGGGATCCGGGAGTCGCCGGCGTGGGCATCTATGGCCGTGCTCGGCGCAGTCTTGGCAGCCTTGGGATCCAGGGTCAGGTCACCGGTGACGGGGTCCTTGTCGACGGTCACGCCGTGGAGCTGGAGCAGGCTGGTGACTACCTCGACGTCCTTGATTTCCGGAACGTTCCGCAGCACGGAAGGCTCGTTGCCCAGCAGCGCGGCCACCATGGCCTTGGGCACAAGGTTCTTGGCACCGCGGACGGTGACACGGCCAGTTAGCGGGACGCCTCCGCGGATTGTCAGAACACTACTCATTTACCGGTTTCCTCACGACTACTCGCCCCCAAATCCTTACAAAGGCACCAGCTAAGCATATGAGTTCGCGTTACCGAACCGAAATACTGACGCGGGCGCGTGGGGACCAATGGCCGGACCGGGGGCAGCGGAAAGGCCCGCCGCGGCTATGCACGGCGGGCCTTTTGGCGATGCTTACTAGGAATCGGTCAGGAAGTCCTGGCCGGGAGTGTGAGCGGCTTGAAGGAGGGCCTGGTGGCTTCGTAGGCCGTGATGTCCTCCTCGTGCTGCAGGGTCAGCCCGATGTCATCGAGGCCCTCGAGCAGGCGCCAGCGCGTGTAGTCGTCGATCTCGAATGGCGCAACCACGTTGCCGCAGGTGACGGTCTTGGAGGCGAGGTCAACGGTCACCTCGGTTCCGGGTGCGTTCTCGAGGGTCTTCCAGATGAGCTCGATGTCATCCTGGGCAACCTGGGCGGCGAGGAGTCCCTGCTTGCCCGAGTTGCCGCGGAAGATATCGGCGAACCGGGAGGAAAGTACGGCGCGGAAGCCGTAGTCCTTAAGCGCCCAGACGGCGTGCTCACGGGAGGACCCGGTGCCGAAGTCGGGGCCCGCCACCAGGACGGACCCGACGTTGAACGGCTCCTGGTTCAGGATGAAGGAAGGGTCCTTGCGCCACGCTGAGAACAGCGCGTCTTCAAAGCCGGTGCGGGTGATTCGCTTGAGGTACACGGCGGGGATGATCTGGTCCGTGTCAACGTTGCTTTGGCGCAGCGGGACGCCGATACCGGTGTGGGTGGTGAACTTTTCCATGGCGTCTTCCTAGGCGGCGTCGGTGGTGAGGGCTGCGGATGCCGGTGCCGGATCGAGGTCCGACGGCGAACTCAGCGTTCCGCGGACGGCCGTGGCGGCTGCAACCACAGGGGAAACAAGGTGCGTGCGGCCGCCCTTGCCCTGTCGGCCTTCAAAGTTGCGGTTGGACGTGGAGGCGCACCGCTCCCCCGGCTCCAGCTGGTCCGGGTTCATGCCCAGGCACATGGAGCAGCCGGCAAAACGCCACTCGGCGCCAAAGTCCTTGAAGACCTTGTCCAGGCCTTCGGCCTCGGCTTCGAGGCGTACCCGGGCCGAGCCGGGGACCACCAGCATCCGCACCTTCGGGTCCTTCTCGCGGCCGCGGACGATGTCCGCCGCGGCCCGCAGGTCTTCGATGCGCGAATTGGTGCAGGAGCCCAGGAAGACGGTGTCCACCCGGATCTCCTTCATGGGCGTTCCGGCTGCCAGGCCCATGTACTGCAGGGCGCGCTCCGCAGCGGCCTTGGCGTTCTCGTCGCCGAAGTCCTCCGGGGACGGTACCTTAGCCGACAGCGAGACGCCCTGGCCGGGGTTGGTGCCCCAGGTCACGAACGGTTCGAGGGTGTTGGCGTCCAGGTCAACCTCGACGTCGAAGACGGCGTCCTCGTCCGTGCGCAGCGTGTTCCAGTAGTCGACGGCGGCGTCCCACTCGGCGCCCTGCGGTGCGTGCGGGCGGCCGCTCATGTAGGCGTAGGTGGTCTCATCCGGAGCCACCATGCCGGCGCGGGCGCCTGCTTCGATGGACATGTTGCAGATGGTCATGCGGGCGTCCATGGACAGCGCGCGGATGGCCGCGCCCCGGTACTCCAGGACGTAGCCCTGGCCGCCGCCGGTGCCGATCTTGGCGATGACGGCCAGGATGATGTCCTTGGCGGTCACGCCGGGGCGCAGCGTGCCCTCGACGTTGATGGCCATGGTCTTGAAGGGCTTGAGGGACAGCGTCTGGGTGGCCATGACGTGCTCCACCTCGGACGTGCCGATGCCCATCGCCAGCGCGCCGAACGCGCCGTGCGTGGACGTGTGCGAGTCGCCGCACACCACGGTCATTCCGGGCTGGGTCAGTCCAAGCTGCGGACCCACAACGTGCACGATGCCCTGCTCGGCGTCGCCAAGGGAATGCAGGCGGACGCCGAACTCCTCGCAGTTGTTGCGCAGGGTCTGGATCTGGGTCCGACTGGTAAGATCGGCGATCGGCTTGTCGATGTCCAGCGTCGGGGTGTTGTGGTCCTCGGTGGCGATGGTGAGGTCCGGGCGGCGCAGCTTGCGGCCGGCCAGGCGGAGACCCTCGAAGGCCTGCGGGGAGGTCACCTCATGGACGAGGTGGAGGTCGATGTACAGAAGGTCCGGCTGGGCGTTGGCGCCTTCGCCGTCGCCTTTGCGCACCACGTGCGCATCCCAGACTTTCTCGGCCAATGTTTTGGCCATGGCCATCTCCCTTCGATGCTGTTTGCTGTCAGATCCACTGAAACAGCAGACCCCTGTAATAAGCCAGTCAAATGATTTGCATCTCAGATAATGAGACGGCAATATCAATACATGGACAATTCTAGTGGAGTCGGTGTCATTGATAAAGCAGCTCAGGTGCTCGACGCACTTGAGGCCGGGCCCACGACTCTTGCGCAGCTGGTCGCTGCCACGGGACTGGCGCGGCCCACCGTGCACAGGCTCGCGCTGGCGCTGGTCCACCACCGCCTCGTTAGCCGGGACATCCAGGGCCGCTTCGTCCTCGGCAGCCGCCTCGTTGAGCTTGCCTCCGCCGCCGGCGAGGACAGGCTGATCGCCTCCGCGGGGCCGGTTCTCATGCAGCTTCGCGACGCCACCGGCGAAAGCGCCCAGATTTTCCGCCGTCAGGGCGACTGGCGGGTCTGTGTTGCCTCCGCCGAACGGCCCATCGGGCTGCGCGACACGATTCCCGTGGGGACCCAGCTGTCCATGAAGGCCGGTTCAGCCGCCCAGGTCCTGCTCGCCTGGGAAGACCATGACCGCCTCCTGGAGGGCCTGCAGTCCGCGCGGTTCACGCCCACCGTTCTGGCGGGAGTACGACGGCGGGGCTGGGGCCAGAGCCTGGGCGAGCGGGAGCCCGGGGTCGCCTCAGTCTCGGCACCCGTGCGCGGACCGTCCGGCAGGGTCATCGCCGCCGTCTCCATCTCCGGCCCGATCGAGCGCCTCACCAGGCAGCCCGGCCGGCTGCACGCGGAGGTCGTCTGCAACGCCGCCCGCGTCCTGACGGAAGCCCTCCGCAAGAACAACGACTGACGCCACTTAGGGTGGCCACGCAGGCCAGCCCGTTTTCGTTCCAAGGCGGATCCAAAAATCTTTTAGATCTTGCCCGCATCTGATGCTGAATTGGGCCTTTATTGTCGTAGCCCCTTGGCAGACTGTGTTCATGGAGGTCATCGGGAATTCGGCACTGACAGGAGCGGCGCCGCGCGGCGTTGTTCTGCAGGCTGCGGCGGCTCCCGACGGCGTTTTCCGCGTACCTGACGCCACTGGTCTCGACGTCGATCCGTACTTCGGATTGCCGTATGACGAGGATCTCGACGCCGTGTATCCGGCATCCCTCCCGGAGGATCCCTTTCCCGAGGTCCTGTTTGCGGACCGTTCTTTCGACGAGGACTTATTGGCCGGCGGCGCTTTTGACGAAGGGGTTCCCTTCAGTACTGCTACAGCCTCGGGACCGTTGCTCCCTGCAGCTGACCTCACGGCCGACGGTCCCGGGCTGATCAACCAGATCCGCGGCTACGAGAACGTCAAGTGCTGGGCCGCCGCGCAACAGGCCAGGCTTGCCGTCGAGTTCGAGGCGAGACACCGTCAGGAACAAGCTGCACTTGCAGGGCAGGCCGAGCGCAGCACCCTGTCGGCCGAGGACCTGGGAAAGAAGCGCCCCAAAGAAAACACTTCGGGCGTGCCTGAGCAGATCGCGCTGGCCCGCGGGGAATCGCCGAACCGCGGACACCGGCTGCTCGGCATGGCCAAGGCCCTGGTGATCGAGATGCCGCACGCCCTGACAGCCCTGGACACCGGCCAGCTGAACGAAGAAAAAGCCATGTACGTCGTGAAGGAAACGGCCTGCCTGACGGTCGAAGACCGGACCGCCGTCGATGAAGAGTTGGCTGCGGATACGGGAACCTTCACCGGCGCGGGAACCCGGACCATCATCGCTGCTATAAAGGCTGCCGCCACCCGCAGGGACCCCCGCTCCGTCACCCAACGCGCAAGCCACGCCGCGTCAGAACGGTCGGTGAGCCTGCGCCCGGCCCCTGACTGCATGACCTATTTCACCGCCCTGCTGCCGGCCCACCAGGGCGTCGCCGTCTACACGGCACTGACCCGGCATGCCGATGCGCTCCGCTCCGCCGGGGATCCGCGGTCCCGTAACCAAGCCATGGCCGACACCTTCGTCGAATGGACCACCGGCACCCCCGGCGGGATCAGCGGGATAGAGCTCAACCTGGTCATGACCGACCGCACCCTCCTCCAAGCCGACAGCGCACCCGCCCGCCTCACCGGTTACGGCATCGTCCCCGCCACTTGGGCCCGGGAACTCCTCAATCAGGAAGAAGCCCCGGAACGCGCGCCAGAACACCCACGGATGCCGGGAAGGGAACCTCGCGCTGGCAGCTCAAACGCGTCCGACTCCCATGCCGGCCAGAACGATGCTGTGAAGGAACTGAAGATCTGGCTCCGGCGCCTGTACACCGCGCCGGAAACCGGTGACCTGGTGGCCATGGACTCCGGACGGCGGCTCTTCCCGCCTCCGCTGCGCCGTTTCATCCAGGTCCGCGACGACACCTGCCGCACCCCCTACTGCGACGCACCCATCCGCCACCTTGACCACATCATCCCCTGGCACGACGACGGCCCAACATCCCTCGCCAACGGCGCGGGACTCTGCGAAGCGTGCAACCACACCAAAGAACTCCCCGGCTGGAAAGCCCAACCCAGACCAGGACCCCGACACACCTACGGAATCACCACGCCCACTGGACACACCTACCACTCGACGGCACCACCGCTACCAGGAACCGGGCAGTAGTGTGGGCGCATGACCAGCTACGCAGTGTTCCTCCGCGGCATTAACGTGGGCGGCATCAACATCAAGATGGCGGACCTCAAGGAGGCCCTCAAGGCGGGACCGTTCACCGGTGTAAAGACGCTGCTGGCCAGCGGCAACGTGGTGCTGGCCAGCGAACTTGAGCCTGCCGCCGTCAAGAAGGAATTCGAGACGACCCTGCGGAAGGCCTTCGGCTATGACGCCTGGGTGGTGGTGCTGACCTCAGACCGCGTGTCGGAACTCGTTGCGGCCTGCCGCTATCCGGCAGACGACAAAAGCACGCACACCTATCTCACGCTGGCCTCGGACACGGCCGGACTGGACGAGCTGTTCGCCGCGGGGGAAGCCTTGAACGGCGGGGAGCAGGACCGGCTGGGTCCCGAGGCCATGGCCTGGCTGGCGCCTGCCGGCGGCACGCTCGAGAGCCCGTTCAGCAAACTTTCCGCCAAGCCGAAGTACAAGGCCTCCACCACCACCCGAAACCTACGCACCATGATCAAGGTCCGGGACGCCGCGGCAGCCCTGGAGACGGCGGCCGGCTGAGCAGGACTAGCCGGCTGCGGCCCGAAGCGCCGCGTTGAACGCCTCCAGCCGACGGACCTCCGCCTCCACCGGTTCCACCACAAGCCGGCCGGCTACCTCTGCCACGGCGGCGTTGAGCCGCTTCCTGGCCCTCGCGCCGCGGCGCCGCGCGACCCCGGCGGAGATGAATTTGGCCGTCACGGCAAGAAGGATCCCCAGCGCAGCTCCGCCGGCGATCAGCAGGGTGGGGACAGGCCAGCCTTCCACCCGGGGCACCTCCGGAACGGGCAGCTGCAGGTAGCCGAGCCCGGCCAGGACACCCAGCCAGCCCAGCCCCGCCACGACCGCGAGCAGCGCCAGCCACTGGATCACATTAAATGCACCCCACCACCAGGAGCGCCGTCCCGCATCGAGGTCAGCCCCGGCGATGGCCTGGTCAAGGGCATCAGGCAGCCGGTCCCTTCCCGCCCGGGCCGCCGCGCGGATGGATGCCCGCCAGGGACCAGGGGCACCGTCACTGGCGGCGTCGGCAAACTCGCGGACCGCGGCATCGGTCCGCGCACGCTCCGGAGCCCCGGCGGGCGGCAGGGACGTCCGGTTCACCTCTGCGCTGCCGTCCCGGCGCAGGTTGAGCCGGCGGAGCGGATCGGGCCTGAAACGCACAAGCCACCGCGTCACCGGCCAGCCCGTGCGCCGGGTGGACTCGATCCGGTAGGACGCGGACACTGCAGCGGCCACCAGGGGTACGTTGGCCGCCGTCGCCAGTTCATCACCAAGCCGCGCCACGGTCCCGCCCCTTACACCGGCGGCCTCCCCGTGGCCCGCCGCTTCCTCCAGCTGCGCCGCCGCCTTGGTCACGTCCGCGGAAAGCCGCAGAGAGAGCGCCTCCCGCTGCGAGACCACGCGGCGGATGGCGGCTCTGACGCCGTCTACACCCGCTCCGGTCAGTGCCGAGGCCGCCAGGACCTGGACCTTGCCCAGCCCGTCGCGCGCCAGGAGTCCCCGCAGCGATTCCAGCACGGGCGCCACATCCGCTGCCGGAAGCCTGTCCACCTGGTTGAGAACCACCAGCGTGACGGCGCCGTGTGACGCCAGCGGCGCCAGGAAGCCGTTGTGGACAGCGGCGTCGGCGTACTTTTGCGGGTCCAGCACCCAGACCAGGACGTCCACCATCCCCACCAGCCGCTGCACTATCTCCCGGTTCGCGGTACGCGTCGAGTCGAAGTCGGGCAAGTCCAGCAGGATCAGCCCGGCGTCCTCGTCTGCGAAGCCGTCCACCGCATCTGCATGGTGGCGGGCACGGACATCCAGCCAGTCCAGCAGCGGCTCACTGCCGTCGGCGCCCCACACACTCGCCAATGGTTCGGATGTGGTGGGCCGTCGCGCCGCCGCCGTCGCGATTTCAGCGCCGTTCACGGCGTTGAACAGGGTGGATTTTCCGCTTCCCGTCGCCCCGAAGAAGCCCACCACCGTGTGGTCGGCAGAGAGCGCCCGGCGTGACGTGGCGCGTTCCAGCACACCGAGGACGTCCTCGAGGGCGGCGCCGGGAAGCACGCCTTGGGCCAGTTCCCGGGCCGTGCCCAAAGCCTCGAGGCGGCCCTGCAGCCGCGTCTCTTCCTTCGCCCTCCCCCGCCGGTTCACGTGGCGTCCGCCAACCGTGTGAGCGCCCGTGCGTGTTCGGCGAGCCCGACGGCGGCCTGCCCGGCCTCCGGGGCCAGACGGTCCAAAAAGCGCTCCTGCTCTGCCGCCAGCAGGCTTCTGCACCTGCTGCTCAAATCGTCACGCGCGGTACGTGCAAGCCTTCGCACGGCGTCCTCGCCGAAGACGGCCTCGAGCAGTTTCTGGCCCACGACGGCGGTACCTCCGGCGACGCCGATCTCAAGGCCGGTCAGCCCGGCAGTCATGGAGAACACCACGACCATCAGGGCCGCCCCGAGGCCGTTGATACCGAATGAGAGCCAGCGCGCCTGGGTCCGCTTGTCCTGCCCTTCGGTCCTGATCAGTTCCATGAGGCCGGCCTGCCAGTCGCGTATTTCCGCCGCCACAAGGTCCGCAAAACCGGGGCTCGTACCCGAGAGGTCGTCCGTGCCCAGAAGCTGCCGGCCCGCGGGATCCGAGCGCCAGCGCTGGTCTGCGTCCTCCGCCGCCTTGGCAGCTTCATCCACGATGACGGCATGGAGCCCTGTCTCAATGGCGGTTTCCACTTGCACTGCGGGCGCGGGCTCGCCGCGGAAGAACGCCCCGAGCCGGTCGCGGAACCGCCCCACGTTCTGCTCCAGGCTGCGGAAGAACTCACCCGTTCCCACAAAATCCTGCCAGCGGGCCAGGACCTCGCCGCGCAGGAGCGCCCCGTCCTTGGTGGCGTCGATGATCCGGGTTCCCGCGTCCTGGTAGGCGGCCCGCACGTCGTCGCCCAGCAGGGCGGCCGCGCGGCCCTGCTCAGCGGCGGCGTCGGCGATTCGGCCCACACGCCGGCCAAGGTCCCGTACGGCGCCGTGCAGCGTCCGCCGTGCGATGTCAGCGCGCGCTGCGGCGTCGTCGGCAAGGCCGCGGAGCCAGGCTTTCAGGGGTTGCACGGTTTCGGGCGGAAGCATGCCGGAGCTGCCGAGGGCGACTTCCGGGATGACAAACAGGCGGGCGGCACCAAGGCCTTCCCTGGCCAGCATGCTGCGAAGGTCCTCGCTCACTTCAGCTTCCGCCGCCGGAGGCACGCGGTCGAGGACCACCGCCACCATGATGTCCCTCGACGCCGCGTTCAGCAGCAGCTTCCACGGAACGGCGTCAGCGTAGCGGTTGGCGGTGGTCACGAAGATCCACAGGTCGGCGGCCGCCAGCAGCTGCCCGGCGAGCCTGCGGTTCTCGTCGGAGACGGAGTCCACGTCCGGGGCATCGAGCAGTGCGATGCCCTCGGGCACGGCAGGCTCGCCCACCAGGACCAATGACGTGACGGGCGCGCTGTCCGTTGACGGCCCGGCCGGGCCGGCGGGGCCAGCAGCAGCGGCAGGCGTGGCGGCGCCCGGGACTATGGTTCCGCGAATCCGACTGAGGCCGGGAAGTACCCGCTGGTCATCAAACCAGTCGGCTTCCGATGGGTGGTGCAGGAGGATGGGCTGGCGGGTGGTGGGCCGGATGGCGCCGGCCCGCGTCACCGGATGGCCCACCAGCGCGTTAACGAGTGTCGACTTGCCTGCACCTGTTGAACCGCCGACGACGGCCAACAGCGGAGCATCCAGGCTGCGGTAGCGGGGCAGGACGTAGTCATCGAGCTGGGCCACGGAGTTCCGGATCTCCAGCCGCGCCTGTTCGGCCGTCGGCAGGGCGAGCGGCAACGAGACGGCTGCCAGATCGCGGCGGACGTCCTCCAGGAGGCGTACGCCGGCAGGCTGCGCTTCCATGTCCTGGTCCTGGGTTGGCGGGATCCGGTCGGAGGTCACAGCCTCATCATGCCAGTTCAGGACGGGTTTAGGTCGGACCCGCGCGTTGGCGGGCGCCAAACACCCAGCAGGCCCACTGATTTTCGGGCAAAGCAAAACCGGCCCCGGGCTATTGCCCGGAGCCGGTTACTTGTGACCCCAGCGGGATTCGAACCCGCGTTACCGCCGTGAGAGGGCGGCGTACTAGGCCGCTATACGATGGGGCCATGTACTTTCCGACCAGCGTCTCCGCCGATCAAGCCAAGTTAGTGTTTCACATATTTGGCTTTGTTCCAAATCGATGATTTTCGATTCGCAACACCTGAAATTCTGCGGAAAATCCGAAGAGATTCAGAGCTGGGATACCAGGACTCGAACCTAGAATGACGGTACCAGAAACCGTAGTGTTGCCAATTACACCATATCCCATTGGCGCTTTCGGGCCGGTCGAAAGTGTTTATCTTTCGCTCCGTGCCCCTCAGCACGAGTAATTACTCTACCCGAGACTTTTGCCCCGCACAAATCGGCTAGCCGTTACCTGCGCCACACTTTGGGTAGGCCGCCATGGGCGCAGGCAGCGGACATGGCCGCCTAGCTGGACCCGGCCGGAAGAGCCAGCAGTTCCAGCAGCGAGGCAATCTCCTGCCCCTGGAAACCCGGAGCCTGCTCCCCTGTGCGGTTCAGCCAGATGCCCAACAGTCCTGCCGCCGTGGAGCCCTCGGCGTCCAGGAGCCGGTTGTCCCCGATGTAGAGCGTGGTGGCGGGCGTGCTGCCGATCAGCCGGACGCCCTCGAGGTAGATGGCAGGGTCCGGCTTCGGGACGCCGACGGTGTTGGTGCCCACGAGGAACCGGATGCGTTCCAGGCCGGCGCTGTCCAGCTTCACCCGCTGGTAGTCGTGCACGTTGTTGCTCACGGCCCCGTACGGAATGCCGGCCTGGTCCAGGGCGTCGAGGAACGGCAGCACGTCCTCGTAGGCCCGCACGTAGCTGGGCTGCAGGCGCGAATAGGTGCTGAGCCAGTTGTGCGACTCCTCCCCCTCGCCCATCTCGACGCCGAAGTGGCCCAGGGCAGCGCGGCCCCGGAGCAGTCGCTGCTCGTTGAAGGTCAGCTCACCGGCGAGGTAACGGTCGTAGTAGTGGGTCGTCTCGTGTGTGAAGATCCGCCCCACCTTCTCCCACCCGGCCTGGTCCAGGCCGGGAAGGAGGTGTTCGCTGGCGTCCCGCAGCGCCGTGGTCATGGCGTAGGCAAGGTCCACAAGCGTGTCGTCAATGTCGAACAGGACACCGCTGACCGCCCCGAGGCTGCGGGACAGGACGGTGGTTTCCACTGCCGGCTGCGACATCAGCCGCGGAAAGCCCGAAGGCGGGCCAGGGACGATTCCTTGCCCAGGATGACCATGGACTCGAACAGCGGCGGCGAGATCCGGCGGCCGGAGATCGCAGTGCGTACGGGACCGAACGCGAGCCTGGGCTTGATGCCAAGGTCCTCCACCAGCGCCTGCTTCAGCGCGGACTGGATGTTTTCAGCCTTCCAGTCGCCGACCGGCTCGAGCGCGGCCAGCGCCGCATCGAGAACCTCGGTGACGTTCTCCGGCAGGCCCTTGCGGGCGTCGGCGGCAACGTCGATCGCGTCGTCCGACTTGAACAGGAACGCCAGCATCTCCGGGGCTTCGCCGAGGAGGGTGATGCGCTCCTGGACCAGCGGCGCGGACTCCGTCAGGATTTCCTCCTGGCGGTCGGTGAGGGTCTCCCCCACCAGGCCGGCCTGACGGAGGTACGGGACCAGCCGCTCGCGGAAGACTGCAGGGTCCAGCAGCCGGACGTGTGTTCCGTTGATCGCTTCGGCCTTCTTGAGGTCGAACCGGGCGGGGTTGGCCAGGACATCGTGGATGTCGAAGTTCTTCACCAGCTCTTCCACCGTGAAAATATCCTCGTCGGCGCTCAGGGACCAGCCGAGCAGGGAGAGGTAGTTCAGCAGCCCCTCGGGGATGAAGCCGCGCTCCCGGTGCAGGAAGAGGCTTGATTCCGGGTCGCGCTTGGAAAGCTTCTTGTTGCCCTGTCCCATGACGTAGGGCAGGTGACCGAACTCCGGCATGTATTCCGCAACGCCCACGGCATACAGCGCCCGGTAGAGTGCGATCTGCCGGGGCGTGGAGCTGAGCAGGTCCTCGCCACGGAGAACGTGCGTGATCCCCATGAGGGCGTCGTCCACCGGGTTGACCAGCGTGTAAAGCGGCGCACCGTTGGCACGCACCACGACGAAGTCCGGGACAGAGCCGGCCTTGAACGTGATCTCGCCACGGACCAGGTCAGTGAACGTGATGTCCTCGTCCGGCATCCGCAGGCGCAGCACGGCTTCTCGGCCCTCTGCCTTGAACGCCGCGACTTGTTCATCGCTGAGGTCACGGTCAAAGCCGTCGTAGCCCAGCTTCGGATCCTGACCGGCGGCGCGGTGGCGCGCTTCGATCTCATCCGGCGTCGAGTAGGACTCGTAGATGTGGCCGCCCGCCCTGAGCTTGGCGATGACGTCCTGGTACAGCTCGCTCCGCTGCGACTGGCGGTACGGTGTGTGGGGCCCGCCCACCTCTACGCCCTCATCCCAGTCGATGCCGAGCCACTTCAGGGCATCCAGCAGCTGGTGGTAGCTTTCCTCACTGTCGCGCGCCGAGTCCGTGTCCTCGATGCGGAAGATCATCTTGCCGCCGGTGTGGCGGGCATAGGCCCAGTTGAACAGCGCCGTGCGGATCAGCCCGACGTGCGGGGTGCCTGTGGGTGACGGGCAGAAGCGGACGCGGACGGGCGTTTCGGCGGTGACGGCAGGAATGGCAGCAGGAGCAGCGGAGGGGGTAGTCATAGTAATACCAACTTTACCAACCGGGCACCGCTGCCCAGTCCCCGGCGTCGCTGCCCGCGCCCAGCGACGCCGGGTGTGCAGCTAGCGGCGGACGACGGGGTTCGACAGACGGCCGATGCCCTCGATCTCCACTTCGTACCGGTCGCCGGCCTGGACGAGGCCCACGCCTGCCGGGGTGCCGGTCATGATGACATCGCCGGGCAGCAGGGTGAACGCGCTGGAGACGATGGAGACCAGCTCGCGGACGCCGCGGATCATCTGGGTGGTGCTGCCGTCCTGGCGGAGTTCGCCGTTGAGCCGGCCCTTGATGGACAGGTCCTCGGGATCAAGTTCGGTTTCGATCCACGGTCCAAGCGGCGCGGACGTATCGAAGCCCTTGGCCCGCGCCCACTGCAGGTCCGTTTTTTGGACGTCGCGGGCGGTGAGGTCATTGCCGCAGGTGTACCCGAAGATCACGTCGTCGGCACGCTCTTCCGGCACGTCCTTGCAGATGCGGCCGATGACGACGCACAGCTCCGCCTCAAAGGAGACCTCTTCAGAGAACTCCGGCAGCACAACGGGATCGTTCGGGCCCACCACGGAGGTGTTGGGCTTCAGGAACAGCAGCGGCTGCTGGGGCACCTCGTTGCCGAGTTCGTGGGCGTGCTCCACAAAGTTCCGTCCGACGCCGATCACCTTGCTGCGCGGAATGATGGGCGCCAGCAGGCGGACATCCTCCAGCTTGTGCCGCACGGAGGTGCGTTCCACACCGTTGAAGAACGGGTCACCGTTGATGACAGTGATTTCCTCACTGCCGGGCTGGCCTTCAACAACGCCGTAAAGGGGATCAGAATCGACTACAAACCGGGCAATACGCATGGCCCCAAGCCTACAGTCTCAGTCCCTCTCCCTCAGGAGGCGCAGGTATTCCAGCTGTGCCGCGACGGAATTCTCGGCGGCGCGCCGGACGGAAGGGGCGACGTCGGCATAAACAGCGCTGGTGACCTCAGCTACGGTGGCGTCCGGGCCGAGGCCGTCGAGGGCCATCCGGATCTGGGCCAGCCGGTCGATCCGGTGCTCCCGGTAGGCGCGGACCACCGCGTCGAGTGCGGGACGGACGGGGCCATGGGCAGGAAGGACTGTGGCTGGCCCCAGCAGCTCCAACCGGTCGAGGGAAGTGAGGTAGTCCGCCAGCGTGCCGTCCGGATGGTCCAGCACGGTGGTGCCCCGGCCGAGTATGGTGTCCCCGGTCAGTATGGAGCCGGCAGGTCCGTCGAGGGGCAGATGGAAGCAGACGGAGTCGGACGTGTGCCCCGGCGTGGAAACCACCCGGATCTCCGTCCCGCCGGCAGCGATGGTTTCCCCGGACCGCAGCACGGCTCCCCCATGGCAATGCTCGGAAGCGGCGGCCCGGACGGGCGCGCCGGTGATTTCCGCGAGGCGGGCCGACCCGGCAGTGTGGTCCGCGTGCCGGTGCGTGACCAGGATGAGCTCGACGGGTCCGGCCGCAGCCAGCGCCTGCAGGTGAGCCTCATCAAGCGGACCCGGATCGACCACCACCGTAGCCGCGTGGCCCGGCTCGCCGACGATGTAGGAGTTGGTCCCTTCCAGGCTCATCGGCCCCGGATTGGGAGCGAGGCGGAAACGCGTCAGCGGGCTGCTGCCGGTAAAGGCGCTGGTGATGTCCTGGTTCACGTGTTTCATTCTGCCATCCCGGAAACAGCGACCAACGAGAGCAGAACAGCAGCAGCACAACAGCAGCAGCAGAACAGCAGCACAACCACAGGAGCAGAAGGACAGCAGAACGACGGCGGGCGGCCGCTGGGCTGCCGAAACAGCCCGGGCCACCCGCCGTCGTACCTTTGAAATTATCTGGCCGAAGCGGCTCAGGCGAGCCGGGTCAGCCACCCATGGGTGTCCGCGACGGCGCCGGTCTGGATGCCGAGCAGCTGCTTCCGGATGGCCATGGTGGTCTCGCCTGCCTTTGCGTCCTCGGAGCCGATGTACTCCGTGGCGTCCTTGAGAACGCCGATGGGCGTAATGACCGCGGCGGTGCCGCAGGCGAAGACCTCGGCGATGTCGCCGGAGGCAACGCCGTCGCGCCACTCATCCAGGGTGATCTTCCGCTCGGTCACCTCGCGGCCCATGTCCTTGGCGACCTGCATGATCGAGGAGCGCGTCACGCCCTCGAGGATGGTGCCGCTGAGCGCGGGCGTCACCAGCGAGCCGTCCTTCAGAACGAAGAAGACGTTCATTCCGCCCAATTCCTCAACGGCGTTGTCGTTGAACTGGTCCAGGAACAGCACCTGCTTGCAGCCATTCGCTTCGGCCTCCTGCTGCGCGATGAGCGAGGCGGCGTAGTTGCCGCCGCACTTTGCAGCGCCCGTGCCGCCCCGGCCTGCCCGGGCGTACTCGCGGGAAATCCAGATCGAAATCGGCTTGAGCTCGCCGCCGAAGTAGTTCCCGGCCGGCGAGGCAATGACGCGGAACGACACCTCGCGCGCTGCCCGCACGCCCAGGAATGCCTCGGTGGCGATCATGAACGGGCGCAGGTACAGGGCCTCGCCGTCACCGGAAGGAACCCATTCCTTGTCCGCCGCCACAAGTTCGCGGATGGCGCCCAGGAAGTATTCGGCCGGAATCTCCGGAAGCGCCAGTCGGCGGGCAGACTTGTTCATCCGCGCGGCGTTGGCCTCGGGCCGAAAGCTCCAGATGGAGCCGTCCGCGTGACGGTACGCCTTCAGTCCCTCGAAGATTTCCTGCCCGTAGTGCAGCACAGCGGCCGACGGGTCCAGCATGATCGGCCCGTAGGCCTCGATCCGCGCATCATGCCATCCGCCCTGGCCGCTGGCGTCGACCGTGTAGTCAACAATCGCAGTGTGGTCGGTGAAGTGGTCGCCAAAGCCTGGGTTCGCCAGGATGGCTGCACGCTCCTCAGCAGACTTCGGGGTGGCCGAGGGCTGCTGGGTGAATTCGACGCCATGGGCAGTCTGAGTCATGGTTCCTCCACGGTCGGCTGCCTGGCATCTGAACGTGGTTCAGCATCGGACCACGGCAGCGATTGGTAATTCAGGTCAAGCTTACGCCTGCTGACGGAGGCTACACGGCCGCCGCAATGGCGTCTCCGATGGCGCTTGTGCTGCGCGCTTCGCCGTTGCGGCTTTCGACGTCGGCCACCACCGCGGACTCGATCTTCCGGGCCGCATCGGGGTAGCCCAGGTGGCTCAGGAGGAGGGCTGCGGACAGGATTGCGGCGGTGGGGTCCGCCTTCTGCTGGCCGGCAATGTCGGGTGCCGAACCGTGGACCGGTTCGAACATGGACGGCGCCGTGCGATCCATGTTGATGTTGCCCGAGGCGGCCAGTCCGATTCCGCCGGTGATGGCGGCAGCAAGGTCGGTGATGATGTCGCCGAAGAGGTTGTCGGTGACAATGACGTCGAAGCGCGCGGGATCGGTGACCATGAAGATGGTCGCGGCATCGATGTGCAGGTAGTCATGGGTGACCTCGGGGAATTCCTTGGCCACGGCCTCGACGGTGCGCTTCCACAGGTGGCCGGCAAAGACCAGTACGTTGTGCTTGTGGACCAGGGTCAGCTTCTTGCGCGGGCGCTCGTTGGCACGCCGGAACGCGTCCCGGACCACGCGCTCAACGCCGTGGGCAGTGTTCAGGGAAACCTCGGTGGCCACCTCGTGCGGCGTGCCGCCGCGCAGGGTGCCGCCGTTGCCCACGTAGGGACCCTCGGTCCCTTCACGGACAACAATGAAATCGATGTTGCCCGGTGCAGCCAGCGGGCTGCCCACGGTGCCGTAGAGCCGTGAGGGGCGCAGGTTGACATAGTGGTCAAGGCTGAAGCGCAGCTTGAGCAGCAGTTCGCGTTCGATCAGTCCGGACGGGATGCGGGTGTCCCCCGGCGCTGCCCCGATGGCGCCGAAGAGGATGGCATCGCGCGACTTCAGGTCCTCTAGGACAGCCTCCGGAAGGGTCTCGCCGGTCTCAAGCCAGTGCTGGGCACCGAGCTTGTAGTGGGTCTGGTCAAGGGAGACGCCTTCGGCGGCGACGACCTTTTCGAGGACCTTCAGTGCTTCGGCGATGACCTCCGGGCCAATGCCGTCGCCGGGGATGACAGCGAGATTGATGGTAGATGCGCTCATCTTTTCAGGGTAGCCAAGCCATCCACATTCTGGTCAAGTCGTCTCAGCATCCGAACAGCGGTGTTGCCCTCACGGTCCTGCTGCTGACGCCACAACAGCCACGTTCCTGCCCCAAAGATCCTCGGTATAGCAGCTGATCAGAACCAGGCGGTCGGGGACGACGCTCCAGATCGGGCTGTCCTTCAGAGTCGACTTGGTGTAGGTCGTCACTGAGTCGACCCTGTACTTGAGCTGCCCTGCCGCCGTGTGCACGGTGAACACGTCTCCCCGCCCTGCGCGCGTGCTGAGCCGGTTGAATGGAGCGTCAAGGCCTTCCCAGCTGTGGCCGACGACGTAGGTGGTGTTCCGGGAACCGGAGCCGGGCATTCCGTAGGGGGTGAGCCAATAGCCATCCAGGGTCTCCGGGGGGACGATGGACTGCGATTCCACGTCGCTGCTGCTGGGCTTCAGCGGGTGCACCGCCACGTCCATGTCAATGGCCGGATAGACAATGCGTTGCGGAGCAGATCCGGGACGGGCCGGCACGCCTGCTGTGGCAGCCTTGGCCGCCGCAGCCGTGGACCGGGCCGCATGACGGCCGTTGCCCGCAGGATCGGATGCCGGCGGCTCGGGCGACACCGTAGCCGGTGCAGCCGCCGCTGCTGGCAAGCCTGGAACCTGGTGGGCTGGCGGATGCGTCGCTGTACCTGCGTACAACAGCCAGGATCCCAACAGCCCCACAAGACAAACGGACAGCACGGCCAGCTCGACACGGCCGAATGTCAGCACGCGACTGCCTCCTGGAAGCCGGTGGCGACGGCCTTGCCGGAACCGTTCCTCTCGGCGTCGGCGTCCTTCCCGCTGCCGGCGATGCGCGGCCATATAACTCCTTTGGCTCACAGGCCCTGCCCCTGATGATCCAGTGCGGGCGCCTCGGGGGGCTGAGGCACCCGCACTGGTCTTGTTATGCCTCCGGCTTCCTGGAACGGATCCCGCTCCTGGCGAGCACTCCTGCCGCCAGTGCGGTGAACAGCCCCGTCATCGCTGCCAGCCAGCCCGGGATGCCGGCATCCGGTTGGGAACCCACGGCGGCGGCAGTCTGCACGTTCAAGCCGGCGTTGTCCGCGGCGGGGACAGTGGCGGCCGCAGCCGGTGCCGCTTGCATTACCGCGGCAGCCGCCACAGGCTTGGCCACCGGTTTGGTGACCGGCTTCACGACGGGCTTGACCACAGGCTTGACGACCGGTTGAGCTACGGGTGGCTGCTCAACCGGCGCCTGCTCAACAGGTGGCTGCTCAACCGGCGCCTGCTCAACAGGTGCCTGGTCAACCGGGGGCTGGTCAACGGGGGGCTGGTCAACCGGGGGCTCCTCGTGGCCGCCGCCGGGGCCCGCATTGTCTCCGGGGCCCTGATTTTCGCTGGGGCCCTCATTGTCCCCCGGTCCTTCGTTGCCGCAGTCGTCGCTACCGCCCGAGGAGCGCTGGATACTGACGGTCAGCGCGGAGAAGTCGTCCTCGGAGCCGGACACCTCGCAATTCTGGCCCGAACCCCCGATGTCGTCGCCAGATTGCGCAAGCGCAGCAGGAAGTGAGGTGCCAAGGAGTCCCACACCCACAAGAGCGGCCGTTGCTAATACTCGTTTCATTCTTTGTCCCCTCCAGATCCGTTTCAAACTGACCAGACGGGAGAAGAGACCGTTCCTGATTCGCTCGGCACTTGGTGGTTGTGACCACGGCGACCATTAGCGGTGTGGAACCGGAACCCCCGAATGCGATGCCAGTTTGCTTGTTCCTTCAGGGTAGGTTCGGCGATTATCGGCGTCCCGAGTAGCGGGTACCTGTTTGTACAGCCAGCCCCACTTGCTTCATTGGTAACACCACTCACATACGCATCAGGAGCACCGGGCCATGGGGTGAAACTGGGCTGTTTGGAAACTCAGGCGTCCGCGGGTTCCTCGTACTTGGGGAACACCGGCGCGGGGGCGGGCAGGTCGGTACCCGCGACGATCGGCGTCGCGATGGCAGTGAACTCCCGGGCCGCCCCTTCCGGCTGGCCGAGGTACCCGAGCAGGGCGGCCGTGGCAGTGGGCATGACCGGCTGGGCAAGGATCGAGACGATTCGCAGGACCTCGAGGGTCACGTACAGCACTGTCTGCATGCGTTCGACGTCGGTCTTGCGCAGCACCCAGGGTGCCTGCTCGGCGAAGTACGCGTTGGTGTCCCCCAGTACCGTCCAGATCGCCTCGAGCGCACGGCTGAACTCTTGCTTATCGAAGGCCGCACGAGCCTGCTCCAGCAGCGCGTTCGCCTGGCCCAGGATGGCAGTGTCTGCGTCCGAGAGCGCGCCCGCCACGGGTACCCGGCCCTCGCAGTTCTTGGCCACCATGGACAGTGAGCGCTGCGCCAGGTTTCCGAAGTTGTTCGCCAGGTCCGAGTTCATCCGGCCGACGATGGCCTCGTGGTTGTAGCTGCCGTCAGCGCCGAACGGAACCTCGCGCAGGAAGAAGAAGCGGACCTGGTCCAGGCCGTACTGGGCCACGAAGTCCGCCGGGGCAACGACGTTGCCGAGGGACTTGGACATCTTGACGCCGTTGTTGTGCAGGAACCCGTGGATCATGACCCGCTTGGGCAGTTCGAGGCCTGCGCTCATGAGGAAGGCCGGCCAGTAGATGGCGTGGAACCGCGAGATGTCCTTGCCGATGATGTGGACATCGGCCGGCCAGTACCGTTTGAACGAGTCGGATTCCACGTCCGGGTAGCCTGCACCGGTGAGGTAGTTGGTCAGGGCGTCCACCCACACGTACATGACGTGCTTTTCGTCGCCGGGGACGGGAACGCCCCAGTCGAAGGTGGTGCGGCTGATGGACAGGTCCTCGAGGCCGCGCTTGACGAAGCTGATGACCTCGTTGAACCGGGACTGCGGCGCGCCGAACTCAGGCTGTGCCTCGTACAGGGCCAGTAGCTTGTCCTGGTAGGCGGACAGCCGGAAGAAGTAGCTTTCCTCGGCGGTCCAGGTCACCGGGGTGTCGGTCTCCTTGGTGTACCGGGCGCCGTCCTCCTTCACCACGGTGTCGTCTTCACCGTAGTAGGCTTCGTCCCGCACGGAGTACCAGCCCTCGTACTTGGATAGATAGATGTCCCCGTTGGCTTCCATCTTCTTCCAGATGGCCTGCGAGGCGGTGTAGTGGTCCGCGTCCGTGGTGCGGATAAAACGGTCGTAGCTGATGCCTAGGGCGGCGTGCGCGGCCTTGTAGATTTCCGCGTTCCGGTCCACCAGTTCCTTGGGCGAGACGCCTTCCTTCTCCGCTGTCTGCGCGATCTTCAGCCCGTGCTCGTCCGTGCCGGTCAGGAACTTCACGTCATAGCCGTCGAGCCGCTTGAACCGGGCCATCGCATCCGTGGCGATGTACTCGTAGGCGTGGCCGATGTGAGGCACGCCGTTCGGGTAGGTGATGGCCGTAGTGATGTAGAAGGGGCTCTTGTCTGAGGAAGTCACGGGCGGAACGTTACCTTTATGCGGAGGGATGGAGCTAGATCAGTTCGGTCAGCGTATCGCTGAGCCGGACCAGTTCGTGGTCATGTGACGCCACGAGGACTGCGATGCCGTCAGAGGTTGTGTCCTTGAGGATACTGATGATGCGGTTGGCGGAGGCCCGGTCCAGGCTGGCTGTGGGCTCGTCCACCACCAGGACGCGGGTGCCCAAGATCAGGGCGCGGGCGATGGCCACACGCTGGCGTTCACCGCCGGAGAGCTGCTCGGGACGGTGCCGCATGCGGCGGCCGAGGCCCACGAGGTCCAGCAGGTCCTTGGCCATCTCGCGCCGCTGCTCCACCTCGCCGTCCGGAACCGCGGGCAGGAGCACGTTTTCAAGCGCGCTCATGCCGTCGATCAAGGCACCGCCCTGGTCAACATAGCCGATCAGGGCACGGCGGCGGTCGGCGATTTCGTCGTCACTCATGGTTTCGAGCGAATCGCCCTCCCACAGCACGCGGCCCGACGTCGGCAGGGTCAGGCCCGCTCCGACGGTCAGGATGCTCGTCTTGCCCGAGCCGCTTCGGCCCGCCACGCAGTGCATCTCCCCCGCGTTCAGGGTGAGGTCAAAACCCTCCACGACGCTGACGGCGTCGGAGCCGTTCTTGCCCCCGCCGTAGCGGATGGTGATGTTGCTCAGCTCCAGCGGGGTGGCGTGGTCAGCTTCCTTGACGATGGTGTTGGCCCGGGTCTGGACCGGGGTTACAGCCTCATTGTTCCCGCGCACGCGGCGAAGGTTCAGGTCGTTAGTCATTTGACCACTTTCGTTGCAATCGGAATCCAGCAGAGAACAGCCACGAGCCCGGCCACGGCGGCCCACAGCGCGGCGTAAGGGGCAAGAACAAGGCCGATGGCCAGGGCGCCGAGGATACCCAGCGGGAGGGCAACCGCGCCCACCAGGGCGTTTTCGAAGAAGCGGACCTGGCCCAGCATGTCGGGGTTCCAGCCCATCGCCTGCAGCGTGCCGAGGTACCGTCGTTTGGCCTTCAGCTCGAAGCGCCCGGTGACCAGTGTGAGCAGGAGCCCCACCGCAACGCCGGACAGGCCGAGGATGATGCTCGGCAGGGCCACGCTGGCGGCGGCCAGCCCGCTGAGCGCACTGGCGCCGGCGGCCCGCGGGATGTCGATCAGCAGGGCGATCAGGCCGCCGACTGCCGAGCCGAACACGCCAACGGCAACGGCCAGCGAGATGGCGTTGAAGCGGTGGGTGCCGAGCTGCCGGTTCGCGAAGGTCAGCGGCGAGTCGACGGCGATGAGCTTTTCGTCGTGCTGCGGCTCCTGGTCGACCACCTCGCGGTGGCGCAGCTGCTGGGCGGCGAAGAAGGCCGCGCCCAGGTACAGGGCCAGAACGGACGCCGAGACGATGGCGGTGGCGATGTTCCAGCTCAGGAGGCTGAGCACAATGCCCGCCACGGCCAGCAGCCCGGCGCCGACGGCAAACTCCTCCAGCACCCAGGACCGGATGCGGCGCTGGGTCCAGCCCATGGCGCGCAGCGTGCCGGCTTCGCTGCGGCGCAGCCGCACGTAGCTGACGGTCGAGGCGCCGGTCAGCAGCGCGGCACCGCAGAGCGTGAGGAACAGCAGCGTCAGGTTGGTCGCCGTCAGCGAGCCGGCAACGGCGTCGGCCGCGTTCTGCCTGACCCACGACTGCTGGACAGTTCCGAGGGCGGACTCCTTGCCGGCGTCGTCCTTCGAGTAGCCGGGAACGAAGATGTTGGCGTCCTCGCGGGCAGAACCGGCCACAACGGTGGCTTCAAGGCCCATGCCCCTGATCTCGGTGGCGAGCTTGTCCACCTCAGGCTGGACCTGCTTCCAGCTGCCCGCGGCGCTGGCCCGCACGCGGACGGCGTCGATGACGGAGGCGTTCTTCTCGTAGCCGCGGGCGGCAGCCAGGCCGTAGTAGTCGGTGATGGCGCCGGCCGACTGGCTGACGAGTCCGGTGGCGCTCAAAGAGGGCTTGAGCGCGGTGTCCGGAACGTCCTTGCCCTGCGCGTCCTTGCTCAGGGTCATGGGCGTGGGATCGTAGCCACCGAGCGGAAGCCGGTTGACGTCCCCGGCCGTTTCCTGGATGGAGGCGGGATCGAAGGTGCCGTAGACCATGGCGAGCGGGGTGGCCAGCTTCTTGCCCGTTTCCAGGTTCTCCCGGTAGGAGCGCTCGTCCACGGGGTTGCGCTGGGTCTGGTCCACGGCCTCGCCGTTGGCACTCTTCTCCGGCAGGCGGTTCACGGTGACCCATTCGCCCGGAGTGGCGGTCTTGTCCTCGGCACCGTTGCCTGCGGTGGAGCCGTCCGTGTACTTGGGGGCGGAGGCGAAGTTGGTGCTCCAGGTGGCGGGGCTGTAGAGGCCGCGGCTGAAGTTCGCCGAGTTGCCGAGCAGCTTGGAGTAGTCCGTGGACCCGGGCCAGGACAGCGCGAACGGCGACTTGGAGACGAAGGGCAGGTAGTCCTTGTCCAGGGAGCGCTCAGCGGTGCCGACTTCCTTGACCACGTTTCCGGAGTCGTCGATCTCCTCGATTTTCACGGAGTACTTGAGGTCAACAGACGTCCCGGAACGGACGATCAGCGGGATGGCCTGGGAATCCTCGGTGAGCTGCCCGTTGCGCTTGGCCTGCTGGTACTGGGTCATGATGGGCGCCCAGTACTTGAGCTTCACGCCAAGGAAGTCAGGGCCTTCCTCGAGTTCCTTCAGGCCGATGCCGGTGGTGAAGAGGCTCTCCAGGTGCTGGCCTACCGCCTCGGCACTGCGGGCGTCGGCCGGCGGTGCCTTCTCCAGCGGCGCCAGGAAGTCACCGGAGGTGCCCAGCAGGGCACGCTCGGAAACAGGGTCGACGGCGACCACGGACTCCGTGACCTCCGGCGCCATGGGCAGGGCAACTGTGAGGTTGAACAGGTTGTGCTCGGACCCGCCGGCCGGGGCCGGGAACTTGATACCGGTCTCGCCCTCGGGACCGGCGATCTGGATGCTGTTGCCTCCCTCGACCTGCTGCTCCACGAGCTTCCCCTTGCCGAGAGCGCCCTCGGCAGTGGACTTGAAAAGGGTGTGCTGCGAGGATCCGTCGGAGCTCGTGGCGCTGGCCGTCAGGCGGTACTTCTTGGGGGTGTCGCTGAGCACGGACTGGGCTTCCGGCCATTTGCTGGGATCGGTGCCGCCGGGCTGCCCGGCGGTCGCGGTGCCGACGAGTCCTGCGTTAAAGCCCAGGTAGTCCATGGCCTCCAGGCGCGGCGTCTCGAGGTTCTGCGTCACGCGCGAGACCAGGCTGATGGGCGCGGCAACGGAGGTGCCGGACAGGTCCCGGATCTTCTGCAGCTGGTCGAAGCTGATGCCGCCCTGCCCGGTGGCAATTTCCGGCTGCATCAGCGAACCGTCCGAGCCCGCCTTGGCCTGGACCAGGATGTCGTAGAGCCCGCGCGAGTTCTGGTCCACGGTCCGGTTCAGCGCTGCCTGCGACTGAGTCTGGACGAGGACTGACAGGCACATGGCGAAGATCAGAATTGCAGCGGTCAGCAAAAGCACTTTGCTTCTGATGAACCTCTGGACGGCGTTCATTGGGCTCCCTGAAACCTGGATTGCGTGCGCACGCCACGATGACCGCAGAAATGTGGGGGTGTCCCTTGCGGGCGTGCAAAAAGTATTGGCCGGCCTGCCGGCTGGATCCTTCAATTCGAACCTAGCTATTGTAAGCAGACCGGCCGATCATACTTGGCCGGAGTGGACTCCAGGGGACAAGGAGTTCACCCCGCGTTGGGGACCCGGCCGCTGCCGGCCGGTGTTCGTCGGACTAGTCCTCGAGGTCCACTTCGCGCACCATCTCGGCACCGATGCCGGCCTTGATGGCGTCCAGCACCTGCTGCGGGACGGAGCTGTCGATGGTGAGCAGGGCCAGGACCTGGCCGCCCTCCGCGTTCCGTGCCACCTGCATGCCGCCGATGTTGATGTTGTTCATGCCCAGGATGTGGCCGATGGTGCCGATGACGCCGGGACGGTCGGCGTAGGAGACCACCACGAGGTGCTCGCTGATGGGGATCTCGACGTCGTAGCCGTTCACGCCGACGAGCTTCTGCACCTGCTTGGGTCCGGTAAGGGTGCCGGACACGGAGATCTGTGCACCGTCGCTCAGGGCGCCGCGCAGCGTCAGCACGTTGCGGTAGTCCTCGGCCTCAGGGGTAGTGATGAGGCGGACGTTGATGCCGCGCTGCTCAGCGATCACCGGGGCGTTGACGTAGGACACCTGCTCGGTGACGACGTCGGCGAAAATCCCCTTGAGGGCGGCGAGCTCCAGGACCTTGACGTCAAGCGCGGCGATTTCGCCGGAAACCTCGACGTCGATCTGGGTCACCGAGGCGTGGGTCAGCGCCGTGAAGATGCGGCCCAGCTTCTCGATCAGGGGGATGCCCGGGCGGACGTCGGGGGCGATCAGGCCGCCGGCAACGTTCACGGCGTCCGGAACGAGCTCCCCTGCGAGGGCGAGGCGGACGGACTTCGCGACGGAGACACCGGCCTTTTCCTGCGCCTCGTCGGTTGACGCGCCCAGGTGCGGGGTGACCACAACATTGTCCAGCTTGAAGAACGGCAGGTCGGTGCTGGGCTCCTGGACGAAAACGTCCACGGCGGCACCGGCAATCTGGCGGTCCTGCAGTGCGGTGTAGAGGGCTTCCTCGTCCACGAGGCCGCCACGGGCCACGTTGACCACGTAAGCCGTGCTCTTCATTTTCTTGAAGGCTTCGGCGCCGAGCATGCCGACCGTTTCCGGCGTCTTGGGCATGTGGATGGTGATGAAGTCAGACTGCGCGAGCAGCTCGTCCAGGGTGACGAGCTTCACGCCGAGCTGGGCGGCGCGGGCTGAGGTGATGTAGGGGTCGAACGCGAGGATCTCGGTGTCGAAGCCCTGGAGGCGGGCGGCCACCAGTGCACCGATGCGGCCCAGTCCGATGATGCCGATCTTCTTCTCGAAGAGCTCGATGCCGGTGTACTTGGAGCGCTTCCACTCGCCGTCCTTCAGGGCGGCGCTGGCCTGCGGGATGTGGCGGGCCAGGCTCAGGATGTGCCCAACGGTCAGTTCCGCGGCGGAAACGATGTTCGACGTCGGGGCGTTGACCACCATGACACCGGCCTGGGTGGCAGCCTTGATGTCCACGTTGTCCAGGCCCACACCGGCGCGGGCGATGACCTTCAGGTTCTTTGCGGCGGCAATGGCCTCGGCGTCCACCTTCGTGGCGGAGCGGACCAGGATGGCGTCAACGTCCTCGATGGCAGAGAGCAGCTGGGAACGATCAGCGCCGTCGGTCTGGCGGATTTCAAAGTCCGGGCCAAGGGCCTCGATGGTGGCGGGCGAAAGTTCTTCGGCAAGCAATACTACGGGTTTTGACACAGCTGATCCTCTGCGTTGAAGTCCTGGGGGTACATAAAGTCTAGGCGTACGGAAAGGCCGGGCTCACATTGTTAAGTGTGAACCCGGCCTCACCGCCGTGCTTTGAAGGGCTCAGCCTTAGCGGGCTGCAGAGCCTTCCACGTAGTCCTCGTCCTGCTGCTGCCAGGAGAACAGGGAGCGCAGTTCGCGGCCGACGCCCTCGATCGGGTGCTGCTCGGCCTTGGCACGCAGCTCCTTGAACTCGGCGCCGCCGTTGTCCTGGTCTTCGATGAAGCGCTTGGCAAAGGCGCCGGACTGGACGTCTGCGAGGACGGCCTTCATGTTTTCCTTCACCTCGGGGGTGATGACGCGCGGGCCGGAGACGTAGTCGCCGTACTCTGCGGTGTCGGAAACGCTCCAGCGCTGCTTGGCGATGCCGCCTTCCCACATGAGGTCAACGATGAGCTTGAGCTCGTGCAGCACCTCGAAGTAGGCGATCTGCGGCTGGTAGCCGGCTTCGGTCAGGGTCTCGAAGCCGTACTGGACCAGCTGGGACACGCCGCCGCACAGGACAGCCTGCTCGCCGAAGAGGTCGGTTTCGGTCTCTTCGGTGAAGGTGGTCTTGATGACGCCGGCGCGGGTGCCGCCGATGGCCTTCGCGTAAGACTTGGCCAGTTCCCAGGCGGAACCGGAGGCGTCCTGCTCCACGGCGATGATGTCCGGGATGCCACGGCCGGCTTCGAATTCGCGGCGGACGGTGTGGCCCGGGGCCTTCGGGGCGATCAGGATGACGTCAACGCCCTCCGGAGCCTCGATGTAGCCGAAGCGGATGTTGAAGCCGTGCGCGAAGGCGAGGGCCTTCCCCGGGGTCAGCTTGTCCTTGATGGAGTCGTTGAAGATCGAGCGCTGGTGCTGGTCCGGTGCCAGGATCATGATGACGTCGGCCCATTCGGCGGCGTCGGCAACGTTCTTGACCGTGAAGCCTGCGTCCTCCGCCTTGGCGATGGACTTGGAGCCTTCCTTGAGGGCGATGACGACCTCGACGCCGGAATCGCGCAGGTTCTGCGCGTGGGCGTGGCCCTGGGAGCCATAGCCGACAATGGCGACCTTGCGGCCCTGGATGATCGACAGGTCTGCGTCGTCGTCGTAAAACATTTCAGTCACTTGCGTAACTCCTCTTGAGTGGATTTTTTGTAGATGTATAGCTTCGGTGCTGCGTTTGCGGGCAAATCGCGCCGCCTGGGCTGAGCTCTGGGCTGTGCCTTAGGCGCTGCGCAAGGCCCGATCACTCATGGAGCGGGATCCCCGTCCAACGGCCAAGGTGCCGGACTGCACAATTTCGCGGATACCGAAGGGCTCCAGCACTGAGAGCAGTGCCGTGAGCTTTTCGGGATGGCCAGTTGCTTCAATGACCACCGAGTCTGTGGAGACGTCGACCACTGAAGCACGGAACAGGTCTGCAGCCTGGGTCACCTGCAGACGAGTTGCGGCATCCGCACGTACCTTGACCAGGATGTGGTCGCGCTGTACGGAAGATTCGGAAGTCAGTTCAACAATCTTGATCACGTTGATCAGCTTGTTCAACTGCTTGGTGACCTGTTCGATCAGGTCACCGTCGGCGTCGACGACGACGGTCATCCGGGAGATGCCCGGAACTTCCGTCGGGCCTACAGCCAGGGAATTGATGTTGAAGGCCCGGCGGGCGAAAAGGCTGGCCACGCGGGTCAGCACACCGGGCTTGTCTTCGACCAGAACGGACAGTGTGTGGCGGCTCATGATCAGTCCTCCTCTTCCCATTCCGGGGTCATGTTGCGGGCAACCTGGATCTGGTCGTTGCTGACTCCGGCGGGCACCATCGGCCACACCATGGAGTCGGGGCTGACCACGAAGTCGATGACCACGGGGCGGTCATTGATTTCCAGCGCCTTTTGGATTGTTGCGTCGATGTCCTCGGCCCGCTCGCACCGGAAGGACGCGCAGCCGTAGGCCTCGCCGAGTTTGACGAAGTCCGGGATGCGGATGGTCTCGTGGCCCGTGTTCAGATCCGTGTTGGAGTAGCGGCCCTCGTAGAAAAGGGTCTGCCACTGGCGCACCATGCCCAGCGAGGAGTTGTTGATGACGGCAACCTTGATGGGGATGTTGTTGATGGCGCAGGTGGCCAGTTCCTGGTTGGTCATCTGGAAGCAGCCGTCGCCGTCGATGGCCCAGACCACACGCTCCGGCTCTCCCACCTTGGCGCCCATGGCGGCCGGAACGGCGTAGCCCATAGTGCCGGCGCCGCCGGAGTTCAGCCAGGCGTGCGGGCGCTCGTACTTGATGAACTGCGCAGCCCACATCTGGTGCTGTCCCACGCCGGCAACGTAGATGCCTTCGGGGCCGGTCAGGGCGCCGATGCGCTCGATGACCCGCTGCGGTGCAGTCAGGCCGTCCTCGGGTTCGGTCCAGCCCAGCGGGTAGGTGTCCTTCAGGTTGTTCAGGAACGCCCACCAGTTCGCCAGGTCCGGGGTCCCGGAGGTGCCGAACTGGGTCCGGACAGCTTCCGTCAGTTCCGGAATGATCTCCTTCACGGAGCCCACGATGGGAACGTCGGCCGTGCGGTTCTTGGAGATTTCCGCGGGGTCGATGTCGGCGTGGATGACCTTGGCGTTGGGCGCGAAGGTCTTCAGGACACCGGTGACGCGGTCGTCAAAGCGCGCGCCCAAGGTCACCAGCAGGTCCGCCTGCTGCAGCGCGGTAACAGCCGAAACCGTGCCGTGCATGCCGGGCATGCCCACGTGCTGCGGGTGCGAGTCCGGGAAGACACCGCGGGCCATGAGCGTCGTGACCACGGGTGCACCGGTCAGTTCAGCCAGCTCGCGCAGTTCAGCCGAGGCGTGGGCCTTGACCACACCGCCGCCCACGTAGAGCACGGGCTTGCTGGCGGCGGAGATCAGCTTGGCGGCCTCACGGACCTGCTTGTTGTGGCCGCGGACCACGGGGCGGTAGCCCGGCAGGTCGATCTTCGGCGGCCAGGAGAACGTCATCTGTCCCTGCTGGGCGTCTTTGGCGATGTCGACCAGGACCGGGCCCGGACGTCCCGTCGAGGCGAGGTGGAAGGCCTCGGCCATGACGTGGGGAATGTCGTTGGGGTCGGTCACCAGGAACGAGTGCTTGGTGATGGGCATAGTGATGCCCACGATGTCGGCTTCCTGGAAGGCATCGGTGCCGATCACTCCGCTGGAGACCTGGCCGGTGATGGCCACGAGCGGAACGGAGTCCATGTGGGCATCCATGATGGCAGTAACGAGATTGGTGGCACCCGGGCCCGAGGTGGCGATGCAGACGCCCACCCGCCCGGTGACCATGGCGTAGCCTTGCGCGGCGTGGCCGGCTCCCTGTTCGTGACGGACCAGAACGTGGTTCATTTTGGAGGCCATCAAGGGGTCGTAGGTGGGCAGGATCGCGCCACCGGGCAAACCGAAAATGTCGTCGACGCCGAGTTCTTCGAGCGAACGGACAATTGCTTCTGAGCCGGTCATCACCGTCGGGGGTACGACGTTGTTCGGCCCAAGGACAGGAGAGGCGGCTGCAGCAATGTCGACCCCGGCCTCAGCCGGCTTGTCGACGCGTTCCGGAGCCTTGGCGGCTCCAGCGGACTTTGAAGCCATCAGCGAGGGGCTGATGGGCGATCCTTTGCTCATCGAACTCTTCCTTAGTGGATCTTGAATTGGTGTGGTGCTAGGAAAACTGAACGTTCCGTCCCGCCCGGAAAATAAAAAAACCCCTCAGCCGCCTGGTGGCTTTTCGAGGGGTTGCGCGTGACAGTTCGTTACCAGTCGGGCTATGGAGCCACGCGCTTGGTAAGTACGACGACGGTGCCGACGGTAACGAAGATCATGCGTTCAGTTTTCCCTCTGGTGGATAGCGTGTCAACGAAGCGGCACGCCATCTCACCATGTGGACGTCGGTGTCCACGAGATGATCCTTCCCTAAGGGATCGAACTGCACCCGCCCACTGGGGGCGGCAGGGCTTAATAAGGGTGGTGCCTAGGGTCCCCTTGCGGGAAGCGCTCAGCGCCTCCCGCAAGGGGAAGGCATCACCCGCAGTACGCCCCTGTGCTGGCGCTGTGCACCAGCTTGGCGTACTTGGCCAGGACACCCTTGGTGAACTTGGCCGGCAGCGGTGCCCAGCCTTCCTTGCGGGATTCGAGTTCTGCGCCGTCTACGAGCAGGTCGAAGCTGCGGGCGGCGATGTCCACGCGGATCCGGTCGCCATCCTTGACGAAGGCGATGGGGCCGCCGTCGACCGCTTCGGGGGCGACGTGGCCGATGCACAGGCCCGTGGTGCCCCCGGAGAAGCGGCCGTCGGTGAGCAGCAGGACGTCCTTGCCCAGGCCTGCACCCTTGATGGCGCCGGTAATGGCGAGCATCTCGCGCATGCCCGGACCGCCCTTGGGGCCTTCGTAGCGGATCACGACGACGTCGCCCTTCTGGATCTCGCCCTTGTCCAGCGCGTCCAGGGCACCCTGCTCGCGCTCGAACACGCGTGCAGTGCCCTCGAAGACGTCGGCGTCGAAGCCGGCGCTCTTCACGACGGCGCCTTCCGGAGCCATGGAACCGTGCAGGATCGTGATGCCGCCGGTCTTGTGGATCGGGTTGTCCAGTGCGCGGAGGATCTTGCCGTCCACGTCCGGCGGGTTGATGGCCTCAAGGTTTTCCGCAACCGTCTTGCCCGTAACGGTGAGGCAGTCACCGTGCAGCAGGCCGGCGTCGAGCAGCGCCTTCATGATCACCGGCACGCCGCCGATCTTGTCGACGTCGGTCATGACGTAGCGGCCGAAGGGCTTCAGGTCACCCAGGTGCGGGATCTTGTCGCCGATGCGGTTGAAGTCGTCCAGGGTCAGTTCGACCTCTGCCTCGCGGGCGATCGCCAGCAGGTGCAGGACGGCGTTGGTGGATCCGCCGAAGGCCATGGTGACGGCGATGGCGTTTTCGAAGGCCTTCTTGGTCATGATGTCGCGGGCCGTGATGCCGTGGCGGAGCAGGTTGACCACGGCTTCGCCGGACTTGCGGGCGAATTCGTCACGACGGCGGTCTGCCGAGGGCGGGGCTGCCGAGCCGGGCAGGGACATGCCCAGGGCCTCACCGATGCAGGCCATGGTGTTCGCGGTGTACATGCCGCCACAGGCGCCTTCGCCGGGGCAGATGGCCTTCTCGATGCGGGTGAGGTCTTCCATGCTCATCTTGCCCGCGGCGCACGCACCGACGGCTTCGAAGGCGTCGATCAGGGTGACTTCCTTTTCGGAGCCGTCCTCCAGCTTGACCCAGCCCGGCATGATGGAGCCGGCGTAGAGGAATACGCTGGCGAGATCCAGGCGCGCAGCGGCCATAAGCATGCCCGGGAGCGACTTGTCGCAGCCGGCCAGCAGCACGGAGCCGTCGATGCGCTCTGCCTGCATGACGGTCTCCACCGAGTCGGCGATGACTTCACGGGAAACCAGGGAGAAGTGCATGCCCTCGTGGCCCATGGAGATGCCGTCGGACACGGAGATGGTGCCGAACTGCATCGGGAAGCCGCCGCCGGCGTGGACGCCTTCCTTGGCGCCCTGGGCCAGCCGGTTCAGGGACAGGTTGCAGGGAGTGATTTCATTCCAGGAGCTCGCGACGCCGATCTGGGGCTTGGCGAAGTCGTCGTCGCCCATGCCTACGGCCCGGAACATTCCACGGGCCGGAGCTGCGTGAATGCCGTCCGTGACAATCCGGCTCCGGGGCTTGATGTCAGGCTTGTTATCGGTTGCGATCTGGGTGTCCTCACTCATGGGTCAAAGTCTATGACTCCTGAACGGCCGCCAACGACCGGAAGCGGCCGGTTTGGCCCAATTTTCAGAAAAATTCGATCAAATAGTGGACTCAGGTCTCACATTTTGAGACGAAGGGGCTGCATGCCCCCTCCCCCATCGGCGTTGACAAGCCTAGACAGCCCTATTGACACCGACGTACCGTCAAGCAACGGCAACCTCGTGTGACGGATGAAAGGTTTTGCTATGGAGTGGATTATCTGGGTCATTGTCATTGTTTTGATCATTGCCATTGTCTGGTGGCTGCTGAACCGGAACTCGCGGGCAACGGCAGCCGACGCGGCACGGACCGAACAGGCGGCGCCCCGTGCCGGAGCCTCTCCCGCAGCGTCAACCGGAACGCAAGAGACGCCGTCGGCCGTTTCCGCCGCAGCAGCGGCGGCAGAACCGCCGTCGGCCACCACACGGACCGTACCGGAAACAGGCCGCCTGGCGGAGCCGGACGCAGGGCCGGACGCAGGGCCGGCGGCCGCGGAAGCCGCGCCGCTGGCAGGCCAGCCAGCCCCGGCATCGACGCGCCCGGACCCCGAGGACGTGGAACCGGACATCGAATCCTGGGAAGCCGCCACCGCCCGCCCCTCCTCGGCACGGCCCGCCGGAGGAGATGTTGACGACTGGGACGACGACCAAGATAAGGCCGAATGGGATGCCGAGTGGTCGGATGCCGGCAGTGCAGAAACAGGCAGTGCCGCAGCAGCCAGTTCCACCCAGCCCGCAGTGCAAGAGCCTGCCGCCCCTACGCATCACGCGGAGTACACGGAGCCACATGCTCCCACCCTGCCGGGCGCGGAATCCGCGGCGGCCGAATCGATGGACGCCGAGGCCGAAACCCGGCAGCGGATCCAGTCCTCGGCCGCCACGGAAGCCGGGGCCAGCCACGAGGCCCAGCCCCATCACCGCGAACCCCAGCCGCATCATCTGGAACAGGGCTTCGGCGCCGAACGTGGTTTCGGCGAGCAGCCCATCCATCGTGAACGGGTCGCCGATGTGAGTGAAGCAGCCGCAGGGGATCAGCCGTACGGCGAGGGATCCGCCGCGCCCGCGGCAGACGGCAGCGCCCCGGACGGATACGTCGTCAAGGGCGACGTCAGCGCCATGACCTATTACGACGAAGACAGTGCCGGCTACGACGACGCCCGGGCGGAAGTCTGGTTCGAGTCACCGGCACACGCCGAGGCCGCCGGGTTCCGGGCGCCTCGGCGGTCCCGGCGCTAACGCCACGCGGTGGCGGCAGATTGCGGACGGAGCAGGCGGTTGAGGCGCAAACACCGGAAATTTGCAACGGCTGCCACCGCCACTCCCCCGGCCGTGACCGCACGGGCGTATTCCGGCTTCGTATTGCCGCTGTCCCTGGCGCTGTCTCTCTCCCTCGCGTTGTCCCTGTCCGGCTGCACCGGCGACGGCGGTCAGCCTGCCCCGGGCAGCACCGGCTCCCCTGCCAACGGGGTTCCCGGGACATCCGCCCCCGGCCCCGGCAGGCCGGAAACGGGGAGCTCGGGGGCAACGGGTAGCTCGGGTACGAGTGCACCGGCTGCTTCCAGCGCCGCTCCGGCACCGCCGCGGGCGCCGGAAGTGCGGAGCAGGATCGAGGGACTGCAGATTCCCTGGTCGACGGTGTTCCTGCCGGACGGCACGGCCGTCATCTCCGAACGGGATTCCGCCCTGCTCAGGTCGGTCCGGGACGGCAAGGTCAGTACCATCGGGGCCGTCCCCGGCGTTGTTCCCGGCGGTGAGGGCGGATTGCTGGGCCTGGCACTGTCGCCCGGCTTCGCCTCGGACCGCTATCTCTATGCCTACTTCACCGCAGCCGATGACAACCGGATTGCCCGCATGCGCCTGGAAGGCAGCGGGGCAGCCGGCGGTGCGGGCTTCCGGCTGGGTGAGCCGGAGGTGATCTTCTCCGGCATATCCAAGGCCTCCACCCACAACGGCGGCAGGATCCGCTTCGGCCCGGATGGGTTCCTCTACGTCGGCACGGGAGATTCGCAGCGCCGGGAGCAGCCGCAGGACCGGAACGCTTTGGGCGGCAAGATCCTGCGGCTCACCAAGGATGGCGCCCCCGCGCCCGGCAATCCCTTCCCGAACAATCCCGTCTACAGCTTTGGCCACCGGAACGTGCAGGGCCTGGCATGGGACGGCCAGGGCCGGCTCTGGGCCAGCGAGTTCGGCCCCGACGTCAATGACGAACTCAACCTGATCCAGCCCGGCGGAAACTATGGCTGGCCGGAAGTCACGGGAGCACCCCACCGCGACGGATTCATCGACGCCAAGGTCGTCTGGCCGTCCACCGCAGATTCCTCGCCCAGCGGACTCGAGATCGTTGGCAGCACGGCGTACCTTGGCGCGCTGAGGGGCCAGCGCCTCTGGGCTATCCCGCTCGACGGCGAAAACGCCGCCAATCCTGTGGGCTATTTCACGCGGCAGTTCGGGCGGATCAGGAACGTTTCGGTGGCCCCAAACGGGGATTTATGGGTTCTCAGCAACAACCAAAGCCCTGATTTCGCATTGATTTTGCGGATTCCACGCTAAGCGGCACCTCACGTCCACCCCGATTTCACACCGGCCGAAACTTCGTGTAGAGTTTCATGTCGTTGCGGAGGTCAACGGGGGAAATAAAAAGCCCCCGGACGAACGAAACAGCAGATGCACCTCTAGCTCAATTGGCAGAGCAATTGACTCTTAATCAATGGGTTCCGGGTTCAAGTCCCGGGGGGTGCACCACCGAAGCCCCGCCTTCAAGGCCACAAGCCTGAAGGCGGGGCTTTCCCGTTCCCGGACTGTGCGTGATTCCGGCTGCCCGCCATGCACGCCGTAGCCAAAACATCGTGTAGAGTTTCATGTCGTTGCGGAGGTCAATGCGGGAAACCAAAGCCCGCGGATGAACAAACAACAGATGCACCTCTAGCTCAATTGGCAGAGCAATTGACTCTTAATCAATGGGTTCCGGGTTCAAGTCCCGGGGGGTGCACCACCGAAGCCCCGCCTTCAAGGCCACACGCCTGAAGGCGGGGCTTTCCCGTTCCCTCGGCCTGGCCTCAGGCTCCCCCGGCGCGACCGTGGAGGAACCCTAGTCCGGCGCACTGCCGGAGGAACCCCTGACCTGCAGCTCGCTGCTGACCAGATGCCTCCGGCCCGGCAGATCCGGAGTGCCCAGCCGCTCCAAAATGAACTTGCCTGCCTGGACCCCCACCGCGAGATTGCCGTTGTCCACCGAGGTCAGGGACAGGTGGCGGATGCGCGCCAGATACGTGTTGTCGTAGCCGACCAGGGAAATGTTCCCCGGCACCGTCACACCCGCGTCTGCTGCGGCGGACAGCACGCCAATGCAGGCGATGTCGTTGAAAGCGAAAATCGCCGTCGGCGGGGTGCCGGTTGCCAGCAGGGTCCGGGCCGCAGCGTAGCCGCTTTCCTCACTCATGCCGCCCGCCACCGTTCGCGGTTGCAGGCCGGCCGCCTGCATCGCCTGCTCGTAACCGGACCGCCGCAAGCGTCCAATCTCATCGGGGCCCTGGAGATGGGCGATGCGCTGGTGTCCAAGCGCAATAAGATGCTCGGTGGCCTTCCGCGCGCCCGCGGCGTCGTCGTTAACCACCACATCCACACCCGGCAGCTCTGGATCAAGCGTACCCGCCAGCACCACGGGAACCACGGCGGAGGCGGCCCTGATGGCGGCGGACTCCGTTGTGGTTCCCACCACCACCAGGCCGTCAATCCGCTGCTCCAGCAACGCCTCGACGGACGGTCGGCCGATCCTGCGGTCCGTGTAGGAATCGGCGAGGACGGGGGAAACGCCGGCGGCGTGCAGGGAGGCGGAAAGACCTTCCAGAAGCTCGATGAACCAGGGGTTCCGGAGATCGTTGAGCAGAACGCCAACGGTCCCGGTGCGCGGCATCGAGAGCCCGCGGGCGAGTTTGTTGGGCCGGTAACCCAGTTCGTCCATCGCCTCAAGCACCGCCCGACGCCGGGAATCACTGACGTTCCCGGAACCCTGCAGAACGAGCGAGACGAGCGACTTGGACACCCCGGCCCGGTCTGCCACGTCACGGATCGTGGGCTTCGCCGCGGGCTGACCGCTGCTGGGGAACGATGGGCTCACGGTGCTCCTCTTCGGGTCATGGCAGCCGGGTGCCGCCAGTCCGGTACCAGCCTACGGGGTTGACGAACCGTCCCTATGCCGTTGATTATGGACCGGTCCAAGAAAATTCCAAAGAGTCAAAGAGGATCCTTATGAGTGAACCGCACGCACGGCAGCTTGTGGCCGGAATGGTTGGCGGCGGCGCAGGGGCAGACATCGGCAAGACGCACCGCCGCGCGATGCGCCTGGACGGCGAATACGACCTGCAGGCCGGCGTCTTCGGCCGCGATCGCGCCCGCTCCGCTGCCGTGGCCTCCCAACTCGGCATCCCGGAAGACCGGCACTACGCCGGATACCGCGAGATGGCGGAAAAGGAAGCGGGCCGGAAGGACGGCGTCGATGTGGTGGTTGTTGCGACGCCGAACGACAGCCACTTCGAGATCGCCCGAACTTTTCTCGAGGCCGGCATCTCGGTGGTGTGCGAGAAGCCGCTTACCCGGGACTCAGTGACCGCCGGGGAACTGGTGCGGTCCGCCGCTGACAATGGCGCCGTCCTGGCGGTTCCGCACTGCTACTCGGCCTACGCCATGGTGCGCCACGCGGCCCGGATGGTGCGCGACGGCCAGCTCGGGGCCGTCACGTTCGCGGACGTGGAGCACGCCTCGGGCTGGGCGGCCACTCCCCTGGAACAAGGCGGGCACAAGCAGGCCACGTGGCGGACGGACCCGGACATCGCCGGCTTCCCCAGCGTCGTCGGCGACCTCGGCACGCACGGTTTCCACCTGCTTCGCTACATCACCGGGCTCGAGGCCGAGAGGGTCTCCGGACGGCTGAAGACCCTGGTTCCGGGCAGGCGGGTCTTCGATCACGCTACCGTCGAACTGCAGCTCACCGGTGAGATTCCGGGCCGGCTGTGGGCCAGCATGGCCGCCGCCGGCCACAACCATGGCCTGCGGATCCGGGTTTTCGGCACAAAGGGAAACCTCGAGTGGCAGCATGAGGACCCGCATCACCTGGCAGTGCAGGACCTCGACGGGACCACGACGGTCCTGACGGAAGGGCTCAGTTCCCTGTCAGACGACGCCTCCCGGCTCACCAGGGTGGGGCTGGGGCATCCTGAGGGTTTCCTCGAAGCCTTTGCCAACTTTTACCGCGACCTGGCCGCCGAACTGCGCGCCCGCCGGGACGGCACCCTGCCGGAGACCCGGGAACTGTCCTTCCCCACGGGTTACGACGGCCTTGTTGGCGTCAGGTTCGTCGAGGCGGTCGCCGCTTCAAATGCCCAGGATGCCGCCTGGGTTATCCCGGCAGGTGCCGCGGTGAAGGTGGGGGTCTGACTATGCAGCGCTTCGCGCTCGTCGGGGCGGGCTACATTGGCTCCGTTCACGCCGCCAACCTCGCAGCCCACCCGGACGTTGACTTCCGTTTGGTCTTCGATGTCGACCAGGACCGCGCGAAGGCCCTGGCCGTGAAGCACGGTACACGTGCTGCCGCAAACCTGGAGGAGGTCTTCGACTCCTCGTCTATCGACGCGGTGTTCATCGCCTCGTCCACCGACACCCATGCCGCCCACCTCCGCCGTGCCGCCGAGGCCGGCGTGGCCGTGCTGTGCGAGAAGCCGATCGACCTGGACCTCGGGCAGGCTCGGGAGACGGCGGCGTTCGCAGCCAAGCACGCGGTGCCGGTCATGGTGGACTTCAACCGGCGCTTTGACCGTGACTACGCCGAGCTCAAAAGGATTGTCGACGCCGGGGAGATCGGAGATGTAGAGCTTATCCAGCTCACCAGCCGCGGCCCGGCCATGCCGCCGCTCTCCTACATCGCCACGTCGGGCGGCCAGATGCGCGACCAGACCGTTCACTTCTTCGACCTGGTCCGCTGGCTGACGGGAGCGGACCCGGTTGAGGTCTTCGCCACCGGGTCCGCTCTGGCCGAACCGCGGCTGGCCGAGTACGGCGATGTGGATACGTCCGTGGTGTCGCTCCGGCTTCCCGGCGGCGCCCTGGTCCAGATCGACTGCGCGCGCCGCACGGGTTACGGCTATGACGAACGGATCGAAATCATGGGCTCCGCTGGCATGGCCGAGGCCGGCCGCCACCGCGCCGGGGCTGTGTCCCGCTACTACTCAGGGAAGGTGGTGGACGACGGCATGCACCCCGGCTGGTTTGAACGGGTCCAGCCGACCTACGCCGCCGCCCTGGCCCACTTTGTGGCTGCGTTGGAGAACGGAAAAGCGGGCGACGGCGGTTCATCCGTTACGCCGTCACTCGAGGATGGTTTGAAGGCCCAGGCCATCGCCGAAGCGGCAACGCTGTCCCTGCGCACCGGCAGGACGGAGACGATCCACTACTGACGGGCAGACCCCTGCGCCCCGAGGGGCGCAGGGGTCTGCCCGGCCGTTGAGGCAGCCGCTCCTAATTCTGAGCGGCCGCCCGGGCCCTCAGCTGCCGCGCTCCGTCCCGGTTACGTGTCCTGGCGGGAGCATGGGCAATCAAGGCCAGCGTCGCGGCGATGAGGACGAGATTCTTCATGACAAACTCACCGTCCCCTGTAAGGAGCAGCGGGTCGCCGTCGGAAAACATCAGCCCGGGCAGCATCAGGAAGGTCAGGAACGTTCCGCACAAGTGCGCGGCCAGGACCGGGAGGGCAACGCGAAGGGCAACCCCGGTGACGAGCGCCGCGCCGAGCAACACTTCAACCCCACCGAGAACAGGCACTACGAGGTGCGGATCTGCCCAAGGCAGAGTTCCGGCGACCATAGCCGCAACCGGCGATACTCCTGCCACTTTCAGCGCACCGAACCATATGAACAGGACGCCAAGCAGGATACGCAGTGAAGGCAACGCCGCCGGGCGCAGCACGTGGACGAGGCGGGCATCGGCAGCACCCCCCAGACGCACCAGAAGCCCGCCCCCGCGCAGCAATGTTTTCATTTGTGTTCCCCTCCCTGACCTTGGGGCAGCCGCCTCCCCGCTTGTTCGATGCAGGGAGGCTACGGGAGGGCCCCTATGTTTTCCTTTGGCATCCAGGCCCGGGGCGGGTCCCCGCAGGTGCCGGGCCAGGCTCTTCCCCCGTCAGCCCGCCGCCTGGAGCGCCACCCGCACCGGCTCCCCGGACTGCAGCGATGCCTGGGCAGCGTCGGCCACCATGGACGCTGCGACGGCGTCCTCCGGTGTGCAGGGGTTCTGCCGCTGCCCCAGCACTACTTCCACGAAGGCCGCCATCTCGGCACGGTATGCCGTGTGGAACCGCTCCGCGAACGTCATGTACGGCGGCCCGGCCGGAAAACCGATCCCGGGCTCGGCAGAAGCCATCGCCATCTGGTCATCCATCCCCACCATGACGGACCCTGCCGATCCCTGGAGTTCCAGCCGGACATCATGGCCCGCCCCGTTGTAGCGGGTGGCCGAGACCGTTCCGACGCTGCCGTCGTCGAACGTCACCACAGCCAGCGCGGTATCGACGTCGCCCACGGCACCGATTGCCGGGTCACCGTTGTTGGACCCCTTGGCGAAAACCTCCACGATTTCCTTGCCGGTGAGCCATCGGAGGATGTCGAAGTCGTGGACGGAGCAATCGCGGAAGAGGCCGCCGGACGTCGCGAGGAACTCCACCGGTGGCGGCGTCATGTCGCAGGTGACCGCCCTGACCGTGTGGAGCCATCCCAGCTCCCCGGCGTCGAAGGCGCGCTTGGCCGCCAGGTAGCCCGGATCGAACCGGCGCTGGTGGCCGATCTGCACAGTGCCGCCCGTGGTCCGGATGTGGTCGAGCACAGGCAGTGATTCCTCGACGTTCACGGCGACGGGCTTTTCGCAGAACACCGGGATTCCCGCGTCCACTCCGGCCCTGATCAGGTCCGGATGCGTGGCCGTTCCGGTCGCGATGACCAGTCCGTCGACGCCCGAGTCAAGCAAGGCTTCAACGGACGGAAGGAACCCGGCGCCGATTCCGCCGGCCAGGGAGCGGGCGTGATCTGCCGCAACGTCGGTCAGCTTGAGGTGCACCGTGGTGCCCTGCGGCTTCATCAGCCCGTTCAGGCCGGTGATGTTGCGTGCGTGCATCGCACCAATCCGGCCGACTCCCACGAGTCCAAGGGTTACTTCTTCAATGCTGCTTCTTGTCACGGCTCCCCTACCCCGATGCCCGGCTGGTGTCGGCCGTGGAGTCAGTCACGCCGGCGACCTCGGCCTGGACCTGCTTGACGACGTCCCCGTGGCCGCCGAGCTGTTCGAGTTCGTGGGCCAGTTCGGCCAGTTCGGCGCCGCCTGCCATCTGGGCGGTGAGTTCGTCGAGGGTGATGTCCTTCTTGTCGTAGTAGCCAATCGACCTGCCGCGCTTGAGCAGCAGGAACCGGTCCCCGACGGGGAAGGCATGGTGGGGGTTGTGGGTGATGAAGATGACGCCCAGTCCGCGGTCGCGGGCCTGCAGGATGTAGCGCAGCACGACGCCGGACTGCTTCACGCCCAGGGCTGCAGTTGGCTCGTCCAGGATCAGGACCTTCGCACCGAAGTACACGGCGCGCGCGATCGCGACACACTGGCGTTCACCGCCGGAGAGCTGGCCGATGGGCTGCTCGACATCGCGCAGGTCGATGCCCATGTCCGCCAGTTCCTTCTTGGTGATGTCCTTCATGGCTTGGACGTCCATGCGCTTGAAGGGACCGAAGCCCGTGGTCAGCTCCGAGCCGAGGAAGAAGTTGCGCCAGATGGGCATCAGGGGAACGACCGCGAGGTCCTGGTAGACGGTGGCGATGCCGGCATCCAGGGCGTCACGGGGCGAATCGAATTTCCGCTCCTCGCCCATGATGTGGAGGACACCTTCGTCGTGCTGGTGCAGGCCGGCGATGATCTTGATCAGCGTGGACTTGCCCGCGCCGTTGTCGCCGAGCACACAGGTGACCCGGCCATTATCCACGGCCATCGTGACGTCCGTGAGGGCGACGATGTTGCCGTAGTGCTTGCCCACGCTCTCCAACGAGAGCAGGTGCACCGGGGTGTGGGTCAGCGGGTCCTTCTCGTCCCTAAGGAGTTCCCGCTGGTCGATTTGTTTGGCGTCCATGGTGTTCAGCCCTTACTTGAGTCTGCGCGGCGCTTGACGATCAGGTTCACGATGGTAGCCAGGAGCAGCATCAGGCCCAGGAAGAACTTGAACCAGTCCGGGTTCCACTGCGCGTACACGATGCCCTTGTTGGCCATGCCGAAGATGAAGGCGCCGATCGCGCCGCCCACCGCGGATCCGTAGCCTCCGGTCAGCAGGCACCCCCCGATCACGGCGGCGATGATGTACAGGAATTCGTTGCCCACGCCCTCGCCCGACTGCACGGCGTCGAATGCGAACAGATTGTGCATGCCCAGGATCCAGCCGCAGAAGCCCACGGCCATGAAGAGGCCGATCTTGGTCGCCTTGACGGGAACGCCCACGGCACGGGCGGCGTTGGCGTCGCCGCCGACGGCGAAGATCCAGTTGCCCACCTTCGTGCGAAGCAGCACCCAGGAGGCGATGGCAACCAGGGCGATCCAGATGAACACGGTGTTCTTTACGTCCACGCCGCCGATGTTCACCGACGAGGAGAAGATGGCCTGCGCGGACTCGTAGCCGTCCATGTTGGAGATGGACGGTGATGAGACGCCGCCGCCGATCATTCGTGTCAGACCGAGGTTCAGGCCGGTCAACATCAGGAACGTGGCGAGCGTGACGATGAAGCTGGGGAGCTTGGTCTTCATGAGGATCCAGCCGTTGATGAAGCCGATGCTCAGCGACACCACCAGCGCCAGGAGCACGCCGATCCAGACGTTCATGCTGAAGTACCAGCTGAACATCGACGCCGTGAGTGCGGAGCTGATGACTGCCACGCCTGTGGACAGGTCGAACTCGCCGCCAATCATCAGCAGCGATACCCCCACCGCCATGATGCCGATGGTCGAGGACCCGTAGAGCACGGTGGCGAACGCGTTCGGCTGGGTAAAGGTCTGGGACACCGCCGCAAAGAATATGAAAAGGACGATGGCTCCCACAAGGGCGCCCACCTCGGGACGGCCAAGCAGCTTCTGCAATGGATTGCGCCTGCCGACACGTTCGTCGGTCACCGCCGGTTTGGACATGGTCTGGGTCATGGTCATTGGAATGCTCCTTGCTGCCCGGTCCGGCGTTTCCGCCGGACCGGGCTGGCGGGCTGCTAGCGGATACCCTGCTGGGCGAAGGTGAGGGCGTTGGCTGCTCCGGCCTTGTCCACGATGGTGGGGCCGGTCAGGACGGGCTGGCCGCCGCCGAGCTTGAAGCCGCCGCGCTTGGCCTGCCACAGCGCGTCCACCGAGCCGTAGCCCTGCAGCCACGGCTGCTGGTCAACGGTGAATTCAACAGCGCCATCAGCGATCTTCTGGGCGAGCTCGGCGTTCATGTCGAAGGAGGCCACCTTGGCTTTGCTGCCGGCCGTGGTCACCGCCTTGAGGATGGTCAGCGTGTAAGGCGCACCCAGCCCGATGATGACGTCGGCATCAGCGGTGGCCTGCAGTTTGGCGGTCACTGTGGAGGACACCTGGGTCATGTCCGTGCCCTGCACGTACAGGATCTCGGTGGCCGGGACCTTCGACTTCACGCCCGCACAGCGGGCTTCGAGGCCGACGTGCCCCTGCTCCTGGATGACGCAGACAGGGTGCTTGAGCCCGAGGGAGTTGAGCTTGTCGCCCACTGCTTCACCGGCGAGCTTCTCGTTCGAACCGAAGTGCGTGAACGCGCCGAGCTGGGCGAAAACGGATTCACCGGCGTTGAGGCTAACCACGGGGATGCCGGCATCGGTGGCCTTCTTCAGGGCGTCTTTCAGCGCATCCGGTTTCGCCAGGGTCACCGCGATGCCGTCCACTTTCTGGTCCACGGCCTGCTGGATCAGCTGGGCCTGACGGCCGCCTTCGGGGTCCGAGGTGTAGAGCAGCTCAACATTGTCCTTTGCGGCGGCTTCCTCAGCTCCCTTGCGGACAATGTCCCAGAAAGTGTCACCGGGAGCGGCATGCGTGATCAGGGCAACCTTGATACGCGGCGTCGACGCAGCCTGCCCGCCGCCTCCGGCGTTTGCGTTCTCCTCCGGCCTGCCACCGCTGGACGAACAGGCACTTAGGGCCATCATCGGCACGACGGCGGCTACCAGCGCCGCCCTCCGCCATGAAAATTTCTTCACCGAAAATCTCCTTTGATTCAGAATCCGGCCGTGCCACGCCGCACCGGTCGGAAGGTTGATATCTCTGATCATCGTGACTCTGGTCACAGTTGTCAATGTTTGTCCTAACATTAGGACGATATTAGTTCTAAAGCTCTGACCTACTCGACCGTGAAGGCGTGACGGAAGGCTGCCAGAGCCTTGTCCCCTGCGGCGACTCCTGAACCGCCCGACGCAGCGGCCTCAAGGCCAATGACGCCCGAGTAGCCGACGCCGGCGAGCGCCTTGGCGACGGCACTGTAGTTGACCTCCCCCGTTCCGGGCTCGAAGCGGCCCGGGACATCGGCCACCTGAATTTCCCCGATCCAGGGCTGAGCCCCGCGAACAAGTTCAATCAGGTTTCCCTCGCCGATCTGGGCATGGTAGAGATCCAGCATCATCCTTACGTGCGGGTGGTCGGCTGCGGACACCAGCGCCAGGGTGTCCTTGGCCCGGGCCAGCGGTATGCCCTGGTGGTCCACGACCGTGTTGAGGTTCTCAAGCGCAAAGACCACACCATGCCGCTCACCGAGCCGGCCCAGCCGCTCCAAAGTGCGGAGGCCGGTCAGCCACATCTGGCCGGTGGAGCGGTGAAGGGGCCGCACGGCAACCCCGCCGTCGCCGAGTTCCGCCGGATGCACCACCATGCGCTCGACCCCCAGCTCCAATGCAGTCGGAATGAGTTTCTCGGCCGATTCAACCACCCGGTCCGCGCTATCCGGGTCAATGAGGCTGCCGCCGAAGTAACCGCTCATGGAGGAGAAACGGGCACCTGTCGCGGCGAGCGCCGAAATGTCCCGGTTCCGCGTGTCCCAGAGTTCCACCTCGAACCCCTGCCCATGAATTCGCTGCACCCGCTCGACGAGGGGCAACTCGCCGTAGATCATTTCGGCGCATGCTGCCAGCCGGAAGCTCATGCGCCTTGTCCTGTGGAGTGCAGCCCTGCGGAGTGCAGCCCTGTGAGATGCAGTTCGGTGGGCTGCAGCTCGGGCTCGGCGGCCTGCAGGTGCGCCACAGCCGAAACGTCCACCGGGAGGCCGCTCTCATGCGACCGGATCGCCGCCAGTGCCACGGCGAGCGCATTGCGGGCATCGACGCCGCCCGGAACAGCCGCTCCCGCTGCGCGTCCGGCCCGGCGGGCCGCAACGCCCTCGACGAAGCGGGCGAGTTCAGCGGTGTAGGCGTCGTGGAAGAGGTGGATGTTCAGCCGCACGGTGTCCGAGGCAATTCCTGCGGCGGTGTAGCTCACGGCACTGGATGCCTGCGGCCCGCCGACGGCGACCATGCCGGCGGATCCGAACACCTCACCCCTCACGTCATAGCCATAGAGGGCGTTGAAGTTGGCTTCGGCCACTGCGATGGCCCCGTTACTGTAGGTCACCGTGACCACCGCCGTGTCCAGCAGCCCCCCGGCTTTCGCTTCCGGCGCCACCAGGGCGTCAGCCACTGCATGCACCTTCACCGGAACCGCTCCCGGGTTCAGCCAGTTCAGGGTGTCGAAGTCATGGATCAGCGTCTCCAGGAAGATCGTTCCGGGCGCGATCCGCTCCGGGGACGAGATTCCGGCCGCGGTGCCCGGGTCCCGGGTGAGGGAGCGCAGCAGCTGCGGGGTGCCCACGGCACCGTCGTCGATGAGTCTCCTGGCGGCGGCGAAGTCCGCCGCGAAGCGCCGGTTGAAGCCAAACTGGACGTTGACCCCGGCGGCGTCCGCGGCGGCCAGCGCCTCATCCAGTTCTTCGACGGTGCGGCCGCCCGGCTTTTCGCAGAACACGTCTTTCCCGGCCCGGGCCGCAGCTGCGATGAGGCCTGAGTGGAACCTTGCCGGCGATGCCACCAGGACCGCGTCAATGTCCGGGTCGCCGATCACGTCCGCCGGATCTGCGGTGATTCTGGCTACCCCGAGCTGGCCCGCCAGTGCCTCGGCGGCGGGAAGAGCAGGGTCGGCGATGGCATCCAGCCGTGCATTGGGGATCCGGCGGGCCACTGACTCGGCGTGGAAGGCGCCGATCCAGCCGGCTCCAATCAGGCCGAGGCGGACGGGGCGGTTGTCGCCGGCCGTTTGCTGGACGTAGGTCATGTTGCACTCCTCTTCTCAGGGCATTTAGATCGTTCTAGTCACATGATCGTGGCACAGCTTTTGGCTATCTGTCTAGATCGTTCTATAGACTGCTGTCAGCAAGGAGGCACATGTCTGAACAGCAACGGCGACCGACCCTCGTGGACGTAGCCCAAGCGGCCGGCGTATCGCGGGCCCTGGTTTCCATCGTGATGCGCGGCGCCCCCGGCGCAGCCGTCGCCACACGGCAGAGAGTGCTGGACGCTGCACGCGAACTTGGCTACCGGCCCGATAGCCGTGCCCGGCTGCTGCGCAGCACCCGGACCAAACTCCTGGGTCTCAGCTTCTCCACAGGCCACGCGTTCCACGCCGAAATTGTAGACGCGGCGTATGCCGAGGCCAGTGCCAAGGGTTATGAACTCGCTCTGGGCGGCGTCACCAGCGGCAGGCCAGAGGCCCGGACCATCGAGGCCCTGCTGGATTTCGGGTCCGAGGCGCTGATCCTGATCTCACCCACGCTAAGCAGCGACGAACTGGCCCGGTACGCCGGCCAGGTGCCGGTGGTGAGCCTGCTCCGCAACGACGTCGGCGAACTCACCGACTCCGTGAGCAGTGACGATTACGAGGGCATCCGGATGGCGGTGGAACACCTCGTGTCCCTGGGGCACCGGCGGATCATCCATGTCGACGGCGGCACCGCGGTTTCCGCCGAACCGCGCCGGTCTGCCTTCCGGGCGGAGATGGAACAACGCGGCCTGGAGCCGGCCATCATTGCCGGGGGCGCGATGGAGGAAGACGGGATGACTGCCGGCAATTCCCTCGGCCCGGACATGCCGACGGCCGTCATTGCCTTCAACGACAGGTCAGCCCTGGGACTTATCGAGAGTCTCCGGGCACAGGGCCTGAGAGTCCCGGCAGATGTGTCAGTGCTGGGCTACGACGACAGCCAGTTCGCGCGGCTCAGTTATGTGCAGCTGTCTTCGATCAGCCAGGACGCTCCGCTTCTCGCAGCAGCAGCCGTGGACCGCGCTGTGGCCCGGATTGAGGGAACGCAGCCGCCTGGGCACGTTGTCCGGACCCCGCACCTGGTTGCGCGCAGGACCACGGCCGCTCCTGCCCCCGGCGGGTAGCGGCCGGTGAAGGAATTTGCCTCGGGCTAGGAATTTGCCTCGACGGCCAGCCCGGCGTCGGCTCCGGCCACAATGGCGCTGGTCTCCGGCGATGCGAAGCGCTTGGCCAACTCCCGGACCACGGCCTGGAGTTCCTGGCGGAGCCGGTCCGGGTCGATGGATGCCGCGGCCAGGACCGACCGCTCCATGTCTGCTGCTGCCATCACAGCTTCGGTGCCGCGCTCCGTGAGCGAAACGACGTGGCTGCGCCGGTCCGACGTGCTGCGCTGGCGCACAATGTGCCCGTGCGACTCGAGGCGGCTCAGCGTCTTGCCCATGGTCTGGGCCTGCACCCGGACAAGCTGGGCAAGCTGCGCCTGCGTCATCGGACCGCTGTTGTAGAGCACCTCGATGGCGATGACGCCGGCATGGGTCAGGCCAATGGCACCCAGCTTCTCGTTCCAGGAGTGCTCTACGAGGCGGGCCGCCGTGGACAAGAGGCGCCCTGTGGGCCAGCGATCCATATCAGGCATACCACCTAGTATAACTAAGCCTGATTAGTACCCGGCACGACGCCTCACTAAGCTGGAATGTCCTGCACGAAAACAAGGAGAGAACGTTGGCTGAAAAACTTACGCCGGGCGACACCGCCCCGGGCTTCACACTGAAGGATGCCACGGGAGCAGACGTCAGCCTCAGCGACTTCCGCGGCCGGAACACCATAGTTTATTTCTACCCGGCCGCCGCCACGCCCGGATGCACCAAGCAGGCCTGCGACTTCCGGGACAGCCTGGCAACCCTTCAGGCTGCCGGCTACGAAGTGCTGGGGATCTCGCCGGACCCGGTGGGCAAGCTGGCCAGTTTTGCCGACGCAGAGGGCCTCACCTTTCCCCTCCTGTCGGACGAAGACCACGCCGTTGCCGAGGCATACGCCGCGTGGGGCGAGAAGAAGAACTACGGCCGGACCTACGAGGGCCTCATCCGTTCCACCGTCGTGGTGGATGAGGACGGCAAAGTTGCCGTGGCCCAGTACAACGTCCGGGCCACCGGGCACGTCGCCAAGCTGCGCAAGGACCTCAAGCTCGAAGAGGTTGGTTAGCCCAGCGCCTAACAACCCGGACCTGCGCCTAACAACACAGCCCAGCGAAACCGGCGCCTGCCGCAAGGACCGCACAGGTAACGGTACAATTGAGGCTGGCATCCGCCGTCGTCGTTTTCCTGCTGCTTATGCCGGCACGGAACGCACCAGGCGGAGCCGGGCGCGAGTGGTGAAATTGGCAGACACGCAGGATTTAGGTTCCTGTGCCTTCGGGCGTGGGGGTTCAAGTCCCCCCTTGCGCACAAAAGTTAAGAGTAGGAAATCCCGGGTTGCGGCCCGGGATTTCTTCGTTTTAACGGGCAACCCGCGAGGCCGCCAGAAAATTTTTCGCGGTTCACCCATCCGCTGCTGCCAGCCCGGCGAATACCCAGTGAGACACCGCCCAACAGCCTGGAACTACAGGCCGGTGCCCCACAGTCGGAAAAGGATCACCGGAGGGCCCCAGCCCCTCCGATCCCGTTCGTCGGCACAACTAAGGAGAATCGAAATGCAGTCTTTCAAGCGCTCAACCTTCACCGTCGCAGGCATTGCAGCGGCAGCTCTGCTCAGCCTCACCGCATGCGGCGGCTCCGCCGGCACGACCAGCAGCTCGTCGGCGGCCGCCGAGCCGTCTGCCTCCAGCATGGCGCCGTCGCCGTCGGAGACCTCGACGGCGGCCATGGATCCGGCGGCCAACCTCGCCGGACCGGGTTGTGCCGACTACGCCAAGCAGGTCCCCAGCGGCAAGGGTTCCGTGGCAGGCATGGCCCTGGACCCCGTGGCCGTCGCAGCCTCGAACAACCCGTTGCTGAAGACCCTGACAGCCGCTGTCTCCGGCAAGCTGAACCCCAAGGTCAACCTCGTCGACACCCTGAACGGCAGCGAGTTCACGGTGTTCGCGCCCGTTGACGATGCTTTCGCCAAAGTGGATGCCGCAACGATCGAGACCCTCAAGAAGGACGATGCCCTCCTGAGCAAGATCCTCACCTACCACGTGGTCCCCGGCCAGGTCACCCCGGACAAGATCGTGGGCACGCACAAGACCGTTCAGGGCGGATCGGTAACTGTGACCGGGACCAAGGATGCCCTCAAGGTGGACGGCGCCAACGTGATCTGCGGCGGCGTCCAGACGGCGAACGCCACCGTTTACCTCGTGGACTCGGTGCTGATGCCCAAGTAGGCGCTGGGCCTGATCCGGGGGTCGTCCCGGCAGAGGCCGCGGTTCGCACCCGACAGTGCGGACCGCGGCCTTTTGCTGCTCCGGGCCCCGGCGTGTCCTGGCTCACGCATAAGCCAGGGGTCCGCGATCCGTCAACTAGACTGGGTGGCGGGCAACAGCCGCCCACGCGCACCCCAGCAGTCCAGAGGTGGTATTCGAGTGCCCAGCAGCAGTATCCCGCGCCGTACGGCCCTCAAGACCGGCGCCGTCCTTCTGGGCCTGTCGCTCACTTCCTGCACGAGCGAAGCCCGGCCCACCCCGTCGTCCGTTGCGGCAAGCACCACAACAGCAGCCACTGACCCCTCGGAAACCTTCACGTTCGGCACGGCCTCGCAGCCGCTGGGCCTTGACCCCGCCCTGGCCAACGATGTCGAATCGCAGCGGGTCACCCGGCAGATCCTGGAGGGGCTGGTGGGCGTCGACCAGACAACGGGCGAGCCCACGCCATTGCTGGCAACGCAGTGGACGGAGTCGCCGGACGGCCTGGCCTATACGTTCACACTTCGGCCCGGCGTCACGTTTCACGACGGTTCCCCTTTTAACGCCGACGCTGTCTGCACCAACTTCGACCGTTGGTTCAATTTTTCCGAGGCCCTTCGGAAGCAGGCTCCGGGAACCACCTTCAAGGGAGTCTTCAAGGAGCACGCCGACCATCCGGAGCTGTCCGTCTTCAAATCCTGCACCGCCCTGTCGGCGCTGCGGGTGCGGATCAACCTCACGGAACGCTTCACCGGCTTCCTGCAGGCGCTGACGCTTCCCGCGTTTGCCATCTCCTCCCCCAAGGCACTCGCCGCCGGGAAGGCCGATCAGCCCACCCTGCGGCGCGGCAGCCAGGCACTTTCCGCCTACGCCACCCATCCCGTGGGCACCGGCCCCTTCCGCTTCTCCGCCTGGGACAGCGCGGGAGTCACACTCACGGACAACAAGGAGTACTGGGGCACCCGAGGACAGATCGCCACCCTCAAATTCGTCACCTACGACCACCCGCAGACGCGGCTGCAAGCCCTGCTGGACGGCAGGATCGACGGCTATGACTCCGTGACGGTGGGAAACTTCGACCAGCTGGTCAAGCGCGGCAAGCAGATCATCCAGCGGGACCCGTTCTCGGTGATGTATCTCGGCATGAACCAGGCAATTCCGGTACTGAAGGACCTCAAGGTCCGCCAGGCCATCGAGCTGGCCATCGACAAGGACACGCTGATCAGGCGCTTCTTCATCGACAACACCGCCCAGGCTTCGCAGTTCGTTCCGCCCAAGCTGAGCGGGTTCAACAACAACGCACCCGCACTCGGCTATGACCCCCGCAAGGCGAAGGAACTCCTGGCAGAGGCCGGCTACAGGGGCCAGGCACTGAAGTTCTACTACCCCATGAACGTCACCCGGCCGTACCTGCCCACCCCCGAGAAGGTCTATGCGGAGATCAGCCGCCAGCTCACGGCGGTGGGCCTGAACATCCAGCCCGTCCCCGTGGACTGGACGGACGGCTACCTGCAGAAGGTGCAGAACCCCGGCGACCATGCCCTGCACCTACTCGGCTGGAACGGTTCCTATTCCGACGCGGACAACTTCCTCGCCCCGCTCTTCGGCGAGAAGAACGGGGAGTTCGGCTACCAGGACCCGCAGGTGTTCTCCAAGATCGACCGCGCCCGCGGACTCCCGGACGGCCAGGAACGCACGCAGCAGTACCAGACCATCAACGCCCAGATCGCGGAGTCCCTGCCCGCCGTCCCCATCGCTTTCCCGATCTCCGCACTGGCCCTGTCCGACCGGGTGATCAGCTATCCCGCCTCGCCGGTATTAAATGAAGTTTTCACGAAGGTCCAGCTGAGGCCTTGACGCCGGGGCGCAATTTCAGTTAGAGGCGGTACAGGGATATTCTGTGACAGCCAGAGCCGCCTACGGGAGACTGATTGTGACCTTCATTTCCAAGACCCAACATGCCGACGTCGTTCTTATTGGCGGCGGCATTATGAGCGCCACGCTGGGTGCGTTCATCAAGCAGCTCGAACCCAACTGGACCGTCTCGCTGTTCGAGCGGCTCGACGAGGCCGGCCTGGAAAGCTCAGGACCGTGGAACAACGCCGGCACGGGGCACGCCGCGCTGTGTGAGCTTAATTACTCCCCCGCAGCCAAAGACGGCTCCGTCAATCCCGCCAAGGCACTGCACATCAACGAGCAGTACCAGCTGTCCCGCCAGTTCTGGTCCCACTTGGTGGACAACTCCCTGATCGGCTCGCCCAAGGGCTTCATCAACACGGTTCCGCACATGAGTTTCGTCATCGGCGACGACAACTCCACCTTCCTCAAGACCCGGTACAACGCGCTCAAGGAGCACACCCTGTTCCGGAGCATGGAGTACTCCGAGGACTTCGCGCAGATCGCCAAGTGGGCGCCGCTGATCGTCAAGGGCCGCGACACGAAGCAGCGCGTTGCCGCCACCCGCGCCGCCGAAGGCACCGACGTCGATTTCGGTGCCCTGACCCGCGAGCTGACCGGATACCTAGCCAACAACGGCGTTGAAATCAACTACGGCCACGACGTCACCGATCTCCGCAGGGCGTCCGACGGCGGCTGGGACCTTTCGCTCAAGCACCGCGCTTCCGGTGAGCGCGGCAGCATCCGGGCCAAGTTCGTCTTCGTCGGCGCGGGCGGCGGAGCGCTGCACCTGCTGCAGGCTTCCGGCATCCCCGAAAGCAAGGGCTTCGGCGGGTTCCCGGTTTCCGGCCAGTTCTTCCGCTGCACGGACCCGTCCCTCGCGTCCCAGCACAACGCCAAGGTCTACGGCCAGGCTTCCGTGGGTGCTCCGCCGATGTCCGTGCCGCACCTGGACACGCGCTACGTCAACGGCAAGCGTTCCCTCCTGTTCGGCCCGTATGCCGGTTTCTCGACGAACTTCCTGAAGAACGGCAGCTACCTGGATCTTCCGCTGTCCATCCGGCCGAGCAACATCATCCCGATGCTCGCCGTGGCCAAGGACAACATGGACCTGACCGCCTACCTTGTTAAAGAGGTGGCCAAGCGGCACGGTGACAAGGTGGAGGCGTTGCGCGAGTACTACCCGGAGGCCAAGGACGGCGACTGGGAACTCATCACGGCCGGCCAGCGGGTCCAGATCATCAAGAAGGATCCGAAAAAGGGCGGTGTGCTGCAGTTCGGCACCGAGGTGATCGCCGCCCGCGACGGTTCCGTCGGTGCCCTCCTCGGCGCTTCACCGGGAGCCTCCACGGCCGTGCCCATCATGATCGAGCTCCTGCAGAAGTCCTTCCCCAAGAACTTCAAGGGCTGGCAGTCCAAGCTCAAGGAAATGATGCCGGGCTACGGCGTCAAGCTCAACGAAAACCCGGAGCTGGCGGCGGAACTCGAGAAGGCCACCGCCAAGAGCCTCCAGCTGGAAGCATCGCCCGCCGTTCAGCGGTGACCCTCCAGCGGTGACCGTCAGGCGCTGACCGGCGGGTTGCGGCAGGCACCACGAAGGCAAACAGTCCGTCGACCCAGGAGATCATGCGATGTTCCGGCTGGCCCAACTATCCCTCGGGAATCGCGCGCTCATCGCGCTGATCACCATCTTCGCCTCGGTGTTCGGCGTGATCACCATGTCCTCGCTGAAGCAGGAACTCATACCCCCGGTTGAGTTCCCGAGGATCACGGTGATCACGTCGATGCCCGGGGCGTCGCCCGAGGTGGTGGACAAGCAGGTCAGCCGTCCGCTGGAGACGGCGCTGAACGGCGTCGAAGGCCTGGAGTCGACATCGGCCACCTCCCGCAACGGCGTCTCGCAGATCAGCCTGGTGTTCACCTATGGTTCCAACCTGGACCGGGCCCGGAACCAGATCGACCGGGCGATTTCCAACGCGAAGCGTACGCTCCCGGACGACGTCCAGCCCCAGGCCATCGCCGGCAGCATCAGCGACTTTCCAATCGTCTTCCTCGCCGTCTCCTCCGACAAGCCGCTGAGCGAGCTGAACACGGACCTTCAGCGGTTATCGGTACCGAGGCTGCAGAAGCTCGACGGCGTCCGAGGCGCCGACGTTACGGGCGGTGCCAACCGGCACATCCTGATCCAGCCGAACACGGCCAGCATGGCCGCCGGCGGTGCCAGCATCCAGTCGATCCGGAACGCCCTGACCAACAACGGCGATCTCGTTCCGGCAGGCACGATTGAAGAGAAGGGCCAAAGCCTCTCCCTGCAGATCGGCAGCCCGGTCGACTCCGTTGCCGCGGTGAAGTCCCTGCCGCTCAGCGGCGGGCAAGCCGGCACCACCATCGGTTCTGTGGCCGACGTCAGCATCAAGGATGACGCGCGCACCTCCATCACCCGAACGAACGGCCTCGAAACGCTTGCCATTTCGGTGACGAAGAAACCCGAGGGCGACACCGTGGCGATCTCGCACGCGGTGAAGGATCTGCTGCCACAGCTCGAGGCGGAGCTTGGCTCGAACGCCAAGTTCACCCCCGTCTTCGACCAGGCACCCTTTATCGAGAAGTCCATCAAGGACCTCGCCACGGAGGGCCTCCTGGGCCTCGGTTTCGCGGTGGCCGTCATCCTCCTCTTCCTCATGTCCGTCCGCTCCACCCTGGTCACCGCCGTCTCCATTCCGCTCTCTCTGCTGATCACCTTCATCGGCCTGTCCGGCACGGGGTATTCGCTGAACATCCTCACTCTTGGGGCGCTGACCATCGCCATCGGCCGGGTAGTGGATGACTCGATCGTGGTGATCGAGAACATCAAGCGGCACCTGAGCTACGGCGAAGCCAAGCTCACCGCGATCCTCACCTCCATCCGCGAGGTGGCCGGCGCCATCACCGCCTCCACGCTGACGACAGTGGCCGTCTTCCTCCCGATCGCCTTCGTCGGCGAACTCACGGGGGAACTGTTCCGGCCGTTCGCCCTGACGGTCACCATTGCGCTGCTCTCCTCACTCCTGGTGTCCCTGACCATCGTTCCCGTGCTCGCGTACTGGTTTCTGAAGAGCCCCGCCAACGGAGCCGGCGAGGCCCCCCGCTCCGCCCGGGAAGTCCAGGCGCAGGCACACGAGGCCGAGCAGCGCAGCATCCTGCAGCGCGGCTACCTTCCCGTCCTGACCAAGACCCAGAAGCACCCCGTGCTCACCCTGATCGCCGCGGTCCTGGTCCTCGGCGGGACCGCTGCAATGACGCCGCTGCTCGCCACCGACCTGCTGGGACGCTCCGGCGAGAACAGCATGACGGTCAAGCAGGAACTTCCCGCCGGCACGAGCCTCGACGACACCAGCGCCGCGGCCCGGAAGGTCGAGGACGTGCTCCTCGGCATCGACGGCATCAGGGACGTCCAGGTGACCTCCGGCAACGCACAGGCGGGCTTCACCGCGCTGACGTCCTCGGGCACCTCCAACTCCTCGTTCACCGTGGTCACCGAGGAAAAAGCAAACCAGGGCAAGCTGCAGGACACCGTCCGCAGCGAACTGGCGGCGGCGGGTGCTGCCGGCAAGATCTCCGTCGGTTCCCAGCAGGGAGGCTTCGGAACGTCCTCCACCGTGGACATCACCCTGAAGGCGGCCACCTCCGAAGATCTGAAGAAGGCCAGCGACGCCATGGTCAAGGCCATGGCCGGAGTTCCCGGAAGCAGCGAAGTGACCACCAACCTGGCTGCCAGCCAGCCCGTGGTGCAGGTGAAGGTTGACCGGGCCAAGGCCGTTGCCGCCGGCCTGACCGAAGAGCAGGTGGCGGGCGTCCTCGCCTCCACCATCAGCCCCGTGCCCGCAGGCACCGTGCGCATCGACACGGACGACTTCCCCGTCCAGATCGGCGAAGGAAGACGCTTCACCAGCATTGCCGCCGTCCGCGACATCCCGCTCCCCACCGCCTCCGGCGCGGTCCCGCTCAGCCGGATTGCCGCCGTCGAACAGGTTGACGTCCCCGTCTCCATCACCTCCAGCAACGGCCAGCGGACCGCGCAGGTGTCCGTCACGCCGTCGGGATCCAATCTGGGTGCCGTCAGCGCGGAGGTGCAGCAGCGCCTCAAGGCCGTGGACCTTCCCGCCGGGGTGACCGCGGCGATCGGCGGCGCCACCACCCAGCAGGCAGAATCCTTCCGGCAGCTCGGCCTCGCACTGCTGGCCGCCATCGCCATCGTCTACGTGATCATGGTGGCGACATTCAAGTCGCTGGTGCAGCCGCTGATCCTCCTCGTGTCGGTGCCATTCGCCGCCACAGGAGCAGTTGCCCTGCTCCTGGTCACGCGGGTGCCGCTGGGGCTGCCGTCGCTGATCGGCATGCTGATGCTCGTGGGCATCGTGGTGACCAACGCCATTGTGCTGATCGACCTGATCAACCAGTACCGGAATCCACGCGGCGGCAACCCGGGCATGAGTGTTGCCGACGCCATCATGCACGGCGCCCGGCAGCGGCTCCGGCCCATCCTGATGACCGCGCTGGCCACGGTCTTCGCGCTGACCCCCATGGCCCTGGGCATGACGGGCGGCGGCGGGTTCATTTCGCAGCCGCTGGCCATTGTGGTGATCGGCGGCCTGGTGTCCTCCACCGCGCTCACGCTGGTGCTCGTCCCCGTGCTGTACCGGCTGGTGGAGGGGCGGAAGGAGAAAAAGGAGCTCTTGCGCCAGCTCAAGCAGCGACCCAATTTCTCCCCGGCCGATGACGACGTCGACGCAGAGTTCGCGGACTGGACCACCGGCATGGTGCCCAAGCTCAGCGGACGCCGCGCCGCCCCCGGCTCCCCCGAATAGCCCGGCGCCTCCCCACTTCTCCTCCCCACCCAACTGGGTAGCACTTCAGGGCGTTCCCAGCGCTGGGAACGCCCTCAGCTGCTACCTAGATCACGTGACTGTCGCGCGCCCTGTGGATAACCCAAATCCCGCCTCTCGTTTTTGGCACGATGGGGCCATGAAATATCCAAGCCCTTTGCCGGAGCATCTCTCGGGCGTGCCCTTCACCGTGGATGAAGGGCTCAACGCCGGAGTTGCCCGGGACCGGCTGAAGAACGGCGGCCTCGTGACTCCCAGCCGGAGCATCCGGTTGCCTTCAGGCGCCAGCACCAGCCCGGAGTGCCTGGTGCAGCTTGCACAGTTGGCCAGGCCTCACACGCTGGTTACTCGCCTTTCGGCGGCGTCACACGCCACGGCATTCCTGCTGTGGGAGTTCCCCGGCTTTCTCCCGGGCGCTGACAAGCCGGGCATCCACATTTCCCGTCCGGATACCGTTACCATCGCCCGGCGTCGGCGTGTGGTGGGCCACCGCGGGCAGTTCTTTCCGGACGAAATCGTGGAACTCTACGGGGTGTTCGTGACCAGCAGGGCCCGGACATGGCTGGACATCGCGCGGCGGATGAGTATCGACGAGCTGACGGTGGTGGCTGACCACCTCCTGCGCCGTCCCCGCCCCGAGTTCGAGGGTAGGTCCGCAGCGCATGCCACCCGTGAAGAACTCGCCGACATGCTGGACAGGCACAAAGGAACGCCCGGGATCAGAAAGGCCCGACTGGCACTGGAACAGGCGTGCGTCGGCGCGGATTCTGCCCCTGAAACACGGCTCCGGCTTGCCTTGGACCGCCGCGGCCTTCCCAAGGCGGACGTCAACGTCCCGGTGACGCTGGTTGGCGGCGTCGTGCGCCAACCCGATCTTGCCTACCCGGAGTTCCGTGTGGCCGTGGAGTATGACGGCGAGGGGCATTCGGATCCAGCACAGGTGCTGAGGGATATAAGCCGCGACGAGGATTTCGCGGCCGCGGACTGGATCCTGGTGCGGATCGGCAAAGCCCACATGGAGAACGACGCGCGGGCGGCCGTCCGAAAGGTCCGCTTGGCGCTCCTGGCGCGCGGCTGGTCCCCATCTGAGTAGCAGTTCAGAGGGTTCCCAGCGCTGGGAACGCCCTGAACTGCTACCCAGTTGGGAGCGGCGGGAATAACCTGGCGCCGGGGACGTTGAGGGCAGTACATGCAAATGCATGCAAATCGGGTACACTGGTAGCACAGGCCCGAACAACTTCGGCGAACGGAAGGCTCATCATGCAGATCGGCGTATTCAGCGTCAGCGACATCACCCAGGACCCCACCACGGGCCGGACGCCCACCGAGCACGAGCGCATCAAGGCATCCGTGGCGATCGCCAAGAAGGTCGAAGAAATCGGCATGGACGTCTACGCCATCGGTGAGCACCACAACCGGCCGTTCTTCTCGTCCTCCCCCACCACCACGCTCGCGTACATCGCCGCCCAGACCGAGCGCATCACGCTGTCCACGGCCACCACGCTGATCACCACGAACGATCCGGTCAAGATCGCCGAGGACTTCGCCATGCTGCAGCACCTCGCCGACGGCCGCGTGGACCTGGTATTGGGCCGCGGCAACACGGCCCCGGTCTACCCCTGGTTCGGCAAGAACATCCAGGACGGCATCGAGCTCGCCATCGAGAACTACAGCCTCCTGCGCAAGCTGTGGGACGAGGACACCGTCAACTGGTCCGGCAAGTTCCGCACGCCGCTGCAGAACTTCACCTCCACCCCGCGACCGCTCGACGGCGTGTCCCCCTTTGTCTGGCACGGCTCCATCCGCAGCCCGCAGATCGCGGAAGTGGCGGCCTACTACGGCGACGGTTTCTTCGCGAACAACATCTTCTGGCCCAAGGAGCACTACCAGCAGCTGATCAGCCTTTACCGCGAGCGCTACGAGCACTACGGCCATGGCAAGGCGGACCAGGCCATCGTGGGGCTGGGCGGGCAGTTCTTCATGAGGAAGAACTCCCAGGACGCCGTGAAGGAGTTCCGGCCGTACTTCGACAACGCCCCCGTCTACGGCCACGGCCCGTCGCTGGAGGACTTCACGTCCCAGACCCCGCTGACCGTTGGCAGCCCGCAGGAGGTCATCGAGAAGACCCTCACGTTCCGCGAGTTCTTCGGCGACTACCAGCGCCAGCTGTTCCTGATCGACCACGCAGGGCTGCCGCTGAAGACTGTCCTGGAGCAGCTGGACCTGTTCGGCGAGGAAGTCCTGCCGGTCCTGCGCAAGGAGTACGCAGACCGCACGCCGGCGCACATCCCGGCTCCACCCACGCACGCCGGACGCGTTGCCGCACGGATCGCAGCCGAAGAAACCGCTGCCTCCCCAACGGAGTCGCGATGACACCCCGGACCGCGTCGGGCACGTCCGCCGTCCGGCTAGCCGCCGAAACCTGGGAGTCACTGTTCCGGGCGCAGGTGGCTGTGATGCGCCGGCTGCAGTCCGGCCCTGCCTTCCGGGACCTGGCGGTGAACGAGTACGACGTGCTGTTCACACTGTCGCGGTGCCCGTCCGGCTGGCTGCGCCTGAACGAACTGAACGACAACGTGCTCCTGAGCCAGTCCAGCCTGAGCAGGCTGGTGGATCGGCTGGAGAAACGCGGCCTCGTGGAACGCATGCCGGCCCCGGACGACGGCCGGGGCGTGTTGCTCAAACTGACCGAGGAGGGCGCCGCGCTGCAGAAGGAAATCGGCCGGGAGCATGTGCGGGACATCGCCGAGCTCGTGGGCCCGGCACTGACGGCGGCAGAGCAGCGGGAACTGCTGCGGCTCACGGAGAAGCTGCGCGCGTCGCTGCCGTCCCGTTAGTCGCTGCCGTCCCGTTAGCGGGACGGCAGGCGGCCCCGCCGTCGGACGGCCGACGGCGGGAGGCCAGCTAAGCGGGTAGTTCCGGTCAGCCGATGACGGCCAGCTTGCCCGGATCCTCCGCCGGCAGGTCGCCGTCCACCGTGGCGGAGACCCGGATCTCCCGGAGGGAGAGGCTGCCGCCCACGGTGGACAGGAAGGCTGTGTCCGAGGAGTCGCGCCCGGCCGTGATGCGCAGCATGGCCTCCCTGGGCGCTAGGCCAGTGGGGTCGATCACGTGCCACGCCCCGTTGATATGGGCCTCGGCCACGGCATGGAAGTCCATCGGGGAAAGGCCCGGCGCATAGACAGCCGCCAGCCGGGAAGGCACGTTCTTGGCACGCAACAGCGAGATGGCCAGGTGCGCGTAGTCCCGGCACACGCCGCGCCGGTTCAGGAGGGTCTCCACGGCGCCGTCCGTTCCCCGGGAGGAACCGCTGACATAGCGCAGTTCGTTGAACACCCAGTTGCGGACGGCGTGCAGGAGCTCCTCGCCCTGGAGTCCGCCGAACTCCGCATACGACGTGGGAAGCAGCCGGTCAGACTCCGCGTAGCGGCTGGGCCGGACGTAGCGGATCAGCTCCATCAGCGCGGCATCCTCAGGTTCGGCGCGGCCCGCAACGGTCGCCGAGTAATCCACCGTGACGTCCGTGGGGTCGGCGAACTCCATGTAGTGGAACCTGCCGCCATGGTGGTCCGAAATCTCAGTCAGCGGTACCGGTTCCCCGTCCGCCGTCACGCTGAGGTTCTCCTCGAAGGACGTGTAGCCGGCGTTCCTCGCCACGGAGATGGCCATCGCCACTTTGGTGTCGGCCACGGTCTTGAATACCAGGCGGGCAGCAACAGTTCGTTCCATGGGTCTCCGGGGTGTGAGGCGGCGTCAGCCAGTCGCGGCTGCGGACGGGGGATGTGCCGGAGGCGCAGCAGGACTAGTTTTTGATCTTCAGAGACATTAGCATCCGCTGGACATTGGCGAATTCGGAGCCGTCGTTGACGTAGCCGGCGGCCTGGTCAAGCGTGTCGAAGGCCTTGGCCGGGGCCACCTTTTCATCCGGAGCAAACGCCTTCAGGGAGCGCACGTCGCTGAACGAGTAGTTCCCCTTGCCGGCCAGGCCCTGCACCACGTTCTGCAGCTGGCAGGCCTTGGAATCGGCGCCGCCCACCAGGTTGGTGATGCCGTAGGAGCCGAAGTAGCGGTAGCCCTGGATCACCCTGAACACCACGTGCGGGTCGATGGTCCCCTGCCCGCCGCTGTGCGGCAGCTCGACGGGGACACTGCTGACGACGACGTAGGATTTGCGGGCGGAGGCGGCACACGTGGCTGCCGCGGCCTCCGGCAGCCCGGTCTGCAGGGTGGCCAGATAGGTGCCTTCCGCGTCCTTGACCTCGATCTTCACCGCGCCGGGAAGGGTTCCCTTGTCCGGGTCCACCGACTGGGCAATCCAGTCCTGCGGAAGCTCGAAGCTCACGGTCTTGGCGGGGTCGGTGAAGACCTTCCATGCCGCTGCCGTGGCACCGGCCGTCGCAGAGGCACCGGCGGACGCGCTTGCGGAGGCACTCGCGGACCCCGAGGCTGCCCCGCTCGCAGGGCTCGTGCCGGGCTCCGCCGTCCAGACGGGCGCGCCCTTGCCGTCGCTGCTGCAGCCGGCCAGTGCCGCCGTCAACAGCACGACGGCGGCGATCCCGATGCGTCCAGAGGCGGTGATCCCTGTCATGGCTCCAGCCTAGCCGGGACGCCGGGCCCGTCCGGGGGTTGCCGGGCAGCGTTTCGACGATGAATTAGCAACTAGGCTGAGGTCATGGACGAACATGAGCTTGACGAAGCAGAGCAGACGCTGGCGAACATGTCCGCCCTCGACATTGCCGACTGGCGGCTGCGGACCTTCGCCCTCTACGACACGGTGCGAAAGATTGCCGCGGACAGCCCTGAGGAAGCGCACGCCTACTGGCGCCAGGAGCGCGACCGCATGTTCGGCACACATGCTGCATCGGCACTGACGGCGGAGGCCAAGTCGTCCTTCTACGGACTCAGGACCGCCGACTACGATCCCATCTACCGCTTCTACGTGCCCCTGACCAAGGAAGGCGCCGGGCGGGAAATGACCGTCGAAACGGGAACGGACGGGCTGGTCAGGTTTGTCCGGCTGGGAACGTTCGACCTTCCAGAAATGGGACAACTGGCCGTGTGGAAGCTGATGGGCTACGGCGGCGGGATCTTCGTCCCGTTCCGCGATGCCACCGCCGGTAAGCCCGGCGGAAGCTACGGTGCCGGCCGCTATCTCCTGGACACCATCAAGGGCGCGTTCCACGGCGTCCGCGGCTCCGGACCCGACGCCCAGTACGTACTGGACTTCAACTTCGCCTACAACCCCTCGTGCGCCTACAACGAGGCCTGGGCCTGCCCGCTCGCCGGCCCGGCCAACCGGCTGGCTGTGGAGATCCCTGTCGGCGAGCTGTACTGACGCCACGCAGTTCGGGGCCGCCCAGCAGGAAACACTCCGCAGGGCACATACGATGGCTGAATGACTCCTCCCGTCCAGCGGCGGATCGCCCGCGTCCGCCCCCTCGCCCCTACCCCAAACCCAGACTCGGACAAAGCACCGCTGCCCGAGCAGTTCTTCGTGGCCAACGACGCCGCCGACTTCCTGGGCACTGCGGGACGGACCTGGACGGTGGTGGAGTCTCCCTTCCCCGGCTCGCGCGCCAATGCCGGCAGCGCCCACCGCAAGGGATGGGAACCCGGAGCTGAAGTCTCCGAAGACAGCTTCACGTTCCTGGCGCCGAGCGTCCCGGCCAACGTCCTCGGGATGGCCCACAACACCGGGCAGGCCGGCCGGGACCTTCCCGCACAGGCCTTCCACAAGGCGGCCACCAGCGTGATCGGACCGGGCGAGGCGATTGAACTGCCGGCCGGAATCGGACTGGTGGAGCCGGAGGCGGAACTGGCCGTCGTCGTCGGCCGGACAGCGAAAAACCTGACCCTCGGCAACGCACGGACGGCGGTCCTGGGCTACACCATCGGCAACGACGTCACCGCACGCAAGCTGCAAAAGTCCGATGAACTCTGGCTGAGCGCAAAGAGCCAGGACACGTTCACGCCGGCCGGTCCCTGGATCGTCACCGGGCTGGACCATGCTGACCTGCCCGTCGGCGTCGTCCATAACGGCACCGAACTGCCCGCCGCCAGCACCGCGGACCTCGGCTGGAAGGTGGACGAGATCCTGGTCTACCTGACGTCGTTCATGACCCTGCACCCCGGCGACCTGGTGCTCACCGGGTTCCCGGCGGCGAGCGCCGGCATCCAGCCGGGCGACACCGTCACCTGCCGGGTGGGCGGGATCGGAGAGCTTTCCAACCCCGTCACGGCCGCTAGCCGACCGGCACCCTAACCCGGAATCAGGCCCAGGTGCCGGACGCTTCCGACGGCGGCTGTCACCGCCGCGGCAGCTGCCTCCAGGTCGGCGGCGGTCACCGACGAATCAAAGCTGAACCTCACTGCGGTCTGCGCCACCTCCGTTTCGATGCCGAGTGCCACCAGCACCGGCGACGGCGCATCCGAGCCGGCCGCGCACGCCGAGCCGCTGGAGCACACCACGCCCTGGCGCTCGAGTTCGAGGAGCACCGACTCCCCGCTGGTGCCCGGGAAGCAGAACGACGCCACGGACGGCAGCCGCTCAGACGGATGGCCGGTCAGCAGCGCACCCGGAATGCTTCCCAGCACGGCGGCAATAAAACGGTCGCGCAGGCCGGTGACGCGGGCCGCGAGCGCGGGCCGGTCGGCGCGCGCCAGGGTGAGGGCGGTGGCCAGGGCCACCGCGCCGGCAACGTTTTCGGTGCCCGAGCGCCGGCCGCGTTCCTGGCCGCCGCCATGCACCAGGGGCTCGATGCGGGTCCGGCCCCGGACGAACAGGACCCCGTTGCCCTTGGGCGCCCCGAGCTTGTGCCCGGAAATGCTCAGGGCGTCCACGCCGAGCGCCCGCACATCCAGCGGCAGCCAGCCGGCGGCCTGCACGGCGTCGGTATGGAAGGGGATCCCCCGCCCCCGCGCCAGATCCGCCAACTCAGCCACCGGCTGGACGGTCCCCACCTCGTTGTTGGCGTACATGATGCTGACCAGCGCGGTTTCGTCCCGCAGCACCGCGGCGAGTGCCTCCGGGGTCACGGTTCCGTTCCCGTCGACGGGTACGACGTCCACAATGAAGCCGTGGAAGCGTTCGAGGTACCGTGCGGACTCCTCCACGGCCGGGTGCTCGACGGCGCTGATCACCACCCGGTTCAGCGCCGGGTCCGCGGCCTGCCGCGCCAGGGCAATCCCCTTGACGGCGAGGTTGTCCGCCTCCGTGCCGCCCGACGTGAAGGTGATCTCCCCGGGCCGGCAGCCCAGCACCGCGGCCACGGTCTTGCGGGCGTCCGCGAGTGCCGCCGCGGCGGAATCGCCCAGCGAGTGGTGGCTTGACGGGTTGCCGAATTCGCCGGTGAGGTAGGGCCACATGGCCTCCAGCACCTCCCGGCAGACGGGTGATGTGGCTGCTGCGTCCAGGAAGATCATGGCGTGCTCATCCCACTGTCAGTTCGACGTCCAGGCCGAGGTCCAGCGCCGTGACGCTGTGTGTCAGGGCGCCCACCGAGATGACGTCCACTCCGGCGGCGGCGATGTCCGCCACGGTGCGGAGGTTGACGTTGCCGCTGGCCTCCACAATGGCCCTCCCGGCCACCTGGCGGACGCCGGCACGGAGTTCCTCCAGGCTGAAGTTGTCCAACATGATGGTGTCCACTCCGGCGGCCAGGACGGGTTCGATCTGGTCGGCGCTGTCCACCTCCACCTCGAAGTGCGTGGTGTGCCCCAGCTGGGCCTTCGCGTCGGCGAGGAGGGCGGTCAGCCGTGCCGGGTCTCCCCCGGTCATGACGGCCAGGTGGTTGTCCTTGGCCAGCACGGCGTCGGAAAGGCTGTACCGGTGGTTGGCGCCACCGCCGCAGCGGACGGCGTACCGTTCCAGGACCCGCAGGCCGGGGGTGGTCTTGCGGGTGTCGGTGATGCGGGCTTTGGTGCCGGCGGCCAGAGCCACGAATTCGGCCGTCTTGGTGGCGATGGCGCTCATCCGCTGTGCCAGGTTCAGGCCCACCCGCTCCGCCAGCAGCACGCTGCGCGCCCGGCCGGTGACCCGTGCCAGCTTTGTTCCGGCGGCGAACGCCTCGCCGTCGGCCACGAGCAGCTCCACCTGCGTATCGGGGTCCACCATCAGCATGGCGTCGCGGAACACACTGCCGCCGCTGAAGACGCCAGGGACGCGGGCGTTGAGCACCGCGGTGGCGCTGGCCTGGGCCGGGATCAGCAGCTGCGAGGTGATGTCGCCACTGGGCGCATCCTCCGCGAAGGCCCGCTCCAGGATCTCGCGGACGGGTGCTGCAGGGAGGGTCAGGCTAGTCATGGACAAGGCTCGCTTTCGGGCTCATTCTGAATTCTTCGTCTAGGTCGCCGACCGAAAGGTCTGCCGGCTGGCTGTCATCCCGGTAGTGCGCGCCGAGCGACACCTGCCGCTCCCGCGCTGCGTGGACCAGCAGCTGCGCGGCGAGCAGCAGGTTGGCGTCCTCATGGGTCCGCGGGTCCGCCGCCTGCGGCACCGCTTCAGGACGGACGACGGCGGCCCAGCGGGCAAGCGCGGCCCCCGCCTCCCGCAGCAGCCCCCCACTGCGCAACACGCCGGCATTGGCAGTCATCAGCCGCCGCAGGGCATCCCGAGAGAACTCCCCGGGTTCATGCGCTTCGACGAACGGCAATCCTCCGCGTGCTCCCTGCGATCCCCCTCGCCTCGCAAGCTCGGCCAGGGAACCCGGATCGCATGGGCCCACGGCCGCAAGCGGCCTCCCCTTGACGCACGCTTCCGGATCACTGCCCGCCGAATCGGCGGAGGCCGTCAGGAACGCCTCAACAGCCCGCCGCCCGAACACTAGTCCCTCCAATAGCGAGTTGCTGGCCAGCCGGTTGGCGCCCTGGACGCCGGTGCAGGCGACTTCGCCGGCCGCGAAGAGTCCGGGGACGGTGGTGCGGCCGTGCAGGTCGGTGGAGACGCCGCCCATCCAGTAGTGCGCGGCCGGCGCGACGGGGACGAGCTCACGGGTCCAGTCGATGCCGGCTTCCCGGGTGCGCCGTGTGATGGTCGGGAAGCGGCGCTTGAGGAACCCTGGTCCCCTGGCGTCCTCGATGGCCCGGGCGTCCAGGTAGACGTGGCCGTTGGGGTCGCCGAGCGCGGCAAGGTGCAGGGCGATGCTGCGGGAAACGACGTCGCGCGAGGCGAGTTCGGCGTCGGGGTGGTAGGCACCCAGGAAGCGGTGGCCCTGCGCGTCAACGAGGATGGCCCCCTCGCCGCGCACTGCCTCGGAGATCAGCAACGGATCCTGGGCATCGTCCGGCTTTGCTCCCCCGGTTGTCCGTGACCGGTCCGGCCTAACCAGGCAGGTGGGGTGGAACTGGAAGAACTCCAGGTCCGCGACCGCGGCACCGGCGCGCCAGGCGAGTGCCAGGCCGTCGGCAGTGGCAACGGCAGGGTTGGTGGTCTGTGCGAACAGCTGCCCTGCCCCGCCGGTGGCCAGCAGCACAGCATCGGTCTGGATGCTGCCCGGCCGGCCGTCCTGCAGGAACTCAACGCCGGTGACCCGCCGGCCCTGCTGGAGGAGTGCGGTGACGCTGGCGTGGCCCAGCAGCCGGATCCTGCCCGTGGCCTGCGCGGCCAGCACGGCGCAGATCAGGGCGTTGGCGATGCCGGCGCCGGTGGCGTCGCCGCCGGCGTGCAGGATCCGTGGCGCGGAGTGGGCGGCCTCGAGACCCAAGGCGGGGTCGCCGTCGTCGTCCAGGTCAAAGCGGACGCCGAAGCGGCCGAGCCCGGCGATGTCACGGCGCGCCTCGGTGCAGAGCACCCGGACCGCAGCCGGGTTGCAGTGCCCGGCGCCGGCCTTCAGGGTGTCGGCGATGTGGGCGGCCACGGTGTCGCCGGGAGCCGGCTCGTCCAGAACGGCGGAAATGCCGCCCTGGGCGAAGTACGTGTTGCTGTCCGCGAGCGCGCCCTTGGTCAGCAGCACCACATCGGCGCCTGCCTCAGCCGCCAGCAGCGCGGCGTACAGGCCGGCGATGCCGCTGCCGACGACGGCGAGCCGCCGCCGTGCGTCCGTTCCGTTTTCGCTGGTCATGGTCGGCTCCCTATTGGGGCTTGGCGGCGAGCATGCGCTCGAGTGCTGTCCTGGCGTCCTGCTGCACGTCATCGTCCACGGTGATGCGGTTGACGATGCGGCCGGCGACGAGCTCCTCGAGGACCCAGGCCAGGTAGCCGGGGTGGATCCGGTACATGGTGCTGCACGGGCAGATGACCGGGTCCAGGCAGAAGATGGTGTGCTGCGGGTACTGGGCGGCCAGCCGGTTCACCATGTTGATCTCGGTTCCGATCGCGAAAACCGTGGGTTCGGTGGCTGCGGCGATGGCCTTCTGGATGAAGTCCGTCGATCCGGCGGAGTCGGCTGCGTCCACCACTTCCATGGGGCACTCGGGGTGCACAATGACGTTGACGCCCGGGAAGTCGGCGCGCGCCTTCTCAATCTGGGCCACGCTGAAACGCTTGTGCACCGAGCAGAATCCGTGCCAGAGGATCACCCGGGAATCCAGCAGCGCCTGCTCGTCGTTGCCGCCAAGTTCCTTGCGCGGGTTCCACATGGGCATCTGCTCGAGCGGGACGCCCAGCGCCTTGGCCGTGTTCCGGCCGAGGTGCTGGTCCGGGAAGAACAGGACGCGCTGGCCGCGCTCGAAGGCCCATTCGAGGACCGTCTTGGCGTTGGAGGACGTACAGACGATGCCGCCGTTCCGGCCGCAGAACGCCTTCAGCGCCGCGGAGGAATTCATATAGGTGACCGGGATGACGGGAACGCGGCCTTCGGCGTCGGGCTCGGTGCCGAAGATCTCTTCCAACTGTTCCCAGCAGTCCTCCACGGAATCGGCGTCGGCCATGTCCGCCATGGAGCAGCCGGCTGCCAGGTTGGGCAGGATGACCGCCTGCTCCGGTGTGGAGAGCGTGTCAGCGGTTTCCGCCATGAAGTGCACGCCGCAGAAAACGATCGCTTCGGCATCGGGCCGGGTCAGCGCGGCGTTGGCCAGCTGGAATGAATCCCCGACAAAGTCGGCGTACTGGACAACCTCGTCGCGCTGGTAGAAATGGCCCAGGATGACGGCGCGGTCACCCAGCGCCGCCTTGGCAGCCCGGATCCGGGCATCGAGTTCAGCTTCGCCGGCCAGCTTGTACTCATCGGGAAGCTGGCCCTGGCGCGGCGTGGAGGCAGGCGCGACGTCCGTGCTGGAGGCGCCGGGACCGTACGCGGGAACGCCGGCGAGCGTTTCCGCGAGGTCGTATTCCCAGGGACCTTTGGCGAGCGCCGGGCTGCAGGTGCCGCCGGCGCCGCCAGCCGTGGCCTTCTCGGCCTGTTCACGCGTGATCAGCTGGATGGCAGTGTTGACGCTGCTCATGGGGTGCTCCTGTTATCTGGGTCAAGGCCGGGGCGGCCGGTAAATCGGTAAAGACGCGGCGGGCGGTGCTTGCCGCCCTGCAGATATTCACCGGTTTCTTCGATTTCCGGCGTCGACTTGATCTGGCGGCGGAAGTTTGCGGGGTCCAGTTGCGTGTCCAGCACGGCTTCGTAGACCTCGCGGACCTGGGCGAGGGTGAAGTATTCCCCCAGGAAGTGGTAGGCGATGGGGCCGTACGCCAGCTTGTTCCGCAGGCGCCAGAGTGCGTAGTCCACTATCCCGTTGTGGTCGAAGGCCAGGCTGCCAAGCTTGTCGGCGCGGAACCACCGGACGTTCTCGGATTCGTCCGCGAGGGCCGCTTCGGTGGGCTGGACCAGCGCCCAGTAGACGATGGACACCACGCGCTGCGTAGGCGAGCGGTGCAGGCCGCCGAAGGCGTAGAGCTGCTCGAGGTAGCTGGGTGCCAGCCCGGTCGTTTCCCTCAGGTTCCGCGAGGCGGCGTCCTGCAGGGATTCAGTGTGGGTCAGCGGACCGCCGGGCAGGGCCCAGAGCCCCTTGAAGGGCTCCCGAATCCGCCGGACCAACGGAATCCACAGGGTGGGCCGGCCGGAGGACTCGCTGGGGCGGAGCGCGAAAATCACAGTGGAAATGGCGAGCGACGGCGGCGCGGACTGCCGCTCGGCCACGTTGGCTGAGGTGGTGTACACGGTAATCACCCGCTTCGCTGCGATCGGCCGGCCTGTCTGGTGCCGGCCTCGGTTAGTTATAGTCAAGTTGACTCAAACTGATTCTACGACCGGTCCCCCGGGATGCAAAATGTTTCGCCGGAAGTGGGTGTAAATTCGAAAGGTCCCAAAAGGACCAGTTCCCCAACCCCAAGAAGGTACGCAGCATGACGACGAAGTCCACGGCAGAGCGACCCGCAGTACAGCTCCGCCACAGCATGAAGCCCCGGCAACTCACCATGATGGGCCTGGGCAGCGCCATAGGGGCCGGGCTCTTCCTCGGCTCCGGCGCCGGGGTCCAGGCGGCCGGCCCAGCGGTCCTGGTTTCCTACCTCGTCGCCGGCACGCTCATCATCCTGGTCATGTGGGCGCTGGGCGAAATGGCGGCAGCCAACCCCAACAGCGGCGCCTTCTCCGTGTACGCCGAACGCGCCATGGGCAAGACCGCCGGGGCAACAGTGGGCTGGCTCTGGTGGCTGCAGCTGGTGGTGGTCATCGCCGCAGAGGCGCTCGGCGCCGCGGGGCTGCTGTTTTCGGTCTGGCCGGTGGTTCCCGTGTGGGCGCTCTCCCTGGTGTTCATGGTGGTGTTCACCGGCATCAATCTGGCCGGCGTGAAAAACTTCGGCGAGTTCGAGTTCTGGTTTGCCATCCTCAAGGTGACCGCCATCGTCCTGTTCCTGGCCATCGGCGCCGCGTTGCTGCTGGGCCTGCTGCCGGACGCGGCATCCCCGGGCCTGGCCAACATCACCGGAGACTTCGCGCCCTCGGGCCTTGCCGGCATCGCAACCGCACTGTTCGTGGTGATCTTTGCGTTCGGCGGTACGGAGATCGTCAGCGTCGCAGCGGCGGAGACCGAAAACCCCGAGCACAGCGTCACCAAGGCCATCCGGACGGTCGTGTGGCGGATCCTCGTCTTCTACATCGGCTCCGTCTTCGTGATCGCAGCCGTCCTTCCCGCCACCTCGGAGGCGCTGTCGTCCCCGTTCGCGGGCGTCCTGGACGCCGCCCGCATCCCGGGTGCCGCCACCGCCATCACCCTGGTGGCCGTCGTCGCCCTGCTGTCCGCCCTGAACGCGAACCTGTACGGGGCGTCCCGCATGGTGTTCTCGCTGGCAGAGCGCGGCGAGGCTCCCGGCTTCCTGTCCCGGCTCAGCGGCGCAGGCGTGCCGGTGGCCGCCGTCGGCGTCTCGGTCGCGTTCGGCTTCATCGCCACGGTCCTGGAACTGCTGTTCCCCGAGCGGATCCTGCCGGCCCTGTTCCAGCTCGTCGGGTCTACGTGCCTCGTGGTCTGGGGTTCGGCACTGGTCTCCCAGTTCATCCTGCGCCGGCGGGCGGACCGAGACGGCACCCCCCTGCCGCTGCGGATGCGGGGCTTCCCCGGGCTCACCGTGTTCGGCCTCGTTCTGCTGGGGCTGGTGTTTGCCGTGGGCTTCAGCGCCGAGAGCAGCCGCATCCAGCTGATCAGCACGCTGCTGCTGATTGCGGGCATCGCCGCCGCCTGCTGGGCAGGTGCCCGGATTGCGGGATCCCGGCGCGCCCGGCGCTCCTAGCCGCGGATTTCCCCGCTCTGCCGGCAGGTAGAGTGGTGCCCATCCACGGCGGACCGGCGACGAAGCAGTCCAGGCGAGCCCTGTACATGATGAGGACTGAGACTTGACGAGGACAGAGGCGATGAGCGGCAGACACACCGGTGAACAGCACTCCCACACGGTCGAGGGCACCGACCCGCAACTGTACGTCGCGGTGCACGACCCCCAGAACGACGCCGGACTCCGTCCCATCCTGCTCATCCACGGCTTCTCCGCGTCGAGCAAGCTGAACTGGGAAGACACCGGCTGGATCCCGGCGCTGCTGGAAGCCGGCCGCCGGGTCATCGCCATCGATCTCCCCGGACACGGCAGGAGCGGCGCGCCAGAGGACATGGACTCCTACTCCCCCAGCCGAATCAGGGCGGACCTGCTGCAGATCGCGTTCGACGCCGGAGCCCGGCCTTTGCGCGACGGTGACCCCGCCAGCGGACTGGACGTGATCGGCTATTCCCTGGGTTCCCGGCTCGGCTGGGAGTTCGGCGCCACCCAGCCGGAGCTGGTGCACCGGCTGGTTCTGGGCGGCCCGAACATGGCTGATCCGCTGGCGGCCTTCGACCTCGTCGCTGCCCAGCGCTACCTGGCCGATGGCACGCCTATTGCGGACGCGTCGACGGCCGGGCTCCTCAGCATGGCTCAGGCGCTCCCGAGCAACAACATCTTCGCGCTGCTGTCCCTGGTGGAGGCGATCAAGGGTGAACCGTACGACCCGGCCGAGGCCGTGCCGCACATGCCCGTGCTGCTGGTGGCCGGCGAAAACGATGAACGCGCCACGTCCATGCCGCAGCTTGCCGAACTGGCACTGAAGGCCGGTTCCACTGCCGAGCAGCTGGTGCTGCCCGGCCGCACACACACCAACGCCATCACCAGCCGGGCCTTCAAGCAGGCGGCCATCACGTTCCTCGGCAACTAGCCGGCGAATCGGCCCGGCTTTCCTGCACCCCGAGTCTCCCGCCCGAACGCCGTCGAATACCCCGGCTCCCGCCGGAGCCGACGGGCGTAGGCTGGACTTTGGGGGCGGAGACACCGGAAGAGGAACCCATGGGCATGGTTTTTGAGGACCGGGAAGACGCAGGACGGCAGCTTGCGGCCGCCCTTCCGCAGTTCCGCGAGCGCCCGGACACCCTGGTGCTGGGCCTGGCCCGGGGCGGCATTCCGGTGGCCGCCGCCGCGGCCGAGGTCCTGCACCTGCCGTTCGGTGCCCTGCTGGTCCGCAAGCTTGGCATCCCGGGCCATGACGAGACTGCCTACGGCGCGCTCGCGTATTCAGACGGAAGGATCGTCCGCCTACTCAACAGACCGCTCGTGGAGCGGATTCTGGACGACGGCGTGCGGCAGGAGTGGCTCGACCAGGTGGAGCACCGGGAGCGGGCCGAACTGATGCGCCGCGCCGACAGTTATCCGGCCGTGCACCCCGACGTCAACGGCAAGACCGCCCTGCTCGTGGACGACGGCCTGGCCACGGGGGCCACCATGCGGGCGGCCGTGGAGGCCGTTCGGATGGCGGGCGCGGCAGCGGTAGTGGCCGCCGCGCCCGTCGGTTCGATCGAGGCGGAGAAATCATTGTCCCGGGTCTGCAATGTCCTGTGTCTGCACCTGCCCGGAAGATTCCGGGCAGTGGGGGCCTTTTACCGGCACTTCGAGCAACTGAGCGACGAGGACGCCATCGCCCTGCTGCACGGCGCCCGCATCTAGTGCCGGCTCACGCCGAGGGGCCGGCCCCGCGTTTCCTTCGCCAGGATCACGCCGATGGCTGAGATGACGCACAGCACCATGATGTAGATGCCGATGGAGCCTGTCCACTTGGTGCTCTGCAGAAGTGACTCGGCGATGGTGGCGGCAAACGCGCCGCCCAGGATGGCGCCGAACGCGTAGCCGATCGAGATCCCCGAGTACCGGACGTGGGCGGGGAACATCTCCGCGTACATGGCCGACATGGGGCCGTAGGACAGGCCAAGGCCTACCGTGAGGACAAACAGCGCCACGCCGTAAAGCACGATGTCCCTCGTGTCGATGAGGGCGAACATCGGGATCATCCAGGCGAAGACAATCGCGTAGCCGGTCAGGAAGGTCTTGACCCGGCCGATCCGGTCCGAGAGCCAGCCGCCCACCAGGGTGAAGATCAGCCACCCGAAGGATGCCAGCGTGGTGGCCAGCAGAATCTGCGGCGTAGGCATCTTCAGTGTCCTGGTGGCGTAGGCGATGAAGAAGGCAATCAGGAGGTAGCCTGCCGCGTTGTTGCCGATGAAGATCAGGGTGGAGTGCAGTACCGCCTTCTTGTGGTGGCGGATGAGCTCGCCGAGGGGCGCCTTGCTTTCGGCCTTGCGCGCGGTCATTTCCTTGAAGACCGGGCTTTCGCCGACTGCGCGGCGGATGATGTAGCCCACCACGATCAGGACGATGGAGAGCAGGAAGGGAACGCGCCAGCCCCAGGCGGCGAAGTCTTCCTTCGACATTCCGGAGTTCAGGAAGAACAGCAGCCCCGTGGCCAGAATCATGCCGACGGGAACACCGATCTGCGGGTAGGCGCCGAACAGCCCCCTCTTGTGCAGCGGCGCGTGCTCCACGGCCATGAGGGCGGCCCCGCCCCATTCGCCGCCGGCAGAGAAGCCCTGCAGCACACGGAGGAGGATCAGCAGGATCGGTGCCCAGGCGCCGATTTGGGCGTACGTCGGCAGCATGCCGATCAGGGCCGTTGCGGCACCCATCATGATGAGGGTGAACACCAGCATCGCCTTGCGGCCCAGGCGGTCGCCCAGGTGTCCGGCAACGATGGCGCCGAGCGGGCGGAACAGGAAGCTGATGCCAATCAGTGCGAAGGAAAGGATCTGCGCCAGGCCCGGGTTGGATTGGTTGAGCGGGGCGAGGAACAGCGGCGACAGCAGGGTTGCCGTCAGCTGGGCGAAGATGAAGAAGTCGTACCATTCGATGGTGGTGCCCACCAGCGTGCCGGCGAGGACTTTGCGTTCCTCACGCTTGCTGCTGGGGCCAACCTCTGAATCTACGGGTGAAGTTGCGGTCATTGAAACTCCGTGGCCAGGGCAGTGCTACTGCCGAAGTTGATGTGAAGCTGTTCGATTTACTGATCGAACGGTCAGTTAGTGCGAGGATACTACGAAGTGTGATCTGGCGCACCCCTCACCCCGTTAGGCGCGGAAACGGCTAGACTGTTCCATATTTGAACACGGAAATCTCATAGAGAACGACGGGCGGCAACGGCACGTAGAGCCCTTTGGCCGGCCGCCCCGTTTTACCTGCCTAGGATGGACAGCATGACTCCCAACGCCGGTGCCGCAGCGCAGGTTGCACCCGCCCAGACCTCGCCATCGCAGACGCTCTCACGGGGCATCCGCGCTTTGGAAATCCTCGCCGAGGCAGACCGACCGCTGACCATCGCCGAGCTGGCGGAGGCCATGGGCGTCCACCGTTCCGTGGCCTACCGGATCTTGCGGACCCTGGAGGATCACTCCCTCTTGGTGCGCGACGACGCCGGGCGCGTCCAGCCCGGCCCCGGCCTCGCAGTTCTGGCGCGCAGCGTTTCGCGGAACCTCCAGACCGCTGCCCTGCCGGAACTGACCCAGCTGGCCAACACACTTAACATGACGGCCTTCGTGGCGGTGTGGGACCACCAGGAATGCGTGACACTGGTGACGGTGGAACCACGGCATTCGGCCCCCACCGTGGTGCAGCATCCGGGGTCCCGCCATCCGATCAGTTCCGGCGCGCCCGGGATAGCCATCCAGTCCGCCCTGACGGAGCACGAGTGGAGCCAGCTGGCTCCCGCCGTGCCCTACCGTCCCGAGGCAGGCGAGGCGCGGAAGCGCGGTTACGCGGCAAGCCACGACGAGGTCATCGCGGGGGTCTCCTCGCTTGCTGCGCCGGTCCGTGTGCCCGGCGGACGCCCGGCGGCTGTCGCCGTCGTCTATATCCGCTCATCGGAGGATCCGGCCGAGGTGGCCGCTGCCCTGACCGCCAGCGCCGCCCGGATCGAAAGTCAGCTCGCCTGAGCTGACCGCTTCCGGGAACGGACGACGGCGGCGGCGGCCGCCGCCCCGAGAGCGCACAGCGCCGCCGCGGCGGCTGCCGAGACGAGGAAGGCGGCGTGGTGGCCCCCTTGCTGTGCCAACTGGCCGCCGAGGGACGAACCCAAGGCGGTGCCAGCGACGATGCCGCTGGCGAGCGCCGTCATCACAGTGGCCAGCCGGCCCGCCGGCGCCACGAGCGCGCCGATGGCAAACACCGTGACCATGACCGGTCCCACCGGCAGGCCCAATGCAAGCAGTACCAGCACCATGCCCCAGCCGTCGGTTGGAAGGAACAGCAGGGCAGACAGCCCAGCCATGGCTGCCGCCCCGGCCACCCAGCGGGCAGTCACAGGGAAGCCGGCCGGCCAGTAGGCCACCGAGATCGCGGCCGCGGCCGAGCTGATTCCCATGACGGCGTACAGGAGTCCGGCCGCCTCTGACGTTGCGAAAGTGGCGGCAAACGCGCTCAAGGCTGCCTGCGTGGAGCCGAAAAATGTGCCCATGCAGACCATGGCCAGGACCGGAAGTGCCACGCGGGCCACGCCGGCAATGCGGCTGCCGGCCCGGGTTTCGGCATGTTGTCCGGCGGCATTTCCCCGTACTGCGCGGCTGCCGGCGCGGGTGCCGACGGCCGCCCGCCGCGGAACAGCGGCGTGGGTACGGTGCATGGCGAAGGCCGGAACGAGTGTGAGGGTGATCGCGGCGGCCAGGGCCAGCGGCAGCCATGGGGCGGCCAGGCTGGCCAGGACGCCCACGAGGGCCGGACCCAGCACGAACGTCAGTTCGTCAGCCGTGCTCTCATAGGACAGCGCGACATCCAGATCGGCGCTGTCCCCGGCGCGCCGGCTTTCGGCTGTGAGCGCCATCCACCGGACACGGGCCAGCGGGCCGACCTGGGGGCAGCTAAGGCCCGCCGCCAAGGAGGCCGCGATGACGCCCCACGCGGCACCGACGTCGTGCACGCCGGGAATCAGATATGCGGTGGCGATGACGGCAAGTACGGCCAGGACGTTCAGGACGGCCGAGATCAGCAGCACCGGGCGCTGGCCGAGCCGGTCGGCCAACCAGCCGAGGATCGGCGCACCGACGGCCGAGCCGATACCGACGGCGCCGGCAGCGGCCCCGCCTACGGCGTAGGAGCCGGTAACCGACGTGGCAAGGGTGAGGGTTCCCAGGGTCAGCATCGCGAGGGGCAGGCGGGCAAACAGGCCGACTGGCAGGAATCCCCTGCCCGCCATCGCCGGCAGGCGCGCGAAACGGCCGCCGAACTGCGGGATGGGCGCCTGAGTGTTGTCGGACGGGGCAATGGGACGGGGGTCGGCGGGTGGTTGGGGCGCCGTTGAAGTGCTCATGTATGCGGGCTCGTTCAGTCCGTGCGCATCGTCCCTCCTCCCGATGCGCTGAACCCGGTAACGGTCCCATGGTACTGGACAGGAAAGTCCATGCGAGCGGCAGCGCGCTCCGCCGGGTTAGACCGTTACGAGCGCATCAACGATGTGCACCGTGGAGCCGTTGCGCTGCTTCACCACCTGGAGCTGGCTGCCGATGCGCTGCTTCATCTCCCCCACGTGGCTCACGAGTCCGACCACGCGGCCCCCGTCGCGGAGGCCCTCCAGTGCATCCATGACCTGCTCCAGTGCCTGCTCGTCGAGGCTGCCGAAGCCCTCGTCGACGAACAGCGTTTCAATGTCGACACCGCCGGCTTCCTGCTGCACCACGTCAGCGAGGCCCAGGGCCAGCGACAGCGAGGCCATGAAGGATTCCCCGCCGGAGAGGGTCGAGGTGTCCCGGCGGCGGCCGGTCCATTCGTCCACGACTTCCAGTCCCAGCCCTGACTTGGCGTTCCGTGCTGCCCTCGCGTCCGAGTGCTGCAGCGTGTAGCGGCCGTCGCTCATGGCGACGAGCCTTTCCGACGCGGCAATGGCAACCTGTTCGAGCCGTGCCGCCAGGACGTACGCGTTAAGGCTCATGCGGTAGGTGTTGTCGCCGGAGCCGCGGGCCGCTTCGGCGAGGCCCTTCAGGATTTCAGCGCGTTCCCGGGGCTCCCGGCCGGATTCAGCGAGTTCCCCGTACTCCGCACGGAGGCGTCCCAGGGTCTGGGACGCCTGACGCGCCATGGCCGCCGCCAATTCGATGTCCTTTGCTGCCCGGGCGGCCTGTTCGGCTTCGGTGCGCAGCAGGTCCAGGTCCGCTGGGGTGGCCGCGGAGCCGCTTTCGTCTTCCCTGGCGGTCTGTTCCTTTGCTGCGACAACGAGCTCTTCGCTGGCGAACAGTTCCTCCAGCCGTACCTCCTCGTCACGCCCGGACTGGACGGCAGACTCCAGCCGCGCCGCCTCCGCCTCCGGCAGCAGGGCCTGGCGGGCCTCAGCGGCCGATGCGAATCCGGCCTCGGGAAGAGCGCGGTCCAGCCCGGTCCGGGCCTCAGCCAGCCGGGCGGCAGCCTGCTCCAGCTGCGAGCGGGCAGCGTCTGCCTGTTCGAGAATGTCGACAAGATTGGCGATGGCGTCGCTGCGGACAGCGAGACGGGCATGGCCGGCACGAAGCGTTTCGAGCGACGATTCCAAGGCGGCGGACTGCCCCTCGATCTCGGCCAGGGCGGACTCTGTTTGCGCCAACTGCGACAACAGGTCCACGCGCTGCTGCTTCGTGGCCTCGATGCGCTCAGCCAGTTCCTCCTGCCGGCTCCTGCTCGCTGCCAGTTCCGCAACGGCCGCAGCCGCCTCGGCAGCAGCTTCCCGGGCAGACTGGGCGGCTTCCGCCGCTTGGGCGGGATCGGTGTCGCCGTCCTGGCCGGCGAGAACGGCGACCAGCTGCCTGGCCTCGGAAAGCTCCGCTTCGAGTGCAGCCAGCGCCCTTTCGGCCGCTTCGCTGCGCTCCTTGGCCCGTTCCTCTTTCTCGGCAAGCCCCAGGACGGAGTCCCCGGCGGGAACCGGATCGGGGTGCTCCGAGCTGCCGCAGACGGGACAGGGCGCCCCGTGTTCCAGGCGCGAAGCCAATTCGGCCGCCGCATTGGACAGGCGTTCCTCCCGGACGTCCAGCCATTGCCGGCGCAGTTCCTGGTGGTGTTCCCGGGCTTTGAGGTGCCGCTCAGTGACGGCGGCGCACCCTGCCGCAGCAATTCCGTAGCGCCTGACAACATCCACCAGCTCGTCGGCAGCTGCGGCTTCCTTGGTCCGCAGCACGGACTCCCCTGCCAGCTGTTCAAGCGGCTGCAGCGCTGCACGCAGGGCCTCCATCTCGCTGCGCAGGGAAAGCAGCCTGGCGGCGTGGTCATCTCCGGAACGGGTCAGTTCCTGCCGCCGCTGCGCAAGCCCGGCGGCCCGTGCGCGCAGGCCACCCAGCCGGTCCTCATCGGCAAGGCGTTCACCGATCACAGCGGCAAGCGAGCGCAGCCGCGAAAGCTCTGTGGCCACGTCGACAGCGGCGTGCTGTGCGACGGCGCTGTGTTCAATCACGGTGCCGTGTTCCGCAATGCCGTGTTCCACCACTGCCAGTTCCGAGCTCGAGCTCGCTGCCTCCCGCACGCCAGCAAAGGCGAGGTCCGCGGCTCTTTCCGCCCGTACAAGCAAGGATTCGGCGGCGGTCACGGCGTTCAGCTGGCCGCCCAGGAGCTCGGCCTTCCGGTGCAGGTCAAGCGCGGCTCCCGCGCTGGCCAGTCGAGGGGCGGTGGCCTCCGCATCTGCCCTCCGGCGCAGGGCAGCAGCAAGCTTCAGGCGCCTTCCCTCCCTGGCCAGCTCCGCTTCGAGCCGCTCCGCGCACCCGCGGCGCTGCACCTCGGCGGATGCTGCATCCCCGGCCACGGCCGAGGCACGCTCCGAGGCGGCAGACTCCAGCCAAGACAGCAGTTCGGGACCGCCGGCGGGTTCCGGCGTCGCGTCGGGGTCGATTTCGAGGGCCGTGGCCTCCGTCCTGGCCCTCGCCACCAGCAGGGCCAGCCTGCCCTCAAGATCGGCTACTTCACTGACGGCCCCGGCGGCCTGTAACGCAAGCTCCCGTTCCACTGCCTCGAACCGTTCGGTTCCGAAGAGCTTCTGCAGCAGGTCGAGGCGGTCCGAAGCCTTGGACCGGAGGAACGCGGCAAAGTCCCCCTGGGGGAGCAGAACCACGCGGGTGAACTGCTCCCGGTCCATGCCGAGGAGCTCGGTGATCTCCGCCCCGGCTTCGTCGTTCCGGCCGGACTTCTCCACCCACGCATGTGCCACCCGCTCACGCAGCAGCGTCTTGGCCTGCTGTGTGGTGAACCCGTTCCGTCCGCGGGCGCTGGGCTTGTCCCAGGCCGGCGAGCGGGTAACCTCAAAACGCCTGCCCCGGGCCGTGAATTCGCAGGTCACGCGGGGTTCGGCGGCCGGGTCGGCATGGTCGCTGCGCAGTCTCTTTCCGTCCTGCCGCGCGCCCGGCACGGACCCGTACAGGGCATAGCAGATGGCATCCAGCACGCTGGTCTTGCCGGCACCGGTGGGGCCGTTAAGCAGGAACAGCCCGTGGGCGCTCAGCCGGTCGAAATCGATTTCCTCGGTTCCGGCAAACGGCCCGAACGCCGAGATTTCCAGACGGTGGATCCTCACAGTGATGCCTCCTGCAGACGCACGTTCTCCAAAGCTTCGGTGAGGGCGGCCTGTTCCGCCGTGTCCGGCTCCCGGCCACGGACGTGTTCCAGGAATCCGCAGCAGACGGCGAGGTCATCCTCCGCCTCGGCCAGCCGGCTGCTGTAGCTCGCCCGGGAGGCGGCGGGTGCCCCCTCGGGCTCGAAAGCGAGGACGAGCGTATCCGGGAACCTGGCACGCAGCCGCTCCATGGCCTGTGCCGGCCGCTGGGCGTCCGTCAGGGTCACCTGGCAGTAGGCTTGCTCGGCCCAGGCGTGCTCCGGGGACTCCAGCAGCCCGTCGAGGGTCCCCCGGAGGACGGCAAGTTTCCGCGGCGCGTCCCAGAGGATCTCCTCCACGGCGGTGGCACCGGACTCGTCAATGTCAACGAGCCAGCCGCCCTTCTGGTGCTTTGCTTCGGAGAACGAGTAAGCCAGCGGCGAGCCCGAATACCGCACCTCCGTGGACAGGGACTGCCGGCCGTGCAGATGGCCAAGTGCTGTGTAGCTGAAGCCATCAAACAGGTCCAGCGGCACGGCACCCACTCCCCCGATGCTGAGATTGCGTTCGCTGTCGGAGCTGATGCCCCCGCTGGCGAAGGTGTGGGCCAGCACAACAGAATGGACCACCCGGGATTCGCTGCGCGTGGCGATGTCGGCCCTGATGCGTTCCGTGGCAGCACGGGTGACTTCGAAGTGGCTGGCGGTGACCACTCCAAGCTCATCGGCGACCAGCCGGGGTTCGAGCCAAGGGATGCCATAAATGGCCAGTACCGAATCCGCCCCTGTGCCGCCGAGCGGCAAGACCACGGGGACGTCCAGCTCCTGCAGGCGGGTGCGCAGGTGAACGCCGCCCTTCTCCAGCAGCCGGGAGGCGAAGCCGAGCCGGATGGCGGAGTCGTGGTTTCCGCTGGTCAGCACCACCTGGGCGCCTGCCCCGGTCAGCCGGACCAGCGCATCGTCCAGAAGGTTGACCACATCGACGCCGGGCAGTGCCCTGTCGTAGACGTCGCCGGCGATCAGCACGACGTCGACGGACAGTTCCCTGACCCGGGCAACCAGCTGGTCGACAAAGTCGCGCTGGGCGTCCAGCATGCCGACGCCGTGGAAGGACCGGCCCAGATGCCAGTCGGAAGTGTGCAATAACCGCATATTCATAAGCTAGACGCGGGCACCGACAAAATAGCCGACCCCGGCCCTCGGCGCGTCAGGACTCCTTGCTGCGCGGCCCGTCGAAGAAGTCGCGCGCGTCGTCGCCGCCGCCACCAGGCGCTGCGGCGGCGGGCTTTTCGACTGCCTCCTGCGTCGAGGCGCCGTCGAAGTCGTCCCCGAGCTCAGACTCAGGATCGGCGGCGGCGGCGTGGTCCGCAGCGGCGGCACCGCGGCCCTGGGCGTCAGCGAACCCACGGAAAACAAGGCCAGCGATACCGGCACCGACGATCGGGGCCACCCAGAACAGCCACAGCTGTTCCAGCGCCCAGCTGCTGCTGAAGAGCGCGGAGGCCGTGGCCCGGGCCGGGTTGAAGGGCGCGTTGCCAAGGGCCTGGCCCAGCTGCAGCAGCACGGCAAAGGCCAGCCCGACGGCGAAGGGCGCGGCGGCCGCGTGGCTGTTGCGGCGGGCCGTCGTGCCAAGGAACACCGCGACCAGGAGGGCTGCTCCCAGCACTTCCACGAGCAGCACGCCGGCCATCGACGTCTGGATCACGGAGTGCTCACCGAAGCCGGCGGTGACAGTGTCGAAGGCGGTGCGCGCGTCCTGGATGTTGGGCACCGTGCGGAGGATGCCGAACAAGGCGAGCGCGCCTGCCGCCGCGCCGACCAGCTGTGCGCCGACGTAGGCAGCCGCGGCGGCGATGCCGATTCTGCCTGCCACCAGGTTGCCCAGGGTGATTGCGGGGTTGAAGTGCCCGCCAGAGATGTAAGCGAAAGCCAGCATCGCCGCCGTCACGGCAAGGCCTCCGGCGAGTGCTCCGGGCAGCGGGTTTGACTGCGGCAGGGTGAAGAGCGGCACGCCCAGCCCGGCGACCACCAGAAAGAGCGTTCCGAACGCCTCCGCTCCGAGCCTGGACAGGAGCCCGGGCCGGAATCCGTTGTCTCCGGCGGAATGCCGGTCATCGGTCGGGGGGACGGACACAGGGGTGCTCATGGGGGAATCCTTTGGTTTCTGTCGGCGTGGAATGCCGCTCGCTTCGGGAGCCGGCCCCAGCAGTCTGGCAGCAAAGTCTGGACGGTTGCTGAATCCGAGCTTATCGTCCGGCGCCCGGACCCCCGGCATTGCGAGTGCGACATCACAGCACCGTCCGCGGGCACAGCGGTCAACACCACAGCATCCACGATCACAGAGTCTGGACAGCTCCCGCGGGAAGGTAAATTTGCCTGCATGAGCAATGTTCCCGGCACCGTTCCGTCCCCCGAGTCCCGCATCCATGGCTGCCTGCTCGGGGGTGCCCTGGGCGACTCGCTCGGCTACGCCGTCGAGTTCGATTCCATAGACGAGATCCGGCGCCGTTTCGGCGCCGCGGGGCTCCGGGATTTTTCCGCGCTCGACGGCGGGGCCCACTTCTCGGACGACACCCAGATGACGCTGTACACAGTCGACGGGATCGTCGAGGCCCTGGAGTGGGCCAACTCGGGTGTCGGCGCCGACGCCAACGCCTGCGTCTGGCTTGCCTACCTGCGCTGGCTGGACACGCAGGGCGTGCACGTGCCCGAATCCGCGCCGCGGCCGCAGCCCCGCTGGATTGACGGCCAGGAGGTGCTTCGGCACCGGCGGGCGCCCGGCAACGCCTGCCTGAGCGGGCTGTCCACCGGGGAGATGGGAACGGCCGCCCGTCCGGTCAATCCCGAGTCGAAGGGCTGCGGAACCGTGATGCGTTCCGCCCCCTTCGGGCTGGTTCCGCACATTCCGGCGGACGCCGTGTACAAGCTGAGCGCAGACGCGGCGTCGCTCACGCACGGGCATCCCTCCGCCCGGCAAAGCGCGGGCGCTTTCAGCCTGCTCATCTACTCCCTGGTGCAGGGCAGCGGCCTGGCCGAGGCAGCCCAGGCCGCCCTCGACCGTGTGCTGGGAGATAACGGGGCGGCGCCCGAACTCCGCGAACGGCTCGGAGCCGCGGTCCGCCTCGCCGGCGAAGCCGGTGTTGCCGGCGCCGACTCCGTACTCAGCCCGGAGGACCTGGTCCGTGAACTGGGTGAGGGCTGGGTGGCGGAGGAGGCTCTCGCCGTCGGCCTTTACGCGGTCCTGGCCACTGCTGCCCCGGTATCCGGAGACCGCGCCGAGGGAGATGGCGCGCCCGATCCGGTGGAGCATTTCAAGGCAGCAATCGCCGTGGCCATCAACCACAGCGGCGACAGCGATTCCACCGGATCCATCGCGGGAAACATCCTCGGTGCGTACTACGGCACGGACTGCCTGCCGGCGGACTGGCTCGAGGCACTCGAGGCACCCGAGGTGATCCGCGGCATGGCCGGGCAGCTGGTTGCCGTCACGTCCGGCTGAGCGAAATGTTGTTGCACGCCTCGCAGACGTCCTCGGGGATGAGTCCCCGGCGCTGCAGCAGGCCGAAGATGGCACAGCCAAGGCAGAACCCCGCGAAGGCCTCCAGCGAGGCGGCAACAATCAGCACGGCCAGCAAAATCCACGCGGCGGGCGCGAGGCCGGCCGCCAGCAGGACGGCGGCGGCCGTGGACATCGCGGCGCCGATGCCCTGGGCGAAACGCTTGGGCGGCCCGGGCACCAGCTTTACCCGTCCCAGCCGCGGGGCGAGGACCCTGACCGAAAGCAGGGCAAGCGGGGAGATCCTCGGGCCGAACAGCACCCGCAGCCAAAAACCGGCGGCAATGACCGCTAGGCCCCAACCGAAGCCCGTGAGCAGCGTCGCGGCAGCCAGCAGGACCACCAGCCCGGCGGTGATACGGGCCGCGTATTCGTTGACAGGGTTGGGAAAGGCGAACGCAGCACTCAATCTGCCCGGTGTACCCGGTTTACTTGGAACGCTCAGTTTGCCCATAGGGCAAGGCTAGGGAGCGGCGGCGTCGCCGGGAAGTTTTATTGCGCCATGTGTACGGGCGCGCCATCCACATCTGCATAAGCCAGGCGGCCCGTGCTGTTCAGGACGCTCTCTCAGATCCTGCGGAATTCCTGGCAACGCTCTATCAGATCCTACGGAGCTTTCGGCAACGCTCTTCACATCCTGCGGCGTATCTTGGCGCCCTAAGATTCCGCGGGACGTGAGGAAGGGGCAGTCATTCGGCGGCGGCGCCGGGAAGCCTTAGTGCGCCATATGTACCGGCGCGCCGCCCACCATCTGCAGGAACTCACCTTCGGAGATCACCTCGATGGCCTGGCCGCGGTCGTGCAGTTCCAGCACCCGTTTGGCCTTGCCGGTGAGCCGGCCGGAGCGCAGGTCGCCGGCCACGAAGCCGTCGCCCACCACGAGGACGCTGGTCCGTGCCGTGACCCGGCTTTCCGGGCGCGCCCCCAGTTCCGCGGACCGGGTCTTCGCCTCGGGCCGCGGCATCCCGAGCTGGCCGGTGAACACGACGGTCTGGCCGAACAGCGGGTTCCCGGGTTCGGCGTCGGGATTGGGCTCGGGATTCGGCCCTTCCTCCGGCCACCCGCTGCGGAACGGCCGGACCACCCGGTCCGCACTGTCGCCGCCCACGGCGGCGAGGGCTGAGACGGTCGCCTTGGAAAGCTCACCGCTGGATGGATCGAACGCAGCCTGCTGCGGTATGGACAGCCCCAGCGAAAGGTAGAGCTCGGCAATACTGTTGGCCCGGTTGCGCCCCGCGATGTCGATGAGGATGCCGGCGCACGCCCGGGCGTCCTCGGCGGCATCGTGGTGGTTCACCAGCGGCACGCCCGCTTCCTCGGCGGCAAAGGGCAGGGAATTCGAAACCAGGGAGTAGCAGCGCCGGGAGAGCATCACGGTGCACACATAGTCGTAGGCGGGGCCGGGAAGCCCCGAGACTTCCAGCCCGGAGCGAATGACGCCGAGGTCGAAGGCGGCGTTGTGGGCCGCGAGGATGTCGCCGCCGATGAACGCGCCGATCTCGGGGAACAGCTCCCCAAAGCGGGGCCGGCCGGCCACCTGCTCGGGCCTGATGCCGTGGACGCGGACGTTGTGGTAGTCGAATGAGTCGTGGTTTTCCGGTGGCCGCATCAGCCACGAGGCCTCCTCGACGATGACGCCGCCGCGGACCTTGGTGAGGCCAACGGCGCACGGCGAACCGCGGAAGCCATTGGCGGTCTCGAAGTCGATCGCCGTAAAGTCCAAACCCACGGGGACAACTGTAGCCCGGCGGCGGCGCCGAGCCCGTCAAGTACCCTTGAAACGTGAACTTTAATGCATTGAGCGACTTTGCCGTGCCCGCGCTGGGTGGCGCCGGCCCCGTCCAGCCGCATCTGGCATCATTCCTGCCCGATTGGCTCAACCCCCAGGTCTTCCTCGCCGACCCGGCCCTTGCCCCATGGGTGGTTCTGCTGGTGTGCGGGATTATCTTCGCCGAAACCGGGCTGCTGATCGGGTTCTTCCTGCCGGGCGATTCCATGCTGTTTACGGCGGGCCTGCTCGTGGCCACGGACACGATCAAATTCAACATCTGGCTCTTCGCCGCGCTGATCATCGTGTCCGCCATCATCGGCAACCAGACGGGCTATCTCATCGGGTCCAAGGCTGGCCCCGCCATCTTCAACAAGCCGGACTCCAGGCTTTTCAAGCATGAGAACGTTGACAGTGCTCACAAGTTCTTCGAAAAGCACGGCGGCAAGGCCCTGATCCTGGCGCGCTTTGTGCCCATCATCCGTACTTTTGTCCCCGTCATCGTGGGCGTTGCCCAGATGGACAAGCGGAAGTTCTTCCTCTTTAACGTCATTGGCGCCCTCCTCTGGGGCGGCGGCGTGACGCTTCTCGGCTACGTGCTGGGCGACAAGATTCCGTGGGTGCGGGAAAACCTCGACATTATCTTCATCGTCATCGTCCTGCTCTCGGTGATTCCTATCGGGATTGAAGTTGTGCGCGGCATGACCGCCAAGCGCGAGGCCGCGGCCTTCGGGACGGACCCGGTGGAGGAGTTCATCGAGGAGCACGAGCCCGAGGCCGAGCGCAAGACCAACCTCGACTGACCGGCGCTCAACAGCAACGCGGGGTCACTTAGCGCCCAATGGGATGACCGGATTGGGCGCTAAGTGACCCCGCGTTGCTGTTTACCGGAGGGCTTCGACGATCGAGGGAAGCAATGCACGGAACGCCTGGCCCCGGTGGCTGATGGCGTTTTTCTCCTCGGGGCTGAGCTCGGCGCAGCTGCGGTCCAGGCCCACGGGTTCCAGGACGGGGTCATAGCCGAACCCGCCTTCGCCGCGCGGCTCACGCAGCAGCGTGCCGGCCAGCTGGCCGTACTCCACCACTTCGCGGGCCCCGTTCGCGGATGCCGACGCCGGCACGGCGAGCGCCGCCGCGCACACGAAGGCGGCACCGCGGTGGCCGTCCGGCACGTCCGCCAGCTGGGCCAGCAGCAGATGCAGGTTGGCGTCGTCGTCACCGTGCCGGCCGGCCCAGCGCGCGGAGAAAATCCCCGGCGCGCCGCCGAGGACATCCACTGACAGCCCGGAGTCGTCGGCGATGGCCACCAGCCCCGTTGCCTCGGCCACTGCCCGCGCCTTCAGCAACGAGTTTTCCGCAAAGGTCACCCCGGTTTCCGCGACGTCCGGGGCTCCGACGGCGGCCGCGTCCACCACCTGCGTGTCGACGTCGAGCCCGGGGATCTGCCCGCGCAGCAGCTCACGCAGCTCCCGCAGTTTTCCGGCGTTGCGCGTGGCCAGCACCAGCCGGGGTGCCGCCTCAGTTGCCGACACGCCGCTCACGGAGCTTCGGCCAGGGTCTCGCGCTGGATCGCGGCCAGCTGTTCCGTCCCCAGCAGTGCCAGGTCCAGCAGCTTGTTGAGCTCGTCCCGGTCGAAGGGGGCGCCCTCGGCCGTGCCCTGGACCTCCACGAACTTGCCGGAGCCGGTCACCACGACGTTCATGTCGGTTTCGGCCCGCACATCCTCGATGTACGGCAGGTCCAGCATCGGAATACCGTCGATGATCCCCACGGACACGGCGGCGATGGTGTCCACCAGCGGCTGGGCGTTGCGGGCGATCATCTTGTTCTCGCGGGCAAAGCGGATGGCCTCGGCGAGCGCCACGTAGGCGCCGGTGATGGCCGCCGTCCGCGTGCCGCCGTCGGCCTGCAGGACGTCGCAGTCCAGCACGATGGTGTTCTCCCCCAGGGCCTTGGTGTCGATGATCGACCGCAGCGAGCGCCCGATCAGGCGGGAGATCTCGTGGGTGCGGCCGCCGATCTTGCCCTTGACGGACTCGCGGTCAGAGCGGGTGTTCGTGGCACGCGGGAGCATGGCGTATTCGGCGGTCACCCAGCCGCGGCCTTCGCCCTTGAGCCAGCGCGGAACACCTTCGGTGAGGGAAGCGGTGCACAGGACCCGGGTGTTGCCGAACTCGATGAGGGCCGATCCCTCGGCCTGCTTGGACCAGCCACGGGTGATGCTGATGGGCCGGAGCTGGTCCGGGGTGCGGCCGTCGGCACGGATGACGGGGGCAGTGGTTGCTTCGGAAGTCATGCCTTTAGCTTATCGATTTATCGGGCTGCACCCGCCCCAGGAAGCTGCTCAGACGGTGTAGTGCACGCCCGCCACGGCCACGGCCACGTCACCGGCGAAGGCGGGACGCGCCTCGGTCATGACCTTGGTCTGAGAGGTCCACACCGGAATGTGGGTAAGGAGAAGGCGGCGTGCGCCGGCGGCCGTGGCGGCTTCAGCCGCCCGTTTGCCGGTCAGATGGACGTCCTTGATGCCGTCGTCACGGCCCTCCTCGAAGGCCGCCTCGCAGAGGAAGAGGTCGGCGTCCTTGGCCGCCTCCTCCAGTCCGCGGCACGAATCCGTGTCGCCTGAATATGTCAGCACGCGGGTCAGGGCATTCCCGGCGGCGTCCGGCTCGGTGACCTCCACGCGCAGCGCATAGGCCTCCTCCACAGGGTGGTTAACGGCGAAGGGCGTGACGGTGAAGGGGCCGACGGTGACAGACTGGCGCTCGGTCCAGTTCGTGAAGTCGAACTCCTCGTGCATCCCCGGATCCAGGTCCAGCCCGTAGGCGGTTGCCATCCTGTCGGCGGTGGCGGCCGGGCCCCAGACGGGGATCCTGCCCCGGTCCCAGCCGCCGGGCTTCCAGCGGACCGCCACGTGCAGGCCGCAGAGGTCCATGCAGTGGTCGGGGTGCAGGTGGGTGAGGAAAATCGCGTCGATGTCCTCGAGGTCTGTGTACCGCTGGATCGCGCCCAGGGCCCCGCTGCCGAGGTCCATGACCACTTTCCACACGCGTTCGCCGTCGTTGGCGGTCAGCAGGTAGCAGGATGCGGGCGATCCGGGGCCGGGAAATGAGCCCGTGCAGCCGACGATGGTGAGCTTCACTGGAACGGACCTCCGGTGGCTGCCCCGCTGCCGGCGGCCTGCCCGACGAAGTTGGAGATGCGCGGGCGGGCGGCCGCGTTCCGTGCGGCGGCGATCATTTCGGGGGTGATCCTCGCCAGGCTGCCCGTGGGGTACTGCGCCGCGACATGGTCCACGTGCTTGACGCTCAGCACCTCCGGCCCGAGGAACCTGCGGGCCAGCGCTTCGAACTGGCCGGGATCGCCGGTGGCGATGAAGCTGTGCTCCGGCGGCGCCGGATCCGTCCGTTCGAGGCCGTTGCTGGCCAGCGCCCGGTAGACGTCCTTGGCGGTTTCCTCGGCGCTGGAGACCAGCGTGACGTCCTCGCCCATGACGTAGGAGATCACGCCGGTCAGGAGCGGATAGTGCGTGCAGCCCAGCACCACAGTGTCCACGCCCGCGGCTTTCAGCGGCTCAAGGTACTCGCGGGCGACGTCGAGCAGTTCCGGCCCCGTGGTGATGCCCGCCTCCACGTACGGCACAAATGCAGGGCAGGCCACGGAGGTGATCACCAGGTCAGGCGCCGCGGCGAAGGTGTCCTCGTAGGCCCGGGAGCCCACGGTGGCGGAGGTGCCGATTACGCCCACCCGGCCGCTGCGGGTGGCTGCGACGGCGCGGCGCACGGCCGGCTGGATCACCTCGATGACGGGAATGCCGTAACGCGCCGTGTAGCGTTCGCGTGCGTCGCGGAGCACCGCGGCCGACGCCGAGTTGCAGGCGATGGTGAGCAGCTTGACACCGGAGTCCACGAGTTCGTCCATGACGCCGAGGGCGTTGGCGCGCACCTCCGCGATGGGCAGCGGCCCGTACGGGCCGTGGGCGGTGTCGCCGACGTAGAGGATGGATTCGTTCGGCAGCTGGTCGATGATCGACCGCGCCACGGTGAGGCCGCCGACCCCGGAGTCGAAGACGCCGATCGGCAGCGATCCCACATTTACGCCGTCGGCCGTTGCGGACTCCGCTGCAGCTCCCGCTGCCGGATCCATGCTCGATGCTGAAGTCATGATTATTTGAGGATAGGTCTTCCCGTGAGGTGCGGCCATCACTTGTGGCGGGCGACTCATGTCGAATTTGTCACATCCGGCGGCCGCAACGGCTCACCCGCGGAGCCGCCCAGTGGCGGAAAAGTTCACCGCCGGAACAGCTCAGGACCGTGTGTCCAGTGACTGCAGCATCGCCTGCACGAGGGATTCCTGCAGCCACGTGGTGAAGTTGTAAACCAAGGCGAGGTAGCTTTCCACGTCCTCGGCCTGGGACCAGTCCTGCATCTGGTGGACGTGGTCCGCGTCCGCCTCGTCCCGGATGTCGAGCCGCTCGGCGAGCACCAGCCGCACGTCGTTGAGCGCTGTGGACCAGTGCCGGGCATCAGCCGGCGTCAGGACGAGCTCGTCCTTGTCCAGGCCCAGCGCGGCGGCGCGCAGCGCGCCGATTTTGCTTTCCCGCAGTGAGCGTTCGGTGAGCTGGCGGAACTCGAGCGAGGCCGCGGCGTCGTCCTTCACTGCGTTGGGCAGCAGCCGGCGGAGGGCGCGGTCCGACGGTTCCCGGACCTCCATGTCCAGTCCGATCATCGCGGCGAGCGGATCCTCGGAGCCGCGGTCCGCCGGCTCCAGCATGGAGATGACATCGGCGAAGAGGCTGCGGAGCAGTTCCCTCTCGGCCGGTTCAAGAAAGCCGGAGATGCCTTTGAGTCCGTATTTGAAAGCCTTAGCCACGTTTTCCCTTGCCCTTGCCCGGGCCGCGTTTGCCGCCCCCGCTGTCTCCGCCGGTGGCCTTCTCCACGGTGGCCCACAGGCCGAACCCGTGCATCGCGACCGCGTGCTGCTCCACCTGTTCCTTGCTGCCGTGGGCAACGATAGACCGGCCCTTCCTGTGGACCTCAAGCATCAGCTTGTTGGCTTTGGTTTCCGAGTAGCCGAAATAGCTCTGGAACACGTAGCTGACATAGCTCATGAGGTTAACGGGGTCATTCCAGATGACAAGGTTCCAAGGGACGTCCGGGACGGTCAGTGCGTCGGTGGACACCGCCGTTCCGGTCTGGGTGCTCTCCTGGGTGTCAGGGCCGAGCGCAACGCTTAAGGTCATCTGTCCATTCTATGGCGATGATGGGCCCACGCCGGCGAGGGGCCCGCGGCGAAGCGAAGCGAGACGTGGGAGCCGGTGGGTGGGCCCACGCCGGCGAGGGCCCGCGGCGAAGCGAAGCGAGACGTGGGAGCCGGTGGGTGGGCCCACGCCGGCGAGGGCCCCGCGGCGAAGCGAAGCGAGACGTGGGAGCCGGTGGGTGGGCCCACGCCGGCAAGGGGCCCGCGGCGAAGCGAAGCGAGACGTGGGAGCCGGTGGGTGGGCCCACGCCGGCGAGGGCCCGCGGCGAAGCGAAGCGAGACGTGGGAGCCGGTGGGTGGGCCCACGCCGGCGAGGGCCCCGCGGCGAAGCGAAGCGAGACGTGGGAGCCGGTGGGGACTAGAGTGATTTTTGTGAGTAACTCCGCCGGCTGGGAGCAGCCCCGCACGTCCCTGTTCACCGACCATTACGAGCTGACCATGCTGCAGGGGGCCCTCCATTCCGGCGCCGCGCACCGGAAGGCCGTGTTCGAGGCGTTCGCGCGCCGGCTCCCGGACGGGCGCCGCTACGGAATTGTAGGCGGGACGGGCAGGCTGCTCGAAGGCATCATGGCGTTCCGGTTCGGCGACGCGGAGCTCGAATTCCTGGCTCGCACCGGCGTGGTTAACAAGGAGACGCTCGACTACCTGGCCGACTTCCGCTTCACCGGCGACATCTGGGGATACGCCGAGGGCGAGGCCTACTTCCCCAACTCCCCCATCCTGATCGTCGAATCAACGTTCGCCGAGGCGTGCATCCTGGAGACGTACGTCCTGTCCGTCCTCAACCACGACAGCGCCATCGCCTCGGCGGCCTCGCGCATGGTGATGGCGGCCGGCCAGCGGCCCTGCATCGAAATGGGGTCCCGGCGGACCCAGGAGGAATCAGCCACCGCTGCCGCCCGTGCCGCCGTCATCGCCGGGTTCGACAGCACCTCAAACCTCGAGGCCGGGCTCCGGTACGGACTCAAGACGGTGGGCACCGCTGCCCACTCCTTCACGCTGCTCCACGACACCGAGCGGGACGCCTTTGAGGCGCAGATCGCCTCCCTGGGGGCCGGCACCTCGCTGCTGGTGGACACGTACGACGTCGAGACCGCCGTTCGTACGGCCGTTGACATCGCCGGGGACAAGTTGGGCGCCGTGCGGCTGGACTCCGGCGACCTGGTGGAGCAGGCGCAGTGGGTCCGGCAGCTGCTGGACGAGCTCGGCAACGAGCGCACCCGCATCACTGTGACCTCGGACCTGGACGAATACGCGATTGCGGCCCTGCAGTCCGCCCCTGTCGACTCCTACGGGGTGGGCACGTCCCTCGTGACCGGCTCCGGTGCACCCACCGCCAGCATGGTCTATAAGCTGGTCAGCCGCACCAACGACGCCGGGGAGTTCGTATCGGTGGCCAAGGCCGCCAAGAACAAGACGAGCAAGGGCGGGCGGAAGTATGCTCTCCGCCGGCTCAACGACAACGGTACGGCAACCCAGGAGCTCATCGGTGTGGGCCACCGGCCGGCGGACGACGGCAATGACCGTGCGCTGCTGCAGCAGTTCATCAAGAACGGCGAGCTCCTGCCGGGCTGGACCGGCCACGAAGGCGTCCTGCGCGCCCGGCAGCGCCACGCCGATTCCATGGCCGAACTGCCCTCGGTAGTCCACCGCCTGCACCGCGGCGAGCCGGCTATTCCGACGCTCTATGAGGACAACTGATGGGAACTGAGGAGAACTGATGGCACGGGCACTCATCATCGTCGACGTCCAGAACGATTTCTGCGAGGGCGGCGCGCTGCCGGTGGAGGGCGGGGCCTCCGTGGCCGGGGCCATCAGCGAGTACGTCGAGAACCACCACGGCCAGTTCGACCACATCGTGGCCACGCAGGACTGGCACATCGATCCGGGCGCCCATTTCTCGGAAGCCCCGGACTTCAAGGACACCTGGCCACCGCACTGCGTGGCCGGGAGCCAGGGAGCCGAGCTGCACCCGGAACTCGACACCGAACACATCCAGGCCTACTTCCACAAGGGCCTGTATACCGCTGCCTACTCCGGGTTCGAAGGCCTGCTGGCACCGGAGGACGCCGTCCCCACCGGCGAGCGGCAGCCCGGTTCCCTGCCCGGAGCCGCCGACCCCGGCTACGCCCCCGAGGAAGACGCGATCGGCCTCGACGACTGGCTCCAGAGCCACGACGTGGAGGACGTCGTGGTGGTGGGCCTCGCCACCGACCACTGCGTCATGGCAACGTCACTGGATGCCGTCCAGGCCGGCTACGCCGTCACCGTGATTAAGCGGCTGACGGCGGGCATCGCCGATGACCTCGACGACACCTACGCCGAAATGGAGCTGGGCGGCGTGGACCTCGAGTAGGTTTTGCGGCTGGCTCCTTCAGGCGCCGCTATGTCCGGCCGATGAACCAGTCCTGGAGCTTCTTCAGCCTGGACTGGAGCTGCTCCTCATTCGCCTGTGCCACCGGAGGGCCGCCGCAGACGGTCCGCAGCTTCGTGTGCACCACGCCATGCGGTGTGCCCGTCCGTGCGGACCAGGCCGCCACGTTCTTCGCCAACTCATTGCGCAGGTCCATCAGCATGCGGTGGTCGGGTACCGCGGGGGCGGCGGGCGCTGCCGCGGGGCCCTGGCGTTTCTTGCGGCCCTGCTGCTCGTGCTGGCGCTGGCGCAGCAGCATGCCCACCTGCTCTGCGTCCAGCAGGCCCGGGATGCCGAGGAAGTCCAGTTCATCCTCGGACCCGATGTCGCCTCCGGTGCCGAACTCGCCGCCGTCAAACAGCACGCGGTCGAACGACGCCTGCGAGTCCAGCGCCTCAAACTTGCCCTTGGTCAGGCTGTCCGACGCCTTCTCCTCGCGGTTCGCCTCGTCCATCAGCGACTCTTCGAGGTCCATGAGGCCGTCCCCGTCATCGTTCTGCGGCCGGTCCAGGGCATGGTCACGTTCGGCCTCCATGCTGTTGGCCAGCGCCATCAGCGGGGGAACGGACGGCAGGAAGACCGAGGCCGTCTCGCCCCGTTTCCGGGAACGCACGAAGCGACCCACTGCCTGGGCGAAGAACAAGGGGGTGGAGGTCGACGTGGCGTAGACGCCCACCGAAAGGCGCGGCACGTCCACGCCTTCGGACACCATTCGCACGGCAACCATCCAGCGCTGGTTGCCCGCGCTGAACTCCTCAATCTTGTTTGAAGCCTTCGCATCATCGGACAGGATCACGGTCGGCGACTCGCCCGTGATCTTCTTGAGCTGGCCGGCGTACGCCCGGGCGTCCTCGTGGTCAGTGGCGATCACCAGGCCGCCGGCGTCCGGAACGGACCGACGGACCTCGCTGAGCCGCTTGTCCGCTCCCGCCAGAACGGCGGGAATCCATTCGCCCGCAGGGTTCAGGGCGGTCCGCCAGGCCTGCGACGTGATGTCCTTCGTGACCGCGGCCTCGCCGAGGGAGGCGGCCATCTCGTCACCGGCGCTGGTGCGCCAGCGCATCTGCCCGGAATAGGCCATGAAGATGACCGGGCGCACCACGTGGTCACGCAGCGCATTGCCGTAGCCGTAGGTGTAGTCCGACTTGGAGCGCCGGATGCCCTCACGGTCCTCGGTGTACTCCACGAACGGAATGGGCGAGGTGTCCGACCGGAACGGCGTACCGGTCAGGGACAGCCGCCGGGCAGCGGGATCGAAGGCCTCCCGGAGACCGTCACCCCAGGACAGTGCCTCGCCGCCGTGGTGGATTTCATCAAGGATCACCAGGGTGCGGGCGGCTTCAGTCTTGGCCCGGTGCAGCATGGGCTTGCTGGCCACCTGCGCATAGGTCACGGCCACGCCGATGAACCCGCGGCCGTGCTGGCCGTCGGAATTCTTGAAGTTGGGGTCGATCGCAATGCCGACGCGCGCCGCAGCGTCAGCCCACTGCCGCTTCAGGTGGTCCGTGGGCGCCACGATGGTCACGCGGTTCACCGTGCCGGCCTCGATGAGCATGGAGGCCACCCTGAGCGCAAAGGTGGTTTTGCCGGCGCCGGGGGTGGCCACTGCCATAAAGTCGCGGGGAGCTTTGCTGAAGTAAAGGTCCAGCGCTTCCTGTTGCCAGGCACGGAGCTTCTGGGCGGTTCCCCAGGCTGCACGTTCCGGATAAGCCGGAGGCAGGGTGGGTCCGCCGAAGAGTGTCTCCGTCACTACTTGTTGTTGCCTGAGTCTCCGCCGGACCCCTTGCCGCCGTCGTTGCCCGGGCGGAGGCCGTCATAGACCTCTTTGCACTCGGGGCAGACCGGGAACTTCTGCGGATCCCGTCCAGGCGTCCAGACCTTGCCACACAGCGCGATGACCGGTTCGCCCGTCAAAGCGGACTCCATGATCTTTTCCTTGCGCACGTAGTGCGAGAAGCGCTCACGGTCGCCGGGCTCCACTTCCTGGCGCAGTTCCTCGCGCTCAATGGTTGCGGTGGACGATCCGGCTCCGGAAAGCTCACGCATGGGGTCGTTGTCGAGAGGATCCGTCATGCTACTCATGGCATCCATCTTAGCCGTTCCGGACGGGCGGCCGCGGGAGGACCCGGGCGCAGGTTCCTATCAGAGCCCCTGCCACGCCGGTTTGTGGTCGAAGGTGTGCCGATAGTAGTCGGCGAGCTTCAGTGACGACGCGGCGGCCTCGTCCACCACGATGGAGGCATGGGGGTGCAACTGCAGGACAGAGGCAGGACAAATGGCGGCAAGGGGCCCCTCCACAAGGTCGTGGACGGCCTGCGCTTTCTGCGCTCCGGTGGCAAGCAGGATCGCGTGCCGCGACTCGAGAATGGTGCCCAGCCCCTGGGTCACCACGTGGTGCGGAACCTCTTCAAGGCTGTTGAAGAAGCGGGCGTTGTCGCGCCGGGTCTGCTCGATGAGCGACTTGATCCGGGTGCGGGATGCCAGCGACGACCCCGGCTCGTTGAAGCCGATGTGCCCGTCGGTGCCCAAACCCAGAAGTTGCAGGTCGATGCCGCCGCGCTCCCTAATCCGGTCCTCGTAGGCCCGGCAGGCTGCCGGGATGTCGGCAGCGCTTCCGTCCGGTCCGAGGACGTTCGCGGGGTCGATGTTGACCCGGTTCGCGAAGTCGCGGCGGATCACCTCCCGGTAGGACTCGGGGTGTGCGGGTTCCAGCCCGACATACTCATCCAGGGTGAACCCGGAGGCACGACTGAAGTCCAGGCCGGCCTGTTCGTGCCGCCGGGCAAGTTCGTCGTAGACCGGCAGCGGCGATGATCCTGTGGCAAGCCCCAGCACCGCGTCGGGCTTGCTCCGCAGCAGGCTTTCCACCGCGTCCGCCACGAGGGAGGCGATCTGCTTGCCGCCCGGAAGTATGACGACTTCCATTTCCGGCCTTTCTCTCAGCTGTCCTGCTAGTCAACCACGGCGGGTAGCTACTTTTCAGCGGTTGACCGTGACCTGGGCCAGGAGCTCGGGGCCGCGGGCATCGAGCCAGCGCCCGCCGACCCGGACCCCCACAATGAACAGGGCAGCGCCGAGGACGGGGCCGACCGCCAGGTTGATCCAGCCGAACAGCAGGTCACCGGTGAGCACCTGCGCCAGGACCAGGCCGGCCTCCGGGAGGACCAGCACCAGGAGAACACCCATTCCGCCAAATTGGACGGCAAGGGTCTGCCCCACGTTGCCCGGCGGCTTCTTGAACGGGCTGTCGCCGGGAAGGGGCACGGCAATCGTGTAGCGGGCGGACACCACGGACGACAGGCCCAGCCCGGTCAGCAGCACTCCCACGGATATTCCTAGAATCGAGGGTCCCCACGCCCAGTCCCCCGTAATGAAGAACGGCACAATGGCGAGGACCAGCACCGTTGGCAGCGCGAACGCCAGGCACGCCAGCGCGCGCCCCAGCCGGTCATGGACACCCCGCACGCCGGCGGCCAGGTGCAGGGCAAAGGCGGTGTTGTCGTAGGACACATCCCCAGAGATGGACCACGCCAGGAGGAAGGCGGTAAGCGGCCCGGTGATCATCAGGACGCCGTAGTCGTTGGTCTGGCTGCCCTGGAAGGCCAGGACGACCGGCAGCAGGGGGATGACCACCAGCGAGCCTGAGTACCGGGGATCACGGAACCAGTAGGTCAGCGCCCGAGCCGTGATGGCACCGGCCGGCGTGCCGGGCAGGAGCGCGAAGAGCCCCAGGCGCCCGCCCTTCCGGCGGCTGCTCCCGGCATAGGGCGGCGTAACCAGCGCGCGTTCGAGCAGCAGCTTCCAGCACCAGGAAAGCCCGGCAAGCGTGGCCACGGCGATGAGCAGCTTGAGTCCCGCCGCGCCCGCCTGGCCCCTTTCGAGGTCGCCGCCCAGAGACCAGGCGGCCCCCAGCGGCGTCCAGGAAATCCTGTCGGCCAGCCCGGACAGGAAGACCCCTGAACCCGCCGTCCCCTGGAAGATGCCGGCGGTGATGGGGCCGAGGAGGACCAGGGGAACCAAGAAGGCAATCCCGCTGACGTCCTTGAAACGCCGGGAGGAAGCCAGGCTTGCCGTGGCTGTCGTGACGACGCGGGAGAACACCACACAGGTGAGCACGCCCAAAAGGGCTCCGGTCAGCGCACCCACGGCTGGCAGCACACTGCGTGACCAGGTGACCACGGTGCCCAGGGCGACGAGCAATGTGGCCAGCCCCGGGAGTCCGATGAGGCCGCCGAGCGCGAGGCCGGCCAGCAGCTGCGGCATGGGCACGGCCGACGTCGTGAACCGGGCCGGGTCAAGCGTCATGTCCACGGCCGAGGCAACGACGGGCACAATCCCCCAGCCCAGCAGGGCGACCGATCCGCCGAGCACCACCACGGTCTGGGCCAGGCCCGGATCCTCCTGCCGGAGGAGGACCAGCAGCACCAGGCACATGCCCACGATGCCCAGCGCATACAGCCCGCCGAAGGCCAGCCCCACAAGCTGCCACGGGCTGCGCCGCAGGCCGTTCCGCAACAGCGTGAGCTTCAGCCTCAGAAGGTGCGCAACCATTCGAGCCCCTCCGTCTGGCTCCTGCCGCCCACAAGCTGCACAAACCTCTCTTCCAGGCTCGCGCCGGCCCGCACCTGGTCCACCGTTCCGGCGGCCAGGATCCGGCCGCCGGCAATCACGGCGACGTGGTCGCACATCCGCTGCACGAGGTCCATCACGTGGCTGGACACGATCACGGTACCGCCCGTCGCCACGTACCTCTCCAGGATGTCCCTGATGTTGGCGGCGGAGACGGGATCCACGGATTCGAAGGGCTCATCCAGCACGAGGACCTTCGGAGCATGGATCAGCGCGGAGGCCAGCGCGATCTTCTTAGTCATGCCGGCCGAGTAGTCCACCACGAGGGTGCCCGCGTCCTGGCCGAGGTCCAAGGCTGCGAGCAGTTCCCCCACCCGGGCAGCCACCACGGCCCTGTCCATGCCCCGGAGCAGCCCGGCGTAGGTGACCAGCTGCTCACCGCTGAGCCGGTCAAAGAGCCGCACTCCGTCGGGCAGGATGCCCATCAGCTTCTTGGCTTCCAGCGGCTGTGCCCAGACGTCCACGCCGTGGACCACCGCCGTTCCGAAGTCCGGGCGGAGCAGGCCCGTGGCCATGGACAGGGTGGTGGTCTTGCCGGCACCGTTGGGCCCGACAATGCCGAAGAACGAACCGGCGGGAACGTCGAGGCTGATGCCGTCCACCGCGATCTTGGTGCCGAAGCGCTTGGCAAGCCCCCTGATCGAGAGGGCTGTTAAGGGAGTGCTCATGCACTTACCCTAGTCTTGGCCTGTCGCCGGGGGGATCCTCCGGAAGGAGTAAAAACCTGCTGACGCGGTACGCCTAAAAGCGGTCAGAACGTGCGGCGCGGCACGGCCCGTTCGTACTGCGGCGCCCAGCGCAGGTCGTGGCCGAGTTCAAAGGCGGCCCGCAGCCACCAGTGCGGATCCCGCAGGGCCGCCCGGGCGATAAAGACGCCGTCGGCCTGACCGGTGGCCACCACATGTTCGGCCTGTCCCGGGGACGTCAGCAGCCCGACAGTGCCGGTGGCGACTCCTGTTTCGCGGCGGATCCGGGCTGCGAACTCCGTCTGGTAGCCCGGCCCGGGCTGGATCTGCTGGTGCGCCACGGCCCCGCCGCTGGACACGTCCACCAGGTCCACTCCCCGCTGCGCGGCCTGCGCGGCCAGGCTGACCGAGTCCTCCACGCTGATTCCGCCCTCCGCCCAGTCGGTTGCCGAGATGCGAAGCAGCAGCGGCATGGACTCCGGGATGACGTTGCGGACAGCGTCGATGACGGCCAGGGTCAGCCGGTCACGTCCCTCCGCATCGCCTCCCCAAGCGTCAGTGCGGTCGTTGATCAGCGGGCTCTGGAACTGGTGCAGGAGGTAGCCATGGGCGCCGTGCAACTCGATGGTGTCGAAGCCGATGTCGACGGCGCGGGTCGCTGCGGCGGCAAAATCCGCGGTGACGCGCTTGATGTCATCCTCGGTCATGGCGGCGGGTGTCGCGTAGCCGTCGAAAGGCTGGGGGCCCGGACCGACTGTCTCCCAGCCGCCGTCGGACGCGGGGACGGAGCCGCTCCGGCCGGAAAACGGCCAGTAGGTGGACGCCTTCCGTCCCGCATGGGCGAGCTGGGCACCGATCTTGGCGTCGGCGACGCCGTGGCGGTGCACGAAGCGGACGATCCGCTCCCAGCCCTCCGCCTGCTCGTCGTTGTACAGCCCCGCGTCCCGCGGGCTGATACGCCCTTCGGCGTTGACAGCCGCAGCCTCGGTCAGGATGAGGGCCGCTCCCCCGGCGGCGAACGACCCGAGGTGCATGAGGTGCCAGTCGTTGGGCACTCCGGGGGCCTCGTCAGGTTCGCAGCTGTACTGGCACATCGGCGAGACCCAGCCGCGGTGCTGCAGTTCCAGGGAGCGCAGCGTCAGCGGCTGGAACAGCGCGGGCACCGCCACTAAAACAGCACCCGTGCCAGGGCCTGGCGGGCCTTGCCCACGCGTTCATCCGTGGTTCCGACAACTTCGAACAGCTCGAGCAGGCGCACGCGGGCGGACTCGCGTTCCGGGCCGAAGTTCCTGCCAATAAACGCGACCACGCGGTTCAGGGCATCCTCCACGTGGCCGCCGGCGAGATCAAGGTCAGCGATGCCCAACTGGGCCGTGAGGTTGTCCGGTTCGTCCGCGGCAAGCTGGCGCAGCGCCTCGCCCTCGGGTCCGGAAAGGCTCTGCAGGCGTTCCATGAGTTCCACCTGCGCCAGGCCGGCCTTGGCCTCGGCGTCCGCCGGCATCTCGGTGAGCGCCTGCCGGTAGGCAGCGGCCGCAGCAGCGTAGTCACCCTCTTCGATGGCGTCGAAGGCCTTCTGGTGGAGCGGCGGCAGAGGGGCAGGGCCGGGTTCCTCGGCTGTACCAGCGCCACCTCCGACGTTGCCGGTCACCCCGTTGGCGGCGGCAACTGTGAGGAGTTCGTCGAGCAGCGGGCGGATCTGCTGCTCGTCGGCGCCACCCTGGAAGAGCGGAACCGGCTGGCCCTTGAGCACGGCGACGGCGGTGGGAACGGCCTGCACCTGGAACGCCTGGGCCAGCTGCGGGAATGCTTCGATGTCCGCAGCGGCGAGGACCAGCCGGCCGCCGTAGCTCTGGATGATCCGGTCAAGCGCATCCAGCACACCGGTGGATTCGGGCGAATAGGCGGCCCACAGGGCAAAGACCACGGGCACTTGGGCTGACAGCTCCACGAGGCTCTGGAAGTTCGCCTCGGTGACGTCCACCCGGAGGGCGGGTCCCCCGTCGGCCTGCTGGGAATCAGCGGCACCGGCGTTGCCCGGAGGCGCCGGCGGCGCCGGGCGCTGCTTGAGGGAGGAGAGGTCGACGGCGCCGCGAAGGTTAAGCTGGCTCGCGGCCGAAGGGACAGGGCGGGAAGCTGGCGAACTCATAGCTCCCACTCTAGCCACAAGAGCGGCCGCGGTAAGCACCGCGGCCGCTCCAGTGACGGCAGGTTTAGGGAAGCCGTTCCCTACTTGAAGCTGGCGCCAACCAGTCCGCGCGTGGCAGCGACGAGCTTCATCGGATCCTTGGAGGCGGCCGGCGGCACATAGACGGCCACGGATTCGGCGAATTTCAGCACCATACCGGTGGTGGTCTCCTTGCCGCCGGCGAGGACAGCCGCATCGTTGCCGATGGACAGCTTGTCGCCTTCCGCCTTGGGGGTGCCGTCGAAGTTGAAGTTCAGTCGGCCAAGGACCAGGGCCCCGCCGTCCTCCGTCCGGAACACGACGGTGCTCTCCGGAACAACCTTGTGCGTGAACGCGAACTTGCCGTCGACGCCGTCCTTCACGATGTCAGCCTGGTAGGACAGCGTGTCCGCGATGTACGGGGAGGATTCCCCTTCAACCAGCTTGCTCTTGAACGTGGAGTTGGGCTTGGTCAGCCGGTCGGCCAGGCCGGCGAGCGCTTCCTGCCCGCTGTAGAGCAGGCCGGACTTGTCGTCCGCGGCAAGCGATTCGGTGCCGCCGCGCACGATCGCGGGGAAGGTGGTGCCGGGCTGCAGCGGGGAGGTGCCCACGAGCTTGTAGTTTTCCCGCGGCGAGTTCTGCACGAGCGTAAGCAGCTGCGGCACAACGTTGCCTTCGCCCTGCGTGACGGCCATGACGGAGCGCGGCCATTCGCGCTTGTCCGTGACCACGGTCGTCAGGAGCTTCGTGGAACGCACAGGCATGCGCGCGTCATAGGAGGCCACACGCGACCTGATCTTGTAGTTCTGGGTGCGGACCTCAAGTTCCGTTCCGGCAACACGGGCGGCAAGCTTCTTGGCGTCCTTGGCGGCATCGCCCGCGTCGGTGGCGCTGGCCACCTGCTCCAGGATGCGGCGGAACTGGGCGTCCAGGACCACCGGCGTGCCGCTCGCCGCAGGAGCCGCAGACGCGCTGTTCGTCGGGGCTGCGGACGTGCTGGCCTGCGCGGCAGCTGCGCCGCCGGCGAGGACTGCTGCGGTGGTGGCCGCGACCACCACGCTGAGCCGTGCGGAGGAGGACCGTTCACCGGCCTTGGCGGCCGCCTTGGCGCGGGCGCGCCGGGCAAACAGGCTGCCCTGCTTGTCGCCGGCCTTGCCGGCGGCCCCGTTGTCGGAGGACCCGCCGTCGCGGGGCGCCCCGCCCTTGGGCTTGAGGACCAGCAGTGCGCCGCCCGCGATAATCAGGAGGCCGCCGAGGACCATGAGCGGCACGGCCCACGGCATGGAGGTGTCATTGGGGAACGTCATGGAAACGGACGACGGCGCGGGCTTCTTTCCGTCTGCTGCGAGCAGCAGGGACCAATCACCGTCGGCCGGGGCGGACCACGTGTAGTCCAGCTCGCCGCTGGCGTTCTCGGTGCTGACCCAAAGGTCGGAGCCGGCAGGCGACGGCGCGCTGGCTTCGCCGTCGGTGTGCTTTACCTGCAGCGATTTCTTGTCGTCGGAGAGCCCGGTGACGGTGTTGTGGGCGGTCTTGCCCACCCAGGCGTCGACGTCATCCGGGCGTCCGGCCGCGAGCAGGAAGCTGCCCTCACCCTTGACCTTGATGGTGACCGTTCCGCCCTCGAGGGTGCGGAGCTTCTGGTCGATAACGGTCAGGGGCGCGGCTTCGCCGGCGGAAGCCGTGGCCGTGACCGTCTCGGCGGGGGCCCAGAAGGTCTTCTGCCCGATGCCGGCCAGCAGTGTCAGGAGGCCGAGCAGCACAAGTGCAACTGCAGTCTTGAAACGCAAAGGAATACCTATCATCAGCGGGGGTTTACCTTCAATAGTAACCGTTTTGTTACCAATAGGCCGGATCGGGGCGGCAGAGCACCGGCTGCCGGCCTAGCGAAACGCCGCCCGCCCGGCTATTCACAAGGCTGCTGATAGTGTTTGCGATGATCATCACATCCGGCCCGCAGCCGCGGCGCCACCCACGGTAAAGGCATTAAAAAGCAGTGACTGAACACACGGATCCGTCCATGCGCGGCCCCGAAGATCTGCCCGACGCCGACTCCCCCCAGAGCCTGCCGGCATCACAGGACACTGCTGCACACCATGCCGCAGACCGCGGCACTGCGCCCCAGCCCGCCCCGCACCACAAGCCCGTAAAGACGAAGGGGCGGCCCGCAGCCCTCGGTGCCCTGCTGAGGCGCCTGCGCCAGCCGATCCCCGGCGCCCAGCCGAGGCTCCGCTTTGAATTCCCGCCGGAGCATCCAGACAACCTCGAGACAGAAGACGCCGGTGAACCCGGGGACACCGAGCGTTTCGGGTCCCCGGGGCCCCGCATCTCGACCCAGCACCCGCTGTACCTGGGGTTCATGGGCACCGTGGGCGTCGGCCTGGCCCTACTGGTCTACTGGATCGGCTCCCACACCACCCAGCTCCTGCTCTGGATCGTGGCTGCCCTGTTCATCGCCCTCGGCCTGGACCCGGTGGTGCGCTGGCTGGAGGGCCGGAAGATTCCCCGGCCCGCCGGCATCCTCGTGTCGGTGTCCGTGCTGATGCTCGCCGTCGTCGGCTTCTTTGCCACCCTCATCCCCACGATCGTGGAGCAGGTCACCGAGCTTGTGAAGCAGGCTCCGGTATGGGTGCGCGACTTCATCAACTCGGACTTCTTCCGGACGGTGGACAACCAGTTCGGCGTGCGCGACCGCATCACCGAGGAACTGGACAAATTCGTCAAGAACCCGGAGGCCATGAGCGGCATCTTCGGCGGCGTCGTCGGCTTCGGTTCGACGGTGGCCAACGGCCTCTTCGGCACCCTGATCGTGCTGGTGCTCAGCCTTTACTTCCTCGCAGCCCTGCCCGCGATGAAGAAATGGGGCTACCGGCTGGCACCGCGGTCCCGGCGCGGACGGGTCGAGGCGCTGTCCGAGGAGATCAGCCGCTCGGTGGGCAACTACGTCATCGGCCAGGCCGTGGTCGCCCTCCTGAATGCCACCTTTGCCTTCATCGTCATGTCCATCATCGGCGTGCCGTTCGCCGTGCTGCTGACGTTCGTCGTGGCGCTGCTGGCCTTCATCCCCCTGGTGGGCGGGCTGATCGCCGGCGTGGTGGTCATCCTGATCACGCTCACGCTGGGCTGGCAGTCGGCCCTGGCCTACGCCATCTGCTACTTCGCCTACCTGCAGTTCGAGGCGTACTTCATCTCGCCGCGCATCATGCAGAAAGCCGTCGCGGTCCCCGGCGCCGTCGCCGTCATCTCGGTGATCGCGGGAGGCAGCCTGCTCGGCGTCCTGGGGGCACTCATTGCCATCCCGACGGCGGCCGCCACCCTGCTGCTCATCAAGGAGATCTACATCGTGCGCCAGGACAAGCACTAACGCAGGCATGCACTAGGCGCAGCAAGCATTAGACGCCGGCGGCAGCCACCGGCCCTTCCCATTCCTGCGGCAGGCCCTCGGCTCCCGGGCCGTTGCGCGTAACGTCGTCCACGATCTCGTTCAGCACCCGCGCGGCCTGCTTCTCCCCCACCCAGAGGTGCTTGGCGCCGTCGACCCCCACCACCCTTGCCTGCGGCACAAGGCCAAACCGGGCCTCTGCGGCGGCGGGCCGGAGGTAGTCGTCGTGCTCGGGCACCAGGACGGTCAGCGGCTTGCCGGCGGCCGCCCAGAGCAACAGGTGCTCGTCGGTGGCGCGGTGCAGCGGCGGGGACAGCAGCACGGCGCCCTCCACCTGCGAGGCCACCGGTTCCACGGCGCCGTACATGAGGGCGAGTTCCGTGCCGAAGGACCAGCCCACGAGCCAGCGGTTGGGTAGCCCCCGCTCGACGGCGAAGCGAACCGCCGCCTCCACGTCGTACCGCTCGCCGATGCCCTCTTCAAACGTTCCGTCGCTGGTTCCGCGCGGCGAGGACGTTCCCCGGGTATTGAAGCGCAGTACAGCCACCCCGGCCAGCGCCGGCAGCCGGTAGGAGGCCTTGCGGTACACGTGGGAATCCATGAAGCCGCCGTGCGTGGGCAGCGGGTGGAGGGTGATCAGCGTGGCAGTGACCGGGCCCGATTCGGGCAGCGCCAGTTCGCCCACGAGCGTGTGGCCGTCTTCGGTGCGGATTTCGATGTTTTCGCGCCGGGCGGGAAGCACCGTGGAGGCGCGGATCGCGGTGGCTGCTGATGGCTGGCTGAAAACGTACGACGACGGGTCAAAAGTCATGCGCACCAGCTTATCTTCCGGCCGGGTTGCCCCCGGCACAGGTCACCGGGCGTTACCGGTACCGGAAGTTGCGGGACGTCCAGCAGTTGGTGTGCCAGTGGCGCCGTTCGGCCAGCCCCGCGGCAGCGCCGAACAGGTGGTCGTCCGCCCAGACCACAAGGTGGGCGATCCCGGGCAGCACTCCGGTGGAGCAGCCCGGGCAGATGTACGTCTTCTCGGCGTTGCGGGCTGTCATGGTGCGCACCATCCAGTCGCCGTCCGGCGCACTTTCCCTCCGGGCGATTCCCGCGCGGGCCCGCTCCAGGTCAAGTTCCGGGGCGGGACCTGCGCCGTGCTTTCCACCGCCCGGGGCGTTTCCGGCCGCACCGCGCCCGGCTTTGGGGCGGCGGGGACGGTTGGAGCGGGGCATGCCTCCATTCTGCCTTAGCCCGTACCCCTGCCCTGCACTGGATGACATCGCGCTACTGCACGCCAGGGTCTCGCCTCTGCCTAGCAGGCACCGCAGCAGGCACCGCAGGGAAGGCACTGCAGGGAAGGCACTGCAGGGAAGGCTCTGCAGAGAAGGTAGGGTGTAGGGCGTGCGTCTCGTCATAGCCCGTTGCTCCGTTGATTATGTTGGCCGGCTCAAAGCCCATCTCCCCCTCGCCACCCGGCTCCTGCTGGTGAAAGCCGACGGTTCGGTCCTGGTGCACTCCGACGGCGGCTCCTACAAGCCGCTGAACTGGATGAGCCCACCCGCCGTTCTCCGCGTCACCTCCCCGGAGGACACCGACGTCGAAGTCGGCGTCGTCGAGCAGTGGACCGTGCAGTCGGCCAAGACGGACGACCGGCTCATCATCAACATCCATGAGCAGCTCCACGACAGCTCCCACGAACTGGGACAGGACCCCGGCCTGATCAAGGACGGCGTCGAGGCCGACCTCCAGCGGCTCCTGGCCGATCAGATCGAAACCCTCGGGGAAGGGTTCTCCCTGATCCGGCGGGAGTACTATACCGCCATCGGGCCAGTCGACATCCTTGCCCGGGATGCCGGCGGCGCCACGGTGGCCATTGAGCTCAAGCGCCGCGGGGACATCGACGGCGTGGAGCAGCTGACGCGGTACCTCGAACTGCTCAACCGGGATCCCCTGCTGGCACCGGTGCGCGGCATCTTCGCAGCCCAGCAAATCAAGCCGCAAGCCAGGGTGCTCGCCACGGACCGCGGCATTGACTGCGTGACCCTGGATTACGACGCGATGCGGGGCGTTGACGACGTCGAGTCCCGGCTTTTCTGACCTGTTTTTCCTGACTGGCGGAGCTGCAGCCAATGGTGATCAGGCGTTTACTCCGGATTTGCCCAAAATTTGGCGTAATTCGCGTTTTGACCGTTGACCAGACGGTTTGCCCATGAAATTCTTATACCAGTCTTTGTGTAGGTGTTTTTCATGCTCGCAAGACATGTTGCGAGCGCGAAGCTCCTGCAACGCAATTCCGGTCATCGGGGGTGCAGGCCAGGATTCTTCTCGCGGAGTAACCAAGACCAGTACGAGGTGTGCTGGCCTTAAAAAGTTCCATACTGAGGAGAAATAAATGGCACAGGGAACCGTCAAGTGGTTCAACGCTGAAAAGGGCTTCGGCTTCATCACCCCGGACGACTCCGATGGCGATGTCTTCGTTCACTACTCCGAGATCCAGACCGGTGGCTTCAAGACCCTCGACGAGAACCAGCGCGTTCAGTTCGAAATCGGCCAGGGCGCCAAGGGCCCCCAGGCCACGGGCGTAACCGTCGTCTAATTTGTCGCAAAAATAAATGATCCTCGGCATTCGTGCCGGGGATCATTTTTGTGTCACTAATATTTTCAGACTTTGAAACATTCATGGCGGCGGATTGATCTGCCCTGCCGCCAGGCCGGTGCCGGCAACCCTCAGCGCCAGGTCCCCACGCCGATGACCGGCCCGGCTTCAAGCCACGAGGACAACCCTGTGTAGGCGTCGAACTTCATGGCCAGGAAGACATCCTCCCCCTCGTACCGAAGCTCCACAATCACCACATCGGGCTGCACCTTGACCAGCTCCGCCTCTGTGGGCTGGCGCCGGCCCAGCAGCTCAAGGGAACTCCGTTTGAAGCGGTGGCGGGGCCGGACGCTCAGCGACAGCAGTTTGAACCACTCAAGCTCATTGTCCTGATAACGACAAACCCCCATCCGCCAGCTCTTTCCAGCCGTACGAATGGAGGCGTCCACCGTGCCCAGGGCGCGCCGCAGGTTGAAGCGGCGCACCCCAAACAGGCACAGCGTAAAAATCAGCACCGCAAACACGGTTGCTATGGCGATGAACGGAAAGGAAGTAACGTCCATCAGGGTTGTGCTATCGGATCCCCGCAGTGGCCGCGTCACCCAGTTGGGCGTTGTCAGCAACAATTACCACCCGGTCGTTGTCGACGGAGAAGAACCCGCCGTCAACATCCACGGCAATGCGGTCGCCGGAAACCGGCTCGATTGCCAACTGGCCCTCAGCCAAAATCGCCAGCACGGGCGAGTGGCCGGGCAGGATTCCGATTTCACCATCGCTGGTGCGGGCCTTGACCATCTTGGCCGCCCCGGACCACACGAAGTGGTCCGCTGCGACAATCTCAACCTCAAGCTCAGCCATATTACTTGGTCTGTTCCTGAATCTTGGCCCACTGGCGCTCAACGTCATCCAGACCGCCGACGTTGAAGAACGCCTGCTCTGCAATGTGGTCGAGCTCGCCGTCGCAGATCGCAGAGAAGCCTTCAACGGTGTCCTTGATGGAAACCGTGGAGCCCTCAACGCCGGTGAACTGCTTGGCGGTGTAGGTGTTCTGCGACAGGAACTGCTGGATACGGCGCGCACGCGACACGACGATCTTGTCCTCTTCGGACAGTTCGTCAACACCGAGGATGGCGATGATGTCCTGGAGTTCCTTGTTCTTCTGCAGGATCTGCTTCACACGGACAGCCGTGTTGTAGTGGTCCTTGCCGATGTACTGCGGGTCCAGGATTCGGGACGTCGAAGTCAGCGGGTCCACTGCGGGGTACAGACCACGGGAGGCAATTTCACGGGAAAGTTCCGTGGTGGCGTCCAGGTGTGCGAACGTCGTGGCCGGTGCCGGGTCGGTGTAGTCATCTGCGGGGACGTAGATGGCCTGCATCGAGGTGATGGAGTGGCCCTTGGTGGACGTGATGCGCTCCTGGAGGAGGCCCATCTCGTCGGCGAGGTTGGGCTGGTAACCCACGGCGGAAGGCATGCGGCCCAGCAGCGTGGAAACCTCGGAACCGGCCTGCGTGAAGCGGAAGATGTTGTCGATGAAGAGCAGCACGTCCTGGTTCTGGACATCGCGGAAGTACTCCGCCATGGTCAGGGCGGACAGGGCCACGCGCAGGCGCGTTCCCGGCGGCTCGTCCATCTGGCCGAACACAAGGGCGGTGTCCTTGAGGACGCCTGCCTCTTCCATTTCAACCCAAAGGTCGTTACCTTCACGGGTACGCTCACCGACACCGGCGAACACGGAAGTACCACCGAAGTTGCGGGCAACACGGGTGATCATTTCCTGGATCAGAACGGTCTTGCCCACGCCAGCGCCGCCGAACAGGCCGATCTTTCCACCCTTGATGTACGGGGTGAGGAGGTCGATGACCTTAATGCCCGTTTCGAGCATTTCGGTGGAACCCTCGAGGGACGCGAAGGACGGGGCCTTGCGGTGGATCGGCCAGTAGTCCGAAGCCTGGATCTCGGACTCGTCGACGTCCAGCGGCTTGCCGAGGACATTGAAGATGTGGCCCTTGACGCCGTCGCCAACAGGCACGGTGATCGGGGAACCGCTGTCGACTACGGACGTGCCGCGGACCAGGCCGTCGGTTGCCTGCAGGGAGATAGCGCGGACCAGGTTGTCACCCAGGTGCTGGGAGGTCTCGAACGTGATGGTCTTGGTCTCACCGTTGAGAGTGATCTCGGTGGTGAGTGCGTTGTAAATCGAGGGGATTGCGTCAGCCGGGAATTCGACGTCGACAACCGGGCCAATAACACGTGCGATACGGCCGGTGGCACCGGCCGTTGCTGCTACGTGTTCGGTAGCGGTGGCAGTCATCTCTCTCACTTCACTCGTAGATGGCGTGGGGTTAAGTTTATCTTTTGTTGCAGGGGTCCGGGACCGGTCCGGCTACGACGCAAGTGCGTCGGCGCCGGCCACGATTTCGGAAAGCTCCTGCGTAATCTCTGCCTGGCGGGCGGTGTTGCGCAGACGCGTGTACTTCTTGATGAGGTCCGTGGCGTTGTCGCCGGCGGATTTCATCGCCCGCTGGCGTGCAGCAAGCTCAGAGGCCGCTGCCTGCAGCATGGCCGCGAAAATGCGGGATTCGATGTAGCGCGGCAGCAGGGCGTTGAGCACCTGTTCCGGCTCCGGTTCGAACTCGTAAAGCGGCAGCAGTTCCGATTCGGAGGCCGCCTGCTCTTCCACAACTTCGAGGGGAAGAAGTCGGATGACGGTGGGCTCCTGCGTCACCATGGACTTGAAGCGGGTGTACACAACGTGGATCTCGTCCACGCCGCCCTCTTCGAAGTCAGTGGCGAAGTCTTCGAGCAGGGCCGCGCCGATTTCCTGCGCCGTGGCGAACTCAGGGGCATCGGTGTTGCCGGTCCAAACGCGCCCATATGGACGGTTCCGGAACTCGAAGTAAGCCTGCGCCTTGCGGCCCAGCAGGAACGTCTTGACTTCCTTGCCTTCGGCACGGAGCAATTCATTCAGGCCTTCGGCCTGCTTGAGCACGCTAGCGGAATACGAACCTGCAAGGCCGCGGTCTGAGGTGATGACCAGGACGGCGGCCCGGCGGATGTTCTCCGGCTCGGTAGTCAGGGGGTGGTCGATTTCGCTCTGGCTTGCGACAGCAGAAACAGAGCGCGTGATCGCGTTCGCGTAAGGCAGTGAAGCTGCCACCCGGGCACGGGCCTTGCCAATGCGCGAGGTAGCGATCAGTTCCATCGCCTTGAAGATCTTGCGCATCGACGTCGTCGAGCTGATCTTCTGACGGTAGACCCGGATCTGGGCTCCCATACTTATCCTTTCCTAAGATCCCGATGGCCGGGACTGCCGGACCCCCGAAGGGTTCCGGCAGTCCCTGCCAGCGAAACTAGCGCTTCTGCCTGACGATTTTTTCCTGGTCGACCTGACCCTCCGAGATAGCTTCATGCTCCTCGTGGCCGGCGCCCACCAGATGGTTGTCCCCCTCGCCGAAGAAGCCCTTCTTGAAGTCCACGATCGCGGTCTTCAGTGCTTCGACGGTGTCGTCGCCCAGAACGTTGGTCTGAGCCAGCGTCGTGAGGATGGAGGACTTGTGCTTGAGGTGGTCCAGGAATTCGGACTCGAAGCGGCTGATGTCCTCAACCGGAACGTCGTCCAGGTAGCCCTGGGTACCGGCCCAGATGGACACAACCTGGTTCTCGACCGGGAACGGCGAGTACTGGCCCTGCTTGAGCAGTTCCATCAGGCGTGCACCGCGGGTCAGCTGCTGGCGGGACGCAGCATCGAGGTCCGATGCGAACATCGCGAAGGCCTGCATGTCGCGGTACTGGGCAAGATCCAGCTTCAAGGTACCGGAGACCTTCTTCATGGACTTGACCTGGGCGGCACCGCCAACGCGGGACACCGAGACACCAACGTCAACAGCGGGGCGCTGGTTGGCGTTGAAGAGGTCCGACTGCAGGAAGATCTGGCCATCGGTAATGGAGATCACGTTGGTCGGGATGTAGGCGGAAACGTCGTTTGCCTTGGTTTCGATGAGCGGCAGACCGGTCATCGAGCCTGCGCCGAGCTCGTCGGAGAGCTTGGCACAACGCTCCAGCAGGCGGGAGTGCAGGTAGAAGACGTCACCCGGGTAGGCTTCGCGTCCCGGCGGGCGGCGGAGCAACAGCGACACGGCGCGGTAGGCTTCGGCCTGCTTGGACAGGTCATCGAACACGATGAGGACGTGCTTGCCGCCGTACATCCAGTGCTGGCCGATGGCCGAACCGGCGTACGGGGCAAGGTACTTGAAGCCGGCCGGGTCGGAAGCCGGGGAGGCAACGATCGTGGTGTACTCGAGCGCTCCGTTGTCCTCAAGGGTCTGGCGGATTGCTGCGATCGTGGAAGCCTTCTGGCCGATCGCGACGTAAACGCAGCGGACCTGCTTGTTCACGTCACCGGAAGCCCAGTTGTCCTTCTGGTTGATGATCGTGTCGATGGCAATGGCGGACTTGCCGGTCTGACGGTCACCAATGATCAGCTGGCGCTGGCCGCGGCCGATCGGAATCATGGCGTCGATGGCCTTCAGGCCAGTCTGCATCGGCTCGTGCACAGACTTGCGCTGGGTAACGCCCGGTGCCTGAAGTTCCAGGGCGCGGGTGGTCTCGGCCTTGATCTCGCCGAGGTCATCGATCGGCACACCCAGGGGGTCCACCACGCGGCCGAGGAAGGCGTCGCCCACCGGCACGGACAGAACCTGTCCGGTGCGGTGAACTTCCTGGCCCTCTTCGATGCCGTAGAAGTCACCGAGGATGATGACACCGATCTCGCGGACGTCGAGGTTCTGGGCGAGGCCCAGGGTGCCGTCTTCGAAGCGAAGCAGCTCGTTCGCCATGACCGAGGGAAGGCCCTCAACACGGGCGATGCCGTCACTTGCGGTGGTCACACGGCCGACCTCTACGCGCTCTGCGTTTCCGGGTTCGTAGGACGCCGCGAATTCGTTCAACGCATTACGGACGTCGTCGGCGTTGATGGTCAATTCGGCCATCTGCAGTCCCTGCTCTCCTGTATTCGTGATCATCGTTGCTCACGATGACCGGGGTTTCTATCAGTTGTGTGGTGCTTGTCCGGCTAGCCGGCCAGCTGGCGCTGAAGGTCGTTCAGGCGGGTGAGGAGCGAAGCGTCGAGCACTTCGTCCCCCACCTGAACGCGGATGCCGCCGATCAGCGTCGGATCAACGTTGAAGTTGATCTTCAGCTCGCGTCCGTAAAGGGAGTTCAGTCCCTGCTGCAGACGGTTCTCCTGCGTCCCCGTGAGGGGACGCGTGACGCTGACCGTCGCAATCCAGCGCTGCTGGCGCTTGGCGGCGAGCTCGGCGAAACGGCTCACGAGTTTGGTTGCCTTGATGCCACGGGGGTGCGCGACCGCCTGTCCGATGAGGACCTTGGCTTCCTCACTTGCGGAAGGAACGAGCCTCTCGGCCAGGGCGATCTTTGCAGCAGCGCTGGCCTGCGGTTCAGACAGGGCGCGCTGCACATCGTGGTTGGCAGCCACGGCCTGGTTGAAGGAGAAAAGATCGTTCTCCAGCTCTTCCAGACCGGTGATACCGGAGGCAGAAACGGCCGACTTGTTTTCAGCAACGGCAATGACCACCGTTGCGGCAAGCGTCTCGAGTGCATCGCCGATGTCTCGCGCCGATGCCCAGCGTGAGCTGGCCAGACCGGCTGCGATGTCCACGGCTTCGGCGGAAGCTTTTCCGCTGAAGAGCTGCTTGATCAACGCCGACTTTTCCTCACCGCTGCGGGAGGGGTCAGTCAGGGCGCGGCGCAAGCCAGCCGAGCTGTCTACCGCTCCCAGGATTCCGAAAAGTTCCTTTGCCAACTGCAGCGATGCAAACGGAAGCTTTGGCTCCAGCTCGGTCAGCGCCTTGGTCAGCGATTCGCTCGATACACCTGCCATTACTTAGCTACACCTGCGTTCTGGGTCTCCAGATCAGCCAGGAAGCGGTCGACGACGCGTGCTGCACGTGCGTCGTCCTCGAGGGTTTCCCCAACGATGCGGCCCGCAAGCGTGGTGGCAAGGGTGCCCACCTCCGAACGCAGCGACACAACGGCCGCCTGGCGCTCGGATTCGATCTGCGCGTGTGCCTGAGCGGTGATGCGTGCAGACTCTGCTGCAGCCTTCTCCTTCAGTTCCGCCAGGATCTGGGCGCCTTCGGCACGTGCTTCCTCACGGATACGGTTTGCCTCAGCACGGGCATCAGTGAGCTGCTGCTTGTACTCTTCGAGTGCAGCAGAAGCTTCAGCCTGAGCCTTCTCAGCCTTGGCGATGCCGCCCTCGATGGCCTCGGCACGCTCTGCAAACGTCTTCTCGAACATCGGGACAACGAACTTGACCACGATGAAAAAGAGGACAGCAAAGCCGGCGAGGACGACGCCCATTTCCCAAAGATTGGGAACGAGCGGGTTAGCCGCCGCGGCGCCTTCAGTGGCGGCTGAGATGATCAGCTGATTCATATTTCACCCGTCCTTATCTACTCGGTTCTGAATGTTCGCTTGGTTCTGAAGGTTTACTTGAGAACGAAAGCGAAGACCAGGCCCAGGATGGCGAGGGCTTCAGTCAGCGCAAGGCCGAGGAATGCGATCGGCTGCAGGACGCGCTGGGCTTCCGGCTGACGAGCCACACCGTTGATGTAGGCAGCGAACACGAGTCCCACACCGATACCACCGCCGATGGCCGAGAGGCCGTAGCCGATGAGGTTGAGGGAGCCGTTGATGGAGCCTTCCATTTTTCTTCCTTTCAAGATGCCATGTATATGGCAGGTTGTTTGGGTTGCTTCATCCCCACGAGGGGAAGTTTGGGGTGCCTAGTGGCTGTCGGCGTGGAGTGCGCCTTCAATGTAGATCGCAGTCAGCAGTGTGAACACGTACGCCTGAAGCGCCATGATCAGCGCCTCCAGCATGTACATGGCAATCGCGCCGGCGAGAACCAGCACAGAGGTGCCCTTGAGGAGGACGTTCTCCTGCATGACGAGGTATTCGATGCCCGATCCGGCAATCATGACGATCAGGTGGCCGGCCAGCATGGTGGCAAAGAGACGCAGGCTGTGCGTGACCGGACGGACCAGGAAGTTGGAGATGATCTCGATCGGAATGACGATCGGGAGGATGTAGACGGGGACACCGGAGGGAACGGTGGCGAGCTTGAAGTAGCGCAGGCCGTTCTTCTTGATGCCGATGCCGATCCAGGTGACGTACACGATGGCTGCCAGCACGTAGGCGCCGCCGACGTGCGAGAAGCTCGGGAGCTGGATCACGGGGATTGCGCCGTAGATGTTGTTCACCAGGATGAAGAAGAACAGGCTGAACAGCAGCGGGACATACTTGATGAAGTCCCTGCCGCCGATGATGTCCTTTGCGATGCTGTTGCGGACGAAGCCGTACGCGGCCTCACCTGCGAACTGCAGCTTGCCGGGAACGAGCTGCTGCTTCCGCGCAGCGAGCAAAAAGAATGTGGCGATAATGACGACGGACAGGATAACCAGCAGCATCTGCTTGGAGAATCCGTCTGCCGCACCCCACGGCAGGATTGCCGGCAGGTGCATTTCTTCAATTCCGGGAGGTGTGAACTCTCCTGAATTTTGGGCCGGGAGCGCAAGCGCGATCAACGCGTTTCCTCTCTGCAGTGTCCATCGTTGGGCGTTGGTAAGGTTCCGGCGCGCGTCATGCTTGCCCTCCCCCTCATGAAATTATTTGGCATTACTGTTCCCGTCCTCGGACGGGCCGCTGGCTGCACCGTTCCCGCCAGTTGTTTTCCTTGAACTGGTGAGGCCGTGCATATGGGACAGATAGAACCCTCCCGCAGCTCCAAGCAGAGCGCCTACGAGCACAATCCAGCGGGTTCCCCACAGATAATCCAGTCCCCACCCTATCAAACTCCAGACGATGATTCCGCCAATAATGTAGCTAAAGACGGCCATTCCAGCGTTGTAACCGCCGTCGGAATTTTCGCTGGGTACAGCGACAGGACCGGGCGTCGGTTCGGGTGTTCCAGGCTCGTTTTTCCCGGGGTGGTTGTGCTTGGTCATCAGTGTTGCTCCCCGTTCGATTTGCGGTCGCTGTCCGGTTCGGGGTCATTGAAGATCTGCAGTCGGGCTTTGCTGAAACCGTAGATCTCGGCAGCCTGCCATGTGACCACGGCAACGACGGCGCCTATGACGAACCAGCGGCCGTGCAGCCAGTCGGGAGCACCCACGGCGAACAGCACCACGGCGAAACCGATGACCTTGACGAAGTAAGTCGCCACAAACAGGCCGACGGCACCCGAAGGGTTATTGCGCCCCACAAAGTGTCCGATCAGCAGGCTGATCGCGAAGAACACGACCACCAGCAGGCCGCCGAGGCTGCTGGACACAACACCGGTCCAGCCGTTCAGCAGCGCAGCCACCACGCCTGTAAGGACGAGTGCGCCGCAGGAGACTGCAGAACTGAGTTTAAGCAGGCCGAGCCAGAGCGACCGCGTGGGCCCGGAGACACCAACGGATTCCTTGCCGGACGCAGGTCCGGGCTCGGCGTTGGAGGTCATGCTAACCAATCTTCGGGGCAGGGTGGAGTGGTGCAGGAAAGACCTGCACTTGAATTCTACACGAGATAGAAATTTTCCAAAAAGCGCGAATTACTGCGGTGTTGGCCCTACCCCGGCGTCGTCGCCGCGGCGGCTCAGGTACGGCCAGGCCGTGACCAGACCCATGATCAGGGTGGCGGCGACCATGGCGGCCAGCACAACCTGCCAGGGGTAAACGGCAAAGGCCAGACCACCGAAAGACAGCACCGCCGCCCACAAATACAGCAGCATGACCGCCGTACGGTGTGAGTAACCGATGTCCATGAGCTTGTGGTGCAGGTGCCCGCGGTCGGCGGACCACGGTGAACGCCCGACGGCGGTGCGCCGTACCACCGCAAGGCACAGGTCAAGGAGCGGCAGGAACAGCACGGCAAACGGCAGCAGGATGGGGATGATCGTGGGAATACCGTTGACGCGGTCATAGAGGCCCGAGGTGATCTGCCCGGTCGAGACCACACCGGCCGACGCCATCAGCAGGCCTATCAGCATCGCGCCGGAATCGCCCATGAAGATCTTTGAGGGAAACCAGTTGTGTGGCAGGAAACCCAGGCAGCTGCCCACAAGGACCGCCGTCAGCAGCGTGGCGAGGTCGGAACGGTCCAGGATCGGCGCGTTCCGGTGGACCCAGTAGGCGGTGAGGAAGAACGCGGACCCGCCGATGATGGCCACCCCGGCGGCCAGCCCGTCGAGCCCGTCGATGAAGTTGAAAGCGTTCATCGTGACGACGATGAGGCCGGTGGTGAGGATGATGTTGATCGGGTCCGAGTCGAAGCGGATCGGTTCCGGAATGAACGGGATGATGGTCATCCGCACACCCCAGACGGCTACCACCAGCGCGGCGAGAGACTGCCCGATCAGTTTGACCCACCAGCGCAGGTCCAGGAGGTCGTCTGCCACTCCGACCAGCACGATGACGCCAGCGCCCGCCAGCACACCCCACGGAGCGCCATTGTTCCGGAAGATGTCCTTGACGAAGAAGGACTGGCTTGCCACGGCCAGCGCCACCAACACGCCGGCGAAGATCCCCAGCCCGCCAAGCCGTGAGACCGGGCTTGAATGCATGTCCCGGCTGCGGATGGGGGCGAACAGCTCAAGCCGGTTGCCGATCAGCCGTGCACCCCAGGTGGCCCCGTAGGACACGAGTGCCGCGGTCAGCATCATGGAAAGGTACATGATCATGGCGCGGCCACCGTTGCCATGACACTGGCGCAGTGCTTCCCGCCATGCTGCGGGCTATGCGGATTCGGGGTCAGTCCGGGCGGACCATGCGGGCTGGATAGGTGTGGATCTGACGTGCAATAAATGAAACTTCTCCGTCGCCATGCGCGCACAGACAGGCAGTGCATAGTGCCTGACGGGGCTGTATTACAGTGGACTCTAGTCAAGATACTAACGCCAACGGGTACATCGCTTCGCGTCACACGGCCTTACGCCGGCGGGAAACTTGCCGACGGCTGTGCTGAAAGGATCCCCGCAATGCCAGTGTCGGTCGCAGTTGCCGCCGTGACGTTTGACCGTCCCCATGAGCTCGCCGTCCTGCTGAGGGCCATCAACGGGCAGACGGCCCGCGTGTCGACCATCTGCCTCGTTGACAGTGGCACCGCCCCAGCGAAGGACGTCGCCGACCAGCATGCAAATGTGGACTATATCCGTTCGGAAGCCAATCTTGGCGGTGCCGGAGGCTTCTCCCTTGCGGCGCTGAAGGCCGTGGCCAGCGGCGCCGATTGGGTTTGGATGATGGACGACGACGCCGAGCCGGCGGACGCGGAGTGCCTGGCCACGCTCATCCGGGAAGCGGAGGCGCGGGATCTGGAGGCCGTTGTGCCTCTGGTGGTGGCCCCGGGGCATCCCGACCGACTCTCCTTCTTCTTCCGGCTGGACGGCAAGGTTAGCCATGACCGGGCCGCACTGGAGAAGGTGGGGTTCCTGCCGAACGACGGTCATTTCTTCAACGGTGCGCTCATCCGCTCCGATGTGTTCTTCAAGGTGGGCCTGCCCGACATGCGCCTCTTCATCCGCGGCGACGAGGTGGACTTCACCATCCGGCTGCGCAAGGCAGGCATCCGTTTCGGCACCGTCACCACGGCTGCGATCATGCACCCGCACGCGTTTTCCGAAACGAAGCACGTTTTTGGTGCCCGCTGGCACGTCATCGTCCCGGAGGGCGCCTTCAAGCGCTACTACTACTACCGCAACCGCGGCTACCTTATTCGCCGCCACTTCCGTGTGAAGTCCCTGGTGGCCGACGTGGGCGGCTACCTCGGCTACTTCCTCCGCCGGGGCGATCTCCGCGGGCTGGCGGACTGGTTCCGGGCGTTCTCCACGGGGCTCCGCGGCAAGGGATTTGGCCCGCTGAAGGACCAGAAGTTCTAGCCTAGGCGGCCGGGGCTGTCAGACCTGCCCGCGCAGCCGGCGCCGCAGCAGCAGTGCCAGAAGGACCCACGGCTCGCCAAACACCCGGTACGCCACGCGGCGCGGGTGCAGTAGCAGCCGCCACGCCCATTCCAGCCCGAGCCGGCCAAGCCAGCGGGGCGCCAGCTTCTGGATGCCGGCGATCTGCTCGATAGCTCCGCCGACGGCGCAGTAGACCGCGGGCGGTAGCGACGGCAGGCGGCGCCACAGCACCTCTTCCTGCAGCGGCATGCCAAGGCCGATCAGCACCAGCTGCGGCTGGAATTCCGCCAGCCAGGCGGCAGCTTTCTCTTCCAGTTCCGCGTCCCAGTCCTCCCCCGGCATACCGGCGACCATGGCGCCCGGCACCAGGCTCTGCAGTTTCGCCACAGCCTTGGCATTGGCAGTCGCCCCGGCTCCAAGGACGGCAATGCGGTGGAGCCCGTCCAGCCGGCCCAGCGCGGGAATCCAGTCCGTTGAACCAAGCCTGTAGTCCATGACGGGCCGCCTGTCGGCGCCAGACTGTTTCCGGCCGGTCTTTTGCCGGCTCCTCCCCCACAGCCAGAGGACGGGCGCGCCGTCGAGAAGGACAACGTCGCTGTTCTCGTAAAACTTTCTGAACTCCGGTTCGGAGTGGAAAAGCGTCACGCTGTGGAGATTGTGTCCGACGACCGTCCTGGTGGTGCCGTCAGCCACGAATCCGTTGAGTACGGCGGTGAGTCCGTCGACGTCCAAGGGCGTGGCGTCCACTCCAAGAACGGGAATAGATTGCCTCTGCAGCGTCATTCGGCGCTTGCGGGCTTTTCGCCGGCGTCGGGCTGCAGAGGAGCGTCAGCAGCACTCTCGGGCACCGCGTCTTCGGAGGCAGCGTCCTCCGGGGTAGCGGTGAGCTCAGCTTCGTCCGCGGCGTTGCCGTTGATGTCGAGAACTCCGGGCACCACCTCGCGCAGCCGCTCCAGGCTGATGGCCCCCTCGCGGACCACGCGCAGCGGCAGCGAGGTGGCATCCACGATGGTGGACGGCCGGGCGTCGGTCCCCTCAACCGGACGGAAACCGCCTTCAAGGTAGACCTCGACCGACTCCGCGAGCTGGGAACGGGCTTCAAAGGCTGTCTGCGCCGGAGCCTGGCCAGTCCGGTTTGCCGAGGACACGGCCAGGGGTCCGGTAACGGTCAGCAGATCAATCGCCACCTCATCGTCCGGAATGCGAAGGGCAACGGTGCCCTTGGTCTCGCCGAGGTCCCAGTCCAGGGACGGCTGCGCGTGGAAGATCAGGGTCAGCCCGCCGGGCCAGAAGGCCTCGGCCAACTGGCGGGCATCCGGGTACACATCGGTGGCCAGCCCGTCGAGCGCATTCAGGCGGGGAATCAGGACGGGCGGGGGCATGTTCCGGCCGCGGCCCTTGGAGACCAGCAGCATGGTGACGGCCTGCGGGGAAAAGGCATCGGCCGCGATTCCGTAGACGGTGTCCGTGGGAAGGACGATGCACTTCTTCTCCAGGATCGCCCGCCGTGCGTGGGCGATCCCTTCGGTCCGCTCGTCGTCGGCCGTGCAGTTGTACGTAGTGGTCACTGCCTCATTCTTTCATTACTCCGCGGGCGGGAAGGCAAGGACGGCGCTGGTTGCGCGTTCCTTGCCGTTAAGGTCAAATTGCGTCGTGACGTCGGTCCAGAGCCCCGTCCGCTCTAGCATCGTCGATATCCAGCCGGCCTGGACTTCGGCGTGTTCCATCACGAAGTAGCCGCCGGGAACCAGGAGCCGCGCCGCGGAGGCGGCGGCCGCCGTCGGCAGTTCCATGCCGTCCGCTCCCCCGCCGTAGAGTGCTTCCGGCGGATCATGCAGCGCCACTTCCGGTTCGTTGGGGATGGCTTCGGCGGGGATGTACGGCGGGTTGGAGACGACGACGTCGAACGTTCCGTTGAGTTCCGGCAGGGCGTTCCGCAGGTCCCCCAGCAGCAGGGTGACCCCCAGCGGCCGGAGGTTCTTCGCCGCCCAGGCGTGCGCGAACTCGCTGAACTCCACCGCGAAGACTTCGGCTTCGGGGACCTCGTGTGCGATGGATCCAGCGATGGCACCGGATCCGGTGCCCAGGTCCACCACCTTGGGGCGGACCACGCCGGCACGTTCGAGTGCGCGCAGCCGGTCGATGACCAGCTGCACCACGGATTCGGTCTCCGGGCGCGGAATGAACACGCCGGGTCCCACCGCGAGCTGGAGGTAGCGGAAGTGCGCCACGCCGGTGATGTGCTGGAGCGGAATCCGGGTGGCGCGCTCGGCAACGAGTTCGGTGTAGCCGGCCGGGGCAGGGGCATCGCCGAGCATCATGGCCCGCAGCCGCCCCAGGCCCACGCCGAGCAGATGGTCGGCCAGGAGTTCGGCGTCCACCCGGGGGCTGGGGACGCCGGCCTCGGTGAGGAGCTCCGTTGCTTCCCGGACGGCCTCAGCCAGGGACTGGGCGGGCAGGGATTGGGCAGCCGGAGTGTGCTCGGACGTCATGGAATCTCTGGGCTTCTAGTCGCCGATGGCGTCCAGCCGCGCCTGCTCGTCCATCTCGATGGCGGACTGGATGACCGGCTCGAGGTCACCATTCATGACCTGGTCAAGGTTGTAGGCCTTGTAGCCAGTGCGGTGGTCGGCGATCCGGTTTTCCGGGTAGTTATAGGTACGGATACGCTCCGAGCGGTCCATCGTGCGGATCTGGGATTTCCGCTGTGCGGAGTTCTCGGCGTCGATCTGCTCCTGCTGGTGGGCCAGGATGCGGGCGCGGAGGACGCGCATGCCTGCTTCGCGGTTCTGCAGCTGGGACTTCTCGTTCTGCATGGCCACGACGATTCCCGTGGGAAGGTGCGTGATGCGGACGGCGGAGTCTGTGGTGTTGACGGACTGGCCGCCAGGACCCGAGGACCGGTACACGTCGATTTTGAGGTCGTTCTGGTTGATCTCGAGCTCTTCGGGCTCATCCACCTCGGGCAGGACCAGCACGCCCGCGGCCGAGGTGTGGATGCGCCCCTGCGATTCGGTGACAGGCACGCGCTGCACGCGGTGCACGCCGCCCTCGAACTTGAGCCGAGCGTACACGCCTTCGGCGGGATCGTTGGAGCTGCCCTTGACGGCCACCTGGACGTCCTTGTAGCCGCCGAGGTCGGACTCGGTGGAGGAGATGATCTCGGTCTTCCAGCCGCGGGACTCTGCGTAGCGGGTGTACATGCGCAGCAGGTCGCCCGCGAACAGTGCCGCCTCGTCGCCGCCTTCACCGCCCTTGACCTCAAGGATCACATTGCGAGCATCGTCGGGGTCCCGGGGAATCAGCAGCCGCGTCAGCCGCGCCGCCGCGGCTTCCAAAGCTTCCTCCAGTTCAGGCACCTCGGCAGCAAAGTCAGGGTCCTCGGCAGCCATCTCCTTGGCAGCCGCGAGGTCATCATGCAGCGCATGCCACTTGTGGTAGGCCTCCACAATGCCGTTCAGCTGAGCAGACCGCCGTCCCAGCTTCCGCGCCAGCTTCTGGTCAGCATAAACAGCCGGATCCCCCAGCTGCGCCTGGATGGAATCATGCTCATCCAACAGGCCCTGTACGGACTCAAACATTTTTCAAACCTCTTTCGACTCTCTCAAGTCTAGTTATGCGGCGGCGTTAGGTGGAACGACAAAGGGTGGGGCCCGCGAAACTACGCGACGGCCCCACCCTTAGCTCAGCTACTTGTCGTTATCCGACTTCGCACCAAGCGTCGTCTTCTGAACCTGCATGAGGAACTCGACGTTGCTCTGGGTCTCGCGGATCTTGTTGGTCAGGAGTTCCAGGCTCTGCTGGGTCTCGAGGCCGGAGAGGACGCGGCGCAGCTTCCACATGATCTTGACCTCTTCGGCCGAGAGCAGGTTCTCTTCGCGGCGCGTGCCGGAGGCGTTGACGTCCACGGCAGGGAAGATGCGCTTGTCAGCCAGCTGGCGGGACAGGCGGAGCTCCATGTTGCCGGTGCCCTTGAACTCTTCGAAGATGACCTCGTCCATCTTGGATCCGGTCTCCACCAGGGCCGTCGCCAGGATGGTCAGCGAGCCGCCGTTTTCGATGTTGCGGGCAGCACCGAAGAACCGCTTAGGCGGGTACAGCGCTGCGGAGTCCACACCACCGGACAGGATGCGGCCGGAGGCCGGCGCTGCCAGGTTGTAGGCACGGCCCAGACGGGTCATGGAGTCCAGGAGGACCACCACGTCCATGCCCATTTCCACGAGGCGCTTGGCGCGTTCGATGGAGAGTTCGGCCACGGTGGTGTGATCGTCGGCGGGACGGTCGAAGGTGGAGGCAATGACCTCACCCTTGACGGTGCGCTGCATGTCCGTCACTTCTTCGGGACGCTCGTCAACCAGCACCATCATGAGGTGGACCTCAGGGTTGTTGGTGGTGATCGCGTTGGCGATGGACTGCAGGATGAGCGTCTTGCCGGCCTTGGGCGGGGAGACGATCAGGCCACGCTGGCCCTTGCCGATCGGGGCGACCAGGTCGATGACGCGGGGGCCGATCTTCTTGGGGTCGGTCTCGAGGCGCAGGCGCTCGGACGGGTACAGCGGAACGAGCTTGGCGAACTCCACGCGGTCCTTGAGGTCCTCGGCGGTCTTGCCATTCACCGAGGTGACGCGGACCAGCGCGTTGAACTTCTGGCGGGCGGACTGCTGGCCGCGGTCCTCGCCGTCGCGCGGCGCGCGGATGGCGCCAACAACGGCGTCGCCCTTGCGCAGGTTGTACTTCTTGACCTGGGCCAGGGAGACGTACACGTCGTTCGGGCCCGGCAGGTAACCGGACGTGCGGATGAACGCGTAGTTTTCGAGGACATCCAGGATGCCGGCCACGGGCAGCAGCACGTCGTCATCGGTGACCTCGACGTCGTCGACGTCGGGCCCCTGGCTGCGTCCCCGGCGGCGGTCGTTGCGGTCACGGAACCGTTCGTTGCGGCTGCCGTCGCGGCTGTCCGAGCGCTCGTTGCGGTCGTTCCGGTCGCGGCGGTTCCGCCGGTTGCGGCGGCTGCCGCCGTCGTCGTCGGCGTCACGGTTGTCATCACGGCGGTTATCGTCACGCCGGCTGTCATCACGGCGGGTGTCATCACGGCGGGTTTCGCGTCCGCCAGCTTCGCCGGCGTCACGGCCACCGCGGCCGCGGGCATCCCGGCGTTCGCGCTGTCCGGCTTCGCCCTCCGGTGCCTGCTCGCGGGCCTCAGCACCGCGTACTTCAGCGCCACGAACCTCAGTGCGGGGGGCCTCAGTGCGGGGGATCTCGGCGCCACGTGCTTCAGCACCGCGTGCCTCGGCGGCAGCTTCGGCGGGGGCAGCGGGTGCTTCGGCGGGAGCCGCTGCGGCTGCTTCGCCGCGGCGGCGGTTGCGGGTGCGCGGCTGGCGGCGCTCTGCGCCTTCTGCCTCAGCGGAGGCTGCACCTTCGGCCGAAGCTGCAACGGGTGCCTCGGCGGCGGCCGGCGCTTCAGCGGCAGGAGCCTCGGCGGGGGTTTCCGTCGCGGGTGCGGCAACAATACCGTCGCTCACTGCCCGGCGGCTGCGGCCGCGGCCACGTGTACGGGTTTCCTGCGCCGGGGCCTCGGCTGCTGCAGCGGCTTCCGGAGCCAAAGCTGCTGCGGCGGTTTCGGCGGCCGGGGCTGCCGCGCTGGCTGCAGCGGCCTTTGCGGAAGTCCGTGCCGGCGCCTTGGTGGCGGTGGCGGACGTGCCCGCACGGTGCGCGGAAATAGCCGCCACCAGGTCGCCCTTGCGCATGCGGGATCCGCCGGAGATACCGAGCTGGCTGGCGAGGGCCTGCAGCTGGGCGAGCTTCAGGCCGGCAAGGCCGCTGCTCTTGGCGGGCGCTTCCGTCAACGATCCGGAAGCAGAAGATGATATGTCCACAGCTGGCGACAGCTCAGTGGTTTCGGTCACGAAGGATCCTTCCCCCTCGACGGCGTCCAGACTGTGAGCTGGACGCGATGATTGGATCTGGGCTGCAGTTCAGATCTGCAGCCGCGATGTTCGGCCTTGCCGGTTGGATTTCGGCCAGCAGGGCCGGATACTGATCACCTTCAAACGCTCCGCATAGCTGGCGGGGCGGCGGACTGGCGGTTCAGGGAACAGAAACACATCTGTAGGTTCCTGGCCAGGCCAAGCAGGTGGCACCGGAAAATATCGTGCAAATAAGAGATCGAAGCAGCAGCAGCAGATCGAAGCAGATTCTGACCCGATGACCGGTTAAGGCCATTTTTCGGAGTCGGTGACTGCACGGTCTCTTGGCTGCAGGGCCCTCTCGACTGCAGAGTCGCCGTCTGGCTGCATCAATGAATATTGTGTTCAATGAATGAAAACTGCTCAGTGAATGCGGTGCTGACTGCGGAGACTGCATGCGGTGTTACCGCCGGTGCACTCCCACTTTAGCACCTTCGACGTCGACCGCCAGCTTCATCACACGCCAGTTGATGTCCGGCGTATTTGCCTCGGAAAACGAGGCAATGAATTGCAGAACGGCGGCCGCCTCCGCCTCGCCGTTAGCCAGGACCAGAACCGTGGGCCCGGCTCCGGAGACAACGGCAGCGTGGCCGGCATCGCGCAGGGCCCGGATAAGTGCCGCACTGGGCCGCATGGCCTCGGCGCGGTAGCTCTGGTGCAGGAAGTCTTCGGTGCCGGCAAGCAGGAATTCAGGCTTCTGCGTCAGGGCATGGATCAGAAGTGCTGCGCGGCCGGAGTTCATCGCGGCCGCGTGATGGCCGATGGACGCAGGCAGCAAAGCGCGCGCGGCCTCGGTGGAGAGCTCGAAGTCCGGAACCGCCACGATGGGGATGACGGCGGCGTCCACGGTGGCGCATGTGCTGCTGTACTGGTCACTGTCCTGCCACGACAGCGCGAGTCCGCCGTAGATCGCCGGAGCGACGTTGTCCGGGTGGCCTTCAATCTCGCTGGTCAGCTGCAGGATCCAGTTCCGGTCCCGCTGCTTCCCCGCCGGCAGCAGCGCGTTGGCCGCGGTCACGGCTGCCACGACCGCGGACGCCGACGAGCCCAGGCCACGGCCGTGCGGGTTGACGTTTTCCGCCGTGATCTTCAGGCCCGTGTGGCGGTAGCCCAGCCGCCCGAAGGCGGCATTCATCGCCCGGACCACCAGGTGGCTGGCGTCCCGCGGCAGGGAATCCGCACCCTCACCGCTGAGCTCGAAGACCAGCTCGTCGCTGTCCAGGCTTTCCACGGTGAGGGTGTCGTGCAGGGTCAGCGCCAGTCCGAGGCTGTCATAGCCGGGACCGAGGTTTGCGCTGGTGCCCGGAACCCGGACCGTCACCTGCTGCCCGGCCTGGATGGCGGGCAGCTGGGCGGTCTGCGGCAGCATGGTTTCCACTGTTATTTGTCTTCCAGTCCCAGTTCCGCAGCAACGGTCACGACGTCGTTGGACACTTTGACAGGCTGGACATCGCTGCCGTCCTCGGTCCTGAGGGCCCACTGCGGGTCCTTGAGGCCGTGTCCGGTGACGGTGATGGCGATGGTCTTGCCGGCGGGTACCTCCCCTGCGGCGTGCTTCTTGAGCAGGCCTGCGACGCCGGCCGCCGAGCCGGGCTCCACGAAGACGCCCTCACCGGAAGACAGCCAGCGGTGGGCGGCCAGGATTTCCTCGTCAGTGACGGAATCGATGAATCCGCCGGACTCGTCACGGGCCGCAATGGCGCCGTCCCAGGAGGCAGGATTGCCGATCCGGATAGCGGTGGCGATGGTATCCGGTTCCGTGATGGGGTGGCCGGCCACGAAGGGCGCGGCGCCTGCGGCCTGGAAGCCCCACATGGCGGGGGTCCTGGTGGCGACGGGAGCGAGGGTTCCGGCAGTTTCGGACTCGAACGGGGCGGAGTACTCCTTGTAGCCCTTCCAGTAGGCCGTGATGTTTCCGGCGTTGCCGACCGGGAGCACGTGGATGTCCGGGGCGTCGCCCAGGGCATCGACGATCTCGAAGGCGCCGGTCTTCTGGCCCTGGATGCGGGCCGGATTCACGGAGTTGACCAGGAATACCGGGTAGGATTCGCCCAGCTTGCGGGCGATGTCCAGGCAGTTGTCGAAGTTGCCGTCGACCTGCAGGAGCGTGGCGCCGTGCGCGATGGCCTGGCTCAGCTTGCCCATGGAGATCTTGCCTTCGGGCACCAGCACGGCACACGTCAGGCCGGCGGCGGTGGCGTATGCTGCGGCGGACGCTGAGGTGTTGCCGGTGGAGGCGCACACCACGGCCTTGGCCCCGGCCTCAACGGCCGCGGTCATGGCCATGGTCATGCCGCGGTCCTTGAAGGAACCGGTGGGGTTCATGCCCTCGACCTTGAGGTAGACCTCGGAGCCCGTCAGTTCGGACAGCTTCTGCGCATAAACCAGGGGGGTGCCGCCCTCCCCGAGGGTGATGACCTTGGTGGCCGCCGTGACGGGCAGACGGTCAGCATATTCGCGGATGACACCGCGCCATTGGTGAGCCACTTAAGCTCCTTCTACCCGCAGTACGGATGTAACGGAATTGATCACGTCGAGGGCCTTCACGGCTTCGACGGTTGCTGCCAGTGCAGCTTCGCTTGCGCGGTGGGTGACGATCCGCAGCTCGGCCGATTCCACGTTGGAGTCGGCATCGCGGTGGATGGTCTGGCGCATGATTTCGATGGATACGCCGTGCTCGGCGAACAGCTGGGCGATCTTCGCCAGCACGCCGGGCTGGTCCGCAACGTCCAGGCCGATGTAGTAGCTGGTGGTTGCGGCATCGATCGGCAGCGCCGGGACGTGGCCGGTGGTGGACTCGATGCGTCCGGGGCCGCCCAGGACGATCCGGCGGGCCGCCGAGACGAGGTCGCCCAGCACGGCAGACGCCGTCGGGGTTCCGCCGGCGCCCTGGCCGTAGAACATCAGCTCGCCGGCGTTCTCCGCCTCGACAAAGACGGCGTTGAACGCACCGCGGACGGCTGCCAGCGGGTGCTCGCGCGGCAGGAGCGTCGGGTGGACGCGCACGGAAACGCCCTCGTTGCCGGCTGTTTCCGTGCCAGTGGCGGTGATTTTCTCGGCGATGGCCAGCAGCTTGATGACGAAGCCCGCTTCCTTGGCGGCGGCGATGTCGGCGGCGCTGACGCGGGTGATGCCCTCGCAGTAGACGTTCTCGAGGTCGAAGCGGGTGTGGAAGGACAGGGACGCCAGGATGGCGGCCTTGGCCGCGGCGTCGTGCCCCTCGACGTCGGCCGTCGGGTCAGCCTCGGCGTAGCCGAGCCGCTGGGCCTCGGCAAGTGCGTCGGCGAACTGCGCGCCGGTGGAGTCCATCTGGTCAAGGATGAAGTTGGTGGTGCCGTTGACGATGCCGAGCACGCGGGTGATGCGGTCACCGGAGAGGCTGTCGCGGATGGGGCGCAGGATGGGGATGGCGCCTGCCACGGCGGCTTCGTAGGACAGCTCGACGCCGGCCTTGTCCGCTTCTTCGTAGAGTGCAGGACCATCGGCGGCCAGCAGGGCCTTGTTGCCCGTGACCACGCTGGCGCCGTTCTGGATGGCGGAGAGGATCAGCGAGCGGGCAGGCTCGATGCCGCCCATCAGCTCGATCACGAGGTCAGCCTCCTTGACCAGCGTTTCACCGTCGGTGGTGAAGAGGTCGCGCGGGAGGTCCACGTCGCGTTCGGCGTCGAGGTTACGCACCGCGATGCCGGCCAGTTCCAGGCGGGCGCCGGTGCGCGGCGCCAGGGTGCCGGCGTCGTCAATCAGAATCCGCGCCACCTGAGCCCCGACGTTGCCACAGCCCAGCAGGGCCACTTTCAGGGTTCGCAATTCGGTCATTCAGGCTCCCATGTCGCGGTTCAGCAGATCTTCTTCGGTTTCCCCGCGGACAATCAGCCGGGGAGATCCGTCGCGCACAGCGACAACGCCCGGCCGGGCCAGATAGTTGTAGTTGCTTGACAGGGCCCAGCAGTAGGCGCCGGTCCCCGGTACAGCGAGCAGATCACCGGCTGCCACGTCCTCGGGCAGATATACATCTCTAACAACTATGTCGCCGCTCTCGCAATGTTTGCCCACTACGCGGGACAGCTGCGGGGCCGCGGCGGAGGTCCGCGACGCGAGAATGGCCGAATAATCCGCGTCGTACAGCACCGGACGGGCGTTGTCGCTCATGCCGCCGTCCACTGACACATAGCGGCGCGGGTGCGTAACGTTTTTAGCAGTATTTTCACCGGCTGCGCCGTCGCCGCCGGCCGGGGCGTCCACGCGGACGGTTTTCAGCGTGCCCACCTCGTACAGCGTGAAGGTGCTGCTGCCCACGATCGCGCGGCCGGGCTCGATGGAAATCCGGGGTGCGGTGATGCCCAGTTCGGAGCACTTGGAACGTACGACGGCGGCCATCGCCTGCGCGATGTCGGCTGCCGGGCGGGGCGTGTCCACGGGCGTGTAGGCGATGCCGTAGCCGCCGCCGAGGTCAAGCTCGGGAAGGGTAATGGAATATTTGGCCTGCACGGCGGCCAGGAAGGTCAGGAGCTTCTGCGCGGCCAGCGCAAAGCCGTCCGGCTCGAAGATCTGCGAACCGATATGGCAGTGCAGGCCCAGCAGCTCCACGCTGGGGTAGGACGTTGCCGCGGCGACGGCCTCCTCGGCGGCGGACAGGCCTGCTTCGTCGGTCGTATCCTCCGCCATGGAGAGGCCGAATTTCTGGTCTTCGTGGGCGGTGGCGATGAACTCGTGGGTATGGGCGTGCACGCCGGGCGTCAGCCGCAGCATGACCTTGGCGGTCTCCCCGCGGCCGGAGGCGATTTTGGCCACGCGCTCCAGCTCGTCGAGGCTGTCCACCACAATGCGGCCGAGGTCCATGTCCAGCGCCCGGTTGATCTCGGCGTCGGACTTGTTGTTGCCGTGCAGCGAGAGGTTGGCGCCGTCGATGCCGGCGCGGGCGGCTACGGCGAGTTCGCCGCCGGAACACGTGTCCAGCCGCAGCCCTTCTTCGGCGACCCATGCCGCGACGGCGGTGCAGAGGAATGACTTGCCGGCGTAGTAGACATCCACTCCCCCGCAGATGTCGGCAAAGGCTTCGTCGAACGCGTCCTTGAAGGCGCGGGCACGTGCACGGAAGTCCGATTCGCTCATGACGAAAAGTGGCGTGCCGAACTGTTCCTTGAGGCTGCTGACCGGGATGCCGTCAATGGCCAGTTCACCGCCGGCACTCCGCTCCACTCCGCCGGCCCACACGGGGGTGTGGAGGGCGTTGATGTCCGAGGGGACGGCGAGCCACTCCGGAGCCAGCGGCGAGGCTGCGCTGGTGGTTTCGGTGTTGGTGGTTTGCAACCGAATCACATCCGTTCCGGCGCCGAAACGCCCAGCAGTTCAAGTCCGTTGGCCAGCACCTGGCTGGTGGCGTCATTGAGCCACAGCCTGGTGCGGTTGGTGTCCGTAACCGGTTCGTCACCCATGGGCGCCACCCGGCAGGCGTCGTACCAGCGGTGGTAGGCGCCGGCGATGACCTCGAGGTGCCGTGCCACGCGGTGCGGCTCGCGCAGTTCCGCTGCCTTGGCCACGATGGAGGGGTAGCTGCCCAGGTAGGACAGCAGTTCGTTCTCCGTGGCGTGGTCCAGCAGGGAGGCGTCGAAGGCGCTCCGGTCCACTCCGGCAGCCACGGCGTTACGCGCGGTGCCGCGGGAACGGGCGTGCGCATACTGCACGTAGAACACGGGGTTCTCGTTGGAGTGCTTCTTGAGCAGCTCGGGGTCCAGCGTGAGCGGGGAGTCGGCCGGGAAGCGTGCCAGCGAGTAGCGGACCGCGTCCGTTCCCAGCCAGGAGATCAGGTCCTTGAGCTCAATGATGTTGCCGGCGCGCTTGGAGAGTTTGGCGCCGTTGACGGAAACCAGCTGGCCGATCAGGACCTCGATGTTGACCTCGGGATCATCGCCGGCGGCGGCGGCGATGGCCTTGAGCCGGTTGATGTAGCCGTGGTGGTCGGCTCCCAGGAGGTAGATCTTTTCCGTGTAGCCGCGGTCCTTCTTGGACAGGTAGTACGCGGCATCGGCCGCGAAGTAGGTCGGCTCGCCGTTCGCGCGGATCATCACGCGGTCCTTGTCATCACCGAAGTCGGTGGTGCGCAGCCAGACGGCACCGCCGTCGTCGAACACGTGGCCCTGCTCGCGAAGGCGGGCAACCGCACTTTCGATCGCGCCGGCGTCGTGAAGTTCCTGCTCGGAGAAGAACACGTCGAAGGCGACCCCAAAGTCAGCCAGGGTGTCCTTGATGTCCTTGAGCTGCGCCTCGTAGGCCGCGGCGCGGATCACGGGCAGCGCCGCGGCATCGGTCAGTTCGCGGATGTCCGGGTGCCGGGTCAAGACATCGTGGCCCAAGTCGCGGATGTATTCGCCCGGGTAGCCGCCCTCAGGCACGTCGCGGCCGTGCAGGCGCGACAGCACCGAGTTGGCGAAGACGTTCATCTGGGAACCGGCGTCGTTGATGTAGTACTCGGCGGTGACGTCGGCACCCGAGGCGCGAAGCACCCTGGCGATCGAGTCACCGAGGGCAGCCCAGCGCGTGTGGCCGATGTGCAGCGGCCCGGTGGGGTTGGCGGAGACAAACTCCATGTTGACGGTGTGGCCGGCAAGCGCGGCGTTGGTGCCGTACTCGCTGCCCGCTTCGACGATGGCTTTGGCCAGCGCTCCGGCGGCCGCCGCGTCAACCGTGATGTTAAGGAAGCCGGGACCGGCGATTTCCACACCGGCAACGCCGTTGATGTCCTTAAGCCGCGCGCTGAGCAGCGTGGCGAATTCGCGCGGGTTGGTTCCGGCCTTCTTTGCCAGCTGCAGGGCGATGTTGGTGGCCCAGTCGCCGTGCTCCCGGTTCTTCGGACGCTCCACCAGGACGGATTCCGGTATCGCCGCCTCGGCAAGGGCGATGTCGCCGGCGGCAACGGCGTCTTTCAGGCAGGCGGATATTGCGAGGGAGAGTTCTTCGGGAGTCACACTCCTAGACTACCGGGGAGCCCGTCGTGGCGCGGAATCCGGTAGGGGCCCACACGGCTCCCCACGTCACAGCAAATAGTAGGGAAATTCACAGGGAAACCCTTTAACCTTTACTGACCGGTGAAATTGTTGAAACATCAACACCAAGCCACAACGCTGTCCCTAAAGTGCCCGCACCACGAAAAGAGACCCCGTGAAGCCTTCAATCCGCAAAACTGTTTTCGCCGGCATGGCCGGCCTGTCCCTCGCCGGAACGGTCGCCGGCTGCGCGCCGTCGGCCCAGCAGCCTGCCGCCCAGGAGACCGAGCCCTCGGCGCCCGCTTCTGCGTCGGCAACCGCTTCGGCGGCACCCGGGCCCTCGGCGGGCGCCGCAGCCGGCTACAAGGACGGGACCTACAGCGCGGACGGCAACTACAAGTCCCCCAACGGCACCGAGACCGTTGGCGTCCAGCTGACGCTGGCCGGCGGCACGGTGTCCGCGGTGGAGATCACCGAGCACCCGTCCAATCCCAACACCCGGAAGTTCCAGGGCGAGTTCGCCGGCGGCATCGCTGACCAGGTGGTGGGCAAGAGCCTGGATGAGATCAACGTCTCCAAGGTGGCCGGCTCCTCCCTGACCAGTGGCGGCTTCAACCAGGCGGTCGAAGCGATCAAGGCGCAGGCCCTGTAGGCGGCTGCCATGCCGCATCCGGGCTGGCAGGGCTTTCGTTTTGACGGCATCGGCACCAGTTGGGAAATCTCCACTCCTGCCCCGTTGCCCCCGGTGCTGCGCAGCTCAGTGCTCGCCGAAGTGGAGCGCTACGACTCCACGTGGTCCAGGTTCCGGGAGGACTCCCTGGTGGCCCGGATCGCCGCGGCGCCCGGACAATACGAGCTGCCGCCCGAAGCCGCGGGCCTGGCCGCACTCTACCGGCAGCTCTACACGCTCAGCGGCGGCGCCATGACGCCCCTCATCGGTGAAAGCCTTGAGCGGCTGGGCTACGATCCACAATATTCGCTGCGGCCCCGCGGGGAAGCTGCGGCTCCCCCGGCCTGGGACGCCGTCCTGGAATGGCACGGAACGTCACTGCGCACCACTGCCCCGGTGGTGCTGGATATTGGCGCGGCGGGCAAGGGCCAGCTCGTGGATCTTCTCGCCGAACAGCTAGGGAGCCACGGTGTTCCGGAATTCTTCATTGACGCCAGCGGGGACCTGCTGAACGGCAGCACGGAAGACGGCGGACAGGAGCCGGTGCAGGTGGCGCTGGAGCATCCGTATGACGCCACTAAGGCGATAGGAACTGTGCCGCTGGGATCCGGCGCCCTCTGCGCTTCGGCGTCGAACCGGCGGGCGTGGGGAGACGGGCTCCATCATGTCCTGGACGGCACCACAGGCGCGCCGGTCAGGACGGTGGTGGCCGCGTGGGCCTTGGCGGACACGGCCCTGGAGGCTGACGCCCTCGCCACCGCCCTGTTCCTGGTTCCGGCCGAGGACCTGGAACGGCATTTCCGTTTTTCCTGGCTCAAGGTATTTTCCAACGGCAGCGCGGAGTACTCCGCGGAATTCGAAGGAAGGCTGTTCACATGAGTTCAACCACCTCCCGGCAGCAGGCCTCACCCGGCACCGCCCTTGACGCGTACCTGGGCCGGTTCACGATGTACAGGCTGGTGTTGTTGGTGCTTGCCTCGCTGGCTGCCTACAGCCTCCTGCTCGACGCCCTCGGCTGGCTGACCTTCGGTATTCCGAACATGCTCGCACACCTGGCCCTCTGCCTTGCGCTGACGTACGTTTCCAACCGCGCCCTGGCCGTGCTGTTCAAGGTTCAGCCGCATTCGGAATCGTCGCTGATTACAGGCCTCCTGCTGTACTTCCTGTTCTGGCCGACTCAGCTCGGCCCGGCCTTTGCACCGATGGACCTGGCCGGGGTGGCACTGGCCTGCGTCCTGGCGTCTGCCTCCAAGTACGCCCTCGCCTGGCGCGGCCGCCATGTGTTCAACCCCGCGGCCGCCGGGGCCTTCATCACCGGGCTTACCGGGCTCAACATCGCCACGTGGTGGGCCGGCACACCTGCCATGCTCATGCTTCTGGTCCCGGGCGTCCTGCTGGTGCTCTACCGGACCCGAAAAACGCTCATGGCCGCAGTCTTCGTCCTGGTGGCAACCGGCGTCGTGGCCGCGGTGCAAATGTCTTCCGGCGTCGACCTCGGAAGTGTCGTGTGGCAAACCCTGGCGCAAGGCCCTGTGCTGTTCTTTGCCGGCTTCATGCTCACCGAGCCGCTCACCCTGCCACCCCGGCGCTGGCAGCAGCTGGCGCTCGCCGCCGTCGTCGGAATCCTGCTGGCTACACCCTTCAACCTCGGCTTCCTGGCCAACTCCCCCGAGCTGGCACTGCTGGTGGGCAATCTGCTGGCATTCCTGGCCGGCCAGCGCGGAAGCGTCCGGCTGCTGTTCAGCCACTCCCGCAGGCTTACGCCGACGACGACGGAATTCGTCTTCCGCCCCCAGCGCCCGCTCCGCCACGCGTCCGGCCAGTACCTCGAACTGGATCTTCCGCACCCCAAGCCCGACGGACGGGGAAGGCGCCGCGTGTTCAGCCTGACCAGCCCGCCCGACGCGAAGCATGTGAAGATCGGCGTCGGCACTGCTGACCCCGTCTCCGCTGCCAAGCGCAAGCTGCTGTCCCTCCAACCCGGCGAGGAGCTCACGGCCACCACCGTGGCGGGTGACTTTGTCCTGCCGAAGGGTTCGGACCCCGTGCTGCTCATTGCCGCCGGCATCGGTATCACGCCGTATCTGGCGCGCTTGTCCGCCGGGGTGGCCCGCGAGCGCGACACCGTGCTTCTCTACCTCGCCCGGAGCGCATCGGAACTCGCCTACGCGGCCGAACTGGAGGATTCCGGCGCCCGCGTCGTTGCCCGGCTCGCGGACGGATCGGCGCCGCCGGACTTCATCGAGGACGCCGGTGCTGTGCTTGCCCCGGGCGAGCGGCTTGACGGTCACGCACTGCAACGGCTGGTGCCGGACATTGGCCAGCGAAGGGTTTTCATCTCGGGTTCACCGGCCAGCGTCGGCTCGCTGCGGCGCGCCGCCCGGCATGCCGGCGCACGCCGTATCCACGTGGATTCGTTCGCGGGATACTGATGTGGGGCACGGAAGCGGGTTTCGTTTTCCATTCCGGCCCACCTTCCTGCTAAGCTCTAGGACGTCCGGCCGGGAACGGCAGGATCCCTGGATGCCCTCGTAGCTCAGGGGATAGAGCGTCTGCCTCCGGAGCAGAAGGCCGTAGGTTCGAATCCTATCGAGGGCACAGAAGAAACCCCCGCCGCTTACTGAAAGCGACGGGGGTTTTCTGTGTCTCGAGTGTCCCTGACGCAGAATGTCAGAGGCCCTTCGTAGTGTGAGTGGCATGGTCTGTTCAATCGTTCCGCCGTACATCCTTCGCCGCTTGGCTGCCCAAAAGTCACCCCGGTTCTCGGCCGTTGCCCGCGCCGCCAAGGAAGCCCTCCTCCACGTCGGGGCCGTGCACGCGGGCCGCGCGGCGGCGCCGTCCGCCCCTGCCGGCATCAGGCAACTGGAGCCCGCTTCGGTCAACAGGTCCGTCTTTGACGCCAAGTCCGGCGAGTCCCTGCCCGGGCAGGTTGTCAGGAAAGAGGGCGACGCCGCCACGGGCGACCCCGCCGTCGACGAGGCCTACGACGGCCTGGGCCATACGCACGTCCTCTACGCGGACGCCTTCGGACGCAACTCCATCGACGGCCTGGGAATGCCGCTGAACGCCACTGTCCACTTCGGCAGAATGTACGACAACGCGTTTTGGGACGGCCAGCAAATGGTGTTTGGCGACGGCGACGGCGAGGTCTTCGAGCGGTTCACCAGCTCGCTCAGCGTGATTGGCCACGAACTGGCCCACGGTGTGACGCAGTTTTCGGCCGGACTCGCCTACCGCAACCAGGCCGGGGCCATCAACGAGTCCGTGTCCGACGTGTTCGGCGCACTCGTGGAGCAGTATTTCCGGAAGCAGACCACCGCCGAAGCCTCCTGGCTGATCGGCCAAGGGCTGTTCACGCCGCAGGTTGAAGGGTCCGCGCTGCGCTCCATGAAGGCACCGGGAACCGCGTACGACGACGACGTCCTCGGCAAGGACCCGCAGCCGGACTCCATGGACTCCTACGTGCGCACGAGGGCGGACAACGGCGGGGTCCACATTAACTCCGGCATCCCGAACCGGGCGTTCTGCGTCGTCGCCCAGACCCTGGGCGGGAACGCCTGGGAAGCGCCGGGCCAGATCTGGTACGAGACCCTGACAAACGGCTCGCTGAGCCCGACCAGCACCTTCACAGCCTTCGCCAAAGCCACCGCGGCGACGGCGAAGGAACTGTTCGGCGAGGAGTCGGCAGAGCATGACGCCGTGCGCGGGGCGTGGGAGACTGTGAAGGTAAAGCTCTAACCGGCGCCGGGACTGTGACATTCCGCTTCCCGGCGGCCGCGGAAACCCGGGAGCCTCGCCATGAAAATCACAGTCGAGCGCAGCGGCGGGATAGCCGCACTCACCCGTGTCTGGACGGTGCTTGCCGTCACCACCAGTGACAAGAGCCGCTGGCAGCCGCTCGTCGAAGCGTGCCCTTGGGACGCCGTCGACGATCCCCGCCAGGCGGCGGATGGGCAGCCGGACCGCTTCATGTACTCCATCCGTGCCGGCCAGCGCCGCGCCACCCTGCCGGAGACGGCTGTGACCGGTCCCTGGCGGGTGCTGGTGGAGTCCACCCGGGCAGCAGCCGAAGAATCGGCCTAGCCGGCCGGGGCCATCTGGCCGCGGAAGGCCCGTCGGTAGGACTGCGGACTCGTGTCCAGCACCTTGGCGAAGTGGTGCCGAAGCAGCACGGGGTGGCCGAACCCTGACTGCCGCGCCACCTCGTCGATGTTCAGTTCCGTGGACTCCAGGAGCTCCTGAGCGCGCAGGACCCGCTGGGAGTTGAGCCACGCAGCCGGGGTGGCTCCAGTTTCAGCACGGAACCGCCGGGCAAAGGTGCGCGGCGACATATGCACGCGGGCGGCCAGCTCCTGGACGGGATGCTCCTCGTCGAGGTTCGCCACCATCCACCGGAGGAGTTCCTCCATGGGCTGGGAGCCGCACTCAGGCATAGGCCGGTCGATGAACTGGGCCTGGCCACCGTCGCGGTGCGGCGGAACCACCATGTCCCTGGCAATGGCGGCAGCCACGGCGGCCCCAAACTCGATCCTCACCAGATGCAGACAGGCGTCGATGCCCGCCGCCGTACCGGCGCTGGAGATGATCCGTCCGTCCTGGACGTAGAGGACATTCTCGTCGACCAGGACTTTGGGGTACTGGGCCGCCAATTCTTCAGAGTAATGCCAGTGCGTGGTGCACCGGCGTCCGTCCAGGATCCCGGCTCGCGCCAGCGCGAACGCGCCGGAGCAGATCGACATCACCCAAGCACCGCGGCTGTGCGCCGCCCGGAGGGCATCGAGGACTGATTCCGGCACATCTTCTTCCCGGCCGTAGGGCGCCATGATCACCAGGTCGGCATCGGCGGCGGCCTCCAGGCCGAGGCCGACGTTCATGGTGAGGCCGGATTTCAGCGGAACTTCGCCGGGCACCGGAGTACACACCCGGAAGTCGAACTGCGGCACGCCTGTTCCCCGGTCCGAACGGTCGATGCCAAACACCTCAAAGGCGGTACCGAACTCGAAGATCGAGAAGTTGGGAACCGCAATGATTGCCACTGATTTGAGCATGTTTCCAGTATGGCAGAAATTTGTACATTTTAGGCATTTCTGCCACTTCTTTCGTGACTTGCGCAGGAGAACCATGGAGACATGGAAATCTTCGGAATCGCCCTTCTTGTCCTGGTCCTCATTGCAGCTGCCGCCACGGTCGGCGCCATTCTGCGGGACGGGCGCGGTCACACCCCTCCCGAACACTCGGTGCGCGACTGGTCCGCACTAGACCTACCCAGCAGCAACTACACGATGCGCATCTTCTAGCGGCGGATGACCCCGGCCACACCTGTTCACTGTCCGCCCGCCAATGTCCGCCCGCCACTGTCCTCCACCCGAAAAACACTGCCCACCCAGAACCACAATCCCCACCAACACCAAGGACCCGGCGTACGCCGGGTCCTTTTACACGGCAGTAGACTTGGAGGAGCCATGACTTTTCACATCTCCTACCCCGCCGAGCTGCCGGTTTCCGAGCGCCGCGAGGACCTGATGGCCGCGATTGCCGCCAACCAGGTGACCATCATTGCCGGCGAGACCGGCTCCGGAAAGACCACCCAGATTCCCAAGATGTGCTTGGAGCTGGGCCTGGGGGACAACGGACTGATCGGCCATACCCAGCCGCGGCGGCTCGCAGCCCGCACGGTGGCCGAGCGCATCGCCTCCGAACTCGGCGTCGACATCGGCCAGGAGGTGGGCTTCCAGGTCCGCTTCACCGGCGAGGTGAGCAAATCCACCAAGGTCAAACTGATGACCGACGGCATCCTGCTGGCCGAAATCCAGCGCGACAAGCTGCTCCGCAAGTACAACGCGATCATCATCGATGAGGCGCACGAACGCAGCCTGAACATCGACTTCATCCTCGGCTACCTCAAGCGGATCCTGCCTCAGCGGCCGGACCTGAAGGTCATCATCACCTCCGCCACCATCGACCCCGAGCGCTTCGCCAAGCACTTCGGCTCGGATGAGGAACCGGCACCGATCGTTGAGGTGTCCGGGAGAACGTTCCCCGTGGAGATCCGCTACCGGCCGCTCTCGCAGCCAGCCGGCGGCCCGTCCACCGGCGATGACGAGGACAACTCCTCCGACGATGAACTCGAGGAAGACCGGGATCCGCTGGACGCGGTGTGCGACGCCGTCGACGAACTCGCCCTGGAAGCGCCAGGCGACATCCTCATCTTCTTCTCCGGCGAGCGGGAGATCCGGGACGCCGCGGACGCGCTGCAGGCCAGGATCCAGACCAACCGGCGGCTGGCCGGAACCGAGGTCCTGCCGCTTTTCGCGCGGCTGAGCCTGCAGGAACAGCACCGGGTGTTCAACCCGGGCAGCAAGCGGAGGATCGTGCTGGCCACCAACGTGGCCGAGACCTCCCTCACCGTTCCCGGCATCAAGTACGTCATCGACACCGGCACCGCGCGCATCTCGCGCTATTCGCACCGCACCAAGGTGCAGCGGCTGCCCATCGAACGGGTTTCCCAGGCGTCGGCCAACCAGCGCTCCGGGCGCTGTGGCCGCGTGTCGGACGGCATCGCCATCCGGCTGTATTCCGAGGAGGACTTCGAGTCCCGGCCGCTCTACACCGATCCGGAAATCCTGCGCACCAACCTGGCCGCCGTCATCCTGCAGATGACCGCCATGGGTGTCGCCCGCGGGCCCAAGGACATCGAAAACTTCCCATTCGTTGAGCCGCCGGATTCACGGGCCATCAACGACGGCGTGACCCTCCTTCGTGAGCTCGGCGCCTTGAGCGCGCCGCAGGCAGCCGCCGGCTCTCCCCAAACGGCAATAGCGGAGGGCAGGAATGCCGGCCGCAACGGCGGCGGCGCTCTGACCGCCGTCGGACATAAGCTTGCCCAGCTCCCGGTGGACCCGCGGCTCGGACGCATGATTGTGGAGGCCGGCCAGCGCGGCTGCGTCCGCGAAGTGATGATCCTGGCGGCGGCACTCACCATTCAGGACCCCCGCGAACGTCCAACGGACAAGCAGCAGCTGGCGGCGGAGAAGCACGCCCGCTTCCGCGACGAGAATTCAGACTTCACCGGCTACCTGAACCTCTGGAACTACATCCACGAGAAACAGCAGGAGCTCTCCTCCACCCAGTTCCGCCGCCTCTGCCGGAACGAATTCATCAACTACCTGCGTGTCCGCGAGTGGCAGGACCTGTTCACGCAGCTCCGGCAGCTGGCCCGGCCGCTGGGCATCAGCCTGGACAACAAGCGCCAGGCGGACGCTGTGGGCAACCACGAGGGCATCCACATCAGCCTTCTCTCCGGCCTGCTGAGCCACATCGGCATCCTCGACGAACGCAAGCGGGAATACGCCGGCGCCCGGGGAACCCGTTTTGCCATCTTCCCGGGCTCGGCTCTGTTCAAGAAGTCGCCCACATTTGTCATGGCTGCCGAGCTCGTGGAAACCAGCCGGCTGTGGGCCCGGGTGGCCTCCAAGTTCGAGCCGGTGTGGGCCGAGCAGGTGGCGCCGCACCTGATCAAGCGCAGCTACAGCGAACCCCACTGGTCCACCAAGATGGGCGCAGTGATGGCCTATGAAAAGGTCACCCTCTACGGCGTGCCCATCATCGCCCAGCGCCGGATCAACTTCGGCAAGGTCGATCCCGTCCTGGCCCGTGAGCTGTTCATCAGGCATGCGCTGGTCCAGGGCGAATGGAAGACGCACCACAAGTTCTTCCACCGTAACCGGGCCCTGCTGCACGAAGTTGAGGAACTCGAGGCACGGATGCGCCGCCGGGACCTCCTGGTGGACGACGAAACGCTCTTCGAGTTCTATGACGCGCGGGTGGGCAAGGACGTCGTCTCGGAACGGCACTTCGACAAGTGGTGGAAGGACGCCCGGCAGCAGAATCCCGCGCTTCTGGACTTCGACGAGGCCCTGCTTCTGAGTGAGGACGCCGAAGCGCTGGACGAGTCCGCGTACCCGAAGACGTGGCTGCACAAGGGGTTTGAACTGCCCCTGAGCTATGAGTTCCATCCCGTGGCGCCGGGCTCGACGCCCAACCCGTCCGACGGCGTGACGGCGGAAGTTCCGGTCCTCTTCCTGAACCAGCTTGAAGACGCACCCTTCCGATGGCTGATTCCCGGCCAGCGTGTGGAACTCGTGACTGCGTTGATCAAGTCGCTGCCGAAGCAGGTCCGCAAGAGCTTCGTTCCTGCCCCCGACGTCGCACGGCAGGCGGTGGCGGCACTGGAAGCGGATTTCGACCCGGCCGAGGACGAGCTCGAGAGCTCGCTTGAGCTTGTCCTCCGCCGCCTCAAGGGCCAGATCATCCCGCCCGGGTCCTGGAACTGGGACGCGGTTCCGCCGCACCTGCGCGTGAGCTTCAAGGTGGTGGACAGCCGCGGCAAGGTTCTGGACGAGGGCAAGGACCTGGAAGCGCTGCAGGAGCGGCTGGCGCCGGCCACCCGCCGGGCCATCGCGGAGTCCCTGGGCGCCACTCCGGCCACCGCCGGCCCGCGGTCTGCGAAGAAGGGCCAGCAGCAAGGGGCCCCAAAGGACGCGCGGGACGCGCGGGCACAGGACGGCCGTCCGCAGGCGCACGCCGGGTTCACGGAACAGTCCGGCCTGACCGCCTGGCAGTTCGGCGCCATTCAGCGGGAAGCCAGCGTCACCGTCAAGGGCCATACCGTCACCGGATTTCCCGCGCTGGTGGACGAGGGAAAGTCCGTTGGCCTACGCATCTTCCAGACAGCTTCGGAGCAGCAGGAAGCCATGCGGGGCGGAGTCATCCGGCTGCTCGCACTGCGCGTGCCGGCGCCGGACCGATACGTCCTGGAGCACCTGAACAACACCGAGAAGCTGACGTTCAGCCAGAACCCGCACGGGTCCGTCTCGGCTCTGATCGCAGACTGCGTCCTGGCGGCGGTGGACAAGCTGACCCCCGCAGAACTCCCATGGGACCAGGCAGCGTTCGATGCCCTGTTTGAGCATGTCCGGGCGGAACTGATAGACACCGTCTTCAGTGTTACGGCCGTGGTGGAGCGCATCCTCGCGAGCACGCGCCGGATCCAAAAGCAGCTCAAGGGCACGACGAGCCTGGCGCTCATCAGCGCACTCAACGATGTCCGCAGCCAGCTTGAACAGCTGGTCTTCCCGGGTTTCGTAGCCCGCACGGGCTACGCCCAGCTGAGCCAGCTCCCCCGTTACCTCGCCGCTATCGAAAAACGCCTCGAGAAGCTGCCCGGCAACGTTCAGCGCGATGCGGTCAACATGGCGGCGGTCCAGCAGCTGGAGGATGATTACGACGACGCCGTGTCGGCTTTGCTGCCCGGCCGGCGCGCCGGTGCCGAGCTGACGCAGGTGCGCTGGATGATCGAGGAGCTGAGGGTGAGCCTGTTCGCCGTCGAACTCGGCACAGCCTATTCCGTGTCCGAGAAGCGGATCCGAACGGCGTTGAACAAGGTGCTCGCGGCATAGCGTCAACGGGCTACACCGCCCTGAATTTCGCGTTCGGCGGCTGCTGCCGCGGCTTGGGTTGCCCACTCGCCCCTGCACCCACCTGAGTAGCATTTTGGATCCCGCCCTCATCCGGCGCCCTATCGGCCCTTTATTGTCAGTCCCCCTTGGCAGACTGTGTCCATGGAAGGCATCGGAAATTCAGCACTGACAGCAGCGGCGCCGCGCGTCGTTCTGCACGCTGCCGCGGTTCCTGACGCCTTTATTGCAGACGCCGTTTTTCCTCTAGCCGCGTTCCCCGAAGGTGCGTTCGTGAACGACGGGCTTCCGTATGACGATGACCTCGACGCCGCGTTTCCGGCATCCTTTGCGGAGGACCCGTTTCCGGAGGTTCTGTTTGCCGACCGTCCTTTTGACGGGGACCACTTTGACGACGCGGTTCTCTCCGGCTCCGCTGCAACCTCGGGCTGGTTTCTCCCGGCAGCTGACCTCACGGCAGGCAATGCGGGGCTGATCGACCAGGTCCGCGCCTACGAGAACGTCAAGTGCTGGGCCGCCGGGCAACAGGCGAGGCTGTCCGTCACTTTCGAGGCCAGGCTCCGCCAGGAATCCGCCGACCGGCGGCCCCTGGCCGCGGAAGACCTGGGCAAGGACCGCGGCAAAGACAGTGGCCTGGGCGCGGCTGAACAGATCGCACTGGCCCGCGGCGAGTCCCCCAACCGCGGACAACGGTTGCTCGGCACGGCCAAAGCCTTGGTACAGATGCCCCACGCCCAGGCAGCGCTGGAGAACGGGCAGCTGAACGAAGAGCGCGTCATGCACATCGTGAAAGAGACCGCCTGTTTGCGCGTCGAGGACCGGACGGCCGTTGATGAGGAACTCGCCGCCGACACCGGCACCTTCAACGGTGCCGGAACCCGGGCCGTCATCGCAGCCGTCCGCGCCGCCGCGATCCGGCGGGATCCCCGCTCCGTCGCCCAGCGCGCCAGCCACGCCGTCTCGGAACGCAGGGTGAGCCTGCGCCCCGCCCCGGACTGCATGACCTATTTGACGGCGCTGCTGCCCGTCCACGAAGGCGTCGCGGTCCTCGCGGCGCTCACCCGGAACGCCGACACCCTGCACGCCGCCGGAGACCCGCGCACCCGCGACCAGATCAAAGCCGACACCCTCGTTGAAAGGACCACCGGCACCCCCGGCGGCATCACCGGCATCGAACTCAACCTCGTCATGACCGACCGGACACTCCTCCAAGGCGACAGCGAACCCGCCCACATACCGGGCTACGGCACCGTCCCCGGAGACTGGGCCCGGAAGCTGGTGACCACCGAACAGGCCAAGGGAGTTGAGGAGCTGAAGACCTGGGTCCGGCGCCTCTACACTGCACCCGGGACCGGGGATCTGGTGGGCATGGACTCGCGGCGGCGCCTGTTCCCGGCACCGCTGCGCCGCTTCATCCAAATCCGCGACAACACCTGCCGAACGCCCTATTGCGACGCCCCGATCCGCCACCACGACCACATCACCCCGTGGCACGACGGCGGCCCAACGTCCCTGAGTAACGGCGCGGGACTGTGCGAAGCCTGCAACCACACCAAAGAACTCACCGGCTGGAAAGCAAAACCCAAACCCGGACCCCGGCACACCATCGAACTGACAACGCCCACGGGCCACAGCTACCAGTCAGGCGCGCCTCCGTTGCCGGGATCTGGGCTGTCCCGAGCCGACGTGCGCGAAAGGCACGAATCCGAGCATCCCGGCCCTGCCCCGTGACCCGCCGGGCGGCCGGGCACGCCGTGCCCCAGCTTATGCCTCCGGCACGAACTCCCCGTAGCCGGCGTCACGCAGGCCTGCACGCAGCTTCTCGGCATTGGCGTCCAGCCGCGCCGGATCGGGGTTATGCTCGGCTGTGGCGAAGTTGTACTCCGCCATGCTGTTGGAAGGCCACACGTGCACGTGCATGTGGTTGATTTCGTAACCGGCCACGATGAGTCCCGCCCGGGCTGCCCCGAACGTGTCCACCTGCACGGCACCGATGCGCCGGGCCACTTCCATGACCCTGGCAAGGGTCTCCGGCGAGGCGTCCGTCCAGCGGTCCACTTCCTCGGTCGGAACAACCAGGGTGTGCCCGTCCGCAAGCGGACCCATAGTGAGGAACGCGGAGACGTCCGGTTCGCGCCAGACAAACCGGCCAGGGATCTCCCCGTTGAGAATCTTGGTGAACAGCGTGCTCATGCGTCAGCCCTTTCCGACGGTTCCTGCAGTGTGGATGCATCCAGGACAAAACGGTACTTCACATCGCCTGCGACCATCCGGTCATAGGCGTCGTTGAGTTGCTCAGCACCAACCAGTTCGATGTCCGAGACCACTCCGTGCTCGGCGCAGAAGTCAAGCATCTCCTGCGTCTCGGCGATGCCCCCGATCAGGGAACCGGCATAGGAGATCCGTCGCCGGATCAGTGCCCCTGGGTTCACCGGCGGCATGGCCTCGGAGGGCAGACCGAGCTGGAACAGGGCCCCGTCCCTGCGCAGGGTCCGGAAGAAGGGGTTGAGGTCGTGCGGTGCTGCCACCGTATCGATGATGACGTCGATGCTCCGGTTCTCAGCGGCCATCGCTTCTTCATCCCGGGAAAGCACTACTGCGTCAGCGCCCAGTTCCAGCGCTGCCGACACCTTGGATTCGGACGTAGTGAAGACCTTGACCTCGGCTCCCAACGCTTTGGCCAGTTTGACGGCCATGTGCCCAAGACCGCCCAGACCCACAACCCCGACCGTGTGACCTGCCCGGACGCCGAAGTGGCGCAGCGGCGAAAACGTGGTGATGCCTGCACAAAGCAGCGGGGCAGCTGCTGCAGGGTCCAGACTTTCCGGCACCCGCAGGACGTACCGCCGGTCCACCACCACCGACGTCGAGTAACCGCCTTGGGTGACGGCGTCCCCGTTCCTGGCGTCTTTGGCTCCGTACGTCCCAGTCAGGCCGCGTTCGCAGTACTGCTCCAGCCCTTCGAGGCAGCTCCCGCATTCCCTGCAGGAGTCCACCATGCAGCCCACGCCCACGCGGTCTCCCGGTTGAAAGTCCTCCACGTCGGCACCGACGCGGCTGACCCTGCCCACAATCTCGTGGCCCGGAACGAGCGGGTAGTTCTGGGAGCCCCACTCCCCCCGGGTGGCGTGAACGTCCGAGTGGCACAGCCCGCAGAACTCGATCGCAATTTCGACGTCGTCGGCTTTGGGTGCCCGGCGGCCAACGGTCAGTCCGACCAGGCCGCTAGTGGCGGAGGACGCGCCGCGGGCTGCGGCAAGGCGTCCCTCAAGGGGTTCGACGGCGGTCTCGTCCAGTTCGATTCGCAGGTTCAGCGGCGGGGGCACGGGGCGTCCAGGAGTCATATGGCGACGCTACCGCGGCACCCCGGCGAGTTCCAACTACCGGTGCGCTCCGTATCTGGCCCACCGCAGATTGAGCTTGTCGAAATCAATCCCGGTTTCGACAAGCTCCACCACCGGGCGGCCCACGGTCATCACTACCCGGGATCCGCGCCCGTGGCCACCGGGCGGGAGGCGTCATTGGACCATTCGGAGAAGGAGCCGGGAAACAGCGCGGCACTGAAACCGGCGATTTCCAGGGCCGCCATCTCATGCGAGGCCGTCACGCCGCTGCCGCAATAGACGGCGGTGGGCGTCGCTGCGTCGACCCCAAGGTTGGCGAAGCGCTGCCGCAGCGCCTCGGCTGGGAGGAAGCGCCCGTCGTCGTCGAGGTTCCCGGTGGTGGGCGCGCTGACGGCGCCCGGAATGTGGCCGGCCCGGGGGTCCACCGGTTCGACTTCCCCGCGGAACCGTTCCCCGGCGCGCGCATCCAGCAGCACGCCGCCGGCTGCCCAGTTCGCGGCTCCGTCGGCGTCGGTCACTTGCATGCTGCCATCGGCGAGCACCACGTCTCCGGTATCCGGCTGCACTGGCCCGCCCTCCACCGGCAAACCTGCCGTGCGCCAGGCGGCCAGGCCGCCGTCGAGCAGGTAAACGGTGCGCACGCCGGCATTCCGGAGCATCCACCATGCCCGGGCAGCCGAGGTGTTGCCGGCATCGTCGTAGGCGACCACAACGTCGCCGTCGCGAATTCCCCAGGACCGTGCCGCTTCTTGGAAGCGGGCCGGCGAAGGCAACGGGTGGCGTCCGCGGCCGGGATCTGCCGGGTCCGCCAGCTGGGTGGGAAGGTCCACGTACACAGCGCCCGGGATGTGCCCGGTCAGATAGTGGCTGCGTCCTTCTGCATCCCCGAGCGCCCAGCGGACATCGAGCACCACGGTCCTCTGGCCGGCTGCCATCCGGGCCTTCAGCCCTGCCACGTCAATGAGGGTGTCCATACGTCTCCTTGGGGGTTTGCCTGCAGATCAGCACCAACTCTAGCCGCGGCTGCCCGCGCCGGTAGGCTGAATCCGTGAGCAGGCGATTCAGTGAACGGGCATGGGCGGATGAGGCTATCCGCAAGATCAACGCGGAAAACAACCGGTCGGCCGACACCCACCTCTATTCGGTGCCGCTGCCGGAACACTGGGGCGTCCAGCTGTACCTCAAGGATGAATCTACGCACCGCTCCGGAAGCCTGAAGCACCGGCTGGCACGTTCCCTCTTCCTGTTCGGGCTGGTGAACGGGTGGATCCACGAGGGCACCACCATCGTGGAGGCCTCCAGCGGCAGCACCGCAGTTTCGGAGGCCTACTTCGCACAACTCCTGGGCCTGCCGTTCGTCGCCGTGATGACCCGTACCACCAGCCCGGAAAAAATCGCCTTGATAGAACAGTTCGGCGGCGCCTGCCTCCTGGTGGACCATGCCTCCGAGGTGTACGCCGCAGCCGCCGGGGTTGCCGCCACGAGCGGCGGCCACTACATGGACCAGTTCACGTACGCCGAGCGCGCCACGGACTGGCGCGGCAACAACAACATTGCCGAATCCATCTTTGAACAGCTGGCCCTGGAGGAGCATCCGGTCCCCCGCTGGATTGTGGTGGGGGCCGGAACGGGCGGGACCAGCGCCACGATCGGCCGCTACCTCCGCTACCACCGCCACGCCACGTCCCTGGCGGTTGTCGATCCGGAAAACTCCGCCTTCTACCCCGGCTGGCGGAGCGGCGCTGCGGACTTCAGCACCGGCATGCCGTCACGGATCGAGGGGATCGGCCGGCCCCGCATGGAGCCAAGCTTCGTCCCCTCGGTCATCGACCACATGATCCAGGTTCCCGACGCTGCGTCGGTGGCGGCCATGCGGCACCTGCACCCGCTGGCAGGGCTGCACGCCGGGCCGTCCACGGGCACCAATCTTTGGGGTGTCTGGCAGCTCGTGGCCCAGATGGTGGCGGACGGCGAACGGGGCAGCATCGTGTCCCTGATGTGCGACGGCGGTGACCGGTACGCCGGCAGCCACTACAGCCCAGCGTGGCTGGCGGCCCAGGGACTGGATCCGCAGCCATACGAGGACACGCTGAAGGCATTCTTCGAGACGGGTGTCTGGCAGCCCTAAAGCTCCACGGACTCCCGGCTGGAGAGGTGGGTATATTCGGTGCCGTACTTGGCGCCGATCCGCTTGACATGGCCCTCCACCAGGCCGAGGCCGGTGTCATTCAAGAGACCGTCGTGGATGTTGAACGCCCGCTCGGCACGGACGCCGATCACGAAGTCCACCACCTCGCTGACCTTGTTCCACGGGGCGTGGACCGGGACCAGGAGCGTGCGCACGCTGATACCGTCCGGGATGATGAACGAGTCGCCCGGGTGGTACACGTTCTCGTCCACGAGGTAGCCGACGTTCGCGACCACGGGAATCTGCGGGTGGATCAGGGCGTGCTGGCCGCCGAAGCTGCGGACCGTGAAGCCTGCGGCGTCAAACCCCGTCCCGGGCTCTACGGCATGCACACGGTCCGCGGCATCCGGCGCTTCCTTGCGGACGTTCTTCGCCACGCCCTCCGGTGCGAAGAGCTCCAGCCCGCCATTGTCCCCAAGCGCAGCGGCCACGGCGGGAACATCGATGTGGTCCGCGTGCTCGTGCGTGATGAGGACGGCGTGTGCGCCGTCCAGCGCCTCGGCGGTTTCGGAGAAGGTCCCCGGATCCAGGACCAGCACGTGGCCGTCCTTTTCGAGCCGGACACAGGCGTGCGTGAATTTGGTCAGCTTCATGAAGCTAGCCTAGGGACGGCCCCGATCAGTGTCCACGCGCCTCCGGCTGGTAACGTTAAAGCCTGCCATTACCCGGAAGAAAAGCGAGTTCATCCATGCCACAACGCACCAGCGCTGACGGCAGACCACAGGCACCTTCGACGGCGGCCGGCGGGAAAGAGCAGCGCGTCACCAAGCAGCGGATCGCTGTCAGCGCCGCCCTGGACGAACTCAATGACTTCGTGAGCACCCAGGAGCTGTACCGGATCCTCCAGAACAAGGGTGTCTCGGTCTCGCTGGCCACCGCCTACCGGATCCTGCAGTCACTGGCCGACGAGGAACTCGTGGACGTGCTGCGCAACGGCGACGGCGAGGCCGTCTACCGCCGCTGCGCCGTGACGGTGCACCATCACCACCTCCTGTGCCGCAACTGCGGCAAGGCCGTGGAAGTGGAGGCCCCCGCCGTCGAGACCTGGGCCGCGCGGACCGCGCAGGAGCACGGCTTCACGGAAGTGGCCCACACAGTTGAAATTTACGGCCTCTGCCCCGACTGCTCCGCACGCAAGGCCGCCGCGCAGTAGGAAGCGGGTGCAGTAGGCACCGAGTGCATTAGTAAGCGGCCCAAAGAATTCAGGCGGTCCGCATGACCCGGCCGTTGAGGCCGCGCCTGGCGCGGACGCTGCCGATGACCCGGCACACCACGTAGATCAGGAACGACAGCGTGGTGACGTAGGGGCTGATGGGGATGCGCCCCCCGAGGGCGAGCAGAATTCCCCCTACCGTTGCCGAAACGGCGAACACCACACTGAGCAGGACAACAAGGCGCGGCGAGGACGTCACCCGCAGGGCCGCCGCCGCCGGAGTGATCAGCAGGGCCAGAACCAGCAGCGCACCCACGATCTGGATCGACAGCGCCACGCTGACGCCCAGGAGCACCATGAAAACCAGGGCCAGGGACCGCACGGGAACACCGCGGGCCTCGGCCAGCTCGGGATCAACGCTGGCGAAGCTCAGCGGGCGCCAGATGACGCACAGCGCCGCCATCACGGCCACCGCGGTCCCCGCCAGCACCTGGAGCTGGACGGTGTCCACGGACACAATCTGCCCGGTGAGGAGTCCGAACTTGTTGGCTGCCCTGCCCTCGTAGAGCGACAGGAAGAGAATGCCGAGCCCGAGGCCAAAGGGCATGATCACGCCGATGATGGAGTTCTTGTCCCGCGCCCGGACTCCCATGAGACCGAGCAGGAGCGCGGCCGCAACGGACCCCACGAGGGAGCCGAACACCACGTCGGTGCCGACCAGGAGCGCGAAGGCGGCGCCGGCGAACGACAGCTCGGAGATTCCGTGGACGGCAAACGCCAGGTCGCGCTTCATCACGAAGGTCCCCACGAGGCCGCCGAGGAGACCAAGCACCGCGCCGGCCCACAGCGAGTTCTGCACCAGCACCAGCAATTCGCCGTAGTTCTCGAAGTTAAAGACCGACTGCAGGAGCGAATCCAGATCCATCAGGAACCCTCCCCCGCAGCAGCGTGCGCGTCGTCATGATGGTGGGTTGTGGCGTCGGGCAGTCCGACGACGACTATCCGGCCGTTGGCATGGATCACTTCCACGTTGCTGTCGTACAGGTCGGAGAGGACCTCGGTGGTCATGACCTCGTGGGGCGTTCCCACACTGAACCTGCCGCCGGCCAGGTACAGGATCCGGTCCACGTAGTCGATGATCGGATTGATCTCGTGGGTCACGAACACCACAGCACTCTTCCGGTCATGGCACTGCTTGTTGATGAGTGCGCTGACGGCCTGCTGGTGGTGCAGGTCCAGCGACAGGAGCGGCTCGTCGCAGAGCAGTACCTTCGGGTCGGTGGCAAGGGCCTGGGCAACGCGGAGACGCTGCTGCTCACCGCCGGACAGCTGCCCGACGGGAACCTTGGCATAGTCGCTTGCCCCGACCAGGTCCAGCAGTTCGTCGATCCTGCGGTTGGCTTTGGCGGTACCCAGCCGGATTCCCCAGCGGTGCCCGTCGACGCCCAGGCCCACCAGGTCGCGGGCCCGCATGGGGGTGTCGGGCAGGAAGGGCTTCTGCTGCGGGATGTAGCCGATCAGCCGGCTGCCCCGCTCCACAGGGTGGCCGCCGAGGCTCGCGTGGCCGGAGTGCAGCTCCTGCAGCCCCAGCAGGACCTTGAGGAAACTGGTTTTGCCACTGCCGTTTGGCCCCAGCACCGCGAAGAACTCCCCCGGATTGATGTCCAGGTTCAGGTCGTCCCAGAGGGTGCGCCGGCCGAACTTCAGGGACGCCTGTTTCAGGCTGATGACTGGGTTCAACGCTGGCTCTTCAGTGCTTTGCTGACGTTTTCCACGTTGTCCGCCATCCATTCCAGGTAGGTCTTGCCGTCCGGAAGCGTTTCAGTGAAATTCACCACGGGCGTTCCAGCGGCGCTGGCTGCGTTTTTGACGGCCTGGGTCTGCGGGCCTTCCGTCTGTTCGTTGTAGGCGAGGAAACTGGTGTCCTTTGCGGCCACCGTCGAGGTGGCTGCCTTCAGTACGGCCGGCGGAACGTCGGCGCCTTCCTCCACGGCGGCCGTGTACTCGGCAGGGGTGCGGTTCTCAAGTCCCGCCGCTTCCAGCAGGTAGAGGGGCACCGGTTCGGTCACGGCGACGCCAGCACCACCGTGCGAGGTCTTCATTGCGGAAATCTTACTCTCAAGCTTTGCGAGGCTGGACTTGAAATCGGCGGCGTTGGCAGTGAACTGGGAGGCCGACCCGGAGTCGAGCGCGCCGAGCCGGGCCGCCACGGCATCGGCGAGATGTGTCATGGCATCAAAGCTGTACCAGACGTGCTCGTTGAAGTTTCCGTGGTCATGGGCGTGCCCGTCCTCCGCGTGGGCGGAGTCAGCGTGCGCGGAGGCCGTGCCTGGCGCTTGCGGGGCCAGCCCGGAAACCTCCACGGCGCTGATGATGTTCTCGTGCGGCACATTGCTGTCGTCCGCCAGAGTGTGGATGAAATCGTCGTAGCCGCCGCCGTTTTCCACCACCAGCTTGGCTTTGGACACGGTCAGCCGGTCCTGGGCGTTGGCCTCGTAGGAATGCGGGTCCTGGCTCGGACGGGAGATGATGGCCGAGACATTGACCTTGTCCTTGCCGATGGCCTCAACGATGTCCCCGTAAACGTTCGTGGACGTGACGACGGCGATACGGCCGTTGGCCTCTGCACCTGCAGTCTCAGCCGCCGGCGAACCACAGCCGGTGAGAAGCAGGCCGAAGCCGGCCACGGCGGCGGTCAGGAAAATGCGGGCATTGCTGGGCACGGAAATACCTCGGTTCTGGACAGGTCAGGTCGCGGGGAGGGGCAACCCCTACTCGAGTGTAGCGCTAAATAGGAATGATTCCTATTTAGAGAATCGCGACTGCGGACTCGGCCTGGGCACCGGGCGGCTATTCGCCGTCGGAACTGCCCAGCCGCCGAATGCCTTTGGCCTGGGTCGCATCGCGGATCTCTCCCACAAGCTGCTCGATCACATCCTCCAGGAACAGCACTCCTTCGGTCTGGCCGCCCGGCCCGATGACGCGCGCCAGATGTGAACCGGAACGCTGCATCACGGACATCGCCTTTTCTATCTCGTCGTCGCGCGAGAGGTTTGCCAGTGACCGGATGCGGCTCTCCGCGATGGGCAGCTCATAGCCGGATTCCGGAATGGCAAGCACATCCTTGATGTGGAGGTAGCCGGCCAGCATGCCGTCGTCGTCCAGCATCGGGAAGCGGGAAAAGCCGGTCCGGCTGACAGCCTTTTCAAACTCCAGCGGCGAGGTCGAGGACCGCAGCATGACCAAGCGTTCCAGCGGGACCATGACACTGCCGGCGGTGTACTCCGAAAATTCGAGGGCGCCGGTGATCAGGCCGGCGTCGTCATCCACCAGGCCGTGCCGCGTGGACTCCTGCACGATGGACTGAACCTCCTCCAGCGTGAACGTCGAATTGACCTCGTCCTTGGGCTCGATGCCCATCAGCTTGAGGATGTGGTTAGCGGACCAGTTGAGCGCGGCGATGACCGGATTCACGATCCGTGCAATGAACATCAGCGGCGGAGCCAGGAGCAGCGCTGCCTTGTCTGCAACGGAGACGGAAATGTTCTTGGGCACCATCTCCCCGAACGTCACATGCAGGAACGTCACCAGCATCAGCGCCACGGCGAATGCCGAGACGTCGGCAATCTCAGTCGGCACCCCGAGCCCGGCAAGGGGGACGGCCAGCAGGTGGTGGATGGCCGGCTCGGCGACCAGCAGGATCAGCAGCGAGCACACCGTAATGCCCAGTTGCGCGCATGCCAGCATCAGTGAGACGTTCTCCATGGCCCGCAGCGTGGTCTGCGCGCGCAGGACGCCCTCGTCCGCCAGCGGCTCGATCTGGCTCCGGCGTGCCGACATGACGGCGAACTCAGCGGCCACGAAGAAGGCGTTGCCCAGGAGCAGCACCACCAGCCAGATCAGTCCTGCCCAGTCGCTCATGGCCGGCCGCCGTTCCCGGACTTGCCATTGCCGGACTTGCCATTGCCGGACTTGCCGTTGCCGGGTTTGCCGTGGTTAGCGGGTCTGCCGCCGTTGCCCGGCTTGCCGTGATTGGGGGCGCTGTCGCTGGGCGCACGGTGCGGCCTGAAACAGATCCGGTCGATGCGCCGGCCGTCCATCCTCGTCACGCTGAGCGTTCCGCCGCCCGCTTCCACGGTGTCCCCGACCTCGGGAATCCGTCCAAGCTCGCTCATGACATACCCGCCCACCGTCTCGTAAGCGGCCTCGTCGGGAACGGCGAGGCCCGGAATCTGTTCCGAGAGCTCGTCTGGCCGCATCAGGCCCGGAAAGTACCAGTCACCGGAGGCGCTTTGCAGCAGCCCCGGCCGGACCTTGTCGTGCTCGTCGGCCACTTCGCCCACGATTTCCTCGACCAGGTCCTCCAGCGTGGCGATCCCGGCAGTTCCGCCGTACTCGTCAAGCACCACGGCCAGCTGCAGGTTTCCTTCCCGCAATTCGGCGAGCAGGGCGTCCAGGTGGATGGTTTCTGGGACCCGGAGGACGTCGGTCATGATGGCACCGGCCTCGAGCTTCCGCCGCCGGTCCGGAGGAACTGCGATGGCCTTCTTAACGTGCACCAGCCCGCGGATATCGTCCGCAGACTCACCAATGACGGGAAAGCGCGAATATCCGCTGCGGCGGGCCGCGTCGATAATGTCCGAAACCGGCTGGTCGGCGTCAATTGTTTCCAGGCGGATGCGCGGCGTCATCACGTCAGCGGCGCTGCGGCCCGAGAAGTTCAGCGTGCGGGCAATGAAGTTCGCGGTCCCGGGATCGAGCGTGCCCATGGCCGCGGACCTGCGCACCAGGGAGGCAAGCTCCGCCGGCGTGCGGGCCCCGGAGATCTCCTCCTTGGCCTCCAGCCCGAAGACGTTCAGGACCTTGTTCGAAAAACCGTTCAGGACCACGATGGCGGGCTTGAAAATGGCGGTGAAGACCAGCTGCGGACGGGCCAGGGCACGGCCGATGCGGAACGCGAGTGCTATGGCCATGTTTTTGGGAACGAGCTCACCCAGGAGCATGGACAGCCCCGTCGCGATCACCATCGCGACCACGAGGGAGACGGAACCGGCCACCGGCTCGGGGATCCCGACGGCGGCAATGGGCGCCTCGAGCAGCACCCCGACGGACGGCTCCATGACGTAACCAGTCAACAGCGTGGTCATGGTGATGCCCAGCTGGCAGCTGGACAGCTGCGTGGACAAGGATTTCAGGCACCTGAGCAGCGGCACTGCGGCAGCGTCGCCGTCGTCAACGGCACGCTGCACTGTGGGCTGGTCAAGCGCAATAAGGGAAAATTCGACGGCGACGAAGAAGCCGGTTCCGAGGATGAGCAGCAGTCCGGCGGCGACAAGGAGCCACTCCATCATGGGCGAAAGCCCCCAGGCCGGCACCTGGATTTACCGTCCATGGCACCTATTTCTACTGTCCATAAGGATTGCAGTCTACAGGAGCAATGTGGGGCCACTGAGGACTGAAAGGGACTCACCCGGCCCGTCCGGAACCGCCGTCCCGGCACGGTGGAAGGACACTGTTCGGGGCTCGTTTGAATGCGATTTCGCCATAATTCGCGCGGTACATGATTTGGGTCACCCTTATTGGCAGTTAACCCGGAACGGTCATTAGACTGGCAAGGGTCTGGGTTCATAGGACACAGAAACTGGTTCGATCGTTGTGCCGTGGCACCTTAGGCGACCAGAGGGAAATCAAACTCATGGAAGAGGCGTATTTCAAGTGCCAGAGCAGCCTAGCCACCGTCTGCCAGAGGAATTTGGTGGAAACGAGTGGCTCGTTGACGAACTGTACGAGCGTTACCAGCAGGATAAGAACACGGTGGATGCCAAGTGGTGGCCCCTGTTCGAATCATTCGACAGCGGCAGCGGTCCATCTTCCAACGGCGTGCCGGCAGTGACGTCACCGGCGGCCAATCCGGCTACCCGCGAACTGCCTGTTGTCACTCCCCCGGCGCCCGCGAAGGCACCGGCATCCGCTACTCCCGCGGCCCAGGCGCCTGCGGCAGCTCCGGCATCGGCGCCGGCGGCAGCCCCCGCCCAGCCTGCACCTGCCAAGAAGGCTCCGGCAACGGTGGCCCGCGACGGCGCGAAGAAGACCGAGGCGGGCACCGGCGCCCAGCCTATCCCTGCCCAGCTGCCGAAGAACGTCAAGGCTCCCAGCGCCCCCGAGGAAGACGTCGTATCCGTCCTCCGCGGACCGGCCAAGGCCATTGCGACGAACATGGTCACCAGCCTCGAGGTGCCCACGGCCACCAGCGTGAGAGCGGTTCCGGCGAAGCTCCTGATCGACAACCGCGTTGTCATCAACTCCAACCTGGCCCGTGCCCGCGGCGGCAAGGTGTCGTTCACCCACCTCATCGGCTACGCCGTTGTCCGGGCCCTGTCCCAGTTCCCGTCCATGAACGTGTACTACGACGAGGTCGACGGCAAGCCCGTCGCGGTCCAGCCGGCACACGTGAACTTCGGCATCGCCATTGACATGCCCAAGCCCGACGGCACCCGCCTTCTGATGGTTCCCAACATCAAGAAGGCCGAAACCATGAACTTTGCGGAGTTCTGGCACACCTATGAGGACCTCATCAAGCGTGCCCGCAACGGCAAGCTGACGGCGGACGACCACGCAGGCACCACCGTGTCGCTGACCAACCCGGGCGGCATCGGCACCGTGCACTCCGTGCCCCGCCTCTCGAAGGGCCAGGCCGCCATCATCGGCGTTGGTGCCCTCGATTACCCGGCCGAATGGCAGGGCGCCAGCGAGAAGATCATCGCCCAGAACGCCATCAGCAAGATCCTGACGCTGACCTCTACGTATGACCACCGCGTCATCCAGGGTGCAGGCAGCGGCGAATTCCTCAAGCTCGTCCACTCCCTGCTCCTCGGCGCGCAGGACTTCTACGACGAGATCTTCGAAGCGCTGCGCATCCCGTACGAGCCGGTGCGCTGGAGCCCGGACCTGCAGGTGGACCCGGCCGACCAGATCAACAAGGTCGCCCGCATCCAGCAGCTGATCCACTCCTACCGCGTGCGCGGCCACCTCATGGCGGACACCGATCCCCTCGAGTACGTGCAGCGCAAGCACCCCGACCTCGACGTGCTCACCTATGGCCTGACCCTGTGGGACCTTGACCGCGAGTGGCCCACCGGCGGCTTCGGCGGCAAGCCGATGCTCAAGTTCCGCGACATCCTCGGCGTGCTCCGGGACGCCTACTGCCGCACCACCGGCATCGAGTACATGCACATCCAGGACCCGGCCGAACGCAAATGGTTCCAGGACCAGCTGGAGCACCCGTACTCCAAGCCGAGCCGCGACGAGCAGCTGCGCATCGTCTCCAAGCTGAATGCTGCAGAGGCTTTCGAGACCTTCCTGCAGACCAAGTTCGTGGGCCAGAAGAGGTTCTCGCTGGAAGGCGGCGAGTCACTGATTCCACTGCTGGACGCGGTCATCTCCGATGCGGCCGACGACGGACTGGACGAGGTCGCCATCGGCATGGCCCACCGCGGCCGCCTCAACGTGCTGACCAACATCGCCGGCAAGACCTACGCCCAGGTGTTCCGCGAGTTCGAAGGCACCCAGGACCCGCGCTCCGTGCAGGGTTCCGGTGACGTCAAGTACCACCTCGGCACCGAGGGCACGTTCACGTCGGACAACGGCAAGGAGACCAAGGTCTACCTCGCCGCCAACCCCTCGCACCTCGAGGCCGTGGACTCGGTCCTGGAGGGCATCGTCCGCGCCAAGCAGGACCGGCTGGACCAGGGACAGGCGTTCCCTGTGCTGCCCATCATGGTCCACGGCGATGCGGCCTTCGCCGGCCAGGGTGTTGTGGCGGAAACGCTCAACCTGTCCCAGCTGCGCGGCTACCGCACCGGTGGAACCATCCACATCGTGGTCAACAACCAGGTCGGCTTCACCACCGCACCGTCCTCCTCGCGCTCGTCCACGTACTCCACGGACGTCGCCAAGATGATCCAGGCTCCGATCTTCCACGTGAACGGCGACGACCCCGAGGCGGTTGTCCGCATCGGCCAGCTCGCCTACGAGTTCCGCCAGCGGTTCCACAAGGACGTTGTCATCGACATGGTCTGCTACCGCCGCCGTGGACACAACGAGGGCGATGACCCCTCGATGACGCAGCCGCTGATGTACAACCTCATCGAAGCCAAGCGGTCCGTCCGCAAGCTCTACACCGAGTCGCTGATCGGCCGCGGCGACATCACCGAGGAAGAAGCCGAGCAGCTGCTCCGCGACTACCAGGAACGCCTCGAGCGCGTCTTCGCCGAGACCCACGCCGCCCAGACGTCCCCGATTCCAATCATCACGGCCGATTCGGCTGCGGTATCGGACATCGAGCGCCCCCAGGCCCAGCAGTCGGACATCGGAGCGAACGCGCCAGCGTCCACGGCAATTTCCGCCGACACCCTCGCCCGCATCGGCAAGGCGCACGTCGAGATCCCCGAAGGCTTCACCGTCCACGCCAAGCTCAAGCAGCTGTTGGAGAAGCGTGAACAGATGTCCCGTGAAGGCGGCATCGACTGGGGCTTCGGCGAAATCGTCGCCTTCGGCTCCCTGATCATGGAAGGCGTGCCCGTACGCCTTGCCGGCCAGGATTCACGCCGCGGCACGTTCGTCCAGCGCCACGCCGTGTTCCACGACCGCGCCAACGGCAACGAATGGCTGCCCCTGGGCAACCTGTCGGACAACCAAGCCAAGCTCTGGATCTACGACTCCCTGCTGTCCGAATACGCAGCCATGGGCTTCGAGTACGGCTACTCGGTGGAGCGTCCCGACGCCCTGGTCCTGTGGGAAGCGCAGTTCGGTGACTTCGTCAATGGCGCGCAGACCATCATCGATGAGTTCATCTCGTCCGCCGAGCAGAAGTGGGGCCAGCGCTCGTCGCTCGTGCTGATGCTTCCGCACGGCTACGAAGGACAGGGTCCGGACCACTCCTCGGCCCGCATCGAACGCTTCCTGCAGTTGTGCGCCGAGGAAAACATGATCGTCGCCAACCCGACGACGGCCGCCTCGCACTTCCACCTGCTGCGCCGCCAGGCCTACAGCCGGCCCCGGAAGCCGCTCATCATCTTCACGCCGAAGCAGCTGCTGCGCCTCAAGGCCGCTGCCTCGTCCGTGGAGGACTTCACCACCGGCGGCTTCCGCCCGGTGATCGGTGAGCACGAGCAGCTGCAGGGGGACGCCGTCGAGCGTGTTCTCCTGGTCTCCGGACGCCTGTACTACGACCTGCTGTCCACGCGGCAGAAGACGGGTGACAAGACGACGGCGATCATCCGTGTCGAGCAGCTGTACCCGCTGCCGCAGGCGGAGATCGAAGCCGAGCTGGCCAAGTACCCGAACGCGGAAGTTGTGTGGGCGCAGGACGAGCCCGCCAACCAGGGTCCGTGGCCGTTCATGGGCCTGCACCTGCCGACCGCCCTGGACCGTCAGGTGCGCCTGGTTTCACGCCCGGCTTCGGCTTCCACCGCGGCCGGCTCCATGAAGCGCCACGCTGCGGAGCAGGACGCGCTCCTGAAGCAGGCATTCGCACGTAAGTAGCAGAACAGCTGCCCGGCCGGACGGTGACATACCGTTCCAGCCGGGCAGTTCTGTTTAATCGGCGTGAGTTAATGGACCTTTAGGCTGGCATTCAAACGGTCCGTATCCGGGACACGCCCTCCCAACAAGTGAAGAGGTAGTAGTGGAAGACAGGAAGCTGCGGATTGCGGCTGTTGGAGATGAACTGCTGGCCGGACTCGGCGATCCCCGGGCGCTGGGATGGCTGGGCCGGGTGCTCGCCCGCACTCCGCAGGACGGCATGACGGTGGAGAGCTTTTCGCTTCCGTGCCCCCAGGAAGGTACGGAAGGCCTGGCCGCGCGCTGGCTCGAGGAGGCCGGGCGCCGGTTCGCCGACAACCATGAGAACCGGCTGGTCATCGGTCTCTCCGGCCGGGACATCGAGTTCGGGCTGTCCACTGCCCGGAGCCGGCTGAACCTCGCCAACATCCTGGATTCAGCCACCCAGAGGCGGTTGGAGGTCTTCGTCGTGGGGCCGCCTCCCACCCTGGATCCGGTGCAGAACCGCCGCCTCGGTGAGCTGAACACTGCCTTTGCGGACGTAACCACCCGGCGCAAGCACCTCTACGTCGACACGTTTTCACCGCTGCTGAACCACGAACAGTGGCGCCAGGACCTCGCAGCCAACGGCGGCTCGCCCGGGCAGGCGGGCTACGGGCTGATGGCATGGCTGGTGCTCCACCGGGGTTGGTTCCAGTGGCTGGGGATGGACAGCCCGGAGTAGAATAGCCAGCTCGCGATATATCTTGATCTTCCGCCGCATGCGGACTAGCGTGGCTTCCACAGTCACGATATATCGCAATTGGAGGGAATCATGGAAGAGAACTCCTGGACCGTCACCGGGCCGCAGACCATGGACGTCGACGGCGTCTCGCACCTTAAAGTGGGTATCGTCCGCGGCAGGCTGGACATCGTCACGCACGATGAGGCAGCCGTCCGGATCGAGGTGTCGGACGTGCACGGGGATCCGCTCGCCGTGTCCGTGACCGGCGGCCGCCTTGAAATCCGGCACCAGCTGCATGGGCCGCAGGGCTGGTTCAAGAACCTGATGGATTCGGTCAACAACAGCAGCGACAACTCGGTGATTATCAGCATCGCTGTCCCAGCCGGCGTCGAGGTCGAGGCAGGCACCGTGAGCGGGGACGGACTGGTCTCAGGCGTCCACGGCCGGACCCGGCTGAGCACCGTGACCGGATCCTTGCTGGCGGACGGAACCACTGGCGAACTGCACGTCAACACCGTCAGCGGCGAAGTGATCGCCCGCAACCACAGCGGCGTCCTCACGGCCAAGAGTGTCTCAGGCGAGGTCACTGCTTCCGGCCAGTTCAGCAATATCCGGGCCAACACCGTCAGCGGCGACATGAGCTTTGACTTGCACGGCTTCACCCACGACTTCGGCGCGAACTCGGTGTCCGGTGACCTGACTGTCCGCGTCCCGCACGACGTCGGCGTGGACATCGTGGCCCAGTCGGCCACCGGTCCGGTGGTCATCGACGACCGGAAGTATGGCCACCCCGGCGGCAAAGTGCAGACCATCTCGGGCCCGGACGCCAAACTCATGCTGGTCCGGACCAACTCCGTGTCCGGGAAGACGTCCATTTTCCATGGCCAGGCACCGGTCACCCCGGAACCGGCACTCTGATGCCTCCCGTCTTTGCCCACGGCGCGCTCCGGCTCTATCTGCTGGCGCTCCTGGAGGCGGGCCCCAAGCACGGATATGAACTCATCAAAGCGCTCAGCGACCGGTTCGGCGGCACCTACTCCCCCAGCGCGGGCACCATCTATCCGCGCTTGGGCAAGCTGGAGGAGGAAGGCTTGGTGGCCACGGAATCCCAGGGTCGCCGCACCAACTACCGCATCACTGCTGCGGGCCTGGCTGAGCTGAATAGCCGGCGCGAGGAGCTGGAGACCGTGGAGAACGATATTGCGGCCTCCGTCCGCCGGCTCGCCGACGACCTCCGCGCCGACATCCGCAGCAACATGCGTGGGCTGCGTGCAGACCTGGCGGCCACAGCGGAAGCGGCACGCACCGCGGCCAGGTCGGCGGATCCGGCAGGACCGGGCCGCTACACCGCGGAAGGGCAGCGCATGCTCAAGGAAGCGGAGATGTTGCTGCAGGCGTTCCGGGACGACATGCGCGCCGAGCTGCGCCTGAACACCACCGCCCGGCCCATGACGCCGGTGGCCCTGGAAACCGTGCGGACCGTGCTGGACCAGGCCCGGGTCTCGATCCGGAACTCACTGTAGGCGCCGTCCGGGCACCGGGTCCCGATTCCCTGCCCCGCACCGTCGCCGGTTCGCAGGCGGTCCGCTGATATGGGAGACTAGAGGGCAACTCTTTTGGGTAACGAAATTAAGGAGGCCAGCTATGAGCAAGCGTGCACGTAAGCGTCGTGACCGTAAGCGTGGCGGCGCGAACCACGGGAAGCGCCCCAACACCTAAGCCACGGCTTGAACCGAAGCTTAAACGCGATGCCCCCGCTACCAGCAAGGTAGCGGGGGCATCGCGTTTAAGTCGGGCAAACCGTCAGGCGTCCACTGGCCGGATGGTGTGGATCCGCTGCAGGATGGCGTTCTTCAGGTTTTCCGGAGCGGCCTCGGTACAGGAGCGCTTCACCACTTTTCGAATGACGCACTCCAGATCGTACTGCTGTGCGCATTCCGGGCACTCGTCGAGGTGGTGCTTGATCTCCGCAAGGTCGCTGCGGGTCAAGGCCCCGTCCAGATACTCGTAGATGCGCTGCATCCTGGTGTCATCGCAATCGCCCAATCCCTGGCAGTCGCTCATTTCCCGTTCTCCTGTTTGTTGCTTTCCGTTGCCGCCGTGGCGTCTGCGGCAGCTTTGAATCCCCGGTCGGCGGCGTAGTCCGCCAGCTCGTCCCGCAGCATCTTCCGGCCCCGGTGCAGCCGGGACATCACAGTGCCGATGGGGGTGTTCATGATGTCCGAAATTTCCTTGTATGCGAAGCCCTCAACGTCGGCGAAGTACACGGCAAGCCGGAACTCCTCCGGGATGGCCTGCAGGGCCCGCTTGACGTCCGAATCAGGCAGGTGGTCCAGAGCTTCGGCCTCCGCGGACCGCAGACCGCTGGAGGTGTGGGACTCGGCACGTGCAAGCTGCCAGTCCTCGATGGTGTCCGAATTGGACTGCAGGGGTTCCCGCTGCCGCTTCCGGTACAGGTTGATGTAGGTGTTCGTCAGGATGCGGTACAGCCAGGCCTTCAGGTTGGTGCCCGGCTTGTACTGATGGAACGCGGAGAACGCCTTGGTGTACGCCTCCTGCACGAGGTCCTCGGCATCGGCCGGGTTCCGCGCCATGCGCATGGCCGCCGAATAGAGCTGGTCCACGTACTGCATGGCGTCTCGCTCAAACCGGGCCCGGCGCGCTTCGGCGCTCTCCGAGCCGACGTCGATATCCTCTGCCGCTTCAGCGGCGGGCGACGTACCAGTCTTAGGGATGCCGTTGGCGGCGTCCTCCTGTGCGGCCTGCAGGGCCGGATCCACGGTGCTCATTGCGTTCAAGTCTACTTTGATCGTCGCTGACCGCGTCCGACGGCGTGCCGTGCCGTAGTCCGGGCCGGCGACGACGTCCGGACCCGAGAAGGCATTTCCACCCTCAGACGCGTCGGTTTCCGGCACCACAAACGGCCGCATCCTGGTGGGACTTCGCACCCCCACAGCTTCCTTCACCAAAGTCAATGCTCCATCTCCACTCCGCTTATCGAGACCCGCTTGATCAAACCCGCGTTCGTGCGGCGGTCCGCGCTCTAGCCGGTTCCGGACATCCCCCGCCGCCGCTGAACACCGGAAACCGCACAGCACACCGCCTGCTGACTGCTTCCGGCCTGAAGTGCACAACGACGCGCGGTGGGCAAATATTCCGCAAAAGTGCAAGACTAGAACCGACTCCGCCGCGGCCACCGCGGCTCGGCCATCCAGGAGGAAATTCATGTCCGTTGTCCGCTTTTTTGCCCGGCCGATGCTGGCCTCAAGTTTCATCCTCGCCGGAACGGACAAGCTCAGGAATGCGGACGACACCGCACAGCAACTGTCGCCCCTCCTGCGCCGCGCCTCCGAAGCCCTGCCGTTCCAGACGGATGAGAAGGTCCTGGCACGGGTCATCGGCGGAGCGCAGGTGGGTGCAGGTGTCCTCTTCGCGCTCGGCAAATCCGCGCGCCTCGCAGCCTCGGTGCTGGCCGTCATCTCGGCACTGAACGCCTTCGTTGAATGGCGCAGCGCGGACATCAGCAGCAAGGAGGGCCGGGAAGCCCGCCGCAACCAGCTGCTCAAGAACATCACCCTCACCGGCGGTGTGCTGCTGGCCTCCGTGGACACAGCCGGCAAGCCCGGCCTGGCCTGGCGCGCAGAGCACCTCGCCGCCGACGCACGCAAGACCGCAAGCCACCTCGCCGCGGACGCCCGCAAGACCACCGGCAAGAAGCTGCACAGTGCCGACAAGGCTGTCCGCAACGCAGACAAGGCAGTCCGCCGGGCTGTTGACCACGCGGTGGGGGCATAAACAGGAATGACGGCTTCACCCATGGGCGCGTCCGCTAAGACCTCCGGCGCAGCTCCGCACTGGCCTGCGCCGTTTGCGGAGCAGCCGGTTGACGCCACGGTCCGCGTGCCGGGCTCAAAGTCGCTGACCAACAGATACCTGGTGCTCGCCGCGCTGGCCGACGGGCCGTCCCGGCTCCGGGCGCCACTGCACTCCCGCGACTCAGCGCTGATGATCGAAGCCCTGCGCCAGCTGGGCGCGGACATCCGGGAAGTGCCGGGCGAAGGCGCCTTCGGCCCGGACCTGGAGGTGACGCCGATTCCGGCCAACTCCGGTGGTGCCGACGTCGCCATCGACTGCGGCCTGGCCGGGACGGTCATGAGGTTTGTTCCGCCACTGGCGGCGCTCCGAAGCGGTGCCACCGTTTTCGACGGCGACCCCCACGCCCGGGCGCGTCCGATGGGAACCATCATCGAGGCGCTTGCAGGCCTGGGCGTCACCGTCAGCGGCGAGGACGGCGGTATGCCCGCTTCGCTGCCGTTCCGCGTCGAAGGCACGGGTCAGGTCCGCGGCGGCCACCTCGTCATTGACGCCAGCGCGTCCTCGCAGTTCGTTTCCGCCCTGCTGCTGGTGGGAGCACGCTTCACGGACGGCCTGCACCTTGAACACTCAAGCCCAGAACACTCCGGTAGCACGGTCCCGAGCCTGGACCACATCAACATGACCATTGCCGTGCTGCGCGGCGCCGGCGTGGTGGTGGATGACTCCACGCCGAACCACTGGATTGTCAGCCCCGGCCCGATCCGTGCGTTCGACCAGCGCATCGAACAGGACCTGTCCAACGCCGGCCCGTTCCTGGCCGCTGCCCTGGCGACGGGCGGCACCGTACGGATTCCGGACTGGCCGGAGCACACCACACAGGTGGGCGACATGTGGCGCAGCATCCTTACCGACATGGGGGCCGCGGTGACCCTGCAGGACGGCACCCTGACGGTGACCGGCGGCAGCGACATCAAGGGGGCGGACTTCGCCGAAACCAGCGAGCTCGCACCAACCGTCGCCGCGCTGTGCGCGCTGGCCTCCGGCCCCTCCCGGCTGAGCGGCATCGCCCACCTCCGCGGACACGAGACGGACCGGCTCGCGGCGCTTGTCACCGAAATCAACCGCCTCGGCGGCGACGTCGAGGAAACAGAGGACGGACTCATCATCCGGCCCGCGGAGCTGCATGCCGGCGTCGTGCACAGCTACGCCGACCACCGGATGGCCACCGCCGGGGCCATCCTCGGGCTGGCGGTCAGGGGCGTGGAAGTGCAGGACATCGCCACAACGTCCAAGACCATGCCGGACTTCCCCAAGCTCTGGGCGGACATGCTCGGACAGCTGGGTGGCGCGGGCGCCAACAGCGCAGGCGCAGACACGGCAAGCGCCAACACCGCAGGGACCCCCGGTGGCACGCAGCACTGATTCCTGGGACGAATCCGACGTCCGGATCCGGCCGAACAAAAAGGGTTCCAGGCCCCGGACGAAGGACCGCCCAAGCCATGAGGACGCCGTAACCGGACGGATCATCACCGTTGACCGGGGGCGTTACACAGCTGTCGTAGGCGAGGATTCGGGCAACGAGCGGACGGTCATCGCCGCCCGTGCCCGGGAACTCCGCCGCTCCCCCGTGGTAGCCGGAGACTTCGTGTCCCTCGTTGGCGATGTCTCCGGCGAGCCCGACACCCTTGCACGGCTCGTGAAGATCCAGGACCGCAAAACCCTGCTGCGCCGCAGCGCCGATGACACGGATCCCGTGGAACGGGCGGTTGTCGCCAACGCGGACCAGCTGGTGGTGGTTGTCGCCGCGGCCAACCCGGAACCCCGCACCGGATTTATTGACCGGGCGCTGGTGGCAGCCTACGACGCCGGGATCGAACCACTGCTGCTGGTCACCAAGGCGGACGTCAAGGACCCCACCGGGCTGCTGGACAACTACCGCCACCTCGACCTTCCGGTCATCATCAGCCGCACCGCCGATTCCGAGGCCGGCGGCATCGACGCCCGGTCCGACGACGGCCTCTCCGCCCGGCTCGACGTTGCCGCCGTGTCCGAGCTCCGCGCCCACCTGGACGGCAAGGTGACCGTGATGCTGGGCCATTCCGGCGTCGGAAAATCCACCATGGTCAACGCCCTGACGGGCGCCGAACGTGCCACGGGCGGCGTCAACGCCGTGACGGGCCGCGGACGGCACACGTCGTCGTCGGCCCTTGCCCTCAAGCTCGCTGACGCCCCGGCGGGGAGCTGGATCATCGATACTCCGGGCATCCGCTCCTTCGGGCTGGCCCACGTTGACCCGGACCGCATCCTGCACTCCTTCCCCGACCTTGAGCCGGGCACCGAGGCCTGCGAACGAGGCTGCAAGCACGACGCCACCGCCGTCAACTGCGGTGTGGATGCGTGGGTAGCGGCCGGGCATGCCGGCCCAACCGGAGCAGCCAGGCTCGCGTCCCTGCGCCGCCTGCTGGGCACCGACCCGCGCATGGAGGCCCAGGAAACCAAGGAACTCGGCAGCGTCGGCTAGCCTCCCGCGGCGCAGCCCGGCAGCTGCCTCCCCGCCCCGCCGTGCCTTTGAGGGTAGTTTGGATCCATGACCCAACCCGCTTCAACGTACAACGATGACCTGCGTCTGGCCCACGTGCTGGCCGATTCCGTGGACGACCAGACCATGAGCCGGTTCAAAGCGCTGGACCTCAAGATCGAGACGAAGCCGGATCTGACGCCGGTCACCGATGCGGACAAGGCCGCCGAGGAGTCCATCCGCGGCCAGCTGTCCCGTTCCCGTCCCCGTGACGCCGTCCTCGGTGAGGAGTTCGGAAGTTCCGGCCACGGTTCCCGCCGCTGGATCATCGACCCCATCGACGGCACCAAGAACTTTGTCCGCGGAGTGCCGGTGTGGGCCACGCTGATCGCCCTCGTGGACGAGGGCGAACCCGTGGTCGGCGTGGTCAGCGCGCCTGCGCTGGGCAAGCGCTGGTGGGCGGCCAAGGGCGCCGGCGCCTACACGGGCCGTTCCCTCGCTGCCGCCACGAGGCTTAAGGTATCCAATGTGTCCAGCCTCGCCGACGCCTCACTGTCCTACTCCAGCCTCGGCGGCTGGAAGGACCGCGGAAACCTCGATGAGTTCCTCCAGCTCACCGAGGAGGTCTGGCGCACCCGGGCCTTTGGTGATTTCTGGTCCTACTGCATGGTGGCCGAGGGGGCCGTGGACATCGCCTGCGAACCTGAGCTGAACCTCTACGACATGGCCGCGCTGGTGCCGATCGTGACCGAGGCAGGGGGCCGTTTCACCTCCCTCGAAGGCACCGACGGCCCGTTCGGCGGCAATGCGCTGGCGACCAACTCGATCCTGCACTCGGAAGTCCTGAAGCGCCTGAACCCGCAGCTGGACGATCTGCTCTAGTTTTCGTCCCACCGCGGCCTGCGCCTCTTGCTCTGAATATTACGACGGCGAATGCCCCCTTCCGGGGCGTTCGCCGTCGTTTATTCGGCCTGAGGCCCGATATCTGCGCTGCGTAATAATCCGCTTAACATTCCGGACAGGCTTTTTCATCGCCCGTCCGGATGTCCTAGTCTCGTAACAGGTCACGAGTGCCAGCGCTAAACCCCGGTTAGCTGGCCGGCAACCCTCCATTCGCGGTGGGGTGCCCCGGGTGACGACCAGGCCGATCCGGAACGGACCCGGCAAGCGCGGATCCCCGTCACACGGGGTCCTTTCTCAGTGAGGTCCCATGACGACTGCAACCATTTCTTCCACCGAGTCTTCTGCCGCGGACGCGGCCCTGCTGGACGGCCGATTTGCCGCCGCCGGCCGTCCCCTGGCAGCCGTCACCGGCGCAGAAATCCAGGCTCCTCTGATCCAGGGCGGCCACGTCCGCTACGCCAACCTGGATTACGGCGCCTCCGCGCCCGCGCTGTCGGTGGTTTCCGCGTACCTCAACGAGATCTTGCCGTACTACGCCAGCGTGCACCGCGGCGCCGGCTATGCCTCGCAGATCAGCACCTCCGTATACGAGAACTCGCGGAACATCGTGCGGGAGTTCGTGGGCGGCCGCGCCGATGACGCCGTCATTTTCACCCGCAACACCACCGACTCCCTCAACCTCCTCGCCGGCTGCCTGCCCGTGGAGGACCACCACCACACCGGTGAAGTGCTGTACCTGGACATCGAACACCACGCCAACCTGCTGCCGTGGCAGGGAGTGCCGCACCGCAGCGTAGTGGCATCGGAGACGCTGGAAGCCACGATCGGCAGCCTGCGCGCCGAGCTGGAGCACGGCGATGTCAGCCTCCTCGCCGTGACCGGCGCCTCCAATGTCACCGGCGAAATCCTTCCGATCCGGCGCCTCGCTGCGCTGGCCCACGAATACGGCGCCCGGATCGTGGTGGACGCCGCGCAGCTCGCGCCGCACCGCCGCGTCAACATCGCCGCGGACGACGTCGACTACCTCGCCTTCTCCGGCCACAAGCTCTACGCCCCCTTCGGGGCCGGCGTCCTGATCGGCCGCCCCGACTGGCTCGACGCCGGCACCCCCCACCTCGCCGGCGGCGGCGCCGTCAGCGAGGCCAGGCTCGACGGCGTCAGCTGGGCCACCGGCCCTGCCCGCCACGAGGGCGGCTCACCCAACGTGCTCGGCGCGGCCACCCTGGCCCGGGCAACCCAGGTCATCGCTGCCCTTGATCCGCAGGGCTGGCACGCCCATGAGGCCGCCATCCGGTCCTTCCTCATCGAGGGGCTGCGCAAGATCGACGGCGTCACCGTCCACCAGATCTTCGCCGACAGCGACCCGGACGACGCCATCGGCGTGGTCAACTTCTCCGTGGAGGGCTACGACGCAGGTTTGGTGGCCGCCTACCTGTCCGCCGAACACGGCGTGGGCCTGCGCGACGGCCGCTTCTGCGCGCACCCGCTGCTGAAGCGCCTGGGCCTGCCGTCCGGATCCCTGCGTGCCAGCTTCGGTGTGGGATCGCGGGTCGAGGACGCCCAGCGGCTGCTCGCCGGCATCGAAGAACTCCGCCGCTCCGGCCTCGGCTGGGACTACGTGGTGGACGCCGGACGCTGGGTCCCGGCGAACGACACCCGCACCTACCCGGAGTGGGCACCCAACACCCCCGGCACCGCGGGCGCCGCACCCTGCGTGCAGGACTAGCCGCCAACCCGGACAAAGCCGTCACCCCCGGCCTGCTACGGCAACGGTCCCCGTGCGGTAAATTCGAAAGGTAATTTTCGACGTCGGGCTAAGGAGACTGTGCGTGGCACGGGGCGGTCCCAAACTTCATCACGGACGGCGGCAGGAGCTTGGGCAGAGCTTCCAGGACGGCGGCGAGCACTACCACCGCGTCCGTCCCGGCTACTCTGCTGATTCCGCCGACTGGCTCATTCCAGCCGGGGCCAGCACTGCTGCCGACATTGGCGCCGGAACCGGCAAATTCACGGCATTGCTGGTGGAACGCGGACTGAGCGTCAGCGCGGTGGATCCTTCCATGGACATGCTGGAGCAGCTCAGCCGTGCCTACCCCGCGGTTCAAGCTCTGGAAGGGACCGCGGAGGCAACCGGACTGCCCGAGGCGGCGTTCGACGTCGTCAGCGTTGCTCAGGCATGGCACTGGTGCGACCCGCTGCGGGCCAGCACCGAGATTTCCCGGATCCTCAAGCCGCACGGGGTGCTGGGCCTGATCTGGAACCAGCTGGACACATCAGTGCCCTGGGTGCACCGGCTGTCCCGCATCATGCACGCCGGGGACGTCCACAAACCCCACTTCCGCCCCAAAATCGGCCCGGAATTCACGTCCCTCGAAAGCCACCTGACCCGGTGGGAGGATCCCGTCACCCCAGAGGACATCCTCGAACTGGCCAAGTCGCGCAGCTATTACCTCGCGGCCAACGACGCCACCCGCACCAAGGTGACCGGCAACCTGGCCTGGTACCTGCACGAACACCTGGGGCATGCCGAGGGCGAACTGCTGCAGCTCCCCTACCTCACCCAGACCTGGCGGGCTGTCCGGGCGTAACGCCGCGGTGGCAGCAGGTAGGCTTGAAGCTGTGAAGACCAGTACGCCCTCCTCCTCAATCGAGGACTACGTTAAGGTCATCTATTCCTTCACGGAATGGCAGGACAAGCCCATTACCTCCACCCAGCTTGCACAGCGCCTCGGCGTGGCCAATTCCTCGGTCTCCGAGATGGTGCGCAAGCTCAAGGACCAGGGCTTGGTCCTCCACAAGCCGTACAGCGCCATCACGCTCACGCCGCAGGGAGTCCGGCTTGCCCTCTCCATGGTCCGGCGGCACCGGCTCATTGAGACCTACCTGGTCAAGGACCTGGGATACAGCTGGGATGAAGTCCACGACGAGGCCGAACAGCTGGAACATGCGGTCTCGGACACGTTCGTTGAGAGGCTGGCAGCCCGGCTGGGCAACCCGTCCAGGGACCCGCACGGCGATCCGATCCCCTCGGCCGACGGTTCTGTCCGGATGCCGTCCGCCCACCGGATGACCGAGCTCGACGACGGCCACACCGGCAGGATCACCCGGATCAGCGACGAGAACCCGGAGCTGCTGCGCTACCTTGCCGCCGAAAAGATCAACCTCGACGCCGACGTCGAGGTGCGCGGCCGCAAGCCCTTCGGCGGCGCCCTGGTTGTCCGCATCGGCTCCCCTGGGACCAGCCGCGACGTCGACCTCGCCGACGAAGTAGCCTCCGCGCTCTGGATCCACAGCGACTCCGCACATCCCGGCTGCCGCATGGCCGGCCTGTAGGCACTGGTGCGGGCTCCCCTGGCCGGCAGCACCGGCGCGGCCCCCACGACGGGCTCCGGCTACGGCTGGCGGGTCTGGACGGCCGTGGCCGCCGGCGGCCTGCTCGGCACCGAACTCCGGTACGGGCTGGGCCTGCTGTTCCCCGACCAGGCGGGAGAGCTGCCGTGGGCCACGCTGGGCATTAACCTCGTCGGCAGCTTCGTGCTGGCAGCCCTCACCACCATCTGGATCACCCGGCCGCAGACCGCGTTCTGGCTCCGTGCGGCAATCGGGCCGGGCGTGCTGGGTTCCTTCACCACCTTCTCCGCCGTCGTATTTTCCACTGACCAGCTGACCCGCAGCGGGCTGCCCGGCCCGGGCCTTATCTACCTCGGACTCTCTGTCCTGCTGGGGCTGGCGGCGGCTGCCGCCGGATGGCGGACGGGCAGGGTACTCGGCGCGCCCCGCGCCTTCCGCGGCGCTCCTCGTGGTGCTGGACGGTGACGGCGCTCCTCGTGGGTCTTTTCGGTATCGCCGGAGCCCTTCTCCGGTTCGCCGTAGATGGCTGGCTGGCCGGCTTCCCGTCGCCGCGGCGGCACTGGCCCTGGGCTACCCTGCTGGTCAACGTGGCCGGCTCGTTCGTGATCGGGCTGTCCGTGGGCGCCGCAGCGGTGTTCGGCCCCGAATGGCACTCTGCCCTGGCCACCGGGTTCGCCGGCGGCCTGACCACGTTCAGTTCCTGGACCACTGCGACGGTGCGGCTGGCCAGCGAACGGCGCTACCTGGCCGCCGCCGCCAACATCCTCGCCAACTTGGTGCTGGGGCTGGCTGCTGCCGCGGCGGGAATCGCGGTCAGCGGCGGCTAGCCGGCACCGGGTTGCGGATTCCGACGGCGGAGCAGGCCGCACCCAGCAGCAGCAGCGCGGCCGTGGCCAGCAGCGCGCGGTGCAGGCCCGGCGTCGTCAGTTCCGGACCGACGATGAAGCCCGCAAAGGCTATGCAGACCAGGCCGGCGATCCTCGAAACAGCATTATTCACCGCCGAGCCCACGCCGGCCTGCTTCTCAGCGACTGATCCCAGGATGGCCGCCGTCAGGGGTGCCACTGTCATGGATAGGCCGAGGCCGAAGACGACTTGCCCGGGCAGGATCTGGGTCCAGTAATTCAGGGAGCCGCCAACGGACAGCGTCAGCAGGAATCCGGCCGCACACAGCACCGGACCGGCTGTCATGAACCACCGCGGACCGTACTTGCCGGCCAGGCCACCGAAGAACGATGCCAACAGCATCAGGATCACCGTCGAGGGCAGCAGCGCCAGGCCGGCGGTGGTCGCCTTCATGCCGCCGACCTGCTGGATATAGATACCCAGCGCAAAGAACCCGAGGGAAAAGCCACCGTAGATCGCGGCGGTGGCGATGTTGCCCCAGCCGAAGTTCCGGACCGCGAACATGCCCAGTGGCAGGAGCGGAGCGGCAGTGCGCGATTCGTGGATGAGGAAGAGCGCCGTGGCCACGAGGCCTGCCGCCAGCGGCAGCCAGACCTGCGGACTGCCCCAGCCCGCAGTCCCCTGCTCGATCAGAGCGTACACCGGTCCGCCCAGTGCGATGACGGCCAGGAGCGCCCCGGCAATGTCGATGCTGCCGGCAGGGCCGGGGACCGCATCGGCCTTCCGCAGCCTGGCCAGCACGGGCCAGATGGCAGCCGCCGGCACGACGTTGACGAAGAAGATGACTCGCCACGAGAGCAGGTCCACGGATACGCCGCCTATCAAGGGGGCCACGATGGCGGCGGCACTGGTCCACGCCGACCATTTGCCGATGGCCGCCCCCTGGGCGGCGCCGTCGAAGTGGCTGGCGATCAGCGCCAGCGAACTGGGCACCAGGAGTGCTCCGGCCACTCCCTGCAGACCCCGGCTGACCACCAGCATTTCACCGGTCCATGCTGCCCCGCAGAGGACCGAAGTGAGGGCAAACCCGCCCAGCCCCCACTGCAGCACACGCACCCGTCCGAAATGGTCCGAGAGCGAGCCGGCCGCCAGAATGAGCGCCCCGAGCGTCAGGAGATAGGCATCCACCACCCACTGCTGGACGCGGAGGCCGCCGCCGAGTTCCCTGCCGATGGCGGGCAGCGCCAGGTTGACAACGAAGCTGTCGAGGATCGCCATGAAAGACGCCACGATCGCGACAGCCAGCACCTGCCGCTGGAGACGCGTGGGAGCAGTGGTCTGGCTGGCATCGCTCATGACTTACCGTATCGTGGACTGGATGATCAGCAGACGCGACGCAGCAATTGCCTTGGATGTACCACTGGAAATGGCGCAGCGCCACGGCATTCCCAAGCTTCTGACCGAAGCCCAGCTTGGCGAACTGCTGGACAATCCCCCTGCGTGGCTCGTCCAGTCCCGCGCTAACCGGACAGGGAAGCGGCCGGTATGGGTGCACCTCGTCTGCGCGGTCTGCGGTTACGAGGAGGCGGCCCGGCCCAAGAAATGGTGGCCGGATTTCACGTACGTCGTGTGCGATCATCACCGCCCCTCCGAGGTTCCCTCGCCCGCGCCCGGTTTCGTGCGGAGCGAGTTCGACGGCGTGGGCACCAGGTTTGTGGGAATAGCCGACGTCACGGGCTGACGGGCATACCAGGCAGTTACATCTGGGCTGAAACAGGCGTAATTTACGTAGGGAGGGGCACCCTCCTGCCCCTCGGACGAGGGAGCACGCCATGCCGGACAAATCGCCGCACCAGCAACAGCAGAAAAAAGCGGGCAAGACCATCAAGCAGAAACGCGCGGACAAGAAGGCCAAGGCCCCGCATGAGGGAGCAGTGGACCCCGTAGCGCATCTGAAGAAGCGCTGATTGCCCAATACCACCGGACGGGGTGGCCAGGATTCCCTGGCCAGCCCGTTTTGTGTCCCCTCCTGAGTCAGTGCCCAGTCTGTATCCGCGGCCCGGCTATCCCCAGTCCGCCATCTCGCCGGGGACGGCCGCGACGTCGGTTAAGTGGCCGTCACGAAGCACGGCTATGTTCATCGGGACGCCGATGGCCTCGGCGAAGAGGAGTTTCTGCAGGCTCTCGGCATTGCTGACGGCGCGGGAGCCTACCCGCAGCAGCACATCGCCGGTCTTTAGACCTGCCTGCTCCGCCGGGGAACCGGAGAGCACCTCCACGACGCGCAGCCCGTCCCGCTGCCCTGTGCGGACCACTTCGCTGGCGCCCAGGCGGATCGGGGTGCTGACCACCCCGAGATAGGCGCGCCGGACCCGGCCGTCCGACAGGAGCGCGGAAATGATCCGGCGCGATGTCCTGTTGATGGGAACAGCCAGCCCCAGCCCGGCACCCGCCACCGCCGTGTTGATTCCCACGATCCGGCTTCGGGAGTCCGCCAGTGCCCCGCCGGAACTGCCGGCATTCAAGGCGGCGTCGGTCTGGATAACATCCTCAATGACCCTGCGGTTGCGTCCGGCCCAGACAGGGATGGCGCGTCCCAGTCCGCTGACCACACCTGCCGTCACCGAGCCCGAGAGACCCAGCGGGTTTCCGACGGCAATCACCAGCTGCCCCACCTGCAGTGACTCGGCGTCCCCGAACTCCGCAGGAGCGACATGCGGGGCGCGGCCCCGGACCACTGCAAGATCGGACAACGGATCCGCGCCCACCACTTCAAGGTCCGTGCCGGAGCCGTCAGCGAAGACGGCGCGGCCCTTCTGGGTGCCGGCAACCACGTGGGCGTTGGTCAGCAGGTAGCCGTCCTCTGTGAACAGGACCGCGGACCCGGCGCCGACCCGGAACCGTCCGTTGCGGCGGTTCCCCGTCATCTCGATGGCGGCCACATGGGGCGTGACGGTCTTGGCCACGCTGATGACCGTCTCCGAATAGGAGTCGAGGGCCGCGCCGTCATCGACGGGGCCCGGTTCGTTTGCAGCCGCCGTAAACATGGCATGCCTCCCTACCGCTGGATTCGAACTGCTGGATTCGTGATACCAGTCACAACCCCACAGGGATGGCGGGTAGTCCCGTACGGGCTACGCCGTGGGTGAACGGCAAGGGGCTCGAACCTTTAAACAGGGAATGCCCGGACCTAGGTCCGGGCATTCCCCGTTGGGTAACGGGATTCAGTGGAGATGGGGGGAATTGAACCCCCGTCCGATGTCGTGTTGTCAGGGCTTCTCCGGGCGCAGTTTGCGTCGGATATTCTCGGCCCCAGCCGTCCTGCAAACAGGCGGCTGATCCGGGCCCAGTCATCTAAAAGTCCCGTTTACTCCGATGACGGGAGCAAACAGCAGTGGCTATCTAAATGACGCCAGGATCCGGGGCGATAGCAACCTCGGGCTGACGGACTGTCTTACTGCTTAGGCAGCAAGAGCGAAGTCAGTGCGCTTAGATTCGGCACTTATTGGTTTGCAGACAGCGTTTACGAGATAATTCTGCATCCTCGGCCCGCTTCACCTGTCGCGACTAACATCGTCGAAACCGATCATCCCCGTATTTTGTTACCAAACCGGCGGAGCGTAGGTTCTGGACCAGATCCCTGCCGGACTATCAATCATAACGCATCACAGCGGCGAATCATTCCTGATGGTTCACCGCGTGTCGTCGCGCCGGCTCAGCGCCGATTGCGTTCCCGCATGACGCGGAGGGCCTCGCGCTTGTCCTGCTGCTCGCGGAGTGTCTGGCGCTTGTCGTAGTCCTTCTTACCGCGCGCGATGCCAATTTCCACCTTGGCGCGGCCATCCACGAAATACAGCTGCAGCGGCACAATGGTGAAGCCCGATTCGCGGACCTTGTGCGAGATCTTAATGAGTTCCTCGCGGTGCAGCAGGAGTTTCCGCCGCCGGCGCGCTGCATGGTTAGTCCAGCTTCCCTGGTTGTATTCAGGGATGTGGATGCCCTCCATCCAGAGTTCGTCGTTGTAGAACGTGCAGAACCCGTCGACCATGGAAGCGTGGCCTTCGCGGAGGGACTTGACCTCCGTCCCCATGAGAGCGATCCCGGCCTCGTAGGTGTCCATGACGTGGTAGTCGTGCCGGGCCTTCCGGTTGGTGGCCACGACTTTTCGGCCACTTTCTTTGGGCACGGTTCAACTCCTCAGTTCTCGGTACTGGCTGTCCCGGCGGCACCGGAACAAAGTCTTACTATTCTACGGCAGGTGCACCGGCGGGCCGGCGCCGTCAGGACGCCGCTGCCGCCTGGTCCTGCCCTGGTCAGAGCAGGCGCATCGGGTCAACAGCTTCACCGTTCAGCCAAGTCTCAAAGTGCGAGTGGCAGCCGGTGGAGTTTCCCGTGGTGCCCGAGTATGCGATGAGCTGGCCCTGGCTGACCTGCTGTCCAGGCGAGACCACCACACTGGTGTTGTGGTAGTAGATCGTGGTCAGCGAGTTGCCCTGGACCACACCGTGCGAGATTTTAACGTTGTTCCCGCCGCCGTCGTCCGCCCAGCCGGCTGAGAAAACTTCGCCGGCCGCCGCCGCGTACACCGGCGTGCCGCAAGCGGCACCGAAGTCTATGCCCGTGTGCATGTAGCCACCGGCACCATAGAAATCGATGGTGCCGGGCGGCGTCGCCCGCCATCCGAAACCGGAGGTGATCGGTACGCTGCCGGGGAACGGGTGGCGGAGGCCAAAGGCCGACGGCGGTCCGGTCACCGGTGGCACGTAAGGCGGGGGTTGCTCCCCCTTGGCCTTCGCCGCCGCGGCGGCAGCGGCGGCGATCCGCCGCTGTTCGGCGAGCCACGCCTCCCGCAGCCTGCGGTCACGCTCTTTGATTTCGGCAGCGACGGCGTCCTGGCGTGCCTTGACGCCAGCCAGCTTCTTCTGGATTCCGGGCCTGGCTGCCTCGAGTTCGTTGTTCAGGCGGGTGGTGTCGGCGATGAGCTTGTCCACCTTGGCCTTCTTGGCGGCGGCCTCGTCGCGGGCGGCCTTCTCTTTGGCCAGCGCCGCATCGGCCTTGGCCTTGAGGTCCTTGATCTCGGCTTCGACCGCCTGCAGGCGTGCTTGCGAGTTAACGTTGGTGGCGTTCTGCTGCGTGAGCTTGTCCATTGCGGAGTTCTGGCTGCGCAATGCCTGGTCGGCCATGTCCATCGTGTCAGTGAGGCTGCCTGTGTTGTTGGAACCGAAGAACAGGGTGAGGTCAGACGGCACGCCGCCGGACTTGTACGCCTGCGTCGCGATCTGGCCGATCAGCTTCTTCGTGCTGGCGATCTTCTGCTTGTCTGCATCCAACTGCTGGGTGATTTTGGCCTTGTTCTGCTGGGCCAGATCCACCCTGGCAGCGAGGGCCTCCACTTCCTTGACGGCACTCGCCACCCGGCCCTGTGCCTCGAGCAGCGCCTGCTGCGCGGCCGGAAGCTGGCCCCGGTAGATCACCAGGTCGCCGACAGCTTTGGAAATCTTTGCGTCGACGAATTCGAGCGACTGCTGGACCCGGGCAGCTTCTGCTTTGAGGGCGGCCTGCTGGTCTTCAAGGTCGCCTGCGAACGCGGTTGGAGCCGACGCTCCCAGGCTCGCGGCCAGCACCAGTGCCACGGCGGCACTAAGAACCCTGCGCTGGCGCCCGCCCGGGCTTCGTCGCACGGGCCTGCCGGACCTGGTCATGGGCATTCCTTCGATGAGCATGGCCTACACCCTCAAGTATCGGCGCAGCGTGAGCAGAGATGAAGTACCCGCCAGAACAACACCCAGCCCGACGAGCGCCGGGGCGAGGAGCAGCGTCTGCGCCGGCGAAATGAACGCCGTATCGGGGTACTGCTTGGACAGGTATTCGCCCAGGAAGAAGTGGGCCACGGCCCACAGCGTTCCGGAGGCCAGGGCTGCTCCGATTACCGCGGCGATCACCCCTTCAAGGATGAAGGGCAGCTGGATCACTGTCTTCGAGGCGCCCACGAGCCGCATGATGCCGGTCTCCCGACGCCGGCTGAACGCCGAAAGCCGGATCGTAGTGGCGATGAGCAGGATGGCGCACACCGTCATTACACCGGCGATGATCACTGCCACGAGGGACGCCGCGTTCATCACGGAGAAGAGCCGCTCCAGGACCTGCCGCTGGTCGATGACAGTTTCAACACCCGGCTGCGAGGAGAACGTCTCGCTGATGATCTGGTATTTCTCCGGGTCCTTCATGTTGATTCGGAACGAGGCGGGAAGCTGGTCCGGCGTGACCGAATCCACGATCGGAGAGTTCGAGAACTGCTCCTTAAAGTGCTTGTAGGCGTCGTCCCTGGATTCGAACTGGAAATCGTTGACGTACTGGGCCACCGCTGGCGATTCCAGCAGGGTCCGCACGTTGTCCTGCTGTTCCGCCGTCACCGGTCCCGAGGCGCAACCGGCCGCCGTCGACCCTTCCCCGCACAGGAAGATGGCCACCTGGACCTTGTCGTACCAGTAGCCCTTCATCTGGTTGATCTGGAGCTGGAGCATGCCGGCGGCGCCCACGAAGGTCAGCGACACAAAGGTCACCAGGATCACGGAGACGACCATCGAAAGGTTGCGGCGCAGTCCGCCGCCGATCTCGCCAAGGATGAACTGGAGCCTCACAGCCGGCCCTCCCCCGCCTGCTCGCGCGCCGCCTGCTCGCGTGCTGCCTGTTGGCCCGCAGCCTGGCCGCCGGAGTGCGCGGCCTCATCGCGTCCGCTGGCATCCTTGAGCCTTCGGGACTGGCCGACCACAGGCAGCATCGACGTGTAGAGGGCACGGGCCTCGTCGCGGATGACTTTGCCGTTCTTGAGCTCCACGACGCGCTTGCGCATCTCGTTCACGATGTCGTCGTCGTGGGTGGCCATGACCACTGTGGTGCCGTTCTGGTTGATCTTGTCCAGGACGCCCATGATGCCCATGGACGTGGTGGGGTCCAGGTTGCCGGTGGGCTCGTCGGCCAGCAGGATGCCGGGGCGGTTGACTACGGCGCGGGCAATGGCCACGCGCTGCTGCTCACCGCCGGAGAGCTCGTGCGGCATGCGTTTCTCTTTGCCCTCCAGGCCTACGGTCTTGAGCACCTCGGGGACGGTGTCGCGGATGACGCTGCGGCTCTTGCCGATGACCTGCATGGCGAAGGCGACGTTTGCGAAGACGTTCTTCTGCGGCAGCAGGCGGAAGTCCTGGAACACCACGCCGATTCCGCGGCGCAGGCGGGGCACGCGCCAGCTGGAGATGTTGGCGACGTTCTGGCCGGCGACGTGGACCATCCCGGAGGTGGCGCGGTCTTCTTTGAGGACCAGGCGCAGGAACGTGGACTTGCCGGATCCCGACGCGCCGACGAGGAAGGCGAATTCACCACGGTCAATTTCAAGGCTGACAGAATCCAGGGCGGGCCTGGCTTTCTGGTCATAGACCTTGGTGACATTTTCGAAACGGATCATGACCCTAAAACCCTGCAGGACACGGCTTTATGGGCATAGTCTGCAACCGGCGCGGGGGCTTTCTCTAGGGGGAAGAAGAGCTCCGGCCTCTCGACTATACGCACGGGCCACCGCGCTCAGGCGGGAGTCAGAGGGCGTGTCGCGGGATTGGGTCCCTTGCCCGGGCGGGTGCGCCTAGCGTTCGGCGTTGCGGTTGTCAGTGCGCCAGCGGATCCCGGCTTCGATGAAGTCGTCAATGGCGCCGTCCAGCACTGCGGTAGTGTTTCCCACTTCGTGCTCGGTCCGGAGGTCCTTGACCATCTGGTAGGGGTTCAGGACGTAGGAACGCATCTGGTCACCCCAGGATGCCTTGACGTCGCCCGCGAATGCCTTCTTCTCCGCGTCCTCCTGCTCCTTCTTGAGCAGCAGGAGCCTCGACTGGAGCACCCTCAGCGCGGCTGCGCGGTTCTGCAGTTGCGACTTCTCGTTCTGCATGGACACCACGGTCCCGGTGGGGATGTGGGTCAGGCGCACGGCGGAGTCGGTCGTGTTGACCGACTGGCCGCCGGGGCCGGAAGAGCGGAAGACGTCCACGCGGATCTCGTTGTCCGGGATGTCGATGGAGTCTGTCTGTTCGATGAGGGGAATGACCTCCACGGCAGCGAAGGACGTCTGCCGGCGGCCCTGGTTGTCGAACGGGCTGATCCTGACCAGGCGGTGTGTTCCCGCTTCGACGCTCAGCGTGCCGAACGCGTACGGCGCGTTGACCTCGAAGGTGGCGGACTTGAGGCCCGCCTCCTCCGCGTAGGAGGTGTCCATGACGGTGGTGGGGTAGCCGTGGCGCTCTGCCCACCGGAGATACATGCGCAGCAGCATCTCGGCGAAGTCCGCGGCATCCACGCCGCCGGCACCGGAGCGGATAGTAACCACGGCTTCCCGCTCGTCGTACTCGCCGGAGAGCAGGGTGACGACCTCGAGGTCCTTCAGCGACTTGCGGATGGACTCAAGCTCCGTCTCAGCCTCCCCCATGGAGTCGGCGTCGTCCTCGTCCTGGCCGAGTTCCACCAGCACCTCAAGGTCGTCGATGCGGGAAACCAGCGTGTTCAGCCGCTCCAGCTCGGATTGGCGGTGCGACAGCCGCGAGGTAATAACCTGGGCGGCCGCGGGGTCATCCCACAGGTCCGGCTCGCCGGCCCGCTCGCTCAGTTCTGCGATCTCTTCCTTGAGCGCCTCGACATCGGTGACCTTTTCGATGGAGGTATAGGTGCCGCGCAGCGCGCGGATTTCTGCAGCAAAATCAATTTGAGCCATGGTTGTTTAAGCGTACGCTATCCACCCTCACCGGCCTGACGGGGAACCGGCCGCTTGGGCTACCGGGTCAGCCGGGAGCGTGCGGTGGACGTGGCGGCAATGGTTATGCCATCCGGGATGAGGAAATTGACCACCGGCGGGTGCACGGTGGCGCTGAGGACCACGACGGAGGTGGAACCGTCCGGCGTCCCTGTTCCCGCCGCGGCGGCCAGTGCGTCGACGCGTCCGAAGGCGCCGCTGCGGCTGAGATAATCGGCGGCGACGTTCCGGACCCTGTCACCGTTCAGAAGTGCCGACGGAGTGCCGCTGGTCGTTTCCACCTGGCCAAGCGTGTAGGAGTCGGCGGCCGCCACGGAGGCGCCGTCCGCGAGCGACAGGAGTTTCTTGTGCTCGATGTAGAGGCTGGACGCCGCCATGATTACGGTGCTGACCAACAGGGCCAGCATGACGAACCCGATGATGAGGACTGTCATTTGCCCGCCCTCATCGCGGCTGGTTCGCGCAGGCCCGGCGGAGGTACGGTTGGCTGCAGGAGGCGTCAACGGAACCTGCCCACAACCTGGGTGGCCGAAGCGCTGAGCTGGCCGGCGTTGAGGCGCAGCGCCTCTCCGAAGGGGGCGAGCGGAAGCGGCACGGTGAGGCGGACGGTGACGGTGACCGCCGAGCCCGCCGCGGTGCAGTCGCCGCCGGAGTCGCAGTGGATCTCGACGCTGGCGTTCCCGGCGGGATGGCCATAGTCAGCAAGGGCCACCATGGTGGCCTGCTCAGCGGCCGCCCGGCCCGACGCTGCATCTGATTGGGCCACGAAGACTTTGGCGGCCTGGTCCGCTGCGCCCACCACGGCGAACGAGCCGCCCTGAAGCTGGCCAACAGTGATGATGAAGTACACCACGGGAACCATGAGGAGCAGTCCGAGGAACGTGAACTCCACGACCGCACTCCCCCGTTGCCCGACGTCGTCCCCTGCGTTCCCGGGGTCAGCGGCGCCTTGGGCGCCGAGGCTGCCGTGAGCGCCGGGTGTAGCGCCAGGGCCGGCACACAGAGCCTCCCGAAACCTGTCCGCACATTGCTTGGTGACGTGGCGCCGCCTGCGGTCAGCCGGTGATCGCGGCATGCCCGGCGACCTCCAGCCCTCCGCGCGGACCGATGAGACCGATGACGGGCAGCGGGGCCTTAACGGTCACCTCCAGTGTCCGCAGCCCTTGGAACACGACTTCACGTGTTTCAATGTCGCGGGCAAAGTCGGCATTGAGCGCCGTGGCGATGAGCTCGCCGGTGCGGTGCCGGGCGTCCTCCGCGGTGCGGTCGGCCAAGGTCCCGTGCCGGGCGCCGGACGCCGCAGCATCGATAAGTGTGTTCCGGACGTGCAGGACGAGCGCGAGCTGAATGATGGAGACAAAAAACATCGTCAGGAGGGCGCCCACAAGCACAAAGTCGACAACGGCAGCACCCCGCTCGCGTCCGGAAGTGGCCGCACCGGTTTCGTTCACGGGCTACTTTCCAACCGTGTCCATTGCCTGGTTGAACATGGCTTCCAAGGCCGGGCCGGCCACGGCCAGCAGCGCGGCAACAAGGACCGCGGACATCAGGGTGATCATGACCCAGCCGGGCACATCCCCGCGTTCAGGATGGTCCGCGAAGGTCTTCCGGAACCGGGGGGCCGCGGTCAAGGAGCGGCCGATCAGCGCCGCCACTGCGGCGACAAGTGCAAGTCCGTGCCTGGCCATGAATGTCATGTGCTTCCCTTTTCTCGGAGTTACTTGTTTGTTGAATATGGCTACTGCGACGGTTGCCGGAGCAGCGGCGTCAAAAATTCAGGCTGAGTGCCGCTATTCCGGGGAATACGGCAAACACCACTGTCAGGGGCAGCACACCGAAGACAAGCGGCACCATCATCGCGATCTCCTTCTTGCCGGCGGACTCCATCAGCTCACGCTTGGCCGTGTCGCGGACGTCCTGGGCCTGGGCCCTGAGGACTTCGGCCAGTGGTGTGCCGCGTTCCACCGCCACGACGATGCCGTCAACAAAGCGAATGAGCGGCCCCAGATCGGTGCGTGCAGAAAACTCCTGAAGCGCTTCCACCAGGGGCTTGCCCGCACGGGTTTCGGCCAGGATGCTGCTGAATTCCTTGGAGAGCTCGCCCCGGGCGGTCCTGCACACGCGGTCGAGGGCACCGGTGGCACTCTCCCCGGCGCCCACAGCAAGCGCAATCATTTCCGCCAGGCTGGGGAATTCTGCCACCATCCGCTCCTCCCGCCGTTTGATCTGCACCCCGAGCCAGTAATCCCTGAAGAGGAATCCGCCGATCGCGCTACCGACGGAGACCGCTACGGCCAGGACAGGGCTGAATCTCCCGGAGAGCGCGGCCAGCACTATCACGCTGACAGCCGCAATGAATGCGCAAAGCCCCCAGAAGAGCTGCTGGGCCCGGAAGTCCAAGGGCGACTTGTCGATGCGCGCCTGCGCAAGTCTTCGGCTGAGGGCGGCGGAGCCAAGGTTGAACCTGGCCAGTTTGGCTGTGGCTTCCCTGATCAGCGGACGGAGTATGCGTTCGAGGGGACCAAAAGGAGTGAGAACGCGTTCCTCCGCCCGAAGGAGCCTCGATTCGAGGTTTTGGGATCGCAGCTGCGGTTCGATTCGTTCCACGAAACTGATGGACCGCATGAATGGGAGCCTGACAAGGAGGAGCCACAGACCGGCACCCAGGAATGCACCGCAGACAATCGCAGCCGCTGGAACGGTGGTCACCGCAGCACCCTCTCTTCCTCTGGAAGGGCTCCTATCTTCAGCATGACTGAATAGCACACCAGCGAGACAACCAGGCCTCCCAACAGCACGGCCGCCCCGATGGGGGTGTTGTATGCAGCCACAGCCTCCGGACGGCTGACCAGCAGCAGCATGACGATCCACGGCGCCGCGACGGCCAGCCGCGCAGCGTTGATTGTCCACGACTGCCGCGCTTCAAGCTCGCTCCGGGTCCGTGCACTTTCGCGCAGGAACTCGGCGAGGGTCCCGAGCAGCTTGCCGAGATCGGAGCCGCCCACCTCCCGGGTCAGCCGAAGTGCCTCGATGATGCGGTCAGCTACGGGGTCCGCCAGCCGCTCCTTGAGCCTGTTCAGCGACGCGTCGAACTGGCCGCCCGAGCGGTAGTCCGAGCCGAAGTCGCGAAATACGTGCCGGAGCTCCTCCGGCCCCTTTTCGCCCAGCTGTATCAGTGCTTCGGGCAGTGACAACCCGGCCCGGATGGCTGACCGCAGATGGTCCACGACGTCGGGCCACGCTCTCCGCAGGACGGAGCTTCGTCTTTTGACCCGCCATTTCACCACCGCCACCGGAAGCCAGGCGCCGAACAGGCCGAAGCAAACAGAGACGGGCAAGGACCTGCTCACAGCGAAGAAGGCCAGCGTCCCGAAGGCGCCAAGTCCCAGGCAGCTGCCGATGAGACCGGCGCCGGTGACCTTTTCAATTCCGGCAGACAACAGCAGGTCATGGAGACGGCTTGCCCGCGGTTCACGCTTGGGACGCGCGGGCTCGTCCCAGGCCGACCACCAGATGAGGAACAGACCGGCTCCTACCAGGACCCCCAGCAGCGCAGCCATCAGCGCGGGTCCAAGAGTGCCGCGACCTCATAACCGGCCTTGGCGAATTTCTCCTCCGCCGGCATTGTGTTGGCCGTCGGTTCCAGCAGGCCGCCGATCGTCGTGAAAATCATTGAGGACTCGATGATGCCGTTCTCGACCCGCCTGCCCAGGGAGAGAATTTCCGTCACCTGCCTCCGCCCGTTTGCAAGGCGGCTGCAGTGAACCACCAGGTCGATGCACGAGGCTACGGTGGGTACCACAAACGCGCTGGAAATGTTGTCCCCGGCGAGCAGCGGCAAGGTGCACATCTTGGTTACGGCGTCGTGTGCTGAATTGGCATGGACGGTGCACATCCCCGGCAGCCCGCTGTTGAGGGCGATCAGCATGTCGAGGCTCTCGGCTTCGCGGACCTCGCCCACCACCAGGCGGTCAGGGCGCATGCGGAGGGCTTCCTTGACCAGCCTGCGGAGCGGTATCTCGCCTTCGCCTTCGAGGTTCGGCTGCCGGCATTGCAGCCCGACCACATCGCGCAGCGGAAACTGCAGTTCGAAGATCTCCTCGACCGTAATGACTCGCTCGCGGCTGCCGATGCTGGCCGCCAGGCAGTTCAGCAGCGTGGTCTTCCCCGCCTGCGTCGCACCCGAGACCAGGATGTTGAGTCCGCTCGCGACAGCGGCACCCAGGAAGCGCCCGGACTGAGGGGTCAGTGTGCCCAGTTCCACGAGATGATCTAGCCTGGTCGCCTTCACAACAAACTTGCGGATGTTGACCGCCCAGTGGCGTCTGGTGACGTCCGGGATGACCACATGCAGGCGCGATCCGTCAGGCAGTGCCGCGTCCACGAAGGGTGATGAGATGTCCAGCCGCCGGCCCGAGCTCTTCAGCATTCGCTCAACGAGGTCCCGCACCTGCTGGTCCGTCAGGGTCAGGGATGTGAGTTCGGATTCGCCGTTCCGGGCGACATAGATTTCAGTGGGCGCGTTGATCCAGATTTCCTCGATGCCCGGATCGTCCAGAAACGGTTGGAGGGCACCGAACCCGGCCACCGCGTCAAAGACAAACCGGCGTGCTGACTCCAGCGGCCCCAACGGCGGGAGCGGCCCCATGAGGGCACGCTCGTCATAGTCGGTCACGGCCGCTTCCACGAGCCGCCTGACCTCGGCCGTCTGGTGCAACGGATCGAGACCGCGCCGACGGATCAGCTCCCGGACTTCATCCTCGACAATGCGAACTGCATCCATGAATTCCCCCGAACGACTGCCGCCCCCAGCGGAGGCAGTACATCTGGGTTAAAGCTAAAGGATGCTATCCCGTGAGCCAAGCACAAACTCAGGCATGTGGATAACTGAGCTGCGATGCCGTGGTTAGGACGTAGCGGCTGCCGCCGGTTCAGTCGCTTCTGCTCCGGCGTAGCCGTACGGATTGGCACTCTGCCAGCGCCAGTGGTCGGCGCACATCTGCGCCAGGTCACGGTGGGCGGACCAGCCCAGGTCTGCCAATGCGGCGGAGGCATCTGCGTAGCTGACGGCCGCGTCCCCCGGCCGCCGGGGTGCGAACTCATAAGGGACCGGATGCCCTGCAGCAGCACCGAATGCGTCGATGACCTCCAGAACGGACGAACCCCTGCCGGTCCCAAGGTTCCAGCGGAACGAGCCGGTCTTGGTCTGCAGGTAGTTCAGCGCTGCCAAGTGGCCGGCTGCGAGGTCCATGACATGGATGTAGTCCCGTACCCCTGTCCCGTCCGGCGTGGGGTAATCGTTGCCGAACACCATGACTTTCTCGCGCCGTCCAACCGCAACCTGCGCAACGAAGGGCAAAAGGTTGTTGGGGATGCCGTGGGGGTCTTCGCCGATGCGCCCCGATTCGTGCGCACCTACGGGGTTGAAGTAGCGCAGAAGTGCGATGCTCCACCGCGGGTCGGCGTCGCTCAGGTCGGACAGGATGTCCTCGATCTGCTCTTTCGTCCGGCCGTAGGGATTTGTCGCGTCCAGCGGAGACTTTTCAATCAGGGGAACGTGCTCCGAGGCGCCGTAAACGGTGGCTGACGAGCTGAAGACCAGCCTCCGGACGCCTGCCTTGTCCATGCTCTCGAGGAGGTTGAGCGTGCCCACAACGTTGTTCTTGTAGTACCAGAGCGGCTTCGCCACGGACTCGCCGACGGCCTTCAGGCCGGCGAAGTGGATCACGGCGTCGAACCCGCCCTCCGCGAAGACCTGGTCAACAGCTTCAGCGTCAAGGAGGTCGACCTCGCGGAACTCCACCTTCTTGCCGGCGAGCTCCTCAACGCGGCGAACTGCCTCAATGTTCGAGTTCATGAGGTTGTCGAGCACGACAACCTCATGTGCGTCTTCGAGCAGGCAGAGAGCTGTGTGTGATCCGATGTACCCGGCGCCGCCGGTGACCAAAACCTTCATGGCCTCCAGTCTAGAGCTGCAGGGATTGGCGCTGAAATCCCTGCACGAGCTGCCGTAGCAAAAGCCCACGCTTCGGGTCCCATAAACCACATTGGAACCAAGTCCATCATTAGCATCAGCAGTAACAAGAGTGGTAGGGTAGGCCGCGCCAAGGACTACCCCTTGGGGGCTGGGCTGAGCGGGGCGACCCAACCGCGTCCGCCCGGCCGCGCCTACTGGCCTGTTGGGGGCCACCGGCCCGGACTGCGGAGCGGATATATGACACAGACCATAACTGCATGGCGAAGGACTGCTCGACCGTTCAGCGCTAGCCTTTTCGCCCTCGTGGTTCTTGCGGGTTTTGGGGCGCCGGTTCCGGCTTCAGCCGTGGAATCAACGCCGACTGCCACGGCAGGCGAAACAAGCGCCCCCGTGGAGCCTGCCCCGGGCACCGAGCTCGATTCCGAAGCAGCGAAGGCCGCGATGCAGGCAGCGGCAGGCGCAGACGGCGCCCAGATGGGCCAGGGCAATCCACTTGCCGTGCGGTCGCGCCGCGATGCTGTAACAGAAGCTACGTGGGTCCCGTCCTTTGGCGTCAAGGGCCAAGATGTCAGCAGCCACCAAGGCGCCGTGAACTGGCAACAGCAATGGAACATGGGCTCGCGCTTTGCATATGTGAAAGCCACCGAAGGCAATTACTTCATCAGCGGCAGCTTCTCATCCCAGTACCAGGGTGCCCGCAACGTAGGCATGCTTCGCGGCGCCTATCACTTCGCAATCCCCAACGCCTCCTCTGGTGCTGACCAGGCCCGCTTTTTCGTGGCAAACGGCGGCGGCTGGGCGGGTGACGGTTACACGATGCCCCCAGTGCTGGACTTCGAATTCAATCCCTATGCGGGCCAGACCATCAACGGCTTCTACCACGGAGACACCTGCTACGACAAAACGCCCCAACAGTTGGTTGCGTGGGTCCGGGACTTCGGCAACACCATGCGGTCGTTGACCGGACGGCTCCCCGTCATCTACACGAACACAAATTGGTGGAAGCAGTGCACCAATGATGCCCCTGGCTTCGGTGACTACCCCCTATGGGTTGCCTCCTATCCGGATGCCCCTACCAACAGTCCTGGAGCCATCCCTTCCAGCTGGGGTAATTACAGCATCTGGCAGTTCAGCCCCAGCGGCCCCTTTGCCGGCGATTCAAATGTCTGGAATGGCAGCTACGAGAACTTGAAGCGCTTCGCCTCCGGGCAGCAGTTCGCCAGTCACATTTCCCTCACCCCCCAGGACATGAACCGTGACGGCCGGCCTGACCTGGTCACCAGGAGCAGTAGCGGAGCGCTCGTTCTACAGCTCGGCCTTGCGGACGGAAGCTTCGGCAGCGCAAGACAAATTGGTTCTGGCTGGGATATATACAGCCGCGTCTTTGCCAGCCCGGATTTTGACGGCGACGGTGCCGCAGACATCCTAGCGCGGTCGGGCGACGGCACGCTTTGGTTTTATAGCAATGACGGCACGGGCGGGGTACGACCACGAATCCAAATCGGCAGCGCCTGGAACACCTTCGACTCTCTGGATGGAGTTGGCGACTTTGACGGCGATGGCCTGAATGACCTGGCTGCTGTCTCCTCAGACGGCGTATTGTGGCTCTACCGAGGCAGCGGTACTCACGGGTTCCTGCCCCGGCGCGCCATTGGTACCGGCTGGGGCGTCTTCAACTCCGTCAGCGCCGCCGGGGACTACAACTCAGATGGAAACCCAGACCTCCTCGCACGGACCTACAGCGGGGATCTTTACCTCTATCCCGGCACCGGCGACGGCCGATTCCTGGCCCGCCGCCTCCTGGGCACCGGATGGGGCGGTGCAGCGGAAGTCCGCAGCGGGCAGGATCTGAATGGCGATGGCCCCGTTGACGTGCTGCGCAGGGATTCGGGCGGGCAGCTCCGCAACTACGTGGGCAATGGGTCCACTGGGTACCTAAACAAGGTAAAGGCAGGTGCCGGCTGGGGGACGTTCTCCACGGTCTTGGAGGCCGGGGACCTCGACGGTGACGGGCACCTCGATGTTCTTGCCGCGGACAGGAGCGGAATCCTCTACCTCTACCGCGGTAACGGTCATGGAGGCTGGTTGCCTCGGAAGCAGATCGGAGCCGGCTGGAATATCTTCAGCTCAATCGTGAGCACCGGCGACTTCAACGGCGACCAAAAGCCCGACCTCATCACCCGCATGCAGGATGGCACGCTCTACCTCTATCCCACTGACGGACTAGGGAACTTCAAACCGCGCAAGGTGATCGGACACGGCTGGAATACCTTTAACTCCCTCCTGTCGCCGGGCGACTGGACAGGAGACGGCCGAGCCGACGTAATTGCCCGGGATGGCAGCGGACAGCTTTGGCTATATCCGGGTAACGGCACCGGCGGATTCCAGCCACGCAAAGTCATCGGCTCCGGCTGGAACATCTTCAACTCCGTTGTGAGCGCAGAGGACCTGACCAGCGACGGCAAGCAGGACATTTTGGCTAGATCATCGTCAGGTGAACTATGGTTGTACCCAGGGAACGGGAACGCAGGATTCCAGACTCGGCGCCGGGTAGGCGCCGGTTGGGATGTATTCTCGTCTATTTCCGGGGTTGGCGCTTTCGCCGAAGCCGGGCAACCCAACATCTTGGCAAGGCACAAAGATGGCAGCATGTGGCTGTACGGTGTCGCGTCGAACGGCGAATTCAGCAATGTGCTCCTGAATGCCGGCACAAGCTAGCCTTGATGACAGCGATGCGTGCCTGAGTGCCGTAGCTGGCGCTACGTTTCAGCGCCGACTGCCGCGTAGATCTTAAGGAGACCCGTCCGGTAATGGACATTCAGAACCACTTCTATGGCCATTCCGCCGTGCTTGCAGGCTATGCAGGGCTGCAGCGCCCCCGTCACATGGCCGGGCTCTTGCAGCATGGATGGACACCCGTAACGCCGATCCGGACGCACTTCGCCGACCTCGCCGACTCAGCGCCCCTGGGAAACCTGTTCACATGGACCCACGCTTCCCGCGGATGGAGCGAAGAGGAATCCCTGCGTGAAACGGGTTTCGCCAGCACCCCCATTGGGTCGCCCGCTCTGTATCTTGCCGAAATGGCCAGGAACAGCGGGGCGGCGATAGAACGCTCCATCGACGCGGTCGTGTTTCCTTTCCATGGGACCCGACTCCTCGACGTCGAAGGCGATCACCAGGGGTACGCCAGGGAGGTGTTCGAGCGCGAGGGCTCGGCGTTGGTCTGCATGCACGTGGACGATCTGCAGAAGCCCGAAATTGTCGAAGCGTGGCGAAAGGCCGGCCACAGCATCACAACTGCCGGCGAACGACGCGACCCTGCGTTCCTTGCCCGGGTCATGTGGCTGCTGATGAGCTCCAAGAAGGTGGTTTCAAACCGGCTCGCCACCGCCCTGATATATGGCGCTGCAGTAGAAACCCCGGTCAGCTTGTATGGCCCGCACTTCCAGATAGCCGGCGTCCAGGAGACATCGTCTGAGGAGTACCTGAGAAGCCTTTGGCCCGAGTTCTACGAGGAAAGCATCTCGGTTCCTGTCCTGCAGAAGATCGCGTACGCAGAGCTGGGCCAGGAGTACATGAAGTCGCCCTCCGACCTGCGCAGCGTTTTGGGTTGGGATTCACCCGGGCTTCGGCCCTTTGCCGATTACTGGATCGGCGCCCCGTGGACAAAGGCGAAGTCGATTCTGGGCCTGAAGCAACGCAAAGTCGGACCCGTAGTCAACGAGGCGAAGCTGTCCCCCCTCCACTTCCTGAAGGATCCATTCGAACACCTGCCGGACAGACTCCCCCGTTCGGTGTCCACAAGATTGGTCGCTCCCGATTTCATCAACGTTGGCTAAATCCTCACGAGCCCGCCCGTCCCATGCCAGGCAGTCCCTTTACTATCTTCTGGGAGCTGCCCTGCAAGGAATGGGTGCATTGCTGGTGCAGCCGTTTTCCATCAGAATTCTTGACGCCACACAGTGGGGCCGGGTGGGCCTCTCGGCCGTACTCCTGCAGGTCGGCCAGGTTGTCTTGTCCGCCGGCTTGCCCCTTGCCATCACGCGGGCTTATTTTGGGCCTTCAGAGGGACCCACCCACGCCCGGGCGATCAACGGCGCCAATATCATCCTCAGTCTGACACTTTCAGTCCTGGCAGCCGTCGGCTACTTCGTTTTGGAGCCAGACCGGGACATTGCAATCACGATCTCGTGCGCCATCCTGGCAACCGGGCTGCTGAGCTCCGTCGTCAGTACGCAGGCGATTCTCCGCAGCCAGGGCCGGGCCTTGGCATTTGTCTTGCTCAGCGGCGGCGCCTCGTTGCTATCCCACTTGGCCGGATTGCTCGCCATCAGCTATATTTCGCCGGATTCCGCGACCTACATGGCTGCCTTCGTCGTCGGAATGCTGGCCACAGCAATAGCGGGCATGGCACTCGCACCGCCGCTCTGGCCTTCCAAGGCAAAGAAAGCTGTCCGGTCAGCCTTTCGCCTTGGGCTGCCGGTCCTGCCCCACAGCTTCGCGATCATGTTGCTGATGCAGGGGGACACCTTCCTGGTGCAGCATTTCCAGGATTCAGAATCCGCCGGTCGCTACGTGGCGGCCGCCGCGTTCGCCTTGGGACCTTTTGCCATCCTCTCCGGGCTCAACAACGTCTGGACGGCCCGCATCCTCGAAGCGTCACATGGTGAACATCTTGGGCAGACAGTCAGAAAAGTAGGGAACCAAACCGCCTTGGTGGGTGGGGCGATCGCCATCGGCGCATCGGCTGCTGCGACACTGGGCATGCTGGTCCTCAAAGGCGAAGACCACCAGGTCACGCAGTTAGCCAAGGTCTTGCCCGGCGCAGCCTGTGGTTACGCCCTCTATTTGGTGGCGATGTCCGTCATGTTTGCCCGGCAGAAGACCAGCGCCTTCACCTGGGTGACTCCCCTCCTCCTCGTTGCAGGAACCGTCGTTGCCGTTATCCCGGCGCAGGGTGAGCAGTACTGGCTGCTGGGGGCAGTCAAGGCGGCCACCTTCGCGGGCCTGGGCATGGCCTACTGCATTCTGGCCGCACGAATGCTTCCAGGATTCATTCCCATCCGGTCGTTCGCCGCGGCCGCCATGGCCTCCACCGTGGTCATTGCCGCAAACTTCCTGCTCCCAACCACGGTGTCGGCCGGGATAGTCAGCGCAGTGCTGGCCGCCGCAGCCGCCGCAGCAGGTTTTTTTGTCCTCCGCAAGCGGGGTCTAGCATCATGGTAGGCCCTCCTTCCACCCGCACCAGCAGCGTCAAACAAGCGCCTAAGCGAGATAGGTAAGTAATGCAAGCATCCTACGAAGTGTCCGGCCACAGGATTGGCAACTCCGAACGGCCGTTCATCATTGCCGAAATGTCGGGCAACCATAACGGTGACCTGCAGCGCGCTCTTGACATCGTCGATATGGTCGCCGAGTCTGGCGCCCAGGCCGTCAAGCTGCAAAGCTACACCGCGGACACTATCACCATCGATTCCAACAAGCCCCAGTTCAACATCAGCTCCGACCACCCGCTTTGGGGTGGCAAGAACCTGTACCAGCTTTACACGGAGGCTCACACTCCATGGGAGTGGCATGCCCCGATTTTCGAACGCGCGCGTTCCCGGGGGCTGATCCCGTTCTCCAGTCCGTTTGATGCATCTGCCGTGGAACTGCTGGAATCCCTCGATGCTCCGCTTTACAAGATCGCTTCCCTCGAAATTGGCGACTTGCCGCTCCTCCGGCTGGTTGCCCGGACCGGAAAGCCCATCATTCTGTCCAACGGCGCGGCTTCGATGACGGACATCGATACCGCTGTTCAGACCATCCGGGCGGAGGGGAACGACCAGATCGTGGTCCTTGCCTGCACGTCCTCATACCCAGCGGCAGCGTCAGAGTCGAACTTGCGCACCATCCCTGTGCTTCGGGACGCCTTCGGTGTCCAGGTGGGGCTCTCAGACCACACGATGGGCATCGGTGCGGCGATTGCTGCAGTTGCACTCGGCGCTACGGTTATCGAGAAGCACGTCACGCTGAGCCGTGCGGATGGGGGCGTCGACTCCGACTTCTCCCTCGAACCGGACGAGCTTGCCGCACTGGTTCAGGAGAGCCAGACGGCGTGGGAGGCCCTCGGATCGCCGGTCATCCGGCAGACTGCCAGCGAATCCGAGAGTCAGCGACTTCGGCGTTCACTGTACGTAGTCAAACCCGTGCGGGCGGGGGAACTCGCATCGCCGGAGAACGTTCGTTCCATCCGGCCCGCCGGAGGCCTTGAACCCGCCATGTACGAAACAGTCCTTGGGCGTCCCTTCCGCCAAGACTGCGAAGCCGGCACGCCCCTTACCTGGGACGTCGTTTAGCATAGGCGACTGCAGGCCGCCTCCGCAGTTTGGCTGCGGCCAGTAGACAGAAGACCCCTGGTTGGCATGCACCGACCAGGGGTCATTTCTTCATCATGAATCGCCAATACGCTTCAAAAGAAGCAATCGGCCCTGCTTCGTAGAAACCTATGTGGTTCTCCGCAGGTCACCGGCCGGGAAGTGTGCCGCCTCGCCTCACGAGGTGGTACCAGCTTTCCTCGCCGGAACCGTCGAGGTTCCCTTCATAACCTGCGTTGCGGAACAGCTTGTAGGACGCGATGTTGGAGTCAAGCATCGAGGCGTGCAGCACAGCTTCGGGACGGCGTTCCAGGAAATAGCGCTCTGCCTCCGAAAGAATCTGGGCGGCCCGTCCTCGCCCCCGCATGGTCGGAGCAACCGTGATGGAGACTTCCCAATGCCCGTCCTCGAGAACATGGAACCTCACGGTGCCCGCAGGCCGACCGTCGCACTGCACGATGAGTAGACACACTCCGGGATCCTTGACGACGCGAGACACCCAAGCCAGGTGTGTGTCCCAGGCCAGTTCATCCTTTTCCCGCGAAACCTGGCGTACAGTCGGGTCGTTCCGCCAATCAAAGAGCTGCCCCGCGTCATGGATCTCAGCGGGCCTGACCGAGATTCCATCCGACTCGGCCGCCATCTGCTCCCAGTACCGCACGATCGCGTCTGCTCCCCCGCCGTCTACCACGCTCCGCGCCTGGACTCCCAGACGGAGACGTCGCACATCGTCTTGGAGCAGGCCCCGAAGCGCCGCGACTGCTGATGGCTCGTCCAGCTGCCCCATGCTCGCGTTCCCAAGGCCAAGGGCCATTCCGTTACCTGTTGCGAACGCATAATTATCGGCCTGGTTCTCAACCAGTTGCACCAAGGCCATGGGTACGCCCAGCGTCGCCAGCTCCCAGGTTGTAGTGCCGGCTCCGCTGATCACGAGATCCATCGAGGGGAAGTGGTGGGGAACCTGCAGGGAGGGCTGGATCACTTCAAGCGACTGGCCAGCGGTCAGTTCGACGGAAAACCCCCGCCGGCCACCCGGGTCCACGACGAAGCAGCGCGATGGTACCCGAGTCTGGGCCCAGAGCTCCACGCACCGGGCTGTCATATCGCGTGCGTCCGTGCCGCCCATCACGATCATGACGTCCCTGCCCGCCGACAGCCCCCGGCTGACGGTCTTGGCGCCGTCAAGCTCCCGGATCGAACGGCGGATCGGTATTGCCCCTGCGCCCCGGAACAGCCTGTAGGAGCCGTCCCCCGGCCGGTAGGCAAGTTCAGCGCCAGGTGAGGGATCTATCACAAGATCCGCCGGGCGCCTTCCGAAGCTTCCATCCTCCATCGATGACAGGAGTACCCCCACCGTGCGCAGCTCCGCAACCAAGTCGCCCTGGTCCGCGTACGTATCTATGTGAACGAGGTCGGCCCCCACGTCACAGGCCAGCCGCGCTACCGCTTCGGGTCCGTCTGGCATCGGGTGGATGGCCGAGCAAAGATCCTCGATCAGGGCTCGGCCAACAGGGCTTTCCACATCACCACTGAATTGAACGCTGTGGCCGGCAGCCAGGGCAGCTTCCGCCAGTGCCATGGTTCGAATGACGTGGCCGAGGCCCTGCGCCTTCGTCGAATCACATCTGAGCAGTACCCGCAAAATCAGCCCTCGCTCAGTGCCTTCTGCTCGATGTGCGCGTTGATGGCCACGATGTCGGGTCGCTCATCCAGGATGCCCACGACATCCCGCCAGCGCGGCGGAACCTGCGGCAGAAGCGGCGCGAGCTCCTCCAACAGTGCAGCGTCCTCAGCGGTGTCGAGCGTAACCCTGTACTGCGCCGTCGTCGGACGAAACGTGAGGGCCGCACAGCTGAAGCCGGACCCCTCTTCGTACAAGGCACTCGTGACATGGGCACGGTGATAGGACTCAGTCCGCTTATCCGCTGCGGTGAGCGCCGCAACCGTGGCAAGCTCCACATCCAGGCCCCTGGGCAGGGAGCGGTACTGGGTGGTGGAGACGTAGTCGATGCTGGGATCGCACCGCCACAACGACACGACCTGGGAAATCACCATGGGGTCCAGCAAGGGGCAATCAGCTGTCAGACGAACGACGGCATCTGCACCCGAGAGCTCGGCAGCAAGAAGGAACCTGCTAAGAACATCCTCCTCGCTCCCCCGCACCACCTCGATACCGTGGTCCGCCCCGAAGCTCGCGATAGCGTCATCTCCGGCGTCCACGGACGTAGCGATGACAACCTGATCAATCCCCTGGGCAGCCTTGGCAGCCCGGACAACCCACTCAAGCACAGCCGCGCCTGCCAGGTTGCGCAGCACCTTGCCCGGCAGCCGGGTGGACCCCACCCGCGCCTGAATGACCGCAACAACACGCGGCGACGTCAGTTCCGTCATGAGCCGACTACAGCCAGAACGTTTTCGATCACGCGCTCAACTTCTGGATCGGTAAGGCCAGGGTACAGCGGCAGCGAAATCTCTTGGCGATAGTACTGCTCGGCCTCAGGGCACATGCCGCGCTTGTAGCCCAGATCCTCAAACACCGGATGCCAGTAAGCGGGAATGTAGTTAACCTGCACACCGATACCGCGGCTACGAAGCTCTTCAAAAATGGCCCGACGGCGGTCGGCCTCCACCCGCAGAGGATAGAGGTGCCATGCGGGTACCGCTCCATCCACCGTTCCCGGAATGGTGAGGTTGTCATTGTCCGAAAATGCCGCGTTGTACGCGTCATGGATCTGCTGCCGACGCTCACGGAACGACTGGAGCCTGGCGATCTGGTTGATGCCCAGGGCGCACAGCACGTCGGGAAGCCTGTAGTTGAGGCCAAACTCATGCACTTCCTGGTGCCAGGGACCCTCGTCGGGGAAACGAAGGGACTCCTGCTCCCGGACCAGCCCCTGGCCCTTGAACAGCCGGGCCTTGGTGGCCAGGTCGTCATGAGGGGTAACTACCGCACCGCCTTCCGCCGTGGTCATGTTCTTCGTCGGGAAAAACGAAAACGTCGTAAGGTCAGCAACCTTACCCACAGGGTTTCCGTCCAGCAGCGATCCCACGGAATGGGCGGCATCCTCGACGAAGAGTGCCCCCGAGGAGTGGGCGAGGTCATTGAACGCCGCAGCATCCACCGGCAGTCCCGCGTAGTCAACGGCCGTGATGGCCCGTGTCTTGGAAGTCACCGCTGCGCGGGCAGCATCCAGGGAAAGATTGCCGGTGGAAGGATCGACGTCGGCGAAGATGATCTTCGCGCCGGCAATGGCGGCAGTTGCAGCCGTGGCCACAAAGGTCAGGGGCGTGGTCACGATCTCGTCCCCAGGCCGAACGCCCGCCGCCACATACGCGACGTGCAGCGCGGCCGTGCCCGAAGTGACGCTGACGGCGTTAGCACCGCCGGCCACAGCCGAAATCGCAGCTTCAAACTCGGCCACCTTCGGTCCTGTGGTGAGCCAGTCGCTCCGAAGGGCTTCAGCTACCGCCTGCACGTCCGACTCGTCGATGGACTGACGACCATAGGGAAGCACGCTTTACAGACCTTCCGCGACAAACATTTCCCGGAGCTCTTCGATGCTCAGGAACTTTTCGTTTCCATCCGACTGGTAGCTCCAGCCGTCCTTGACGGGCTCGGCATCGGCAGGAGTCTCATAGCCCCAGCCACCGAGGTGGGGCATGACGACGTAACGGTTGCCGACTGACACCGTGCGGCGGGAATCATCAGCAGCGATCATCTCTTCGTGCAGCTTCTCACCGGGGCGGATGCCGATCTCGTGGGTCGTCGCGTTATCGTCCACGGCCTTGGCGAGATCCGTGATGCGAACTGACGGGATCTTCGGAACGTAGAGCTCGCCGCCCTGCATAATCTCGAAAGAGTCCAGCACGAACTTCACGGCCTGGTCCAGCGTGATCCAGAAACGGGTCATGCGGTCATCGGTAACGGGAAGCGACTTGCCCTCGGCTGCCATCCGCTTCCAGATCGGAACGATCGAGCCCCGGGAGCCCATGACGTTGCCGTAGCGGACAACGCAGAAACGGGTGTCGTAGGCGGCGGCGTAATGATTGCCGGAAATAAACAGTCGGTCGGCGCAGAGCTTGGTGGCACCGTAGAGGTTCACCGGGCTGGAGGCCTTGTCCGTAGAAAGGGCAACGACCTTCTTCACGCCTGCATCGATGGCTGCGTCGATGACGTTCTGCGAGCCCTGAACATTGGTCTGAACGTACTCGAACGGGTTGTACTCAGCGGTATCTACCTGCTTGAGCGCGGCGGCGTGGATGACGTAGTCCACTTTGTGGAATGCACGGTCCAGACGCTGGCGGTCGCGGATGTCCCCAATGAACCAGCGCAGTCGCGGGTCGTTGTTGAACATCGCGCGGCACTCGTGCTGCTTCAGCTCATCACGGCTAATGATCACAAGACGGCGGACGTCATGGTTGTCCAGAATTTCCTTGATGAGAGCCTTGCCAAGAGAGCCTGTACCTCCGGTGATGAGCACCGAAGAACCAGTCAGTAGGGACATTTTTATAACCGCCTTGGGGTAAATTCCATAAACATATAAGGCCAGCCCCGGGCTACGACCGGCCCGGGACACACTTTCATCAGCCTACCAGTACCGAAACGCAGGGCTGCATTGCCGCCGGTAGCCGCAGTCCCGGAAGACGCACGGCGACTGGACGACTCCCACTGCCTGCGTCAGCGGGAAGTCAGCGTCCTGATCCGCCGAATAAAGCCCGGCGGCAGGTAGTACATCATGTAGAGCGCCGTGCGGAACGCCGTGTTGCGGACCAGTTGGCTGACCGCTGACTTCCCCAGCGACTCCGCGAGATTCTTCCTACCGGCAAAGATTGTCCTGACGTAGGACGCCCGGGGATGCACGCCCCGGCTGGTCTGGTCGGGGTGTATGCGGTATTCAACGACATCGTCCTCCAGCACCGCCATGCGTCCCCGCAAGGCCAGACGCAGCCACAGGTCGTAGTCTTCCATCTGCTTGAGGGGGTTGTACCCGCCCACCGCCCGATAGTCAGCTGTACGGAACATGATCGCCGACTGGACCAGCACATTTTGCTCCAACAGTTTTCCGCGCACGTCGGAACCGGCAGAATGTCCGAAGGCCCCGATTCGGGCGCCTTCCTCATCAATCCACGGCGCCCGGCCAGTGACCGCCACGGTGTCCGGATGCTCACGCAGGTATGCCACCTGCCGGGCGAAACGGCCGGGCAGTGCGACGTCGTCAGAGTCCAACCGGGCAATGAATTCGCCCCGCGCCTGCTTGCAGGCCTCGCCCAGGGCATGCCCCACGCCTTGGGGGTTCGTACCACGAATCAGCCGAACACGCGGGTCGGAGGCCCATTCCTTGCCCGGGGCCAGCTCGACCCCGTCCAGGTAGAGGATCAGCTCGAAGCTGGCGCCGTCTTGGTCCAGAACGGACTCGACAGCCCGGTCCAGCCAGCGATGCATGCTGTTGGTCGGAATGATCAGCGAGACATCCACCGTGGGTACTGCCGGTCCTGCGGCCATGCTACTTGCCGTCCGTTTCCCAGACTCTCGGAGTCTCGTCAATGGCGATACGCCGCGACAGCTTGGTCAGCGAAATTTCAGTCTGGCGAAACCGCTGGTAGGTGGTGGCCATGAAAATCAGGAGCCAAACAACGACGCCGTACAGGACAAGGTCCGTTCCTCGGCCGATTCCGAACCATCCTGCGACCGTGGTCAGCATCTGAGGAAAGAAGATCGACAGAGCTGCGACAAAAGTGAACACCATCAGCATGATGCGGCGGATTGCCAGATGCCTGGCATTTGAACCGCCCCGCATGAGGATCATCGCGACCAGGACGACGGCGAGTACCAGGATGATCTGGATGACAATAAGCATGAATTACCTCAAAAACAGTTCGGCGAGAATGTTGACCGAGTTCAAAAGGGACTGCCCCTTGGCCTTCGAATAATCCGTGTAGATGATCTCCACGGGGTGTTCCACGTAGCGGGGCTTCATGGCTGCCAGCCTGTTGACCAGCTCGGAGGCATGCGCCATGCGGTTCTGCGTCAGGTTGATGTTTCGGGCGACATAGGGGTTGAAGGCCCTGAGCCCGTTGTGCGCGTCCGTCAGGTCCAGCCCGGTGGACAGCTTGGACTGTAGCGCGGCAGTCTTGAGCACGATCCGTTTCATCGGAGTGAGCTTGGTTCGGTCGTCAAGGAAGCGCGAGCCAAGGACGATGTCTGCCTCGTTGCTGAGAATGCGGTTCGCCATCTCGAAGGCGTCAGAGACTTTGTGCTGGCCATCGGCGTCGAACGTCACAATGCACCCTAGCGCCGGATCCTGCAGCGCATACTCGATGCCGGTCTGGAGGGCGGCTCCCTGGCCAAGATTAATGGGGTGCTGCACCACCACGGCTCCCGCTTCGCGGGCGATTTTTGCCGACTCGTCCGAGCTGCCGTCATCCACGCACACGACGTAGGGGAAAGTAGGCAGGAGACCTCGGATCACATCGCCGACAACGGTGCCTTCGTTGTACATAGGAATGACAATCCACGTTCGATTCACTGGACTAGTCTCCCATACCGATTGCGGGACCCGGGGACGGCAGTGAGCGCTCGCCGTGCTTACAGTATTGTTGGCCACTGGCCATATTTCCCTGAAACTGTCGAGGAGCCCCCATGCCCTGGGTGACATTCGTGCCCGTTTTGCTGCTGGCAGCAGTGATCTTCCTGGGGCCCGGGCTCGTGGTTATGCGCGGAGCAGGCGTCAGGGGCCTTCCTCTCTTTGCGGTATCCGGTCCGACGACGGTCACCATCGCCGGCGTCGTTGCTGTGGCAGCTCCGTACGCCAACATTGACTACGGGATTATCCCGGTGGCCGGCTGTGCCGTGATCCTCACAGTGGCCGCACTGGTTCTCCGCTATGTGCTGGCCATGCGCGGCATCGCCTTCGGGGCGCAGCCGCGAAGGGCGTTCGACAACGGAACCGGTGGCGACGCTGAAAACGGCCCCGCCCTGACTTCAGCCCAGGAGTGGGTCAGGCGCGGTGCCATCCTCGTCGCCTTCGCGATACCGGCAGTCATTATCGCGGTCCGCTTTGCCAGAATCATCGGTGCTCCGGACAGCATTTCCCAGACCTATGACAACATTTTCCATCTCAATGCGGTGGGTCACATCCTACTGACGGGTTCCGGGTCGTCGCTGACGCTGGGAAACCTGACCGAATCTTCAGCGGCGTTCTATCCCGCCGCCTGGCACGATCTGGTTGCGCTTGTCGCTTCAGCGGCTTCGGTCTCCGTCCCCCAGGCCATCACCGCGGCAAACATCGTGATCGCTGCGGTGATCTGGCCCCTGGGCACCATGTACTTGACGAGCCGAATCTCCAGCGGCAAGGTCTTGCCCATGCTGCTGGCCGGAGCGGTTGCCGCCGGCTTCAGTTCCTTCCCGTATCTGATGATCGACTTCGGCGTCCTTTATCCCAACCTCCTGGCCATTGCCATCATGCCCGTGGCTTTGGCGCTCATCATCGACCTTCTGGGCCTCAACCCGACAAAGCGGCGGGTCGTACCGGTGCTCTGCCAGGGCGTCCTGGTCGTGCCGGGCCTCGCACTGGCACATCCCAGCTTTGTCGTCGCCCTGGTGGGTCTCGCGCTGCCGCTGCTTTTCGTCAAGCTTTTCCGGCTGGGTGCCGGCTACCGCGCAGGGCAGGTCAGGGCGGCAGTACTGATCGCTTTCGCAGCAATGGTCGCTGTCTACGTGCCGTTGGCGTTCCTGGGCTGGGACCTCGCCGGCCAGAGCCTTACGTCATCCCAATGGAAGCCGTATCAGACTGTTTCACAGGCAATCGGCGAGATTCTCGGAGCAGGACCGCAAAGGCGCCACGTTTCGCTGGCGATGTTGGTTCTGCTTGTTGCTGGTCTGGTGGCATCTATCGCACGCCGTAAGCTCGTGTGGGTTCTTGGCATGGCCACCGTTGCCTCGGGACTCTTCGTCGTGGCGTCAGCGCTCCCGCAGAGTGAGACCCGCCACTTCCTCACTGGGGTCTGGTACAACGACTCGTACAGGCTTGCCGCGATGCTTCCCGTTGTCCTTCTGCCACTGGCCGTCCTCGGCGGGGAGAGCATCCTGCGGGGTCTGGCGGACACGACCACGAGACTCCGCCTGGGAGAATTCACTAGCGGCGCCCTCCGTATGTCAGGAAGGAACAGCCTCGACAGGATCGTCCCGGCCGGTGTCCTGGTTCTGGGCGTCGTGGCCGTCGCCGTCGGTGCACAGTTCGGTTCCGTTGGCACCGAGCAGCAGATTGCCGCCTCGAATTACAGGATCGGTCCCAACTCGCCCCTGCTTTCAACCGATGAGAAGGAACTCCTGGAACGTCTCCCTAAAACGGTTCCGTCCAATTCCCGGGTCTACGGAGATCCTTTCACGGGCGCTTCCCTCACCGAGGGTATGTCGCAACGGCAGGCAGTGGTCCCCCACGTCGTAGGAAAGCGCAGCCCGGAAGAGCTCATTGTGATGAGCAAGATCGACGAGGCCGGCGCAGATCCCTCCGTGTGCCCGGCAGCACGGAAGCTAAACGTCCAGTTCGCCCTGAAGTTCGACGAACGCGAAGTGCACGGCGGTGCGCACCCCAACACGGCCATGGACCACGCGGAAAGCGCAACGGGTCTGACACTGGTGGACCAGCAGGGCTCGGCCAAGCTGTATAAGGTGACAGGCTGTGGGGAGTTTCGGAACGGCCAAGGCTAGGCAGCCCGACAGACAACAATAGAGGCAACCGACATGATTGTCGGTTGCCTCTATTGTTGTCTGTCGAAGTCGGCTGTCGAAGTACCTAACGGCGCAGGGTCGCCACAGCCTCTTCGATCGGCCCGTCAAAGGTCACGTTGCCGCCCTCCAGCAGGATGCCCCGCTGGCAAATCCGCGAGACCAGATCCAGGTCATGGCTGACAACGACAAGTGTCTTGCCTTCCGCAGCCAGGTCCTGAATTTTTGAAATGCATTTCTTCTGGAATGGCTCATCGCCGACCGCGAGTATTTCATCCACGAGAAAGACCTCGGGGTCCGTGTGGACGGCCACGGAAAACGCCAGCCGGAGGTACATGCCGGATGAATAGAATCTCACCTCCGTATCGATGAATTTGCCGATTTCAGCAAATTCGACGATCGAATCAAACTTCTCCCTGATGTCCTCCTCGCTCATTCCGAGGATCGCACCGTTGAGAAAGACGTTGTCCCTGCCCGAGAGGTCATGGTGGAAGCCTGCACCGACTTCGATGAGCCCGGCCACACGCCCGCGTGTCCTTATGGTTCCACTGTCGGGAAGCATGACACCCGAAATGTGCTTGAGCAGCGTGGACTTTCCCGACCCGTTCAGACCCAGCAGCGCCACGGCTTCCCCTTGGCCGATTTCCACGGAAACGTCGCGGAGGGCGTGGAATTTCTCTGAGAGGTCGCCCTTGCGGCCCTTCAGCAGCCAGACGATGGCTTCCTTGATGGACCGCGTGTGTCGAAGCACGAACTGCTTGCTGATGTTCTTGACTTCGATTGCCGTCGTTGTTTCAGAGCTCTTGAGCAAAACGGCCCTCCAGTCGGCGGAATGTCAGTTGGCCGAGTCCCAGAACGGCTGCGGATATGAGCAGCGCCACGGGCAGCCACCAGGACAGCAAGTGCGGGGGCAGCGGGAAGTTCCCGTCAGTTGTTGGCACCCAGAAGGCAAAGTGGAATGCCTCCACAGCCACCGTTATCGGGTTGAGCTGATAGACGTTGTACCAGAACTCCCCTATCTCCTTCGCCACCATAGTCCAGGCGTACATCACCGGCGACGCCCAGGTTGCCACCATCAGCAGCATGTCGACGAAGTTCTCGGAGTCACGGAAATAGACGTTCGCTGCACCGAACAACAGTCCCAGGCCCGTAGCCAGGAGCCCCACCACAACGAAGCCCGCAGCTGCGGCAACCAGCTGGATCAAGGAGGGATGCCAGCCAGCAAACATGCAAGCAACCACGAGAATAACGAGCTGCGGGAAAAAATGCACGGCTGATACCCACACGGAAGCCACCGGAAACAGCTCCCGCGGGAGGTAAATCTTCTTGATCAGACCGCCGTTATTCACGATTGACCGGGAAGCGTTCCCAAGCGCCTCACTGAAAAAGTTAATCAAAACTATTCCGGAAAACAGGTAGATCGCATAGTTTGGAAGGCCATCCGGGTTCCTCGGGCTGCTTTCCAGTCCGAGGAAAACCCCCAGTGCTACGTAGAAGACGATGAACTGCATTCCCGGCTTCACATAGGACCAGAGCAGACCGAGGACAGATCCCCGGTACCTGACCTTCAGTTCCTTTCGAACCAACAGCTTCAGCAGAAACCTGGATCGGACGACGTCATTGAGACCACGGCCCAGACCCGGCCTAACCAGCTCCGCGTCGGGAGAGGTCATTTGTCACCTAGATCGCTGTGGGCTTCAAAGGTTTTCCTCCAAGCCTCCATTGAGGTGATCTGTGGCAAGGCCGCCCGATACTGCTTCTTGAGGCTGGGCCATCTGCGAAGCACGTCGCCGTAGATCCTCACGCTGTCAACAAGCAGCTTCCGGACGAGCTTGGGATCCCGCATGTACCAGGAAGCAGCGCTCCCTTCCGCATTCGAGACCAGCGCGCTGTCCAGCTGCGACATCCTCCACCACCTGTTGTCCTCGTGCGGCACAAGCGCTTCCGGGTTGCGCCGGCTGGCATCGGAGAGCGGCACGCCGACCTGGCGGACAATAGTCTTGGCCAACCACGGCACCAGCGACACGTACGACGGAACGCTGACGCCCTTGCCTCGTCTGGGCACCTTCCGCGTCTTGACCACGGGAAAATCATCCGGGCTCGGCTTGAACTGCGCTTCCGAATGTTCCTTGGCCATGGCCCGGATTGCCGGGAGTTTCGTGGCAAGAATGGCGTGGAGCTGGTCGGGGCCGCGCAGAAGATCGCGCATGGCTTCAATACGCCCCAGTACCGTGTAGTACTGCATCGAGATGTTGTGTTTGAGATCGAGCTTCAATGAGTTCTCGATCAATCCGCCCCCCAGGTCATATGGGCTGTGCAGGAGTGCATAGATGAAGCGGTTACGGGTGTGGAAATAAGCCTGCCACCCGACCAGGTCATCCTTGTCGATCCATGAGACGTGCCAGACGGCGGAGCCCGGGAGCGAAACGGTGCTGTAGCCCGCAGCCTTGGCACGCACGCCGTACTCAGTGTCATCCCACTTGATGAAGACCGGAAGGGAAAGGCCGATCTCGCGGATGACCGACGTCGGAATCAGGCACATCCACCACCCGTTGTAGTCGACGTCGACCCGCCGGTGCATCCAGGGCGTGTCGCGCAGGTTGCGGCGGGCAAAGTTGTGCCGCATCTGCTGGTTCGGGTTCGGCTCGTCCGGACCAATAACCCACGGGTTGACGATTTCACCGAAGGTGTGGAGAACGTTGCGATCGTGCAGGTCAAACATGTGGCCACCCACCAACGTGGGCTTTTTGCAGTAATCGGCAAAAATGCCCAGGCGGGTGATGCTCTCCGGTTCGATGACGACGTCGTCGTCCAGCAGCATGACGTAGTCGCTGCCGTTTTCGACAGCCTCGTACATTCCACGGGCGAAGCCACCCGACCCGCCCAGGTTGGCCTGGTTGATGATCCGCAGCTTATCCCCCAGCGCGGCGCTCACTTCAGCGAAGCCCTCAGCTTCCGCCAACTTTTCGGTGCCCTGGTCTACGACAATGACTTCCTTGACGTTGGCCAAGGCCTCCGGATGCTCGCCGAGGATGCGCAGGTTGTTAAGGCAGTACGCGGTTTTGTTCAGCGTCGTGATTTCCACCGTCAGGGTGCCGTGCTGCCGCCGTGGCGCCTGGGTCTGCCATTCCGCACCCAGGAACTGGATGTCCTCGGCACCGGCCGTGACATCGAACCAGTACCAGCCGCCGTCGCCAAACGGAAGCAGCGAAAGCGTGAAGAGTGTCTCCGCTGTGCCCAGGACACGCGTGGTTTCGACATGCTGAAGTGATCCGCGGGCATTGGACTTGTAGACGCTGACCGTGCCGCGGCCGGAAGTGCGGACACTGAGGCGGATTTCCTGCACGGTGGTCCAGCGCCGCCAGTAGCTTGCGGCAAATGCGTTGAAGTAGGTGCCGAAGGAGATCCGCTCGCCGGCCCGGACGGAAGCGGACGTCTTCGACTCAATGTCGTCTGCGTGCACGCTGCGGCTGGTGATGCTCTCCTCACCGGCTGCCGCCGAGGGGCGCCCGAATCCGGACGCATCGGTAAGGTCTGTTGCGCTTGTTACAACGCCGGAGTCCATGTAGAGCGGCAGTGTCTCAAGGCCCCGCTCGCCAGGGAGGATGACCCGCTGGATTGTCGTCCATTCTGCCTGCGTGCCGATGTTTTCGGTCCCGCCCTGAGTCTCACTCTTGGTTGCTGTGCTCATGCGTCCACTCCTCCGCTTTCAAGGTTGGCTCCGCTTTCGAAATGGGGCCGGATCTGGTTGTCGAACATTGTCAGCGCCGACCCGATGGCCATGTGCATGTCAAGGTATTTGTACGTACCGAGCCGGCCGCCGAAGAGAACGTTCTTTTCGTCTGCAGCGAGATCGCGGTATTTGAGGAGGCGCTCGCGGTCTGCGCTCGTGTTGATCGGGTAGTAGGGTTCATCGCCCTTTTCCGCGAAACGTGAGAACTCGCGCATGATGACGGTCTTCTCGGCCTGGTAGCCGCGTTCCGGGTGGAAGTGGCGGGGCTCGATGATGCGGGTGTAGGGCACATCGGCGTCGTTGTAGTTGACCACTGAAGTGCCCTGGAAATCACCCACGTCGAGCACTTCTTCCTCGAAGTCGATGGTGCGCCAGGACAGATCGCCCTCCGCGTAGTCGAAGTAGCGGTCCACCGGTCCGGTGTAGACGACCGGGATACTGCCGACCACTTTGCTCTTGCTGTACTCGTGCGACTCGTCGAAGAAGTCCGTGTTGAGCCGGACCTCGATGTTCGGGTGCTCGGCCATCTTTTCGATCCAGGCCGTGTAGCCGTCGGTCGGCAGACCCTCGTACTTGTCGTTGAAGTACCGGTTGTCGTAGTTGTACCGGACGGGAAGGCGGGAAATGATGCCCGCGGGCAGGTCCTTGGGATCCGTCTGCCACTGCTTGCCGGTGTAGTGCTTGATGAAGGCTTCGTAAAGCGGACGCCCAATGAGCTGAATGCCCTTGTCGTTCAGGTTCTGGGGATCGGTGCCGGCAAGTTCCCCGGCCTGTTCCTGGATGAGTTCCTTCGCCTCTCCCGGCGTCATGTTGGCGCGGAAGAACTGGTTGATCGTGGCCAGGTTGATTGGCAGTGAGAAAACCTCCCCGCCGTGCACGCCATAGACCTTGTGCACGTAGTTCGTGAAGGCGGTGAAGCGGTTGACGTACTCCCAGACGCGCTCGTTCGACGTGTGGAACAGGTGCGCGCCGTAGCGGTGAACCTCGATCCCGGTCTGCTCTTCCTTCTCGCTGTAGGCATTGCCTCCGATGTGGTGGCGGCGGTCGAGGACGACTACCTTCAAGCCCAGCTCACTGGCGGCCTGTTCTGCGATCGTCAGGCCAAAGAAGCCTGATCCTACGATGACGAGGTCAGCAGTCACTAAATCTCCTGTTTCGAATTCGGGCAGCCCAATGTTGTGCATTGTCTGCTGACCTAGCCTACCCGAGTCTCCCCCGACGGCAGTGATCGCAGTCTTGACGAGGGTTTATCCACATACACCGATATACAGAGTCGGCTCGCATGTGATGAGGGCTAGCGTTTCCACCAAAGACCCGGAAAGGCGGACACGAATGGAACTGCAGTGCACACTGGTGCGTGCTCCAGGGTCCCTATCCCAAGGCGGGCCGGTCGAGCTGACGGTGTCGGCTCCGGACGGGTGCCCAGGGTCTGATCTGGAAACCGAACTCTCGCGCCGCTTCCAGACCGGCAGGCTGTCGGTGGAGGGCAGGCGCCTGGGCGTGATGACAGTCGGCAGAAGCCCCCTCATCAATGGGGCTGTTCTGGTGGACGGTCCTTCCACCGGTGGCGAGTCCGACGCCGCCGTGCCCGGGGCGGGACCGGCCGGCGAACCTCCTGCTGCCGTGCTCCTCGTGGTGGACAGCGGCCCCGCGGCCGGCTCTGTCCTTCCGCTGCGACGGGGAAGTTACCGGATCGGCCGCACCAACGCCGAGCTGACGATTCCGGATGCTGATCTCTCCCGCGAGCACGCCAGACTCGAGGTTACGGATAAGTCACTGACCCTTGTGGATCTTGGCAGCATTAATGGAACCGAGGTCGACGGCAAACGGGTGTCAAAAACAACCGTCGCGATCGGTTCCCGTATTCGTTGCGGCAATTCGTCCATGTCGGTCGTGCTGGCTGCGCCGTCAGGGGCACGGGACGCCGAGCTCGCGTTCGCTGGGAGCTCTGTGGCCGAGCCACTGACCGTGTTACACCCGGCTGTGCCGGCGGGTCGGTCCATGCTGCTCCTCGGGGCGCTTCTCCCCGTAATCATAGGTGTGGGGCTGGTGCTGGTGACGGGGTCGTGGATGTTCCTGGCCTTCACCGCAGTGTCGGCAGTGTCTCTGCTTGTCCCCGTGTTCTCGGGCGCCCGGCAGCGCCGCGAGCTCAGATCGGCAGTCGCTGCGGCGGTTGCGCAGGATCAGGATCGACGACGGCGGTCCGCACCGTCCGCTGCTGATCTTGCTCTGAGCGCTGCGGTTCCCGCGCGGAGCCCTGCCGGCACCAGCCGGAGTGCCGAACGGGAGATGCCGGAGTACAAGGAGGCGCCAAGGCCTGCGCCAGGCGTCTGGCTTAGGCTTGGCCTGGCTGAACAATTGGTCAACATACGCCTGGAGCCGAACCAGCCGGGCTTCAAACCCCCTGGGCTCGGCGCGGTGCCGCTGCTCCTTGATCCTGGCCTTGCGGTCCTTTCCGTCCGGGGGCCAGAGCCGGAGGTACACGGTCTGGTCCACTCGTTCCTGATGCAGCTCACGGGATATCCGCTGGCCAGGGGTACCCGGATCGCGATTCATGGACCGGCTTCTGCCCTGCCGCTCGCGGCGCGATTCCTTCCGGGCGTCTCACTCCATTCAAGGATCCCTGACACTCTGGCGGCAGTGACGGACACGTCCGGCGGACCGGATGCTTCCCGCGTTCTCCTGCTCTTCGGCGAAGCAGCAGACGGCACCCCTGAGGCCGGCATCATCACAACTGCCCGCGGTCTCGGATGGCGGGTGGTCCATCTGCCGGGCCTGGAACATCAGCCGTCGGAAACCGACATTGAACTCGGCGAGCGCTGGGCCACGCTTCGGGTGCGGGCTGGGCATCGCCGCTTCGTTGCAGACCTGGTGCCGTCCGGCGTTTTCGACCGCTACTGCCGGACATACCGCCAGTCCCTCCCTGGGATGCCGGCCGACGGACATCCGCTCCCTGCGAGCTGCGGGCTGGGCGATGTCCTTGACCTGTCGGCTCCTGCGACCGCCAAGCGCTGGGCGGCAGGCAGGTTGGAGCCGGGACTCATCATTCCCCTGGGCCGCACCGACCGGGGTGTGCGTGTTCTGGATCTTGAGGCGGATGGCCCGCACGTCCTCGTTGCGGGCACCACGGGTGCCGGGAAATCGGAGCTGCTTCGCACGATTACCGCCGGGCTGGCCCTGTGCTACCCGCCGGACCGCGTCAATGTCCTCTTCTTCGACTTCAAGGGCGGGTCCGGACTCAGTCCGCTGACTGGCATCCCGCACTGCGTCGGCATGCTGACGGACCTGGCCAGCAACCAGCTGGAGCGCACGATTGTGTCACTGCGGGCGGAAGTCCGCACACGTGAGCAGCTGTTAGCCGCAGCCGGCGCCCCTGACCTGGCCGCTTATCGCATGTCGGCTGCTGGCGGACCGCCCCTCCCCCAGCTCATCCTCATCATCGATGAGTTCCGGATGCTCGTCGATGACGCTCCGGAAACCCTCACCGCGCTGATGAGGATCGCTGCCATTGGCCGCTCCCTGGGCATCCACCTGATCATGGCAACCCAGCGCCCGCAGGGGGCTCTCACAGCGGACATCCGGGCCAACGTCACCACGAGCATCGCCCTTCGGGTGCAGTCCGCGCACGAGTCAGCCGACGTGATCGGCAACAATGCGGCATCGGCGATACCCGTCAACCGGCCCGGACGGGCCTACCTGGCCAGGGGTACCGAAACTGCTGAAGAGTTCCAGTCAGCATCCATTGCCAGCCCCCGCGAGGACCCTGCGGCTTGCCGGGTCAGGGTGCTTGAGGCCACCGCGGCGCTGGCGACGCTGCCTTCTGTCACGGGCAGCCTTCCGCCGGCAACCCCGTCGGACGCCGCCCGGCCTGTGGTGGAGCTGGCTGCCTCCCAATGGGCCGGAATGGGCGGTTCTCCGGTGCGCCGTCCGCTGGCCCCGCCGCTTCCGGACGTACTCACCAATCCCGCCGACATGGCCGCATTCACCGCAGATGGCCTCGTCCTTGCGGCTAGCGCCGTCCCTGCAGACATTGTCCGTGCGGACGCCGTCCCTCCAAACGCCGCCCCTCTAAGGGCCGTCCCTGGGACGGCCGGGGACTTGGCCGTAGGGCTGGGCCTGCTGGACCTACCCGAGGAGCAACGGCTAGCCGGTCTCACCTGGCGGCCCGGAACCGATGGGCATCTGGCACTGATCGGGGCAGGATCGCCGGATGCCGCCCACGCCATGTCAGTGGCGATGCAACAGCTGCTGGCCCATCCCACGGAATGCCACCTCTATGCCCTCGATGCGGACGGGTCCTTGGCGGGGATGGCGGGCGCGCACCGCGCCGGGTCCTTTGTGAACCTCGACGACCTCCGCCGCGGTGTACGCCTGCTGGAGCGCCTGGCGGCCGAGGCGTCCGGGCGGCTCAGCCGGCTCCCGGCAGCTTTCGGGCCGCCGCTGGTGCTGGCCATTTCAGGCTGGGGTTCCTGGCTATCGGCCCTTCGCTCCGGCCCTCTGACCCGCGCCGAGGACCATCTCCAGGACATCGCCAGGGACGGCCACCGCGCCGGAATCACCGTGGTGATCTCCGGCGACCGGGAACTCGTGACGTCGCGGTTCTTTGCAGCCATCCCCAACCGCATCTACTGCCCGCGGGGCGCCAGCACCGAGAGCAGGCTGGCATGGCCCAAGATGCCCGACCTTCCTCCAGTTCCGGGCCGGGCCGTGGCATCCGGTGCTTTGTCGGCAGGGCGCCAGGCGGTCTGCCAGCTCTGTATCCCAGGAGGTCGACGTGCCGGTTCCGGAACTGTCATTGCCCTCGGCGAAGCGGTGCAGGGGCCGGTGCGGGTCAAGCCCTTCCGCGTGGATCCACTTCCTGTGCAACTCTCTGTGGCGGACTTGCTCTCCCGGATGCCCAGAGCGGATCGGACTTCAGGCGACGCTGCTTCCGATGGGCCTGCTTCAGACGTCCCTCTGCACGGATCAGATCCCGCAGCTGCCCACCCGTTGCGTATAGCCGCCCGATGCCTGGTGGTGGGCATGGGCGGGGACGAACCCGCCCCTGCCGGGGTGCGCCTGCCGGGAGGCGCTGTCCTTGCCGTGCTGGGCAGTGCCGGTTCGGGCAAGTCCTCGTTCCTGGCTTCGCTGCCGGCGCTCAATCCCTTGGCGGCCGGCTGGCTGCAGCCCGGCCCGGCGTCACATCCCGGCGACTTTTGGGCTGCGGTCCACCGTGACGCCGTAGAAGGAAGCCTGCCAAAGGACGCCATACTCCTCGTCGATGATGCGGACATGTTGCCTGCCATTTCCCAGCAGCAACTCGTGGAGCTGAACAGTCGCGGCTGGGCGACAGTTTTCTCAGCCGCGTTCAGCCAGTCACTGATCCAGCGTGTCCCGCTCGCGATGGCAGCCCGCAGTGGCGGCAGAGGCATCCTCATAGCGCCCCGCAGCGCGCTGGATGGCGACATCTTCGGCCTGCGGATTGAGCCGGATCCCCATCCTCCGCCAGGACGCGCCCTGCTCGTGGCGGACGGCACGGCGGTGCCCGTCCAACTGGCGGTGGCCGACAAAGTCAGGAGGCGTTAGAGTGCCGGCGGAGCGGAAGCGGCGCGGGAGGCGAAGCGGATCACGCGCTTGTCGAACAGCAGGACGATGGCCGTGGCGGCCGGGATCAGCATCGCGGCGCCGGCCGCCGGCAATCCGCCGGTGAGCGTGGGGAAGCCAATGGTCAGCACGAACAGCTGGGCCACCAGGGCACCGGCCCTCGGCCAGCGGAAGCCCCGGAACAGGAACACGGCAACGGCATACAGCCACGACGCAAAGGCCAGGAGCAGGGCGAGCGTGAAAACGGCACCCCAAAACGACATGACAGGCGCACCGGTGGCCAGCTGAAATCCGTACCAGGCTGCTGTGCCCAGCAGGGCCGTGGCCTCGGCTGCCACGATCCCAGAGATCACGGCGACGGCGCGGGGACGGACGAGACTCGAAGGATCCGTGCCCGCAGAGGCCTGGTCCTCCGGCAGTCCGCCGTCTCCGGTATCAGCGAACGGGTCGGACGGGTCTTCTGGGGGTCTTGACACACTGGCACACTACCCGAGATAGTCGACTCACGGCGGGACAGCCCACCGATGTGATGCATCGCTCACGTTTCTTGGGGATTTCGTGGTCCACTACCCCTTGTTTACACAGCGTTAACATGAAACGCTTGATCCAGATGACCAAGGGGGCCCTCCAGGGCCCCTTTCCTATGTAAGCCCTAGTGAATATTTTCACAAAGGGTATTGACTTCCCAGGAATGGAGTGACTGATCAGCATGGATTGGCGTAACCGCGCGGCCTGCCTTGACAAGGACCCGGAGCTGTTTTTCCCCGTAGGCAATACTGGCCCCGCGCTTTTGCAGATCGAAGAAGCCAAGAGCGTCTGCCGCCGGTGCCCGGTCGTTGACACCTGCCTGCAGTGGGCGCTGGAGTCCGGACAGGACGCCGGCGTGTGGGGCGGCATGAGCGAGGACGAGCGGCGCGCACTGAAGCGCCGCGCGGCCAGGGCCCGCCGCGCGTCCTAACGCGCACCACAGCAGCGACTGCACCCGAGCAAAAGCTCCACAAGAAAAGGCGACGGCCGCGGACCCTATGGTCCGCGGCCGTCGCCTTTGTCGTGCTAGCGGTTTGCCAGACTCAGGACAATCTGCACCGCCGTGCCGCCGCCCTCGCGGGGCTGCCACTGGATGGTACCGCCAAGCTCGCTCGTGACCAGCGTCCGGACAATCTGCAGCCCGAGGCCCTCCACATGGGGCGTCTCCGGAAGGCCCACGCCATCGTCCGCCACAGTGACGGTGAGCAGTTCCTCATCGTCGTCGCCAGCTGAACGGTCGGCCAGCAACCACACCGTGCCGGTGCGTCCCTCCAGTCCGTGCTCGACGGCATTGGTGACGAGTTCGTTGATCACCAGCGCCAGCGGCGTCGCGAAGTCGCTGGGAAGCTCACCGAACAACCCTGACCGCTGCGTCCGGACTTGCTGGGATGGTGAAGCCACTTCCGCGGAAAGGCGGAACTGGCGTCCGATCAGTTCATCAAAATCGACGCTTTGGGTCAGCCCCTGCGAGAGCGTTTCGTGCACCAGCGCAATTGTTGCCACGCGCCGCATGGCCTGTTCCAGCCCCTGCTTTGCCTCGTCACTGACCATTCGACGGGACTGCATGCGCAGCAGCGCGGCAACGGTCTGCAGGTTGTTCTTGACCCGGTGGTGGATTTCACGGATCGTGGCATCCTTCGTGACCAGCTCCATCTCGCGGCGCCGCAGCTCGGACACGTCACGACAGAGGACCAGCGCACCGAAACGCTGCTGCTCGTCGCGGAGCGGGATGGCGCGCAGCGACAGGCTGACGCCGCGGGATTCAATCTCGCTTCGCCACGGCATCCGCCCTGTGACTACAAGAGGCAGCGTCTCGTCCACCATGCGGCGGTCCTTCAGCAGGCCCGCGGTGACTTCAGCCAGCGAGCGCCCTTCGAGGGATTCGCCGTCGCCGAGGCGCCGGAACGCCGAGACCCCGTTCGGGCTGGCGTACTGCACGATGCCCTCTGCGTCGAGGCGGATCAGGCCATCACCAACGCGCGGGGCACCGCGGCGGGAGCCGGTCGGCGAGGCGAAGTCCGGCCAGAGGCCCAGTGTGCCCATGCGCAGCAGGTCATAGGCACACTGGCGGTAGGTCAGCTCCAGCCTGGACGGCATCCGCGAGCTCGAGAGGTCCATGTGTGAGGTGACCACCGCCAACGTCCGGCCGTTCCTGACCATCGGCACGGCTTCGACCCGCAGTGCCATGTCGCTGCTCCAGTTCGTCTCGCTGGAACGCTCAATGGTGCGGCTCTCCCACGCCTTGTCCACCAGCGGCTGCAGGTCCGAGCGGATGCCCTCCCCGACGAAGTCGGCGTGGAACACCGTATGCGTCGTGGAGGGCCTCACATGTGCCAAGGCAACGTAGCCGTGCTCCGGGTGGGGAAACCACAGGGCCAGGTCGGCAAACGCAAGATCGGCCACCATCTGCCAGTCGCCCACCAGGAGGTGCAGCCACTCGGCATCCCCCGGCCCAAAATCAGCGTGCTCCCTGATGGGGTCCGTAAAGATTGCCACTGCACCTCCAGTTTTTCGACGGCGGGACCTTGTCCTAGCGTCGGACGATTGACCTCAAGAGCCTCAATGCTACCGAGAGCGAGGCCATGTCGTCCGCTTCGAGGGCGTTGACCTCATCGAACATGCTCTTCGCCCGGCCCAAATGTTCCGCGTTCAGCTGCTCCCAGGCCCTAAGCCTGTCCTCGGCCGGCGACCCTTCGTCGGTCGAGTCCAGGACCGCCGTGGTCATGTCTGAGACGGTCGAGTAGAGGTCATCGCGCAGAGCTGCACGGGCCAGGGCCTGCCAGCGGTCCGCCCGGGGCAGGGAACTGATCCGCTCCAGCAGGGAGTCCACGTGGAACCGGTTGAACACCGTGTAGTAGACGTTGGCGATGTCCTCCACCGGCTCCTTGCGGCTGTGCGCGATTTTTGCGATGTCAAGCAGGACGAAGCTCTCGAACAGCTCTGCCCAGCGGTGGCCCAGGTCCTCGGGCACGCCCCACGACCGCGCCTTCTCAAGCCAAGAGGCAACGCGCTCGCGGTCGTCACCGCGCAGGTAGTCCAACAGCCGGGCCCGCATGGGTTCCATTGGCGGCTGGAACTCGGCGACGATGTCGGCGATGGGCCGCGACGCGCTGCCCTGGGCAAGGACCCAGCGCACCGAACGGTCCAGCAGCCGACGGACATCGAGGTGGACGGCGCTCCAGTGCTCAGTGGGGAACGAGGCGGGCAGGTCGTTGAGTTCGGACACCATGACGTCGAGCTCGTAGATTTCCCGCAGTGCCACGAACGCCTTGGCCACAGCCACCTCGCTCGCCGAGGTCTCCTCCATGGTCCGGAAGGCAAAGGTGATGCCGCCCAGATTGATCATGTCGTTGGCCACGACCGTTGCGATGATTTCCCGTCGCAGCGGATGGGTGTCCAGTTCGGCGTCGAATCTCTCCCGAAGCTGCACCGGGAAGTACTGCCGGAGCGTCGTGCGGAACCACGGGTCGTCGGCCAGGTCGCTGTCGCGCAGGGCCGTCGCCAGTTCGATCTTGGCGTAGGCGGCCAGCACGGACAGTTCCGGTGAGGTGAGGCCCTGCCCCTGCTCGAGCCGTTCGCGCAGGGCAGCGGTGGACGGCAGCGCCTCCAGGTCCCGGTTCAGGTCCGCCGTCTTCTCCAGCCAGTCCATCAGCCGCTCGTAGCTCGGGCTCCACTCCGCGACCTTCTGGCGGTCATTCAGGAGCAGGATGTTCTGGTCGATGTTGTCTTCCAGGACCAGCCGGCCCACTTCGTCGGTCATCGCCGCGAGGAAGTCCGAGCGCTCGGCGGCGTCGAGCTTGCCGGCAGCCACCATCCGGTCCACGAAGATCTTGATGTTGACCTCATGGTCAGAGCAGTCGACGCCGGCGGAGTTGTCGATGGCATCGGTGTTCAGGATGACGCCCTGCAGCGCCGCTTCGATACGGCCGCGCTGCGTCATGCCGAGGTTTCCGCCCTCGCCCACGACCTTGACCCGAAGGTCGCGGCCATCTACCCGGATGGCATCGTTGGACTTGTCGCCCACCATGGCGTGCGTCTCGGAACTGGCCTTCACGTAGGTGCCGATGCCGCCGTTGTAGAGCAGGTCGGCGGGTGCGAGCAGGATGGCGCGCAGGAGTTCGGGCGGGCTGAGCTGTGTCGTGTCCTCCGGCAAGCCCAGCGCGGAGCGGACCTGGGTCGAGACCGGAATCGACTTGGCCTGCCTCGGGTAGACACCGCCGCCTTCGCTGATCAGGCTCTTGTCGTAGTCGTCCCAGGACGACCGGGGCAGCTCAAACAGCCGCTGGCGTTCCGTGTAGGAGGTTGCCTCGTCCGGGTTCGGATCGAGGAAAATGTGCCGGTGGTCGAAGGCCGCGAGCAGCCGGATGTGCTTGGACAGGAGCATACCGTTGCCGAAGACGTCCCCGGACATGTCGCCGACACCGACCACGGTGAAGGGCTCGGACTGGGTGTCCAGGTCCAGCTCGCTGAAGTGCCGCTTGACCGACTCCCAGGCACCCCGGGCCGTGATGCCCATGGCCTTGTGGTCATACCCCACCGAACCGCCGGAGGCGAAGGCGTCGCCCAGCCAGAATCCGTAGTCGGCGGCCAGTCCGTTAGCAATGTCAGAAAAGGACGCCGTGCCCTTGTCCGCCGCGACCACCAGGTAGGAGTCGTCACCGTCGTGCCGTACAACGCTCGACGGCGGGACGAGCCGTTCGCCGTCGGCTTCCGTGACGAGGTTGTCCGTGATGTCCAGCAGTCCGCGGATGAACGTCTTGTAGCTTTCGACGCCCTCTGCCATCCAGGCCGACCTGTCCTTGGCGGGATCCGGCAGCCGCTTGGCGAAGAACCCGCCCTTTGCGCCCGTTGGAACGATGACGGCATTCTTAACCGTCTGCGCCTTGACCAGACCCAGGATTTCCGTTCGGAAGTCTTCCCGGCGGTCCGACCAGCGGAGCCCGCCGCGGGCCACCTTGCCGAAGCGCAGGTGAACGCCCTCGACCCGCGGGGAGTAGACCCAGATTTCGAACATGGGCCGAGGGAAGGGCAGCCCTTCGATGGTCGAGGGGTTGAGCTTGAAGCTCAGGTGCGGCTTGTCCTGGTAGAAGTTGGTGCGCAGCGTTGATTCGATCAGGTTCGTGAACGTCCGCACCACGCGGTCGGCGTCCAGGGTAGCGACATCGTCGATGGACGTCGCCAGCTGGGCGCGGACGGTTGCCTGCTTCTGCGCCCGCTCGGCCTCGGGCAGGCTGGGGTCGAAGCGTGCCTCGAACAGGGCAATGAGTCCGCGGGTGACCTCCGGATTGGCCAGCAGGGTATCGGCCATGAACTCAAACGAGTTGGTGTTTCCCATTTGCCGCATGTACTTGGCGTAGGCCCGCAGCACGATAACCTGGCGCCACGTCATGCCCTCGCGGAGCACCAGCCGGTCAAAACTGTCGGATTCGACACCGCCGGAAACCGCCGCCCCGAAGGAATCCGCCAGCAGCCGGCCCGTGGACACCGGGTCCACTCCGGCCGGGTACTTCAGTCCGAGGTCGTAGAGGAAGAAGTCCCGCCGGTCGGCAGTCTCGATCTCGAACGGCCGCTCGTCCAGCACCTCCAGCCCCAGGTTGTGGAAATAGGGAAGGATCTGGCTCAGGCTCTTCGGCTCCAGCATGTACAGCTTGACCCTGGCGTCCTCCTCGAGGGTGGCACCGGCGCCTTCGGGAAGATAGACATGGACTCCCGGCCGTTCCTGCCGGGCGCCAACAGTTCTCTCCGCTTCGGCCCCGTACTCTTCAAACCGGGCGATGTCCTCGAGGGCATCTTCTATCTCGTAGTCGACGCGGTAGCCCGCCGGGAAAGCCTCGGCCCAGATGGCCGCCAGTTCATTGGCGCCGTCGTCAGAGCTCCGCTCGCGGAGCACCTCGGCGATCCCTTCACTCCAGGACCGGGCAGCACGGACGAGCCTCTTTTCCAGCGCATCGGTGTTGACGTGGCTGACGTCCTCGCCCTTGGGCAGGCGGATGCGGAAGAACAGGCGGGCGAGGGCGGATTCGGTCATCCTCGCCTCAAAGTCAATGGACTCCGCGTGGAACGTCTCGCGGAGTTCCTGTTCGATCCTCAGCCGGACGTTCGTGGTGTACCTGTCACGAGGGAGGTAGACGACGGCGGACATGAACCGTCCGTAGATATCCGGCCGCAGGAACAGACGGGTCCGGCGCCGTTCCTGCAGCCGCTGGATTCCCGCTGCCGTCGCGGCGAGATCGGGAATTTCAATCTGGAAGAGCTCGTCGCGCGGGTACGTTTCCAAGATGCCCAGCAGGTCCTTCCCGGAATGCGAGTCCGGCGGAAAACCGGCACCGCGCAGCACAGCCTCGACCTTTTCCCGGACAATCGGGATATTGCGCACCGAGTCCGTGTAGGCGCTGGTGGCAAACAGTCCGATGAACCGCTGCTCGCCGTTGACGTTCCCGGCGGCATCGAAGCTTTTCACGCCGACGTAGTCCAGGTATGCAGGCCGGTGCACTGTTGAGCGGGAATTGGCCTTGGTGATGACCAGAGCGCGCTTTTCGCGGGCCTTGCGCCTGCCCGCGTCGGTGAGATGCTGCACCTGATGGGTATCGTGGTGCGCCCGCAGCAGGCCCAGGCCGCTGCCCTCGCGCAGTTCCAGGACATCCTCGCCTTCTTCGTTGACCAGGTCATATTCCCGGTAGCCGAGGAAGGTGAAGTTGCCCTCGTCGAGCCAGCGAAGCAAGTCCTGGGCCTGGCGCAGCTCTGCGATCTGAGCCGAGTGCGCCACCTTGTCCAGGTCCTGGGCGATCTGCAGCGCCTTGTTGCGCATTTTGGGCCAGTCTTCGACGGCGGCCCGGACGTCTCCGAGGACGCGTTCCAGCCCTTCCTGCAGCCGGTCAGCGGCTTCGTCACTGGCGCGGCCGATCTCAACGGCAATCCAGGATTCCATGTGGGACGCGTTGTCGCCCTGTGCGATCAGGTGGGACAGGACGGGCAGCGCCGCTGTGTCGCCGCTGGAGAGGCCGATGCTGGACGGGATCCTGTCCACCTTGACGAGTTCGTTGGTTTCGCGGTTGCGCGTGACCACGAACATGGGGTGCTGAACGAGGTGGATGGCCGAATTCTGCCGGACCAGCTCGGCGTTAACTGAATCCACCAGGAAAGGCATGTCGTCGGTGACGATGTACACAACGCTGCGGTCGCCCTCCGGAACGATCGAGATGTTGGCACTCCCCGGCCGGCGTTCAAACCCGACGGCGCGGTGGGTCTCAGCCCGTGCTGTCAGCAGCTCGTGCGGATAAGCGCGCGCGTCCTCCTCCGCCAGATGCTCGTAGTAGTCCTCAAAGAAGCCTTCTTCGGCTCCGACTGAACGGGACTGATCCTCCACGCTGGACCCAGACGACATCGACACACGCCTCCATCAAAACAGTTCGCGGCTGCTTCCTTGCAGCCCTCACCGTGAGCCTAGCCCGTCAGCCTGCGCCTTGCTGTGGAGGAGAACACAGAGGATCGGCGTTTTTGCTGGACAGGTGCACAAACCAATTCCGCAATCGCCGAACGAAGTCGGGAGTCCGGAGCCGATTCCAGCAACAACGAACCGGATTGCAGCGCTGCGTCTGTTGCACCAGGGTCCCACGGAAGGAAGGCTTTAATGCTCGCCGACGGGCCAAACCGGTCCCACGCCTCGCGGAGCTGACGTTCCGGTGAGCGGCCCACAGCCGAGGCCCGCACTTTGTTTAGCACCACCTCGGGGCGCACCCCCGGCACTGCACCTTCGAGCTCCGCCAGCCCCCTGACCATGCGGGGAACACCGACCGGGTCTGCAGCGCCAACCGCGATCACGGTATCGGCCAGCTCCAGGCTCCTGAGCGTCGCGGCGTTGCGTCGCGGTGCCATCGTGTCGAAACTCAGCTCTTCGTCGGCCTCAAGGCAGAAGCCGGCGTCGACCACGATGAAGTCGGCCACTTCCCGCGCCCGGTCCAGAACCAGCGCCAGCGCGGCCGCCCGCAGCTCGGTCCAGCGGTCGGCCCGCGTAATTCCGGTCAGAACCCGGAAAGTCCCGGATGTGGCAGTAACCGGTACGGCGACACGGAGCAGTGCTTCCCTGTCCAGGAGGCCCTGGTCGGCCAGCCGGCAGGCCTGCGCCAGACCCGCCGCGTCGTCGAGCAGCCCGAGGACGCCCGCGACACTGGCCCCGTAGCTGTCGGCGTCGACCAGCAGGACGGACTTGCCTTCCGCAGCCAGCTCCCCCGCGACGTTGACGGCAACCAGTGTTCTGCCGGGTGCACCGGCCGGCCCCCACACCGCCAGAACCCTGCCGGTTCCGACAGGAACCGGCTCCGATTCGGCGTCGTCAGCCTCCGGGCGCAGGGCCGCACCGGCATCCGCGAAACCCGTGCTGTAACCGGGACCGCCGCCGGGAGTCAGCCCTGCCGGGCTCGAGCTCGCGTGCCTGCCTACGGCGTCGGCAATGCTCTCCGCCAGGGCTGTGGATTCAACGGTCAGAGGCGCCGCGGTGACTCCGATCCCGCGGAGCCTCAATCGCTCCTCAGGGCTGTCGGTCAGGGCAATGATCACTACGCCTACTGCGGCGAGCCTGTCCACCAGCGATGCAGTCAGGTCCTGACTTCCCTCGGCTACAACAGCTGCCCGGGCGAGCCCGCTCTGGCAGGCAGCCAGCAGTTCTGCGAGTTCCGCGCAGCGCCGGACTACTGTGACGGGACCGTGGAGCCGCTCCAGTCCGCCCACCAGATCTTCCTGCGACTCGCCGACGGTGACAACCGGAATACTCACTTGGCGGCCCCGCCGGGATTCCACACTACGGAGATTTTGGCTTCGTTCGCCTGCGCGCCGAGGAGGGAGGCCATCTGCTCGTTTCCCACCAGAACCATCAGGACCGTCGATTTCGAAGCGCCAAGGGCGGTGGATCCTTGTGAGACCTCTGCGATCTCTGCGCCCGGGAGCAGCAGCTTCGGTTCGGCAAAACCGTTCCGGGCGTCGGGCATGGAGACCCAGACGTCAACCCGGGTGCCCGCAACGGCCTGCTCCGGCAAGGCCTCCTGAACCGTGACGGCCACGGGTTTCCGGTCCAGTGCGTCGACACTGCCCAGGCTTTCACGGGGAACCAACTGGTCCTTGGCAATCCGCTGGACCGCCACCTGGCCATCGGGAACGCCAGACGCCGCTGTGACATAGTGCGCTTCGACGTCGCCCAGGCGCACCTTCACGCGGCCGATGTTTTCAGGGGTGAGTTTCTGACCGACTGCGATCGCCTCACGGGCGGCGAACACCTCTGTGGTCCGATCCGCGCTGCCGACGAGTGCAACGACTCCGACAACGGAGGCGAGGACAAGGAGCACGCCCACCAGAAGCCTCGGGTCCTTCCAGGAAGGCTTCTTCAGCCGGGCTCCGGTCGCCGCCGTGCTTCCACTCATGCGTACTGCTCCCCCTTGGCGCCTGGGCGCTTCAATCGCGCCGGTCATGATCATTGTTACGGCATGCCTGCCCAATCGGAAAGGTATTCAGGCAAACAACATCAAACTGTGGATAACGGCATCATCCGCGACCAGCGGTGGCACAATTGGACTATGCCCCGATTCCTTACGCTTGCAGATGTAGCCGAGCAGCTTCAGATCAATGCGCCGGCAGCGTATGCCCTCGTCCGCAGCGGCGAACTGAAGGCGATCCAGGTGGGTGGCCGCGGCCAGTGGCGGGTTGAGGAGAAGATGCTCGAGCAGTACATCGAAGAGCGGTATGCCGAGGCAAGCCGCATGATTCAAGAGGCCAAGTCCAAGTCGGTTTGAGCACGGGCGGTTTCCGGGCTGGACGCTTCGTTCCCTGCCTGGGGCGGTCAGAGCTCCCCTCCGCGCCGTGACCGGAGCGCGCTCAGGGCCCGAAACGGAACCGTTGCCACATCGGCAACCCGGCCAGCCCTCCGCGCTTCTCCCGGCAGCGTCATGGCGAGGTCAAAAAAGTCCCGCCCCACCCTGTCAATCACACCCGAGAGCTGCACATCCGGTGTCCGGCCCGCCATCAGGACGGTGAGTTCTGCCCTGTCCCGCGCCAACCCCCGCAGCGCGCTGGCCAGGCCGAGTCTCCGTCGCACGGCGGACCCCTCGCCCACGGCGAACCGTCCGAGTCCCGTGTAGTGGGCCACGGCGGCATAAGGAACCAGCACCTGGTGCGCCGCCTCGTCGATGACCAGGCTCTCGGATCCGGCGTGGCTGAGGGTGCCGGCGAAGACCGGTCCCGCACTGAGATGGATACCAATGCGGCAGCCCAACGATCCTCGCAGCCTGTCATCGAGCGCAATAGCAGCCGTGTCTGCCCGGGAGCGCTCGGCAATCTCGGACTCCAGGCCCAGGACCCCGGCCTCTGCTAGCTGCATCTCAAGATCCTGAAAGAGTGCATTCCATCGCATGGCGACAGCGTAGGCGCGCCAGCGAGGGCGGTCAATTAATCCACAAACTTTTCTTTCTCCATAGACAAAGGAGATACCCCTGCCCCAAACTTGCTCTACCGGTACTAAATGCATCAAAGCACATCAAACTACATCAAATCGCTTTTTCTGGGGGAAGTCATGGCGGTAGAGGTACAGCGCCCGGTGAGGGCAGAAGCCGCCTTGGCGGCCGTCATCCTGGGGCTCGGAGTCTTTCTCGCTTACACCGGGGCCGGGATCGTCGACCAATGGAGGCGGTCCACTGCACACCAGGAGGCTTTGCACTTCGACGACCTGATTGGCTTGCTGGCCCTCGCCGCCGGGCTGACAGTCATAGCCTGGTGGCTGCTGTCGCTGGCTACGGCATTTGCATCGGCACTCCTGGAGCGGACAGGGCACCAGGCCGCCGCCCGCGCCACGGGGCGATGCACCCCTGTCTTCATGCGCAGGCTGGCGATGGCCGCAGTGGGTGCGCAGCTTCTCGGCGCACCGCTCGCCCACGCGGATGCCTTGCCCGCAGGAGCCCTTTCCTCAAACAGCGGATCGTCCCTGTCCGCAGCGTGGGCGCCCCTGGCTGACGGGCGGCCGGACCTGCCCGCCGGCCGCTCCGCAGGATTCGGGCTCACGCAGAGATCCGTCGTGGAGGGTAGCGAACTCCAGCCTCAGTGGAAACCGCGTGTCCCGGTTGTGGAACCCGGCCTCGTCACCCCACTGCCCGCCAGGGCAGCGGCTGAGCCGGCCAGCGCCCGCTGCGAGGTACCCGTCCGGGCCGGAGAATCACTGTGGACCATCGCCGCGCGCGAGCTGGGACCCGGCGCTTCCGACGTGGATATAGCAGCCCGCTGGCCGCTCTGGTACCAGGCAAACCGGAATGTCATCGGAGCCGATCCCAATGTCCTTCTCCCGGGCCAGCTCCTCAGCCCTCCGCCGCCGTAAGCGGCATTGGCATGTTTTCCTTTCGCGCCATCCACCCCGCGGCGGCCGCAACTCCCGCGGCCTTCCCAAGCCAGCCTCTACCGAAGGACCGATCATGACTGCAGTAACCCCGATACGGCGTGCAGGAAGCGCTGTTCTTGAGTCCGTCCCGGCCGCTGCTCCCGGGCCCGGAGACGAGGCGCGCGAGATATGCGCCATCACCAGGGCAACAGTCCAGGCCGCCGTTGAAGTTCTGGCGGGAACAAGGCCAATCCACCAGCTCGCACGGCGGCTGGACCAGCGCTGCCTCACCGTGCTCCAGCACAGGGCCGCCCTCACCCGGCGGGTGGCTGCCCGGGCTCCCCGGAAAATGGGGCTGCTCCACCGCAACGCCTCAGTCCGCTCGGTCCGCGCCTGTGAGGTGACGCCGGACGTGTATGAGGCCAGCGCGGTGGTGATCGATGAACTGCGGGTCCGCGCAGTCGCCGTCCGGCTGGAACGCAGCAAGAACGTCTGGCGCGTCACCGCACTGGAGATTGGCTAACGCGAAAAGGAAGGGACCGGAGCTCCTGCTCCGGTCCCTTCCTGCCTTATCGTCTGGCTAGCGCTTTTTCTTCTTCCCGTCGCGCCGGTCCTGGGAAGCAGCCTTGGCCGGGTTGCCCGAGCGGCCCGCAGCCCGGCCCTCGATCCGGGTCTCGGCTCCGCCGTCCTCCCGGGGCGCGGTGTACTGCAGCTGGGCGGGCTTCTCCGGCGCTTCAAGACCGGCGGCGCGGATCTGCGGCTCGTGGTGTTCGGTGTGGCCGCCCGCGGCGTCGGCAACCACGACGTCCTCGGCCGGGGTGACTTCCACTTCGAGGTTGAAGAGGAAACCGACGCTCTCCTCCCGGATGGCTTCCATCATGGACTGGAACATCGTGAAACCTTCACGCTGGTACTCCACCAGCGGATCACGCTGGGCCATGGCTCGCAGGCCAATGCCCTCCTTGAGGTAGTCCATCTCGTACAGGTGTTCCTGCCACTTCCGCCCGATGACGGAGAGCACAACACGCCGCTCGAGTTCGCGCATGCTCTCGGAGCCGATGGCTTCCTCGCGTGCCTGATACACCAGCTTGGCGTCAGACATGATTTCTTCCTTCAGGAACTCCACGGTGATGCGCGACTTGCCGCCTGCCTCGTCGATGACATCGTGCGGCGTTACGGTGACGGGGTAAAGCGTCTTGAGGTTGGTCCAGAGCTGGTCGAAGTCCCAGTCGTCGCCGTTGCCCTCGGCGGTTGCTTCGTCAATCAGAGCGTTGATGGTGTCTTCCAGGAAGAACTGCACCTTCTCGTGGAGATCGTCGCCTTCCAGAATCCGGCGGCGGTCGCCGTAGATGGCTTCGCGCTGGCGGTTGAGGACGTCGTCGTACTTGAGGACGTTCTTGCGCTGTTCGGCGTTGCGGCCTTCAACCTGCCCTTGGGCCGAAGCGATGGCACGTGAGACCAGCTTGGACTCCAGCGCCACGTCGTCCGGGACGGAGCTGTTCATCAGCCGTTCTGCTGCACCCGAGTTGAACAGGCGCATGAGGTCGTCGGTCAGCGACAGGTAGAAGCGGGACTCGCCAGGGTCGCCCTGGCGACCCGAGCGGCCGCGGAGCTGGTTGTCGATCCGGCGGGATTCGTGGCGCTCAGTTCCCAGCACGTACAGGCCGCCCAGGCCCAGGACTTCCTCGTGCTCGTCCTTGACGGCCTTCTTCGACGCCTCCAGCGCACCGGGCCAGGCTGCCTCGTACTCGTCGGAGTTTTCTTCCGGGTCGAGTCCCCGCTGGGCTAGTTCGGCGATGGCGGTGAACTCGGCGTTGCCGCCCAGCATGATGTCCGTGCCGCGGCCGGCCATGTTGGTGGCCACGGTGACCGCGCCCTTGCGTCCCGCCTGGGCCACGATCGCGGCTTCACGGGCGTGGTTCTTGGCGTTGAGCACCTCGTGCCGGATGCCCTCCTTCGCGAGGAGGCGCGAGAGGTACTCGCTCTTTTCGACGCTGGTGGTGCCCACCAGGACCGGCTGGCCTTTCTCGTGGCGTTCGGCGATGTCCCGGACGACGGCCTCGAACTTGACGACTTCGTTCTTGTACACCAGGTCGGACTGGTCGATCCGCTGCATGTCGCGGTTCGTGGGGATGGCCACCACCCCAAGCTTGTACGTGCTCATGAATTCGGCGGCTTCGGTCTCGGCCGTACCGGTCATGCCGGAGAGCTTGTCGTACATGCGGAAGTAGTTCTGCAGCGTCACCGTCGCAAGGGTCTGGTTCTCCGCCTTGATCTCGACGCCCTCTTTGGCCTCGATCGCCTGGTGCATGCCCTCGTTGTAGCGGCGGCCGGCGAGGATACGGCCCGTGTGCTCATCAACGATGAGGACCTCGCCGTCGAGGATGACGTAGTCCTTGTCCCGCTTGAACAACTCCTTGGCCTTGATGGCGTTGTTGAGGAAGCCGATCAGGGGCGTGTTGGCGGATTCGTAGAGGTTCTGGATGCCGAGGTAGTCCTCAACCTTTTCGATGCCGCTTTCAAGCACGCCGACGGTGCGCTTCTTCTCGTCGACCTCGTAGTCCTTCTCCGGCTGCAGGCGCAGGACAACCTTGGCGAACTCGCTGTACCAGCGGTTGGTGTCGCCCTGTGCCGGGCCGGAAATGATCAGCGGCGTACGGGCCTCGTCGATGAGGATCGAGTCGACTTCATCGACGATCGCAAAGTGGTGTCCGCGCTGCACGAGTTCGGTCTTGTCCCAGGCCATGTTGTCGCGGAGGTAGTCGAAGCCGAATTCGTTGTTGGTGCCGTAGGTGATGTCGGCAGCGTACTGCTCGCGGCGGACGGACGGGTCCTGGTTGGCGAGGATGCAGCCGCTGGTGAGCCCCAGGAATCGGTAGACACGGCCCATGAGTTCGGACTGGTATTCCGCCAGGTAGTCGTTCACCGTGACGACGTGCACGCCATTTCCGGTAAGGGCGTTGAGGTAGGCCGGAGCAGTGGCCACCAGCGTCTTGCCTTCACCGGTCTTCATTTCGGCGATGTTGCCCAGGTGCAGGGCAGCGCCACCCATGAGCTGGACGTCGAAGTGCCGCATGCCGAGTGTCCGGGATGACGCCTCACGCACCGCGGCAAAGGCCTCCGGCAGGAGGTCGTCGAGCTTCTCGCCGTCCTGGTGGCGCGCCCGGAGCCGGTCTGTTTCTTCACGCAGTTCCGCATCCGTGAAGGTTTGGAATGAGTCTTCAAGCGCGTTGATGGAATCAGCATAGTTCCGCAGTTGCCTCAGGAGCTTTTTGTCACCTGTGCGGAGAATTTTTTCGATTAGTGATGCCACGTGAAGTTGCTCCCAGTCTCATGCTGCCGAATTCTGGCGTGATTTAGTCTACGGGAGAGACACACGGCACGTTGCCCCTGTTCCCTCACAGCGGATAGCCGTCAATGGCGGCCGCCACCGCGGGGGCAAGGTCCCCCAGCGGCGAGACGGCTACGCCGTCCAGTCCCAGCCAACCTGCCATCAGGTGCAGTTCGGCAGCGAGTTCGACGGCGGTGTCCGCCGGAGCGCCCGGCTCACCGAAGCACGCCTTGGCAAGCAACAGTCCCGCTGCCCGGTCTGCCTTCAGGTCCACCCGGGCCACAATGCGGTCGCGGAGCAGGAATGGGAGCACGTAATAGCCAAACCGGCGTTTGGCCGCCGGGGTGTAGATCTCGATCCGGTAGTGAAACCCGAAGAGCTCCTCAAGCCTGCGCCGTTCAAAGACCAGCGAATCGAACGGGCTGAGCAGCGCCCTGCCGGCTGCGCGGCGTGGCAGTCGGGCCTGGGCGTGGCGGTACACCTTCCGGTCCCAGCCCGCCACCGTCACCGGTTCCAGGCGTCCGGCATCAACTAAGCGCTGAACAGAGACCGCAGCTGCCTTCATCGGAGTCCTGAAGTAGTCCGCGAAGCACCGCACGGTCCCGATGCCGTGCGCCTGCGCCGCAGCATCGATGAGCCTGTCCATGGCGGCCGAAGGGTCAGGTACCGCTTTGAGGTCATGGCCGGGCAAAACCTGCCGGGTCAGGGCATACTGCCGTTCGAACTGGTCCGTCCTTGACGCCGACGAGACGACCCCCTCTTCAAACAGGTGCTCCAGCACGCGCTTGACGGCGTTCCAGTTCCAGCCCCAATCGACGTGCTTGCGGTCCTCCACGTGCCCGAGCCTGGCGGTGAGTTCGGCGGCCGTCATGGGCCTGCCGTCGGTGAGCGCAGCCAGGACCCTGCCGGTCACACCGGAACGCAGCCCCGGATCCATCCCCGAAGCCCCGACCCACCTGCGGTTCTGCCACACCACCAGGTCCGGGAAGTGTTGCGGCCGGATGTAACTGGCTTCGTGCGCCCAGTACTCCATCATCCGCCGGGGGTGCCTGCCTGCCATTTGCTGGAGGATGGAGCGGTCGTAGTCGCCGAGCCTGGAAAAGAACGGAAGGAAGTGGCTCCGCGCCAGAACGTTGACCGAATCGATCTGAACGAGTTGAATCCGGGCAAAGGTCCGGCCCACCGCCCGTGAGGTCACGGGGCCGGCGGGCCGTCCTTTATCCAGTCCTTGGGCTGCCAGTGCAATCCGCCGCGCCTGCGAGAGGCTCAGCGATGCACCCATGTCAGCCCTTTCGTTGCCTGGGCACCATCTTAGGCAGTTGCGGCCGCATCATCCGAGCGGTACGCAATGATTTTCTCCTCATGCGTGTTCTCGCCGGGTTCGCAGTAGTGGTCCAGGGTGATAACCCCGTATGTCCAGCCGCGACGCCGGTAAACAACCGATGGCGCGTTCGTGGCCTTGTCCACGAAAAGGTAAAAGTCGTGACCGATAAGTTCCATGTTGTCCACGGCGTCGTCGAGGGTGAGGGACGCGGCCGGGAACACTTTGCGCCGGATCAGTACCGGCGAGTCGCCGGCGGGGATGTCGTTGTCGACGTCGTACGGCGATTTCTCAGCCGGTTCCGGAGCAGCCTGGGTGTTGTTGCTCGCTTCCACGTAGATCGGCTGGTTGGAGCTCGCGGGCTCCAGTGTTGCAGTTGCCTCGCGTACGGCTTTGGGCGTGTGCCGCCCGTGGTGGACCTTCTTGCGGTCCTTGGCCCTGCGCAGCCGCTCGAGCAGCTTGTTGTAGGCGAGGTCGAACGCGGCGAACTTATCTGCGGCGCTTGCTTCGGCACGGATCACGGGGCCTCGGCCCAGGACTGTCACTTCAACCGTGAGCTGGTCACCGGTCTGCCGCGCATTTGTTTCCTTTGAAACCTTCGCGTCGACCCTCTGGACCTTGTCCCCAAGCGATTCGATCTTTGAGATCTTCTCGCCGGCGTATTCGCGGAATCGGTCCGAGACCGTCAGATTTCGTCCGCTGATCATGAACTCCATGGTGCCCTCCAAATGACTTCGGTGACACGACGGCGGCACTTCCGGGGGACGATCTGATTGACAGTCGAGCCCCTTTCCGAGCCGCTATCGAAAGGTACAACTGATCTTGGTACCCATATCCGACGTTAGTTCATAGCAACAAGTTATTCATCCTTTCGCAGTTTATTTTTTTCTATGTCTCAGCTAGGGCCCAGGTAGTCCCCAGGATGCCGGGACGGCGCCGGTCCAGCCGCCGCATCGGGTGCGCGGGTGGCGGCCAGGACAACGGCGCCGCGCACAATTCCCCCGGCTTCGTGGATGGCCCGGGCAGCCTCCGCCAGAGTGGCGCCGGTAGTCAGGACGTCGTCGACAATGATGCACTGCCTTCCCCGCAGAGAGCGTCCGCGGGCGCCCCGCACGGCGCGCATGGAGCCGCGGACCTTTCGGGACCTGTCTCCCCTGCCGAGTCCCTTCTGCCCACCGGACAGGCCGTTTCCGGTCAGGCCGCTGCCGGTTCGCGGGTTCCTGACCTTGCGCAGCGCATCAGTGCATACCGGGCGGCGTTCGTCGAAGCTTCGCCTGACGCCGGCCAACAGCAGATGGACGGGACTGAAGCCGCGTTTCCGGTAGGCGCTGCCGCTGCTTGGAACCGGAACGAGCACCATCGCGTCCGTTCCCGCATAGGCTGCTGCGAGTGCGCCAGCCAATACCTTCGACAGCACGGTCCGCAGCTGACCCTGGCCGTGGCGCTTGAAGGCCAGGATCGACTGGGAGAGCTCCTCGCGGTAGATGCCCGCCGCCACGACAGGAAGGATGACTGAGCCGTCGGTGTCCATGAGCGCGGGCGCCCCGGTCTCTGCCCGGAAGGGACGGCGGGTGAGCATCCGGAGCCTGCGCTCGCAGCCGGCACACAGCACCAGATCCTCCTTGCCGCAACAGACGCATTCCACGGGCAGCGCCAGGGCCACGACGTCGGCCGCAGCCCCGGCCAGCAGATCCCAGGCCTGCAGGAGTCGCTGACGGTGCTCCCCCCGGTGACGTGCGTGCCACAGCGGCTGGGCCAGGAGGTCCGGATCTGCCGACGTCCTCTGGCCGTCTCGCGTCCTATGGCTCCCCACGGTTCAAGGGTGGTGCAACGGCCCCAGCCCGCAAAAGGGCAAGAGGCCTTCATGTGGATAACGCCCTGGATAGGAAGAGGGGAACGGTCAGCCGGGGAAGGACGGGTCCGTGGGTCCCCTCAGCTGCGCCGACCACCCGTTGCCGAGCCGCTGGAAGATGCCGTCCCTGGACTGGGCGTAGATTTCCTCGGGGCCGTTGCCTGCGCTGAGGGCAACCAGCCCCGGCCAGGGGGCCAGCTTCTGCGGCTGGGAGGCGGTGAGCGAGAGAAGTTCCGGGGTCACGTTGGACGTCGAGGCGCCCTTCATCACCACAACGGTGGTGTCATTCACCCATACGCCCTGGTCGGGATTTCCGCTGGACTGCAGCGTGATGGGCGCCGTCAGTTCCTTAGGCGTGCCGTCCGCGCTGCGGATGATCCCCGTCACCTGTACGCGTGTCTCCCCGTTCTGCTCGGAGATGACCAGTGCCCGGACCCCTTCCCGGGACACCCGCAAATCCTTCACGTTGCGGCCGGCCAGCCAGGAGGGGGTCAGCGTGACGGTCGGCACCGGTGCGCCCTGGGCCACGCCGGTGGGACGGAAGGCCGTGATTTCGGTGACGCCCTGGGCTCCGGGACCGGCGGTCCACAGCCAGTCGTGCAGGCTGAACGACGGGTGCGTCAGCGTACTGCGTGTGGTCAGGGCGCGCGCGGGCTGGCCTGGCACCATCGAATACAGGGTGCTGCGGCTGCCGTTCAAAAACGCCACCGTCTGCGAGACGGGCGATTCGGCGGGCGAACGCGGTTTCAGCCCGGCCACCGGCTGCATGTCAGGCAGCGGCGACACCCTGTTGTTCTCGTACCGCACCAGCTCGTTGTTGCTGATGGCGATCTGGCGCGCGGGGGCGTTCCTGTTCTGGACCGGCGGCAGGACTGAACCGTTGTCCTCCACGCGGACAAGGTCCTGGTTCGCCCGCAGCTCCACGTTGATGACGTCCGGCTGGCTGCGGAACGTCAGGGCCAGCTGGGTCTGCATCCTCAGTCTGTCCTCGGTGGAAGCCTCGGTCAGCTCCTTGGCCGACAGGTCAACCTGTGCTGCGCCCGAGACTACGGGCACCGATTCCCTGGCAAGTTTCATACCGGAGGGGAACGCACTGACCACGGCGCCCTTCAAATAGGGGGCGGGTCCGCCGAGCAGGGCGCTCGTCATGGCCTTCACCGTTTTCTTCTTGATGAACCAGCGCACATCCGGAACGGCATACGTGAAGCTGGGGTCGTAGAAGTAGATGGGATAGGCGCCGTAGATGACCTTGAAGGTCTCCTCGGGAATGGCGGTGCCGTCCGGGATCTTGGAGATGCGCCATTCGCCGTCAACCTGCACCAGCGTCACGGGGATGTTTTCCTTGGTTCCGTCCGGCATCGGGGTGGCCACGCCGTCGGAATCCACTGAGTACGCGACGTCCAGTTCGTAGTTATAGACGCCCTCGACGCCGGTTTTCACCACACGCTCGGAGCGGAACACCAATGTGCGCTGGTCCGGCTTCCAGGCAACGGAGGAAGCCTGGGTCAGGTACTGCCGCGCCACGGCGTAGTCGTCCTCATACCCGCTGCCTGCCAGGTAGAAGTCCTCAATGACAGCTTCGGGACCGGACCCGGTGCGCGGCGCGACGGGAAAGAATACGGGAGCGTTGGGATTTCCTGCGCTTTCGTCCGTGCTCTTCCCAACAGGCCCGGTCCGCGGAATCTGGGCGCAGGATGTCAGGAACAGCAGAATGACGGCCAGGAGCCCTGCGGCAACCCCGCGGGCCGCCGGCCGTACCCGGCTCACGAACGCTCCCCGGTGCGCGCTGTCTCCGGTGCGCCCGCCGCGGCGGAGTCCACCGTCACGGCGTTGGCGTTACCTGCGCCAACGGAGTCATTCGGGGCAGAGTTTTTGGGCGCGGATCCCTCCAGGTCGGGGGTGGCGCCGGGACCCAGCACAAGGACACTGTGGTCGCCGGGCCTGCCGAGCCCCACGTCTGCGGGTTCAAGGGGCAGCGGCGACTTTGTGATGGTGCCGCCCTGTTTAAGCGGGAGTGTGAGCCTGAAGTTGGAGCCGACCCCTGTGTTCCCCCAGGCCTGGAGCCAGCCGTTGTGCAGTTTGGTGTCCTCGGTGGCAATGGACAGGCCCAGCCCGCTGCCGCCGGTGGTGCGGGCCCGGGCGGGATCGGCGCGCCAGAAGCGGTCGAAGACGCGGGCCGCCTCGGCAGGACTCATGCCGATTCCGTGGTCCCTGACGGTGACGGCGACAGCATCCGCATTGGAGGCTACGGAGATGTTGACCGCCCGGCCTTCGCCGTGTTCGAGTGCGTTCAGGATCAGGTTCCGCAGGATGCGGTCAATGCGCCGGGAGTCCATCTCCACTACGACGCTGCCCTCCGGCGCATTCAGCTGCATCTTCGAGCCGTACTCTTCGGCGACGGGCGCCGCGCCCTCCATCACATGCGAGATGAGCTGGACGATGTCCGTCGCCTCGGCATCGAGCATGGCCACGCCGGCGTCGAACCTGGAAATTTCCAGCAGGTCCGCCAGTAGCGACTGGAACCTTTCCACCTGGTTGTAGAGCAGTTCGGCTGACCTCTTGTTGATGGGGTCGAAATCGTTGCGGGCGTCGTACAGCACCTCAGCGGCCATCCGGACGGTGGTCAGCGGGGTCCGGAGCTCGTGGGACACGTCGGAAACGAACCGCTGCTGCATCTGGGACAGCGTGGCCAGCTGCGTGATCTGCTCCTGCAGGCTTGCGGCCATGTGGTTGAACGAGGCGCCGAGGCGTGCCACCTCGTCCTCCCCCTTGACCACCATGCGTTCCTGCAGCTGGCCTGCTGCCAGCTTTTCCGAGACCACGGCGGCGTGGCTGACGGGACTCACCACGTTGCGCGTGACGTACCAGGCGATGCCGCCGATCATGAGGATCAGCGCAGCGCCGCCGGCCCAGAGGACATTCTGGATTTCGTTCAGGGTCTGCTGTGCCGTGTTGAGGTCGTAGATCAGGTAAAGCTCGTACACCGTGCCGTTGAACGTCACCTTGTTGCCGACGGCGATGCCCGGCCGGTCTTCGGTTCCCACCGGGAATTCCGTGGACGCCCAGAACTGCTCCTTGCCGGAGTCCTGGACTGCCGCCCGGAGGTCCGGAGGGATGACGCTGATGGTCAATTGGTCGGATGCGCGCGACTCCACCCACCGGTTGCGGGGCTTGGTCTGCTCCGGCATCGCTTCAAATACGTAGCGGCGCTGGATCACCGAGCCCTTGCCCTCAACGGCGTTGAGGGTGTCGTAGACGAGCGTGATCACGCTGGACTGGTCGGTGACCTGGGCGCCGTCGAACGTGTCCTGCACCTGCTTGACGTTGTAGCGGGTCTCGGACTCCGCCTGCGTCAGCCGTTCGTGGAACAGGTTGTTGGCAATCTGGTTGGACAGGTAAGCGCCGACGATGGCGAACGAACTGATGGACAGCAGCAGCGTGGTCAGGACGGTGCGGAACTGTAGCGACCTGCGCCACCGCCGCTGCAGGGAATGCAGCAGATACCGGATGCCGGGAAAGATGCGGTCGACGCCGGTGCGCACCAGGCGTCCGACGCGCAGCACGACGATGAGGGCGCGGCGCCGCCAGATGCGGGCGCGCAAAGCCAGCCCCGCGAGCCCGGCACCGAAGGCGTCCGTGTGCTCCGGGCCTGGACGCGAAGCGGGGTTGCGACCGTCCCGGGCGTTCTCTGCCGCGGGAGAGTCGCCGCGGGGGCCGGATCCGGTTCCCACGGGCATCTCAGGGGGATTCTGGCCCTGGGGTTCAGGACCCTGCTTTGTAGCCGACACCACGAACCGTCATCACAACTTCCGGAGCTTCCGGATCACGTTCAATCTTGGACCGCAGTCGCTGGACATGGACATTGACCAGCCGGGTGTCAGCCGCGTGCCGGTAGCCCCAGACCTGCTCAAGAAGCAGCTCACGGGTGAATACCTGCCAGGGCTTACGCGCCAGGGCAACCAGGAGATCGAATTCGAGCGGGGTCAGTGAAATCCGCTCGTCGCCACGGCTTACCAGGTGGCCGGCGACGTCGATGGTGATGTCAGCGATGCGCAGCGTTTCGGGCGCCTTCTGGTCACCGGGGCGCAGGCGCGCCCGCACCCGGGCGACAAGTTCCGCCGGCTTGAAGGGCTTGGGCACGTAATCGTCGGCACCCGACTCCAGTCCCCTGACCACATCAGAGGTGTCTGATTTGGCCGTCAGCATGACGATCGGCACGTCTGACTCGGAGCGGATCTGCCGGCATACCTCGATGCCGTCCGTTCCCGGCAGCATCAGGTCGAGGAGCACGAGATCCGGCTTTGACGAGCGAAAGACGTCCAGAGCCTGTCCGCCGTCCGCGCAGAAGACGGGCTCAAAGCCGTCGTTGCGCAGGACAATGCCGATCATTTCTGCGAGCGCCTCGTCATCATCAACCACCAGAATGCGTGCCTTCATAGTTATATATTCCCTTATTGCTGTTGCTTTGTCCTATTGATGGAGTTTCGGCGGGGCGCGTGCCGGGGTGCCGGACACGGCACCCCGGCGGTCCGCCGCAGCCCAAACCGGCCGGAAGCTAGGATGCCCGACGGCGGAACTATAGTCTGGAGGTGCCCGGCCGTCGGCCAGTGCGCACCTTGGGGAGGAACAGGTTGTCAGAGCAGGATCCGCAGCATCCGCCGTCCGGAGAAAGGCCGCCTGAACAGCCATGGGGCGCACCCCCGCAGTGGGGCAGCCAGCAGCCCGAGCCCTACCAGCCCGGACCGTACCAGCCCAGTTCCCACCAGCCCTACGGGCCGCCCCAACAGTGGAGCGCAAACCCGTATCCCGCAGCGCCGCCCAACCGCACTGGACCGAACCCCGCCGTTCCCTTTCCCGTCTACGCGGCCCCGCCGAAGCCCGGCGTGGTGCCGCTGCGGCCGCTCATGTTCGGCGAAATCATGGACGGGGCCTTTAAGACGATCCGGCGGAATCCCAAGGCGATGCTCGGGGCAGGCCTCGTTGCCCAGGCGTTGGGCGCAGTGATTGCCGGCGTCGTCCCGGTGTTCACCCCGGCATCCGATGCTTCCGCGGAGGCCTGGCTGGCGAACCTCAGCAATTCTGAGATGACCTCCCTCTTTGCGGGCGTGGCGGGCGGCTTTGTGCTTTTCGGCCTGGTGACCGTGTTTATCTCCGTGGTGATGCAGGGCGCCATGGTGGTCCCCGTGGCCAGGTCCATCCTCAACCGGCAAACCGGCTTCCGGCAGATGTGGCTGCTGGCGCGCGGCCGGGCGTGGGCGCTGGTTCGCCTGGCCGGCATCGGGGTGGCAGCCGTGCTGCTGGGCGGGGCCCTCATCGCACTGGCCACCGTACTGCTGGCCAATTCGATGGGAACCGGGTCGCTGGTCATCGTGCTTCCGCTGTTTCTGGCCTTTATCGCCGCCATGATCTGGGTGTCGGTCAAGCTGACCGTCGCACCTGCGGTCATCGTCGTCGAGGACGTGGGAGCGATGGATGGCATCCGGCGTTCCTGGGCCGTCACCCGGAGAAGCTGGTGGCGGGTCTTCGGCATTGTCCTTGTGGTGTCACTCCTCGTCGGCATCATTGGCCAGATCGTCCTCATCCCGCTCACCCTGCTGACCGGGCTGCTCGCCTCCGTGGCCGGCCCCCAGGACCCGGCCGGCCAGGCGGCCGCCCTGCAGGTGGTGGTCGGTGTCGCCACGGCGATCGTGTCCGCCGCCGTCGGCGCCGTGGCGTTCGCCTTCCAGACGTCGGTCATGGCTTTGCTCTACATGGATTTGCGGATGCGCAACGACGGACTGGACATCGCGCTGCTCCGGCTGCTGGAAACGGGCCATGACGACGGCGGCATCCCGGGCCGGGGCGTGCCCGTCTACACCCCGGGCCGGAACGGCGCCGGCCCTCACCAGTCCTGGCCTTACCACCAGGGCCCCTACCAACCCGGACCCCATCAGGCAGGCCCATACGGGAACTCAGCAGGCTGGCCGCCGCCCCCGGGGCCGCCGACGATGCCGGGATGAGCCCCGTCGGCTTCGTCCCGGTCCTGCAGCACGCCACGGCACTGCTGAACCGGACCCTGGAACCACCGGTGCAGCCTGGCCGGGAAGAAGCGCGCCGATGGGCGGCGGAGAAGCTCTCCAAACGCGAGTACAGGGAGGCGGCGCCCGGCTGGCTGGAAACCCTGTGGCAGCAGTTCCTCGACTGGCTGCAGTCCGTGACCGATGGCCAGTCCCCTGCCGAGGGGCCTCCGGTGGGGCCCTTCATCGGCCTGGGCATCGCCATTCTGATAGCTGTGGCCATCATCCTGGCGCGGCCACGGCTGAACGCCCGCCGCCGCCCTCCGAAGGAGATCTTCGACGCCGAAGCAGCCGCCACGGCAGCCGACTACCGGGAGCGCGCAAAAGCCGCGGCCGCACGTGGCGACTGGGCGGCCGCCGTCGTCGAACAGTTCCGCGCGCTGGTGAGTTCGGCCGAGGACCGCGCCGTCCTGGACCCCCAGCCTGGCCGCACAGCCGACGAGGCTGCCGGACAGCTCATCCGGGCGTTCCCCGCGGCCAGTGGCCGGCTCGAGGCAGCTGCCCGCATGTTCGATGCCGTCCGCTACGGCAGCGGGAGCGCCGTTGCAGCCGACCACGCCGCGGTAGCTGGGCTGGACTCGACCTTGGAAAGGCTCACGCCTTCCTATGCAGGGGCCGCACCCGGCGGACTGGCGGTACCCAGGTGACGCATCTCCCCCGCACCGAACCGGCCGCCACGGAAGCAGGCAGCGCGGAGGCAGCCGGCACGGATGCCCCGTCCGACGGCGGCAGGCCCGCAGCCGGCGTCATGGTCGCAGCCCGACGCAGGAAGACCGGCTGGATCCGCAGGCACAGGGCGGGGGTGCTCTTCGGCCTGGCCATGGCCGTTGCCCTTGCGGTGGTCCTGGCGTTCCAGCCGACGCAACAGGGCGACAACCAGGAGCTGTCCATCCGCAACCCCGGCCCGCAGGGCGCCAGGGCAGCAGCACAAATCCTTGGTGCGCAAGGCGTCGCTGTTGAACAGACGGCGTCGTTTGAGGAGACTCTGGCAGCGGTGCGTGCAGGCCCCAGCAGAGGGCCGGGGTCTACGGTCCTGGTCTACGACCAGCGCGGGTTCCTTGCTCCCGAACGGCTTCGCCGGCTGCTTGCAGAGACGGACCGGCTGGTGGTGGTCTCGCCGCGCCTGGCCACACTGACCGGCCTGGGCAGCGCCATCCGGCAGGCCGGGGTGGTCCCGGGCTCGGAGCAGACCCTCCAGCCTGGATGCACCGTTGCCGATGCCCAGGCCGCCGGTGACATCAGCGCGGACGGAGGCTTCCTCTACAGCGGCGGCACCGTCTGCTACGGCGCCGGCGGGAGCGGGCGGGGCCTTTACGCGTCGGCAGAGGACGGCAAGCTCGTGGTCATCGGCAGCACAGCTGTGATCAGCAACCAGTTTCTGGCCGCCAACGGCAACGCCGCGCTCACCCTGCGGACCCTGGGCAGCCAGGGCGACCTCGTCTGGTACCTGCCGGGCCCCGGGGACCTCGCGGGCAGCCCCGCACCGAAGACCCTGGCCGAGCTTGCCCCGGCGTGGTCGGCGTTTGTGGCCCCGTGGCTCATTGTGGTGGCCCTGTTTGCCGTAGCGTGGCGCGGGCGCCGTCTGGGCCCGCTGGTCTTCGAACCCATGCCGGTGGTGGTGAAGTCCGCGGAAACCGCCGAGGGCAGGGCCCGTCTGTACCACGAGGCCCACGACGTTGCCCGGGCGGCGGACACCCTCCGTGCCGGCACCATCGTCCGGCTTGCCTCGGCACTCCGGGTGCGCACCGCAGCCGGGCTTTCTGACGTTACCGGCTCTGACGTGGCGGCCGCCGCAGCCCGGCATCTGGACCGGAACGCCGCCGAAATACAGCAGCTCCTGCAACACCGTCCCGCGACCGAGGCCCAGCTTGTGCGCTGGGCCCAGGACCTTGTCCTAGTAGAGAAAGAGGTACAGGCCAGATGAGCCAGCAGCCAAACGGCCACCCGCACGGGACCAACGGCTACGGAACCAACGTCAACGGAATGAACGGCAACAGCACCCACGGCGAAGCGCCCGTCGGCACCATGGCCGCTCCGCACACCCCGGATCATGCCCCGGATCCTGTCCGGCAGGCGCTGCTTGACGTCAGGCAGGAGGTGGCCAAGGCAGTGGTGGGCCAGGATTCCACGGTCACCGGAATGCTGATTGCCCTGCTGTCGCGCGGACATGTGCTGCTCGAAGGCGTGCCGGGCGTGGCAAAGACACTCCTGGTCCGGGCCCTGTCCGCTGCCCTGAGCCTGGACACCAAGCGCGTGCAGTTCACACCGGACCTCATGCCCGGTGACGTCACGGGGTCCCTGGTGTACGACGCCGCCAATTCGGACTTCAGTTTCCGCGAGGGTCCCGTCTTCACCAACATGCTCCTGGCCGACGAAATCAACAGGACGCCGCCCAAGACCCAGGCCTCACTGCTGGAAGCCATGGAGGAGCGCCAGGTGTCCGTGGATGGCGTGTCGCGCCGGCTGCCGGTGCCCTTCATCGTGGCGGCCACGCAAAACCCAATCGAGTACGAGGGCACCTACCCGCTGCCGGAGGCCCAGCTGGACCGGTTCCTCCTCAAGCTCACCATGCCCCTGCCTGACCGTGCCGCCGAAATCGAGGTCGTTCGCAGGCACGCCGCCGGCTTCGATCCCCGTGACCTCGCCGCGGCCGGCATCCGCCCCGTGGCGGGCGCCGACGAAGTGGAACGGGCAAGGCGGGCCGTAGCCACTGTCGAAGTGGCGCCGGAGGTGCTGGGCTACATCGTTGACGTGGTCCGGGCCACCCGCGCCGCCCCGTCCTTCCAGCTTGGCGTCTCGCCGCGAGGTGCCACAGCGCTGCTGAACACCTCGCGGGCCTGGGCCTGGCTGTCCGGCCGGAACTTTGTCACTCCGGATGACGTCAAGGCGCTGGCCCAGCCGTGCCTGCGGCACCGCGTGGCGCTCCGGCCCGAAGCCCTGATGGACGGTGTCCAGGTGGACGACGTGCTGGGCAGCATCCTGGCCTCCGTACCGGTCCCCCGCTGATCCCGTGGCCATTTCCGGACGGTTGGTACTCCTGGCGGCGGCCGGCCTGGCACCGGTGCTCCTCTTTCCCGGCTGGCTGACCGTGCTTGCCGTGCTCCTGGTTCTTGGCGCCCTGGTCCTGCTGGACGTACTGCTGGCTGCGGCACTGCAGCAGGTCTCGGTGGAAAGGTCAGCGCCCGCCAACGTCACGCTCGGGGGCACGGCGGACTCCGTGTTGACGGTGAATAACCGAGGCACGCGCAGGCTCAGGGCGGTCGTGCGTGACGCCTGGCAGCCCTCGGCCGGGGCGGAAAACCCGGTCCAGACGGCAGACGTTCCGGCCGGTGAACGGCGCCGCCTGGGCATCAGGCTCAGGCCCGTCCGGCGGGGTGACCTCAAGGCGCCCCACATCACCGTCCGCTCCTTCGGCCCGCTCCGGCTGGCCGCCCGCCAAAAAACGGTGCACGCTCCCGGATCGCTTCGGGTGCTGCCGCCTTTTAATTCCCGGCGGCACCTGCCGTCAAAGCTGCGTCGGCTGCGGGAGCTCGACGGCAAGGCGGCAGTGCAAATCCGCGGCGCCGGAACTGAATTCGACTCCCTGCGCGACTACGTCCGGGGCGATGACGTCCGTTCCATCGACTGGCGAGCGACGGCGAGACGGTCCGCCGTCGTCGTCCGCACCTGGCGGCCGGAGCGCGACCGCCGCGTGGTGATCATGCTGGACACGTCGCGGACCGCCGCTGCGCGCGTGAACGACGAGCCCCGGCTGGATACCGGCATCGAGGCCGCATTGCTGCTTGGTGTCCTTGCCGAACGCGGGGGTGACCGCGTCGACTTCTTCGCCTTCGACCGGAGAATGCGCGCCCGGGCCGGCACGACGGCGGGCGGCAACCTGCTGGGGCAGCTGGTCCAGGCGGCAGCGCCGCTGCAGGCTGAACTCATCGAGCTGGACTGGGCACAGGTGCCGGCCCAGGTCCGTGCGGTGTCCGCGCACCGTTCGCTCGTGGTGCTGCTGACCTCCCTGGATAGCGGCGCGCCGGAGGAAGGCCTTATTCCGATGGCGGCGCGCCTCGCCCAGCAGCACGTAGTGGTGGTGGCGTCGGTCCGGGACCCGCTGCTTGGCGAGATGCTCCAGGACAGGACGACGGCGGCCCAGGTGTTCCGCGCAGCGGCCGCGGAACGGGCCCTGCTCGAGCGGGAGGCCGTGAGTGCCCAGTTGCGCCAACTCGGCGTCGAAGTGGTGGACGCCGAACCGCACCAGCTGCCGCCGGCGCTGGCCGATGCCTACATCCGGCTCAAAGCGGCGGGGCGGCTGTGAGTGTCAGCGGGAATGCAGAATCATCAGGCCGGATGTCAGGAGCCGCCGTGAACACCCCGATTTACCGCCAGGCGCTGGGCGCCGCCTTCTTCCGGCTGCAGCCGGAACTGCAGGAGTACTTTTCGCTCGCCCCGGGTTCCGGCAGCTTCGGCGTCGGCGAGGGCGTTTTCGACGTGGTGGGCTGCACGCAGCAGCGGCTGCGGCCGATGCTTCGGCTGATCGCCGGTGAGCAGGCCTTCTTTCCGGAGTACGGCGAGGGCGTGCCGTTCCGGATCGAAAACCATGCGCATCTCGATCCGTTCGGCCGCACCAGCCTGACTGCCAGGCGCGAGATATTCTTCCCCGGCAGGACGAGGATCTTTCAGGACACCACCAGCATGGAAGCGGGCGCCGGCGATGGCAAAGCACGCCTGGTGGACTACGTGGGCCGGTACCGCCGGCTGGTCACGGACCTGAATCTCGACGTGACAGCGGAGGGTAGGTTGCGCGGAGTCTCCGAAGTATCACGGCTGTTCCTCGGCCCGCTCCGGTTGCCGCTGCCGGGCGCCCTTGACGCGAAAGCGTACGCGGAGCAGTGGTGGGACCCGGACGCGGGGGAAACTGGACGGCACAGGATCCAGGTGAAGGTAATCCAGCCGCAGCTCGGCCTCGTCCTGGTCTACGCCGGCCATTTCGACTACCGCCTGGAACCCTATCCGTCCGGAAGTTCTTCAGCCGGTTTCCTCCCGGCGTATGCCAGGCCCGACCGCTGGGAGCGACGAAGCTGAGGAAGCCCCAGCCTGCTGACCCTGGCGCTGATTAGCCGAGCGCCAGCTGGTTCAGGCCGTCGGCAACCTGTGTCAGGCGGGTAAGGACCTCCGTCGCGGCGGCTGGTGACTGCCTTTCAAGGCCGCCCGACGGCGTGACCCGCACCGTGCCGAGCGACGCCAGCGGCAGTCCAAGCTGCTGCCACGGACGGCGGACAGATTCAACAACGTCGGATGCCTTCGGCACGCCGCCCGGTCCGTCGGCCTGCAGGGCCCCGGCCCAGAGCCGCTTGCCGGCTTCGACTGCCTCCGCGAGCTGTTCCCACTGCCTGGCGGTCAGGGCCCGCAGTGGAACCGCGATGGCGTCCGCGCCGGCAGCCACGATACGTTCGAATGGGGCCTCGATCTCCGGGACTGCGATGGCGATCTCGGCCGCCCCCGCCTCCCGGAGCGCATCAACTACCACGCGCCAGAGCTCCGTGACCTCGTGTCCGGCGACGGAGCGCAGGGTCCGGTAGCCGCTGGAGGTGGGGATGGTGCCAGCGAGGACCGAGGCAATGTCCGGTTCGTCGAGCTGCACCACGAGCCTGGCCCCGGGAACGGCGGCGGACACCTTCGTCAGGTGCGCGCCGACCCCGGCGGCGAGGGAAGCAGCGATGTCGCGGCGGGCGCCGTAGTCGATCAGGGCACGCTCGCCGTTGTGGAGGTGCAGGCCGGCGGCCAGGCTCAGGGGGCCGCGCAGCTGGACCTTGAATTCGTCGGCGGCGATGTCCTCTTCGCCGGCGATGTCGGCCAGCACGTTGATGTCCGTGGACAGGGCGGACCTTGCCCGGACCAGGTCGCGCCCGGGCCGGTCAACGATCCGCCAGCCGTGCGGCTGCACGTCCACTGCCAGGTCCACCAGGAGTGAGGCGGTGCGGCCTATGGCGTCGGCACCGACGCCACGGTCAGGCAGTTCGGCAAGAAAGGGCAGGTGCGGGCTGCCGAGCTCACCGCGGATGATGCGGGTGGCCTCCACCGGGTCCTGGCCCGGCCAGGGTCCCAGGGCGGTGGCGGTTACCTGGGCGGGCAGCTGGAGCTCTGGGTCCGGCACGGCTTAGGCGGTAAGCGGTGCGGAGTGGCTGGCCGACCCGTCGGCTGTTCCGGCGGCGTTGTGGTCCTCGGCGATCGCCTCGTGGTGCCGGATCACCTCGCCGATGATGAAGTTCAGGAACTTTTCCGCGAACGCCGGGTCCAGCTGGGCGTCCTCGGCAAGGCGTCGAAGCCGGGCAATCTGGGCGGTTTCACGGCCGGGATCCCCGGCGGGAAGGCGGTGCGCAGCCTTAAGGAAACCCACCTTCTGTGTCGCCTTGAACCGCTCCGCGAGAAGGTAGACGAGGGTTGCATCGATGTTGTCGATGCTTGACCGGATTGATAGCAGCTCCGCCATCACCGCAGGATCCACATGCCCGGCCAGGGAGCTGGCGGCAGGATTGTAGGAGTCGGTGTCAGGCAGATCATGGTTCAGCTCGGTCATGGTTCCAGTCTATGGGCACTGCAGGGCTCCCTGCCCGTGTTAAGGATGCCGGCGGAGAATGTAAGTGTTCGCACATACCGATGAGGGAGGATGCACATGAGGATTGCAGTTCTTGGTACCGGTGTGGCGGGCAGGACCTTGGCGGGAAAACTCGTGGAGTCCGGGCACGACGTGGTGCTCGGGTCACGGACCGCCACCAACGAAGCTGCCGTGGGGTGGGCCGCTGAAGCGGGGCCGCGGGCCAAAGCCGCGACGTTCTTCGACGCCGCCGCGGAGGCCGAGGTGGTCATCAACGCGACGCCCGGCGCCGTTTCGCTGGAGGTGCTGGCTGCGGCCAGCACAAAGAACCTCGCCGGCAAGGTGCTGATCGATGTGGCCAACCCGCTGGACCACTCCGCCGGCTTTCCGCCGTCGCTCTCCATCTCGAACACCGACAGCCTGGCGGAAACCATCCAGCGGGCGTTTCCCACGGCCCGCGTGGTGAAGGCACTGAACACCATGCGCGCTGATGTCATGGTGGCGCCGGACCGGCTGGCGGGCGGGGATCACGACGTGTTCATGGCCGGGGACGACGCGGAGGCCAAGGCAGTGGTGGCCGGAATCCTGCGGGAATTCGGCTGGCGGACTGAACACATCCGGGACCTGGGCCCGCTCGAGTCGGCGCGGGGCCTGGAAATGTGGCTGCCGCTGTGGCTGCGGATTTTTTTGAAGCAGGGGAACAATGTGTTCAACATCAAGGTGGTATCTGACTAGAACGTCGGAGACCGGCGTCCCTGCCCTCTGACTGGGGCGGGGACGCCGGTCTGCCGTGTAATTTGTGCTCAGATGCCCAGCAGGGCGCGGTGGTCCTCCCGGCGTTTGGCCTGCTCGGCCGGATCCGGGACAGGCAGCGACGCGATCAGGCGCTTCGTGTAGTCATGCTGCGGGGAGCCCATGACGTGGTGACCGATTCCCTGCTCAACGAGCTTGCCCTTGTACAGCACCCCGACCCAGTGCGACAGCATGTCCACCACAGCCAGGTCGTGGCTGATGAACAGCGCCGCGAACCCGAACTCCTGCTGGATTTCGCGGAAGAGCTCTAGTACTTTCGCCTGCACCGAAACGTCCAGTGCCGACGTCGGCTCATCGGCGATGAGCAATTTCGGGTTCAGGATCAGCGCACGCGCCAGTGATGCGCGCTGGCGCTGCCCGCCGCTGAGCTCATGCGGGAAACGGTCAGCGTACGACGCCGGCAGCTGGACTGACTCCAGCAGCTCACCCACGCGCTTGCGCGCCTGCGCCGGTGAAGGGTTGGTGTGGATGACCAGCGGTTCGGCAACGCAGTCGCCGATGGTCAGCTGCGGGTTGAAGGACGCTGCCGGGTCCTGGAAGACGAACCCGATTTCCTTGCGGAGCGGCTTGAAGGTCCGTTCCTTGAAGTTCAGCATCTCGTAGCCCAGGACGTTCAGGCTTCCGCCGGTGGTCCGGTTAAGGCCGGCGATGGCCCGGCCGATGGTGGTCTTTCCGGAACCGGATTCGCCAACGAGTCCGAACACTTCGCCCTCGGATACCGTGAAGCTGACGCCGTCAACGGCCTTGAAAGCCGGGCTGCCCAGCCTGCCCGGGTATTCGATGGTGAGGCCTTTGGCCTCCACCAGCACCTGCCCGCCTTGGTGCGCCCGCTCCGTCATTCCTTCGGACGCCGAGTGCCGGCCAAGGTGCGGGACGGCGGCCAGCAGCTTCCGGGTGTAGTCCTGCCGCGGCTCGGCGAAGAGGGATTTCGCGCTGGCTTCCTCGACAACGTCGCCCTGGTACATCACCACGACGCGGTCGGCGAGGTCGGCCACGACGCCCATGTTGTGCGTGATCAGCACAATGGACGTCCCGTACTTGTCCCTCAGGTCCCGCAGGAGCTCCAGGATTTCCGCCTGCACAGTGACATCCAAGGCGGTGGTGGGTTCGTCCGCCACGATCAGCCCCGGGTTCAGGGCAAGCGCCGCGGCGATGACCACGCGCTGCTTCTGGCCGCCGGAGAACTGATGCGGGTAGTAGTTGACGCGCGTTTCAGGGTCCGGGATGCCCACCTTGCGCAGGGCCTCGATGGCCCGGACCTTCGCTTCCTTTGCCGTGACGCGCTGGCCGCCGTCCCGGCCGGCGTGGGCGAGGATCCCTTCGGCGATTTGCCACCCGACGGTGAACACGGGATTCAGCGCCGTGGACGGCTCCTGGAAGACCATGGCCACGTCCCGTCCCCGGATCTGGCGGAGCCTCCCCGGGCTGACACTGATGACGTTGCTGCCGTTGATCACCACGGCGCCGGAGCTGATGGCGGTTTCCGGCAGCAGGCCGAGGATGGTCTTGGCCGTCACCGTCTTGCCGGAGCCGGATTCGCCGACGATGGCGAGCACTTCCCCCGCCTTCACTTCAAGGCTCACGTCCTTGACGGCGTGGACGTCCCCGGCGTCGGTGGCGAACGTGACCTTGAGATGGTCGATGTCCAGCACCGGTCCGGCGCCGGCTGCGTGCCGGTCAGAAACAGATCCGATATTGATGGTCATGAGCTTCTCACATCTGCTGAAATGGCTGCCTGGGCCGCCGCGGTCGAGTCCGGTCCGCCCTTGTTCCCGGCGCGCTTGCGCCCGCGGAGGCGGGGATCGTTGAGGTCATTGATGCTCTCCCCCACCAGTGTCAGGCCAAGCACAGTCCAGACGATGGCGAGGCCCGGGAACACGCCGGTCCACCAGATGCCCGAGGTGGTGTCAGCCAGCGCCTTATTGAGGTCGAAGCCCCATTCGGCGGCGGACGAGGGCTCGATGCCGAATCCCAGGAAGCCCAGGCCTGCGAGGGTCAGGATCGCCTCGGAAGCATTCAGGGTGAAAATCAGCGGAAGGGTGCGGGTGGCATTCCGGTAGATGTGCCGGCCCATGATGCGGACGCTGGAGGCGCCCACCACCTTCGCCGATTCGACGAAGGGTTCCGCCTTGAGCCTGATGGTCTCCGCCCTGATGACCCGGAAGTACTGCGGAATGAACACCACCGTGATGGAAATCGCCGCGGCGAGCACGCCTCCGAAGAGGCTGGACTCGCCGCCGCTGATGACGATGGCCATGACGATGGCCACCAGCAATGACGGGAATGCGTAGATGGCGTCTGCCACCACCACGAGGACACGGTCGAGCCAGCCGCCGAGGTATCCGCTCACCAGGCCGAGGATGACGCCCGCGAAGATGGACAGCACCACGGCCACAACGATCACGAGGATGGCGGTCTGGGAGCCCCAGATCACCCGGGACAGGACATCATAGCCGCCGACGGTGGTGCCCAACAGATGCTTTCCGCCGGGGGGCTGCTGCGTGGGAAAGCTGCCGTCGGCGTCGGAAAGTTGCGCATATCCGTAGGGGGCGAGGAGCGGCGCGAAAATGGCGGTCAGGAGGAACGTGCCGGTCAGGACGAGGCCGACGACGAGCATGCCCCGCTGGAGTCCGACGCTTTTGTTGAAGTGGGAAATGACGGGCAGCCGTTTGAGCAGCGGTGCCTTGTGGTGCATGGTGGCTGCCACTGGAGGGTTGGTGCTCATTGTCAGTACCTCACACGGGGATCGATCAGCGCGGCCACGATGTCCACGATGAAGTTGGTGATGGCGACGATGACGGCCAGGAGGACCACGATGCCCTGTACGGCCACGAAGTCACGGGCCGTCAGGTAGTTGGCCAGCTGGAAGCCCAGCCCTTTCCACTCAAAGGTTTTTTCCGTAAGCACGGCGCCGCCGAGCATCACCGCGATCTGCAGGCCCATGACGGTGATGATGGGGATGAGGGCAGGCTTGTAGGCGTGCTTGGTGACCAGCCGGAATTCGCTAACGCCGCGGGAGCGGCCCGCCTCGATGTAGTCGCGGCCCAGCGTGCCGATGAGATTCGTGCGCACCAGACGGAGGAAGATGCCCGCTGTCAGCAGGCCGAGGGCAACCGCGGGCAGGACGGCATGCGCCATCACGTCGCCGAGGGCGGCCATATTGCCGCTTCTGAGCGCGTCCAGCCAGTAAATCCCGCTTGGCGCCTGGAGCCCCGTGAGGGCAAGTTCGCTGGAGGTTTTCGCCCGACCCGCCACGGGCAGCCAGCCTAGCCACACGGCAAAGGTCAGCTTCAGCAGCAGCCCGGCAAAAAATACGGGCGTGGCGTAGCAGAGAATGGCAAAGACGCGCAGTACCGCGTCCGGTGCGTGGTCCCTGCGGTGGGCAGCGATCATCCCGAATGGAATGCCCACCAGAAGCGCGACGATGAGCGCGTTGACGGTAAGTTCGAGCGTGGCCGCACCGTAGGTTGCCAGCATCTCAGTGACCTGGCGGTTGTCAGAGAGGGTGGTGCCGAAATTGCCGGTCACCAGTTGGCCCAGGTATTCGAAGTACTGGACGGGAAGCGGCCGGTCATATCCGGCGTCGTGGATCCGCTGCTGCAGCTGGTCCGGAGGCAGCCGGCCGCCCATGGCAGCCGTGATGGGGTCGCCGGTGATCCTCATGAGGAAGAACACCATGGTGACCAGGATGAAAATGGTTGGAAAGATCAGGAGGAACCTGATCAGGATGTACTGGCCCAGTCCCCCGCCGGACTTCTTTTTCTTTGTCGGCAAAAGGCCGTCTGCGTCGCTTGGCGGCGCCTCAATAAGAGTTGTCATTACTGCCTGATTCTGTGTTTCCGGGTCCGTTCACGGATCCGGAATCCGCTGTTCACCGGCCAGCAAGGAGGCGGAACGCCCGGAAGGCGTCCCGCCTCCTTGGCTGGTCAGGACCTGATGGGGTGGGGCCCTACTTCGAGATCACTCCGAGGCGGGTCTTGAATGACGGGTCCAGCGTCTGTTCCACGCCCTTGACATCCGCGCCGGCAACCATCAGCTGGGCGCCCTGCAGCAGCGGCAACGTGGAAAGGTCCTTGGCAACGGCCGTCTGCGCGTCGCCGAGAGACTTTTCGCGCTCGGTCTTGTCAGCTGTCACCAGTTGCTTCTTGATGATGTCAGTGACCGCCGGGTTCTCGTAGTGGTTCTTGAGGAAGTTACCCGGGATAAAGAACGGCGTGAGGTAGTTGTCCGCGTCGGAGTAGTCCGGGAACCAGCCAAGCTGGTAGACCGGGTAGGCGTCCGCGGTGCGTGCCTTGGAGTAGGTCACCCACTCCGTGGACTGCAGGTCCACCTTGAACAGGCCCGACTTTTCCAGCTGTTCCTTGATCATGGCGTATTCATCACCGGAGGACTTGCCGTAGTGGTCCGGGTTGTACTGCAGTTTGATGTTGACCGTGCCGGTGATGCCGGCGTCGTCGAATGCCTTCCTGGCCTTGTCAAGGTCGGGCTTTCCGTTGCCGTCGCCGTACATCTCCTTGAGGGGCTGCGCTGCGCCTGGCAGGCCATCCGGAACGACCGAGAACGCAGGAAGGTAGGTGCCTTTGTAGACCTGGGTTGCGATGGCGTCCCGGTCCACAATGTCGGCCATGGCCTGGCGGACGGCGAGCGCCTTCTTGGCGTCGGCGTCGGCCGTCTTGGCGCCGAAGGGCATGGTGTCGAAGTTGAAGACGATGTAGCGCAGTTCACCGCCGGGGCCCTTGTGCACCTTGACCTTCGAGTCCTTTTCAAGGTCCGCGGCGTCGGTGGCTGTCAGGCTGCGGCCGGCCACGTCGATGTTGCCCTGCTGCACGTCCAGCTTCAGGTTGTTGGAGTCGGCGTAGTACTTGATGGTGGCGCCGTCGTTGGCGGGTTTGCCGAGCACGCCGTTGTAGTCCGGGTTGGCCTTGAGGCTGACAAGCTCGTTCTTCTTGTAGCTCTCGATCGTGTACTGGCCCGCAAAGGGCTTGCCCTTGACGATCTCGTCATCACTCATGATCTTGTTCGCCGGGAAGACTTCTTCATCGATGATGGGACCGGTGTTGGTACCGAGGACGCTCGGGAAGACCTGGTCGTTCGCCGCCTTAAGCGTAAAGACGACGGTGGAGTCATCCTTCGCTGCCACCGATTTCAGATTCGCGAGCAATGACGCCGGTCCATTGGGGTCCGCGATTTTAACGACGCGGTCGATGGAGAACTTGACGTCCGAGGCCGTCAGCGCGTGGCCGTTGGCGAACTTGAGGCCCGGCTTAAGCTTCACGGTGTATTCCGTGGGGCTCGTGAAGGAGGCGGATTCCGCGATGTCCGGGCTGGCCTCGGCTGATCCGGGCTTGGAGTTCATGAGGAACGGATAGACCTGGTTCATCACCATGAATGAGCCTGCATCGTAGGAGCCGGCGGGGTCCAGGGTGACAACTTTATCCGTGGTGCCGTAGGTGATGGTGCCTCCGCCGGCGCCGCCGGTGGACGTTCCCCCGCCTCCGGACGGGCCGGTGCAGGCTGTGAGTGCGAAAGCGGAAACGCCTGCCAGCGCGATAGCGCTCTTCAAGGCCCTCTGATTCATTGCCATCTGTGAACTTTCTGTTCGATGAGTACGCGCGGGGTGCCCGAACTGACTCGTGTGCGGGCAGCCCGCTGATGCCTCTGATTCAACCAGAAGGTTGCCCGGTGAAACATTGCATCGTGTGAGTTGAGACACAAAATTTACCAGAACGAACTGCGGTCGGCTGACCGAACGGTCGGAAACCGGGAAATGGCAACAAAAAACGGCCGGCGGAATTCCGCCGGCCGTTGTCACTCCGGAGACCGGAGCACGGTCAAAGTTGTGCCCGCTGCAGGGACCGCGCAGCGTCGATGGTCGCCTGGCCGAGGACCCTGCTGCCCTGGTAGAGCACCACGGTCTGGCCCGGCGAAACACCGCGCAGCGGATCGGTCAGGGTCACCACGAGGCTGTCCCGCTCAATCCCGGCGTCGTCGGCAACCCGCTCAATGCGCGCAATGGCAGGAACGGGGTCGCCGTGCGCGCGCACCTGCGCATGGCAGTCAAAGTCGGCTCCGGAATCAACCTCGCCGATGGGCAGGCCGGCCCACGAAACCTTGATGCCGCGGATTTCGTCGATGGCCAGCAGGGCCTCGGGCCCTACCACCACCTTGTTTTCCTTCGGCCGGATCTCCAGCACGAACCGCGGCTTGCCGTCAGAGGCGGGCCGGCCAAGCTTCAGCCCCCGCCGCTGCCCGACGGTGAACGCGTTCGCTCCGGGGTGTTCGCCCACCTTGGCGCCGGTCTCGTCCACGATGTCGCCGGTGGTCATGTCGATCTTTTCCGCGAGCCACCCTGCGGTGTCACCGTCCGGGATGAAGCAGATGTCGTGGCTGTCCGGCTTGTTGGCCACTGACAGTCCGCGCCGCTCGGCCTCCGCGCGCACCTCCGCCTTCGAAGGTGTGTCCGCGAGGGGGAACATGGAATGCTTCAGCTGCTCATGGGTGAGCACGCCCAGGACGTAGCTCTGGTCCTTCGCCCAGTCGGCGGCACGGTGCAGCTCGCGGTTTCCGTCTGCGTCCTCTATGACCTTGGCGTAGTGGCCCGTGCACACGGCGTCGAACCCGAGGGCGATCGCCTTTTCGAGCAGGGCCGCAAACTTGATGCGCTCGTTGCAGCGCATGCAGGGGTTGGGGGTGCGGCCGGCGGCGTACTCGTCGATGAAGTCCTGGACCACATCCTCCTTGAACCGCTCAGAGAAGTCCCACACGTAGTAGGGAATCCCCAGGACGTCGCATGCCCGCCAGGCATCGCGCGAATCCTCAATCGTGCAGCAGCCCCTGCTGCCGGTGCGCAGGGTACCCGGCATCCTCGACAGCGCGAGGTGAACGCCAACGACGTCGTGCCCCGCTTCGACGGCGCGGGCGGCGGCAACGGCGGAGTCAACTCCGCCGCTCATGGCTGCTAGAACTCGCATTATGGCTTTCTGTTGGATGTGGACCCATGACGCACGGGTTGCCGAACTATTCTACTTGCTGCCGGAATCAGGGCCTAAATTTCCTTGACGGTTCCGGCCCGCGCTTCTAAAGTCACGAGTATCATTTTTAGAACGCGGGCTACTGGCCTGCCGGGCGAATCGAGTAGCCATGAACCCTGAAAGCATCATCATCGTGGGCGCCGGACTGGCCGGAGCGACAGCGGCCCGCACCCTGCGCGCCGAAGGGTATGCAGGGAACATCACCATCGCAGGGACCGAGCCGCACCCGCCCTATCTCCGGCCGCCGCTGTCCAAGGAATACCTGCTCGGCAAAGCCGGGGAGGACGCCATCGAGGTCGTACCGGAGGGCTGGTACGCGGACAACAACGTCAGCCTCCGGCTGGACAACCCTGTGGCATTGGTCGATCCGGCGGCCCACACCGTCCGCTTCGCAGATGGGACCGTCCAGGCTTATGGGTCACTGCTGCTGGCACCCGGAGCCACCCCCCGGACGCTGCCCCTGGACGGCGCGGAACTCGACGGCGTCACCGCCTTCCGCACGCTCGATGACAGCCGCCGCCTGCGGGAACAGCTGTCGCCGGGCGGACGGAACGTGGTGCTCATCGGTTCCGGCTGGATCGGGATGGAACTGGCCGCGGCGGCAAGCACCTACGGCAACCAGGTCACACTGCTCGGGCTTGAGGACATCCCGCTTGCCGCGGCGATCGGCCCGAAGCTGGGCAGCTTTTTCCGTACCCTGCACGAGGACCATGGAGTCCGCTTCCGGCTACCCGCTTCCGCCAAGGAAATTACCGGAGAAAGCGGACGGGTGACGGCCGTGCTGACCGACACCGGCGAACTACTGCCCGCGGACATCGTGGTGATCGCCGTTGGAGTGGTGCCGGAAACGGCACTCGCCACCGCGGCCGGGCTGGAGGTCCGCAACGGTGTCCTCACGGACGCTTCGCTGCGCACCAGTGCCCCGGATATTTTTGCCGCCGGCGACGCCGCCAATGCACTGCATCCGTTCACCGGCGAGCACCACCGCAGCGAACACTGGTCCAACGCGCTCAACGGCGGCAAGGTGGCGGCCAGGGCCATGCTCGGCCAGGACGTTGCCCTGGACACGGTCCCCTACTTCTACACCGACCAGTTTGACGTCAGCATGGAGTACTCGGGCTTCCCGTCCCTCGCAGCAAAGGCGGCTCCGGTCATCCGCGGCTCGCTGGACAGCAAGGAGTTCGTCGCGCTCTGGCAGCAGGACGGGCGGGTCGTGGCCGGCATGAGCGTCAACTGGCCGAGGTCCGTCAAACCGAGTGCCCAGAAGACCATCAAGGCGCTCATCACCGGCCGGATCGAGGTGCCTGCCGAGCGGCTGGCGGACGAGACGGTTCCGCTCGACCAGCTGATGCCGGGAGCCAGCTGATGCCGGATCAGTTGATGCCAGAACCCTGCCGGGCAACGGTGGCAGCCGTCTGAATGGAGGATTCATGCCCGGCCATTCCGGCCTGCCGCGCCCGGGCATAAGCACCGGGCAGGGCAGCGAGGAGTGCGTCGACGTCCGCTTCCGTCGAAGGATGCCCCAGGGTGAAGCGCTGTGCACCGCGCGCCGTTTCCTCGTCCAGGCCCATGGCAAGGAGGACATGCGACGGACGCGGAACACCTGCCGTGCACGCGGAGCCGGTGGACGACTCGACGCCGGCGAGGTCCAGGAGGAACAGCAGGGAGTCACCCTCGCACCCGGGAAAGGTGAAGTGGGCATTGCCGGGCAGCCGCCCGTCGCCCTCCGCGCCCCGCAGCACCGCCGCCGGAACCGCGTCACGGACCCCCGTGATGAGCCGGTCGCGCATCGCGGAAAGCCGCGCCGCCTCGGGGCCGAGGTTCTTCGCGGCCGAGTCAGCAGCGGCGGCGAAGGCCGCGATGGATGCCGTGTCCAGCGTTCCCGAGCGGACGTCGCGCTCCTGGCCGCCGCCGTGCTGTACCGGCGTGAGCTTCACTGACCTCCCCAGAATGAGCGCGCCGACGCCGACCGGTCCGCCAATCTTGTGCCCTGAGATAGACATGGCATCCAGCCCGGAGGCCCGGTAATCCACGGGAACGGAGCCAAACGCCTGCACCGCGTCCGAGTGCACCGGGACGCCGGCGGCGTGCGCGAGCTCCACCAATCGATGGACGGGCTGGATGCTGCCCACCTCGTTGTTGGCCCACATGACCGTCACCAGGGCAATGGACTCGGGGTCACGCGCAAGTTCTGCCTGCAGCGCGTCGAGGTCCAGCACGCCTTCCTGGCTGACGGGCAGCCAGGAAACTTCCGCCCCTTCGTGGCGCTCCAGCCATTCCACGGTGTCCAGCACGGCATGGTGTTCGACGGCGGAGCACAGGATCCGCCGCCGGCGCGGGTCTTCAGCCACCCGGGACCAGTACAGGCCCTTGACGGCCAGATTGTCCGCTTCGGTGCCCCCCGAGGTGAAGATGACCTCCGAGGGATGGGCGCCTGCCGCGGCGGCAAGGGTTTCCCGCGCATCCTCCACGGAGCGTCTCGCCCGGCGGCCCGAGCCATGAAGGGACGAGGGGTTCCCGGTTCGGGACAGCTCGCGCGTCAGTGCAGCCAGGGCTTCGGCTGCGATGGGCGTGGTGGCGGCATGGTCCAGGTAAACAGGCACGCTTAAATTCTAGACGCCGCCGCGTTTCAGCCGCCTCAGGGCTTGATCCTGGCGCAGCAGCGCCCTGCCGTCCTGTCTTCCACCACTTTCTCCTCCGGCACCCCACAGGCAGCGGCGGCGCCACTCAAAAACGCCCCGTTCATGGCACACACCACGTCTGCGTGCCCGTCAGCGAGCCGGTGGAAGGGACAGTTCATCAGGACGGTGCCCCCATCCGCGTCCTGTTCGGGCATGTAGCCAATGCGCCCGAGCACCTCATCCAGGGAGGATCCGTTTCCACTCAGGGCACGGCCCCGGGAGTAGGACGCGTCAGCCAGTGCCTCGCGCACCCCTCCGCCGCCGGCCATGGAGGATTCAATCGCGGTGGCCATCAGCTCTCCGGCCAGGTCGTAGCTCCGGTCCGGTACCGACGCACCCACTTCTTCCAGCGCCGGGCGGTACAGCTTCGCCGGACGGCCCGACCCCGGGCCGGCCTTTTCGCCGAGCTTGCGGAACTCGACGGCGAGCAAACCGTCGCGGACCAGCCTGTCCAAGTGGAAGGACGCCGTGGACCTGGGCATGCCCAGCGCAGCAGCAGCATCGTCCCGCCCCACCGCCGACGGCTGCCCGGTGACGTACTCGAAAAGGCGCCGCCGGCTGGCGTCACCCAGCGAGGCCAGGGCTGCCAGGCGGCCGGTCCACGAAAGAGCGGTCTTGGATTCGCGGTTCTCAGTCGGGCGGCTCATGGATCCAGCGTAACTCTAAAATCAAGATCCGTTGCTAAAGAAGGACAGGCGGTTCTAAAATCAAGTTATCAACTTTTAGAAGGGAGCTCGCCATGAAAACCACAGCACTGAAGGGTTCCGCAAGCCCGCACACGCTCGCGGCGGATCCGGCCCGCCAGGCGTTCCTGCTGCTGCGCACCGTGTTCACCGTCGCGCCCATCCTGTTCGGCCTGGACAAGTTCACCAACCTCCTGGCCGACTGGACCGGCTACCTCGCACCGATGGTTCCGGATACCTTGCACTTGCCGGCGCAGACGGTGATGTACGCCGTCGGCGTCGTCGAGATAATTGCGGGAATCCTGGTAGCCGCGCGGCCGCGGATCGGGTCGCTCGTGGTGGCTGCCTGGCTCCTGGGGATCATCGTGAACCTGCTCATCCTCGGAGCCTATTACGACGTCGCCCTGCGCGACTTCGGCCTGTTCGTGGGTGCGCTGGCCCTCAACCGGGTGGCCTCCGCCCCAGCGGCTCATCAGCCCGGCGGAACCACCGTCAGCCACTGAGCAATGTCTGCGCGGGCGGCGGCGAGCGCCGCCGCCGTCGGGCACGATGCCGACACATAAACGGACGAGCCTGCCTCACCGAAAACCCGGGCCAGCACCGCGGTGGCCCTGTTGGCTTTCTGACCTGCCGGCCTGGCGGCACGTTCCAGAACCAGTACGTCCACGGCCGGCGTCGGCTTGCCCCGCTCACCGCCCCACCGCAGCGATGCCGGCTTCAAATAGGCGGGCAGGACAGTGGGGTCCAGATAGGCAAACAGCGCCGCCGTCGATTCCCTGTCATCAGCCGCCACCAGGGGCCACTGGTTCTGGCGCACCTCAGCCGCCACATGGCAGCCGTCGGATTTTTGATAGCGGCTGGCGCCACCGGCGTTACTGACCACCTGTTTCCATTGCGGCGCTTCGGCCAGGTCCTCCGACAGCCCGACGGGAACCCCGTGTGCCAGCGTGGCCCCTGCCGAGAACGGCATGTCGCGGGCGGCCACGGCATCGGGGTCGTGTCCGGGGGTGATAGTCGGCGTGCCCGGGCCGCTGCTGACAGGCCGGTCACTCGGGGCAGCCGGATCCGGCACACCCACACTGCAGCCGCCGAGAAGGGCAGCGGCCGCGACGGCTGCCATCACCACGTGCACACGGCGGGCATCACCGCGACCTGTCCGAACCTCCATTCCGAAAAGTCTAGACGCCCTGCGTTCCCTTAGCGTTTCCACCGGCGGGAACCTGCAACCCTGCCGCGGTCGTTGTCCCAGAAGACCCTCAAGACCGGCTTATATGCTTGGCACACCGGACAGCGCATGCACGCCGGCAACAACGACTTAAGGACCATGCTTGACCAAGGGCAGCAGTTCCCACTACGAAGTGCTCCGCGTGGCGGTGACCGCGACGGAGCGCGAAATCAAGGTGGCCTACCGCAAGGCGGCCCGCGTTTCGCATCCCGATCACGGAGGCGACGCCGCGGCGTTCCGGCAGGTGACCCTTGCATATGAGACGCTCATCGATCCCCAGCGGCGGGCCGCCTATGACCGCTCCTACGCGGCCGGCCCGCGCCGGAGCCGCGCAGACGGCGACGAAGCGCACTTCGATGCCCCGGCCGCCGGCAGCCACGCCTCGGCGACCATCCACAAGCCGGGAACGCCGCGCAACACCTCCGGCGACGCCCCAGTCTACGTCCCGCCCTTCGACACGCCGGGCGCCGTTCCGCTCCTCCCGCCGGAGCTGGCCAGCCAGCAGGTGCACGGCATGCCCAGGAAGCGGGGCATCTTCGGCGCGGAAGCCCGGATCCAGCGTGAGCTGCGCACGGTACAGCTGATCAGCAGGCAGGTCCTGCCGGCGATCCCGGCGGCGCGCCTGATCAATGGGCTGCAGTCCCCGGGGGACAACAGCCACATTGACCACGCCCTGCTCTCGGGCTATCGGCTTGCGCTGATCGGCTCCATGCTCCTGCCCAAGGGTGCCTACGCCTGGGACGGAAACACGCTCAATCACGGCGGCAGGTCGGTCGCCCCGCCGCAGCTGGCCCACGTGGTCTGGCAGATGCAGGACATTTTTCCCGAGCTCAACGTGACCGGGTGGACCGTGGTCCACAGCCCGGACGGCAACCTCCACGAACCCGTCATCGACCGCCACCGCCGCTCCCGCGGCGGCTCCGACGTCGTCCAGGTGGTCAATGCCGCCGGCCTGGCCCGCGGGCTCAAGGATTTCCTGTCCTCCGGCCCTGCGCCGAACACGGTCAATGTCCAGGTGCTCGCCCGGCTGCTCAGGGGCATGCACTAAGCCAGGCGCTGAGGTCCGGCCCGAAGAATGACGGATTTTCCGACGCTAGGATTGAACCGTGTTCCGCATCCTCTTCCACACGCCCGAAATTCCCGGCAATACGGGCAACGCCATCCGTCTCGCCGCCATCACCGGCGCCGAACTCCACCTCGTGGAGCCTTTGGGTTTCGACTTCTCCGATGCCAAGCTGCGCCGCGCCGGCCTGGACTACCACGACCTTGCAGTGGTCACCGTTCACTCCAGCATCGAGGCCGCCTGGGCGGCACTGCAGCCGGAGCGCGTCTTCGCGTTCACGTCCGACGGCGAGGTTTCCTACACAGACATTGCCTACCGGCCGGGCGATGTTCTGATGTTCGGCCCGGAATCCGTAGGCCTGCCGGACGATCTGAAGCGCGATCCCCACGTCACGTCCCGGGTCCGCCTGCCTATGCTGCCGTCGCTGCGGTCACTGAATCTGGCGAACGCGGCATCCATCGCCGTCTACGAGGCCTGGCGCCAGCAGGGTTTCACCGGCGCCAAGCTTTAAGAACCGTAACCCGGCCGTGCGGCCACCCATCCAAGGCCTGAGCGGCACCGAATCCCTTCTGAGCACATCCAAAAGGACGCGTACATCCGCAGGGCGTAAGGAGCGGCAGGTGAAAGCACTTGGGCCGGGCAACACGGCGCTGCGTTATGCACGGCACGGTGCTGTCACCGCTGGAAACGGTGTGCCTCGCCTGCCAGCAGGCAACCTATGCTTGAGAGTGATGGAAACTCCTAACGCGCCGAACTTTGACGCCACCGCGCCGCCCGGCACCGCCGTCGACCTTAACCAGCAGCTGGCGCAGCTGCTAAAGCGCATTGCCCAAGGCGACCAGGCGTCCTTCGCCGAGTTCTACGGCCTGACATCGCGGCGGGTGTTCGGCATGGCGCGCCGGGTGCTCATCGACCCGGAGCTCAGCGAGGACACCACGCAGGAGGTCTTCCTGCAGGTCTGGCAAAACGCCGCCAAGTTCGATCCGGCGAGCGGAAGTCCCCTGGCCTGGCTCATGACCATTTCGCACCGCCGGGCCGTGGACAAGGTCCGGTCCTCGCAGTCCGCGAGCGACCGTGAGGCCAGGTACGGCGCCAACAGCCAGGACATCGACCATGACTCAGTGTCGGACGAGGTGGACAGCCGGCTGGAGGCCGAAGCCGTGGTGCGCTGCCTGGAGACCCTGACCGAGACGCAACAGGAATCCGTTCGACTCGCCTACTACGGCGGCCTCACCTACCGCGAAGTGGCTGAAAAGCTGAACGCGGCCATTCCGACCATCAAGTCCCGCATCCGCGACGGACTGATCCGACTCAAGACCTGCCTGGGGGTGAGGTGACCATGACCGATACGAATGATTCCCGCGGGCGCCAGCTGCCCAGGGCATTCGCTGCCGATATTCCCACCGACCTTGCGGCCGGCCGGGCGGTGGAACTCGCCGAAATTTACGCCCTGGACGCGATCAGCGACGCTGAGCGGAAGGCCATCGACGCCTACGTCAGCGGCGCTCCCGAGGCTGAACGCCAGTCCTTCAACGACCGTGTCCGCCAGGCGCGGGAGACTCTGGCATTGTCGTTTACGGCCGAGGAGGAGCCTCCTGCGGACCTGTTCGCCCGGATTGCCGCGCAGCTTCCCGCTGCTGCACCGGCGGGGCCGGCCGGGGCACCTGCCGCTGCGGCGGAAACCATCGTCGCCGGCGCGCCGGCTGCCCTGTCTGCGGCCGAGCCGGCCCCCGCTGCCGACGAACTTTCCGTTGCTCGCCAGCGCCGTGAGGTACGACGCCGGTCAGCCGGGCTCCGTAACTGGCTCATCAGTGTTGCGGCTGCTGCCGTGATCGCGCTCGGCGGTGTCGGGGTCGGTGCCTACCTGGCCAACCAGAACGATCCCGTCAACCAGGTCATCGAGGCACAGGACGCGCGGCAGGCGACTGTCGACGTCAATGGCGGAGGCACGGCGACGGTTTCGATCTCGCAGTCGCATGATGCGCTGGTGGTGCGGATGAAGGATGTGCCGCCGCCGCCCGCGGGCAAGGTCTACCAGATGTGGCTGATTCCCAAGGACGGCTCCACCCCTGTCTCGCAGGGCCTGATGGACGCGGAGGCACTGTCGAAGCCGGCCCTGGTCAAGGGCATCGGCTCCGCGGCCTCGCTCGGCATCACGGTCGAACCCGTCGGCGGATCCGCTACGCCGACGCTCCCCACTGTGGCCGCCGCCCCGCTGAACACCTGAGCCTGGCTGACCCACCTGGACCAGCGCCACTTCATGAAGGCTTGACGTTGACGTTGCGTCAACTTCTACGCTTGAGGCATGAAGCAGGAAGAACTCCGGAGCTGGTCCACCGTCGAACTGGCGAAGCTGAGCAGGGTCTCGTCCAGGACCCTCCGGCATTACGACCAGGTGGGGTTGCTGCCGCCTGCCTACACCGGGCACAACGGCTACCGCTACTACACGCAGCCTGAACTGCTGCGTCTTCAGAGGATCCTGCTTCTTCGCGAACTTGGCCTGGGACTGGAAACCATTGGCCAGGTTCTGGACGGCCAGGCAGACCAACTGGATGCGCTGAGTGTGCACCGGAAGTGGCTGCTGGCTGAGCGCGACCGCCTGGACCGCATGGCCAGGACCGTCGGCGCCACCATATCGGCACTGCAGCGAGGAGACGCCATGTCAGGCGAAGAAATTTTCAAGGACTTTGACACCAACCCCTACGAGGAGGAGGCCCGAGAGCGGTGGGGCGATAAGGCAGTCGAGGACAGCAAGGCGCGGCACGCCGCGCTGAGCGCTGCCGACAAGGAGGCCTTTCTGGCCGAGGCCGGTGCTATCAACGAGGAGCTTGCCCGGTGCCTGGACGCCGGCCTGCCGGCGGACGACGCCCGGGTGCAGGCCGCCGTCGAACGCCACTACCGCTGGATCTGCGTCAGCTGGACCCCGGATGCGGACAGCTACGTTGGCCTGGGCCGGATGTACGTCGAGGATCCCCGCTTCACCGCCTTCTACGACAGGAGCCGCGCAGGCCTCGCCCCGTACCTGCTGGAGGGGATCAAGGTCTACGCGGCGTCGCAGCTCAGTTCAGCCGGAGGCTGAGAGCACGCCGGAAGTCAGCTTAGAAGCCGGCAATGGTCCCCGGCCCGTTGACCATGACCACGTGGAACGCCTCGGCACTCCGGCCAGCGGGGAGGCCGGAGCGATCGGCGGCCAGCTGCAGGCCGCGCCTGACGGTGGTCTCCATGGCCTCGGCGTCGGGATGCTGGCTGACGTGCACGTGGATCGCCTCGAGCTTGCTCTCTACATGGTCTGTGACGTCCACAAAGTGGTTTTCCCGCTCCTCCGGACCGGCGTAGAGCCACAGCCACGGAAGCTTGAAGGCCTCCAGGCCGGCCTCGGCGAGGTCCGGGTAAGCGAACGGGTTTTCCACCGCAGGGTAGATGGCACGGGTCACCGCCTCCCCCACCGCCAGGTGGTCCGGATGGCTCTTCTGGATGCGCTTCCAATTGCGCTCCGGATGCATGGAAAGCACGACGTCGGGCCGGATTTCGCGGATCAGCTTCACTACTCCGCGCATCACCTCGTGGTTCGGTTCAACGTACCCGTCCCGCTGGTGCAGGTAGTGGATGTCCGTGACGCCGACCAGGGCCGCGGCACGTTCCTGTTCGGCCGCCCTGAGGGCGATGATTTCGGCACGCTGCTGGGGATCGAAACCGCCGGCGTCGCCGTCGGTCATGATGCAGTAGCTGACCTCGACGCCGGCCGCCGTCCATCCGGCGATGGTGCCGGCGGCGCCGAAATCGATGTCGTCCGGATGGGCTGAGAAACAGAGCACCCGCTCAATCCGGTGCTGTTCCGGATTGAACGGGCTCTGCGCTGATGCAGCGTTTGGGGTCAAGGATTCAGGCCTTGCGCTTCTTGATTTCTTCAGTTGCCTGCGGCAGCACCTGGAAGAGATCGCCCACGATGCCGAAGTCCGCAATTTCGAACACCGGCGATTCGGCGTCCTTGTTCACGGCGACGATCACCTTAGCCGTCTGCATGCCCGCTTTCTGCTGGATGGCGCCGGAGATGCCGGCGGAAATGTAGAGCTGAGGCGAGACGGTCTTGCCGGTCTGGCCGACCTGGGCGTCGTGGTTGATCCAGCCGGCGTCAGTTGCCGCGCGGGAGGCGCCCACGGCCGCACCCAGCGCGTCAGCCAATTCCTCCACGGGGCCGAAGTCGCCGTCGAGGCCGCGTCCGCCGGCCACCACGATGCGTGCGTCGGTGAGGTCAGGGCGGCCGCTGGCGACCTTCTGTTCCCGGGAGGTAATGCGGGCTGCCGCAGCGGTTGCGTCGGCAGGGACATCAACAGTGAGCGTTTCGGGTGCGCCTGGAACCGCCGCGGGTTCGGGGTCCACGGTGTTGGCCTTCACGGACAGCACGGTGACCGCGGTGGTGGCCTTCGCCGTCGTGGTGTACGAACCGGCCAGCACCGACTTGTGGGCGGTGCCGTCGGCGTCCACCGCGACGACGTCGGTGATGACGCCGGCGCTCAGCCGGATGCCCAGCCGGGCCGCGATTTCCTTGCCCTCAGGCGAGTTCTCGAGCAGGACGGTGGTGGCACCGGACTTGTCCGCTACGGCAGCCAGGAAGGCGGCCTTCGGCGCGACGAGGTAATCGTCGAGGTCCGCTGCGGACGGCCGGAAGACGGTGGCCGCACCGTAGGAGCCCAAGGTGCCGGCGGCGTCGTCGGACAGTTCGCCGTTGACGGCCACGGCAGTCTCTCCGAGGGAACGGGCGATGGTGAGGAGTTCCAGGCTGCTCTTCTTGAGAGCCTGCCCGGGGTTGTCAATGAATACCAGTACGTTTGCCATGTTGTGGAGTCCCCTTAGAGCAGCTTCTGGGCGGCCAGGAAGTCAACCAGCTTGATGCCGGCGTCGCCTTCGTCCGTGATGATGGTGCCGGCAGTGCGCGGCGGGCGTTCCTCGGCCGCCGTCACGCGGGTCCAGGATCCGGCGTGGCCCACCTGGGAGGAATCGACTCCGATGTCAGCAAGGGAGAGCGTGGTGATGCTCTTGCGCTTGGCCGCGATGATGCCCTTGAAGTTCGGGTAGCGCGGTTCGTTGATCTGGTCGGTCACGGAAACCACTGCGGGCAGCGGCGCCTCAACCGTCTCCGAGTGGGTGTCAGCATCGCGGCGCGCCGAGACCCGTCCGTCGTCGACCTCCAGCGAGGAGGCGAACGTAACCTGCGGAAGACCCAGACGCTCGGCGAGCTGCGCGGGCACCAGGGAGGTCTCGCCGTCGGTGGAGGCCATGCCGGTCAGCACCAGGTCCACGGGCGTGTCCGCGCCGAGGTGGCGGACGGCAGCAGCGAGCGCGAGGGAGGTTGCCGCAGCGTCGGAGCCGGCGAGGGCACCGTCCGTGAGGTGCACGCCTTCGGTGGCACCGATCTGCAGGGACTTCTTGATGGCGTTCACGGCGCCGGCCGGTCCCATGCTCAATGCGATGACCTTGTTGCCGGCCTTGGCACCGCCGCGGGCTTCGGCCAGCTGCAGCGCGGCCTCCAGGGCGTACTCATCCAGTTCAGACAGGATGCTCTCGTCGCGGTCCGTGGTGTGGCCCTCGCCGCTGAGGTGCCGGTCGAACTGGGCATCCGGCACATGCTTGACCAGGACGACGATCTTCAATGTCTCTTCCACTGTATTTACAGCAGCCTTCCGTGCTCGTGGATAGCCAGCCGGGTGAGGTCGTGGCCGTGGAACGCCCGGGATACGGGTAGCTCCTAGCTAACCATATTGGGTCCGTCATATGACGTCCCGTTAACGCCTGTGTCAAAGGCCTGGGCCAGGGCAGGGACAACGACGGCGGGCCGACCCCTCGAACTCAAGGAGTGCGGCCCGCCGTCGTGCTGGGCGCAGTTACTGCCGCCTACTGCTCTGCGGCTGCGCCGAGAGTCACGTCGATCTGCTGTTCGCGGCCGTTACGCAGGACCGTGATCTTCACCGACGAGCCGGACGGCTGCTCGCGGACAGCTGCCGTCAGCTGGTTCGGGTCACTGATCGCCAGGTCGTTGAAGCGCGTGACCACATCGCCCGCCTTGATCCCTGCCTTGGCCGCCGCGGAGCCCTGCTCCACCGAGGCCACATCGGCACCCGTCGAGAACCCGGCATCCGATTCCGACTTCGGCTGCACGCTCACGCCCAGCTGGCCGTGCGTGGCCTTGCCGTTGTCGATGATTTCCTGCGCCACGCGCCTTGCACTGTTAATCGGGATGCTGAAGCCCACGCCGATGTTGCCTGTTCCGCTTGCGGCGGAGCTGCCGCCGGCTGAGGCGATGGCGACGTTGACGCCGATCACTTCACCCTTGCTGTTCACCAGGGCACCACCGGAGTTGCCCGGGTTGATGGCCGCATCCGTCTGGATGACATTGATGGAGATCGATCCCTTGCTGGCCGAGCTCTGGCCCTGTCCCTGGCCCGGAGGAGCGAACTCGAAGCCCTGGCCCCCGCCCTGGGAGTTGTCCGTCCCCTGCTTCGGGGCTGCCGAGGACGCGACGCTGATGGTCCTGTTCAGCGTGGAGACGATGCCGTCCGTTACCGTGCCGGTGAGGCCCAGCGGCGAACCGATGGCAACAGCCGTGTCCCCGACGTTCAGCTTGCTGGAATCACCCAGGGCTGCCGGCGTGAGCCCGGACGGGTTGTCCACCTTGATGACCGCGAGGTCGGAAAGCGGGTCGGTGCCAACGACCTTGGCGCTGAGGACGCGGCCGTCGCTCGTGCGGACCTGAATTTCCGCGTTGGCGGTGGCGCCGTCCAGCGTCACCACGTGGGTGTTGGTGAGGATGTGGCCCTGGTCGTCGAGGATGATCCCCGAGCCCGTGCCGCCGTCGCTGCCGCTGGTGGCTTTGATAGTCACGACGCTCGGTGACGCTTTGACGGCCGCGGCCGTGATCTCGTTGACCGAATCCTGGTTGTTCACGATGACGGTGCCGGGCTGGCTGCCGGAGCTGACGGCCGGTGCGGTGCCGCCGGCGTCGAAAAGGTTGCCGGCGCCAACGGTTGCAACACCGCCGCCCACGAGGCCTGCGGCGAGGATGCTGGCCACGAGGGTCCCCACACCGAACGTCGCCTTGCGCTTGGGCTGGCTGGCACGGGTGTCCTGGAACGCGGAATGCGCGTTGTGCTGGGAGTACTGGGTCCCGATCGGCTGGGTAGCCGGGGCCGACTGCTGCCCGTAGAAGGGGGCGTGCTGCGGGTAGACGGGGTGCGGGCCGCCGGAACGCTGCTGCTGGTTTGGGTCCTGCGCGGGACGGTACAGCGGCATGGTGGGGTTGCTATCGGAGTCCAGGCGCACCGTCGGGTTCTCGGAAGCGTTGGCGGTGTGATGCTCGCTGTCCTGCCGCGCAGGCGGCTGGAGACCCTCGGCGGGCTCAGGCCGAGGGTTCGGATCAACAGGCCGCCCTGAAGGATCTCGGTTCTCAGGTGCTGCGCCCGGTGCTGGGTGCTCAGTCATTGGACTTCCTTTCATCCTCGTCTCTATTAACTATGGACGATCCGACTGAAACTAAAACGGACGTTGGCTGGGAGGTTGCTGAAAGGCCTCCGGGATGGTGTTCCTGACCAGTGTTCTGGAAGCCACCAACGTCTCCAGCGCTTTTCGCTGGTGGCATATTCCCCGCCGTGGACGCTCCCGCTGGTGCACCATAGAATCAAGAAGAATTGCCACAGCGACCTGCGGCTTTACACCCGGCGTGGGGGCGCTGCTGCATTCTATGACGGCTGTTCGTCCCGAACCAGCCGCGGCGTGCTGAAGGGTTGCCATGCGGTCAATGTTGAAACGAGTTCTCGCCGTGATCGGCCTGACGGGAATGCTGGCGGCTCCGGCTGCGGCAGCCTGGGCGGACGAGCCGGTTACCATCCCCTCCGGCCAAAACATTGTCGACAACGCGAATGTGCTCGGCAGCCGCAAGGGCGAAGTTGAGGACGCCATCCAGAAGCTCCTCAAAGACCATAAGTACAACCTGTACGTGGTCACCGTGAAGTCATTCGAAAATCCGGCTGATCCTGCCGCGTGGGGCAGGGCCGTCGCGGAGCGGAAGGGTATGGGCCCCGCTGATGTGATCCTCGCCATCGCTGCGGACCAGGGCCGGTACTACTTCGCGCCCAATACCTCCAGCGCCATCTACCCCAAACGGACCACCATCACGCAGAACGCCATCGCGGCCAACCTCGGCGGCGGCAAGAGGGACTTCGCCCAGGCTGCCATTGATACTGCGGGCGCCATCGGCGACGCGGCAGGCGGCGGAAGCGGAACAGTACCCTCGGGCGCCGGTGCAGGCACGGCGGTCCTCGTGGGCGCCGGCGTCGTGGCCGCCGGCGGCGCGGGCACGTACCTTTACCTGCGCAACAGGCGCAAGAAGGCCGGACAGGCATCCAGCGCAAGCTACGGCCCGCAGGGCGCGGAGCTCGATCCCCTTGCCGGCATGAGCATCGACGATCTGCGCCGGAAGAGCGGCTCCCTACTGATTGAAGCCGACGACGCGATCAAGTCGAGCGAGCAGGAACTGGGCTTCGCGGAGGCGCAATACGGGGAAGCGGCGGTAGGCAACTTCACCAAGGCGCTCCAGGAGGCAAAAGCGCACATGTCCGAGTCGTTCAAGCTGCAGCAGCAGCTGGACGATCACATCCCCGACACCGAAGAACAGCAGCGCAGCTGGCTCGGCGAAATCATCAGGAGGTCGGAAGCGGCTCTGGCGTCGCTGCAGGAGCAGAAGGCCGACTTCGACTCGCTGCGCGAACTCGAGAAGAACGCGCCGCAGGCCCTCGCGGCAGTGGACGCCGGCGCCGCGGACGCGGACGCCAAGATCGCCCGGGCTGACCAGACCCTGGCCGAACTGCGCGGCAAGTACGCGGACAGCGCGCTGGCCCAGGTGTCGGACAACATCAGCCAGGCCAAGGAACGGCTGGCCTTCGTGCAGAATGCCAGCGCCGCTGCACGTGAAAAGCTTGCGGCCGGAGAGGGAAGCCTCGCAGCCGTGGCCGTCCGGGCATCGGAGGAGAGCCTGCACCAGACCCACGTGCTGCTGGATGCAATCTCCAAGGTGGCCGGCAACCTGGACTCGGCCCGTCAGGGACTGGAATCCGCTGTTGTGGACACCTCCCAGGACCTTGCCCAGGCGAGGGCCATGATCCAGTCCGGCGCCCATCCTGAGCTCGAGGGGCCCGTGGCCGGCGTCGAAGCGGCCCTCGCGCGCGTGAAGAGCGAAATCCAAAGCGGCAAGATTGATCCGGTCGCCACGCTGGAGCGGGTGGAGTCGGCGCACCAGGCCCTCGACCAGGCCCTGGGCGGAATCCGGGACCAACAGGAACAGGCCCGCAGGGCTCAGGCGTCGCTGCAGCAGACCATCATGTCGGCCCAGGCACAGATCAGCGCGACATCGGATTACATCACCGCCCGCCGCGGCGGGGTCGGCACCGAGGCCCGGACCCGACTGGCGGAGGCCCAGCGCAACCTCGATTACGCGCTCTCCATCTCCCGAAACGACCCCGTGACAGCGCTGACCTACGCGCAGCAGGCCCATGCGCTGGCTGCCCAGGCGGCCCAGCTGGCACAGTCTGACGTCGACAGCTTCGGCTACGCCAACCAAGGATACGGCCAGGGATACGGCCGCGGCGGCATGTTCGGCGGCGGCGGAGGCGGCGGCCTGGGCGGCGCCATCCTTGGGGGCATCCTCATCAACTCCATCCTCAACGGCGGCAGCGGCGGCGGCTGGGGCGGCGGACACAACGATGGCGGCGGCTGGGGCGGCGACTCCGGCGGCTTCGGCGGGGGCGACTTCGGCGGGGGCGACTTCGGCGGCGGGGACTCGGGGAGTTTCTAGCCGGCAAAACTAAGCGCCGGCCCGGCCGCCGGGCCGGCGGATAGAAGCGGTATCACAACAGTTCACTGTATTCAGTGGCACACACGGAGCAGGACGAAAGGTAACACCATGGTTAAGCAGTCCATTTTCGGCCGCATGGCGCAGCTGGCGAAGGCAAACATCAACGCCTTGCTGGACCAGGCCGAGGATCCGCAGAAGATGCTGGACCAGATGGTCCGGGACTACTCCAACAACATTGCCGAAGCCGAGTCCGCGGTGGCCCAGACCATCGGAAACCTGCGCATGCTCCAGGACGACTACAACGAGGACATCAAGAACGCGCAGGACTGGGGCAACAAGGCCCTGGCGGCCTCCCGCAAGGCTGATGAGTTCCGCAGCGCCGGCAACGCGGCCGATGCACAGAAGTTCGACAACCTGGCCAAGGTGGCACTGCAGCGCCAGATGTCATCGGAAAATGAGGCCCGCGCCGCCGAGCCCAACATCGCCTCCCAGTCCGATGTGGTGGACCGCCTCAAGACCGGCCTGGACCAGATGAAGGGCAAGCTGAACCAGCTCACCAGCAAGCGCAACGAACTGGTGGCCCGCTCCAAGACCGCGGCCGCACAGTCCCAGGTCCACGACGCGCTCCGCAGCATCGACATTCTGGACCCCACCAGCGAGGTGGGCCGGTTCGAGGAAAAGATCCGGCGCGAAGAGGCCAAGGTCCGCGGCCAGCAGGAGCTTGCCGCTTCGAGCCTCGATGCCCAGTTCAATCAACTCGAGGATCTCGGCGAGCAGACCGAGATCGAGGCCCGGCTTGCCGCGCTGAAGTCAGGCAACGCCAAGCCGGCCATCGGGGCCGGGGACAATGCAACCTCCTCTTCGTCGTCCACCGTTGACGAGGCGGACTTCGACAAGTTGTAAGGCTGCGGCCCACACCGCGCACCGCTACGGGGCCGGGATCCACATGGATCCCGGCCTCTGCCGTCTCCAGGACGTGTAGCGTGAATCCATGGCTTCCACCATTGTCTGGCTCCGTGACGACCTGCGCCTCGACGACAATCCAGCCCTCGCCGCCGCGGCTGCACTGCCGGATCCGGTGACGGTGGTGTACATCCTCGACGAGGACTCCCCCGGCATCCGCCCGCTGGGCGCGGCAGCCAGGTGGTGGCTCCACCACTCCCTGTCCACCCTCGCCGCCAGACTCGAAGCGCGCGGGTCACGGCTCCTGCTGCGCCGGGGCCCCGCCGCTTCAATCATGGAGGATTTGGCTGCCGAGACCGCCGCCGGCAGATTGTTCTGGAACCGGCGTTACGGCCAGCCGGAGCGGACCATCGACGCAGGCATCAAGGAGTGGGCCGCCGGGCAGGGCATTGTGACCACCAGTTTCCAGGCAAACCTGCTGTTCGAGCCGTGGACGGTGCGCACCGGTTCAGGCGGGCCGTACAAGGTCTTCACACCGTTCTGGCGTTCCTGCCTGACCGGTGCCGAACCGCGCCTTCCTGCCGATGCCCCGGACCAGTTTCCGCAGCCCGCGGCCGGAACGTCCGGCGGCCCGCCGGCCGGTGACCGGCTGGACAGTTGGCGGCTCCTCCCGCGCAAGCCGGACTGGAGTGGCGGCCTCGCCGGGACGTGGACCCCGGGCGAGGACGGCGCCCACGACCGGCTGGAATATTTTCTCGACGGTCCAGCGGAGGACTACGGCAGGGGCCGCGACTTGCCGGGCGTCGAGGGCACCAGCCGCCTCTCACCGCACCTGCGCTTCGGCGAGATCAGTCCCTTCCGTGTCTGGCATGCCCTCCGGGAACGGTTCCCGCGGCATGCACCGGCCGACGTCGGGATCTTCCGCAGTGAGCTCGGCTGGCGTGAGTTCTGCTGGCAGCTGCTGTACGAGAATCCGGACCTGGCCACGCAGAACTACCGTCGGGAGTTCGACCACTTTGCCTGGCAAACGCCGTCGGACGCCGAACTGGCAGCCTGGCAGCAGGGGCACACCGGCTATCCCCTGGTGGACGCCGGCATGCGGCAGCTTTGGCAGACCGGCTGGATGCACAACAGGGTGCGGATGGCTGCGGCGTCGTTCCTGGTGAAGAACATGCTTGCGGACTGGCGCGTGGGCGAGGCCTGGTTCTGGGACACCCTGGTCGACGCCGACGCAGCGAACAACCCGGCCAACTGGCAATGGGTGGCAGGCTCCGGCGCGGACGCGTCCCCTTACTTCCGCATCTTCAACCCGGTGACGCAGAGCAAGAAGTTCGACGCCGGTGGCAGTTACCTTCGCGGCTACCTACCGGAACTCGCAGACTTGGATGACCGGACGGTGCACGAGCCGTGGAAGAACCCGGCGGCGGCTTCGGGCTACCCCCAGCCGCTGGTGGGCCTGCCGGAATCGCGGGAAAGGGCGCTGGACACTTACCAGCGGCTCAAGGACAGGTGAGCAGCCGGGCGGCAGCAACGCCGGCGGGCTAGCGGCTGGTGACCTTGCCCATGAGGGACGCGATCGGACGCAGGAACAGCGGCCGGGCCAGGAACCATGCCGCAACCATGACCGCAACTGACGCCACGAAGAACCAGAAACCGACCCAGCTCACGTCGTCGCTGGCGCCGTACATGTGGTTGAGGTTGCGGAGCGCGCCGGTGGCCAGGACCAGGAACACGTGCACCACAATGAAGGCCACGAAGTAGATCATCACCGGGAAGTGCACTGCCCGGGCGGCCTCGATGGGGAAGGCCTTGTTCAACCCGGCGGCCTTTTTGGGCCACGCGGCGGACATCCGCAGGCCCGTGATGAAGGCCAGCGGAGCGGCGATGAACACCGTGGCGAAGTAGGTCAGCAGCTGCAGGGCATTGTAGTTGACCCAGCCGTTCTCGGTGGGCCAGTTCAGCGAAGCGTACTGCAGGGCGGCAGAGACGGCGTTCGGGAAAACATCCCAGGATGTGGGAACGATCCGCGTCCACTGGCCGGTAGCGAACAGCAGGATCACAAAGACGAGTCCGTTGAGGATCCACAGCGCATCAAGTGTGAGGTGGAACCATAGCTCCAGGCTGATCTTGGTGGGCGCCGTCCGGGTCTTGATGAGGCCCTTGTTGTTCCGGGTCCAGTATCCGCCGGGGCGGGTGGTGGTACGGACCTGCCATCCTGAACGGATAATGAGCAGCAGGAAGAAGGCGTTCAAGAAGTGCTGCCAGGCCAGCCAGGCCGGGAAGCCGACGGGGGCGCCTGCGGGAAGCTCGGAATGCCCGGGGTAGTCCTCCATGAAGGAGGCAACGGCGGACAGTCCGGTGATCCACTTTGCGAGGAGCACGACCAGCACCAGTGCCACGAGCGCTGCAGGCACCGCCCAGTACAGCCTGGCGCGCTTGCCCCTGGCAGTGCCGGACTTGTTCTTCGTTGTGGACATCGAGCTATCCATTCCTCTCGAGAATGACTGACCAGTGTAGGCGCCCTGCGCCGGCCAGGAATTCCGGGCCCTGCGAAAGAGAATACTAGGAACCCCGAGCACATGAACAAATGCTCCGGCAATGCAGAAAGCCCCAGCCACATCGTGGCCAGGGCTTCCTTCTGGTTGCGGGGACAGGATTTGAACCTGTGACCTCTGGGTTATGAGCCCAGCGAGCTACCGAACTGCTCCACCCCGCGTCGCTTGATCAACAATACCCTACTTTTGCGGAGGCTTTGACCACTGCTGTTTCGCTTGGCAGAAACTCTCCGGACAGCAAAAGACCCGGACCACCATACGGTGATCCGGGTCTTTTCTTCAGTTGCGGGGACAGGATTTGAACCTGTGACCTCTGGGTTATGAGCCCAGCGAGCTACCGAACTGCTCCACCCCGCGTCGCAAGAACTACTCTACCGGCCGGTGAACAGGAGGCCAAATCCAAACGACGTGATCTGCGTCTCCGGAGCTCTAGGCCCCGTCCATACGCGAAGGGCCGGCCCATCCCCGTCACGGGGAGGGCCGGCCTTCACTTACTCAGCTGCGTCCAGCCAAGCGGCTGTCAGTCAGCTGCTGGGTGTCGGCGTCGGCGTCGCGGACGGCGAGGTCTGGCTGCTGGCTGTGCCGGTGCTGCCAATCCTGGCCTCGGCGTCGAGCGCTTTCTTCAGCGCCGCTGACAGCTTCTTCTGCTGCTCGCCGTACGCCGCAAAGTCGCCCTTGGCCAGCGCCTCCTGGCCGGCCTTGATGGCCGCGTTTGCTTCATCCAGCGCCGCCTTCAGCGCCGCCTTGGCGTCCGCCGCGGGGGCCGGAGTGGCGCCTCCGCCGCCGGGCGGTGCGGGCGTCTGCCCGTTGTTGTCGGAGTCACCGGCCGTCGCTCCGGACCGGCCGCCGAACAGCTGGTTGAGAGCCTCGTCCAAGGTGGGCGCGAAGCCGATCTTGTCGCCAAAGGCCACGAGTACCCTCTGCAGCGTCGGATAGGAGGTTTCACCCGTGGACTTGAGGTACACCGGCTGGATGTAGAGCATGCCCCGGCCGGCAGGAAGCGTCAGCAGGTTGCCGTTGAGCACATCGGATGCGCCCTGCCGCAGCAGGTTCAGCGCCTGCGAGACGGTGGGATCCGAGTTGAATTTGTTCTGCGCCTGGCCGGGGCCGGGCACCTGGGCTTCGGGCGGAACCTGCAGCAGCCGGAGCTGCCCGTAGCTGTCCGCCTTGACGCCCTTCTTCGATCCCGCGTCGGAATCCGCTGCGAGGAAGCCGTAGAGGACGTTGCGGGCGTTGTTGTTCACCACCTGCGGAATGTAGGACGACGTCAGCTGGAACGCCGGCGCCTTCTGGTCCGGCATCTGCAGTGACATGTAGAACGGCGGCTGCTTGACCTCCTCGGACACGGTGGGATCGTTCGGCACGCTCCATGCGTCGTCGTTCTTGTAGAAGCTCACGGGGTCCGTAACGTGGTAGCGGCCCAGCAGCTCACGCTGCACCTTGAACAGGTCCTCCGGGTAGCGGACGTGGCTCATGACAGCGGCGGACATCTCCGAATAGGGCTTCAGGGTGGAAGGGAACACCTTCTGCCAGGCCTTCAGGAGCGGATCCTGGTCGTCCCAGGCGTAGAGGGTGACGGAACCGTCATAGGCATCAACAGTGGCCTTGACCGAGTTGCGGATGTAGTTGACGGAGCTGTTGGGCAGTGCCACGTTGCGGCCGGCGGTGGTCTGTGAATCCGTGGTGGCGTCGGAAAGCTGTTCCTGCTGCGAGTACGGGTAGTACTGGCTGGTGGTGTAGCCGTCCACGATCCACTTGACCCGGCCGTCAACGACGGCGGGATAGGCATTGCCGTCCACCGTCAGGTAAGGCGCCACCTTCTGCACGCGTTCACGCGGGTTGCGTTCGTACAGGATCTGGGAGGCGTCGTTCACGCCGTCGGACAGCAGCAGATCCGAGGACTGGAACTTGATGGAGTACAGGACCTTGTTGAAAAAGCTGCCGACGTTCGGCCCGCCGTTGCCGGTGAAGGTGTACTGGGTCTCGCCGCCGTCCTTGGACGCCGGGCGGTCCTGCTCACGGTGCGGCGCGCCTTCGGGGGCACCCACAATCGAGTACTCCGGGGAGTCCTCGCCGAAGTAGATGCGCGGTTCATACGTCTCATCGTTGCCCAGGACGCCGGTGGACGGAATGCCGGACTGCAGGAACTCCGGCTTTCCGTCGGCCGTAAACTTGTTGCCTTTCGCGGCGACCACGCCGTAGCCGTGCGTGTAGACGATGTGGCGGTTTAGCCACGACTGCTGATCAGCGCTGAGGCCGTCCGGGTTCAGCTCGCGCACCGCGATGACGGTGTCCTGCATCTTGCCGTCCACCATGTACCGGTCGACGTTAAGCGCCTTGGGGAACTGGTAGTACGGGCGGAACTGCTCGAGCTGCGAGAAGGCGTCCGAGATCAGGTTGGGGTCCAGGAGCCGGATGTTGGCCGTGGTCTGCGCGTCCGGGGCCAGGGCGCCGGCGGTCGTGGTGGTGGTGGCGTTGTACCGCTCCACCTTTACCTGGTCCAGGCCGTAGGCTGCCCGGGTCATGCCGATGTTGCGCTCGATGTACTTCCGTTCAAGGGTCTGCTCGGAGGGGCGGACCTGGAACTGCTGGATGACCCACGGGTAGACACCGCCAGCAAGGATGGAGGTGATGACAAGCATCGCCGTGCCGATGACCGGAAGCCGCCACTTGCCGATGACGGCTGCGACGATGAAGAGGATGGCGACCAGTGCCGCTGCCACGGCCAGGATCGCCTTCGTGGGAATGACGGCGTTGACGTCGGTGTACAGGGCGCCGGCCCAGCGGCCACCGCTGTTCTGCAGTGCGGAGTAGCGGTCCAGCCAGAAGTTGAGGCCCAGCAGAATCAGGAACGAAGCGCCGGTGACAGCGAGGTGGATCTGCGCGGCGCGGCTGGTGAAGATGCCGCGTTCCATGATCCTGATGCTGCCGTAGAGGTAGTGCGTGAGGATGCCCGCGATGCCGGCCACGATTGCCACGCTGATCAGGAACCCGGTGACGAAGCCCAGGAACGGCAGCGTCATCAGGTAAAAACCGATGTCCAGTCCGAACTCCGGATCGTTCTGGCCGAAGGACTCCTGGTTGAAGAACAGCATGACCTTTTGCCACTGGCTGGAGGCGGCGCTGCCGGCGAAGAGCCCAAACAGCACAGGCAGCCCGATCATGACCACACGCCGCACGGGTTCCAGCTGCGCCTGGTACCGGTTGAGGTTATCCCGGATTTCCGAGTCCGGCGCATAGACGGGCCGGGCGTGGTAGGCGATGCGGATCGCGTAAAACACGGCCGCGAACATAAGTAGGAAGCCGGCGGCAAAAATGCCGATCCGGGCCAGGTTCTCCGTCAGGAACACTTCGAAGTAGCCAAGCTGCTGGTACCACAGGACGTCCGTCCACACATTGGCGAAGAAGATGAACCCGACAACAACCAGCGCAACGACGATGAGCGTGGGCGTCAAGGCACCTCGCCTTGTCTGGAGTTTTCCGGGCGGGGTGGGGCTGGCAGGACGGGACAAACTCGTACCTCATAGCTTTTTGTCAGTTGCTGGTATTAATTTTAAGTTTTCAGTGGAACGCGTGCATAGCGTCGGCGCATGCTGTCAATAAGTGCCACGAGCGGACCGGAGCCTTAGTTCCTCGATTTAGTCTAGTTGTTGGTGCAGCCCGGAAGGCCCGAAGTGTCGGCGCCCTTGGCGGCCAGTTCGACGGCCGATTTTGCCTCGTCCAGGTTTTCCACCTTGACCACCTGCAGCCCGTCCGGAATATGACCCACAACCTCTGCGCAGTTCGCCGCCGGAGCCAGGAACATGGTGGCGCCGTCAGCCTGGGCTCCATGCATCTTCACCGCGATGCCGCCGATCGGGCCTACCACGCCGTCGGGGCTGATGGTGCCGGTCCCCGCGATGTGTTTTCCCCCGGTGAGATCGCCGGGCGTCAGGGTGTCCATGATTCCCAGGGCGAACATCATCCCGGCGCTCGGGCCGCCCACTTTGTCCAGGGAGATCTTCACATCGAACGGGAAGGTGAAGCGGTACTGCAGCAGTACGCCCAGGATGTACCGTCCGGACGGGTTCTTCGCCGGTGTCACGGTTTCCGTGACCTGCTTGCCGTCCCGGCTTACGACGACGACGGCCGGCTTTTCCTTTCCGGCGGCCAGTTCGTCCTGGATCACCTCCAGTGAGGTGACGGGTTTACCGTTGATGGAAGTGAAGATGTCACCCTTCTGCAGTTTGCCCTGCGCGGCCGAGCCCTCGGACAGGTCGGCCACTTCGAGCTTCTGCGTGTAGGCGATATCCAGCCCCTTCAGGGCCGCCGCCACCGCGTTCTCCTGCGACGTGGCCATGGCCACGGCACTCTCCTGCTGCGAGCTTTCCTTGGTCACACCCGCCGGGAAGATCAGTTCCTCGGGATACACCGCCTTGGAGCCGTCCAGCCAGGCCGAGAACGCCTCAAAGACGCTGACGGGACCGTTGGGGCCGCCGTCGACATAGACAGTGGTCAGGTCGAGGTTCCCCTTGGCCGGGAACGTCTCGCGGCCGGAAACGCTGATCACTGGCGTCGCATTCTCCGTGCCCAGGGTGTTGAACGTCGGCCCGGGCGATTCCACCACATACGGGACCGGAAGGACGGCGGCCGTCACGCCCAGCCCGAGCGCCAGGAGCCCGGACAACGTCATGGCGGAGATGCGGGGATCCCTCCCCCGGCCACGCCGGGACCGGCGGGCGTCCCCGGTTCCGTCGGGATTCCCGCCGCCGGCGGCGGGCGCCGGGGACTCCTCTGCGGGCTGGCCGCCCTTGGTAATCGTCACTGAAGGACCTCTCCGCACCGCGTCGTTCAGCGCTGCACCGCGGCCGCAGCCCGGCGGACGGCCGGGGCGCAGCCTACATACGTTCCGGCTTCTAACAGTACGCGTCCGGGCCTGCCGTTAGCTCTTTGCCTACAGCGAACGTCCCCGCTTTCGGCAGACAGCCGCTCCCGCACGGGGGTAGCGTGAAGTTGATTAATAGTCACACCGACGATCGGCGGGATCATGACCTCCAATCCACTCAATCCGTCCAATGGCGACGAAAATCCAAAGGATCCGCTAGCGGAGATGCTGCAGAACCTCATGGGCGGCAAGGGCCTGGGTGACATTGACCCCGCAGAACTGGCCAAAGCAGCCGGACTGCCGAACGACCCCAACCTGCTGGCCCAGATGTTCTCCCAGGTGCAGGCCATGATGAGCGCGCCCTCGGAGGGCCCTGTCAACTGGAAGCTCGCCCATGACAACGCCCGCCGCGTCGCCGCAGGCAGCTCCGACCCCTCAGTCACCTCCGCGCAGTCACGCGAAGTGGATGAGGCGCTGCGGCTGGCCGAGCTATGGCTCGACCAGGTCACCGACCTGCCCGCTACCGGCCTCATCGGGAAGGCGTGGTCCCGCGCCGAATGGGTGGAGGAGACACTCGGCACCTGGAAGCGACTTACGGAGCCCGTGGCCAACAGTGTGGCCAACGCCCTCTCCACCGCCATGACGGAGCAGATGCCGGAGGAGATGAAGTCCATGATGGGCGGCGCCTCGTCCATGTTGCAAAACGTGGGCGGTGCCATCTTCGGCATGCAGCTGGGCCAGGCGATCGGGGCCCTGTCCACCGATGTGGTCAGCTCCACGGACATCGGAGTTCCGTTGGCCGATCTGGAGATGGCGCTGCTTCCCGGCAACGTGGCCAAGTTCGGCGAGGGGCTCAGCCTTCCCGAAAACGACATCCGGCTCTTCCTCGCCGTCCGCGAGGCCGCCCATGCCCGCCTGTTCGTCCAGGTTCCGTGGCTGCGCGGGCACCTGCTCGGTGCCATTGAGGCCTACGCCCGCGGCATCCACATCGACACATCGCGGATCGAGGAGCTGGCCCGGGACCTTGACCCCAGCAACCCGGAGGGAATTCAGGAGGCCCTATCGCAGGGCGTCTTCATGCCGCAGCGCACGCCCGAACAGGACCAGGCACTGCAGAAGCTGGAAACCGCGCTGGCCCTCGTTGAGGGATGGGTGGACGAGCTTACCGCAGCCGCCACCGAAAAGGTCCTTCCCTCCGCCGCAGCGCTCCGCGAAACGGTCCGCCGCCGCCGGGCCACCGGCGGTCCCGCGGAACACGCGTTCGCTTCCCTCGTCGGACTGGAGCTGCGGCCCCGCCGGCTCCGCGAAGCCGCCACGCTGTGGGCGTCACTCAAGGCCGAGCGCGGCATCGACGGCCGCGACGCCATCTGGAAGCATCCGGACCTGCTCCCCACCGCCGAGGATCTTGACGATCCCACGGGATTCAGCGAACGCCGCAAGCTCGCCGAGGCCAGTGACAGCGAAGTGGACGATGCCCTTCAGAAGCTGCTGAACGGCGGCTTTGACAGCCCCGCCGAGGGCGACGCCGAGAAGAGTGACGGCGACGAAACCACCGAAGGCGAAAAATCTGCCGGCGACGAGGGCGACGCTCCGAAGAGCTAGGCGTATCCGCTGGTTGAGCTGGTTTCGACAAGCTCAACCAGCGGGGCCAGCTCAACCAGCGGGGCCTGCTCAACCAGCGGGGCCAGCTCAACCAGCGGTCGTTAAAGAGCCGGTGCTGCTTCGCCTGCCGGCAGGCCGCGGGACGTGGCAAACGACACGCCCTCGAGGAAAGCCTTGGCGCGCTCCGTTTCGGGGTAGGCCTCAAGCAGCTTCCAGAACGCCGCGTTATGGCCTGCCACCAGCAGGTGCGCCAGTTCGTGCAGCAGCACGTAGTCAATGACCCACTGCGGCATGGGCCGGAGCTTGTCTGAAAGCCGGATGGACCCGTCCGAGGGGGTGGCCGAACCCCAGCGGGAGTTTTGGTTGCTGACCCACCGGACCGATGTCGGGGCCGACCTGCCGCCCAAGTACCTGGCCGAGAGCTGAGCCGCGTGCGCGGCCAGCGCCGCGTCCGACGAAGGCCGCCGCCCCGCACCGCTGGAACGCTTCTCCCCCTGGGTCCGGAGCTTCTCCAGCATGCGGTGAACCCAGTCCGCCTCCTGCGCCCGGCTAAAGTGGGCGGGGATCGCGACGACGGCAGTGCCGTTCTCCCAGAAGGCCGCGACCGTGCGGCGCCGGCGGGCAGAGCGACGGATCTCAACCGGAGCCCCGTCATGGGTGACTAATGGAGTGCTGGTCACTTGTTTTGCGGGCATCTGTTTTCCGGGCATCAGAGTGTGCTGCTTTCCGTCAGCACCGCGAGGACTGCCTCGCCGTACCGCTCCAGTTTGGACGGGCCCACGCCCGCGAGGCGGGCCAGTTCCTCGAGCGAGGACGGCCGGGCTTCGGCGATGGCAGTCAGGGTTGCGTCCGTGAAAACCACGAAGGCCGGGACGTCGGCGGAGTGAGCGACCTCTTTGCGCCATTCACGGAGCGCGTTGAAAGTCTGCTCTTCATAGCTGGGCGGGCACTGGCTGCAGCGGCCAACCTTCCGCTCGGCTCCGCTGGCCAGCATGCTGCCGCAGACCCGGCAGGATGCTGGGGCGGCCGCCTTGCGGCGCGGCGCGGGTCCCCTCCCCCGCTCGGTGGAGCTGGCCACCGAGTCCGGGCGCAGCCCGTCAAGAAAGCGGGACGGTTTCCGGTTGGCACGTCCGCCGGGGGTCCGCGCGGTGGACCACGAGAGGGACAGGTGCTCGCGGGCCCGCGTGATGCCGACATAGAGCAGCCGGCGTTCCTCGTCCACCGCGGCGGGATCGTCCGCGAAGGAGATGGGCATGAGGCCTTCGCTCAGCCCGACGAGGAAAACCGCGTCCCATTCGAGGCCTTTCGCCGCGTGCAGGGAAGCCAGCGTGACCCCTTGGACGGTGGGGGCGTGCTGGGCAACGGAGCGTTCCTGAAGTTCGTTGACGAAGTCAGCCAGGCCGAACTGCGGCCCCCGGTTCTGCGCCAGCTCGTCCGCCAGAGCCACCAGCGCGGCCAGGGATTCCCAGCGTTCCCGCAGGGCACCGCCGCTGTGCGGGGCAGTGTCCGTGTAACCCAGCGACGCGACGATGTCGCGTACCAGCTGGCCCAGCGGCTGGGGATCGGACTCGGATACGGCACGGGTGGCCGCACGGAGCTGGAGGATCGCGTCGCGGACCTCCTTCCGGGCAAAGAACCGCTCGCCGCCGCGCAGCTGGTAGCCGATCCCCGCGGACGCCAGAGCCTGCTCGTAGGCCTCTGACTGGCCGTTGGTCCGGAACAGGACAGCGATCTCACTCGCCGGCACGCCGTTGTCAAGGAGTGTTCGGATCTTGCCGGCGACCGTCGCAGCCTCGGCTTCGTCATCCGTGCATTCTGTGAATTGCGGCAGGGGTCCGGGGTTCCGCTGGGCCACGAGCTTCAGCGGCGCGGCCCAGGCAGCATCGGCCGCCGGTCCGCCGCTCCGGCGCGAGGCGAGGAGATCGTTTGCCAGCTTGACCACCTGCGGAGTGGAGCGGTAGTCCCGGACCAGCTTGACCACGTTCGCGTCCGGGTACTGGGCTTTGAACCCGAGGAGGTGCTTCGGGGATGCGCCGGTGAACGAGTAAATGGTCTGGCTGGCGTCACCCACAACGCACAGCTCGTTGCGGCCGCCGAGCCAGAGCTCCAGGAGGCGCTGCTGCAACGGGGAAACGTCCTGGTATTCGTCCACCACGAAATGCCGGTACTGTTCCCGGACCGTCGCCGCCACCTTGGGGTCTTCCTGCAGGATGCCCACAGTAATCAGGAGGACGTCCTCGAAGTCGATGACGTTGCGGTCGGTCTTCACGTCCTCGTAGGCCTGGAACACGCGGGCCACGGCCGTAAGGTCAAAGCCTCCCGGCGCGCCCCTGTCCTGCGCGTTTTCCAGATAGTTGGCGGGCGTCAGCATGGATACCTTGGCCCACTCTATTTCTGACGCCAGGTCGCGGATGGAGGCACGGTCGGTGCTCAGCCGAAGCCGGCGGGCGGCCTCGGCGATCATCTGTGCCTTATGGTCCAGCAGGTTGGGCAGCGCCCCGCCCACCGCCTGCGGCCAGAAAAACTGGAGCTGCCGCAGCGCGGCCGCGTGGAACGTCCTGGCCTGGACGTTCCCAACCCCAAGATCGCGGAGCCGGCTGCGCATTTCCGCTGCCGCCCGTGCCGTAAATGTGACCGCCAGCAGCCGCTGCGGACTGTAGACCCCCGAGTGCACGCCGTAGGCGATCCGATGGGTGATGGCGCGGGTCTTGCCGGTGCCGGCTCCGGCGAGCACGCAGAGCGGGCCGGTCAGGGTGGTGGCCACTTCCCGCTGCTCCGCGTCGAGGCCGCCTAGGATCCGGTCCTCCAGGGAGGCGTTGCCATCAGGAATTTCTGTCGTCACTTCTTGCTGCTTGCTTCATATGGATGGATGGGCTGCTCCGCCATGGTGGCGTCAACGGTGTGCATGTTGCCGGCCGGCGCGCCGGTCAGTCGTCAGCCGGACGGTCCTGGATCACGCCGCCGTACCAGTGTTCGATGAGGGACCTGGCGATGGAGAGCCGGGTGGAGATGGTAATTTCACCGCTGAGCACTGCCTCCTGGAGTTCCTCCCGGCTGTACCAGCGCGCCCGGGTGACCTCGACGCCGTCGGGCTTTGCTTCTGTGTCGTCGGTGACGGCTGTAAAGCCGAGCATGAGGGACGCCGGGAACGGCCACGACTGGGAGCCGAGGTACTGGCACGCCCGCACCCGCACGCCCACCTCTTCCTGGATTTCCCGGACGACGGCCTGTTCGAGGGATTCCCCGGGCTCGACGAATCCGGCCAGGGTGGAGTAGTTCTTCGCATCCAGCGGACCGCCACCGCCCAGCAGGACGCGGCCGTCCGGGCCAACCACCGTGACGATGATGGCCGGGTCCGTGCGCGGGTAGTGTTCGGAGTTGTCGGCCGGGCACCGCCGGACCCATCCGCCGGCCTCCACGTTGGTGACGGCGCCGCACCGGGGGCAGTGGGTGTGGGTGGCGTGCCAGTTGGCAATGGCACTGGCCTCAACGAACAGGGCGGTGTGCGTGGCGTCCAGTTGCGCGGCGACGTCCCGGAAGCCTTCCCAGGTGGCGTCGGCGGGCAGGCCTGCAGTACCGGGGTCCACCGGTTCCGGCAGAATGAAGAGCAGGACACCCGTTCCGGCAGGCAGGTCCTCGGAGCCGAGGGCCGCGCCGAGATAGATGACGTGCGCCGGGCCGGACGCCGTTCCCTCAAGCCGGTCCAGCAGCGGTCCGGCCTCTGCCAGGACGAGCGCGTCCCCGTGGACCAGCGCATGCCGGCCGGACAGGAGCATGGCCTTGGCGGTTCCCGCCGCCAGCAGGTCCGGAATGAGGCCAGGCCTCATCCGTTCAACCGACCCCCTGTTGACCATTGCGGGCCGAACCGGCAGCACGGTATTGAAGAGTTGGTTGGCCGGCAGTTGGCCTGCCGGCAGCTGGTTTTCCGTGATGGCGCCCGCCGCTTGACCGACCGGCGCAGCGGCCTCCGCATGACTCATGTATCCACCGTACTGACTCGCAGTGACAATTTACATTTCAGGAGGGCAGCGGCAGCCCCGGACAGTGAGTTTCCACTCGCCTCGCCGTACCCATATTTGGGCGGATCTCAAGACTCGCCGCGACACATCATTGTCTTGGACGCCGCTCAATCTACCGTGGAACCGTGAGAAGAGAACCAATCGAACTGGCAGCTGTGGCCACCGCGGCAGTCCCCGGACTGAGCCCAACTGCAGTGAGCTCTGCCCCGGACGACCCGGCGGACTTTGATTCGGCCCTCCTTCTTGATGCCGAAGGCAAGCGCTGGCGCGTCCGCTCCCCCCGGCACGCGGAAGCAAGCACCAGGCTGGAGACGGAGTTCCTGGTACTGCGTGCTTTCGCGCCCGCCATCCGGGCCGAACTGCCGTTTCTCATGCCGACCGTGGCCGGCACCGTCCGGCAGCAGGACCTGACCACTTTTGTGTACTCCCACCTCCAAGGCACCACGCGCACCGTCGAAGAGCTGACGGCGGGCCCGCAGGAGCTGGCGAAGGAGATCGGCACGGCGCTGGCGGCCATTCACGACCTGCCCCGCGCGCTGGTGAGCAACGCCGACCTGCCCAGTTACACCCCGAACGAGTTCCGGCAGCGCAGGCTCAACGAACTCGACATGGCCGCGACCACGGGCAAGATTCCCGCCCTCCTGCTCCGCCGCTGGGAACACGCCATGGAAGACGTCTCACTGTGGCGCTTCAACCCCTGCGTGGTGCACGGTGACCTGCACGAGGACAACCTGCTGGTCGACGGCCACCGCGTCACCGCCGTGACCGGCTGGACCGACCTGCGCATCGGCGACCCCGCTGACGACCTCGCCTGGCTCGTGGCATCCAATGAGCACGAATTCGTCGATGCCGTGGTGAAGCACTACACCGCGAAGCGCCGCGACGCGCCCGACAACCACCTGCTGCGCCGCGCCGCGCTCTCCGCCGAGTTTGCGCTGGCCCAGTACCTCGTCAAGGGCATCGCGGCGGCCGACGCCGACATGATCGCTGAGGCGGAAGGCATGCTTTCCACGCTGGCCGACGACATCGCCGAATACGGCGGCCAGCCCATCAGTGTGGAACCGCTGCCCCCGGCCAAGCCCGACTCCCCGCCAACCGGCCAGGCAGCGGCCGCTCCCGGCCTCGTGGATGCCCCGGCAGCCACCGACGCCTCGGAGGCCATGCCCGCCGTCCATGTCACGCCCATTCCTGTTGACATGGCACCGGTCCCGGTCAAGGTGACGCCCATCCCGGCGGACAGGGAGAACGCCGGGGGCACCACCGGCCCGCCGGCAGGGCAGGACGCCTCGCACGATGCAGCGGATGATGACGCGGCGGAGGATGCTGGCGCATCTGACAGTGCCGAATTCCCCGGTTCGGATGACGGGAACCAGGAAGCCCCGGCTCCGAAACCCTCCGGCGCCGACACCTCCACTGTTGCCCTCACGGTGGTCGACGCGAAGACGACCTAGCCTTCCAGGGCGGCCTGGCCGGGCTGCGCATCCGAACCCGCCGGTCTTCAAAACCGGCCGGCGCTTCCTAACCGGCGAGGGCGGCAGCCACGATCCCTTCCAGTTCGGCGCCTGACGCCAGGTCGTGGGGGCGCACCACATGGTTGTCCGCCACGTAGAAGAAGGCAGCGCGGACCTCCTCCACCGGGACGCCCTTGAGCCGGGCCCAGGCCAACCGGTAGACAGCCAACTGGACGCTCTTGGTCTTAAGCTGCCCTGCCGACGGCCGGCGGCCGGTCTTCCAGTCCACGAGGTCCCAGCCGCCGTCGGCGTCCCGGAACACCGCGTCAATGCGGCCGCGGACAACAACGTCGCCGATCCGGGTCTCCACGGGGACTTCGACGTAGGCGGGCGATCTGTGTGCCCAGCGGGAGTCCTTGAATGTAGCCACCATGTCGTCCAGGCCGTAGGCCTCGTCAATGTGGTTGTCAGAGCCCGGCGCTTCGCCGAGATCCAGCATGCCCGCCGTTCCAAAGTACTCTTCCACCCAGGCATGGAAGGCAGTTCCCTTGCGCGCCGACATCCCCGGTTCGCGCGGGACAGGCCTCCTGAGCCGCTGGACCACGGCCTCGGCGTCCTCACCCAGGTCAACAAGGGTGGACGCTGAGATGTGCCCGGGCAGATGAACGTCGCGGCTCCGGGCCCGCCTCAAGCGGCGTTCCAGAAGGACTGCGGCTTCACGTTCCCAGCCGGCGGCCTGGGCACGGAGACCCTGGCCCGCGGGGAGCCCCGGCGTACCGGCCTCGACCGCGGCGATCTCGGCGAGCAGCCGCCCGGCGGCACGGTCCATCGCTTCCCGCCGTCCCGGCACTAGCCGCAACCGGTTCCCGCTGCGGGGGTCCACAGGTCCTTCCAACGGATCGTACGGCCAGGCCGCCACCTCCAGCTCCCGGGTCAGGGGACTTTCCTGGGGCAGGGATTCCTCATCGACAGAATTAGGGTGGATCTCAGCAGTTTCCTCTTCGGCCAGGGGCGCCAGCTCGGCAAGGAACGGCGACATCTCCGCCATCCCGCCGCGTCCGCCCACCCAGGCCCCGCTGGATACCCAGAGCACGTGCTTGGCCCGCGTGTATGCAACATAGGCCAGCCGCCGTTCCTCAGCCTCGCCGTGGGCCTGGACGTCGGCCTTGAACATCTTCTCGGCGTCCAGCCAGCCCTTCTGGTCCGGCTGGTCCAGATCCCACTGCGGAAGATCGGCACGGTCGCCGCGCAGAGGCCAGGGCAGGGCCGCGGAGCCGCTGCTCCACCTCGAATCACGGCTGCTGGGGAACGCGCCCGAGTTCAGGCCGGGCACGAACACGACGTCCCATTCGAGTCCCTTCGAGGCGTGCACCGTCAGCAGCTGCACGGCCTCGTGGTTGACGTCCGCGGGCGGCACGTCCAGGCCGCCCTCCTCCGATGCCGCCGCTTCCAGCCACGAAAGGAAGGCCAGGACGTCCACCCGGTGGGATGTCTGCAGGAACCCGGCGGCCGCGTCCTGGAACGCATCCAGGTTCCGCCGCGCCTGGTGAATGCTGAAGCCTGGCCTCGCAGCGACCTCGATGTCCAGCAGCATGGCCCGTTCAACCTCGCCCAGCAGGGTGGTCAGGTCCTCCCCCATCAACGCCCGAAGCTGCCGCAGCTCCGTGCCCAGGCGCTGCAGCCGCTCCAGTGCAGGAGGGGTCAGGCTGCGGCCGTGAGCCGACGTCCATCCTTCCTTGGGCAGCCAGTCCAGGGCTTCGACGAGGCTTGCGGCGTCGGTGATGTCGCCCTCGATAACGACGTCGGCGGCGTCCGCTTCCTCGTCGCCGGACGGATCGTTTCCGCCCAGTCCACGGCCGCCATCGACAATGCCGCGGCGCCGGGCCAGAAACGCGGACCAGTCCCGGAACGCCATGAGGTCAGCCGGACCGATCCGCCAGCGGGCTCCGGCAAGGAGGCGCATCAAGGAATCCGACCGTCCGGGGTCGGCCAGGACCCGCAGCGTGGACACCAGGTCCACAATTTCGGGAGTGTCCAGCAGGCCCCCGAGGCCCACGATTTCGTACGGGATGCCTGTGGCCTCGAATTCCTTGCGGAGGCATTCCATCTGTGCGCGCCTCCGGCACAGGACGGCCATGGCCGGTTGGATGCGCGGCTCCGGGGAGGAACCGTCGAAATCCGTGGCCCGGAACCTCAGGAGATCCTTGGCGATCGCCGTTGCTTCATCTTCATCGGTGGCAAAACGGCCGATCACCACCCGGCCTTGCACCGCGGCGGGGCTGGGCCGGAGCGCAGGCACCTCTACGGCGGCGCTGGAGGACCTTTGCCCTGCCGGCCCGCCCTGGGCCGCGGCGGCGCTGAGCGGCGCCGAGATGAGGTTGGCCGCGGCCAGGATATTGCGGCCGTTCCGCCAGGCAGTGGTCAGGTATGAAACGGGGGCGGGACGCCGGGACGCCGTCCCTGGCTGGCCGTCCTCGCAGACCGGAAACTCGTTGACGAAGTGGAACAGCTGTCCGGCGGACGCCCCGCGGAAGCCGTAGATGGACTGGTTCGGATCACCCACGGCTGTGACGGCGTGGCCGTCCCCGAAGAGCCTGGAGAACAGCACCAGCTGGGCGTGTGACGTGTCCTGGAATTCGTCCAGCAGCACCACCTTGTAGCGCTGGCGCTCCATCTCGGCGGCCAGGGGCACCTCGCGGGCCACGCGTGCCGCGAGCGCCACGAGGTCGCCGAAGTCCAGGGCACCGCGTGCCCTCTTTGCCTCCGCATACCGACCCACGAGCTCTGCCACACTTGCCCGTGTCCGGAGCATGGCTCCGACTTCGCCGGCGGCCTGGCTGGGGTTCTTCTTTGCCCCTGCCGCGTACGGCAGGGCCTCGTACTCGGTGAGCCGCTGCATCAGCCAGTCCTGGACACCGTCCGGCTGCTGGAGGTGCTCCGCGCACTCCCCCGCGAGCTGGGTGACGGCTTTGACGAGGGTGGACTTGGCCACCCTGAAGTGCGAGTACTCCCCGTCGAACGCTTCAACTACCTCACTGGCCAGCTGCCAGGCCTGCGCGCCGCCCAGCAGTACGACATCCCGCTCGATCCCGAGCCGCAGGCCGTAGTCGGAGACGATGCCGCTGGCAAACGAGTGGTAGGTGGAAACCTTCGGCTCCAGGGCGTCGGCGCTGAGCAGTGCCCCTGCCACGGCACCACCAGAGTCACCAGTGCCGGCGGCGTCACCGGTGACGGTCCGCTGCAGCGCGCTGAGCTTGGCGCGGATGCGGCTGGCCAGCTCGCCGGCAGCCTTCCGCGTGAAGGTGACACCGAGGACTTCCTCCGGCCTGACCCAGCCGTTCGCGACCAGCCAGACGACGCGGTCGGCCATGGTGGCGGTCTTACCTGAGCCCGCCCCGGCGATGACGAGCCGGGGTGCAAGCGGCGAGGAGATGATGGCCGACTGTTCCGCGGTCGGGAGGTTTTTCTCGCCCAGCAGGACGGTCAACTCTTCCGGACTGAATCTGGGCTCGGGCAGCTCCGCCGTCCGGCTCATTCGGTAACCTGCTTTCCCCGCGCACACAGCGGACATACCTCCGGCAACCGGCAGCCGTGGCCGCCGAAGCCGGCCTTGGCGGGATCGTGCCTTGCCTCAAATTCGTGGCCGGACATCACCGCGGCTGCGTCGTTCACCATTTCCATCGCCCAGTTATCCGCCGGGTCCAGCGGATCCTGGTGCTGGATACCCGGGCTCTTGGTGGTGGTGCCCAGCTGGGCCAGCACGGCGCCGCCGGGCTTCGGTTCGGCCTCGGATGCCGCGGTGGCGCCAAAGCCGCCAGCCAGAACGGCCGCCTGGTAGGCGCCCAGCTGCGGGTGCCGGCCCAGTTCGGCCTTGCCCGGCTGCCGTTTGCCCGTCTTGAGGTCGACGATCACCAGCCGCCCTTCGCCGTCGATCTCCAGCCGGTCCACCTGTCCGCGCAGGACGGCTGACCGAGGGCCTGCATCGGTGGGAACATCGCCGCGGGGAACAGCCCCTGGCTCGGGCAGGCTCACCTCGAAGTCCTGCTCGACGCCGGCCAGCCGCCGGCCCTCGCTGCGCATGACGAGGATGTACTGCGCCAGTTTCCGGACCATGGCTTCCGCTCGGCGGAAGTCCAGCTTGCCTTCCCAGTTGTCTTTCATGCCCAGGGCCGGCCAACGCTGGACGAGTTCGGCAAGGTATTCGGCTCCGCTGGCATCGGGGAGGTCCTGGGCGATGGCGTGCACCAGGGTGCCGAGGCTGCGGGCGAAGTCCGTGGCCGCCTCGCCTCCGGCGGCCTGGACGAACCAGTCCAGCGGCGACTTCTGCACCGACTCAACCTTGGACGGCGAAACGTAGACGGTGCCGCCAGGAGGCACAACACGGTCCACGGACGTCAGCGGGGGCAGCCCCCACCAGGAGTCCGGATGGGCTCCGGGAACTGGCGGCTCCGCCGTGGCTAGCCGGGCCAGGACACGCACGGCCTCGTCCGCCTCTGCGGCCAGCCGGCCGTCCAGCTGGGCGTACTGGCGGAGTTCGGCCACGAGCGCACGCAGCGTCAGGGGCCGTTCCACCGGGGTGTAGCCGCGCCCCTCCTGGTCCGGCAGCAGCGGCGCGACGTAGTCCAGAAAGGAGGACGGCTGCTCATCTTCCGACGACACGGCGGTGCACAGCAGCACGTCCCTGGCCCGGGATACCGCCGTCGAAAAGCTGCGGAGTTCGTCGTAGCGGATCTCCCGCAGCCGGCTCAGCGGGCCGAGCTGGAGCGCATACTCCACGCCATGTTCGACGGCGTCCGCGAACAGTGTGCTGCCAAGGAGCTCGCCGCGGAGTCGGGTATTGGGCCAGACACCTTCCTGCAGGCCGGCAACGATGACGAAGGGCCATTCCCGGCCGGCGGCACTGGCAGGCGTCATGAGCTCGACGGCGTCGTCAACCTGGGCACGCGCGGCCAGGGTGTCCATGGGCAGTTCCTGGTTGAGCAGGTATTCGAGGAACTGTTCGGGGCCGGATCCGGGCATCTGGTCCACGTAGCGCTCGGCCGTGTGGAACAGAGCCATCATGGCGTCCAGGTCCCGGTCCGCCCGGGCTCCCACCAGCCCGCCTGCAAGTGCAGCGGACGTCCATGCCGCCGCGAGGCCGGTGGAGTGCCAGAGTGCCCACAGCACTGTTTCGGCGTTGGACCCGGGTTCGGCAACGGCCTTCCGCCCGGCCTGGACCATCCGGGCGACCCTGCGGGCCGAGCGGCCCTCGATGCCGAGTGCACCGAGCGCGCCGGGTTCAAGGAGCGCCTCCACGAGCAGGGCATCGCTGGAGCGGCCGCCGCCGCCGAGCAGCTCCTCCCGCCGCAGCGACTGGCGAAGCCGGCGCAGTTCGAGGGACGTGGCCCCTCCAATGCGGGAAGTAAGCAACGACACAGCGGATTCGGGCGTGAGGACTTCCGGATCCAGGGCCACCGCGTAGGCGTCGAGCAGCGGACGGACGGCCACTTCGTCGCGCACGGCGGATTCAGCCACCGGAATCCGCACCGGAATGCCCTGGCCGGAGAGGTAGCGCTGTAGCTGGCTCAGTTGGCCGCCGTTCCGGACAATGACGGCAATGTCCTCGAACGACCGCCCGTCCCGGAGGTGCGCCTCGAGAATTCTTTGGGCCACGTACCGCTGCTCATGCACAGCCGAGGGCAGCAGATGGGCTTCCACGGTGCCGCCTGCCGGCGGGGTGGCGTCAGCGCGTTCCCCGGCAATATCCGCAGGGTCGGAGCCAACCGGGTCCAGACGGCGGGCGAGCTGGCCGCCGGCCCGGAGGGAAATCCGGTCCGCCACCCCGAGCCAGGCCCGGGCGACGGCCGGCTGATGGCGGTGGGCACGGGACAGCGGCTTCTCAGCGGTTGTCCGTTCCTCGCCGCCGAGCAGGCCCGGGAGCTCGGCCACGAGGTCCGGCCGCGCTCCGCGGAATCCCTGCACCACAGTGTCCGGTGCGGACGTCACGTAGACATCCTTGCCGGCGGCCACATCGGCCAGGAGTTCGAAGACGGCTGGATTGGCCTCCTGGATGTCGTCCACAAGAATCAGCTGGAGACGGTCGCGTTCGGCCGCCAGGAAGTCCGGGAAATCCTGAAAGAGTTGGCGGGCTGCGGTGATGATGCCGGCGGGATCGAACGCCTCCGGCATGCGGAGGTCGAGGACATCGCGGTACTCGGCATACAGTGCCGCAGCGGCGATCCAGTCCGGCCGTCCGCAGGCGTGGCCCAGGTCAACGAGGTCCTCGGCGGTCCGGCCCGTCTCTGTGATCCGGTCGAAGAGCTGGCGGACCTCATGCCGGAACCCGCGCGTAGGCAGGGCGGCCGCGAGGTCATCGGGCCAGGGCAGCCCGAGGCCCGGCAGGGCATGACCCTCCAGCAGTTCCTTGATGATGAGGTCCTGCTCGGGGCCTGACAGGAGCCGCGGCGCCTTTGACAGCGGCAGGAGCCCTTCTGCCTTGGCACGGCGGATGAGGTCAAAGGCATACGCCGCCCAGGTGCGGGCCGGGGTGGTGCTCAGGCTCCTGTTCAGCCTTGCAGTAAACCGGTCCCGCAGGGTGTCGGCCGCAAGGCGTCCGGGGGCGAGTATGAGGATGCGCTCCGGGTCGACCCCTTCCGACTCCACCCGGCGGATTGCCGCTTCGATGAGCACGGTGGATTTGCCGGTGCCGGGCGCTCCTGGGACCAGTACGGGGCCAGCTCCCCGGGGCACTTCGACGGCGGCCTGCTGGTCCGCTGTGAGGACCGGAACCCGGGAGTGCACCTGGCGAGGGGGCAGCAAACGAAGACCCGTAGGGCGAAACGGGGCGGCGGAGAAAGAATCCCCGTGGTCCCGCTCCGAAGTGAGTGCGGAAGCCTGATCGGCGGAGGTTTGGTCGAGTGCTACGGTCACACGGACATTCCATCATCCGGGACCGACAATTTTCGCAGCAACGCCTCCAGCCGCTCGGCGATCACGTCAAGGGCGTCAAAATCGGCGTCGGACGGCGCCCACCGCGCCGCGGTAAGATCCACCCGCCACCGTCCTTCACCCCTCTTGGCAAACCCGCGGTAGTCCCCGCGCAGGGGTGTGCCCTCCTGCAGGTAGTGGGTGAGGGCCTCGGACTCATGGCCATCCGGGGCCAGTCCGCTGGCCCGCAGCACCCGCCACCAGGGGACTCCGCTGCCGTAGTGGCTCAGCACGGACCCCACCTGCCGGGGCCCTCCGGCGCCAAGAAGCTCAGCGACGTCGCCGTAAGCCACCGCCGAACCGGCCGGGATGAGGTCAACCACCGCCAAAACCGCCTCCACGTACTCCGCGCGCATGCCTTCAGACTATCGGCCGGCACGCACCATCGGCTGTCACGACAGGCGCCGTGTGCGCCTTCCCACAGCGTGTCTTCGCACACCATGCCGGACACGCGCGGGGCAAGGACCTTCACTGTCGGTGGCTCCGGGTAATTTGGAGCCATGAGCACTTGGAACACTCTCCCCCGGGCCGCGTTCGACCTCGAAACCACGGGCCGCAACTCCCGTGCCGCCCGGATCGTGACGGCTTCTGTCACCGTGGTGGACAACTCCGGCAACGTGATTCGCGAGCATGAGTGGCTTGCCGACCCGGGGGTTGAGATTCCGGCGGAGGCCAGCGACATCCACGGGATCACCACCGAACACGCCCGCAGCAACGGCCGGCCTGCGGCCGAGGTCACCAAAGAAGTCGCTGCCGTGCTCCAGGGGCTCTTCGACGACGGCGTTCCGGTGATCGCGTTCAACGCCAGCTACGACTTCACCGTCCTGGCCGCCGAGTCGGCCCGCTATGGCGTGCCGCAGCTGAGCCGGTTCCCCGTCCTGGACCCCTACATCATGAACAAGCAGGTGGACCGGTACCGCAAGGGCAAGAGGACGCTGACGGCCTTGTGCGAGGAGTATGGCGTGGAGCTGGAAAACGCCCACACATCTGCCGCGGACGCCCTGGCCACGCTGCGCATGCTCGATGCCATGGCCGGCAAGTTCCCCAAGCTGAGCATGCCGGCCGGCCAGCTGCACCAGCTTCAAGTGGACTGGGCGGTCAGCCAGGCCGCTGACTTCCAGCAGTACCTCCGCAAGACCAAGCCCGCCGCTGTTATCGAGGGTGACTGGCCCGTGCTGCCGCCGGAGGACGCCAGCCGCGGCGGCTTCTAAATCCAGGCGGCGATAAGCCAAGAAGCATGCCAGGAACAGAACGAAAGCCGCTGGGACGAAGATCACAGCACCGGGTAAAAGCCCTGGCGGTCATCCCGCCGTCATCCTGATTCAGGAAGTCCCTTGGGGGCCGCCATTCACGCGGCCTGCAGGCAAGATGAGCAGTCAGTAGTGCGGCTGAATCGGGCACGGCCGAACAATGTTCGGAAGTGGCTGGCGTTTCCCCGCGCTGACATAATTTAGTTCAGAACCGTGCTTGTGCTATGCCCTGCCCAAGTCCTACCTCCTGAGGATAAATGATCACAGTCACCGACCTGCGCAAGGTCTACCGTCAGGGGAAAAAGGAAGTGGTGGCCCTCGACGGGGTATCGCTTTCTGTCCCCAAAGGCTCCATCCACGGCATCATCGGCCATTCCGGAGCGGGCAAGTCCACCCTGGTGCGTTGCCTGACACTGCTGGACCGCCCGACGTCGGGGTCGGTCAACATTGACGGTACTGAACTGAGCTCTGTCAGGGACTCGGAAATCCGTGCCGCCCGCCGCCGCATCGGTATGGTCTTCCAGCACGCAAACCTCATGGATTCGCGGACGGCCGCCGGAAACGTGGCCCATCCCATGGAACTGGTCAAGGCGCCCAAGGACAAGATCCGGGCCAAGGTCGCCGAGCTGCTGAAGCTTGTGGGCCTCGAAGGCTTCGAGAATGCCTACCCCTCCCAGCTTTCCGGCGGACAGCGCCAGCGCGTTGGCATCGCCCGCGCCCTGGCATCGGACCCGGACGTCCTGCTGTGCGACGAGCCCACGTCCGCGCTGGATCCCGCCACCACCGATGAAATCCTGGACCTGATCCAGGACCTGACCCGCCGCCTGCAGCTCACGGTGCTCATCATCACCCACGAGATGCATGTGGTGAAGCGCGTCTGCGGGTCCGTGTCCCTGCTGTCCAAGGGGCGGGTCATCGAGTCAGGTCCGCTCGCCGAGGTCGCCTCGGACCTGGACAGCAAGCTGGCGCGGGCACTTCTGCCCCTGCCGGCGTCGGAGCCCATCAAGGGTGCCCTTCAGGCCGGGCCGGTACTGGAAATCCTTTTCTCCGGCGACGGCGCCAAGGAGCCCGTGCTCACGGGGGTGGCACGGCATTTTGACATTGACCTGAACGTTCTTGCCGGCAGCGTCGAAACCCTCGGCGGCCAGCAGTTCGGCCACCTGCGGGTCCAGCTGGGCGACGACGCCGACCGCGACGCCGTCCTGGGCTACCTCCGCAGCCGTGGCATCAGCGCCAAGCTGGCAGGTTCAGTCGCCGACGAGGCGGAACTGGCTGAATTCGCCCCGGCGGACACTGACTTCGCCGCCGAGACGGGAGACTCCAAGTGAACGAGATCTTCAGCAACCCTGTCCTGGCCAAGGCACTGCCGGAGGCCATCGTCGAGACCCTCCAGATGGTGGGAATCTCTGCCTTCTTCACTGTGCTGATCGGACTGCCGCTCGGCGTCTTCCTGCACGTCACCGTCCCCGGCGGGCTGCGGCCCATGCCGGTAGTCAACCGGATCGTCAGCGACATCGTCGTGAACATCACCCGGTCCATCCCCTTTGCGATCCTGATGGTGGCCCTGATCCCGCTCGCCCGGCTCCTCGTGGGGACCAGCCTCGGGCCGGTGGCTGCCTCCGTTTCGCTCTCCATCGGAACCATTCCGTTCTTCGCCCGCCTCGTGGAGGCCTGTCTCCGCGACGTCCACCACGGCAAGATCGACGCTGCCCAGGTGATGGGCTCCACCCGGATGCAGGTCATCAGCAAGGTGATGCTGCCCGAATCCCTGCCCGCGCTCGTTGCAGCCGCAACCACCACTGTTGTGACCCTGGTGGGCTACAGCGCCATGGCCGGCCTCGTCGGCGGCGGCGGACTGGGCAAGCTCGCCTACAACTACGGATTCCAGCGCTTCGACGTCACGGTCATGATCGTCACCATCGTGCTGATCATTGTCCTCGTCCAGCTCATCCAGCTCACGGGCGAATGGATCTCCCGCAGCCTGGACCACCGCTAAAAGTCTTCACGGCAGCGAGTAGCCGCTCACTGCACCTGAATCGGATCTCCCCGGCGCCGCCGTCGGGATCCAGGTTATTTCGAAAGGAACGCATCCCATGCGTAAATCACTCACCCTCCTCGCCACCGGCATCGCCGCGGCCCTGGCACTGACCGGGTGCGGCGGTTCCTCCGCCCCCAGCGCCGAGTCGAGCCAGGCTCTTGACCCGGCCAAGCCCGTTACCCTCACCGTCGGTGCCAGCCCCGTTCCGCAGGCCAAGATCCTTGAGTTCCTGAACCAGGACCTCGCCCCGAAGGCCGGCCTCAAGCTGGATATCAAGGAGATCGAGGACTATCAGACGCCCAACACGGCGCTGAGCGACGGCTCGCTGGATGCCAACTACTACCAGCACCTGCCGTGGTTCGAGGACCAGGTCAAGACCAAGGGCTACGACTTTGGCCACGGCGCCGGCGTCCACATCGAGCCGTACGCCGCCTTCTCCGAGAAGGTCAAGAACATCAGCGAGATCAAGGACGGCGCCAAGATCGCCATCACCAACGATCCCTCCAACCAGGTCCGGGCGCTCCGGGTGCTGGAAAAGGCCGGCCTGGTCAAGGACATCAAGGATGACACCTCCGTCATCGCCCTGACTGATGCCCAGAACCCGAAGAAGCTGAAGTTCTCCGAGAACCAGCCGGAACTGCTGATCAACGACCTGAAGGATCCCTCCGTGGACCTGGCACTGATCAACGGCAACTTCATCCTCAAGGCCGGGCTCAGCACCACTGAAGCCCTGGCCGTGGAATCCACCGAGAACAACCCGTACGCCAACTTCCTGGCCTGGCGCTCGGAGTCCAAGGACGATCCGCGCATCAAGAAGCTGGACGAGCTGCTCCACTCCGCCGAGGTCAAGGCCTTCATCCAGAAGGAATGGCCCAACGGTGACGTGACCGTAGCCTTCTAGGCAGGCTTTCCGGCATGCCGGGGCACTGAGAACCAAAAAACTCTGGCACCCGCCGCGGCGGGTGCCAGAGTTTTTTAACGAGAAGAAAGCCCGACGGCGGGTCAGGCCTTCGCTGCGGCGGCCGCCTCCGCGGCGGCGGGCAGTGCCTCAAAGATCCGGTTCATGGCGGCGTCGTCGTGTGCCGCGGACAGGAACCAGGCTTCGAAGACGGACGGCGGCAGGTAGACGCCCGAATCCAGCATCGAATGGAAGAAGGGCGCGTAGCGGAACGACTCCTGCTTCAGTGCGTCGCTGTAGTTGTGGACCCCCTGCTCGGACGTGCCGAACGCCACCGAGAACAGGTTGCCGGCTCGCTGGATGGAGTGGTCCACGCCGGCCGCATCCAAGGCTGAGGCCAGGGCGCCGGACAGTTCCAGCGACCGCGCGTCCACAAACGAGTACACCTCCCGCGTGGCGTGGGTCAGGGTGGCCACACCGGCAGCCATGGCCACCGGGTTGCCCGACAGCGTACCGGCCTGGTAGACGGGACCGAGCGGCGCGAGGTGGTCCATGACGTCGGCGCGTCCGCCGAGCGCCGCCGTCGGCATGCCCCCGCCGATCACCTTGCCGAACGTCAAAAGGTCCGGGGTCCACTTCTCGGTGGCGTCGGCGGCGCCGCCGGTGAGGCCCCAGTAGCCCGAGTATCCGGTGCGGAAGCCGGTCAGGACCTCGTCGACGATCAGCAGGGCGCCGTGGGCCGCGGTGATCCGTGAGAGGCCGGCATTGAAGCCTTCGCCCGGCGTTACGACGCCCATGTTGGCGGGTGCTGCCTCGGTGATGACGGCGGCGATGTTGGGGCCGTGCTCGGCGAAGGCGGCCTCGACGGCGCCGAGGTCGTTGTAGGGCAGCACCAGGGTCTCGGCGGCGGTGGCTGCCGTGACGCCGGCGGAACCGGGCAGGGCGAGGGTGGCCACGCCGGAGCCTGCGGACGCGAGCAGCCCGTCAAGGTGCCCGTGGTAGCAGCCGGCAAACTTGATCACCAGGTTGCGGCCGGTGAATCCCCGGGCGAGCCGGATCGCCGTCATGGTGGCTTCCGTGCCAGTGGAGACCATGCGCAGCCGTTCAACGGCGGAAACGCGTTCCTTGACGATGGCCGCGAGGTTGGCCTCATCGGGGGTCGAGGCACCGAAGGAGAGGCCGCGGTCCACGGCGGCGTGCACGGCGTCAAGGACCGCCGGGTGAGCGTGCCCCAGCAAGGCCGGGCCCCAGGAGCAAACCAGGTCCACGTACTCCTTGCCGTCGGCGTCGGTCAGGTACGGGCCCTTGGCCGCCACCATGAAGCGGGGCGTCCCGCCGACGGAACCGAAGGCGCGGACCGGGGAGTTCACGCCGCCGGGCATCAGCTGGCGGGCGCGGTCGAAAAGTTCCTCGTTGCGAGGGGTGCTGGAAGTCATGGTTCCCATTCTTTCAGTCAGTGGGAGTGTCACCGGAGTCATCAGTGTCACCGGACAGGAGCTCGGCCACCCGCGGTGCCACCACGGTGCCGAAGAGTTCGATGCAGCGCATCATGGATTCGTGCGGCAGCGTGCCGTTGCCGTATTTCAGGTCGAAGCGGTCCACGCCGAGGTTCCGCTTGAGCAGCGCGATCTTTTGCGCCACCGTCTCCGGTGACCCGACGTACAGGGCGCCCTCGGGCCCGCACATGGCGTCGAATTCCCGCCGGTTTCCCGGGCCCCAGCCCCGCTCGGCGCCGATCCTGTTGCGCTGGGCAAGCCAGTGCGGAAAGAGCTCCTCGCGGGCCGCCTCGTCGGTGTCGGCGATATGGCCCGGCGAGTGGGTGGCGATCTGCTGCATCGGCCGGCCGTACTTGGCCATCGCCTCACGGTACAGGTCAACCAGCGGCGCGAAGGCGCGCGGCTGGCCGCCGATGACGGCAAAGATGATCGGGTAGCCGTACTCCGCGCAGCGCAGCACGGACTCCGGCGTGCCGCCCACCCCGATCCAGGCCGGCAGCAGGTGGTGCTCCAGCGGTGGATAGACACTCAGCCCGGCAAGGGAAGGCCGGGTGCGCCCTTCCCAGTGGACCGGCTTCTGGGCGCGCACCCTGTCGAAGAGCTCAAGCTTCTCTTCGAACAGCACCTCGTAGTCCGCCAGGTCCAGGCCGAACAGCGGAAAGGACTCGATAAACGAGCCGCGGCCCAGCATCACCTCGGCGCGGCCGCCGGAGAGGGCGTCCACTGTGGAGAAGCGCTGGAACACGCGGATGGGGTCGTCCGAACTCAAAACGGTCACGGCCGAGCCGAGCCTGATGTTGGTGGTCCTGGCCGCGGCGGCCGCCAGGAACACCTCGGGAGCCGAGACGGCAAAGTCGCGGCGGTGGTGCTCCCCCACGCCGAAGGCGTGAAGTCCGACGCCGTCGGCCAGGGCCGCCTGGTCCAGCAGCTCCCGCAGCACCTGGGCATGCGGCTTAGGCTCGCCGGCACCGTCCAGGCCGACGTCGCCGAACGTGTTCAGGCCCAGCAGGATCTGCCCCCGACTCACCGGAGCGGTCGGTCCTGTGGCCGGTTCTGTGGTCTGGCCCGGGGCCTGCTCCGTCATCAGGATTCCTTGAGCCAGCCGGCGATTTCGCTGGCCCAGTACGTGAGGACCATGTTGGCCCCGGCGCGGCGGATGCCGAGGACCGATTCGGTGATGGCGGCACGCCGGTCGATCCAGCCGTTGGCCGCGGCGGCCTCGATCATGGCGTACTCCCCGGAGATCTGGTACGCGGCAACCGGCACGGGGCTCATCCGGGCGACGTCGGCCAGGACGTCGAGGTAGCTCATGGCGGGCTTGACCATCACCATATCCGCTCCCTCGGCAAGATCCAGTCCCACCTCCTGGATGGCTTCGCGGCGGTTGGCGGCGTCCATCTGGTAGGTCCTGCGGTCGCCCTTCAGCTGAGAGTCCACAGCTTCCCGGAACGGGCCGTAGAAAGCCGACGCGTACTTCGCGGCATAGGCCACCACGGCGGTGTTTACGTGGCCGGCGTCCTCAAGTGCCTGGCGGATCACGCCGATCTGTCCGTCCATCATTCCGGACGGGCCCAGCACGTGGGCGCCGGCGTCGGCCTGGGCCACCGCCATTTTCGCGTAGATCTCCAGCGTGGCGTCGTTGTCCACGTAGCCGTCGCTGTCGAGGACGCCGCAGTGGCCGTGGTCTGTGAATTCGTCCAGGCAGACGTCACTCATCACCACAAGGCTGTCCCCCACCTCCGCCCGCACGTCGCGGATGGCCTTGTTGAGCACCCCGTCCGGGTCCAGCGACGCCGTGCCCTCTGCGTCCCGGGTCTCCGGAATGCCGAACAGCATGATGCCGCCCACGCCCAGCTCCACGGCTTCGGCCGCCGCGCGCTTGAGGGTGTCGGTGGTGTGCTGCACGACGCCCGGCATGGAGGCGATCGGGTTGGGATCCGAGAGCCCCTCGCGGATGAACGCGGGAAGGATCAGGTCTGCCGGGGCAAGCCGGTGCTCGGCCGTGAGCCTGCGCATGGCGGGGGTGGTACGGAGCCGCCGGGGGCGGTGGTGCGGAAAGCTCATGTCCTGTCCTTCACTGTGTGACTGCTGATAATGAATTGATGTTTTAGGGTGCGAAGGCCCGGATGACGGCCGCCACGAGCCCGTCAGGCGTAGCCTCCCGCGCCGTGGCCGCCACGACGAGTCCCAAGGCTTCCGCCTCAGCCGCTGTCGCCGGGCCGATGGCCACGAGGCGGCAGGAGCCGAGCGGCGCGAGGGTGGCGTCGATGCGCCGCACCGCGCTGGGTGAAGCGGCGACGACGGCGGCCAGGGCGCCGTCGTCAACCTCGGCTTTCGCTTCGGCGGGCGTGAGCAGCGGCAGCGAAGTGGTGCCTTCACTATCGGCGCCTTCACAGCCGGTCCGGCCAAGGCCGCCAATAGTTTGGCCAAGGCGCCGCGCCGGCTCGGCCGGGAAGTCCACGGTGGAATAGGCCACTACGGTGCGCACCCGGGCGCCCTTCGCTGCAAGCCCCCGGGCCAGCGCAGGGGCCGCGATATCGGCCTGCGGCAGCAGCACGGCGGCAGGGCCGCCGGGCCACCCGCTGACGATCCCGGCGGCTGAATGTTCCTGCTCCGGCTCGAAGTGCACGGCAATTCCGGCAGCCTCAAGCGCCTTCCGGCTGGCGGGGCCCACGGCGGCAACCAGGGTTCCGGCCGGAAGCCAGTCTCCGAGTTCCACGGCGCGCTCTGCCGCCTTTTCCTGCAATGCCAGGACGGTGGTGGCACTGCTGACCACGAGCCACTCGAAGCTGCCCGCGCCCAGAGCCTCAAAGGCGTCGTCGAACGCTACCTGGTCCGGGGCGCGTTCGGCGGCCGTCAGCGGCAGCAGGAGGGGAACGGCGCCGGCCAGCCGCAGTGCCTCGGCGAGGGGCCCGGACCGCTCGGGGCTCCGCGTCACCAGGACGCGTTGTCCGTCCAGCGGACGTTCTTCCAGCGGACGTGATTCCGCCGGACGTTCGCCCGCTTCGTCCTCCCCGCTCGTCATTCGCATACGGTGGCCGGCTGCGGTCAGGAAGCCGTCAGGTCCGCGATGTCCGCAGCCCCCGCTGCCAGCAGGACCTCGGCCAGTTCGATTCCGAGCAGGGTGGCGCCCACCTCGGTGAGTCCGTCGGTCGCCCGCTTGTCCCGCACCGAGGCGGTGCCGTCCACGGCGCAGACCACGGCTTCCAGGTGGAGCATGCTGCCCTTCCGGTAGGCGTACGCGCCCACGGGGGCGGCGCAGCCTGCCTCCAGCCGGGCAAGCAGCGCGCGTTCGGCTGTGACCGCAAGTCTGGTGTCGGCGTCGTCAAGGGCGGTCAGCGCCTGGGCGAGCACGCCCCGCGACCCCCCGCTGGAGCCCGCGCGGGCGGGTGCCTCGGCGGTGCGGCATTCGATGGCCAGCGATCCCTGGCCGGCTGCCGGGAGCATGATGTCCGTCTCCAGGTATTCGGTGACGGTGTCCAGGCGGCCGATCCGTTCCAGTCCCGCGGCGGCGAGGACGACGGCGTCGAGGTCACACGACTTTCCGTCAACCACAGCGTCGGTGGCGTTCCCGGGAAGCCCTGGCACCCGGCCCAGCCGCGTGTCCACGTTGCCGCGGATGTCCACGATGTCCAGGTCGGGGCGTACGGCGCGGAGCTGTGCTGCCCGGCGTGGTGAGCCGGTGCCGACGCGGGCGCCCTTGGGCAGGTCGGCCAGCTTGAGCCCGTCCCGGGCGCAGAGGACATCGCGGACGTCCACGCGGGGCGGGGTGGCGGCCAGCGTCAGGCCCGGAGCTGAACCCGTGGGCAGGTCCTTCAGGGAGTGGACAGCCACGTCGCACTCGTTCCGCAGCAGCGCGTCACGCAGTGCGGCCACGAAGACGCCGGTGCCACCCATCTGGGACAGCGAGCCGGTGAGGACATCGCCGTCGGTCCGGACATGGACGAGTTCGACATCGAAACCCCCGACGGCGGCCAGCCGGTCGGCCGTCTGCTGGGTCTGGGTCAGGGCGAGCTTGCTCGCCCTGGTGCCGATCCGTACCGTCACTTCGCGTCCTGCCCGGCAGCCGGGTAGGGGTCGTGCCCCTGTCCGACGGTGGTGTCGGCACCGGCAATGGCGGGCTTTTCGCCGCGGAAGTTTTCGCAGCAGCCGGGGCGGCATACGTCGTACCAGGGCCCGAGGCCGGTGACGGCCTGGCGGTCCGCGATGTTGTTGGCTACCGTGCGTTCGCAGATCAGTTCGACGAGACCTTCGACAAAGCGGCGGTGCGTTCCCGGCGTGGGCACGCGTGTGGCGGCGAGGCCGAGGTCGCGGCAGGTCTGCAGGGCTTCGGTGTCGAGGTCCCAGACCACCTCCATGTGGTCGCTGACAAAGCCCAGGGGCACGATCACGATGCCCGCGACGCCCTGCTTGGCAAGGGCCTCGATGGCATCGTTGATGTCCGGCTCCAGCCACGGGATGTGCGGGGCGCCGGACCGCGACTGGTAGACGAGGGACCACGGGGCGGACAGGCCGGAATCGGCTTCCACGCGGCGCATGATCTCCGTGCCGTTCGCGAGGTGCTGGGCCACGTAGGCGGAATCCTCCGCGAACTCACGGGGCTCGTCCTCGGAACGGCCGGCGGCCACGGCATCCCGGGTGGGGATGGAGTGGGTGGCAAAGAGAACGTGAACGGGTGCGTCAGGCTTGCCGGCGGCGGCAAGCTGCGCGCGCACCTCGGCGACTCCCTCGGTGGTGCCCGCGATGAAGGGTTCCACGAAGCCGGGGTGGTCGAAGTACTGGCGGACCTTGTCCACTTCCAGCCTGCCGTCGAGCCCGGTTTCGGTCAGGGCCATGCCGATGTCCTCGCGGTACTGGCGGCAGCTGGAGTAGCAGGAGTACGCGCTCGTGGTGAGCATGAGCAGCCGGCGGTGGCCGGCGTCGTACGCTTCCTGGAGGGTCTGCGGGATGTAGGGATCCCAGTTGCGGTTGCCCCACAGCACGGGCAAGTCGATGCCCCGCGCCGCCAGCTCAGCCTCGAGGGCGGCCTTCAGCTCGCGGTTCTGCTGGTTGATCGGGCTGATGCCGCCGTTGGCACGGTAGTGGTGGGATACCTCTTCGAGGCGCTCATCGGGGATACCCCGGCCTCGCGTGACGTTGCGGAGGAACGGGATGACGTCGTCCTGGCCTTCGGGGCCGCCGAAGGAGGCGAGGAGGACGCCGTCGTATTCCTTGGGGGCTAGCCTGCCGGCCTCGGTAACAGGGTTCGCGGTGTCTTCCTGCGGGTCCAACGGACTCATGCGAGGACCTCGGCGATCTCGCCCGCGGTGATCCGCCGCCCGGTGTAGAAGGGGATCTCCTCGCGCACGTGGTTGCGAGCTTCGGTGGAGCGCAGGTGGCGCATCAGGTCCACGAGATCCACGAGCTCGGGTGCCTCCAGGCCGAGGATCCATTCCCAGTCCCCGAGCGCGAAGGATGACACGGTGTTCGAAATGACCTGCGGGAAGTCGCGGCCCAGCAGGCCGTGGTCGCGCAGCATCTGGCCGCGCTCGTTCTCCGGCAGCAGGTACCACTCGTAGGAGCGGACGAACGGGTACACGCACAGCCACTCGGCCGGTGCCACGCCGCGTGAGTACGCCGGGGTGTGGTTCTTGGCGAACTCCGCTTCACGGTGCACGCCCATGGCGGACCAGACGATCTCGGTTCCCGCGAACAGCTTGCTGCGGCGGATGTCACGGATGGCCTGCTGCAGCGCCTCGGGCTTGGGGCCGTGGAGCCAGACCATGACGTCGGCGTCGGCCCGCATGGCGGACACATCGTAGCTTCCGCGGTGGGTGACCCCGCCCTCGGCCAGGCGCGCCACCAGGGCGTCGAAATCCTCGGCGGCATCGGCGCTGCGAAGGGCCTCGGCGGAGCGCTTGAAAACGGTCCAGAGGGTGAAGAACTGCTCGGCTGATTCTTCGGTTTTGGTGACAGATTCGGCAGGAGTGTGGCTCATGGTTACTATCCTGCCCCTTCCATGCGGCCTAAGTCGAAAAACTCGACTTCTACGTCGCGTAGAAGTGGTTTATTTCACAGCGACCGCCGGATCCGTACTGCGGCCACACCCGCCGCCCCGGCAAGCGCGAGGAGCCCTGCACCCCACCACACCTGTGGCTCAATGGTTCCGCTCCGTGACACGCCCATGACGGCACCCTCTGCCGGCCCGCGCGTGTAGGGCGAACTGATCGTGGCCATGTTGTTGGGGCCCGCCAGCTGCGCCGAGCCCCAGACTCCGCCGGCAACGCCCGCGGCCGAGCGTCCCCGCAGGCCGGCGCCGGCCGACAGGCCCGCGATCTCCTCGAACGGGCTGGCGTCCGCGGAGGGGGTTTCGGTGGTCGCAGCGCTTTGCGAACTGCCGGCCGCCGGGGAGCCGGGAGCGGATCCGGCGGGGGAAGAGCCGCCGGTGCCGTTTGAGGGTCCCCACCAGCCTCCGGTTTCTGCTGCCGTTCCAGGCGCCGGAGCCGTTCCCGGGGAGGACGGGGCTGCCGACGAAGACGCCGGGGCCGGGGTTCCTGACCGGGTCGGGGCAGGCGCCGAACTTCCCGACGAGCTTGGCGGCGGGGCGGGAGATGACGGCGCCGGAGTGGTGGGGACCGGAGCGGACGGAACCGTCGGAACCGGAACGGACGGGACCGTCGGAGTCGGAACCGGGACGGACGGGACCGTGACGGAAGGAGACGGCACGGGCACGGCCGGCGTCGGGCGGGCGGAGATGGTCACGGACGGGTCCGGCGTCGGAACCGGAGCCACGGGCGCCAGCGACGGCGGCACGGAAGGTGAGGGCCGGTCCGAGGACCGGGGATCGCCGGACCTGTGGTCGCCATCCCGGTGATCATTGGATAGTGTTCGCTCGTTGGACAGGGCGGCCGCCGCCCAGGCTTCGAGCCCCGCGGCGTCGCCAACGGTGGCGCCCAGCCCCGCCGCGGCGGTGGTGCCGCCATCCGGGTCTCCCAGCAGGTCGGACGCAGCAGCGTTGGATGCAGGAACCCCTGCGGACAAGACCAGTACCGCTCCGAACGCTGCCGCTGCTGTGCCGCGCCGAAGTCCCCCATGGAAACCAGTCAGCGAACGAAAACCATCGGACTTCTGATTGACCATAGTCATCGACCCTAGACACAATTTCGCGCCGGGGAAAACTTGCGGAAGGGTCCTCCCGGAAGGTATCGCGGGCGGCAGGTAAGCTGCCTCCCCGCAACCGTCCGCGAGAGCGGGGACGGCTACGCCAGCAAGGACGTGACTTGCGCTTTCGTGTCGGCCACCACAGCCGCCAGCCCGTTGCCGGCCAGCCAGCCGCCAACCATCAGCAGTCCGTCCGTGCCGGCGCAGATCTGCCGCACCTCGGCGACCCGCTGCCGGTGCCCCACAGCGGCAAAAGGCAGCGCTCCGGCCCAGCTGACGACGTCCCAGTCCACCAGCGCCTCCCGTGTGACGGGCACCGTCAGCAGCGCTGACGCATCCTGCAAAGCCGTGTCAAGCAATGCCTCATCCGATGCCGATTCCGGCCCCGGTGCGGCGGCAGCCGCCGCGGCTTGCGCACCCTCACTGCGCCCGTAGGAGAGCCGCAGCACGTGCCTGCCGGGTCCGGCCGCGTCCGCCACCCAGTCCCATTTGCCGGTGGCATGGGTGAGGGCCTTCGCCCGGATTCCCTCCGTTTGCGGCGCCACCAGGATTCCCGTTCCGCGCGGACGACGGTCCAGCGCGGGAAGGTCAACAACGAGTGTCACAAGCTTGACCACAGGCCCGGGTCCGGGCTGATGCCCGGCCAGCGCCGGCACCGCTTTCCCTAGGAGCCGTATGGCGGATGGTCCGTCCAGGGCAACCACCAGGACGTCGGCCTTGTAGCTGCTCTCCCCCGCCGTTACCTCCCAGCCGTTCGGGGTCCGCGCAGCGCCGGTTGCCGCTGTCCCCGGCATCAGCTGCACGCCGCGTGCCCGGAGGTCCGCCACGAGCTCCGTGACGAGGGTGTGCATGCCGCCCTTCAGGCCGGCGACGGCGGAGCCTGCCTTGGCAGGCTTGGCTTCCGTTGGTGCGCCGTGCGTGGGCGTGGTTTGCGTGCCTGTCCCCTTGCGCTGGGCAGCCACGGCGGCGGCCAGCGAGCCGTGCCGGGCGATGCCGGCGCGCAACCCCGGCGCCACCATATCGACGTCGAGCAGACCCGGGTCAGCCGAATGCACGCCGCCCACCACGGGTTCGACCAGCCGTTCCAGGACGCGGCGTCCCATCCGGGCCCGCACCAGCGCGGAGACGCTGGAAACCTCGGCGGTGGTCCCCACGGAGGCGGGCAGCAGTTTGTCCAGCGCGGCGCGCAGGGAGCCGCCCAGGCCCAGCGAGCGGCGGACCTCCGGGTCCCACGGATTGGCCGGGATGCCCAGCACGCCCGTCTTGGGAAGTTCGCGGGGTCCGGCCGGCAGCTGCACCCAGGCGCCGCCCGGCCGCGGGGCAACGATATGTCCGCCCAGCCCGAGCTCGGCGGCGAGGTCGGCCACCGCAGTGGAGCGGGTGGCGAAGGACTCAGCCCCGCTGTCCAGGGTCAGCCCCGCAACGTCATGCCTGCCGACACAGCCGCCCCAGGCTTCAGCGGCTTCCAGCACCGTGGTGTGGAGGCCCGCCCGTGCCAGTTCCCGGGCGGCCAGGAGCCCGGAGATGCCGCCGCCGACCACCAGCGCCGTGCGTCCGGCGGCCGGAGGACTGCCCGCAGCCACAGCCCTTTACTCCGGGGAGACGGAGTGGATGAGTTCGACGACGCGCGTCAGGACGTCGGGGTCCGTTTCCGGCGGCACGCCGTGGCCGAGGTTCAGCACGTGGCCGGGGGCCCCCGCGCCCGATGCGATGACCTCGCGGACGTGCGCCTCAAGGACCTCCCACGGGGCAGACAACAGCGCAGGATCGATGTTGCCCTGCAGCGGGACGGCGCCGCCCAGCCTGCGGTTGGCCTCCTCCAGCGGCAGCCGGTAGTCCACGCCGACGACGTCGACGCCGACGTCGCGCATGGCCACCAGAAGCTCGGAGGTGCCGGTGCCGAAATGGATCAGCGGCGCGCCCAGGTCACGTACGTGGTCCAGGGCGCGCGACGAGGCTGCGGCGACGAAACGGGTGTAGTCGGCCAGGCCAAGGGAGCCTGCCCACGAGTCAAACAGCTGGCCCGCGGAGGCGCCCGCTTCCAGCTGGGCGCGCAGGAACATGCCGGAGGCATCCGCGGCCCAGTTGGCCAGCGCCGTCCATGTCTCGGGGTCGGCGTGCATCATGGTTCGCGGGCCAAGGTGATCCCGGGAGGGGCGGCCTTCCACCATATAAGCGGCAAGTGTGAAAGGCGCGCCGGCAAAGCCGATGAGCGGGGTCTTGCCGAGCTGATCCACGGTCAGCCGGACGGCTTCCCGGATGGGTTCCAGCGACTCCTCGGTGAGGCGCGGCAGGGCGGCTACGTCGGCGGCAGTCCGCACGGGCTTATCCAGGACCGGCCCCACGCCGGGCACGATGTCGACACCGACGCCGGCCAGCTTGAGGGGAATGACAATGTCGGAGAAGAAGATGCCCGCATCAACGTCGTGCCGGCGCACCGGCTGCAGGGTGATTTCCGAGGCAAGTTCGGGACGCAGGCACGAGTCCAGCATGGCGACGCCTTCGCGGAGCTTCAGGTATTCCGGCAGGGAGCGGCCCGCCTGGCGCATGAACCACACCGGGCGGCGGCTCGGCTTGCCGCCCCGGTACGCCGTAATAAGCGGAGAGTCAGCAGTGCGTCCGTCGCGAAGCGGATGGCCTGCGTCGAGTCCGGTACCGGCGGGGGTTACAGCGCTAGAAGTCATGCCTTTGATTGTGCCCAAATTCGCCCCCAAAAGATAACGACAGGCTGTCACCCGGGGCAGTCCCTTCAACGGGTGGCAGGAATCACAGGCCTGGAAACCGGGTATCCGGACAAAGGGTTGTTCTACGCGCCTGCGAAAAAGCTATGATTGTCCTGCTGTGGTTCTTTTCTCATTGGTGGCTACACACGCCGACATCGACCTCGAAACCGTTGCTCAGCTAAGCAACGGTTCTTCTGGCATTGCCACGTCCGCCCTCGCCGGTTCGCCGGCGGTCAAGGGGGCGGTTGTCCTTGCCACCTGCAACCGCTACGAAATCTACGGCGAGGCGCCGCACGCCGACGACGTCGAGGCCGCACGCGCCGCCCTTGTCAGCCAGATCAGCGATTCGAGCGGCCTCACCGAGCAGCTGGTGTCCCGGTCGTTCAGCACCCGCACCGGCCCCGAGGTCACCGAGCACCTCTTTGCCGTGAGCTCCGGACTCGACTCCGCCGTCGTGGGCGAGCGTGAAATTGCCGGGCAGGTGCGCCGGGCCCTGATCACTGCCCAGCACGAGGGAACCGCCAGCGCCGGGCTGGTCCGCCTGTTCCAGGCCGCCTCCAAGACCGCCAAGGATGTCGGCGCGCAGACAGCCCTCGGCTCCCGCGGCCTGTCCATCGTCTCGGTCGCACTCGACCTCGCCACCGACCTTTCCGAAGAGACCGACTGGTCGAAGAAGAAGGTGGTGGTGTTCGGCACCGGCGCATACGCCGGAGCCACCATGGCCCTGCTCCGCGAACGCGGCTGCCGCGACATCGCGGTGTTCTCGTCGTCAGGACGTGCCGCCACCTTCGTGGCAACGCGCGGCGGGACCGCCCTCGACGGCGACACGCTGCACGCGGCCGTCGCGGCCGCCGACGTCATGATCGGCTGCAGCGGCTCTGACACGAGGGTGGAAGCCGCCGAGCTCGCCCAGGTCCGCGCCGGCTCCGCCCAGCCGCTGATCGCCATCGACCTGGCGCTCACCCACGATTTTGATCCCGCGGTCGGAGAGCTCGACGGCGTGGAGCTGCTGACGCTGGAATCCGTCCGGCTTGCAGCACCCCAGGAGCAGGCGGAGTCACTCGCGCAGGCCAGCAGCATTGTTTCCGGGGCCGCCCAGGCGTTTGAACAGGAACGCGAGGCACGCTCCGTGGATTCGGCCATTGTGGCCCTCCGCCGCCACACCATGAACGTGCTCGACGCGGAAATGGAAAAGGTGCGCGCCCGACACGGCTGCACCGCCGCCGCCGAAGAAGTGGAGTTTGCGCTGCGCCGGATGGTGAAGCAGCTGCTCCACGTCCCCACCGTGCGCGCCCGCGAGCTGGCGTCCAACGGCCAGCAGGACGACTACGTCGCTGCGCTGGAAACCCTGTACGGCATCACTGTGGAGCAGCCGGCCGCCGCGTCCAAGGCCGAGTGCCCCGTGGACCACAGCGCACTCGCTGCGGGCAGCCTGTCGAATACCGGGCCCCTGCAGGACTCCGCACTCCCGCAGGAAAATGAGGCACGCAGGAACTCCGCCTAGCCTGCATATGTTCTGACAAACCGGACCTCATAAGCTTTCCATAGGTTCCCCGCGCAGCATTGAAGTTGCCCGTGAACACCATATTGGGGAGCCATCATGAATTTTTCTTCACCGGCCTCTGCCGTGCCGTCCCTGAGCCGCCGGCAATTCGGACTTATCCTGGGCGGTGGAGCGCTCCTGCTGGTAGGCGGCGGGACGTACGGCATCGTGTCCCGTGGCAGACCCGGCGGCGGAGCCGGGCTCTCCACAACGTTCGGCACACTTTCGCTCGTCGACGCCGGACGCCTGGCCAGGCTTGACGCCCAGGGGCAGCCCGCCGCCACGCCGCTCGCCTCGGCCGTGTCCCAGGTCACGGACGGAACGCGCAGGGCCGTTGCGGCAGGCCCCCCGGGAATCCAGCGCGTTTCCAGCCGCCAAGGTGCCGCGGTGGACGACCACCACAGCGACCCCCTCCTGGACTCAGACTGGCCGCAGCCCGGAAACTTCACGTGGGGCGACGTCGTCGTGCTCGAAGTGGCGCTCACCAATGTCCGGCCCGAGCCGGTCCTGTTCAGCCCGGGACAGCTGCGCCTCAAGCTGCTGCCCTCGGGCATCACGGTAGCCCCGCAGGACGCCGACCGCGGCCCCGGCACGATTGCCGCCGGCGCCACCGAAAAGGTCTGGATCAGTTACCTGGCCCCGCACGATTCTGTCGCCATGGAAATCGAGTACACAGGGCTGGACGAGGACGCCCCTCGGGCCCTTGCGCTCCCGCTGTTGACGGTCGCCCAGGTCCGGTCATGAGCCCGGTACCGGCTCGCCGCATGCGTGCCAGCCTCAATAGACCGCGGTGAGGGAGGCTGGGTCAGTAGACCGGCTTTTGCGGTTCCACGTCGCGCACCCAGGCGAGGATGCCGCCGTCGAGATGGCTGACGCGCTGGTAGCCGGCCTTCCGGGCGGCTGCCAGCACGGCGGCCGAGCGAGTCCCGGCCTTGCAGTGGAACACGATGTCCCTGTCCTGCGGCAACTCGCTCCACGCCTCGCCGGCGAGAATCCGCCCCTGCGGGATCAGGACGGAGCCGTCTATCCGGACGATGTCATACTCCCCCGATTCACGCACGTCCACGAGGTCGAAGTCCTTCAGCCCGGCCTGCCGCGAGGCCAGCATCGTGGCCAGCTGCGTTGCCGTCACGGTGTGCCCGGCGTCGGCGGTCTCCGCCGGGGCGACGCCGCAGAAGGCCTCGTAGTCGGTGAGTTCCGTGATCCGCGGGGCGTCCGGGTCCTTGGACACCCTGATCTCGCGCCAGCTGCCGCCCAGGGCGTCGTACAGCGCCACGCGGCCCAGCAGGGAGCGCCCGACGCCGGTGATCAGCTTGACGGCCTCCGTCACCATGAGCGATCCGACGGCCGCGCACAGCATCCCGAACACGCCGCCCTCCCCGCACGACGGCACGGAACCGGCCGGCGGCGCCTCCGGGTAGAGGTCCCGGTACGTGGGGCCGTGCTGCTCCCAGAACACACTGACCTGCCCGTCGAAGCGGAAGATGGACCCCCACACGTATGGCTTGCCGAGGATGGCGGCGGCGTCGTTCACCAGGTAGCGCGTGGCGAAGTTGTCCGCGCCGTCCAGGATGAGGTCATAACCGGCGAAAAGCTCCAGGGCGTTGGAGGCATCCAGCCTGACGTTGTGCAGCCGGACGTCCACCAGCGGGTTCAGTTCCGCGATGGCGTCCCGGGCGGATTCGATCTTGGGCCGGCCCACGTCCCGCACACCGTGGATGATCTGCCGCTGCAGGTTGCTCAGGTCCACGGCGTCGTCGTCGATGATCCCGATGGTTCCCACGCCGGCTGCTGCGAGGTAGAGCAGCGCCGGCGAGCCCAGGCCGCCCGCCCCGATGACCAGCACTCGCGCGTTCTTCAGCCGGCGTTGGCCGAGTGCGCCGATTTCGGGAATGATGAGGTGCCGGGAATACCGCTCCACCTCTTCGGTGGAGAGCCCGGGCGCGGGATCGACGAGGGGGCCCGGGAGCGTGTGGACTGTATTTGCCGTGGACGGAGAAGCCATACTTCAATGTATGCCCGAAGATACCGCGCGGTCATATTACCCCCGGGTAAAGTGAAGTTAACTGAAAAGGAAAGAAGGCCAACAGTGGTTCATCATGCACCGGTTGATCGAACTCAGGCCGCGCAATCCAATGCCGGCCCCGTCCGCGCCTCCGGCCAGCGTTCCGCCAGGCTGCCGCGCGACGAGCGCCGGGCCCAGCTGCTGGCCGCAGCCCAGGAGGTTTTTGTCGCCAACGGGTACCACGGCGCCGCCATGGACGAGATCGCGGAAACGGCCCACGTCAGCAAGCCTGTGCTCTACCAGCACTTCCCGTCGAAGCGTGAGCTGTACCTTGCGCTGCTGGACAGCCATCTCGAGGCGCTGACCGAGCTCATGCTCGGGGCGATGAACTCCACCACTGACAACAAGGAACGCGTGCAGGCCGTCATGCGTGCCTATTTCCGTTTCATTGACAGCGACGACCAGGCGCACCGGCTGGTGTTCGAGTCCGACCTGATCAACGACGCCGATGTCAGCTCACGCCTGGAGACGTTCAACAAGACCTTCGCCGAGGCCATAGCGCGGATCATCGCCGAGGACACCAAGCTCCCGCTGCTGGAGGCCCAGCTGCTGGGACGCGGGCTTGCCGGCATGGCCCAGGTCAGCGCGCGCTACTGGCTCGAAACAGACGGAGATCTCGATCTCGATGTGGCCAGCGACCTGATTTACCGTTTAGCTTGGCGCGGAATCTCTCGCTTCCCCAAAGAGACCTAGACTACAACTGAAACTACCTTTGAAATTTCAACCTTGACTGGCTGGGAGGCCTTGCTGTGGAAGTAAAGATCGGCATTCAGAACGTCGGCCGTGAAATTGTGCTGGAATCGGCTCAGGATGCTGACGCTGTGGCCAAAGTAGTGGCCGAGGCCATCGCCAAGGGCAGCGAGCTGCGCCTGAACGACGAGAAGGGCCGCCAGATCATCATCCCGGCAAACGTTCTCGGCTACGTCGAAATCGGCGCAGAGGAAGTGCGCCGGGTCGGCTTCGGCGCACTGTAGGCCGAGCAGTGCTGTCCCTCGTGATCGTGGTCCTGGTGACCGCTGCCGCCGGGTTCATCGTCTGGGCCAACGACCGGCGCCACACCAAGTACGGCATCCTGGTGCCGGCGGGCACCGCTGCTGCGGTGGGCATGCTCGCCTGGATCATCTGCATCTGGGCGGGGCTGGGCTACCAGCCGGGCCTGACGTGGCTGTCGTGGGTCCTTCCCATGGCGGCCGGGACGGCTGCTGCCCTGGCAGTGGCGGTCTACCTCGGCCGGGCGCGCGCCAGGCAGGACACCCAGCGGCTGACGGCAGCGCTGAAAATTTAGCCGGCGCAGGATCTGACGGCGCCACGTCCCCTGGGCATCAGTGACCACCACCCAAGCGGGTGCGTGGTCACTGTCCTTTAACCTGCTTCAAGATGCCTCAAGCCGTGGCTCAACTGCTAGGAAGCATCGTCTGATCCTGCCGCGGACGGCTGTTGCGATGGCTGCACCGCGAGGCGCGCCTGGGGAACTCGGCCTGGACATGGCCGCTAAATAGACTCCGGCGGGGTGGCAACGTCCGGACCGCGGCCTTCCTCGGTGTGCAGGCAAAGCCGGTTTCCCTGGGCATCAGTGACCACCACCCAGTTGGGAGCGTGGTCACTGTTCATTTGCGCCCCGGTTGCCGCGGTCTTCTCCAGGACGGGTGCCGACTCGGCCTTGGAGCGGTGGATGTCCAGATGGAGGCGGTTGTCGTTCGGCGTCAGTGTCTCCTGGAACCAGAGGCCGGGACCGCGCCCGTAGGGGTCGACCAGGTCTCCGGACCGGCCCTTCCGGTAGCCCAGAGCTACCCGCCAGACCTCGGAAATTTCCGCCGCGTCAGCCGTGTCGATGCCGATGTCCACCGACCGGTACACGCCGGGCTGGGCTTCGGCGCCAGCCGCTGAGGCGGCATCGCTGACGGAGGCGGCAGCGCGGGTATCCCGCGCGGACACCTCCCCGCCGACGTCGTGGGAACTGAACCGGATGAAGACCCGGTTATAGCGCCAGTCCAGGTCCGGATGGTGGTCCATGTCCTCTGCCACACGCCCGACGGCGGCAATCAGTTCCAGTGCGACCGCCGCCGTCGGCGTCTTATAGACGGTGACAAGCCCACCGAGGCGGTAGCGCCAGTCGGGCAGCCCGGCGAGCGCTTCGTCGATCTGGGGTCGGGTGAGGATGTCGTCGCTGGCGGCCACAGCTGGCTCCTGGGAAGTACCTGTAGAGCCGGCCGTGCGCCAGCGGGCACGGGTCGGCCGGGCTAGAGGAACTCCGCCCGGCCCTCCATGGCCGACGACGCCAAGGCATGCTCACGGCGCGGGATCCGCCCGGCCGCACGCGCCAGCCTACCGGCGATCACCGAGTGTTTGAAGGCCTCTGCCATGAGTGCGGGGTTCTGGGCCCGGGTCACGGCGGTGGCCAGCAGCACGGCGTCGCACCCCAGTTCCATCGCCAGGGCCGCGTCCGAGGCTGTGCCGATCCCTGCATCCAGGACCACGGGAACGGAGGCCCGCGACACGATCAGCTCGATGTTGTGCGGATTGAGGATGCCCAGGCCCGTGCCGATCGGCGCTCCCAGCGGCATGACGGCCGATGCACCGAGGTTCTCCAGCCGCAGCGCCAGGACGGGATCGTCATTGGTGTAGGCGAAGACCTTGAAGCCCCGGTTGACGAGCTGCTCCGTGGCGTCCACCAGTTCCACGGCATCGGGCAGGAGCGTGTGCTCATCGGCGATGACTTCGAGCTTGACCCAGTCAGTCTCCAGCGCTTCCCGGGCGAGCTCCGCCGTCATGACAGCGTCCCGGGCCGTGAAGCAGCCGGCGGTGTTGGGGAGCACGCGGATGTTGTGGTCCACCAGCAGCTGGAACAGCGAGCCGGTTTCGGCAGGCGAGTAGCGCCGCATCGCGACGGTGGTCAGCTGGGTGCCGGAGGCGAGCAGCGCTGCGCCGAGACCGTCCAGGCTTGGAGCGCCGCCGGTGCCCATGATGAGCCGCGAGGTCAGCTCCACCCCGTCAATGACCAGGCTGTCTGCTGTTTCAATCATTGTTTCTGCCATCGTTCTCATCCTCCCTGGACTGCCGTGACAAGCTCGATCTCGTCGCCGTCTGCGAGCGCCGTGGCGTGCCACTGGCTGCGCGGCACGACGGCCGAGTTGCGGGCCACCGCCACACCCAGCCGCTGGCCGTCGGCGGCCTGCCCGCTGGGGGCCAGTTGGCGCCCCGTGACCTGGCTGACGAGTGAGGTAACGGAGGCGCCGTCGCTGACTTCCTGTTCGACGCCGTTCAGTGTGATGTTCATGCTGGTTCCCTGTTCTGGTCAAATGTGACGCGGGTCAAATGCTGAGTACGGCGGCGGATCCCAGAGGGTCCGAAAGCCCGGGTGAAAACCTGCCCGGCCGGAAGGCGGCCCAGCGCGGATCGGTGATGCCGTCCATGAGCTGGCGGCAGATGGCCGCAGCGGCCGGGGTCAGCAGGACGCCGTGGCGGAAGAAGCCGGTGGCGATGATGAGGCCCGCCACGTCCGTGCCGGCACCTTGCCCGCCGGCCGGCACCCGGCCCAGCAGCGGGGCGTTGTCCGGCGTGCCGGGCCGGGCCCGGGCGGTGGCTTCGACCAGCTCGAGCTCGGCAACTGCCGGCAGCAGTGCCTGGGCGTCGCGCAGCAGCTGGTAGACGCCCCCGGCGCTGGTGCCCGGCACACCGTCCTCTCGTTGGGTAGCGCCGATCACCACCGTGCCGTCCCGGCGCGGCACCACGTACACCGGCACGCCCCGCACCATGCCGCGCACGGTTGCGGTGAGCAGGGGCTGCAGGTGTGCGGGGACCCTGAGCCTGAGGATGTCTCCGTAGACCGGGCGCAGCGGCAGCTGCAGGCCTTCCGGGAGGTTCTGCAGGCTCGTCGCGGCCAGGCCGTTGGCCACCACCGTCTCGGCCGCCCTGACGGACCCGCCGCCCGCCAGCCGGACCCCGCAGACCCGTGCGCCGTCCCAGAGCAGGCCGGCGGCCTGCTCCCGCACCGCGTATCCCTCTTCGGCCGCGTTTTCCTGACGTTGCGCGGCCAGCTCGGCAGCAAGGGCCCGGACGAGTCTGCGCGGATCCACCTGGTGGTCTGCCGGGATGTCGAGGGCGCAGGAGATCCCGGGGCTGAGCAGCGGCTCCCGGGAACGTGCCTCGCGGATGGTGAGCGGTTCAACGTTCAGGCCGTGGGCCCGCTGCACGTCCCGCAGGTCCATCAGGGCCCGGCGGTCGGCCGGATCGGCACCCACCGCCAGGGTCGGCGTCGTCAGGTAGCCGGCGTCCCCGCCGGCGGTGAGCGTGGCCGCAAACTCGGGCCATCTGGCGGAGGATTCCAGCATCAGTTCCAGGAGCCCTTCCTCCTGGTAATGCAGTTCGCTGACCGGGGCGAGCATGCCCGCCGCGGCCCAGCTTGCACCGCTGCCCGGGGCTTCATCGATGAGCACCACCGAACGGCCGGAGCGCCGTGCCTCCCGGGCGATGCCATGGCCAACCACTCCGCCGCCAATGACGGCTACATCGGCCTCAAGTCCGCCGGGCTCCAGGGCTCCTGCGGAGCGTTCGTCGCCGCTGGTTTCAGGATTCACGGAATTCCTTCCCTACGCCGGTACTAACCGGATCAGGTCAAGCGGTCGGCTCTGACGCCCTCTCAGCCCTGCGTCTTTATGACAGCAGTAACGGGCTCCCGCGGTACCTGCCCAGTTTAGAGGAACTAAGGTGTTGCCATGACCGTGCACTCTGCCCATACCGCCGCCCGCCTGTACCTCTGCACCGACGCCCGCAAGGACCGCGGGGACTTTGCGGACTTCGTGGACGCGGCGTTTGCCGGCGGCGTGGATATCATCCAACTGCGGGACAAGAGCATCGAGGCAGCCGAGGAACTCGAACTGCTGGAAGTAGTCCATGCCACCGCCCGCAGGCACGGCCGGCTCTGGGCCGTGAATGACCGCGCCGACATCGCGTCCATCGCCGGTGCACCCGTGTTCCACATCGGCCAGAAGGACCTGCCGCTCCGGGCCGCCCGGAAGCTGCTGCACGATTCCACCGTGATCGGGCTGTCCACCCACAGCACGGAACAGGTGGATGCCGCCGTCGGCGCCGCCCACGGGCGCAGCGGCCTGGACTATTTCTGCGTGGGCCCGCTGTGGGCCACCCCCACCAAGCCCGGGCGCGCCGCCGTCGGGCTCGACCTGGTGCGCTATGCGGCGGAGGCCGTCCGCACCGCAAACGAGGAACGGGTCGGCGGCCTGCTGTTGCCCTGGTTCGCGATCGGCGGGATCGACCGCACGAACGTGGAGCAGGTCCTGGCGGCCGGAGCCAGCCGCATCGTCGTCGTGCGGGCCATCACCGAGGCGCCGGACCCGGCAGCAGCCGCGGCGGAACTGCTCGACGCCCTCGACGCAACGTCCCCGGCTGCCGTCTCGTAAGCGGACCGGCCGGCGCGCCGACCGAGAGCGGGTCCCGGCTTACCCGCTCAGGCCCAGCTGGACCATCCGCCGGGAATGGTTCTCCGCGACTTCGGCGGTGATGCCCCGCACCAGCTCGCGTGCGGTGGCATCCGTGGCACCGGGCTCCGATTCGACGAACAGCTCGCCAAGAAAGGCGTGCTCGTGGCCCACGCGCTGGGCCTGCGTGATCGCTTCGCCGAGGAGGCGGCGGCCCCACAGAGCCAGCCTGGACGCGAGCCGGGGATCGTCCGCCAGCGCCCCGCTGAGCCGTTCCCGAAGCACGGCCGTGGCCTCTTCCGACGACTGGATCTGCTGGATGACATCACGGGTTCCGGCATCCACAAACCGGGCCACTGCCCGGTAGAAATCGGCGGACACCGTGTCCACCACGTAGGCCTTCATCAGGGACTCGTACCAGTCCGCCGGGCGGGTCCGCTCATGGAAGTGGTCCACGGCCAGCTGGAACGGCAGCATCGCATCTTCGACGTCGACGCCCATCCCGGCCAGCTTGGCGCTCACCAGCTCGTAGTGCTGGAATTCGATGACGGCGATCCGGCCGAGCACGGCGCGGTCGTGCAGCGTGGGTGAGTAGCGGGCGTCGGACGAGAGCCGTTCGAACGCGGACAGTTCGCCGTAGGCCATCACGCCGAACAGGTCTGCGACGAAGCGGTCGTAGCGAGCGGTGTCAGCCGAGGATGTGCCCATAATCCAAGACTAACGGCGCAATTCGGGCTAACCTGATTTTCGTGTCACATCATCGGTTGTCGCCCAGCGTCCACGAGCAGACCAACGCGCTCGCGGAGGCTTTGAGCGCGCTGCGGACGGAACTGGAGCTTCCGGGGGAATTCCCCGAGGACGTGCTCAAGGAAGCCGAAGCCGCCGTCGCCGACCGGGGATTCCCTGCCCTGGACCTGACCGGGGTGGACTTCCTGACCATCGATCCGCCGTCGTCCACCGACCTTGACCAGGCACTGTTCATCGAACGCCTCGGCGAGGGCTACCGGATCCTGTATGCCATTGCCGATGTTCCGTCGTTCGTGCAGCCGGGCGGCGCGCTCGACGCCGAGACCCGCCGCCGCGGCCAGACCTTCTACGCCCCGGACGGCCGGATCCCGCTGCACCCGGAGGTCATCAGCGAGAACGCCGGCAGCCTGCTGGCCGGGCAGCTGTGCTCCGCTTTCGTCTGGGAGTTCGAGCTCGACGCCGCCGCCGAGGTGGTGTCCGTCCTGGTGCGCCGGGCCGCCGTGCGCAGCCGGGCCAAGCTCAACTACAAGGGCGTCCAGGCAGAACTGGACGCCGGCACGGCCCCTCCCATCCTGCAGCTCCTGCGCGAGGTGGGGCGCAAGCGCGTGGACCTGGAACGGGCCCGCGGTGGGGCCAGCCTGAACATGCCGGAACAGGAGATCGTCCAGCTTCCCGACGGCGGCTACCGGATCGTGGCGGTCCCCCAGCTTCCCGTTGAGGAGTGGAATGCCCAGATTTCGCTCATGACCGGCATGGCCGCCGCTTCCCTGATGCTCAACGGCAAAGTGGGGATCCTGCGGACCATGCCTGCCCCGGATGAACGCTCCCTCAGCCACTTCAGGCGGCAGACAGCCGCGCTGGGCAAGCCGTGGGACGGGCAGGAGACCTACGGCGAGTACCTGCGCACCCTGGACCCCACCGACCACCGGCAATTGGCGATCCTCCACGCGGCCGGCATGCTCTTCCGCGGCGCCACGTACACGCACTTCGACGGAACCGTTCCGGAGGACGCCGTCCAGTCAGCCATCGGCACGGCGTACGCCCACACCACCGCGCCGCTCCGCCGCCTCGTGGACCGGTTTGTTTTGGTCATCTGCGAGGCACTGAGCAATGGCCTGCCGGTGCCGGCCTGGGCCCGGGAGGCGCTCCCCTCGCTGCCCGAGATCATGGCGTACTCGGACCAGCTGGCGGCAAGGATGGAACGGCTTGCCCTGGACACTGTGGAAGCCGCGCTGCTGATCAACCACATCGGGCAGGAATTCGATGCAGTGGTGATCTCAGGGTCAAAGCCGGCCAAAAACGGCAACGGGAACGGCAGCGGCAATGCCGCAGGGAACAGCAGCGGAAACGGGAACGGCACCAACGGGAAGGGCCTGAACGGCAAGGGGAGCAACGGATCCGGCCCCACCGGCGTCGTCCAGATCGCCGAACCGGCCGTGACGGCCAAATGTGAGGGAGAGATGGAACCCGGCACCAGGGTCCGGGTCCGGCTCGTTTCCTCGGACATCGCAACCCGGGAGATCCGCCTCGAGCTCGTCAACTGAACCGCTCCCGCGGGCCGCAACTGTCCCCGCGGCGGCCCGAGTCAAGGAAAACACGGGTTTGCCAGTAGACTGGCTAGGTAGTAATGGATGCCCGGTCGTTGATTTCCGTAAATTGAATTCAACAAGCCCGCCCCTACGCGATCTTGAGTCACACCCGCCGGTCCCCAGTGCCGGCATTTAGATAGCCCGCGATCGGCTTCCACTGGAATTGCTTGCGCGCCTGAGCGTGCTCCGGAACGGCCCCTGCGGGCCGGCCCGTTGAGCAGGCGGCGCCAATGCCCAAATGAATAAGGAAACTCCCCTGTGAGTGAATTGCATACCCACCAGCTTCTTTCCGACGACACCGGCACCGAGACCATTGAGCCGGAAGAGACCATCATCTCGGATGAGAAGCCGCACGAAATAGCCGAAAAGTCGTTCGCGGACTTCGATGTCCGCGCCGACATCGTCGAGTCCCTGGCCGACGCCGGCATCACGCACCCCTTCCCCATCCAGGCCATGACGCTGCCCGTCGCGCTGTCCGGCCACGACATCATCGGCCAGGCCAAGACCGGCACGGGCAAGACCCTCGGCTTCGGCATTCCCGCGCTGCAGCGCGTGGTGGGCCGCGACGACGCCGGCTTCGACAAACTGCCCGCTCCCGGGGCGCCGCAGGCCATGGTGATCGTACCCACGCGCGAGCTCGCCGTGCAGGTTGCCAACGATCTGCAGGCCGCATCCCGCAAGCGCAACGCCCGGATCGCAACGATTTACGGCGGACGCGCCTATGAGCCGCAGATCGATGCGCTGCAGAAGGGCGTCGAGGTGGTGGTCGGCACGCCGGGCCGCCTCATCGACCTCTACAAGCAGAAGCACCTGGTTCTGAAGAACGTCAAGATCGTGGTGCTGGACGAAGCGGACGAGATGCTGGACCTCGGCTTCCTGCCCGACGTCGAGACCCTCATCGCCGGCACCCCGCCAGTCCGCCAGACCCTCCTGTTCTCGGCCACGATGCCCGGCCCGGTCATTGCCATGGCCCGCCGCTACATGACGCAGCCCACCCACATCCGCGCGGCGGATCCGGACGACGAGGGCCTGACCAAGCGCGACATCCGTCAGCTCATCTACCGTGCACACAGCATGGATAAGACCGAGGTGGTGGCCCGTATCCTGCAGGCCCGCGGCCGCGGCCGCACCATCATCTTCACCAAGACCAAGCGCACCGCCGCAAAGGTTGCGGAGGAACTCGTGGACCGCGGGTTCGCCGCCGCCGCCATCCACGGCGATCTCGGCCAGGGAGCCCGCGAGCAGGCACTCCGCGCTTTCCGCAACAACAAGGTGGACGTCCTGGTGGCCACCGACGTCGCAGCCCGCGGAATCGACGTCGACGACGTCACGCACGTCATCAACTACCAGTGCGTCGAGGACGAGAAGATCTACCTGCACCGCGTGGGCCGCACCGGCCGCGCCGGCAACAAGGGCACCGCCGTCACGTTCGTGGACTGGGATGACATGCCGCGCTGGGGCCTCATCAACAAGGCGCTGGGGCTGAGCGTTCCCGAGCCCGTCGAAACCTACTCCTCCTCAGCTCACCTGTACGAGGACCTGGACATCCCCGAGGGCACCAAGGGCCGGCTCCCGCGCAGCAAGCGCACCCTCGCCGGCGTTGACGCCGAGGTCCTGGAGGACCTGGGCGAGACCGGCAAGAAGAACAGCCGCTCCGGCGGCCGCGATTCCGGCCGCTCCGGCAGCAGGGAAGGCAGCAGGGAAGGCAGCCGCCGCGGCGGTGACGCGGCCAAGCGTTCGGGCGAGCACCGCCGTCGTTCTTCAGACAGCCGTTCTTCAGATATCGGCGCGGAGGCCGGAACCGGCCCCGCTTCCACTGCGACCGTTGAAGGCGAGCAGCCGGCGCGCGCGCGCCGCAACCGCACCCGCACGCGCCGCCGCAACGGCGAAGTGGTCTCCGGCGAATCCGCCGCAACCGGCTCGCAGCCCGGCACCGAGGCCCCATAGCCTCAATGACTGAAACTGTCTGGGCGCCGGACGGCAGCAACCTGGTGGTGCACGCGGATAACGCGGACTTCCTCCCCACGCTGCCGGACGGCGCCTTCACACTCATTTACGTGGACCCGCCCTTCAACACCGGCCGGGCCCAGCAGCGCCAGGAAACAAAGATGGTGCTCAACGCCGACGGCGACGGCGACCGGGTGGGCTTCAAGGGCCGCTCCTACGACACGATCAAGGGCGCCCTGCACCGCTACGACGACGCCTTCAGCGACTATTGGTCCTTCCTCGAGCCGCGCCTGGTGGAGGCCTGGCGGCTCCTGGCCGACGACGGCACCCTGTACCTGCACCTCGACTACCGCGAGGTGCACTACGCCAAAGTGATGCTGGATGCCATCTTTGGCCGTGAATGCTTCCTGAACGAGATCATCTGGGCCTACGACTACGGTGCACGCGCCAAAAACCGTTGGCCCACCAAACACGACAACATCCTCGTCTACGTCAAAAACCCGGCCAAGTACCACTTCAACAGCGCCGAGGTGGACCGGGAGCCCTACATGGCCCCGGGGCTCGTGACGCCGGCCAAGCGTGAGCTGGGCAAACTGCCCACCGACGTCTGGTGGCACACCATCGTTTCCCCCACGGGCAAGGAAAAGACCGGATACCCGACTCAGAAACCCGAGGGCCTGGTGCGCCGCGTGGTGGCCGCGTCCAGCCGTCCGGGTGACTGGTGCCTCGATTTCTTCGCCGGTTCCGGCACACTCGGCGCCGTTGCGGCCAAGTTGGGGCGCAGGTTCGTCTGCGTGGACCAGAACCAGCCGGCCATCGACGTCATGGCCAGGCGGCTTGGGGCGCACGCCGAGATCGCCTCTTACCCTCCTGTGTAGGTACCCGCCCAAGTAGGTAGCAGCACAAGGCGTTCCCAGCGCTGGGAACGCCCTGAAGTGCTACCTACTTGGGTTGAGCGGACGACGGCGGTGGGTTTAGCGCACCACGCCGGTGCCTGTGCCCAGCTCCTCGATCCGGTCGAGGACGTCCGGGGCGGTCAGGTTCTCGCCCAGCCGGTTCGGCTTGCCCAGGCCGTGATAGTCCGACGACCCGGTCACCATAAGCCCGTGCTGGGCGGCAAGCTTCCGCAGGAACTCCCGGCCCTCCTCGGGGTTGTCCCGGTGGTTGACCTCCAGTCCCGCCAGGCCGGCGTCGATCATGTCGTGGTACGTGCTCTCGCCCACCACCCGCCCCCGTGCGGAGGCGACAGGGTGGGCAAAGACGGGAACGCCGCCGGCGTCGCGGACCAGTTCGACGGCGAGGGCAGGCTCCGGCGCGTAGTGCTGCACGAAATAGCGCGAACGGGAGGTAAGGATCGAGGTGAAGGCCTCGGAACGGTCCGCTACCACGCCCGCCGCCACCAGGGCGTCGGCGATGTGCGGACGTCCCAGCGTGGCCCCCGGCGCCACATGGTGGATCACGTCGTCCCAGGTCAGGGGGTAATCCTCAGCAAGCAGCGTGACCATGCGTTCCGCGCGGGTCAGGCGGGCGTCCCTGGCCTTCGTGATTTCCTCGAGCAGGCCCGGGTGCGTGGGGTCGTGCAGGTAGCTCAGGAGGTGGACGCTGATCCCGTGCTCCGTCCGGCAGGAAATCTCCATGCCGGGCACCAGTGCCACGCCGTTGTCGATCGCCGCCCGGGACGCTTCCGCCCAGCCGTCCGTGGAGTCGTGGTCGGTCAGCGCAATGACGTTCAGCCCCGCCGCCGCCGCGGCCGCCATGACCTCCGCCGGTGTCTCCGTGCCGTCGGAAATATTCGAGTGGGCGTGCAGATCTATCCTCACCAGCCCAGCCTAGTAGATGGGGCGCCCCTGTGGCCGGGATGGGCGTGGTTCTCCCTCCCGCGCCGGTGTTGGCCTAAGCCGCTCGGCTGGTGAGACTATTGGACGGTGAACGATGCAGACAACACCCACACCGGTGAAAACACAGCTTCCCAGCCCCTGGAAGAGCGCGTCAACAACCGCTCCCAGCGGCCCAGTTCCGCCGCCTTCAAGGCCTTCATGGCAAGCAACTGGGCGCCCGCGCCGCAGGTGACCCCTGAACGGGACGCCGTCGCCAGCCACGCCGCGAGGAGGCGCCGTGCCATCTCCGACCAGTTCAAGGGTGAACGCCTGGTGCTTCCGGCCGGGCCCCTGAAGGTACGCTCCAATGACTGCGACTACCGGTTCCGGCCGCACTCCGGCTTTGCCCACCTCACCGGCCTCGGGCTGGACCATGAGCCCGATGCCGTGCTCATCTTCGAACCTGTCGGGCAGGGAAAGGGCGACGACGGCGGCAACCACCGCGCCACGCTCTACTTCCGGCCGCTGGCCGGGCGGGACACCGAACAGTTCTACGCGGACGCGCGGTCGGGCGAGTTCTGGATCGGGGCGCGGCCCACGCTGGCCGAATTTGAGGCCCGGCTGGGAATCCCCACCGCCCACATCGACGAACTTGAGATGGCCGTCACCAAGAACGTCGGCGCCCCCGAAATCGGCGGCATCTCCGTCCGCCTGGTGCGCAAGGTGGACGAAAACATCGACGCGCTCGTGGACACCGCCCGCTACAACACGGCCAAAGATCCGGACAACCTGGACCTTGGCGTGCTGGACGCCCTCGACGAGAAGCTGACCGAGGCACTCTCCGAGCTGCGGCTGACCAAGGACGAGTGGGAAATCGAGCAAATGCAGACCGCTGTGGCCGCCACCGTGGAAGGCTTCACCGAAGTGGTCAAGGCCCTGCCCCGCGCCCTGACCCACTTCCGGGGCGAACGCGTGGTGGAAGGCGCTTTCTTTGCCCGCGCCCGCGAGGAGGGCAACGAACTCGGCTACGACACCATCGCCGCCTCCGGCAACAACGCCACTGTGCTCCACTGGACCCGCAACACGGGCAAGGTCAACGCCGGGGAGCTCCTCCTGCTGGACGCCGGCGTCGAGGCCGATTCGCTCTACACTGCGGACATCACCCGCACGCTCCCGGCCAACGGCACATTCTCGGACGTGCAGCGCAAAATCTACGAAGCGGTCCTGGACGCGGCCGACGCCGGTTTCGCGGCCGCCCGGATCGGCGTGAAGTTCCGAGACATCCATACCGCCGCAACCACCGTCCTCGCGGAGCGGCTTGCGGAATGGGGCCTGCTCCCGGTCTCCGTCGAGGAGGCCCTCGGCGAGGACGGCCAGCAGCACCGGCGCTGGATGCCGCACGGCACCAGCCACCACCTCGGCCTCGACGTCCACGACTGCGCCCAGGCCAAGCGGGAACTCTACCTGGACGGCGAGCTGCGGGAGGGGATGGTCTTCACCATCGAACCGGGGCTGTACTTCAAGCAGGAAGACCTCGCCATTCCCGAGGAGTACCGGGGCATTGGCGTGCGCATCGAGGACGACATCCTGATGACGGCCGAAGGCCCCGTGAACCTCAGCGCAGCGCTCCCCCGCACAGCGGACGACGTCGAGGCCTGGATGGCAGGCATCTACCAGGAGATCGGCGCCAAGGGGTAAGGGAACAACAAAAGAAGGGACGGCCCGGATTCTCCGGTGGCCGTCCCTTCTTACTGCCCTGGCCTAATTACCCGGGCTACTGCTGCTGTCCGTCCCGGCCCTGGTCGGCCTGGTTCGGATCCACGCGCACACCGTACTGCGGGCGGCCGTCCGGCAGGTCCGGGTAGCGGACCGCCGACGCCGGGCGCTGGCCGGCTGCCGGCCCGCCCTCTGCGCTCTGGCTCTGCTGGTTGGTGCCTGCTGGCTGGTTGGCGCCTGCCTCCTGATTAGCGCCGTACTGCTGATTAGCGCCGTACTGCTGCTCGCCGTCGTACGGCTGGCCCTGCTGGCCTGTGCCGTATTGCTGGTGTGCCCCGTATTGCTGGTTGGGGTCCTGCGGCTGACCGCCCTGAGCGTGCTGGCCTGTGCCGTGCTGCCCGCTGGCGTCCTGGCCGCGCTGGCCGTAGGGATCGTTCCAGCCCGCCGGCCGCTGCGGCGCCTGCCCCTGGGACGGGCCCTGCGGCGGTCCCTGGTGCCGGCCCGGCTGCTGGTAGGGCTGGTTCTGGTAGTCGTGCTGGGTGTGGGACGCCGGGCGCGCACCCGGGGTGGCGTCGGACGGCGTCATGGGGAGCTGCTGGAGCAGCCGGCGCGCCTCCTGGGCCGCCTCGAAGGCCACGACGACGTCGTAATTGGTGGCAACCACCTGGCTGGTGGACGTGAAGTCGCGCTTGCCCCGCTGCATGGCGTAGGTCACGATCCCGAACAGCATGAAGAACGCCGCACCCATCAGCACCGAGCTGATGATGGAAAACGTCCCGCCCGCAGGCGTGAAGAAGGACAGCATGACGCCGACGAAGAGGCCGAACCACATGCCGCTCAGGGCACCGGAGAGCGCCACGCGCGGGTAGCTGAGCCGGCCCGTCACCCGCTCCACCATCTTGAGGTCGTTTCCCACGATGGACACCAGGTGCACCGGGAACTGCTGGTCGGCGAGGTAGTCAACGGCCTTTTGGGCGTCCAGGTAGGAGGTATACGAGCCGACCGTGTCCCCCGAGGGGACAGTCTTCGACTCGTCCGAGCCGTTGGGCGCAGCCTTCGGAGCACCAAAAATGTTAGCCATAACCCCATTCTTGCCCATAAGGATGGGTGAAAGCTGAAAATTCAGCTAAAAGAGAGCAGACTCGGTAGCCTGTAGAGGTGAGCACGAATCCTACCCGCGTCTTTGTCGCGCGCCTCCTGGGACTGGACGTCTTCGACCCGTTGGGCGACCGTCTGGGGCGGCTGCGTGACGTCGTCGTGCTCTCCCGCGGAACCCGGGGTGCCCCGCACGTGGTGGGCATCGTCGTCGAAGTTCCCGGCAAGAAGCGCGTCTTCGTCCCCATGACCCGCATCACCTCCATTGACCAGACGCAGGTCATCTGCACCGGCCTGGTCAACCTCCGGCGCTTCGAACAGCGCGGCGCCGAGACCCTGGTCGTCGCGGAAATGTTCGACCGCCGCGTGACCCTGACGGACGGCAGCGGCGACGCCACCATCGAGGACATCGCCATGGACCAGCACCGCTCGGGCGACTGGTTCGTGAGCAAGCTGTTCGTCCGGCGCGGACACTCCCTGGCGCCCCTGAGCAGGCTGCGCCGCAACGAAACCATGATCATCGACTGGGCCGACGCGCACCAGGGGGCCAAGACAGAACCGCAGGCAGCCACCCAGTTCGTGGCCAACCACGAGGACCTCAAGCCCGCGGACTTCGCCGAAGCACTGCAGGAAATGAGCGACAAGCGGCGCTTCGAGGTGGCCAGCGAACTGCAGGACGAGCGGCTCGCCGACGTCCTGCAGGAGCTGCCAGAAGACGACCAGGTGGAAATCCTCTCCGCCCTCGACGTCCAGCGCGCCGCGGACGTCCTGGAGGAGATGGACCCCGACGACGCCGCCGACCTCCTCGGCGAGCTGCCGTCCGCCCAGGCGGAGGAACTCCTTCAGCTGATGGAGCCCGAAGGCGCCGAGGACGTCCGGCGCCTCCTCGAATACGACGAGGACACCGCCGGCGGCCTCATGACCCCCGTCCCGGTCATCCTGCCGCCGGAGGCCACGGTGGCGGAGGCCCTCGCCCACGTCCGGCGCGAGGAACTCTCCCCTGCCCTCGCCTCGTCCATCTTCATCGCCCGTCCTCCGCTGGAAACCCCCACCGGCCGGTTCCTCGGTGTGGTGCACATCCAGCAGCTGCTGCGATTCCCGCCGTTCGAGTCGCTGGGCAACCTCGTGGACAAGAACCTTGAGCCGCTCTCGGATCTGGCCCACATCAGCGAAGTCGCGCGCACCCTCGCCACGTACAACCTGAATTCCCTTCCGGTGGTCAACCAGGCCGGCCGGTTGGTGGGCGCAGTGACAGTTGACGACGTCCTGGACCATCTGCTGCCCGACGACTGGCGGGCCAACGACGGCGAGGCCCCGGTCAGGAAGCTTGGTGGCCGCATTGGCTGAAAACACGGCAAAGGCGGCGCGACCCGGCGGAAAGCCGGCAGCCCGGGGAAGCCTGGACACGCCGCTGAGCGGCCGCCAGCGCATCCTCCCCAAGTTCTCGCCGAACCCTGATGCCTTTGGCCATGCGACGGAGGGTTTCGCCCGCTTCATGGGCACGCCGCAGTTCCTGCTCTACATGACCGTGTTCTGTGTCTTCTGGCTGGCCTGGAATACCTTCGCGCCCACGGCCTGGCAGTTCGACAAGGTGGAACTCGGGTTCACGCTCCTGACGCTGATGCTGTCCCTGCAGGCTTCCTACGCCGCGCCGCTGCTGCTCCTCGCACAGAACCGCCAGGACGACCGCGACCGCGTGTCCCTGCAGCAGGACCGCCAGCGGGCGGAGCGCAACCTGTCGGACACCGAATACCTCACGCGGGAACTGGCCTCACTGCGGATCGCGCTGCGTGAAGTGGCCACCCGTGACTACGTCCGGGCGGAACTTCGCAGCCTCCTGGAGGACCTGCTGGAGGCCCAGGAAGAGCTCCGCACGCACGAACCCTCCGGGCGCGGAAGCCATGAATCGCCGCGCGAACTGGTCCGGGAAAAGCTGAAGGAGAAGCGGGAAAAGCAACGCAACCCCCGCACGCAGCAGATCCCCAAGATCAAGTCCGAAAAGACGCGGCAGGGCCGGGCAGCCCACCGACCCACCTCTCCCGAAAGCTGAGCACCACGGCATGAGCACCACCCTCCTCCAGGCAGTCAACGCTGCCCTGGCAACCGTCATCGATCCGGAACTCCGGCGCCCCATTACCGAGTTGGGCATGGTTGATTCGGTGGAGATCACCGACGACGGGACCGTCCGCCTGGCGGTGCTGCTCACCATTGCGGGCTGCCCCCTGCGCGACACCATCACCAGGGACTCCGAGGCGGCGCTGCTGGATGTGCCAGGTGTGGCCGCCGTCGAGGTGGACCTCAAGGTCATGACCCAGGCGCAGCGCGACGCGCTGAAGGAGCAGCTCCGTGGCCCCGGCGGCGAGCGGGGAATCCCGTTCAACCAGCCGGGGTCCCTCACCAAGGTCTTCGCGGTGGCCAGCGGCAAGGGCGGTGTGGGAAAGTCGTCGGTGACGGTGAACCTCGCCTGTTCGCTCGCGGCACAGGGGCTGCGCGTGGGCATCGTGGATGCCGACGTGTACGGTTTCTCGGTGCCGGCCCTGATGGGGATCACCCAGGCCCCCACCCGTGTGGACGACATGATCCTCCCGCCGGTGGCGTACGGCGTGAAAGTTATTTCCATCGGCATGTTTGTCACCGGCAACCAGCCCGTGGCCTGGCGCGGACCCATGCTGCACCGGGCCCTCGAGCAGTTCCTCACCGATGTCTACTTCGGCGACCTTGATGCGCTGTTCCTGGACCTCCCGCCGGGAACCGGTGACATCGCCATCTCGGTGGCGCAGCTGTTGCCCAAGGCCGAGATCCTGGTGGTCACCACTCCCCAGGCCGCCGCGGCCGACGTCGCAGAGCGTGCCGGCGCCATCGCCACCCAGACCGGGCAGACGGTGGCCGGGGTCATCGAGAACATGTCCTTCCTGGAAATGCCCGACGGCGGGCGGATGGATCTGTTCGGCACCGGCGGCGGGGAGGTGCTCGCCGAGAGGCTCAGTGCGTCGACCGGCACGGACGTGCCGCTGCTGGGCCAGATTCCGCTGGACATTCTCCTGCGCGAAGGCGGCGACTCAGGCAGGCCCATCGTCCTGGGCGGCCCGGACACTCCGGCCGCGGTGGCGCTGTCGGGCATCGCCGGGAAACTTGCGGCCAGGCCCCGGGGACTGGCCGGGATGAAGCTGGACGTCCAGCCCCGCTGATTGTTTGGGTCCGCCCCTTAATCTGGGGCCACGACCGCCGGGTTCCCTGGCCTGGGCCCACGCCGGCGAGGGACCCGGCCTGAGCTTGCGAAGGCCGGGAGCCGGTGGGGACATGCGAGGTTAGGGGGCGGTTGGGGACTAAGTTGCCTCGGAATCGAAGGGGGCCGCTTCGCCGTAGGGCAACTGCTCAATGATGCGCGCCGGCCGCTCCTCGGTGGTGGAAGCGGCGGCTGATGCCGCGGCGGCTACTGCCGCCGGACCGCCGGCGCTGACCGGCTTGGTGTCGTCCTCGAGGAGGGCTTCCTTGATGATGCGCCGCGGATCGTACTGGCGGGGGTCGTACTTCTTCCAGTCGACATCATCGATGTCGATGCCGACTTCTTCCTTGATCTGCTCCCGCGCACCGGAGGCCATCCGACGCACTTCGCGGACCAGGTTTGCCAGTTTTTGGGTATATTCGGGCAGCCGCTGGGGACCGATCACCAGAATGCCGATGAGCAGCAGAAGGATAAACTCCGGGCCGTTGATTCCAAACACTTTAGGAAGATTACCCTTTCCGGCGAGGCAGTGACGATTTCGACCCGGCCCGGGCCCCCTGGGGGCATGCCGCAGGGACGGGGAAGCGTCTCAAAGCCCTAACTGGCGGGCAATCTTACGGAGGCCGCGTTCGACCCGGTCCACGACACTTTCCTGCGCTGCGCTGGTGTTTCCGGCCGTGTCGGTGCCGGCGGCCAGACCCGGACCGGCCATGCTGCCGGGCGCGGCGAGCATCGGCAAAGCGTCGTCGGCCGAGGTGGCGGGCAGGTCCGACACGTAGGTGAACGTGCTCCGTGGCGTCTGGTAGATCGCGCTCCACGGTGGCCCCGCCTTGACCCAGACCCGGCCGTCCGCCGTCGCTCCCGGCAGGTCAGCGGCGACGTAACCGTCGCTTCCCGCCGGGTGGCCTGTCAGCGGGTTGACCGGAGACGGCGCAGCCGGCGACCCCTGGTGCTGTTCCAGAATCCTCGCTGTATGCTGCCCGTCTGTGAGGCGCAGCTCCACTGTGGGGCGGCCTGCGAGTACGGTCGTGCTGGCAGATACCAGGCGGAAACCCATGGCACGCAGTTCAGGGCAGGTCCAGCCGGAGGACCGCAGCGCGGCGAGGCGGCTGTCTGTTCCCGGGGAATGCCCGGACTGGCCGTAGAGCGAGGCCGTGCCCGCGGCGTACTGCCCGGGTTCTCCGGCGACCGTGTAGGCTCCGGCGCCGATGGCCCCTGCCGCCACCACGGCTACCCCGCCGGCCAGCCCTGCCAGCCTCATCCGGCTGGGCCGGGCAACCGGGGCCGGAGCCATGGCCAATTGCTGGGTGCGGAGCAGGAGCCGCGCTGTCAGTTCGTCACTGGCCGCCGGAACTGCAGCAGTACGGAGCCGCTCAATGTACTGGCGCTGCCGGTGTAGCGCGCTGGCGCATTCGGCGCACGCACGGATGTGTTCCGCTGTCTGCGGGTGCCGTCCGCCGGCAAGCGGCGGCAACCCTGAGTTCTGTCTGAGCCCCTCCAGCAAGCGATGTAGCCGACGCATGTCGCCGATCAGAGAACGCCGGCGATGCGGGGCAGCTTGAGCCGCGGTTTGCGCGCCTGCTGCGGGCGCGGATCCCGGTGGGCAAGCTTTTCGCGGAGCATGGTCCGGCCGCGGTGAATGCGTGAACGCACCGTGCCCAGCTTCACGCCCAGGGCCTCGGCAACTTCGTCGTACGACAGTCCCTCAAGGTCGCACAGGACGACGGCGGCACGGAAGTCCGGCGGGAGTTCCTCTAGGGCGGCCTGGACGTCGAGATCCAGGTTGTTGAGTTCGAAGCTTTGCTCGGGGCCGGGTTCACGGCCGGGCAGCCGTGATTCGGCGTCCTCGGCCAGCGCGTCAAACCGGATCCGGCTCTTGCGCCGCGCCTGGTCCAGGAAGAGGTTGGTGGTGATCCGGTGCAGCCAGCCGTCCAGGGTTCCCGGTTTGAAGTTCTCCAGGGAGCGGAAGACGCGGACGAACACCTCCTGGGTGAGGTCCTCGGCGTCGTACTTGTTACCGGTAAGCCGGTAGGCGAGCCTGTACACCTTGGCCGAGTGGTTGGTGACCACTTCTTCCCACGTGGGCATGGCCCACTCGGCAGCTTGCTCTTTTGTTGCAGGGACAGGTGCCGCAACGGATGCTGACATCGTCCACTCCCCTCGTGGATGTAATAACGCCTGACGTGCTTTACATCATGGTTCGGCGCCGATCACCACTTGGATGAGCGGATTATTATCATGTCAAAGTTGGCTGGGAATTTCCTGACTGCGGGGGCCCTCTTTGCTTACGGCGCAACTTTTTGGGCCCGCATTTCCTGCTGGCATTCCGTAAATTTTCGTCACCCTCCGCCGGGCAGCAGAACAGTAGCCGCCATCACAGGCGTGCCCGCCGTCACTTGCCCCTCGGGCGCCGTCCAACCCAGTACGCTGTAATAACATGCCCCCTGCCGCCCAGAAAGCGAAATCCATGAGCGCCGATAAGTCCACGAGCTGGTCCTATGCAGAAGATCTGCCTGCCGAGGATGAGGTCCTGCTGCGCGCCCGGGAGCGTTCGTTCGAGCTGGGCGTGACACCCATCGGCCGTGGCGTTGGCGCCGTGCTGACTGTACTGGCGGCGGCATCCAAGGCGCAGACCGCCGTCGAGATCGGTACCGGCGCCGGCGTCTCGGGCGTCTGCCTGCTCCGCGGCCTCGGTCCGCAGGCCGTGCTCACCACCATCGACGTGGACGTCGAGCACCTCAAGGCCGCCCGGGAAGCGTTCCAGGAGTCAGGCAGCCCGGCCAACCGCACGCGCACCATTTCCGGCCGCGCCGGTGACGTCCTGCCGAGGCTCACCGACGCCGCCTATGACCTCGTCTTCATCGACGGCGACAAGCCCAACTTTCCCCGCTACGTCGAACAGGCCGTACGCCTGCTCAAGACCGGCGGACTGCTGATCGTCAATGACGCCCTGGACAAGGACCGGGTATCCAACCCTGCAGCCCGCGACGCAACCACCGTTGTGCTGCGCCAGGTGGGCCGGGCAGTGCGCGACGACGACCGACTGGCTTCCGCCATGCTCCCCACCGGTGACGGGCTGCTGGTAGCGGTCAAGAAATAGGCCGGCCGGCTAGGGCGGGGCCGGCAGGCCCGGAAGACCAAAAAGGCAGGGCCCGCAGCTTTCCTGCTGCGGGCCCTGCCTTTACTCTTATTCGGTGACGCCGACGAGGCAGTCCTTGAGGTTGGCCGCCTCTGCGGCATTAAGTTCAACCACAAGCCGGCCCCCGCCTTCGAGCGGCACACGCATGATCAGGCTGCGGCCCTCCTTGGTTACTTCCATAGGGCCGTCGCCGGTGCGTGGTTTCATAGCCGCCATGAGGAATATCCCCTCCAGTAGTCCCAGGACCGAGCAGCCCGGCCGGGCTGAGTCCGCGTGGTTAAAACAAAGCCGCTCTGGCGGTCCTTTCGGCAGCCGCCATGGCTGAACAATGCCAATGCTTTTTGTCCTTGCTTATCACCTATTATCCTGTAATTACCCGTCTGTAGCTAATCGATGGACAATCCGTTCATGAGCGGATTCCTGCGCCCTTCTGCGGGCTGATCTGGGAAAACCCGCTGGGAACCAACGATCTGTCATGGCGGATAGTCCCCTCCGCCCGGCAGTTGCGCCCATGCCCAGAGCCACACCACCCACACGATCTGCAGCAGGACAAACATCGTGATTACGGCGCCACGATAGGCGCGCGACCGGGAAACGAGTGCGGCAGCCAGGGCAAGCGGAAACAGTGGCAGCAGCATGCGGAAGGTGCTGGTTTGCGGGTGCAGGAACACCACGAGGTACCCCATGTAGCACACACACCACAGCCGGAGTTCTGTTCCCAGCCGGCGCACCGGCGGGGAGGCCATCAGGAGCCCGAACACCGCCACGAAGACGAAGGGTGCCACGAGCCCCAGCACCGGACCGAACAGCAGGACGCCGGTGTCGAACCACGGTTTGAAGGGCACCAGGTCGTGTCCGCGCCAGACGGTCTCGGTCTTCGTGTACGCGGCGATGTCTCCGGTGGCAACCCACGCGACAGCGGGCCACGCGAGGGCACCTGCACCGCTGACGGCGGTCAGCCCGGCGAGGGACCACAGTTCGTTCCGGCTGTGGACGCGGCGCCCCTTGGCGGCCTGTCCGTGGTTCCGCGCCTCGAACCATGCCTCACCGGCGCGGTACAGGAACAGGATGCCGATGGTCGCCGCAAACGGAACACCCGTGGGCCGGGAAAGGCACATGGCCAGTACCACGGGAATGGCCCACAGGTAGTGCCGCCGTACCACCAGCAGCAGCGCGGCGGCCAGCAGCAGGAGGTTCAGGGACTCCGCATAAGGCACCTGGAGCACCGGCGAGACGGGGAAGGTGGAGAAGAACGCGGCGCCCCACAGGGCCGGCCCGTGGGCCGCCCTGGTGCGGAACAGCAGGTAGACCACCAGCGAGGCCGCCAGTCCGGCGAGCATTGCAATCAGGATAAGGACGGCGGCGGGACCCATGCCCGTGGCAGCGGAGAGCATCCGCCCCAGCGTTGGAAACAGCGGATAGAACGCCCAGGTGTTCTCCTGCACGTTGCCGGCCGCATCCACCGGCAGTTCGGTCGGGTACCCGCCGGTCATGACGGACTCGTACCACCGCGCGTCCCAGATGTTGATGAAGTTCCAGTAGTCGGGCTTGGCCGGGAACCAGGGGTTGAATCCCTGGTGCAGCGCGGCCGACATGAAGATGCAGGCACTGACCAGCCGCGCGGCCACGTACACCGCGGCCACCTGGGCCCACCACGGCCAGCGGACCAGGGGGCCGCCGAGCCGTGCCGCGGCGGTCCGGAACGCCCTGTCGAGCCGCGTCCCGACCAGCCTTGTCCCGTGATCCGGCGACGGGGGTCCGGCTGTTGCTGGCTGCACGGGGCCCGGAGGCGGCATTGGGGAGCTCACGTCCGGTCCTCGGCGGCACAGGCACGCAGCTGCTCGCGAAGGCTTTCTATTTCAGCGTTCCTGGCAGCCAGCTGGTCGCGCAGGTCGTCCAGCACCTGGTCCACCTGGTCCATCCGGTAACCACGCAAGCCCAGCGCAAACCGGACCTGGTCGACGTCGGCTGGTTTTGCGTCGACGGGGAGCAGCACGGGTGGCAAGGAGGCCACGGGTTCATCGAATCCGTCCTTGAAGCCGTCTCTTTCGAGAGGCGTGCGGGCCTGTTTCTTCCGCAGCATGCCCGCCCCGAGGTCGGTCCCGATGAGGGCGGTGGCTCCAATCAGGACGATGGCGAGGAAAACGAGGAAGAAACTCACACCACCAATCGTGCCAGACGCAGCCCGGCCGGCGGCCTAACCCAGGCAGCTGCTGCCCGGGCCGCGTCCCCGGGCTGCTGCTACTCGGGGCGCTGGTCCTCGTCAGAGGACGGAGCCCGGACATGGCCGTGGAGGACGAAATTCACTGCTTCCGCCGGGGTGTCCACCACTTGGATGAGGTCCAGGTCCTTTTCCGAGACCATTCCCTCAGCCACCAGGGTCCCCCTGATCCATTCGATCATCGGACCCCAGAATGACGCGCCCAGCAGGACGATCGGGAACGAGGTCACCTTCTGTGTCTGGACGAGGACCATGGCTTCGAAGAGCTCGTCAAGGGTGCCGAGGCCGCCGGGAAGGACGATGAAGCCCTGGGCGTACTTCACGAACATGGTCTTCCGAGCGAAGAAATAGCGGAAGTTGATGCCGAGGTCCACCCACTGGTTCAAGCCTTGCTCGAACGGCAGCTCAATGCCGAGGCCGACGGAGACGCCGTTGCCTTCCACTGCTCCCCTGTTGGCGGCTTCCATCGAACCCGGTCCGCCGCCGGTAATGACGGCCACGCCGGCTTCGGCCAGTTTGCGCCCCACCTCGACGCCCATGTCATAGAAGGCGCTGCCGGGCTTGGTGCGCGCCGAGCCGAAGACACTGACCGCCTGGCCCAGGTCGGAGAGGGCACCGAAGCCCTCCACGAACTCGCTTTGGATCCGCATGACCCGCCAGGGGTCGGTGTGGATGAAGTGGCCGGGACCCTTGGTGTCGAGGAGCCGCTGATCCGACATCTCCACGGCAGCCTGCTTGCGGCGCAGTTCTAGGGGCCCTTTGCGGCGGGGCTGTACTGATTTCGACGGATCTGCGTTGATGCTCATCCCCCAAGGCTAACCTGCTGACCTGCAGGTATCTCTTGAATTACGATCAGCGGGAAGTTGGGGTGATTCCGGTCATAACCGGGCAATGTTCGCTAGATTCTTACTTATGACTACTCAACTGCCCGGCGATGCACTCGTCTCTCTGAATGCCGTCAACAAGCATTACGGTCAGCTGCACGTTCTGAAGGACATCAACCTCCAGGTCCGCAAGGGCGAGGTGGTGGTGGTCATCGGCCCGTCAGGTTCGGGGAAGTCCACGCTGTGCCGGGCGATCAACCGCCTGGAAACCATCGACGACGGCGACATCGCCATTGACGGCAAGCAGCTGCCCGAGGAGGGCAAGGAGCTCGCCCGGCTGCGCGCCGACGTCGGCATGGTGTTCCAGTCGTTCAACCTGTTCGCGCACAAAACCATCCTGGAGAACGTGACGCTTGGCCCCATCAAGGTCAAGGGCGTCTCCAAGGCGGAGGCGGACAAGGATGCCATGGCCCTGCTCGAGCGCGTGGGCGTGGGCCACCAGGCGCCCAAGCTCCCGGCTCAGCTCTCCGGCGGCCAGCAGCAGCGTGTGGCCATCGCCCGTGCCCTCGCCATGAAGCCCAAGGTCATGCTGTTCGACGAGCCCACTTCCGCGCTCGACCCCGAGATGATCAACGAGGTCCTGGACGTCATGATCCAGCTGGCCAAGGAGGGCATGACCATGATCGTGGTGACCCACGAGATGGGCTTCGCCCGCAAGGCCGCCGACCGTGTGGTGTTCATGGCTGACGGACAAATCGTGGAGGACGCCACTCCCGAGGAGTTCTTCACCAATCCCCAGAGCAGCCGAGCCAAGGACTTCCTGTCCAAGCTGCTTACGCACTGACCACCGAACCAGCAGTCCCCTCCAGCTTCAAGACCACCCGAATTCGCACCCTGGCCGTCACCGGCGGCCGCCCAATGAAAGGAATGTCATGAAGGCATTTTTGACCCGAAGGAAATCCCTTCTGGCAGCAGCATCCGCGGCCATCGCTCTTACACTGAGCGCTTGCGGCGGCGGCGGCACCGGGACCGGCTCCAACCCCTCGCCGGTCGAGAAGCCCAGCTTCGCTGCAGGCACCACCATGGAAAAGATCGCCTCGGCCGGCAAGGTGACCATCGGCACCAAGTTCGACCAGCCGCTGTTCGGCCAGAAGGGCCTGGACGGTAAGCCCGTCGGTTTCGACGTCGAAATCGGTAAGCTGCTCGCTGCCAAGCTGGGCGTCCCCGCGGACAAGATTGAATGGGTCGAGACCGTCTCCGCCAACCGCGAGCAGTTCATCAAGCAGGGCAAGGTGGACCTGATCGTTGCCACCTACACCATCAATGACAAGCGCAAGACTGAAGTCGACTTCGCCGGCCCGTACTACGAAGCCGGCCAGGCGCTGATGGTGACCAAGGACAACACCTCCATCACCAAGCCCGAGGACGTCAAGGGCAAGAACGTCTGCTCCGTAACGGGCTCCACCCCGGCCTCCACCATCGTGGAGAAGTACGGCGCAGTCCTGGTTCCGGCCGCCACTTACTCGGGCTGCCTCGAGCCGCTCCGCAACAAGCAGGTTGAAGCCGTCACCACGGACAACGTCATCCTGGCTGGCTTCGTCAACAAGGAGCCGGACGCGTTCAAGCTGGCTTCCGACGAAACCTTCACCAAGGAGCCTTACGGCATCGGCCTGAAGAAGGGCGACACCGAGTTCCGCAACTGGATCAACGACCAGCTGGAAAGCTTCTCCAAGGACGGCTCCTATAAGAAGGCCTGGGAAGACACGGCCGGAGCGGTCATCAAGACGGCACCGGAACTTCCGGCCATCGACCGCTACTAAGACGATCGTGGCGGTTACCGGCGGCTGTGCATGCCACAGCCTGCCGGTAACCGCCGCTTCCGTTTTCCGCACATTCCCCTGAACGCAGCTAAAGGATCCTATGGACGTCATCATTGAAAGCCTCCCCCAATACTGGGACGGCTTTCTCAGAACCCTGTTCCTGGCCGCCGTTTCCGGCATCATCGCCTTGGTGGCAGGCACGCTGCTGGCCGCCGCCCGAGTGTCCCCCGTTGCAGCACTCCGCGGCTTCAGCATGGCCTACGTTGAAGTGGTGCGTAACACCCCGCTGACCATTGCCTTCTTTTTCGCGGCGGTGGTCCTTCCCCGCCTGGGCGTGACCTTCCAGCAGTTCGAAGTCGCGGCCATCATCGCCCTGAGCGCTTACACCGCCGCCTTCATCGCCGAGGCTGTCCGCTCGGGCGTCAACAGCGTTCCGGTCGGCCAGGCCGAGGCAGCCCGCAGCATCGGCATGAAGTTCGGCCAGGTGCTCTCCCTCATCATCCTTCCGCAGGCGCTCCGCACCGTGATCCCGCCGATGATCAACATCCTCATCGCGCTCGTCAAGAACTCCTCGGTTGCCGGCGCCTTCTACGTGCTGGAGCTGTTCGGCTACGGCAAGCAGCTGGCCAACGACCACGGTGACGCCGTCATGTGGGTGCTGGTGGGCGTTGCCTTCTTCTATCTCCTGATCACCGTGCCGCTGGGCTACCTCGCCCACCAGGTCGAACGAAAGGTGGCGATCGCACGATGAGTTCGGTTCTCTACGACGTCCCCGGCCCCAAGGCCCGCCGCGTCTCGCTGATCGGGTCCGTGATCGGCGTCGTGTTGATCGCCGCCCTGCTGGCCTGGGCCATCATGACCCTGGCCCAGCAGGGGATCTTCCAGGCACAGCGCTGGGCGATCTTCGGCCAGGCTGATGTTTGGTCGCTGATCGCCAGCGGCATCGGCGCGACGCTGGCCGCGGCGGCCATCGCAGCGGTCATCGCCTTTCCGCTGGGGCTTCTGCTGTGCCTGATGCGCATCTCCGACGTCGCCTGGATCAGGATTCCCACCAGGATCGTGCTCGAGTTCCTGCGGGGCATGCCCGTGGTCCTGATGATGCTGTTTGTGCTGCTGGTATTCGCCACCAGCTCCTTCATCGCCGTAGTGGCCGGCCTGGTCCTGTACAACGCCGCGATCTTCGCGGAGATCATCCGCGCAGGCATCCAGTCGCTCCCCCGCGGCCAGCGTGAAGCGGGTCTGGCGATCGGCCTGACCAGCTTCCAGTCCCGGCTGACCATCGAACTGCCGCAGGCGGTCCGCCGCATGCTGCCGTCCCTCGTGGCGCAGCTCGTGGTCCTGCTGAAGGACACGTCGCTGGGGTACATCGTTGCCTACGCTGAACTGCTGCGCGCAGTGCAGGTGATGGCTGACTTCCTGGGCCCGCAGTTCCTGTTCCCGGTCTTCTTCGTGGCCGCAGCCATCTACATCGCCATCAACCTGGCCGTGTCCCGGCTGGCAATCTGGATCGAGCGGCGCGGTTCCAAGAAGGCCGCCGGCGGAGTGGCGAAGGCCCCCACCGCCGGCGTGTCGACCGTGGTGAAATAGATCGGCAGGCACTAACAGCGAAGGGTCCGCAGCCAACCGGCTGCGGACCCTTCGTGTTTATCTTGCGATACTCAGGACAGCCACGTCTGCAGTGCGCGCAGGCAGGTGCGGACGGCTTCGGCCGCCACGTGTTCGTTGTCCTTGTGGGCCAGCAGCGCGTCGCCGGGCCCGAAGTTCACTGCCGGGATGCCCAGTTCGCTGAAGCGCGCGACGTCGGTCCAGCCATATTTGGGTTTCGGCACGCGGCCCACGGCGGCCACGAAGGACGCGGCGGCAGGGTGATTAAGTCCGGGGCGCGCGCCAGCGGCGCTGTCAGTGCGGACGACGTCGAACCCGTCCAGCAGCGCGCGCACGTGCTCTTCTGCCTGGTCGGGGGTTTTGTCCGGGGCGAAGCGGTAGTTGATCTCCACGACGCAGCGGTCCGGGATGACGTTGCCCGCGGTGCCGCCGTGGATCTTCACCGCGTTCAGGCTTTCGCGGTAGTCCAGCCCGTCCACCGTTACAGTCTGCGGGCTGTAGGCCGCGAGGCGTTCCAGGATGGGCGCGGCCGCGTGGATCGCGTTGCGGCCCATCCAAGCCCTGGCGGAGTGGGCCGCCTCGCCGGAGGTGGTGGCGTGGAACCGCATGGTGCCGTTGCAGCCGCCCTCTACGGTGCCGTCGGTCGGTTCGAGCAGGATGGCAAAGTCGCCGCCGAGGAGCCCGCCGTGGTTCCGCACCAGCCGGCCGAGCCCGCTCTTGACGGCCTCCACCTCCTCATGGTCGTAGAACACGAAGGTGACGTCCTTGCCCGGTTCCGCCCCGCCGTCGAACATGGACGCCGCCAGTGCAAGCTGGACCGCAACGCCGCCCTTCATGTCCGTGGCGCCGCGGCCGTACAGGACGCCGCCGCCGGGGACCCCCGACGGCCAGGTGGACGGCACCGTTCCCAGCGAGCCTTCCGTGACCGGCAGCGGCACGGTGTCCAGGTGGCCCGCCAGGATGACCCGTTCGCTGCGGCCGAGGTTGGTCCGGGCGATGATGGAGTCGCCGTCACGTACCAGCTCCAAGCCGGGGAGCTGGCGGAGTGCCGACTCGACGGCGTCCGCCAACTGGCGCTCGTTGCCGGAGACGCTGTCGATGTCGATAAGCGCGGCGGTCAGCAGTGCCACGTCCTGGCGCAGATCAAGGGTTACGGGGGCTGTTTCGGCAATCACCATCCCACTGTATCCCGCACCTGCCCGTCCCTAACCAGGTGGCAGCCCAGGGCGTTCCCAGCGCCGGGAACGCCCTCAAATGCGACTCAGAGATGTGCGGACCGGTTTCGGTGCGCGCATGTCGCCTCGATAGACTTGGCGCATGACTGAAACCGCTTCTTCCGCCGTGCCCGCTGCCCAGACACTGTCCGACGAGTCCCGTTCGGCCTATGGGTTCGGCGTAGCCACCATCGCCACGCGGAACGGCGAAGCCACCGTGCTGGATGCCTGGTTCCCCGCCCCCGCCCTCGGTGTTGCCGCCGAAAGCCTCCGCGCCGTGGAAAACGCCGACGAAACCCTGACAGACATCGCGGCCGCCGGCACTGACGCCGACCGCGGCACGGAGCAGAAGGTGGTGTTCGTCCAGATCAACCTGGACGAGGCCCCGGCGGACACCGCTGATGCCTACCTGCGCCTGCACCTGCTCTCGCACCGCCTGGTCCGGCCCAACAGCATCAACCTGGACGGCATCTTCGGCAAGCTCCCGAACGTCGTCTGGACCAACTTCGGCCCGTGCGCCGTGGACGGGTTCGAGCTGACCCGCGCCAAGCTGCGCAAGCGCGGCGCGGTCACCGTCTACGGCGTGGACAAGTTCCCGCGCATGGTGGACTACGTCGTTCCGGCGGGCGTCCGCATTGCCGACGCCGACCGTGTGCGCCTGGGTGCCCACCTGGCCGAGGGCACCACCGTCATGCACGAGGGCTTCGTGAACTTCAACGCCGGCACCCTGGGGACCTCCATGGTTGAAGGCCGCATCTCCGCCGGCGTGGTGGCCGGAGACGGCACCGACGTCGGCGGCGGCGCCTCGATCATGGGCACCCTCTCCGGCGGCGGCAAGGAAAAGGTGTCGCTGGGCCAGCGGGTCCTGCTGGGTGCCAACTCCGGCGTCGGCATCAGCATCGGGGACGACTCCGTGGTGGAGGCCGGGCTGTACGTCACGGCAGGCACCCGCGTCCGCCTTGCCGGGCCCAAGGACGCCGACGGCGAGGACACCAGCAAGATCGTCAAGGCCGTGGAGCTGTCCGGCGTGCCAAACCTGCTCTTCCGCCGCAACTCCACCACGGGTGAAGTCGAAGTCCTGCCCCGCCGGGGCCAGACCGTGGAACTGAACGACGCCCTGCACGCCAACTGACGGCACGCCCACCGACCGTGAGGACATAGCCGGCACGTCATCCAGACGGGCGTGCCGGCGGATTGCTGGAGTAACAACGTGACACGCAGACGCAGGCTGCGCAGGGCTGTCATCGGCGGCCTCTCCCTGGTCCTGGTCGCCGGCGGCATCTACACCGCGGCCACTTTGCTGCAGCGCTCCGAGCAGCTGATTACCGAGGAATGCACCGCCACCGTCGGCACGCAGCGGGCCGTCCTGGCCACGGACCAGGCTGCAAACGCGGCCCTGATTACGGCTGTCTCGGTGCGCCGCGGGCTTCCGCCGCGTGCAGCCAGCATTGCCCTGGCCACCGCCATGCAGGAATCCAAGCTTCGGAACATCGGCCACGGCGACCTCGCCGGTCCGGATTCCAGGGGCCTCTTCCAGCAGCGCCCGTCCCAGGGCTGGGGCACACAGGACCAGGTCATGGACCCGATCTACGCCACGAATGCCTTCTTCGATGCCCTCGTGAGGGTGCCCGGCTACGCCACCCTGGAAATCACCGACGCCGCCCAGCGCGTTCAGCGCTCGGCCTACCCCACTGCGTACGCGGAGCACGAGGCGATGGGACGGTCCTTCGCCTCGGCACTGACAGGCGAAACGCCCGCCGCCCTCAACTGCACGCTCCGTTCACCGGACGCCGCCGGCAACACCGACGCCCTGCTGACGCAGCTGGAAGCCGCCTACGGGAACATCCCCACAACCGCCAACGGCCGGACAGTGGAGGTCGACGTCACCGACAGCTATGCCTGGTCCGTGGCCCACTGGGCGGTGGCCAACGCCAAGGACCTTTCGTTGGAACGCGTTGACGTGGACGGAAAGCGGTGGGACAGGAAAGCCCGCAACGGCTGGCAGGATGCGCCGGACGCCGGCGGCGCGGTGGCCATCACGCTTGCTGCCGGGTCCTGAGTCCGCCAGGTCCTGAGTGCGCCGGGTCCTGAATCCGCGGACTTAGACGAGGATCTCCACGACCGGCTGCACGTAGCTGCGGAAAACTTCGGGCTGCGAGAGCAGCTCGTGGCTCATGATGATCTTGTCCGGTTCCAGGTACCACGCCCGCTGCTCATCGAGCGGCAGTTCGATAATCGTCAGCGCAAAGTCCCGCGAATCCCGGCCCACCTCCATCAGCCGGTCCTCCACGATGTCCTCGATGAGGTGCGCGGAGCCTCCGGCCACGCGTTCGGCCTCCAGTTCGGCATACTCCGCGCGCCGCTCCCTGGCCCACGTCAGGGCTGCGCCGAAGTGCGCCTGCAGGACCTTGCGCAACGCCGGCGAGTTGGCAAAGGAGCGGAATCCCGGGGGCGACAGTTCAGGGGACATCTGCGGGTGTGCCTTGAGGAGCTGCTCCCACCAGGCTTCCCACTCGGTTTTCAGGGCGCTGATGCCGCCCACTTCGGCGGTGAGGTGGGAATGGTCCACGTGGCGGACCTTGGGCGCGGCATGCGAAAGCGGCGGAAAGCCCGCACCGTCGAGCCCGGCAACATCACGTATATAAAGGGCAATAAGCATGGGACCCGACGTGTCCATAGTGATTCGCCAGCCTGGACCGCCTGTGTGCTGCATGCGTATGCCTCCTTGGCATCTCGATTTCCACCGCGTTGTGCCGGCAACCCGCTCTCCGGCTTTCAGTCTATTCCCCCAGCCCGGGGAGGTTAATGGCTTGCGCCGACCCTCCTGCGAAGGCCCTCGAGGTGGGATTCGAGCACGTCAAGGCACATTTCCGGGGACATCCAGCCGGGCTGCAGCAGGGCATGCATGACCAAACCGTCCAAAGTGGCCAGCAGGTGTTCGGCCGCAGTCACGAGCTGCGGCGCAGTGTCGGCCCCCTTGGTGTCGTCCGCATGCAGAAGCCGGGTGATCACCCGGCCGATGACGGCAGCCACGGCCCGGTGGCTCCTGTCCGCCTCGGTGGCCAGGAAGGGCCTGATCCTCGCCGCGTTCCGGAACGCCAGCCAGGCGCACGCATCCAGGGCTCGTTCTTCGTCCAGGGGCAGGAATTCGCCCAGCAGTGTTAATACAGCACGGCCCGCGTCCGGGTCACCGGCGGCGGGCCCGAGCCCTATAAGCGCTTTGTTGAGGCGCGTCAGGATGCGGTCGGAAACAGCTGTAAAGGAGTAGTTCAGCAGGTCATCGCTGCTGTCGAAGTAGTGCCGGACGGAGCCCACGGCGAGGCCCGCCTCATCCGCCACTTCCCGCAGGGACGCGCCTTCCAGCCCGTCTGTGGCGATGATCCTGCACACGGCGCCTACGATCTCCTGCCGGCGCTGCGCGGCGTCCACAATTTTCGGCACTCTTGTTTTTAGCACGGGCGTGCGCCGAAACGGCGGCGACTCCCCCACATATGGTCAGCGGTTTAGGTCGTGGTTAAAGCGCGACGGCGGCCGCCCACCTAACGTGGACGGCCGCCGTCGTGATTTCAGCGGGCGGGGTACTGCCGCTCGGGCTCTCCTGTGTAGAGCTGCCGCGGACGGCCGATCTTGGTGTTCGGATCGTTGATCATTTCGCGCCACTGGGCAATCCAGCCCGGCAGGCGGCCGATGGCGAACAGCACGGTGAACATCTTCTCCGGGAAGCCCATGGCCTTGTAGATCAGGCCGGTGTAGAAGTCCACGTTCGGGTACAGCTTGCGCTGGATGAAGTAGTCATCATTCAGGGCCTTCTCTTCGAGGCGCAGGGCGATCTCCAGGAGTTCGTCGTGGCCGCCGAGCTTGCTGAGGATCTCGTGCGCGGTTGCCTTCACGATCTTGGCGCGCGGGTCGTAGTTCTTGTAGACCCGGTGGCCGAAGCCCATGAGGCGGACGCCGTCTTCCTTGTTCTTGACCTTCTCCATGTAGTCCTCGGGCTTGGTGCCGTCGGCCTGTATCTGGCGGAGCATCTTCAGGACGGCCTCGTTGGCGCCGCCGTGGGCGGGGCCGAAGAGGGCGTTGATGCCTGCGGACACGGAGGCGAAGAGGTTGGCGTTGGAAGAGCCCACCAGCCGGACCGTGGAGGTCGAGCAGTTCTGCTCGTGGTCGGCGTGCAGGATGAGGAGCAGATCCAGTGCCTTGGCGACCACCGGGTCAACCTCGTACTGCTCGGCCGGCAGGCCGAAGCTCAGGCGCAGGAAGTTCTCCACCAGGTTGTGGGAGTTGTCCGGGTACAGCATCGGCTGCCCGATCGACTTCTTGTGGGCGTAGGCCGCAATGACCGGCAGCTTCGCCATCAGGCGGATGGTGGAAACCTCCACCTGCTCGTCATTGAACGGGTCCAGCGAGTCCTGGTAGAAGGTGGACAGCGCGGACACAGCCGAGGACAGGACGGGCATCGGGTGCGCGTCCCGGGGGAAGCCGCCGAAGAAGCCCTTGAGCTCCTCGTGCAGCAGGGTGTGGCGGCGGATCTTCTGATCGAAGTCCTCCAGCTCGGCCGGCGTCGGAAGGTTGCCGTAGATCAGCAGGTACGAGACTTCCAGGAAGCTGGAGTGCTGGGCAAGCTGCTCGATCGGGTAACCGCGGTACCGCAGGATGCCTGCGTCGCCGTCGATGTAGGTGATGGCCGACGTCGTGGCAGCCGTGTTCATGAAGCCAGGGTCAAAGGCAACGGCGCCGGTCTGCTTCAGGAGCTTGGAAACGTCGTAGCCTTCGTTTCCCTCAACAACCTTGATGCGCGGAAGTTCGAGTTCGCCGCCTGCGTGGCGCAAGATCGCACTGGTGGTCTCAGTTGCGCTGGTGGTCTCAGTCATGGAGTCCCCTTCATGAGGCCTCTTGGCCTCGCTAGAAAGCTTGATCCAACATCAGGTGAGCCGCGCGGGATCCCGCACGGCGGGACATCCAACGGCCGTGCTGCCTTCTTGTAGAAAGCCACCATTGATAGTCAGTTAAAAACTACCGCCACTTGCGGGCTGCCACTAATCCGGAAGCGCCAAATTATCCTCAAAACGGGCAAGTTGTGGCGCGAGTCACACCATTGTTACGGCGCCGCCCTATGCCAGGCGGGACACCGCGGCGTCGATCCGTTCGTCGGTTCCGGTGAGGGCCACGCGAACATAGCCCTGCCCCGCGTCGCCGTAGAACACCCCCGGACCCACCACAATCCCGCGCTCGGCGAGGCGTGCCACGGTGTCCCAGGTTGCTTCGCCCGCCGTGCACCACAGGTAGAGGCCGGCGGCGGACTCGTGCAGCTTCAGCCCGAAGGCCTCGAGCGCCGGCAGGAGCCGCTCCCGCCGCCCGCGGTACAGATCCTTCTGTGCCTGCACGTGCGCGTCGTCGCCAAGGGCCACGCGCATGGCTTCCTGCACGGGATACGGCACGATCATGCCGGCGTGCTTGCGGCTGTTGACGAGGTTGGCCATGAGGGCCGCATCGCCGGCGACGAAGGCGGCCCGGTAGCCGGCAACGTTGGACTGCTTGCTCAGCGAGTACACGGCGAGGAGTCCGTCGTGGGACGCACCGGCGACGCGCGGATCCAGGATGCTCGGAACAGCCTGTCCCCCGCGCTGAAGGTCCCATTCGCCCCACCCAAGCTCGGCGTAGCATTCATCGGATGCCACCAAGGCGCCGATTTCGCGGGCCTGGCCCACGATCTTCTTCAGCGACGCGGCGTCCCGAACGCTGCCTGTGGGGTTGCCCGGCGAGTTGACCCAGACCAGCCGCACCTTCGCCCGGGTGGCCGCGTCCAGTTCGTCGAGGTCATCAGCCGCAACCGCCGTGGCCCCGGCGAACGTGGCTCCGATGTCGTAGGTGGGGTAGGCGACCGTGGGCCGGACGACGACGTCTCCCGGCATGAGGCCCAGCAGGAACGGCAGCCACGCCACGAGCTCCTTGGAGCCCACGGTCGGCATGACGGCACGGGGGTCCAGCCCCTCGACGCCGCGGCGGCGGGCGAACCACGCGGCGATGGCCTCCCGCAGCGCGGGCGTGCCGTGCACGGTGGGGTAACCGGGCGCATCCGCGGCCGCCGTCAGGGCGTCCTGGATGATAGGCGGCGTCGGGTCCACGGGCGTGCCGATGGACAGGTTGACCGCACCGCCCGGGTGTTCAGCCGCTTTGGCCAGGTACGGCGCCATCGCTTCCCACGGGTAGTCGGGCAGGCTAAGGCCGAAACTGCGCACAGCTATAGTCACGAAGGGGTCCGCCTCAGTGGTCCTGGTTCTGCGGCGGGAGCGCTGCAATCATCGGGTGGTCCTTCCCCGTATTGCCCACCTTGGCGGCGCCGCCCGGGGAGCCGAGGTCGTCAAAGAACTCGACGTTCGCCTTGTAGTAGTCTGCCCACTCCTCCGGGGTGTCATCCTCGTAGTAGATGGCTTCCACCGGGCAGACGGGCTCGCATGCACCGCAGTCGACGCACTCATCGGGATGGATATAGAGGGAGCGATCGCCTTCGTAGATGCAATCGACGGGGCACTCCTCAATGCATGCCTTGTCCTTAACATCTACACACGGCTGCGCGATTACGTACGTCACGTCCCTTGCCTCTCCACGTTGATTCCCGGCGACTGGCCGGTTGCTGCATCCGGCCTGCATGCCGGGCTGTCCACTTCAGAGCCTATTATCTCCCAGGCCAGTCCCGCGAACGAAGCGGGCGCGTCACACTCCGGACGCGTCATACGATGGACCGGTGAGTCAGACAACACCAACGCCCCGGCAGTTCCTGGCCACAGCCCCGGCCGGAACACGCGTGGTGGTGCGGTACAGGATCGACGGCGGCTTTACGGATGCGCTGGGAGACCTCCTGGAGTGCGGGGAAAGTGAGTGCACCGTGCGGACCCGCAGGTCCGACGTCGGCATTCCCCTAGACAGCGTGGTGGCCGCCAAACAGGTGCCGCCGGCACCTCCGCGGCGGAGTTCGCGGCTGACCCCGCCAGCCGCGGAGTGACAACCGGCCTCCCGCGCATTGGCTCCATTTTTGGGGCAGTGATTGGCATACGTCAATCGTTCATTGCTCGTTACACTGGCGTCTATGACACCCCCGCCGGAAAGCGATGATGCAGACCTGGTGGCAAAGGGCCGCGCACTGAGTTCTCCGCTACGGCTGAGGATTCTTCGTCTATGCCTGCACCAGTCACGTACCAACAAGGAGATCGCCGAGCTGCTGGGCCTCAATCCCGCGTCCAGCCTCCACCACGTCCGCACCCTGGTGAGGACCGGGTTCCTGGTGGCCGAGGAGCGCCGGAAAGGGCGGCGGGGAGCCACCGAGGTGCCCTACATCGCCAGCCACAAGTCGTGGAGCACTCCAGTGGACAACGTTGCGCCCATCCTCATCGAGACGTTCCTGCTGGAAACGCGGGACCTTCCGCCCGAGGACATCGAGGTGTGGCGCCTCGGTGTGAAGTTCAACGCCGCCAGGCGAGAGGAAATGCTGGCCAAGCTCCGCGCCGTGATGGAGGAGTACATGGCACTTCCCGCAGACGACGACGGCGAGGCAACCTCACTCATGATTGCCCACCACCGGGACCCGGCGGCAGACTAGCGGGCGGAACTGGACGAGCGGCTGTACCGCCGGCACCAGGCCAGCATCGCGACGGTAACCACCACGATCCCGTAGACCCAGATGCCGCCGGCCAGGTCACCGGCGATGAGCCGCTTGCCCGGCTCCATCCCGGACCACCAGCCGGCCAAGGCATAACAGACCGCGCCGCACACCGCCGTCGGAATCAGCGTCCGGAACGCCGCCCCGAGAAACAGCTGAAGCGACGCCAGGAGCAACAGCGCTGCCACGGCACCCACCGGCAGAGCGGAACCGGCGGCGGCAAGCTCCTGGCCGTGCAGCGCGGTTCCGGCGAGGGCTGCAAAAAGAGCTGCCGGCACGGCGGCGGCCAGGCCGCCTGCCATGCCGGCAGTTCTTCTGTTCACGATTTCAGTTCCCCGCGAAGGGTGCCGTTATGCCTTTGCGCGGGCGCGGTTGGCCTTGGCGCGCTCGTTGGTGTCAAGGATGACCTTGCGGATGCGGATGGCGTCCGGGGTAACCTCAACGCACTCGTCCTCGCGGGCGAATTCGAGGGACTCTTCGAGGGTCAGGTCGCGCGGCGGCGTCAGGTTCTCGAAGGTGTCCGAGGAAGCCGCACGCATGTTGGTGAGCTTCTTTTCCTTCGTGATGTTCACGTCCATGTCGTCGGCGCGGGAGTTCTCGCCCACAATCATGCCTTCGTACACCTCGGAGGTGGGCTTGACGAAGAAGGAGCCGCGTTCCTGCAGGTTGATCATGGCGAACGGGGTCACGACGCCTGCACGGTCAGCCACCATGGAACCGTTGGTGCGGTATTCAATCGGGCCGGCCCAGGGCTCGTAGCCCTCGGAGATGGAGGCTGCGATGCCGGCGCCGCGGGTGTCCGTGAGGAACTTGGTGCGGAAGCCGATCAGGCCGCGGGCGGGAACGATGAACTCCATGCGGCACCAGCCGGTGCCGTGGTTCGCCATGTTGGTCATGCGGCCCTTGCGGGCGGCCATGAGCTGGGTGACGGCGCCGAGGTACTCTTCCGGCACGTCGATGGTCATGTGCTCCATCGGCTCGTGGATCTTGCCGTCGACCGTCCGGGTGACAACCTGCGGCTTGCCCACGGTCAGTTCGAAGCCTTCGCGGCGCATCTGCTCCACCAGGATGGCCAGCGCGAGCTCGCCGCGGCCCTGGACTTCCCAGGCATCCGGGCGCTCGGTGGGGAGGACCTTGATGGAGACGTTACCGATCAGTTCCTTGTCCAGGCGGTCCTTCACCTGGCGGGCCGTGACCTTGGCGCCCTTGACCTTGCCGGCCAGCGGGGACGTGTTGATACCGATGGTCATCGAGATGGCGGGATCGTCAACGGTGATCAGGGGCAGCGGCTGCGGGTTCTCGACGTCGGTCAGGGTCTCGCCGATGGTGATTTCCTCGATGCCGGCGACGGCGACGATCTCGCCCGGGCCGGCGGACTCGGCCGGAACGCGCTCGAGCGCCTTGGTGGCGAGGAGTTCAGTGATCTTGACGGTCTTCAGCTCACCGTTGGCGCGGGCCCAGGCAACCTGCTGGCCCTTGCGGAGGGTGCCGTTGTAGATGCGCAGCAGGGCGAGACGGCCCAGGAACGGGGAGGCGTCCAGGTTGGTGACGTGCGCCTGCAGGACACCTTCCGGGTTGTAGGTGGGGGCGGGGATGTGCTCGATGATCGCGCTGAAGAGCGGCTCGAGGTCCTCGTTCTCCGGGGCAGTGCCGTCGGCCGGCTGCTCGAGGGAGGCGCGGCCTACCTTTGCGGCGGCGTAAACCACCGGGACGTTGAGGATCTTGTCCAGGTCAAGGTCCGGCACCTCATCGGCAAGGTCGGAGGCCAGGCCCAGGAGCAGGTCCATGGACTCGTGGACGACCTCTTCGATGCGGGCGTCGGGGCGGTCGGTCTTGTTGACCAGGAGGATCACCGGCAGGTGCGCGGCGAGTGCCTTGCGGAGGACGAAGCGGGTCTGGGGCAGCGGGCCCTCAGAGGCATCCACGAGAAGAACAACGCCGTCCACCATGGACAGTCCGCGTTCCACTTCGCCGCCGAAGTCGGCGTGGCCGGGGGTGTCGATGACGTTGATGGTGATGGTTTCGCCGTTGGAGGACGGTCCGTTGTAGGCCACCGTGGTGTTCTTGGCCAGGATGGTGATGCCCTTTTCGCGCTCCAGGTCACCGGAGTCCATGACGCGGTCTTCGAGGTGGTTGTGCTCGGCAAAGGAGTTGGTCTGCTTGAGCATGGCGTCCACAAGGGTGGTCTTGCCGTGGTCAACGTGGGCCACAATCGCGACGTTGCGCAGGTCACTGCGAACTGCAGTTGCTACCGCGGTGTTGGTGGTGGTTTCAGACATGCGTTATTGCTCGATTCAGTGGTGAAGTCAGCTGTTGTATCGCGACATTTCCAACCGGAACGCACGACGGATCAGACCCTTTACACAGGGCACCTGCCTCCAGTCTAAACGCTGAGCCATTTATTGGCCTAAAACGGAAACCTCCCCCCACATCCGGCGCGTTACCAAATCGTGAATCCGGCGGCGCGTCACGTGAGCAAAATCACTGGCTTTTCCGAAAGTGATCCACCACTATTGCTAGACCACTTACGAACAGGCCAGGAGTCCACGGATGTTACAAGCCTCGACGCGGGCCCTCCTGATTGGCCCGGTCATCGCCGCCAGCGTGTTTTTGGCCGGCTGCGGCGCGGCGACCGAACCGCCGTCCGGTGCGGGTTCGGCGGCGCCCGCGGTGCCGCGTGCCGC
>NZ_QLNP01000104.1 GCF_003261175.1 Arthrobacter globiformis | reverse complement strand
TGTCGGTGACGGTCGAAAACTGAACCATTGTGACGGTTGAAAACTGAGCCACCCGTTTCAAACGATTGGGTGGGTGATCACTGTGGAGGATTGGGCGCTTATTCGGCGATTGCATCTTGCCGAGGGTGAGTCGATGAGGTCGATAGCGGCGCGGCTGGGGATCTCCCGGAACACTGTTGCCAAAGCGGTTAGTTCTGATGGTCCGCCTGCGTATGTGCGGGCACCTCAGGACTCCGGGATCAAGGCCGTCGAGCCTGCGATTCGTGCTTTGTTGCAGGAGAACCCGCGGATGCCCGCGACGGTGCTCGCGGAGCGGGTGGGCTGGTCGGGGTCGGCGGCCTGGTTCCGGGAGAACGTGGCCAGGATCCGGCCGGAGTATGCGCCGGCTGATCCTGCTGACCGGATCACCTATGATCCCGGGGATCAGGCGCAGTGCGACCTTTGGTTCCCGGAGGTGCAGATTCCCGTTGGAGCAGGCAAGACGCGGGTGTTGCCCGTGCTGGTGATGGTGTCTTCGCATTCGCGGTTCATCATGGCCAGGATGATCCCGTCGCGGATGACCGGGGACCTGCTGGCCGGGATGTGGGAGCTGCTCGGATCCCTGGGTGCGGTTCCGCGGCGGCTGATCTGGGACAACGAAACCGGGATCGGTCGCCGGAACAGTTACGCCGCCGGGGTGGCTGCGTTCGCCGGGGTCCTCGCCACCCGGGTCGTTCAGGTCAAACCCTATGACCCGGAAAGCAAAGGCGTGGTCGAGCGGGCCAACCAGTTCTTGGAGACCTCGTTCCTGCCGGGCCGGGTCTTCACCTCACCGGAGGATTTCAACGCCCAGCTGGCCATGTGGCTGCCGAAGGCCAATGCGCGGCTCGTCAGGCGGACAGGTGCCCGGCCGGCGGAGCTCATCAATGCGGACAAGAAGGCGATGCTGGCGCTGCCACCGGTTCCACCGGTCACCGGATTCACCGCCAGGGTCCGGCTCCCGCGGGACTACTACGTCCGGATGGGGTCCAACGACTACTCCGTCCACCCGCAGGCCATCGGCCGGTTCGTCGAGGTCACCGCCGACCTCGAAACCGTCACGATCAGCCTGGACGGCAGAACTGTCGGAACCCACACCCGGTCCTGGGGCAAGGGCCTGACGATCACCGACCCAGACCACGTAGAGGCGGCAAAGGCACTACGGAAGGCCTTCCAAACCCCTCAGCCGGTGGGTGAGACAGCCGGGCTGCGGGATCTGGCCGACTACGACCGCGCATTCGGGGTCATCCTTGATGACGGGCAGGTCGCCTGATGCCCGCTATCAAGGAAACCGCTGGCCAGATCGAGTACTACTCCCGGGCAATGAAAGCACCCCGGATCCGGGAAGCAGCAACCCGGCTCGCTGATCAGGCCCGGGAAGGAGGCTGGACCCACGAGGAATACCTCGCCGCTGTGCTGTCGCGGGAAGTGGCCGCGAGGGAAGCCTCCGGAGCAGAGATCAGAGCCAGGGGCGCCGGGTTCCCGGCCCGGAAATCACTCGAGGACTTCAACTTCGATCACCAGCCCGGCCTCAAACGCGACACCATCGCCCACCTTGCCACCGGAGCGTTCCTCACGGAAGCATCCAACATCGTCCTGCTCGGACCGCCCGGCACCGGCAAAACACACCTCGCAACCGGCCTGGGCTTACGGGCCACCCAGCTCGGACATCGGGTCCTGTTCGCGACGGCCATCGACTGGGTAGCCCGCCTCCAGACAGCCCACCAGAACGGCAGACTGCCCCAGGAACTCGTAAGGCTGCGCCGCTACCGGCTGATCATCGTCGATGAAGTCGGCTACATCCCTTTCGAGCAAGATGCCGCGAACCTGTTCTTCCAACTGGTCTCATCGCGCTACGAGCACGCCTCGCTGATCCTGACCTCGAACCTCCCGTTCGCCCGCTGGGGCGACGTGTTCGGCGACCAGGTCGTCGCCTCGGCCATGATCGACCGCATCGTCCACCACGCCGAAGTCATCACCCTCAAAGGCTCCAGCTACCGACTCAAACACACCCAAGTCGACTCACTGCCCTCGACAAGACCCGAAAATACGGCAGAATAACCAACGTCAAAGTGGCTCACTTTTCCACCCGCGAAACGGCTCACTTTTCGACCATCGCTGACAGGCTAGGCCTCTTCCATTTCGTGGAGTTAAACGCTGGGCAGGATCGGGCCAAGTCCGACACCGCGCAGGCACAGAGACGTCGTCAGAGTTCCAGCGCTTTCTGGCTCCATGTCGGGTGATGCCGAGGGCTCTGCCGAAATATGTCGGTTGTCGAAGTCTTCGTCTGCTGGATCCCAGACACGTGTCCACAAGGGATCCAAAACAACGTGCTTCTCGAAGATCCCCGCATAGTCACTACGGCGGGGGACCTGTTTCCCCCGCCGCAACGCCGTGCTTCGGTGAGCTGGAGCAGGCTAGTTCGGCGCGCGAATCAATGTGATGACACTTCGGGTACGCGTACCGTTTTCCCAGTACGCGTGACGCATCGACCAACGACGGGCCGGACGAAACCGCCCACGGAGCCACTGATTGCTGCCAATTCGAGGGGTAGAATCTCGTGGCCACCGACTTCCTGAATTCCGGGACTACATCTACATTTCCAGGAGGAAAGTCAGATCCTTGGTTGACTTGATGGATTGCAGTGCTACCTCGGTACGCGCTATGGCATGAAGCGGGTCCTCGCGTCGAAGATGCGCGGCGACTGCCAACCGATCCAGGAGAGCACCAACCAGTGGCCCTGTCGTCCTGATAGTCGCGGAGAGCGCAACTGGTCGTAGCTCGCCCCCATGCATTACAAGGTTTCGATGGCGATACAGCCTTCGAAGTGCTCCAGCCATATACCCTTCCACGCGTCCCAAGACCGCTTGTGGATTTTGCTTGAGCTGGGCGATTCTCTGCACCGCGGCCTGGTCTCCTAGGCTTAGATCGGCAGTGTTTTCGATTTGATCCCAGTGTTGCAACAGCAAGGCGCAGCGACGGACATTGTCGTCCCCGATTTCATCGAGGCTTGATCGAATTTTCGAGTCGAGCGAGGACGATTTAAGCAGTCGGTAGCTCATACGCGTGAATTCAGCACGAGGCCAAGCAGTGGCTAGTATCTTGGCCGCCCGAGTTGCCACAATTACTTTTCCTCCAACGGACTGGTCCGACTCGCCGGGATCGATCAGGAGGGACTCTAGTGCTGCCCATGCATTCGACACGGCTACCGGCGCGGGTGATCCAATCAGATGAGAAGCCAGTTCGAAGGCATCGTCGATCTTGCCGTGTGCGTCGCCGGCCAGGCGGTCCTCGTACAGCAGTCCAGACTTCGCTAGTGACATTGCGTTGATAGCTGGACCACGGGCTCTAAGGGAAATAGGTTTTCCCTTTTCCCGCCACCACTTGGGATCATAGGAAAGCGGCTTGGATACACGGAGAAAGCGAGTCCTGCTCAGCAATCTCTCCAGCTGGGACCGCACTTGCTCAGCGGCCGCGATTTCGTCCCTTGCACAGACTTCGAACCAGAGCCCACCAGACTGATCGCGCGGTGGCTGCTCGCCGATGCTGCGCATTAGTCGGGCCACGTCTGTCGGATCGATCCATGACGAACGTTGTTCCATCAGCGCCCGCTCGGGTACGTCCGACAGGAGGACCCACCCTGTGAACGCAGTGGTTGGGCGGGCAGCCAGACCTCGGAGTTCCTCGATAAGATCTTCTTCACTATTTCCCGAATGTGTGCGAAGAACCTTCCTCAAGTATTCGGGGTGGAATCCCAAGTCAAGAGCGTAAGAGGCCATATAGCGGGAGCCCCGCTCAAGATGGACCGATCCTTTTCTGGCTGCCTCGAACCAACCGTCGAGGTAGTGTTCAGCCACGTACTCGGTAATCCGCTCAAGTTGTCGGCGGCGCTGGCTGGCGTAGTTCAGCGGTTGCTTGAGAATTGCCTCAAGCTGAGCCCTGGTCGCTGGGTTTGCTAATCCTTGGTCACGCCCAAGCTCTGGCAAGAGGCTGGACCTTAACCATTGCACCGCCGAGTCGGAGAGCACCCCTCTAACAGACCAGCTCGACGCTTCCACAAGCTCTTGTAGGGCCAGCACAGTTCCTGTGTGCCATACCCGCCTGTCCCACGGCGTCCAAGCCTCTATCTGCTCCAAAACACGTGCCTGCAGCAGGTTCGTTACCATTACACCCCTCAAACTTTGATATGCCCCCAATGGGCGCTACTATCGTGACAGGTCCTATGGACCGAAAGCTAAGGCCGGGGAGCCGCGTTCGATGAACGCCGCTCCCCACGCCTATTTAAGAGGACGGGGTCATCTGTTGCCCGCACCGGCGGAAACACGCTGAATGGAGTCACTCGGCGCGACGCCCGTTTCTTTCCCTAGGACTAGGGTTTTGCAGCATTCGCTCCAGAATTTCACGGCCACCGATAACAGTGCACTGATAATTGACGAACCCAAGGACACTCCGGAGTCTCCTTGAATTCCGGCGACGACCCGAAAAGAGCGCGGCGAATGCCGCCCTCAACGCTGCGCACTACGGACGTAGGGCCATAGACGCAAAGTGTGGAGTTGGAGGATATGCCCCCTTACCGCACCAAATGAGCGCCGCTTCGGAGCAAAGATCCTAAGCCTAGCCAAATTCGGGTCTTTCGTTCGTTAACGGCCCAGTAGGCTGGCTTGCTTATTAACCTCGTGGAGGCATAAATGATGCATCTGATGAGATACGCAGGGCTCAGCTTGACATAAGACCGGTTATCGGCGTTTAAGTAGAACGAGTTGCGAGAACTCGTCTTATCCGCCTCAGCCGGCCTGCATCGGAGGCTCAGGCGGTCGGCAATCACAAGGTAGGCCGCGGCGCGAAGGGATCGCCAGAGGTAACAGGCGAATCCTTCCGCCCTGAAGAGCCAGCATCCTGGAACCGCTGTGCGGCGCACCCTGTGCCCCCAGCGAAAGGCAGAGAGCTGGAAGGTGAGAAAGACCTATTCGAGGCGTGCCTCTTTAGGGGTTGCGAGTCACTGCGTTCCCTTCAATCCCCGACGTCCGGGTGCTAACGTGAAACGACGAAGCGACTGTGATACAGATCGCGTGCAGAGGGGATCGTCATGGCTGAACGAGGCAATACAAAGCACGGGCAAGAGCTGGATGACCAGATGAAACACGAAGCCCAAGGAGTGGTCCACGGTAATCAAGCCGCTCACGTGGAGGAAGCACGCGAAACTGAACCGTTCGTGGATGACACTGACTCCGCCGAAATCAGGGATGCGCTTAACCCTGTGGCAGCTCCCGACCCTGTCATTGACGAGGAGGGAGAGCAGTGACGGGGAGCTTGAAGCAATACGCCGACTTATACCGTCTGCCCGGCCCTTGGTGCAGCGCCTATGTCAGTGCCGGAACTGGAACTGTGGACACGCTGGAAGCTTCCGACGTCATGCCAGGAAACGTCCGCGCCCAACTCGAGGCGCAGGGTGCAGCCGCGCCGGACTTGGACGCGATGGCGCAAGCTATCGAGCCGGCAGCAGGCGTCCCCGCTCCGGTCGCCCGCTTTGTCTTGGTACACGACGGCAAGGCAGAAATAAATGAGGTGCTCCCGGGAGAGCTGGTGCTGCCGGAGCGAGTGACAGTGGATCCCGTTCCCGATCTGTTGCCCTTGGTGAAGCACCGGCCTGAAGAGTTTCCCTATGTGGTTGCCGAAGTGAGTCGCGAGCACGGCGAACTCAAGTTGTATTACGCCGGCGCCGGCGCCCCGGAGAGCTCACGGGAGGTTCAGGGAAGCACAGAACATCTGCACAAGTTCCACGGTGGGGGCTGGGCGCATCTCCGGTTCCAGCACCACACTGAAGACGTTTGGCGCCGTAATGCCGATGAAGTGGCCGGCGAGATTGACAGGATCGTCAGTGAGAGCGGCGCCCGACTGGTCGTACTGGCCGGAGACATCCGGGCCCGTGGGCTTGTGCAGGATCAACTGTCCAAATCTACCCAGACCCTGGTCTCGGTGGTCGACTCGCATACCCATACGGCAGGTGCGGACGAGACCCTGCTCATCGACCAGGTCAACCAACGTGTCGCCGAGCAGTGGGCGGCGGAGCAGCAGGCTCTTATGGACCGGTTGGCGATGGAGGAAGGGCAAGCCAATCCGGAGTCGGCAACAGGCATCGGTGCTGTGATCCATGCCCTGCAGCAGGCTCAGGTGGAGGTCCTAATCCTGGATGATGCTGCGCTGGCCGAACGGACCCTGCTTGCGCTTGACGCCGAACCTTGGGTTGCCACCGCTCAGGAGGAATCCCTCACGGCAGGTATCTTGGGAAAGGCTCCGGCACCCGCTGCTCTGCTCCGCGCAGCGGCCTTGACGGACGCACGGGTTCTGCTGGTCCCCGGCCCCGTCCTGCCGGATGGAGTTGACGTTGCAGCCCTGCTGCGTTGGTCGACCGGTCCGGTTGTACCTTCTTCTGAATAGTTCGCAGATAGATAACCCTGGATCGGAAGGTGTAGTCGTGACCGCATCAAATGACGACCCGGATCAGGCCCTGGGCGGTGTGATCCTTCCTGAAGAGGACGCTCTTCCAGAACCAAGCCGGACCGGCCACGGAAAGTTGCCCGAAAATATAGACGACGAGGTATACCAAGCAGCAGTCGAGCAGGAACGGGTCGCTGCAGGCTTGGCCGATTATGCCCCGAGTGACGTTCCGCCGGCCACGGATCCATTGCCACCTGAGGCATCGGAGGCGGCGGACTTGGCACAGCGGGGACTGATGGACGAGGACCTGGACAACCCGGAAGAAGAAAACCCCGGGAATTAGCGTCTTTCAAGCTAGGACGAGGCCCTGCAGAATTGAATCACACCCCAGTCTGACAATAGAAGCCTCGAATCGAGGGCGACGGAGGTAGCGGTGTCCAGAGAGAGAGCAATAGGCCGCTCTTTGCTGACAGCTTCTGACGTGCGGCTTCGGGGCGCTGGGGCATAGGCCTTTCGGCGTCAGTGGCGTGGCCTATCAGTAAGCGACGTTGCAATAAGGGAATCCGGGCAAGTGCCCAGGGCAAAACACTGCGCCTCGATCGTTTGCTGGAAGCAAGCCGTCGAGGCGCAGCGTCTTTAGCGGGTTGGCGTAGACAATCAGGCTTTCCGGTTCGTCCGGTGGCGGAGGTGCTGGACTGCGCTGAGGGCGAGTGCGGCGGCCAGGACCAGGTAGAGGGTGACCGTGATGGGGCTATCTACCAGGATGCCGAGATCTCCTTCGGAGACTGCCAGGGCGCGGCGGAGCTCTGTTTCGGCCATGGGTCCGAGGATCACCGCGATCAGTACTGGCGCCAGCGGGATGTTGTAGCGGCGCATGAGGAATCCGATGAGGCCGATGGCGATGAGCAGCCATAGGTCCAGGATTGCCGAGCTGACTGCGTAGACGCCGAGCATGGAGAAAACGGTGATCCCGGCGTAGAGGTAGTGCTTGGGGATGCTCAGCAGCTTGGCCCAGACGGAGGCGAATGGGATGTTGATCATCACCAGGATGACGAGGCCGACGAACAGTGAGGCGAGCAGGGCCCAGACCAGGTCGCCGCTTCGTTCGAAGAGCAGGGGACCTGGCTGCATTCCGTACTGCTGGAACGCGGCGAGCATGATCGCGGCAGTGGCCGATACGGGCAGCCCGAGGGCGAGCAGCGCTCCCATGGCAGTGCCGGCGGTAGCGTTGGCTGCTGCTTCGGGTGCGGCGAGGCCGCGGATGGAACCCGAGGTGCCGAACTCTGGATCGTTCCGTCGTTTGGCGAGCTGTTTCTCGGTGCCATAGGCGAGGAAGGTGGGGACTTCGGCGCCGCCGGCGGGGATGAGCCCGAACGGGACGCCGAAGGCGGTGCCGCGCAGCCATGCGGGCAGGGCCTTCTTGAAGTCGGCCAGACCCAGCCGGGCGCGGCCTTTGGTGTGGATTCGGGTGGCTGCGGGGTCTCGGTGGATGCGGGAGGCGACGTGGAAGACCTCGCCGAGGGCCAGGAGCCCTACGGTGATGACGATGACGGAGATCCCGTCGAAGAGTTGGGGCATGCCGAGGGTGAATCGGGCGGTGCCGCTGGGGCCGTCTATGCCGACGAGGGCCAGGGCGAGGCCGATGCCGAGGGCGGCGATGCCGCGGATCACGGATTCGGAGACGACGGCGGAGATGGCCAGGAAGGCAAATACTGCCAGTGCGAAGTATTCGGCTGGGCCGAAGACGGTGGCCATCTTGACCAGGGTTGGTGCGAAGAAGACCACGAGGGTGGTGGCGATCAGTCCGCCGATGAAGGCGCCGATTGCGCAGGTGGCGAGTGCTTTGGCGGCCTGGCCGCTTTTGGCCATGCGGTGGCCTTCAAAGGTCGAGGCTATGGCGGAGGAGTGGCCGGGGGTGTTGAGGAGGATTCCGGAGGTGGAGTCGCCGAAGAGTCCGCCGAAGTAGATGCCGGCGAACATGATGAAGGCTGCAGTTGGCTCGAGTGAAAAGGTGATGGGCAGCAGCAGCGCCACGGCCATTGCAGAGCCCAGTCCCGGGACGACGCCGACGGCGGTACCCAGGAGGGCGCCGATCAGTACCCAGAGGAGGTTCATGGGGGTCAGGGCGTTGGCGAAGCCGCCCATGAGTAGTTCGAGTTGTTCCATTAGAGAATCGCTCCTATGAAGCCGGAGGGCAGGCTGAGGCCCAGGGCGGCGCCGAAGGCCAGTTGAATGATTGCGGAGAAGAGCAGGCCGACGCCGATGTCGAAGATCCGGCGACGGCTGCCGAGGGCGTAGGCGACGAGCCAGAACAGTGCAGCGGCGCTGATGATCCAGCCCAGGGGTTCCAGCAGTGCGACGAAGGCGATGACGCTGCCGAGCAGCAGGCCGACGGTGCGCCAATCGGAATAGGTCTTCCACGTCTTGCCCTGGGCTGGAGATGGCATGGCGTCATACGCCGCGTCTTCTTCCTTCCCAAGATGCCCGAGGTCGTGGAGCATGTCTGGGGAGAACTGGCCGTGTCCGGGGTGGATGGTGTTGTCCGGGACGTTCGGTCGGCGGAGGATTTGGATGGCCAGCAGCGTGGCTGCCAGGTACAGGACGATGCATACCAGGATGGGGAAGAATTGCGGCCCCGGGGAAGATTTGCCCTGCACGTGCATTGTCGCGGTGCCGATGGTGAGGGAGATGGCCACTGCGTAGAGCACGGCTACGACGATGAGTTCACTGCGGCCTGTTCCGAAGCTGGACTTTGGTTTGCCGTTTGGCTCCGTGGCGGATCCTGCTTCGGATTGGTGCTGGGTGATGCTCATAGGCCGAGGTCCTTTACGATTTCTTGGGCCGTTGCAACTTCGTTGGTGATGAACTGCTCGAATTCTTCGCCGGTGGAGAATGTGTCCGTCCAGCTGTTGCGCTTCAGGGCTTCCTGCCAGTGCTGGGTGCTGCGCATCTCGGTGACGATCTTGATGAATTCCGCTTTTGCTTCGTCGGTGGTTCCGGGTGCGGCGACGAATCCGCGCCAGTTGGACATGGCCGCGTCAACGCCCTGTTCCTTGAAGGTGGGGACGTCCACGCCGTCAAGCCGTTCCTCCGATGAGATGGCAAGGGCCCGGAGAGTGCCGGCTTCGATCTGGTCCCTGACCTCGTTGTAGCCGGACATCCCGGCGGCGGTCGTGTGGGACAGCAGGGAAGTGAGTGCTTCGCCGCCTCCGGAGTAGGCGATGTAGTTCACGTCTTTGGGGTCGATGCCCACGGTCTTGGCGACCATGGCGCTGAGGAGATGGTCGATCGAGCCCAGGGAGCCGCCGCCGATCGAGGTTCCTCCGGGGTCTTTCTTCCAGGCTTCGAGGAAATCACTGAACGTCTTGAACGTGGAGTCGGCGGGCACCACCAGGGCTGCGTAGTCATCGGCCATACGGGCAATGGGAACGACGTCTGCCATGGACTCGGGGTTGTCGCCGAGCTCGATGGCCCCCACCATGACTCCGCCGGTGACCAGGAGGGCATCTTCACGTCCCGGGGTCTGGACGAACTGGCTCAGCCCGATTGTTCCGCCTGCTCCGGGGACGTTGACCACCTGTGGGTTGTTGACCACGCCGCCGCTTTTGAGTGCCTGCTGTCCTTCTCGGGCGAAACTGTCCCAACCCCCGCCCGGTGCTGCCGGTGCGATCAGGGTGAGCTTGTTTCTCGCGGTGCTCGTTCCGCTGGCAGTGCCGGCATTGATGAACGCAAGCGCGGCCACGACGGCTACGACCAGGCCGAAGATGGCATTGCGTAGAGGGAATTTCATAGTTCTCGTTCCGTAACGACGTTGTTGGGCGGTGCGAAAAGTAGTGTGCCGGTTGGACTCGTCCGCTCGAGGAAGCAGTTGGCAAGCAACCGAGTATCCATCGGCATACCTTTGTACACAATGAAATACAGTTATACCTGTAATGACTGTCACCAGCAAGCCCCGACCAACAAAGGCAGGGGTTGCAAGGCTGCATACCACTGTATACAGTTGGATTCACTGAGCCACTGAAAGGACTTACGGATGTCTATTGGTAATGAAGCCAAGCCCGCGAGCACGGACAAAGTCGACGTGATCGTGGTGGGCGGCGGAAACGCTGGATTTACGGCAGCGCACGCAGCCGCTGTCCGGGGGCGGAAAGTTGTTCTGCTCGAGAAAGGCCATGAGGACATGGCGGGCGGGAACAGCTTTTACACGGCCGGCGCTACGCGCATCGCCCACAGCGGCCTGGCTGATCTGCTGGAGTGGGTGGAACCGGACGAGCGGCACAGCCGCACTGAAGTGCCGCCCTACTCTGCGGATGAATACGCCGCCGACCTCGCCAAGGTCACCGAAGGCCGAAACGACCCGGACCTGACGAAGGTTCTGGTCGAGGAATCCCAGCCCACGTTGCGCTGGCTGAACAGCCTGGGCCTGAAGTACCGCCTGATGTACGAACGCCAGGCCTTTGAACGCCCCGACGGCTCCTACCTCTTCTGGGGCGGACTCCACGTCGGCAACGTCGGCGGTGGTGAAGGGCTGATCGAAGACCATACGCGGGTCGCCGCTGAACTCGGCATAGATGTCCGGTACGGTCACGCGGCGAAAAGCCTCATCGTCGAGGACGGCCGTATCGTTGGAGTCATCGCGGGCTCACCTTCGGGCGAGTTGGAGTTGCGCGCCGAATCGGTCATTCTCACGGCAGGGGGTTTCGAAGCCGATCCTCAACTGCGCAGGGAACACCTGGGCGAAGGCTGGGAAAACGCCAAAGTCAGGGGAACGCCGAACAACACCGGCGACATGATCGCCGCTGCTCTTGAGATCGGGGCAGCACGAGGAGGCGACTGGGCAACGTGCCACAGCGTTCAGTGGGATGCCTTCACCGCCACCAACGAGAGCAACCGTGAACTCACCAACCGGCTGACCCGCCAAAGCTACCCGTTCGGAATTATCGTCAACACCGACGGCGAACGGTTCCTGGATGAAGGCGCGGACTTCAGGAACTACACCTACGCGAAGTACGGCGCCGAGATCCTGAAGCAGCCCGGATCAGTGGCCTACCAGATCTTTGACGCCACCCTCCGGCCCATGCTGCGCACCGAAGAGTACGACATGCCAGGCATATCCGTGGAAGTGGCCGACACCCTCGAAGAGCTGGCGGCCAAGCTCGGCATCGATCCCGAACGGCTCTCAAAGACCGTCAGTGACTTCAACAACTCCATCGATCGCAGCATCAGTTTCGATCCCAACATCAAAGACGGTCGCGCCGCTGCCACAGAGCCGGTAAAGAGCAACTGGGCAGCACCCATCGAAACCGGACCGTACTACGCCTACGGCGTCACCTGCGGGATCACCTTCACCTTCGGTGGCATCAAATCAGACACCCACGGCCGCGTTCTCGACGGCAACGGAAACCACATCCAAGGCCTCTACGTGGCAGGCGAAATGCTCGGCGGCCTGTTCAGCGCCAACTATCCAGGAGGCAGCGGCCTAGCTGCCGGCTGCGTCTTCGGGCGGCGCGCAGGAACGCTGGCGTAAAGTTTCCTTCGACCGCCCCGGCGGCACGAAACAAACCCAGCCCATCATTACAAGGACAACCAAGTGACGGATAGAGCATCAACCCAACGAGCGGATGGCGAAAGCATCTTCCTGACACTGCGGGGCGAAATCCTGTCCGGAGTCCATCAGCCCGGCACAGCAATACGTGAAACTTCATTGGCTGAACGCTTTGGCGTCTCCCGGACCCCAGTCCGGGAGGCGCTGTCCCGCCTCCAGCACGAGCGCCTCCTTGAAAAAGCCGCCAGAGGGTTGCAGGTCCCCCAGGTAGACCCCCAACAAGTCATTCAAATCTATGACATGCGGATCCTCCTTGAGGAAGAAGCCGCCCGCCAAGCCGCCAAATCCCGCCAATTCCCCGACCTTATGCGCCTTGAAGCATTACTGCAGCGCGACAGGCAACTTCAGGACCCCGACGACCACACCAGAATCACCACCAACTTGGAATTCCACGCCGCAGTCTGGAACTGTGCCCACAACGCCGTCCTCCGTGACCTGCTGGACCGGCTGTCGACGCACCTCATCCACGCACCCCGCTCCACCCTCTCAACAGGAAACCGCTGGGCAGAATCCCTGGACGAGCACGAAGCCCTGATACACGCCATCGAACAACAAGACAGCGACACAGCCGGAAAAATCGCACGTCAACACATGGAAACAGCACGCGCCCTCCGACTGCAGCTACTTCGAGAAACCGCCCTGCAACATCCACTGACAACCTACCGTTCCGGCGGCTAAAAGACCTCACCTACCAACTCCGAGGACACCACTCCCGTCAGTGCGTCTCGTCGACGGAGAACGCAGAATCGACGACATCAGCACAAGGAGCCCCACCGACCGCCGGATCAAGTTCCGGCATGCGTGGGCCCTGGCCTGCATTCCATCGCAACAGGCAACCCGAAAGACGGGCGCAGGACAGGGCGCACGCGACAGAGGCGGGGCGACTGAACATGCGGCCCTGCCTCCCCTCGAGACGTCCGGCGGGGGAGAACTGTGATGCTCTGATCGTTCCGGTTGTTCTACAATCAACATACCGGGCGAACCCCCATCTTGCCCGAAGTAGCACCGCCCCCACGAAGGGAGGCGCGGCCCTATGCGCCGCAATCGTGTTATCGCTGGAACGACCGCTTTCCTCTTAGCCGTCCCTGGGCTTTTGGCCCTCAGTATTGGTGGTGGGAACACCTCCAATGGAGTGCCCCAACCAACTAGGGCTTTCGCTGCACCACCCCCACCGTCACCCAAGGCCGCTTCGCCGGGGCGTGGGGTCAGGATCGCTGCTGTCGGCGACATGAACGGCCTGCGGACGTACGCACCGAATAGCCGGTCCGGGCGGAACGGGGCGGCGATCACCAGGCTTGTGCAGAAGAACGAGATTGAAGCGTTCCTGGGGCTCGGGGACTTCCAGTACGACACCGCGTACTGCGCTGACTACGTGAAGTACTGGACGCGGCTGTGGGGTGGCACGAAACCCAAGTTGTACTGGGTGTCCGCACCCAACCATGACTGGAAGCCCGGACGGAACGAAGACCTCGACAACTTCATGAACGGCCAATGCCCGGGGTCTAAGGCGAAGGCTGCGATCAACCAGCAGCGTGGATTCATCGAGAACGGGAAGCCCTACTCGAAGGACTTCGGGAACTGGCACTTCGCGTTCCTGTCCTCCGCGCACTGGCGGTACAACCCCACGCGGGCTCGGGCGTTGACGGCGTGGCTGGACAAGGACCTCGCTGCTGCTCAGGCGGCGGGTAAACACCTGGCGGTCGTGCACCATGAACCGTACTTCACGTCGAACACGAAGGAACATAAGCGGGCCGCCGACCACAAGCCGTGGATCGACGTGATGTACAAGCACCGGGTTCGGCTGACCCTGTCAGGGTCACAGCACAACTACGAACGCTCCTGTCCGGTGAACAACAGGGACCAATGCGTCAGCGACGGGATGACAGCGTTCCAGGTATCCACGGGAGGAATTGGTCTCCGCCCCTTCACCAGCAGTCCGCCGTACATCGTGAAGCGGTTCAGCAACACCCACGGGTTCCTTCGGATGACACTCCGGGACGACGGGTCTTTCACCTGGAAGTTCGTTCCTACGACAGGGTCGGGCACGGACGCAGGTACGCGTGCAGCACCGAAATAGAAGCCACCAAGCCACTGAGGTATGCAGAGAGCATTATTTAACGGAATCTCCATTATCGGCGTTTCGGCCTGGGATCTGGGCGTTAAATACGGCATGCTTTCAGCGCGACCGTGGAAGCATGACAGCAGTTGCAGGAGACCCGGGGGTGAAGGCAGACCAGGATTCGATCCGTCTGCCCGAGCCGGTCCGGGACCTGTGCGCCGCCACCTTTACGGCGGTGAGTCACGGTGACAGCTTCAAGTCAGTCCTCGCCGACTTGTTCTGCATGTACCTTGGCCTGTTCCAGCGCGTTAACCCTGGGCCCCTGCTCCGGATCGACGGTGCTTGCAGCGTAAGTCGGCGAGCCTCTAGGCGACTAACCCCGAAACGGGCGACCTGTTGTGGCTGTCGAACGGCGTCCACCCTGGCGATGCACCGTGGGAGGCGGTGCAGGCAAAAGGCATCATGAACCTCACGTGCCTAAAATACTGACATGCCTACACGTGTTCACGAGTTTGCCTGGCCCGATCGGGTCGTCGTCGGCACCATCGGCCTTCCGGGGGGGCGCACGTTCTACCTGCAGGTGCGCGCAGGGACGCAGATCGTGAGCATTGCCCTGGAGAAGCAGCAGTCGGCCCTGCTGGCCGAGAAGATCGACGAAATTCTCGACCAGCTCCTCACTATCGAGAACAATCCCTTCAGCGTTCCCACGAGCACTCCCATTGAGCTTGTCGACAATGACCAGCTCGAGGCCGTTCAGGAGCAGTTTCGGGCCGGTGCCATGAGCTTAGGTTGGGACCCAACGACGGCGCAGGTCGTTATAGAGGCCTACCCCATCACAGATGTCGATGCTGATGACAACGACGAATCCCTTGATGAGAATGGCCCTAACGAGACCGAGATGCTGCTGGTGCGGTTGCCGGTTGGCACTGCCCGCGCATTCGCCAAGCGCACCCGTGAGGTCGTGGGCGCCGGGCGTCCGATCTGCTCGCTCTGCGGCTACCCCATAGACGCCGACGGGCACATCTGCACCGTGCCCGGGGCCGGAGGCCAGCCCCGGACCTTGTGACCGCCGAGCTGACGCTCACCACGGCCGCGTCATACGCTACGTTTCCGGGCACCATCGGCGAAGTGATGATCGTCGAATGGCAACCGGAAGCGGCTAGGCGTCGATCACCAAATCGGTCTGCGCGGTGGAGCAGCAGGGCAGGAACTTGCCTGCATCGATTTCCCGTGCCCGGATCCCGCCCTGGTGGTTCATGTCGACCTCCCCTGACAGCTTGACAACCTTGCAGGAGCCGCACATGCCCTCCTTGCAGTTCGCGCCGATCCGGACACCGGCACGCTGCGCCGGGCCCAGGATGTGTTCGTCGGGATCGATCCGCACATTAATGCCGGTGCGCATGAAGGACAGGGTGAGGCTCCCCGTTCCCACGGTCTCGAAGCTGGCGGCATCGGGGGCGCTGGTTTCCGGTGCGGCGCCAGCAGCTTCCGTGGAGGCAGCAGCGTCGGGGTTGACCGCTTCCAGCGGCAGCCCGGAAGCCTCCAGGGTTCCATCCTCGTCGTAGCCGGGTTCGTACATACCGAACGCGGCGGGTTGGCTTTCGTAGTAGTCCTCGGCGGAATCGGCGATTTCCTCAGCGATTTCTTCGGCAATGTCCGCTGCAAGCGCGAGCTCCGCCTGGTATTCAAGGAGCGTCTGCCGGTCACCCGAGAAGAACTCCATGTAGATGGAGGTATCGTCGACGCCCACCTTCTTCAGCAGCTCGGTAGCGGTGTTCAGGTACCCTTCTGGGCCACAGGCGTACACCTGCCGGCCGTTGGCGTCGGGGGCCACCTCCTCGATCATCGCCGAGGACAGCCGTCCACTGAAGCCCTCCCAATCCTCCGGCCTGCCGCGGTCGCCCAGGGCGTAGAAGACCTTGACGCGCGAGTCCACGGAAGCGATGTACGCCAGCTCCCGGTGGAAAGCAAAACCTCCGGCTTCCGCACCATGGTAGAGGACGACCACGTCGGCGGTTCCGGGCAGGCAATGGATGGTCCGCAGCATCGACATGACGGGGGTGATGCCCGCACCGGCGGCGAGGAAAAGGTACCGCGCACGCCGGTCTGCATCAGGAAGGTGGAATGCCCCCACGGGGCCCAGCATGTCCAGGACCGTTCCGGGCCTGACGTTCTCGTGCACCCACGGTGAAACCAGTCCGCCGGAGTCGCGTTTGACCGTGACGCTGAAGGTCCAGGGTTCCGTGGGCGAGCTGGACAGCGAGTAGCTGCGGTCCACCGGATCCTGGTCTTCGCCGTTCACCGGGAAGGCAATGTTCACGTACTGGCCCGCACGGAACGCCAGGGGAGCCCCGTCGCAGCGACGGAACACGAACGTCATCATGCCCCCCGCTTCGGGAACGGTCTCGACGCATTCAGCCATGAACTCCTGTGGATGCCAGGGCCCCAGGGCGCGTGCGGCGCCGGCGGGTCCCTCCGTGCTGCCCATCACCCTGTTCCACGGCATCTCCAGGCCGCGGATGCGCTGCGGCTCCTGGACTGCCGCCGTTTCAGTGAGGAGCTCAATCATGCCAAGTGCTCCTGCACCCGCTGCACGTACCAGTTGATGAAGGCCTCCACCTGGTATTCGCTCTTCATGTAGGGGCCGGGCTCGTAGGCGGGGCTGGCGGCGCCCTTCTGGCAGAGTTCCACGAACGCCTTGTCCTGCAGGTTGGTCTGCTTCCAAGTGTAGGTGAGCTTCTCGAGGTCGTAGTCGACGCCTTCCTCGGCGTCGTCGGCCACTAGCCACGTGGTGCGGACCAGGGACTGGTGTTCGTTGATGGGGAAGACTCCGAATGTGATGACGTGGTCGCCAAGGAAGTGGAACCAGCTGTTGGGCTGCAGGTGCATTGAGCAGCGGCCCAGGCGGAAGTCGCGCAGGTCCCCGAGCAGCTTCTTGGACAGCCGGCGCCCGTCGGCGGAGAAGGATTCGCCTTCTCCGTCCAGGGATTCCCGGGAGATGCGGATACCCGCGATGCGCGTGTCCAGCTCCTCGACAACCTCGTAGGGGAGGCCGTAGCGGCGGCACCGCTCCTCGAGCGAGGACTGCGCTTCCTTGTTGCGGTCCCACACCTCCTCGAGGTGGGTGGGGATCAGGCCTTCCGTCAGGCCCCAAGTGGGGAAGAGGGAGCAGGCGAGTTCCGGGTGCCCGTCGCAGTGGTAGCACTCACGGTTGTTCTCCATGACGAGCTTCCAGTTGCCCTCTTCGATGATGTTCTGCTGGTAGGCAATCTTCGTCTTGGACAGGTCGTGCGGTGCGAGGTAGGGCTCGAAGATCTTCGAGGTCTCGTCGAAGTCGGTGGGCGGTTCGTCAGCGATGCAGACGAAGATGAGTCCGGCAACCTCACGGCTGTGGGCCCGCTTGAGGGCGAAGCAGTTCTTGTCGAACTTGGCTTCGCCGGGTGCGGAGGCGTGGATCAGGTTGCCCTCGGGGGAATAGGTCCAGGAGTGGTAGCCGCAAACGAGGTTTCCGGTGGAACCGGCACTTTCGGTCAGGACGCGGGCACCGCGGTGGCGGCAGACGTTGTGTAGGACGTTGACGCCGCCGTCGTCGTTGCGCAGCACGATCAGGGAGTAGGGGCCGTAGTCGACCGTAATGTAGTCGCCTGGCTCGGGCAGCTCGGCAACGCTGCCGGCAAAGATCCAGTGCTGGCCGAAGATGGCCTCCATGTCGATCTTGAAGATCGTCGGATCGGTGTAGAAGGGCGCATCCAGGGAATATCCCGTGCGCCGGAACTCGAACAACGTGGCGATTTCCGCCAGCTGCTCGGCAGGCAATGATGAAGCGAGTTTTCCGCGTGCACTGAGGGGCACGTTCACTGGAGCAGACATGTATTTCCTCCGGGAGGGGCTGAGTAGGGCGCCATTCGTGGAGACCACGGCTCTGTGGGCGCAACCGGCGTTGCTGGAAAGGTTATAGGCAAGATTACGGACAGCGGAGATGCAACAAAAGCGCAACATCTAGCAGATTATTGTGCATAATGATTGCATGATCGATCCTCGGCTCCTAACACTTCGGGTGTTCGCAAGGTGCGGCACCGTTGGCGCAACCGCGGAGCTCACGGGTTATTCACCCTCCGCCGTCTCCGCCCAACTAAGGGAGCTCCAGCGCGTGCTGGGAATGCAGCTGCTGACGAAGGACGGCCGGGGCGTGCGGCTGACAGCCACGGGGCGCTTTCTCGTGGCGGGCTCGGACGCCCTTATTGCTGAATGGGAGAGCTTGCGCGCCGCGGCCCTGGAGGCCGGCGACCAGGTGCCGTCCCGTTTCGGCCTCGGCGGCTTCTCCACGGCGGCCGCCCAGTTGCTCGCGCCGCTGGCCGCCACCCTGCGCTCAACACGCCCCCTGCTGCAGGTGCAGGTAATCGAGGCCAACCCGGCACGCTGCTTCGACTTGTTGGTTGCCGAACGAATCGACCTGGCGGTCATCGTCGCCATGCAATCCGACACCTATGTTGAGGACGATACGCGCTTCGAGCAGACCGTCCTGCTCGACGATCCCCTGGACGTGATCATCCCCTCCGACCATCCGTTGGCATCGCGGGAAACGGTGACGCTCGAAGAGCTGGCGTCGGAACCCTGGATCACCGAGGCCGCCGGTTCCACCTACCATTCCCTATTTACCGCGGCGTTCACCGCAGTCGGGGTGACGCCGCGGATTGCCCATGAGGCGATTGAATGGGAAACCCAGATCGCCTTCGTTGGTGCAGGGCTGGGCGTGGGCCTGCTGCCACGGCTGGCGCCCCTGGGAAGTGCCGAAAACGTTGTTCGACTGCGCATTACCGGCAAGGGGAAACCCGCACGCCGCATTGTCGCTGCGGTGCGCAGCGGCAGCATCGCATCGCCCCTGATCCAAGAGTCGCTCGGCATCCTTCAGGTCAGGGCTAATCGGATCCTCACCGCCCGACCCGAAGACGACCTCTGAAATCGCATGGCCGCGATCCCGGCCGACGGGCAAGCAGGTCCAGAAAGTCGTCCGAGGCGAAGCCCGGCAGTTCGCGTCGTGCAGGCGCCCCGCCAGTACCCACGGGGCGCCTGCTTTGGAATCGACGCGGGCGCTCAGGACAGTGCGCCCGCAAGGTGGCCGGTGGTGAGGGGCAAGCGCTGCCCGTTGATCTGTTCTGCCTCCAGGTGGAAGATCTGCTCTACAGCATCGGCAAGGACCCTGACATCCGTGAACCCCGGGAATTTCCGTTCCGGCTGGGCTGCGCGCATGCGGTCATCGACCAAAGCCTTGACCACGAAGACCAGGGCGGCTGAGTGCTGAGCGGAGATGGGGCTGTCTTTTTCTCCCTGCAGTTGCCGGAATCCGTCGGCAATGGCCAGGGTCCATGCCTCGGCGGCGGACTTGACGGCAGCATAGGAGGCACCCTCCGCCGTCGGTGAGGAAGCCGACTGCGCGGAAACGATAGCCAGGCGGCCCACAGGGGAGGTAGCCAAATCATCGTAAAACGCGCGGCTGGTGTTCCGCAGGGTGGTGAGGACGCTGGTGTGCAGGAAGTCCCAGTCTTCGTCCGTCTGGCCCTTAATGCCTGCACCGCCGCGCCACCCTCCTACAAGATGGATGAGGCCATCCACGGGACCCAGATTGTTTCGGACGGACTGCGCCAAGTCTTGGACGGCTTGCAGATCCGCGAGGTTGCAGACGTAGCCTGTGACGTTCTCGTAGGCGCCGGAGAGCTCCTGCACCCGGTCCTCAAGAATGTCCACGACGGCTACGCGTGCCCCTGCCTGCGAGAGGGTGCGGACCACCGTGACGCCGGCAGCGCTTGTGGAACCGGCGACGACGACGGTAAGTCCCGACAGATCCTCGCTCATGCGCCTGCCTCGCCCTCAGTCTTCACAGTGCTCTTACCGGTGATCCCGGCAGTTGATTCAATGATTGGGCGCATCTTCTTCTCCAGTGCCTCGTAGAACATTGACAGGGGAAACTCGTCATCGAGGACCTGGTCCGTCAGTCCCCGGGGAGGGCCGTCGAGCGGAAGGGCGTCCGGTCCCTTGGCCCAGACGGAGGACGGGTTGGGGGAGAGGGTTTCCGAGACGAGCCCATAGGCAGCCAGCCAGTGTGCGGTCTTCGGCCGGTCAATCGAACGCCAGTAGAGTTCCTCGATGCGTACGCCCAGTTCGACGACGACGCCGGCGGCGTCCTTCCAGTCGATGCTCAACTTTCCGTCGGTCCAGTGCAGGACCCGGTGCTGGTGCATCCAGGCGAACAGCAACTGGCCGCCCACGGCGTCATAGTTGCGGACCCGATTCCCGGTGATCGCGAAGCGGAAAATGCGATCGAAGATCACGGCGTACTGGACCAGCTTGGCGTGCTTGCGGGCGTCCTCGGAAGCCGTTTCGTCCCGCTCGATGAGTACTGATTCGCGGAAGGCAGTCAGGTCACAGCGAAGCTCCTCGAGGGAGTACAGGAAGTATGGCATCCGCTGCTTGATCATGAACGGGTCAAAGGGCAGGTCACCGCGCATGTGGGTCCGGTCATGGATCAGATCCCACATCACGAAGGTCTTCTCCGAGAGGTGTTGGTCCTCGAGCAATTCGGCGGCGTCATGCGGCAGGTCCAGCGAAGTGATGTCGGCAGCAGCTTTCAGGACACGGCGGAAACGGGCAGCTTCGCGGTCCGCGAAGATGCCTCCCCAGGTGAACGAGGGGGTGCTGCGGACGGCTACGCTCTCCGGGAAGAGCACTGCGGAGTTCGTGTCATAGCCAGGCGTGAAATCGGCGAAGCTGATGGGGACGAACAGCTTGTTGGAGTAGTTTCCTGCCTCCAGTTCAGCGACGAAGGAAGGCCAAATAACCTCGATGAGGACGGCCTCGAAATAGCGGTTGGTGCTGCCGTTCTGCGTGTACATGGGGAACACAACCAAGTGCGGCAGCCCGTCGATGCGCCACTGCTCGGGGTGGAAGGCCACCAATGAGTTGAGGAAATCAGGTACGACGAAGCCCCCGGACTCCCACCGCTGGAAGTCCTGCACGAGCAGTTCGAGGTATTCCGTGTCGTGGGGAAGGTGCGGACGCAGGTCGTTGATCGAGCCGGTAATGATGCTGACATTCCGGCGGGCCTGGTCGTGGTCAGCGGGTTCCGGAACGGAACCGTCCTGCGCTTGAACCTGCTGCAGTCCTATGACGGCTGCCTTGAGAGCCTGCCATGCCGGGAGCGCCTTGAGGTCTTCTGCCCGGGTGGTCGTCACTTCGGGGCTTGCGGTGACAGACATGTCTTCCTTCCGTTGAGGGGTCCCGAAGAACGTAGCAATGGGTAAGCATGCATGATGAGTTTTTTCTCCATACATAAGAAACTCTTATGCTCGGGCCGTCGCTTTCCGGGCCTATTCGTAAGACTTCAGGCATTCGCCGGGCAACATTCGCTTCGTCAGAGGGCTCATTCTTTCCATGTGTTAGCTTGATCACCGTCCTTCCCGGCCGGGCCCGCCGGAAAGTTCAATCCACTGCAGCTACCTTCCCGGAGGCACCATGGGACTCAACTCCCTCACGCAAACAACTTCCACTGCAATCAATGACGATGCAGTGGCACGACCCGGATACGCCCCAGGCACAGGCACAGGCACAGGGGCAGGTCACGCCCCCAAGGAAACCGCCAACGAACTCAAGCGCGGGCTAAGCAGCCGCCACCTGCAGATGATCGCCATAGGCGGTGCGATCGGTACCGGGCTCTTCGTGGCCTCGGGCGGCACCATTTCCCAGGCGGGCCCCGGCGGTGCGTTGGCCGCCTACGCGCTGGTCGGACTGATGGTATTCCTGTTGATGCAGTCACTGGGCGAAATGTCGGCCAAAATTCCTGTCGCCGGCTCCTTCCAGTCCTTTGCCACCCGATTTGTCTCCCCGTCCTTTGGGTTCGCGATCGGCTGGAACTATTGGTTCAACTGGGCCATCACAGTGGCTGCCGAGCTGGTCGCGGCCGGAATCATCATGGACTTCTGGTTCCCGGGGGTCCCCGGCTGGGTCTGGGCCGGAATTTTTCTGCTGGTGTTGGCGGGCCTCAACGCCCTCTCGGCGAAGTCCTTTGGTGAATCTGAGTTCTGGCTCTCCCTCATCAAGGTCACCGCAGTGGTGCTCTTCCTGATCGCCGGAGTGCTGATGATCTCCGGCATCCTTGGGGGCAACTCCCCGGGACTGAGTAACTGGGAAAACCGCGATGATGTGTTCCATGGGGGATGGGTCTCGATCATCTCGGTCTTCATGATTGCCGGGTTCTCCTTCCAGGGCACCGAGCTGGTGGGCGTGGCCGCAGGCGAAGCCAAAAACCCGCGTCGGGAAGTGCCGAAAGCTATCCGCACTGTCTTCTGGCGAATCATGCTTTTCTACATTGGTGCCATCTTTATCATCGGCTGCCTGATCCCTTTCTCGGATCCGAGCCTGCTGGCCTCCGGCGAGGCCGATGTTGCAGCCTCGCCCTTTACCCTGGTCTTCTCGCGCGCCGGCATCGCCTTCGCGGCGGCCCTCATGAACGCGGTGATCCTGACCGCCATCCTGTCCGCGGGCAACTCCGGACTCTATGCCTCCACCCGGATGCTTTACGCCATGGCACATGACGGGATGGCGCCGAAGATCTTCGGCCGAACCAATACACGTGGCGTGCCGATCCCGGCGCTGCTGGCGACGGCGGCCGTGGGACTCTTCGGGTTCGTCTCCGCGATCGTCGGTCAGGGCGCGGCCTACTCCTGGCTGCTGAACATGTCAGGCCTGTGCGGGTTCATCGTCTGGGCGGGGATCGCGGTCTCCCACTACCGTTTCAGGCGGGGCTTTCTCGCCCAGGGGAACAAGCTCAGCGACCTGCCGTACAAAGCGTCCCTTTTCCCCATTGGCCCACTGCTGGCCTTCGCCCTGCTGGTCCTTGTGATCGCGGGACAGAACTACGAGGCTGTGCTTGCCGGGAGGGTGATGGAGGTGCTTTCGTCCTACATCGGGTTGCCGGTCTTCATTGTCCTATGGCTGTCTCACCGATTCATCACCAAGTCCAAAGTGGTGCCGCTGCTCGAGATGGATCTCGCGGCACCCAAGGACGTGGAGGACGAAGCTAGCGCCGGCGCCCGGTGACCATGCTGCCGCTGGGCTGCCCCACACATTGATCGGGAAACAGGGAAGCCGGGTGCGACCTGCGCCCGGCTTCCCTGTTTCCGTAGAGGTCAATCGCAGCGGCAAGCTACACCCGCGAGGACCTGCCGCGGACGAAGTGGAAGATCAGGACCACCACGGCTATAACCAAAAGCAGGTGAATTAACCCGCCGCCGATGTTGCCGAGCAGGCCGAGCAGCCAGAGAACCGCGATAATGATGGCTATCCAAAGCAACATGACAGTCTCCTTTGTTTGTCGAGGATGGAAACGCTGATTCCGCGTCCCAGCCGCTCCATCGGTGGTGCTTCCACACTATGCCTGGATCAGGCGGCCGGAAATAGCCACACCCCGCCTATTTGTCCAGATAACTCCGGACAAATAGGGAAAAGCTCACGACGTCGACCGCGTGTCGAAGGCCGCAGCCGATTCGCGCAGAAGGCGGGCCACGGTGTCCACAGGCAGGCTGGCTGACCGTCGCCGGTCGAACCGTCGGAGAACGATGCGCCGCGTACCCAGCCCGGGGACGTCCAGGACATCCACCCCGTCCTGGACGAGGCCGGTCAACGCCAGGGTGGGCACGATGGCGACCCCCTCACCCGCCGCGACGAGTGCGAGAGCGGTCAGCGTGTCCTGGTACTGATGGACGGTCTCCAACTGGGCGCCCGTTGACTCACGGAGCCGGCCGAGGACCGAAGCGTTGGCTGCTGAGGACTCGACGCCGAGCCACGGCAGTGGCAGGCGGCCAAGGTCGATGTTCTCGGTGGTAAGGAGCGCACCCGCGGGAACCACGAGTTTCCAGGGCTCGTCGAGGAGGGGTTCCTCGATCATTCCGGCGCCCAGCGAACGCTGCCCGGCCGTCGTCGTCGAATCGAGCTCGATCACGACGGCGTCGAGAGCGCGCTGCCGGAGCAGCCGCATCAAGGCTGGAAAGTCGTCCTCAATCATCCGGATCTGTAATTGCGGGTACTGGACGCGCCACTCGGGCAGGCGCGGGATCACCACCGTGCGGACAAAGCTGGTGAAGCCGCCCACTCTCACAACCCCCGCGATCTTGGCCCCGCCTTCCATCCGCGCGCGGGCGACGCTGAGTGCGCGTTCGATCTCCTCGCCGGCTTCGGCTACGGCCAGGCCGGCGGGTGTCAAAACCGAGCCCTTGGGCGTGCGCACCACCAGGGCGTGCCCCGTCTCGTCCTCCAACTTAGTGAGTTGCTGGGACACAGCGGAGGGCGAAATTCCCAGTTCGTCAGCAGCGGCGAGCACCCCGCCTGTGCGGGCAACCGCAAGAAGAACTCGCAGCCGGCGCGGATCAATATCCATGTTAAGTAGTTCTAAACCATGTCTTCAGCGGAATGCAATTGATCTAAAGACCCTTCTTACTCATAATTGCTGTTAAAAGTAGGGGTAAGAGACAGGCCGGGCGGTCCAGCGAATGACGTCCCGCCCGGACGGCTGAGCACACACAGTTCAGCGATGCCTGATCCCGTCGGCAATGGCGCCCCTTACCAACAACAACATATGGCCCGTCATCTCCACTCCGCCCGGCGGATGGCAGCGGGCATCAATCCTGAAAGGACATCATGGAACTGCTGTGGGAAATCTCCGGTTGGGCAGGCGCTGTTGCGATTCTGAGTGCGTACCTGGCTGTGTCCATGGGTTGGCTGAAGGCCGGCAAGGGCTTCCAGACCGCGAATCTCCTCGGTTCGTGCGCCTTCATTGTCAATGGTGCATTTCACGAAGCGTGGCCGTCCGTGGTCACGAACGTCGCCTGGTTCCTCATTTCCGCGGTGGCGCTGGTTCGCATGCGCTCCCAGCAGGAGACGCCGGTTGCCGCTGCTGAGCCCCAGCACGTGCAATTTCCCGGTGTCCCCGAAACCGGCCAGATGGCCATCATTGACACGACCCAGGCGCGCTGCGCCTGAGCGAAGTACGACGGCGGGACGTCCCGCCCTCATCCGCTTCAGGACAATTCCCTTATGATTTCGGTACTGCCGCTATCTAGGGAGTGACGTGCGAGGTTCATCGGTCCGGCGGAATTCCGCCGTATGGCAGGTCTGGCTCTGGCTGATCGGAGCCGGATTCGCTGTGCTCCTTGCCGGGATCGTCCTCGGACTGCAGCAGACCGGCCCGCTTTGTGGCAGCCCGCTGTTACCAGACAGCCGTGCCGCGGAGGCATTCGACGCGCTCCACCGTGGCGCCAAAGCAGCGGCGGACTGCTACCGCAGGATCGAGGCCGCCGCGGTTCCTACCTGGATCCTGATCGCGCTGGGCGTAGTCCTGGTCCTGGCGGGCGTGGCCGTGCGGATCGTCGTCATCAGCCGGACCGCGGCCTCGATTCAAAAAGCAGGCGGGACCGGTCACGGCAGCACGCCGTGAAAGCGCCGTTTACTCATGCGGAGGGTGCCGCAGTCTCCGGGGCGTCCGAGGCCGCCCGCGCATACGATGCCGAAACCTGGCGGTAGACCGGCGTCAGAAAGGCCGCCAATGCGGCCACGATCAGGATGATTCCAGCCACCAGGAACACCAGCGCGATCCCGCGGGAGGTGCCCTCGCCCAGGAGCGGGGCCAGCCGGGCTGCGCCCTCGGGGGACCGCGCCCACGGGATGATCCAGAACTGGGCGATCGGGGCAATCAGGAATGCGGTGACCGGCGCCGCAGCGGCCTCGAAGGCCATGGCAAAGCCGAACACCCGGCCCTGGCGGGGCAGGGGCACCACCTGCTGGATGACGGTCTGCTCGGCGGCCTCCACGAACGGTATGAGGACCAGGTACAGCCAGATGCCCGCGACGTACAGCCAGGCCCACTCCCGCAGTGTGAACACGGCGCCGAGGAGCCCCATTACGGCCACTGCGATGAGCAGGGTGCGCAGCGGATTGGCACCAAGCCCGAATTTGCCGATCAGTGCGCCGCCCACAATGAACCCGGTGGACCCGAGAGCGAAGACGGCCCCCCACATCTCCACGGAGAACATCTCCAGTCCGTACGGATCCATCAGCGCCATGTAGACGCCGCCGATGAAGTTGTTGAACGTGGAAAACAGGATGAGCGCGAACAGTCCGGCGATGGCAAGCACGGCAGCGAGTGAACCGCGCAGATCGAATCCGCCTTGCGCATCGGTGGCGGCCGCGCGCAGTTCCTCGGGCATGCGCAGGGTGAGCAGGTGCGCGAACGCCAGGGCCGTGAGCACCAAGGCGACAGCGATCGTCCACCCCATGCCCAGCAACCCGACGGACAGCCCGGAGAGCAGTGAGGTGACGATGAACATCAGTCCCTGCACCATGCCCACCAGCCCGTTGGCGTTGGCCCTCCGGTCCGGCTCGATGAGGATGGTGACCGTGGTGGACAGGGCAATGTTCCGCATGTTTTCCACCACCGCACCCACCAGGATGATCAGCGTGAAGATCCAGAACCAGGGCTGCGTCAGGTCCAGGATCAGGGCGGTGGGTGCCAGTAGGAACATGACCCCGGCCAGCACGAACATCACCAGGGTGAATCCGGCAGCGAAGCGCATCACGGCCAGCTTGCGGTAGCGGTCCACGAAGGTGCCGAAGCTGATGCTGGAGAGGGCGATCAACAGCATGTACACGCCGCCGACCACCCCGGTGGCGATCACGTTGCGGGTCTCCAGATACACCCAGAACGTCAGCGCGAACCAGAGGTAGCTGGTGGTGAGGTTGGCAAGGGCCGTGTTTACCAGGATCCCGGCGAAGGTCCGGGACCGCTGTTGCGGACTGCGTAGGGAGGTGTCGACGGCGTCGGGATCGGCCAGAAGCGGAGCGTCGGCGTCTTCGACCTGGGCAGGTTCCTGCTCGGTCATGCGTCCCAGTGTACTGACAGCTGAGGGGCACGGATACGGCCGGTTGCGGACGACGGCGGGACCTCCCGCCGTCGTCCGCAATCTGTCCCGCCTAGGAACCGATTGCGGGTGTGGCCCGAAAGGCGTTAGCAGCCCTGTCTGCGATAACTTGGGCGTCACTTCCGGAATCAAGGATCGTATTCCGGGCTGATTCGGAATCGACCATGACGGCCGTAACAGCGAGGCCTTCTGAAGCCTCGGTCGTCAACAAAGCGTCCACCTGAGCTTCGAAGGCGGAGCCGCTAGACGTGGCGCGGACGTCCATCGCCACCACGTGGTTGTTGGAGACGAAATTGCCAGCCCCCGCCGTCAGCCGGATGACGACGGGCGTCGCACCTGTTGGCCGGATGCTCTGTGAGTCGATGATCTGGGAGAAGTGATTGCCGATGACAGAGTTGTTGTTGCCGCTGACACAGAGAAGTCCGTTGAGGTCGTCCAGTCCGTTGTCGACTCCCAGGAACGGCGTCCAAGGCTCATGGTCACGCAGGAAGTGGTTCGTGGCCACGAGGTTTTCCGAGCTGTTCGCTGCGAGCATCACCATCCCGGGATAGAACGAATGCAAGCGGTTGTTGGTAATGCTTGAACGCGTGACGCCGTTGAGGTGGACGCTGCTTGCACCACGGGGGAAGACATTGTTCGCGGTGATCAGGAGCCCGCCGTGGTTCTCGGCGTAGATCGAATGACCCTTGAAGCCTGCCCCGACCAGGTTGTCGGTGATCTTTGATGCCTGCCCCCACCCGCGCAGCTCAATGCAGCTTCCGCATTCGGCGATGAAGTTGTCGTGAACGGAAAGCGCGTCTGCGTTGTAGATGGTGAGAGCGTTTTCGAGGTAGACGAAGCCCATTCCGTTTACGCGGAATGAGTCGTTGGCGCTCGCGACATAGATCCCGGTCTTGCCGTTGACGTAGGTGTTCTCCGGATGCTTGTCCGAGCCATCCGCGGTGAAGTGCAACCCGTCGATGCAGAAGTTGGAGAACTCGACGGAGCTGATCCGCGGGCTCCCGCTTCGCTCAACGTAGAAGGCGGCTCCCCTGGATTCCTCCCCGTCTCCGCCGGGGGGAAGGTCGACGAGGATGCGGCTCCCCCCGGGCCACAATTCATGCAAGTCGGGCCATTCGTCTTCGGGAACGTTGAACCGGATGCTCGACGACGTAAAGCCGTGTCCCGAGCCCTCGATTCGGAGGAAGCTGATGTCGATCACCACCTGCGTACGGAGGTGGTAGTCTCCGGGCGGAATGTAGATCACCGCGCCTGGCTTTCCGCCGTTGTTCGCATCGGTGACGGTTTGCCGGTCCTTGATGTCAGCGATGATGCTGTTGATTACTTCGCCGACGTCCTCGGACGGATCGCCGACGGGCCACGTCGTCACGTCGTAGCAGTTGTTGCTTGGCATATGTTCTTCCCTTTGTATTGCGGTTAGGTGAGCGTTGAGACCGCGAGCCTCAGTACTGTTGCTGAACCTCCCACAGCCGAGAGCGAGTTCTCCGGGCTTTCGGTTTCGGGGAAGATGAGATCAGTCATGACCGTCCTCCCGTCTTGCGCGAAGGCCTCCACCGAGCAATGGTCGACGACGATCAGCAACTTGAGCACGCCGTCCTCAAGGACCAGCGGGGCTGACTCCGCTGATGAGAACTTTTCGTGGAAACGCGTATTTCCTGATTGGCTGCGGTCAAGGATGAGCTGGGCGGTGGTTGTGTTGTAACTAAGAACCGTGCCCTTGCTCCTGTCACTGCTTCCGAAGAGCCGCAATTCAAGACGTTCGGCGCTTCCGGGCAGTATCTCCGCCTCAATGATTTGGGCGCTGCCGGGTACGGCCTCCGGCAACCGAAGGGCTGAATCTCGCAGCTCAAACGAGTCTGCGCCCATGTGGTCCTTGACAGGAGTCAGCTCTTCTCCTGCGCAGAGGCCGGCCAGGACCGGTTGCTGGATCAGACGGGCGGAGCCGTTGACTGCTGTGAGGCGCACTTCACGGGCGAGGGTCATCGAGGAGCGCCAGGGGGCGGTGGGCAGCTCGTTGGCGTAGTCCCAGTTGTTCATCCAGCCGATGATGATGCGCCGGTTGTCGGGGGCATCGCTGAAGGACACTGAGGCGTAGCAGTCGCGTCCCCAGTCCAGCCACAGGCACTGCTGCAAGGCTGCAGAGCGCGTCTTGGGGTCGTGGATGGACGTCACCCCTGCGGGAGCCACGAGCGAGTCGGGGTCCGGTATGAACCGGTCACCGTCGAAATGCCCGACGAAGTACTGGCCGCCGGAACCTCCCGCCACTGCCCCGGGGTTGATGTTTACGATCAGCACCCATTTGATGTGGTCCGGGTCCCCGTCCACCGCCAAGGGAAAAAGATCGGGGCACTCCCATTCGCCGCCGTCGGCGTTGGCCGGGCCGAAGTCGCTCAGAAAGTGCCAGGATTTGAGGTCTTCCGAACGGTAGAAGACCACCTTTTGGTGCTGCGCTTCGACAGCGACCATGACCCAGCAGGCACCCTGGTCCCCTTGATAGCGGAAAACTTTGGGATCGCGGAAGTTCGCGGAGTTCCTGGTGAGGACAGGGTTTCCGTCGTATTTTCGCCACGTCATTCCGGCGTCTGTGCTGTAGGCCAGAGACTGGGCCTGCGTGCCGCTGTGCTCGGACGCGGATTTGTAGGCGCTCGTGTAAATGGCTACAAGCGCAGGTGCGTCCGCCGTGCCGAAACCGGACGTGTTGCCGTGGTCGACTACCACACTCCCTGAGAAGATGTCCTCCGTCTCGTCGCAGGCAATGGCAACAGGGTGCTGCGTCCAGTGCAGCAAATCATGGGAGGTGGCGTGGCCCCAGGACATGTTGCCCCAGACGTTGCCGTACGGGTTGTTCTGGAAGAAGAGGTGGTACAGGCCGCCGTAAAAAACCAGGCCATTGGGATCGTTCAGCCAGGTATCCCTTGCCGAGAAGTGGATGGCAGGCCTGAACCTGGAGGTTCCGGCCGGGGCGGTTTCCGGGCGTGCGGCGTCAAGGCAACTGGACATGTCTGGCGTTCCTCTTGGAAGTGGAAGGGCTGGCTGCCTATTGCCGGGGAGCCGCGATGGAGTCGCGGCGCACCAGGGGGCAGTCCAGGATGGTCGGGTGATGTGCCATGAGGGCAAGGTCCGTCTTGCCTTCGATGGCATCTATGAGGTTTTCAATGGCCCATGCGCCCATCTCGTAGTGGGGCAGGGCGACGGTGGTCAGGGCGGGGTAAAGATTCTCGGCAATCAGCTGCTGGTTATCGAAGCCGACGAACGAGACATCCTGCGGAATCCTCAGGCCAAGCTCGGCGGCCGCCCGGTAGGCGCCCATGGCCATGCGGTCGTTGTAGCAGAAGACCGCGGTGGGCCGGCTGTCCGTGCCCAGGAGGCGCAGCGCCGCCTCGTAGCCGCCGGGAACCTCCGAGTGTTCGGACTGGACCAGATCCTCGTGGAACGGGAGTCCGGCCGCCGCCAGAGTCTCCCGGAAGGCCTGGAGCCGTGCGTGGGTCGCCGGGACGTCGTCGGTGTTGTTGATCATGCCGATCCGCGAGTGTCCGGCATCGATGAGGGTCTGCACCGCGGACCTGGCGCCGCCAAATTCGTCCGGAATGACGCACGAAACGGTGTGGCTGATGTCCTCGGAGTCCACCAGGACGGACGGCAGGGTGGCTAGGTTTTTGGGGACGGCCAGCTTGCGGTGGTACATGGTCGCGTACAGGATTCCGTCCACCTGCCGGTCCAGGAGATCGGCCACGTCGCTCTCCCGGGAGTCGTCGGTGCCCGTGCTGGTGGAGTTGATGATCATGAGGTTGTAGCCCCGGGCGCGCGCGGCTTCCTCTGCGCCGAGGATGATCCTGCCGGCGTGCGGCGTGGTGGCAATTTCCTCGCTGATGAACCCGATCATGCCGGAGCGCTGGGTGCGGAGTGCGCGCGCCACCCGGTTCGGTCCGTAGCCCAGACGCTGGGCGGCCTCGTGGACGCGTTCCCTCGTCTCCACGCCGACACGGGCGTACGCAACATCGTTCAGGACGTGGGAGACAGTCGTGACGGAAACACCGGCGGCGGCAGCAACGTCCTTGATGCCCACTGACCTGTTATTCATCTGTCTCCCACGTCCTTTTGGTTGGTGATGCTCTGAGGGGCCGGGTTTACTCGGGATGCTTGCGGGTTCGGTACCAGTAGGCTACCGAGGAATAGCCGTTGCCCTTGTGCCAAGCCGTTGAGCGGTCTATCCCTTGACGGCGCCGAGCGTCATGCCCGCGACGATCTTGCGCTGCAAGAGAAGAGTGAGGAGGATGACCGGGATGGAGTACACGGCGGCCAGCGCCGTCATGGATCCCCAGTCCAAGCCGAACTGGGTCTGGAAGTTTGCTATCACTACCGGAGTGGTCTGGGAGCGGATCGCTGTCATCAGGAGTGCGAAGAGGAATTCGTTCCAGGAGGCCAGGAAGGCGAAGATCGCCGTAACGGCGATGCCGCCGGAGACCACCGGGATCACCACCCGCCACAGGGCACCGAGCCTGCTGCAACCGTCCACCGTGGCAGCTTCTTCAAGGTCATTGGGAACGGCTTCGAAGAAACTGGACATCAGCCAGATGGAGAGCGGCAGCGAGATTGTGGTGTGGGCGATAGACAGCGCAATGGGGGTATCTGACAACCCGATGGACGCCATCATCGTGGCCAGCGGGATGCCGATGGCAACGGGCGGCACCATGCGGGTGACGAGGGCAGCCATGATGAAGATCCGGCCACTGAGGGTCTTGTACCTGGTGATGCCGTAGGCCGCCGGTACCGCCAGCACCAGTGACAGCACCGTGCTGATGATGGCCGTCTGGACGCTGTTGATGAAGGAAGCCAGGACGCCGCCGCGGCCCAGTGCGTTGGTGTAGTTCTCCAGTGTCCATTCCCTCGGGAGGATGGTCGGCGGGACCGCGATGGTATCGATGGGGGTTTTGAAGGACGTGAAGAGCAGGTACAGGAAGGGGAACCCGTAGAGCACCATTGCTGTGGCGAGGAGGACCCAGAGCAGGGCCCGGGTACCCCGACGGCCTGCTTCCAGGCCTTCCCGGTTACGGCCCCGGCGCCTGGAGGGTCGCGTGGCTGCGTGCGCGGCGGGTTCCGTGGGCACTCTGGCCGGCGCCCCGGCGTCGTGCGTTGTTCGTTCAGCGACGCGCATCAGTTGTCCTTTCCTGGCCGCCAGATGGTGGACACCGCGACGAATGCGACGGTGAGCATGGCCAGCAGGTAGAGGGTGCCCATGGCGCTGGCCAGTCCGGGGTCACCAAAGCGGATCATGGTGCGGTAAATCAGCAGGCTCATGGTTTCCGAGGCGGACTGTGGGCCGCCGTTGGTTTGGATGAGGATGGTATCGAACGCGCGGGCTGCGTCAATTCCGCGGACCACCAGCGCCACGGCGATAACGGGCCGCAGGAGGGGCAGGATGATGCGGAACAGCAGCGCTGGTGCGCGTGCGCCGTCCAGGCGTGCTGCTTCGATCAGGTCCCCGGGGATGTTCTGCAGCCCTGCAAAGAGCACCAGGCACATGAACGATGTGGTCAGCCAGATGTCCGGGATGGCCACGGAGAACAACACGATGTTGGGATCGGAGAGCCAGCCGATCTGGTTGGGGTTGGACAGGACGCCGGCCTGGTGCAGGAGAGTCCCGATGAGGCCGAAGTTGTCGATCATCAGGAACTTCCAGAGGAGGCCTGCCACGATGGGCGCGATCATCAGCGGATACATAAAGACGGTCCGCCAGATTTGGGAGCTGCGCCCGAGGGCGGTGAACAGCAGGGCCATTCCCAGCCCCAGGGCGAACTCGAGGGTGACCACCACCAGGGTGTACGCCAGGGTCCGCCATCCGGCACCTACGAAGGCCTCGGTGGCGAAGGCCCGGAAGTAGTTGTCCAGACCCACGAAGTCGCGGGGGCCGCCGGCGATCGGGGAAATTTTGAAGAAGCTGTCCGCGACGAGGCGGAACAGCGGGAAGGCGACAAATACTGCCAGGAACAGCGCCGCTGGTGTCATCAGGAACAATGCGAAACGGCGATCGGAGATGCGCACGGTTTTCTCTTCCGCTGGTCGGGGCCGCGGCCGGCGCCGGTCTTGCTGTGCCTCTTGGGCAGGTGCCGGCCGCGGGGGTGTCATTTGAGGAGGTCCTCGATCTGCTTTTTGGCCTCGGCGAGGAGGGTGGCGGAGTCACCGCCGGCTACGGCCTTTTGCAGCATGGGCACCAGGACGGTGTCCACGATCTGCTGCCATTTCTCGGTGGCCGGGCGGGTGGCCGTGGCCGTTCCCTTGAGGGTTTCGATCAGCGGCTTGAAGCTCTCGTAGCCTGCCTTGTCCTGGTACTTCTCAAAAGCGGAGATGCGGGAGGCCAGGCCCAGGCTGGATTCGATGCCCATGCTGTTGTAGTCGTAGGCGCACTTGACGAACTTCTTGGCCGCGTCAGTGTTCTTGGTGGCCTTCGGGACGGTGAGGTACCAGGGGCCGGGAACGGCACCAACGCCGGCAGACCCGGCAATCATGGGAGCCGCCCCCACTTTGCCGGCCACCGGTGAGTCCTTGGGGATCTGCCGGTAGGCGTGGGCCCAGAAGCGGGTCATCGCCGTCTTGCCTTGGTTGAACAGGTTTTGCGCGGCGGCCCAGTCCACCTGCGCGGCACCGGAGGGGGCGGACTTGGCAAGGCTGACGTAGAAGTCAAGGGCGTCCTTGTGGGCGGCATTGTCGATGACCACCTTGTTGTTTTCGTCCAGGACCATGGGCGAGCCAGCCTGCAGGACGTGGGCGAGCCATTCGGTTTCCACACCGCCCTTGACGTCCGTGCCGAACATGCCGTCCTTCGTGAAGAATTCGGAGATGTCCTGGTACTGCTTCCATGTAGTGGGGGCGGCCAGGTCGTAGCCATACTTCGTCTTGAAATCGGCCTTGTTCTTGGCGTCTTCGAACAGGTCCTTGCGGTACAGGATGATTTCGGCGTTGGTCCAGGCGGGCATGCCGATGAAGTGCCCATTCACGTTGGCTTCCTTGACCAGGGCCGGGAAGATGTCCTTCTTCGCCTCGTCGGTGAAGAGTTCATCGATGGGCTGGACGGCATCCTTGAAGCTGGGCAGCCACACTGAGTCCAGGGCGGCGACGTCGAAGGAGACGTTTCCGGAGGAGAACTCGCTGGAGAGTCTGTTGAACATGCCGTCGTAAGGCAGTTCGACGAAGTTGGCGCTAACGCCTGTTTCTTTCTTGCACTGTTCGGCGACGCCTGTCAGTTCGGCGTGGCCGCCGGCCTCGACGAGGACGTTCACCGTGCTGGTGCCGGCACTGCCCGGCGTTTCTGCCGGGCCCCCCGCGCCGCAGGCAGTTGCTGCCAGAAGCACCGCGGTGGACAGCCCGCCAATGGCGGCGACCCGGGAAATCGTGGTTCGAGAGGACATCGCTGTCGACTCCCTTTCTTTGGACGGAATCTACGGTCGGGTGGTGGGGCCTGAAGTCAGTTCGGTGAAAAACCGTTTTGCCAAATCGACTTGGCATCACATTAGGGCCGGAGGCGGAGATGTGTCAAGCATCACTGGGAAGCCTTCTCGCGGCCCACCTGGGCGCTCGGCACCCTTCCCGGCCGCCGGCCATATCGCGCAGGAACAGCGACGACGGCGGACTCCGCCCCCAGGTGATGTGCGCGGCAAATGTGGAGGATCGGGGCTCGCAGCAGCATAGTTAAGTTCTTGAGCCTGCACTTATGGGTACAGTCACCGCATGAATGCAGGACAGAAACGAACAGGGGCTTGAATTGGCAGGGAATGCAACCTTCCGGCATAGCAACACCGCGCTACTTTCGGTAAGCAGTGTCGAGGCTCCGAAGATCGTGAGTTCCACAGATTTCGACCGGAGGCTGGCTTCGACCTTGCAGCGGCTGAAGTTCCCGCCGCGGCTGCTTGAGCGCGTTGCCGGCATCACGCACCGCCGCTGGTGGGCCGCCGGGACTTCGTTCGATGATGCCGCCGTCGAGGCGGGCGCGAAGGCCCTCGCCGAGGCCGGCGTCGAAGCGTCCGAAATCGGCCTGCTGATCAACACCTCGGTCACGCGGCGCAACCTCGAACCGTCCGTCGCGGTGAAGATCCACCACGGACTAAGCCTGCCGTCGTCGGCCATGAACTTCGACCTGGCCAACGCCTGCCTTGGATTCGTCAACGGCATGACCCTGGCGGCCAACATGATTGACTCCGGGCAGATCAAGTACGCGATGATCGTCAACGGTGAGGATGCCCAGGCCACGCAGGAGGCCACCTTGGCCAGGCTGCAGCGGCCCGAGACCACCCGCGAGGACTTCAGCCGCGAGTTCGCCACCCTCACCCTGGGCTCCGGTGCCGCCGCGGCGGTGCTGGGTCCGGCGGACCAGCACCCCGGCGCGCACCGGATCGTGGGCGGTGTGGTGCGGGCCGGCACTGAGCACCATGAACTGTGTGTGGGCGGCATCGACGGCATGGCCACCGACACCAAGGGCCTGCTCGACGGCGGCCTGCAACTCGTGGTGGACGCCTGGCACGAGGCCCAGCCCGAGTGGGACTGGGGGTCGATGGACCGCTACGTCACGCACCAGGTGAGCAATGTCTACACGAAGGCCATCATCGACGCCATCGACCTGGACCCGGACAGGGTGCCCATCACGTTCCCGCACTGGGGCAACGTGGGACCGGCGTCCCTCCCCATGACCCTCGCCGCCGAGGCGCAAACCCTCGAGACCGGGAACCGCGTGCTGTGCATGGGCGTCGGTTCCGGCCTGAACACCGCCATGATGGAAATCATTTGGTAGCCGCCGACTGGCCCGGCGCCGACTGGCCCGGTGCCGGCTGGCCGGGCGTCGACCCCGAATGGTCGCGGGAAATCGCGGTGGCGTCCACCTCCGCCGCGGATGACCCCGGAACCGTGCGCCGCTGGCATCTGCTGGACAATGGCGCCCAGCTCTCCGGCCGCGGGCTGACTCCCGCCGGCACCCTGCTGTGCGTGCACGGCAACCCGACCTGGTCCTACCTGTGGCGGACCCTGCTGGCCGCCGGATCCGACTCCGCACGTCCGTGGCGCGTGGTGGCGGTGGACCAGCTGGACATGGGCTTTTCTGAGCGCACCGGCACGTTCCGGCGCCTGGCCGACCGGATCAACGACCTGGGCGACCTTACCGATGCACTCGGCCTGGACGTGCCGGTCGTTTCGGTGGGCCACGACTGGGGCGGCGTGATCAGTTTGGGCTGGGCCCTGGCACATCCGGAGCAGCTCGCCGGCGTGGTGCTGACCAACACCGCCGTCCACCAGCCCTCCGGCTCGTCCATCCCGCCGGCGCTGCGGCTTGCCCTGCACCCGGCCGTGCACCGCTGGGGAACGACGACGTCGGACTCCTTCCTGCGCGTGACGCACTCCCTGGCCCACCCGCCGCTCGCCGCCGATGTCCGGAGCGCCTTCATGGCCCCTTACCGTGGTGCCGGCCGCCGCGCCGGCGTGGGAAACTTCGTCGCGGACATTCCCGTCGACGCGTCGCATCCCAGCTTCCCAGCGCTTAGCGGCGTCGCCGAAGGGCTCCGCGGGCTGGAGGTTCCGGCCCTGATGCTCTGGGGCCCGCGGGACCCGATCTTTTCCGACCGGTACCTCAAGGACCTCATCGGCCGGCTGCCGCACGCGAAAGTGCACCGCTTCGAGGGTGCGGGCCACCTGGTCGCGGAAGACCGGGACATCGCCACGCCTGTCTTCGACTGGCTTGCCGAGCTGGGCCGGGACGGCGGACCTGAGCTTCAACGGCCAAACGTTCCGGCCGACGGCGTCCCGCCGCTGTGGGCGCCGCTCATCGAGCTGGCGGCAGGAGCCGCCGGCGGGGACACCGCCGTCGCGGAAATGGCCGCGGACGGCAAAGTCGCCCGCTCACTCAGCTGGCGGGAGCTGGAACAGGGCATCGACGCCCTCGCCGCCGGTCTGACGGAAGCGGGCGTAGGGCATGGCAGCCGGGTTAGCCTGATGGTTCCGCCGGGCGTGGACCTGACCGTGGCCCTCTACGCCTGCCTGCGGTTGGGGGCCGTGGTGGTCGTGGCCGACGCCGGGCTTGGCCGCCGTGGACTGAGCCGTGCCGTGAAGGGCGCCACCCCGGATTTCCTGATCGGAATCGACAAGGCACTGGCGGCTGCCGCGGTGCTCGGCTGGCCGGGACGGCGCATCAGTGTGCAGGACCTGCGGGCCGGCCGCCGTCGGCTTCTCGGCGTCGAAACCTCCCTGGCCGCCCTCGCCCGGCGCGGATCCGGCGTCAGCCCGAAGCTCCCTTGCCGGGGTCCGGCCCATGCTCCGGACCCGGATGCGGACGCCGCCGTGCTCTTCACGTCCGGCTCCACCGGTCCCGCAAAGGGCGTGCTCTACACGCACCGGCAGCTGGCCGCGATGCGGGAGACGGTGGCCGAAACTTTCGGGATCAGCCCGGGCGCCCGGCTGGTGGCGGGCTTCGCGCCGTTCGCCCTGCTGGGTCCGGCGCTTGGAGCGGTTTCGGTGACGCCTGCCATGGATGTCACTGCGCCCCGCACCCTGACGGCCCGCGCTCTGGCGGACGCCGCCGCGGCCATAGACGCTACCGTGGTTTTTGCCTCGCCGGCGGCGTTGCGCAACGTCCTTGCCACCCGGGACGGCGTGAGTGGGGGAGGGCGTAAGGCCTTGGAAGGTGTCGAGTTGCTGCTGTCTGCCGGCGCCCCCGTCCCCGAACCGCTCCTGGCGGAGGTGCAGCGGCTGCTGCCCCGGGCCTCGCTGCACACGCCGTACGGGATGACCGAGGCACTGCCGGTCACCGACATCAGCCTCGAACAAATCCAGGCAGCCGACGCCGACGCTGCTGCCGGCACTGTTGCGGGAGCGGGCGATGGCGTGTGCGTAGGCCGGCCCGTGCACGGCGCCCGTGTGGCCGTCATCCCGCTGGCGGCGGATGGCACCGCACCCGTGACCGAGCCAGTGACAGAAGCCGGCGTGACCGGCGAGATCCTCGTCAGTTCCCCGCACGTCAAGGAAGCTTACGACAGGCTCTGGCTGACCCAGCTGGAGAGCAGCAGCCTGCCCGGATGGCACCGGACCGGCGACGTCGGGCACTTCGACGCCGCCGGCCGTCTCTGGGTGGAAGGACGCCTCGCGCACGTCGTGACGTCGCCCGGTGCCGTGGTCACGCCCGTGGGCGCTGAGCAGGCCATCGAACGCCTGGACGACGTCGGGCTGGCCGCCGTCGTCGGGGTGGGTCCGTCCGGAACGCAGGCCGTCGTCGCCGTCGTCGAGACCGTACCTCCCGCCCGCAAAGCGGGCCCCGCTGCGCCGCAGCTTGCCGGACGTGTCCGCGGGGCGGCCCTTGCGGCGGGCGTCAGTGTCTCCGCTGTGCTCGCTGTGACCGCGCAGCCCACCGACATCCGGCACAACGCCAAGATCGACAGGACGCGCCTGTCCCGCTGGGCTTCGCGGGTGCTGGCCGGCGGGCGGCCGGGCCAGCCATGAGGGTCCTCGTCACCGGCGCAAGCGGGCTGCTCGGGCGGGAGGTGACCCGGCTGCTGGTGCGCCAGGGCCACGAGGTCGCCACGTTCCAGCGGCGCCCCTCAGGAGTCGACGGCGCTGCGGACTTCTGCGGGTCCGTCACGGACGATGACGCCGTCCATCGCGCGGTAGCAGGCGCCGAGGCCGTCATCCACCTGGCCGCGAAAGTCTCTTTTACAGGCCGTGCCGCGGAATTCGACGAGGTGAACGTCGAAGGCACGCGCCGCCTGCTCCGGGCCGCCCGCGAAGCAGGGGTGCGGGATGTGGTGTTCGTGTCCTCCCCGTCCGTGGCCAACTCCGGCGCCGCCATCGCCGGGCTGGGCGCGGAGCCGGCTGACCCGGAACGTGCGCACGGTGACTACTCCCGCACCAAGGCCGAGGCGGAACTGCTGGCCCTGGCAGAGGACGCTCCGGAATTTCGGGTCGCGGCTGTGCGCCCCCACATCGTCTGGGGCCCGGGTGACACGCAGTTGGTGGAACGGGTCCTGGCACGCGCCGGCCGCGGCCGGCTGCCGCTGCTCGACGCCGGGGCGGCGCTGATCGACACCACCTATGTGGACAACGCCGCATCGGCCATCGTCGCCGCGTTGCACCGCATGGAGAACATCCACGGCCGGGCGCTCGTCGTCAGCAACGGCGAGCCCCGCCCGGTAGGCGAGCTGCTGGCCGGTATCTGCGCGGCGGGGGGCGTGCCCGCGCCGTCGTGGAGTGTGCCGGGCGGGGTGGCACGGGCGGCGGGAGCGGTGGTGGAGAAGCTCTGGACGTGGGCCGGCCGGAAAGATGAGCCGCCGATGACCAGGTTCCTTGCTGAGCAGCTCTCCACCGCCCACTGGTTCGACCAGCGCGAGACCCAGGAACTCCTCAACTGGACGCCTGCCGTCTCGCTGGACGAGGGCCTGGCGAGGCTGACCGAGCACTACAGTTCCTGATCGGCGGCCCGGGTTCACTAGGCTACTGAGCCGGTTCCAGCGCGCTGAGGATCAACTCCAGCCCGTAGGCGAACTCGTTGCCGTAGTCGTAGCCGGGCTGCATGACAACCTGCGTGGCGATCTCGACCATGTGCGGGTATTCACCGGTCGCGAACCGTTCCATGATGGGACCGGCCACCTCCGCCATCGGCTCGTGCCCTGCTATGGGCAGTGCGGCTTCCTGGAGGGCGAACCCGTAGATGTAGCTGTCCAGTAGCGAGTACGCCCGGGCGGTCTGTTGGACGGTGAAGCCCGCTGCGCGCAGTGTTCCCAGGGTTGCCTCGTGGTGCTTTAGCGTTGCCGGGCCGGGGGCTTTGCGGGATTCGAGCAGTCCGACCGCCCATGGATGACGGCGCAGCGCTTCCCGCGCCGAGTGGGCCCGTCGTCGCATCTGTTCCTTCCACTCACCTCCGGCCTCCGGCGTGTCGATCTCGGTGAAGACGAGGTCCACGAGGCCGTCAAGGATCTGGTCCTTGTTGGCCACGTAGTAGTAGAGCGTCATCGGTTTGGTGCCCATCCCCTGGGCGAGCGCACGTATCGACAGGGCAGCAATACCGTCCCTGTCCGCCAACTCCAGAGCCTTCCGCAGTACTTTCTCCCGGCTGAGCCCCGGCCGGTCCCTGCCGCCCGCGCCTGCGTCCTTCATTATTTGCTCCTCCCAGCCCTTCCGCTTCCGTACGCCGTACGATACCCTGTTCGTACATTGTACGAAACACTCCCTGCAAGAACAGAAAGGAACGTTATGAAAACGCAGGAGCATCCTCAACGAAAGGGCACCGGGACGGTGGACGACATGCGCGCTGTCGTTCGGGAAACCTACGGAGGGCCGGAGGTGCTGCGCCTGGATCGGGTGCCCCGCCCTCTTGTCAAAGGCGACGACGTGCTCATCCGCGTCAGGGCTGCCGGCGTCGACCGCGGAGTCTGGCACTTGATGACCGGTCTGCCTTACCTCGGCCGTTTGGCATTCGGAGTCCGGAAACCGAAGGACCCTGTTCTGGGCCTGGATCTCGCGGGGACAGTAGAAGCCGTAGGTCCCGACGTCACGCGGTTCGCCGTCGGCGACGCGGTGTACGGCAGCGGCCGCGGCTCCTACGCGGAATACGCTATTGCGTCCGAGACCAAACTGGCCGCGAAGCCCCGCGCCCTCTCCTTCGAGCAGGCCGCGGCGGTGCCGGTCTCCGCGGTCACTGCTCTCCTGGGCCTGCGCGCCGGGAAGATCCGGGAGGGGCAGAAGGTGCTTGTCACCGGAGCGTCCGGCGGCGTCGGCAGCTACGCGGTCCAGCTGGCCAAAGCCTACGGTGCCCAGGTCATCGGAGCCTGCAGTACCGGCAAGGTCGAGTTTGTCCGTACCCTCGGCGCCGACCACGTCATCGATTACACGCGTGAGGACTTCGCAGACGCCGGCCCGTACGACCTCATCCTGGACATCGCCGGAAACCCATCAATCTCCCGCCTGCGCCGCGCCCTAACCCGTACTGGAACCGCGGTCATCACCGGCGGTGAGGGCGGCGGGAAGCTGACCGGAGGCCTGCACCGCCAACTCGGCGCCCTGGCGCTGTCACCCTTCATCAGCCAACGGCTGACCACGTTCCTCGGCCTCGTCCGCGCCCCCGAACTGCAGGACCTTGCCCCGCTCATCGAGGCCGGCAAAATTGCGCCAGCCCTCGACCGGACCTTTCCGCTGGCTGAGGCTCAGGACGCGATCCGTTTCCTGGAAAACGGCCAGGTGTCCGGCAAGGTAGTGCTCACCATCTGAAAATGCACCTAAGGCTGCACGGGCCCAGAGCTTCCTGCAGCAAACACTCGCCTACACCAGCGGCCACGGGTACCGCATGCCGGTGCGGTCCACTGGCAGCACGGGCTCATGCAGCAGGCGCCGCACGCGGCGTTGCAGGGCGGTGACCTCCGAGCCGTCGAGGAGTTCGGCCACGTCGTCGGGCACGGACTCGGCGAGCGGAGCGATGTCCTCGAGCAGGGCCTCCGGGATGGGGTCGCCCGCGAAGTCCCAGATCACGGTGCGCAGTTTGAAGATTGCCGAGAAGCACAGCCCGTGGTCGATGCCCCACACCCGGCCGTCGTCGCCGCGCAGCACGTGCCCGCTTTTGCGGTCCGTGTTGTTGGCGACGTAGTCGAACAGTGCGATCCGTGCCAGGTCCGGGTGCGTCTCCGGGATGTCGGCGTACAGCGTGAAGTAATGCTCGCCGAAGTCGCAGTCGATGAACCACTGCAGCGACCCGACTCCCAAGGGTGCCTCCTCGCGGATCACGGTCGTCGGCACGAATCCCCAGCCCAAGGACTCGCTGAGCAGGTACGCCGCGCGCTCCCGCCGGTACAGCCCGGGCTCAAAATCGGACAGCGGCCGTTCTCCCGCTTCCGGCTTGTAGACCGCAAAGCCGGAGCCGTCCGCGCCGGAAATCTCCACAAGGAACGTCTCGTTGCTGCTGCGAGGGATGCGGCCCAGCAGCTCGACCTGGCCCTCGTTCAGGAGCGTCAGCTCGCGTCCACACACAGCCATGTCACGGCACCATGACCTTCACGCCCGCAGCCCGCTCAGCGGTTCCGACGTCGAATTCACCATGTGCACGGCAGGCGCCTGGCCGTCTGCGTAAGAGATGGCCGAGACGGACCCCGGGCTGATGACAATCCGCTGAAAGTGGTCAAGATCCGTGCCCAGGGCGTGGGCCACTGCCGCCTTGATCGGGTCGGCGTGGGAAAAGCAGACGACGACGCCCCCGGCGTGTGCTGTCCCCAGCCCCTCGAGCGCCCCCACGATCCGCGCCTGCATCTCCGTGAAGCTCTCACCGTCGGGGAAGCGGAAGGCCGAGGGGTTCTGCTGCACCGTCTGCCATTCCGGCAGGCCGGACAGTTCGGCGAGGGCGACGGCAGTCCACTCACCGAAGTCGCATTCGAGCAGACCGGGCTCCTCGCGCACCGCCAGTCCCACAGCGGCCGCCGTGGGTTCCGCCGTCTCGCAGGTGCGCTCCAACGGCGAGGAGTAGACGGCGTCGACCTTAAGGCCCGCGAGCCGTTCCGCCACCCGTTCGGCCTGGGCCCGGCCCCGGTCGGAAAGATGCAGTCCCGGCGTCCGCCCGGGCAGCACCATGCCGGTGGTGGGCGTTTCCCCGTGGCGCACCAGAAGGAGAAGCGTGCTTTCCGGTTTCGACGGCGGTGATTCTGCGGTCACAGCAATAAGCGTAGCGGCAGGGGACCCCGCCCGAGCTTGCGAGGGTGGGGGGCCGCGGAGCGCTATCGTTCTGGCGGGTAGGAATCGGAGGGAATCTCTCGATTCCCCGCACAGTCGAGGACTAACGTAGAGGGGTGAGTGATCGTCCAGATATCTTCACCGTTGGCGAACTGCGTGCATCGGGCCATGTCCACAAGGACCTGCGCCACGAAATCCGCGACAACCTGATCGCGGCGCTCGCCGCCGGGCTCGATCCATGGCCCGGACTATACGGGTTCAGTCGGACCGTCCTTCCCCAGCTTGAGCGCGCGCTGATCGCCGGGCACGACGTCGTCCTCCTCGGCGAACGCGGGCAGGGCAAGACCCGGCTGCTCCGCACCCTGGCCGGTCTGCTGGACGAGTGGTCGCCGGTGATCGAGGACTCGGAACTCAACGAGCACCCGTACGACCCGATCACCGAGCAGTCCCGCGCCCGTGCCCTCACCGAAGGGGACCGGATGCGGGTGGCCTGGCGCCACCGCTCGGAGCGCTACGTCGAGAAGCTCGCGACGCCGGACACCTCCGTCGCCGACCTCATTGGCGACGTCGACCCGATGCGGGTTGCCGAAGGACGCCGGCTCGGGGACCCCGAAACCATCCACTACGGACTGGTCCCGCGCTCCAACCGGGGCATCATCGCCATCAACGAGCTGCCCGACCTTGCCGAGCGGATCCAGGTGTCAATGCTTAACGTGATGGAGGAACGCGACATCCAGATCCGCGGATACGTGCTGCGGCTTCCGCTGGACGTGCTGGTCGTCGCGTCAGCCAACCCCGAGGACTACACCAACCGCGGCCGGATCATCACACCCCTGAAGGACCGCTTCGGCGCCGAGATCCGCACCCACTACCCGATTGAGCTGGATGACGAGGTCTCCGTCATCCGGCAGGAGGGGAAGCTGGTGGCCGACGTCCCGCCCGTCATCCTCGAGATCCTCGCCCGTTACACCCGGGCGCTGCGGCAGTCCCCGGCCATCAACCAGACCTCCGGCGTTTCCGCCCGCTTCGGCATCGCGGGCGCCGAGACCGTCGCCGCTGCGGCCCTGCGCCGGGCCAGCGTGCGCGGGGAGGACCAGGCTGTCGCACGCATCATCGACCTGGAGACCGCCGTCGAGGTCCTCACGGGCAAGATCGAGTTTGAGTCGGGCGAGGAAGGGCGCGAACAGGGCATCCTCGACCACCTGCTGCGCACAGCCACGGCTGAAGCCGTGCGGGCGCATTTCAAGGGGATCGAGATGGGCCCGCTCGTGGCCGCGCTCGACGGCCACACCACCGTGACCACCGGTGACCAGGTCACGGCGCGAGAGTTCCTGGAGAATCTCCCGTCGCTCAACGGGTCCGGGAACGGGTCAAGTCTCTACGACAAAATCAGTGAGCGCCTGGGCGCGAAAAACGACGGGCAGCGCGCCGCCGCCGTCGAACTTGCGCTGGAAGGCCTCTACCTCGCCCGGCGGATCTCCAAGGAGTCCGACGACGAGGCAACGGTCTACGGCTAAGTACAGTTTCTGCCGGGTGCAGATTAGCGAGTACAGGAGGCATCATGACCCTGCACAACCGGTCCAGGTATGGCCGGTACGCCGGAGGTCCGGATCCGCTTGCCCCGCCGGTTGACCTGGCGGAGGCGCTGGAAGCCATCGCCGAGGACGTCATGGAAGGCTACTCGCCGCGGCATGCCCTGCAGGAGTTCCTGCGGCGCGGCGGCCGGAACCGCGACGGGCTCGACAACCTGGCCCGCCGGGTCCAGCAGCGGCGGAGTGAACTGCTGGGCCGCCATAAGCTGGACGGCACCCTTAACGAGGTCAGGAAGCTGCTGGACACTGCCGTCCTAGAGGAGCGCAAACAGCTCGCCCGCGACGCCATGATGGACAACAACGACCGCGCCTTCCGCGAGATGCAGCTGCAGAACCTCCCGCAGTCCACGGCGGCCGCGGTCAACGAGCTCGCATCCTACGACTGGCAGTCGAGCAGCGCCCGGGAAGCCTACGAAAGGATCAAGGACCTGCTCGGCCGCGAAGTCCTTGACCAGCGGTTCGCCGGCATGAAGCAGGCGCTGGAGAACGCCACCGACAAGGACCGCGAAGCAGTGAGCGAGATGCTGCGTGACCTCAACAAACTGCTCGGCAAGCACCGCCGCGGCGAGGACACGGATGCGGATTTCCGGGAGTTCATGGCCAAACACGGTGACTACTTCCCGGAGAATCCGCAGTCCGTCGAGGAGCTGGTGGACGCCCTCGCCAAGCGCGCCGCCGCGGCCCAGCGGATGCTGCAATCGATGTCCCCGGAGCAGCGCGAAGAGCTGATGCGGCTGTCCGCCCAGGCGTTCGGCTCGGCCGACCTCATGGCCCAGCTCAACCAGCTCGACGACAGCCTGCGGGCCCTGCGCCCCGGTGAGGACTGGAGCGGCTCCGAACGGTTCGGGGGCCAGGAAGGACTCGGGCTGGGTGACGGCACCGGCGTGCTGCAGGACATCGCCGAACTCGACGAGCTGTCCGAACAGCTCTCCCAGCACTACAACGGATCCACCCTCGACGACCTGGACCTGGACGCCCTGGCCCGCCAGCTCGGGCAGAACGCCGCCGTGACGGCCCGGACCCTCGCGGAGATCGAGCGGGCGATGCAGGACGGCGGCTACCTGCGCCGCGGGGCCGACGGCGACCTCCGGCTGTCGCCCCAGGCCATGCGGCGGCTCGGGAAGTCGCTGCTGCGGGACACCGCCAAGCAGCTGTCCGGCCGGCAGGGCGGCCGGGACACGCGCGTCGCCGGGGCCGCCGGCGAGCAGACCGGCTCCAGCCGGCAGTGGGAGTTCGGCGACGCCGAACCGTGGGACGTCACCCGCACCATCACCAATGCCATCCGGCGCACCATGGCCGACGGCGGTGATCCGGGCCGCGGCCTGCGTCTGGCGGTGGGGGACATCGAGGTGACGGAGACGGAGGCGCGTACCCAGGCCGCCGTCGTCCTGCTGGCCGACGTGTCCTTCTCGATGGCCGCCGAGGGGCGATGGGTGCCGATGAAACGCACGGCGCTGGCCCTGCACCACCTCGTCTCCACCCGGTTCCGCGGAGACCGGCTGCAGCTGATCACGTTCGGCCGCTACGCGCAGTTGATGGACATCGGCGAGCTCACGGCCCTGCCGGCGTTTCGCGAGCAGGGAACCAACCTGCACCACGGCCTGCTGCTGGCCGGCCGGTTCTTCCGCCAGCACCCGTCGATGCAGCCCGTCCTGCTGGTGGTGACCGACGGCGAGCCCACCGCGCACCTGCTGGGCGACGGCGAGTCGTGGTTCTGCTGGCCGCCGGACCCGGAGACCATCCGCGTCACGGTCGCGGAACTGGACCGGCTCGGGCGCGCGGGCACGCAGGCCACGTTCTTCCGGCTCGGCGACGACCCGGGTCTTGAACGGTTCGTCCGGCGGCTGGCCCGCAGAATCGACGGCCGGGTGGTCGCACCAGACACCGGGGACCTTGGCGCCGCGGTTGTGGGGGAGTACCTCCGTGCCCACTTCCGCAGCCGCTATTACGACGACGACTGGGCCGCCGGTATTTAGCTCAGGCGGCTGCCAGTACAGGTGCGGCGACCGGGAGGGTTACCAGTTTCGGCGCTGCGATCTTCGGTGCGGGGAGTTTCGGTGCCAGGATGCTGAACCGGTAGTTGCGCTGCAGCGGATCGACCTGCAGAGGAAGGTGATGGGAGCGGGCGCAGCCGCGGAGCTCCTCCATGGCCTGTGGTTCCACCTCGGCCAGGGTCATGTCCAGCTCCAGTGCCAGCCCCGGGACCAGCGCGTCGGCACGCTTCATCACGTCGTACAGGCCCTGGATGCTTTGGACAGTCACGTGACCCTGGGTCTTGACCTGGGCCTTGGCGCCGTCGAGGTCAACGCTGACCAGCACCCGCAGCTTCTCGTTCACTAATTTTCTCCCCAATTTAGAAAGGGCCACCACGCTGTGGCCCCCGACTACGATAGACGAATGTGACGTAGCTAACAAGTCGGCGGCCTGCGGGGCTGGAGCGACGGCCGGTTACTTCTTCTCCTCAACGGGGATTTCTGCCGTTGCCCGTTGGGTGGCGGCCCAGCTCGCGAGGACTTTCAGCGCATCCTCGGACGGGGTCCCGGGCTCTGCCGTGTACACGTTGATCCGCAGCCCGGGGTCAGCGGGGAGCTCGAGCGCCTCGAAGCTCAGGTCCAGGTCCCCGACGACCGGGTGGTGGAGCTGTTTGCGGCCGGTGCGGTGGTACTTCACGTCGTGCCGGGCCCACCGGATGCGGAACTCCTCGCTGCGGGTCGAGAGCTCACCAATCAGATCCGTGAGGTCCTTGTCGTAGGGGTTCTTCCCCGCGGTGGAGCGCAGGACCGCGACGATGTCGTCCGCGGCGCGCTCCCAGTCGGCAAAGAACTTCCGCGCCTTCGGGTTCAGGAAGGTGAAGCGCGCGCTGTTCGGCGGGGTGACCTGTTCCGCCATCAGGTCCAGGTACAGCGCCCGGCCGAGTTCGTTGGCGGCCAGGACATCCCCGCGGTCGTTGCGGACCCAGGCCGGCGCCGTCGTAATCGCATCTATGACCCGCTGCACGCTCGGCCGTACTGTCTGGGGGCTGCGTTTGCGCCGCACGCGGGGGGAGGCGGTGGCCGCACGGGCAAGGTCGGAGAGGTGGGCCGTTTCGGCGTCGTCGAGCTTCAGGGCCCGGGCGAGTGCCTCGATGACGCTGTCCGAGGCGCCGGAGAGGTTTCCGCGCTCCAGGCGGATGTAGTAATCGATGCTCATTCCGGCGAGCATGGCGACTTCCTCGCGGCGCAGCCCGGCGACGCGCCGGTTCCCGCCGTAGACCGGTAAGCCGGCTTCGTCGGGCGTGATCCTGGCCCGCCGGGAGGTCAGGAATTTCCGCACGTCGTCGCTGTGTGTCATGGCACCAACGCTACGCGGCGGTCCCGGAGCGAGGGAGGCACTGGCGTTACCCGGAACGACAGGAACTCCCGGCCCCTGGGAAATCACGGTTGCATTGGAGGCATGAAACCTGAACTTACACTCAACAACGGCATCACGATGCCCGCCCTCGGTCTGGGCGTTTTCCAAAGCCCTCAGGAGCAGACGACGGCGGCGGTCGAGGCCGCGCTGGCGGCCGGCTACCGGCACATCGACACCGCCGCCGCGTACGGCAACGAACGGGAGGTCGGCGAAGGCATCCGCAGTTCCGGGGTCGATCGGGGGGACGTGTTCATCGAGACCAAGGTGTGGGTCAGCGACTACGGCTACGACGAGACCCTGCATGCCTGGGAGAAAGCAGTGGGCAAGCTCGGCGTCGACTACCTCGACCTGCTCATTCTGCACCAGCCGGCACCCGACCGGTTCGAGAAAACCATCGCGGGGTACAAGGCGCTGGAGACCCTGCTCGCTGACGGGCGCGTCCGGGCGATCGGCGTCAGCAACTTCATGCCGCACCACCTGGAACAGCTGCTCGCCGCTACCCACATCGTCCCGGCGGTGAACCAGATCGAGCTGCACCCCTATTTCACCCAGCGGGACGTCCAGGCAGCCGACACCGAAAACGGCATCCTCACCCAGGCTTGGTCACCCATCGGCGGCATCACCTTCTACCCCGGCTGGGGCGAGGACCGCCGCAACGTGATGGAAGACCCCGCGATCGCCGCTATCGGGCACGCACACGGCAAGAGCCCTGCCCAGGTGATGCTGCGCTGGCACCTGCAGCAGGGCCGCTCGGCGATCCCGAAATCGACCAACCCGGCACGCATCGCGGAGAACTTCGCCGTCTTCGACTTCGAGCTCAGCGCCGAGGAACTCGCCTCGATCGACGCACTCGACGCCGGGGTGCGCAACGGACCGGACCCGGACGAGGCCCGCATTGAGCGCTTCGCCATGGTGATCCCCGAAGCCTGAAACAAAGAAGTAGGAGTCACCATGGAGTACCGTCCGCTTGGCCGCACCGGTGTGCAGGTCAGCCCCTTGTGCCTCGCCACGAAGTTCTTCATGCCCAAACCGGTGGGCTAGTTATGTCACCGCTGTCGCGTTGGCCGGGGAGCCGGTCGCTCCCGTGATGTTCAGCGGTTTCACGGTAACCAGCGCGTCCCAGTTGCCGGTGGCCTTCATATGCCGGCTGAGCGGGCCGAGCTGCCAGAGTTCCCCCAGCGGCAGGCCGAGCTTTGCGAGCAACTGCTGGTGCATCATGCCGTGGTCATTGGGCGCCGTGCTCCGGAACGGGCTGGAGGAGACCGGCGGCAGGCACTCCACGGCGAAGTTGTCTGCGGCGATGACGGAAAGCTGGTTGTCCCAGGCCCAGGCGACAAACTCTGCCGATTGTTCGATGCCGCTGGCCCGGCGGCTGGCGCGCAGGCTCTCCTTCTCCCCGGCCGGCAGCGCGAGGAACCACTCGGACCACCCCGTGTGCAGCATGAGGATGTCGCCGGACCGCAGAATCAGAGACTGGGCCTCGGCTGCGGCCTGAACCAGGCCAAGCCCAAGAGGCTGCCCGGCCGCATGGTCGATCGGCGTGTCCTGGCCCCGGCAATATCCGTCGAGATCCACCAGCACGCCCCGTCCGACGATGGGCTGCTCGGCCCAGGCCTGGATTCCGAGGGCAGCGGTTCCCTCCCGGATCTCGTCGTCGGGGGTCCCGTTGTAGAAGCCGACGTCGTCCGCCCGGCGGTGCCGGAGCCCGTCGATCTGGCTGGAGCCCTGCAGGTAGTACCCGTCGAGGAAATCGTCGCGGTGGGCGGGGTGCGCCGAGTAGATCGTGTGCCGCGGAGCCCTCCGTTTCAGGGACATGCCGGGGTCGAAGGCGTCGGCGGGGTAGTCGAGGCCGAAGACGGTTCCGGTCCGGACGCAGCCCGCGGCTTCCCGGACGGAATCGGGCCGGATGAAGGACGGGGTGCCGCGGTCGCTGTCGGGAAACAGGTCCCAGGATGTACCCGAGAGGCGCCCTTCCCGTTCCAGCAGGGCCTCATAGGACGGATAGGTTGTGCCGGATTCCGTGGAGGTCATGGGGTGCGTGCTTCCTGCTGCGGGTTGTTCTGTTTCGCGGAGGTCTTGTAACTGAGCAGGAATCCGGCGAGGGCACAGACGGACGCGGCGATGCACGCCGGGCCCTTGACGGCTTCGTTGAGGACTGCGAGCCACCCGCCCTGCCCGGTGACCAAGGCGAGCGCCTGCCCGGCCACGAAAACTATTCCGGCGATGAGGAGTACCGCCAGGCTGATCACGAAGACGGCGTTGGTAGTGTGTCGTAGCTTCTGCATTTCCACGCTTCCCTAGGTAGGCAGGACACCGATCGGCAGGACGCCGACGGCGATCAGCACGCCGATGGCCAGCAGCGGCAGGGCGTAGAGGACGAACAGGCGGGCAAACGTCTTGTACGGGTCTACGTCGGCGATGCCGCACGCGACGTAAAGCGGAGCGCCGCCGGGCGGCACGGCTGCCTCGCAGGAGGAGAAGACCAGCACCGCGACTGCCGCCGTGGTGGCCGGCACGCCGGCGGCCACCAGTGTGGCCACGCCCACGGTTCCGACGGCGGCCATGGTCGCCGTCGCGGACAGGGGTGCGGCCACGGCGATGACAATCAGGCCGATCAGGATGGCCAGCAGCCACAGCGGCAGGTTGAACTGGTTCAGGAGTGCCGTCATCTGCTTGGGCAGCCCGGTGGCGGCCAGGGCGTTGGCGCCCGCGAAGGCGAAAACCACGGTAACGCCGACGACGCCGAAGCGCGGCGCGGACTGCTGCAGGAAGTCCCAGTACGCTTTCCCGCCGCGGGGCAGCCGTTTCCGTCCCAGTATGAGTCCCGTGAGGATCAGGACAACGGGGATCCAGACGATGACGCTGACCGTCTTGGCCACGTCCGAGCCCGTCCAGTCCGACAGAGCATCGGCGATTGCGCCTGAGGTGAGGATCAGCGGGACGGCCACCACCACGAACAGGATCATGGTGGCCCAGCCCTGGGCGAAGGCCCGGCGGACGGGTGTCCGGTGGGCCGCATCGAGGGGTGCCATGTTGCTCTTGCGGATCAGCACATAGGTGACGATCAGGCGGTGCAGGAAGCACCACAGCCCGCCGAGCAGCAGGGGAAGGACGAGGTCGTTGACCTTCAGCAGCGGCCCGACAGTCGAGGATCCCACGAGGACGAACATCGAGGCGCTGAACGGGAAGGTGATGCCCATGCCCGCGTTGCCCGCTACCAATGTGGCCGCGGATGGCTTGTCGAGGCGGGACCTTTCCATCCACGGGATGGTCACCGAACCCACGGTGGCGGCGATCGCGGCCTGGTTGTGCACCACGCCGCCCAGGCCGGCCGACGCGACAGTGGAGACCCAGGCCGGGCCGCCCTTGACTCCGCCGATCAGGGAGTTCAGCAGGTCGATGAGCCGGTCCAGCACGCCGGTCCGCTCCAGCAGGTACCCCATGAAGACGAACGCCATGGTGGCGTACACGATCTCATCGGTGATGGCATCGTAGAGCGCGTTCCAGCCGGTCTGGGCGGCGGCCCCGGTAAACGGAAGGACAACGAGGAACCCTAGGAGCATCGCTTCGCCCACACTGCGCTTGATGACAGTCGTCCAGAGCAGGATGACAGCCAGGTAGGCTCCCAGTGCCCAGATGCCGATCATCGGGCTGCTCCTTCGGGGTGTTGGTTTGCTTCCGGATTCATCGTTGACTCCCTGTTCATTGATTCTGCCTCATGCGCGTTCAGCGCAGGGCGGCCTCCGGTGCCGCTGCGATCCGCGTCAGCGCTGCCGCCGAGGCTTCCGTCATTTCCGCGGGGACGCCGAGCTCGGCCAGGTATTCCGCGGTGTCCTGCATTTCCCGGGACCTGCGCACGGCGTGCTTCGACGTTCCTGCGAGGAACCGGTCGATGACGGCGTGGCCGTCGCCGGCGAGCTGCCGGGCGATCTGCTCCCGGATCCAGCTTTCCAGTCCGGCCGCCCGGCCGGCGGTGACCGCTTCCACCACCACCGATGCCATGCCCTTCATCAGGACGCTGCGCAGCAGCTTGTGGGACATGGCCGCCCCCGGCCCGCCGTCAGCAATTTCGACGTCGACGCACAGGGGCGTCAGCAGCTGCGCCACCGCGGTGGATCCGGGGCCGCTGACCATGAGCGGCGTTTTGGCGCCCAGGGCGGCGACGGGCCCAAGGATCGCGACGTCGGCAAAGCTCGCCTGGGTGGGCACCTGGCCGAGCTCCTGCATCACAGCGGGGGATGAAGACGTGAAGTCGGCATAGGTGCTGCCTGCCGGAAGGACCGGCAGGCACTCCTTGGCGACGCTGCGGGCAGCGGCCGCGCCGGTGAGGACCAGGACGACGTCTGCGCCCTCGCAGGCTTCCGCGGCGGTGGCTGCCCGCAGGGTTCCCGCCGGGGTGGCGGCGGCAACGGGGTCAAACCCGGTGACTTGGTGGCCCGCTGCGGCGAGTGCTTCCGCGTAAGCCGCACCTGCTTCGCCCAGGCCGATGATGGTGCACTTTGTCATGGGATGTGTTTCCTTACTTACTGGCCGCGGGCGGCGACGATGGACGCCCGGCGGTTGGTTTCGTCGGCGAAGACCGCTTCGGCCGCTTCCGCCACGGCCTCCGCTTGCTCCGAGGGGATTACCACGACGCCGTCGGAGTCACCGATGATGATGTCGCCAGGCAGGACGGGAACGCCGCCGAAGGCGACAGGACCGCCAATGCGGTGCGGCCCGTTCTTGTACGGGCCTGCAGGGGTGACCGCCCGGGCGAAGACCGGCATGCCGATCTCGCCGAGGGCCTCGGCATCGCGTGCCGCACCGTCAAGTGCGAAGCCGGCGATGCCGAGGTTGATGGCGCGCTCGCCGATCAGTTCGCCCAGGAGCGCGCGGGACTCGTCGCCGCCGCCGGAAACCACGATGACATCTCCCGGCTTGGCCAGTTTCAGAGCTTCGTGGATGCCCTGGTTGTCCCCGGGGCGGGTCCAGACCGTGAAGGCGGGCCCGGCGATTTTCGCCCCGGGCCAGATCGCCTGGATCGCGGAGTCGGCAACTCCCAGCCGGTCCATCGCGTCACCGATGTTCGCGGCAGGCAGCTTGGCCAGCCGGCCGACCAGTTCCTGGTCCGGGCGGGTAAAGGAGGTGTCCTGAAGGGCGGGGGTGGTCATGGCGGTGTCTTCCCTGATGGTGTTGGTGGGCTGGAACGGGCGGTGTGTGTGGGCTCGTCCTTCTTCTGGACTCAGTCTTTTTTCTGCACCATCGGCAGGACCTTCTTGAAGTCCGACTCCTGCCCGGCCCAGAACGTCTCGTAGTCCTTGCCGGAGAGGTAGCTGGTCTGCAGGCCGAGGTCGTTCATCTTCTTGACGACCTCCGGGTCCTCGATGGCTTTCTGGAGGGCGGCTTCGAGCTTCTTGGCGACGGCGTCCGGCAGGCCGGCGGGGGCGGAGTAGCCGCGGGCGGTACCGGCTTCGACGTCGTAACCGCTTTCCTTGAACGTCGGGACGTCCGGAAGCGACGGGGACCGCTCGGCGGTCATAATGCCCAGCACCCGGGCCTTGTTCTGCTTCGTCAGGTCGGTGACGTCGCTGACGTTGGCCACGAGGATGTCGACGTGCTTGCCGAGGAATGCCGTGGTGGCCTGCGATGCGCCTTCGGAGAAGTGGACCGGTGCGAATTCGGCGCCGGTGGTCTCCTGGATCTGGGCCAGGGCGAAGTGCTCGCCGGTCTGCAGTCCGGTGGCGCTGGCGGTCATGGACTTGGGCTTGGCCTTGGCCGCGTCCAGCAGTTCCTTCAGCGTCTTGTACGGGCTGTCCGGCTGGACGGCGATGACGGCCGGGTCGATGACCTGGCGTCCCAGCGGCTGGAAGCTGCTGCGCGTGTACTTCGCGCCGCGGGCCGGGTCCAGCGGGGACACGACGACCGACGGGGAACCGGTGGCGCCGATGGTGTAGCCGTCGGGCTTGGCGCTGGTCAGCTGGGTGTAGCCGATCTGGCCGCCGGCGCCGGGCTTGTTGATGACCTCGACGTTGGTGCCGAGTTCCTTCTCCAGCACGGGCTGGACCAGGCGGGCTGCGGTATCCACGGCCCCGCCCGAGGAGAATGCGACGACGAGGTCGATCGTCTTGCCCTTCTTGGGGAAGTCTTCGCCGGCGGCGGAGGTTGCGCCGGCGTTGGCACCGCACCCCGTGAGCGCGAGCAGGGCGGCTGCGGCAAGGGCCGCGGTTACTTTCTTGCGAGACATGTGTCTTCTCCTTCGAAGAGGTTTGTTTGTTGGTTAGCGGGGAATGCGGGAGGGGGTCTAGGTTTCCGGGTCGTCGGTCAGGGCCTTGGGCTTGCGGAGCTTCAGCAGCGGGCTGCAGATGATCAGGAGGCCCAGCGCGATGAGCACGGCCGAGATGGGGCGGTTGAGGAAGATGCTGAAGTCACCCTGGGAGATTTCCAGCGATTCGCGCAGCGACCGCTCCATCAGCGGGCCCAGGACCAGGGTGAGGACCATGGGGGCCAGCGGGATCTCCAGGTGCCGAAGGGCCAGGCCCAGCAGGCCGAAGCCGATCATCACGAAGACGTCGAAGACGCTGAAGTTGATGGTGTAGGCGCCGATGACCATGAACAGCAGGATCAGCGCGGTCAGGATCGGAGCCGGGACCCGCAGGATCGAGGTCCAGAGACCCACCAGGGGGACGTTGAGCAGCACCAGCAGGAGGTTGCCGATGAAGAGGCTGGCGATGATGGCCCAGGCGATTTCGGAGTGCTCCGTGAACAGCGTCGGTCCCGGCGTCAGGCCCTGCTGGAGGAAGGCGCCCATGAGGACGGCGATGGTGGGCGAGGCGGGGATCCCCAGGGTGAACAGCGGGATGAGCGCGGCGTTGGCGTGCGCGTTGTTGGCCGTTTCCGGTCCGGCAACGCCTTCGACGGCGCCCTTTCCCAGTTCGTTGCGGTGCTTGGAGAACTTCTTCTCGGCGCCGTAGGAGAGCAGGGACGCGACAGAGCCGGTCATGCCGGGGATCAGGCCGAGGCCGAAGCCGATGCCGGTTCCGCGGGCCATGGAAGGAGCGCTCCGGCGCCATTCGTTCCGGGTGGGCAGCAGCGAACGGAAACCGGGGGCGTGCACCACGGTCGACTCGCCCTTGCGGTAGGACAGGATCTCGGACAGGCCGAAGACGCCGACGATGACGGCCACGAAGCTCACGCCGTCCAGGAGCCGATCCATGCCGAACGTGAAGCGGGGTGCGCCGGCGACGGGGTCGATGCCCACCATCGAGATCAGCAGGCCCAGGGCTCCGGAGATCAGGGCCTTGACCATCGATTTGCCGGCCAGCGCCACGAGCAGGGAGATGCCGACAACCATCAGGGCGAAGAACTCCGGGGGACCGACGAGCAGGCCGAGTTCGCCCAGGGGCTTGGCGGCGGCGACGAGTCCGAGGGTGGCGATGGTGCCGCCGACGAAGGAGCCGATGGCGGCGATGGTCAGGGCCGCGCCGGCCTTGCCCATCTTTGTCATCGCGTGGCCGTCGATGGTGGTGATGGCCGATGCCGCCTCACCCGGGGTGTTCAGCAGCACGCTGGTGATGGTTCCCCCGTACGCCGTGCCGTAGAAGATGGCACAGAGCATGATGATCGAGCCGGTCGGGTCCATGTTCAGCGTGAGCGGGATGAGCAGGGCAACGCCGGCCACCGGGCCGATGCCCGGCAGGACGCCGATCACGGTGCCCAGCAGGCAGCCCAGGAACGCGAAGATGAGGTTCTGCCAGGTCAGCGCGGCCGCGAAGCCGTTCAGCAGTTCGTTGAGGGTGTCCATGTCTAGAGTCCGATCAGGTTCAGGACGGGAATAGATGAGACAGGCAGGGCCACGTTCAGTCCGTAGTTGAAGGCGTAGAAGGCGCCGACGCTTCCGGCCAGGGCGGTCAGGAGGGCGGACAGCCAGCCCCGCTTCCCCCGGATCTTCAGGTGGTACATCAGGAAGAGGAACATGCTCAGCTGGAAGCCGAGCAGGTCCAGCAGCGCTGCCAGCAGCACAAGGCTGACGACGACGGCGAGCACCAGCCCGCCGTCGGCCCCTTCACCCGTTGTGCTGGGGCGCTTGAGCTCCTGAAGCAGCCACAGGACCGACATTGCGGCGAGCACCGCGCCCATGGCGAACGGGAACAGCCCGGGGCCGGGACCCAGCGAGGTCCACAGGCCGAGGCCCACCGAGCTGACAAGTACGTAGGCGCCCAGTGCCCCGACGGCGGCGATCCCGGCCAGGACGCTGCGCGCTGGCCTCGCCCGGGTGGGGGACTGGGTCATGGTCGACTCCGTTGTCATCAAAATGCCTTCCAATTGCTTTCATAGAATGAAAGTCTCTTACGTCAGAAGAAATAGTGACACGGCCCACAGGTGCTGTCAAGCGGGGTGGCGGCGCGTAGAAGTTACATAGAATGAAAGAATGACGGTCACCAATACGCAGCCCGGCACCGCAGCGGACGATGGCGGCAAGCCCTCCAACATGCGTTCGCTGTCGCGGGCCATGGAGGTGTTCGCCGAACTCCAGCGGGCCGACCGGCCCCAGCGGCTGAGCGACCTGGCGCGGAACTGCGGGATGAGCCTTCCCACCACCCTGCGGATCCTGCGCGTGCTGCAGGATTTTGGCATGGTCAGTCAGACCGACAAGACGTACCGGATCGGCCCGGCCGTGCTGCCCGCGGCGCGCAGCTACATCGAGAACGATCCGCTGGTCACGGTGTCGCGTCCGGTGCTCCAGCAGGTGGCGGCGCAGACCGGAATGACCGCGTCCCTGTACACCAGGCTGGGTTTTGAGCGCATCCTGGTGGTCCGCGTCGACGGCGATGCCCCGCTGCGGTATGACATGCCGCTGGGCAAACGGCTACCCCTGACCGTCGGCGCCGCCGGCAAAATCCTGCTGGCCGGGGCGCCGGACGAACATCTCCAGGAGGTGGTGAAGGGGGCGGTGGCAGCAGGGCACGAAGAGGCCGGCTTCAGCCTGGCTGAGCTCAAGGCCCGCCTGCCCGAGCCGGGAACCGACTATGCCTACTCGGCCGATGAGCGCGCCACCGGAGTGCTCTCGGTGGCGATGGCAATCAGCAGGTCAGGGCTGCCCAGCGAATCCGTAGCCCTGACCAGCCCGGTGGAGGCGGCCACCGAGGAGGGGCTCCAGGCAGGGGTGCCGGAACTTCGCCGCGCTGCAGCCCGGCTCGCTGAACTGCTGGAGGGCAGCGTCTACTAACGGACAGAAAGGCAGGTCCCATGGCAGGAATGCCGCCGGCCACGGTGGAGGTGAGTGCCGCCGTCGTCCATGCCCTCATCCGGGACCAGCGGCCGGACCTTGCCGGCCGCTCCCTGGTGCGGGTGGCCAACGGCTGGGACAACGCGACCTTCCGGCTCGGTGACGATCTGGCGGTCCGGCTGCCCCGCCGGGCCGAGGCAGTACCGCTGATCGTGCACGAGCAGCGGTACCTTCCCGGCATCGCCCGCCGGTCGCCGGTTCCGGTTCCTGTGCCCGTCCATGCCGGCCGGCCGGCGTCGGACTTTCCCTGGCCGTGGAGCATAGTCCGGTATGTCTCCGGCACCGCCGCTGTGGACGCCGGACCGGCGGACCGCGCGCCGGCCGTTGACGGCCTGGCCGCCTTTCTCAAGGCGCTCCACGTGCCCGCCGAAACGGGAGTTCCGGTGAATCCTGTCCGCGGGGTGCCGCTGATGGATCGGAACGCGGTGGTGCTGGAGCGGCTAGCGGACCGGGACCGCTACCCGCAGTCGGCGGAGCTGGGGGCGGCATGGGCGCAGTACTGCGCAGCTCCCGTCTGGGACGGCCCGGCGATGATGCTCCACGGGGACCTGCATCCGGCCAACGTTCTGCTGGCCGCTGACGGGTCGCTGGCCGGTGTGATCGACTTTGGCGATGTGGGGGCCGGGGATCCCGCCGTCGACCTTGCGGCGGGATGGTTGATGTTCGACGCCGGCGCCCGCCAGCGCTTCATCGGCGCCTTTGGCTCCGCAGTGGACCGGAACACCTGGATGCGCGCCCGCGGCTGGGCACTCGTCCTGTCCACCGCGATGCTCAGCAACTCCGACGACAACCCGCCGATGTTCTCCGTGGGGGAGTTTGGACTCCGGCAGGTCCTGGGGCGGTGACCAGCGCTAACGGGCCACCCTATAACGAATTGATAAGTTTACTTACCACTCACGGTGGACGCCCCTAAACTTGTTGCATGGAACCGCTGGTGTCGATCGTATTGGTGTTCGCGGTGGCGCTGCTTTGGCTCGCTGTTCCGGTGCTGCTGCTCTCCAGGATTAACCGGGATGCGCGGCGGGCCTGGCGGCAGCAGAGAAAGGCGCTGAGGATGAAGGAGCGCGATAGCCACAGGAGCCACGTCCCAAAGCGGGCTGTTCTGGCACGGAAGCGTGGCCTCAAGGCTGCCAGGCGTCGTTCGGAGTCGAAACCGCCGGCACTCCCGTCCGCCAGCTGAGCCGGTCAGGGACGAAAATAAGCGTATACGCTGCCCGGGCGGCGGTAGGGTGGGCGCATGGAGATGCGCCTTGAAGTTGTGCAAGTGCCGGTCGCTGATGTGGACGCGGCGAAGTCGTTCTACGTGGAGAAGCTGGGCTTTGTCCTGGACCACGATGTGGAACACATCCCCGGCATGAGGGTGGTGCAGCTGACGCCCCCGGGATCCGCCGCCTCGATCGTCATCGGCACCGGAATGACCAGTATGGCGCCGGGGAGCCTGGAGGGGCTGCAGCTCGTCGTCCCCGACATTGACGCGGTGCGCTCCGAACTGCTGGAGCGCGGCGCCGGCATCAGCGATGTCCAAGACATGGGCGGGGTTCAGTTCGCCTTCCTCAGCGACCCGGACGGCAACCGCTGGGTTCTCCAGGGCGCAACACACCCGGAGGTCAAGAGCGAGCACCTGGACCCCGCCACTTCATAGCGGCATCGGGTGATCCGATGGGTGATCCCTTTGACCGAGACGAGGGCTCTGCGTGGACACGCGGACCCCTTATCGTCGGCGTGCCATGGGCGCCGCCGCAGCGGCTGATTGCGCGCGCTTCCGAACTCGCGGACGGCCTGGACGTGCACCTTGTCTGCGCGTTCGTGGACCCGTCCGGGTACCTGGCCGAATTCGATGCCGCAAGCACGAGGACGGCGGGCTCAATTGACCCGCAGCCCAATCTGGAGTCGCTGTTCCCGGCAGCGGAGGTGCGGTCAGTGCTGGAAGCGGTCCTGGGCAGCCCCGGAGAAACCTGGTCCCTCCGCGTGCTGAACGGTGCAGTCCCGGAGGCCCTGGCTCGGTTGGGCGACAGCATCGGGGCCTCCGCCATCGTCGTCGGAGGTCCGCGCTACGGCGCCCGTGCCAGCTTCAGCAGGCTGCTGGAGCCGTCCGTGTCCGCCCGGCTTACGCGGATCCAGCGCCGTTTGGTGATTGTCGTCCCGGCCCTAACCGCGTCGTCCCGGCCCTGACGCCGGAGATCAGGTCACACCTGTGCCGATAATGTCCAGGGCGGGGCCCCTCAACGCGTACGGAACATTCCCGCCCTGCTCTGGTCCACGTCGTCGTCGGAGGGTTCTGCCGCTGCCTTGCGGCCGGTGAGCCATCCTGGCACAGCGGCGTCCAGCGCATCTGAGCGTGCGGGGGAGAGGTCGCCGTGGCGGAACTTATACCGCTGGCTGCGTAGCCACCCACCGAGATCCTTTTCCAGCCCAGTCACGCCGGGAGTGGCGCGGGGCCAAGGATGTCCGGCGGCCGTGTACGCGGCCAGCTGCTGCAGGTGGTCCTGCCATTGCTGATCTTCCCGGGCCTCGCGGGGCTTGCGCCGCCAGTCGGGCAGGACGGACAGGCCTGCGCCGATGACAGGATTCAGGATGCCGGCGTCCGCATCACGGCGGCGGCGCCGAAGCCACTCGGCGAGTTCCCGCTCCGCCTTGTCCTCGGCGCTGCGTGAAGGGAAACGGCCCGTCGCCTCGACCATGGCGAGCAGCTGATATAGCCGTTTGATGCCGGGCGCCGCGTTCCTGGCGGCATCGTCCACTGCTGCCCGGTGCTCGGCTTTCAGACCGGGATCTGCGGCCTTGGCTGCCGTGACGTGGGACGTGACGGCCGAGACCTTGACCCGGGCCAGTTCGGCGATTTTCTTCCTGGACAGGCCCTTGCGGTACATCAGGGTCCACTCCGGATGCGCATTCGCTTGGCTCTTCAAAGGACTGACATGTTGCTGCTCCGCCACGGTCACGACGTCCTGTCGAGCAGTTCGGCGCGGTGCCGGGCCGCGGCCACGAAATCGTCCAGATCCTGTTGCGTGGCAGGCGAGGACCAGCGCAGGAGCAGGCCCGATGCTTCGACGGTTACCTTCAGGAGGGTCCGTCCTGAGACGGGTATGAGGCTAAATGAACGGACGACCCGGAGCAGCCGCATCGGCAACTCGGAGGTCCAGGTCATGACCTCGCCCGTGTCCTGCCGGACCCGTGCCCGGACCGGACGGTCGTGCCCCAATGTGGTGATGCGGACCGTTTCACCGTCCCGCAGGTCCCCTTCGATTTCCGTGACACCAGAGTTCCAGACGGCCATGTTGCCCGAGTCCGTGAGCACGTCCCACACTGTGGATAACCGTGCATTGATCAGCACCTCGGATGTTTGGAGAACCATGGGCCAAGAATAGCCACGGGACCCTGTGCCCGGCCGGGATTCCCAGACCATTCATCCAACATTCATCTTGACCAACGAGGCTGAATGCGAAAGGCCCTGCCCCCGGCGAACCGGAACAGGGCCTTTCAGCAGCTGTAACGCTTGAACAGCTGGAACTAGGGTCAGTTGGTTGCGGCGCTCGACGCTCGGGGTTCCAGCGTGTATTGCTTGGGTAGCTTCAGCGACCGTTCCGCCATGACGTCGCGGAGCCTGTCCGGGTAGTCCGTGATCAGGCCGTCCACCCCGGCGTCCATCAGTGCGCGCATCGTCGGCTTGTCGTCCACCGTCCACGGGATGACCTGCATGCCCTTAGCATGGGCGCGGCTCACCATGTCAGCTGTCACGTAGGGGACGTAGCCGGCGTCGGTGACTTTTCCGTCCTGGGGTGTGCCGTGGACCGGGGAGATGGCGTCGAAGCCGAGCGAGGCAGCCGCGTCCACGAGGTCGCCGCCGAAGTCGTCGGAGTCGATGCCGCCCAGCCACGGTGAGGCGCCGGGCTGGCCGGCCTGCAGGAAGTCCTTGTTCGTGAGGGCGACGGTCCGGATGCCGGGTTCGCGTTCCTTCACCAGGCGCAGCGCGCCCCAGTCGAAGCTCTCGATGGAGACGCGGTGCTGCATGTCGGCGGCTTTGATTTCGCGCAGGGCGACGTCGACGAACTGTTCCCGCGGCGCGGTCTGCTCGGGCGCTCCTGCTTCGACCTTGGTCTCGATGTTGAACTTGACCTGGCTGGCGCGGTAACGCTCCGTCAGGTCGAAGACCTCGGCCAGGGTGGGCATCTTGGCGCCGGGCGAGGCCTGCTGGCCGGGGAACTTGGCCAGGGTCCGCGAGCCGCAGTCCAGGCTGCGGACCTGGGCGAAGGTGAGGTCCTTGATGTACTTCCCGACGTAGGGGTACCGCGGGTCCCCCGGGGTGACGGGGGCAGTGTCCTGGCATTTCTCGCCGCTGATCCTGCGGTCGTGCGTGATGACTTCACGGCCGTCCTTGGTGATCTGCAGGTCAAGCTCGAGGGTGCTCACGCCGACCTGCAGTCCCTTGGCAAAGGAAGCGAGGGTTGATTCGACCGTGAGGCCGAGTCCGCCGCGGTGTGCTTGCAGGTCGAAGTGGTTGTCCACGCCGTTGGGGTTGGTGTCCGCTGCCTGGGCCGGGAGGGATGTTCCCAGGGCCAGTCCGGCGGACAGTGCAGCCGCGGTCAGCAGCCTGGTGTACTTCATGGTTGTTCTCCAGTCGATGTGAGGGGATGGAAAATTTCAGGACCTGCGGCCGGGAAGAAGGAGCAGGGCGTCGCCCACCGGCCGTTCACCGGTGGCATCGGAGGGCGAGTTCACAACCTGGCCGTCCTGGACCATGGTGGTGGACCCGCCGCCGTCGAGGTTGATGGCGCTGACCATGCCGAGCGAGCGGGCAACGTCCGCCGCTTCCTTGATGCTCAGGCCAAGGGACGTTGTTTGGCGTCCGTCGGCGGTCACCAGCAGCGTGCGGCCTGCGGCGTCGACACCGGCAATGGTGCGCGGGTTCCGCTTGTGTACCCAGCCGTAGTAGAAACTGTTGCTGTCGCCGGAGCGGACCATGCCGTCCCGGGCAGCCGTCACGTGTTCCCTGCCGTTCTCGACCAGCACGGGACCGCCGTTGACGACGTCGGTGGTGGCGCCGGTCCTAAGGGGCTTGCCGTCGCCGTTGATGAGGTCCGTTGCGACTTGCAGCCGGGAGCCCACCTTGGCCAGACCCGCGAGCCTGTCCGCGTCCGCGCCGATGGCCTGCAGGGTGTGCCCGCCGGCAGGGACAGCTGTGCCGCGGATGGTGTTGACGGCTGTGACCACCCCCTGGACATCCAGAACAACCTCCAGCCCGGGGCCGGACGGCGTTGAGGAACCGAACTCGGACGTGAAGGCCACAATCTCGTCCGCGTCCCTGCAGGTGAAGTCGTGCAGCGGCAGGGACGTGGGGGTATCGTCGGTGCCGCCGCAGTTCCGGATCAGGCCGGGCACGCGGTTGATGCCGTCCAGGGCCAGTTTTCCGGCGTTCCCAAGAGCGGTAACCGAGCCGTCCCAGTGCAGGCGCTGGATGGAACTCCCGTTCCTTGCGCCAATGACCAGGGAGGGCCGGTCGCCGACAGGTTCGCTGAGCACCTTGCCGTCCCGGACTGCGGTGCCGGCGGGGTCGCCGGGGGCTCCGGCCTTCGGGTCCAGCACAAAGTAGCCGCCGTTCACGGCGGCGAGGGCTCCCGCGGCGGATCCCAGCTGGCTGGTGGTTTCCCGGTCCTGGAGGTTCGGGCCAAAGGAGGAAGTGAGGTCTCCGCGGAACACCTTCGGATCAATGGTGAGGACCTCCAGCTTCCACTGTCCGCGGGTGTTATCGCTGGTGCCAGCGTCGCCGTCCCAGCCGGTGTAGATCACGGAGGACGCGTAGCCGGCGGCCTTGATCTCCGCGACGGTGGCGGACCCGTCGGCTTTGGCCGGGAACTGCCCGACGCGCACCCGGTAGCCGAGGTCTCCGCCGGCATCGGCCAGCTGCGGGGACCGGACATGCTCGATGCGGGCGGGAATGCCTGCTGCCTGGAGCTTGCCGGCCACCGAACGGGCCTGCGCCTCAGTGGAGAGTGCTGACGCGGGCGCGTCGGGGTCGGGGGACACCGACGGGGTGGCCACCTCGGCGGTCCACTGCAGGTTCGGGTTGGGGGCCCCGCGGGTGATCGATGTCCGGGTCAGGCCGGGCGCCAGGGTGGTTGCGGTCCGCAGCTCGGGCAAGTCTGCGGCGCCAAGGGCGAGGTTGCCGGATGCCACAGGCGCGACGGCTTCGTGGGCCGGGTTCGACTGCGCGGCGGTGGAAGGACCGGCGGGGACGATGAGGCAGGCCACGGGGAGTCCCAAAGCCAGGGCGGCGATGGCGGTCCTGCTGAGGCGGCGGTTGAGGATGGGCATGGTCAGATGCGCTCCGCCCCTGCGTGTCCGTTCCGGACCCTGAAGGAAGCATCGACGACGGCGGGCGAGACCGTATCGGCGGCGGATTCCACCACGAGGTAGTCGCTGCGGAACCCCTCGGGCGTCGCGGTGCAGCGGGTCCAGCCGCGCTTATCCGGGTTGATATAGCGGGTGTGCGGGTTCGCCGGCAGGCCGTTCTTGATGGCCTGCGCCCAACCGCAGCCTGAGCTGATCGACGTTCCGACAAATTCGGTGGCCACCACTTTCGAGGCCGGGTTGGCGTAGTCGCGAAGGAGGTCATTAGCGAAGGCGGCATGCCAGTCTCCGCTGAGGACGACGGGGTTGGCCGGTGCCTGCTGGGCGATGAAGTTCGTGAGCCTGTTGCGGGAGATCACGTAGCCGTCCCACTGGTCGTGGTTGACCGACAGGGTTTCACCGGGGTCGTAGTCGTACTGCGCCATCATCGTCTGCTGGGCGATCACGTTCCAGCCGGCGGGCGAGGAAGCCAGCCCCTGGAACAGCCACTGCTCCTGCTCGCCGCCCATCAGCGTGCGGGAAGGGTCATACACGTCCGGGTGCTGCGGGCCGCCGGGGAAGTTCTCAGTCAGCTGGTCCGAGCGGTACTGCCTGGTGTCCAGGACGTGGAACCTGGCGAGGTTCCCATAGTCCAGCCGGCGGTACAGGACCATGTCCGGGCCCGTCGGGCGTTGCGGGCGGCGCAGCGGAAGGTGTTCGTAGTAGGCCTGGAAGGCGTTGGCCCGCAGTTGGAGGAAACGCTCCGGATCATTGGAAGACTCGTTGTCCGGCTGCGATATGCCGTCGGCCCAGTTGTTCTCGACCTCGTGGTCATCGAACGTCACGACGAAGGGGAATTTGGCGTGCGCGGCCTGCAGGTCCACGGAGCTCTTGTACTTGGCGTGGTTGTTGCGGAAATCGGCCAGGGATTCGTGGTTCCTGCCCTCGTAGGTGTAGTCGCCCACGTGCACCACGAGATCAAGATCCTCCTGGGCCATCGTGCGGTACGCAGCGTAGCGGCCGCCGGCCCAGGACTGGCAGGACGCCAGGCCAAAGGTGACGCGGCTGGGGTCCGAGCCGGCGGCCGGGGCCGTGCGCGTGTGACCCACCGGGCTTTCCTCGTTGCCCACGCGGAAGCGGTACCAGTAGTCTGCTGACGGCCGCAGCCCGCTGACCTCGGCGTGCACGGAGTGGGCAAGTTCGGGTGTGGCGCGCTCGCTGCCGGCCTTGACCACGTTGCGGAAGCCCGGGTCCGTGGCAACCTGCCAGTTGACCTGGACCTGGTAGGGCGGCATTCCGCCCATCCCGTCGGCGGCCTGCGGTTCAGGCGCCAGACGGGTCCACAGCACGATGCCGTCCGGGGTGGGGTCGCCAGAGGCGATGCCCAGAGTGAAGGGGTTCTGCGGAAAACGCGGATCCGCCCAGGCGGGGGCTGCGGAAAAGCCGTAGACGGCGGCAGCCGCGACGGCGCCGCCGGTTGCCGCGAGGAATCCGCGGCGGGACGTGGTGAAGGAACGGGACACGGTGTCTCCTGAAACAGTGACGGGGATGGTCCCGTCCATTCAGGCAAGGGCACCTGATCGGATCATGAATGTCCGGTGAACGCGGCCCGAACGTTACTGGGGGGTAATCGGGAATGTGAGGTCCACAACCTTGAACTGCTCTGGTAATAGAGAACCTCACGTAGATCGAAGGGCATCGAGCAGCCGTTGTACATGCTCCGGCTGCTCAATGTTGGCGAAGTGGCCGCAACGCGGGATGGTCTCCAGCCGGACGTGCGGGACGACGGCGGCCAGCCGGAACAGGTCAGACGGCGGCGTGAACACGTCACTGTCCCCGCGCGTTGCCAGCACCGGACAGCGGATGGAGCGCCATTGGCCAAAGTCGTAGGCCCCGGCACCCCGGACAGCCGCGGCGAAGCTGGCGGGCCGGGCATCGAGCGCAAGCCCGCGGATCACATGGCCGGGGACAGCTGCCGGGTCGCGGAAGAACGGTGACATCAGCAGTCCCATCACCGGGGTGGTGCCGACTGCCCGTATCACGGCCGTCCCGGACGGGCCGAAGGCTGCCATGGAGCGCATGGTGAGCAGCATGCCGACAAACGGCGGGAATCTTGAGAGGCTCCGAAGCGGCCGCCGCGCCGCCTCGGACACGGCGAACGTGGTGGCCGAAATGGCTGCGACGCTGGCAGCGCGCTCCGGCCACCTCGCGGCCAGGTGCAATGCCAGGAAGCCTCCCATCGAATGGCCCACCAGGTTCCACTGCTGGTATCCGAGCGAATCCAGTATCTCGACGACGGCGCGCGCCATCGTTTCGACGCTGAGCTCTTCCAGCCGGACGCCCGCCGTGGATGCACCCCAGCCCGGCAGATCGATAAGTACGCGGTCAGTGTCCGGCGCCTTGGACAGCAGCGGCCGGAAGGTGGTCCAAGATCCCGCGGCACCGTGCAGGTAGACCTCCGCTGCCGAGCGCGCCGGGAACCCGCGCGCCGCGTGAACACCTCCGGCGCTCTGCTGGACACGCACGGAGACAAGACCCAGCTCCGTGGAAACAACGCGCCGCTGTAGCGCGGGTGCTCCGGTGCGGGCGGTTTCCTGCTGAATGCTGATGGTCATCTGCTGCTCCTGGGTCTCTGGAAGGTATTCGGAGCCGGGGGAGGACCGGACGGGAACCCTACCCACCCGAAGCCACCGGGCGTTAGGATGCCCTGTGAGTTTCACCCATGGATACGCGGCCAACGGCGACCTGCGCATGTATTACGAGGTTCACGGCCCGCCAGCACTAGGCAAGACGCCGCTGCTCCTCATCCCCGGCGGCGGCTCCACCATCCAGACGAACTTCGCCAGCCTCATTCCGTTGCTGGCCGCACAGAGGCAGGTGATCGCCGTCGACGAGGAAGGCCACGGCCGCACCACCGCGACCGATCGCCCCCTCACGGCCGAGAATTCCGCCGGAGACGTCCTGGCGGTCCTCGACGAGCTGCAACTGGATTCGGTGGACGTGCTCGGTTTCAGCGCCGGCGGCCACACCGCCCTCGCCCTGGCCCTGCAGCACCCGGCCAGGGTGCGCCGCCTCATCGCCGCCTCCACGTTCTTCAGCCGGGACGCCGTGCCCGACGAGTTCTGGGAGGGCATGAAAACTGCCACTCTCGACAACATGCCCGCCGTGTACCAGGACGCCGACCGCAGCCTCAGCCCTGAACCCGGGCACCTTGAGCGGCTGTTCGAGCTGGACCGGCAGCGCATCGTCAGCTTCCCCGGCTGGTCCGAGCAGGACCTCGCCGGGATCACCGCGACAACCCTGGTGCTCTGCGCCGACCAGGACGTGATGGGCCCCGAGCACGCCGTGCGGATGTCCCGCGCCATCCCCGGTTGCCGGCTCTTGATCGTGCCCGGCGGCCACGGCGACTACCTCGGCGAACTCGCCGCCAGCGACGGCGACCTGCAGCCGATGCTCGCGACCCTCCCGTTCCTACAGCGCTTTTTGGACGCCTAAGGCAGGACGACGACGTCGGGAACCTCCCGCCGTCGACCGTTCCCGACGGCGGCCCGCGGAACTATTTCCGGACGGTATGTCCGAGGCTGCTCAGGAACCTGGCCACGGCATCATCCGCCGTAGGCGGCGGACCGAAGACCTCCTGCTGGCGGGTGGTGTCGGCGACATACTTGCCGGTCTGGAACCAGTCGATCATGGCGCTCATGTCGCGGGCCAGGGGAACCGCAGGCCCGAGGACCTTGCCGGCAGTGCGCAGGAGGCCGGCGGGGATGGAGCGGACGCTGATCCGCTCCCCGAGAAGGCGGCCGGCGATATCGGCAATTTGGTGCATGGACACCGGGCGGTCCCAGCCGATATCGATCCGTGATCCGGGCGCCACGTCCGCGTCGACGGCGGCTGCGAGATAGCCAGCCAGATCGGACATCAGCACGAAGGTCATCGGAACCTGGTCCGAGCCGAACCAGGTCAGCCGTCGCTTCGCGATCGGGTCACCGCCGAACCGGGTGACCTGGTCCAGGAAGGCGCCGGCCGGAGCGCCACGAACGGCACCTGCAGCTGTTCCAGCCGGTCTTCTGCGAGCCTCTTGTGCCAGAAATGCGGGACACCTGGCGTCTGGTCGCAGGTGAGGATGCTGGTGAGCACGAATCTGCGGACGCCGGCGCGGGAGGCGGCGTCGGCAAGGTTGGCGTTGCCGGTGATGTCAATGGCGGCGGTGTCACCCTTGCGGTGCCGGGTGTATCCGGCCGCCGTGGTGATGACGGCGTCAGCCCCCTGCATGCTGCGGAGCAGGGATTCCGGGTCCATCATGTCTCCGCGGACAACCTCCACGCCGCCGCGCTGAAGCCCGGCAGTGTCTGAACCGGGCCGGACCAAAGCCCGCACCTGCTTTCCGTTCGCCTGTAACGCGGAGATTACCTTGCCGCCAAGCATGCCGGTGCCGCCGACGACGAGTACTGGACCTTCGTTGCTCATTGTGCTTCCTCACGGATTGGTGGTTGGTGGGACATCAGTCCCGTCCTTGCCACGTGCAAATGTCCACCACGTTGCCCTCCGGGTCGATGAGGGACACCCAAGCGGGGGCATAGCGGTCGCCCAGGACGCGGCCGCCGGCGGCCAGGATTGCGTCGATGCGCGCCTGCGCCTGGTCATGCGGGACCGAGACATCCATGTGGATGCGGTTGCGCGGCGGGACGAACTTCTTGTCCTGGAACCACGCGGGCGGCCCGATGAGGTTGGGTTCGATCAGGTCCTCGTCCCCGACCGCGACATAACCCAGGGCGGCACGCCAGAACTCCATGACGGCCGGCCGGTCCTCGGCGTCGAACGCCAGCTGGACGTGCTGCACGGCCGACGGATCCGGTTTCAGCCCCAGCCGGTCCGCAACGCGGGAGATGCTGCGGGCAAGCTCGAGGTCCCGGTCGCTCAGCCCGACGCCCGGCGTGATGACCTGGACCGTGACGGTGTCCGGCCGCAGGTCCACCAGTGGGGCATGGCCGAGGGTTTCGGCAACCTCCGCGATCGCGGCAACGAACTTGGCGCCGGTGGCGAAGTCACCCGTCTCGTAGAGGGTTTTCGCACCCCAGAAGAGCACGCGCCACTCAGCCACACCGTCGGCGGATGAGAACTCTGCATCGGAAATCCCTGTTGCCATGCCCCCACTATTGGGACTCCGCTGCCGGCGGTCAATGGGCCTGTCCCGGTGACTAGTAGGCTTCTTGGGTTGGCTTCGCGTCGAAGCGCTATTGGGGAATCTGTTGGGGGAAAATTTCATGAAGTACCGCTGGGCCGCTATCACCGCCATGGTTGGGGCATTCCTGTGCCTGGGGACGGCGGCTGCCGTGGCAGCGCCCGGGAAAGCCATCTCCATCTACGGCACCCCGGTCCGGGTGGCCATTGCTGCCGACGGCACGGCCTACCTCGGCAATTACGGCCAGGGTGGTGGTGTCTTCGTGGTTCCCGCCGGTGCGACCAGGGCTAGCCGCACTATCAGTACGGGAGGCCACTCCACCACCGGGCTCGCGCTCGGTCCGGATGGCACGCTTTATGTGGCCATGGCAGACGGGGACCAGAGCGCGGTCGGCGTCATTCCGGCCGGGGACGCAGCCATGGCACGGAGCATCCCGGTTTCCGCCGGGCTTCACCCGCTTGCCGCCGGACCAGATGGAACGGTGTACGTGGCCAACCCCGAGCGCAACACCGTCTCCGTCATTGCACCGAACGGCACCGCAGTGGACCGGACAATCAAAGTGGGAGCGCGCCCGTCGGAAATAGCGGTAGGGAAGGACGGAACCGCGTTTGTGACCAACCAAACCACCGGCTCCGTCTCTGTGATCCAGGCCGGGGCGGACACCGTCTCAAAGACCATCGAACTGGTCTCGGACACCGGGACGTCCCAGGAACCGCACGGCATTGCGGCAGGACCCGACGGAACCGTTTACGTAGCCAACATCAAGTCCAATGACGTCGCCGTCATCAAACCGGGCGCCAGCACCGTGGCTGAGCGGATCTTCGTCGAGGGCGGGCCGCAGGACATCGCCGCTGCGCCGGACGGCTCCCTGTACGTGACGAGCCTGCTGAACCAGAAGCTGTCCATGATCCGTCCGCAGGCCACGGAGGTGGCGGGCTCCGTCCCCACCGACGGCGGCCCCGGCCACCTGGCGGTGGCCCCCGACGGCTCTGTCATTGTCATCAGCCCCGGCTCCGGCTCCGGCTCCGGCGGCGCGGTGGTCCGGTACTCCGCGGAAGCCTTGGCAGCGGCGTCGCAGGGTTCGACGGCGTCAGCGCCGCCTGCGTCGCTGGAGCCGACGGCGGCTGCACCGGCCGCAACCCCGGCCGCCGAAACGGCGGCACAGCCAGCCGCCGGCTCTTGGAACGCCCTGCCCGCACTGGCCGGCGGAGCGGCGGCCGCCGTCGTCGCCGTCGTTGCTTTGATGCTGGCGAAGGGCCGACGCCGGAAGGCCGCACTGGCTGCCGGCGCCAGCCAGGCGCGGTAGCGGGCTGTAACATCGTTCACATCCGTCGTTGAAAGGGGAGCAGTGCGCGCAACCGTCAAGGACGTCGCGCGCCGTGCCGGAGTTTCACCCAAGACTGTGTCGAACGTGATGAACGGCGTGGTGCCGGTCAGCGGATCCACCCGGCTCAAGGTGGAGCAGGCCATCCTCGAACTCGACTACGTGCCCAACCTCTCCGCCCGGGGCCTGCGCAACGGCAGGTCCGGCGTCATTGCCCTGGCGCTGCCGGACCTGGCCACGCCCTACTCTGCGGAGATCGCGCACCACGTGGTGGAGGTCGCCCACGAACAGGGCTGGAGCGTCCAGATCGAGGAAACCGGCTCCGATCCCGGGCGCGAATACGAACTCATGTCCCGGGCGCGGTCCAACCTCGTCGACGGCCTGATCCTCAACCCCGTGGTGCTCGATGAAAGTGCCGTTAAAGTGGGCGTCTCCCTGCCGCCGGTGGTCCTGCTGGGGGAGGTCTCCCAGCAGCTGGCCGACCGCGTGTGGGTGGACAGCGTTGCCGCCGCCCGCGACATGACCCGCGCGCTCGCCCGGACAGGCCGTCGCCGCATCGCCGTGCTGGGAACTGCAGAAGGCCGGCACTCGGCAGCGGCAGTTCTGCGCACCCGCGGCTACCAGGCCGCGCTGGATGAACTCGGCATTTATCCTGATGACTCGCTGCTGATCCCCTGCGAGAAGTGGACGCCCCAGGCGGCTGCGGACGCACTCGCCTCCTACCTGGACGCGCACCCGCTCCCGGACGCGCTGTTCTGCTTCACCGACTCCATGGCCATCGGCGCGCTCAGCGTGCTGTGGAAGCGCGGAATCAAGGTTCCGGAGGACATCGCGGTGGCCGGCTTCGACGACATCGCCGACGGGCAGTATGCCGTCCCGTCGCTGACCACCGTTTCCTTCGACAAGCGCCTGGTGGCCAGCGAGGCCCTGCGCCTCCTCACCGCGCGGATGGCGGACCGTGCCAGCGAGCAGCAAGTGGTGACCGTGGATTACAGGATTGTGGAACGGGACAGCACCGGCACCTAAACGAGACCACCCCATCACATTGTTGGCGCTAACAATTTTCTCTTGTGCCGGGTTTTACAACGATGTAATGTGAGGCCTGCATCACACGCCAGCCTCTGCCGGGCCCCGAAATGCAGCGGACCGGAACGCCTGGCGCGGTGCCACAAGGATTACTTTCAGCGGACCCATCCAAAGGAGTGACGGGTGAAGCAGTTTGATTTTTTCGCGGGGAATCAGTTGCCTGGCAGACAGGTTTCCCGGCGACAGTTACTGGCAGGAACCGCGGCCCTGGGCAGCGTCCTTGCCGCCGCCGGACTCACGGGCTGTGGCGGAACCGCCTCCGCGGCGGCTGTTCGGGACATTGCGTTCTGGCATCTGCTGTCCGGCGGCGACGGCATCAAGATGCAGGCCATGATCAGCGCGGCGAACGGGGCCAACCCCGGCTTCAAGGTCCATCCGACCGTCCTGGCCTGGGGCCCGCCGTACTACACCAAGCTGGCCATGGCGTCGGCGGGCGGCAGGCCGCCGGAACTGGCCATCATGCACGCGAGCCGGGTCCCCGGGTACGCGCCGGGCGGGCTCATCGACCCGTGGGACATGTCCCTGCTGGCTGAGTACGGCGTGACGGCGGAGAGCTTCGCGCCGAGAATCTGGGACAAGAGCCAGCACGGCGGCCAGGTGTTCTCCATCGCGTTGGATTCCCACCCCTTCGTCATGTTTTACAACACCGACGTCGCAGGCAAGGCAGGGTTGCTCGCCGCCAACGGCCAGCTGGAGGAGGTGAGCTCCCCGCAGGACTTCCTCGCCATGGCCCGTGAGATGCAGAAGGTGACGCAGGCGCACGGCCTGTCCTTCGGCTACCTGGGCAGCGGTTCGCAGATGTGGCGCCTCTTCTACACGCTCTACAAGCAGCACGGGGCCGACATCGAACTCACGCCCGGCCAGCCGATGAAGGCCGACCGGGAGGCCGCGGTCGAATCCCTGGAATTCATGGCCTCGCTCTTCGATGACACCGTCGCCGCAAAGAGCGGGGACATCGGCACCGGGATCGCCGAATTCGCCCGCGGCGGTTCGGGGATGCTGTTCAGCGGCGTCTGGGAACTCCCCACCTTCAAGAAGGCCGAGCTGCCCGTCGACGCCGCCACCATTCCCACGCTCTACGGGACGCCGGCGTCGTACGCGGACTCGCACTCCTTCGTCCTGCCGCGCCAATTGAACGTCGACGACGGGAAACGGCGCGACGTGTACAAGTTCGTCAGCGACATCCTCAAGGGGTCACTGTCCTGGGCCGAAGCCGGCCACATCCCGGCCTACAAGCCCATTGTGCAGTCTCAGGCCTACCGGGATCTCACGCCCCAGATCCACTACGCCAACGCCGCGGACATCATCGCCTATGACCCCGAGTCCTGGTTCAGCGGCTCGGGTTCCGACTGGCAGACGTACTTTGCGGAAAACGTGCAGAACGTACTCCTCGGCCGCGACAAGGCCGACGACGGCTGGGACGCCTTTGTCCGCCGCACCAACACCCTTCTTTCCCGGCCCAACCCGGTCTGAGGCCACTGAGTATCTGAGAGCACTGAGCATCTGAGACCACTGAGCGACAAAGGAGTCCCCAATGAGTTCCTTAGCAACATCCGAAAGTGCTGAGCAGGCGCCGTCCTTGCCCGGCCAGCTCCGCAGCAACCCGTCCCGCAAAAGACCGTCCGGGACAGGCCGGCCCAACGCATCGCAGTCCTGTCCCCGCCGGACCCGGGACAACCTCAACGGCTGGGGCTTCGCCGCCCCGTTCTTGGCCTTCTTCCTGGTCTTCCTCGTCTGGCCGCTGCTGTACGGCGTGTACATGAGCCTCACCGGCAAGTCCCTCACTGGCGCGAATGACAGCCTGATCGGCCTGGCCAACTATGCCGAAGCGCTGGCCGACGCCGACATGTGGCACTCGCTCGGCAACACGCTCTACTTCACGGTGATCAGTACGGTTCCGCTGGTACTCGTCGCCCTCGTTATGGCAGCACTGGTCAACGTCGGGCTGCCGGCCCAGTGGCTGTGGCGGCTCTCCTACTTCGCCCCGTACCTGCTCGCGTCCACAGTGGTCTCCCTCTTCTTCTCCTGGATGTACAACCCGCAGCTGGGCCTGATCAATGACTCGCTGGCGAAGATCGGGCTTCCCAAGGTGGCCTGGTTGAACGACCCGAACGTGGCCATGTGGGCCATCGTCATCGCCACGCTGTGGTGGACGGTGGGGTTCAACTTCCTGCTGTACCTGGCCGCCATGCAGAACATCCCCGCCCAGCACTACGAGGCTGCGTCGCTGGACGGTGCCGGCGCCTGGCGGCAGTTCTTCTCCATCACCCTGCCGCAACTGACGCCCACCACCGTGATGATCGTGCTCCTGCAGATCCTGGCCTCGCTCAAGATTTTCGATCAGGTGTACCAGATGACGGCCGGCGGCCCCGCGGGTTCCACCCGGCCCGTGGTGCAGTACATCTTCGAAACCGGGTTCACCGGCTACCGGCTGGGCTACTCCGCAGCCATCTCCTACATCTTCTTCGGGCTGATCGTGGCCGTCTCGGTCATGCAGTTCTTCATCACTCGCCGCAGGAGTGCATAATCATGGCAACCCAGACCCTCACCCGTCCCGCCCTTCGCGGCACGTCCGCCACACATCTCCGCCAGCCCCGCAAGAAGATGACCGCCGGCAGGGCCGCCGTCCTGGCGGTGGCCGCGATCCTCGCCGTCCTGTGGCTGATCCCCTTCGCCTGGGCCACGGTCACCGCTTTCAAGAGCGAAACGGACGCCGCAGCGCCGAAAGTAAGCTGGATCCCGCCGTCGGGCTTTACTGCCGACGCGTTCATCAAGGTGTTCCAGGACGGCAACATCCCGCTGTGGACCTGGAACTCGCTCTACACCTCCGCTGCCATCACCGCGATTACGCTGGCTATCTCCGCGCTGGTGGCCTACGCCCTGTCTCGCATCGACTTCCGCGGCAAGAAAGTGCTGATGACGGTGATCATCGCCTCCATCATCATTCCGCCGCCGGTGCTGATCATCCCGCTGTTCTACCAGATGGTGGCGCTGCACATGATTGACACGTCGTGGGCCATCATCCTGCCGCAGGTCATTCACCCGGCCATGGTGTTCGTGCTCAAGAAGTTCTTCGACCAGATCCCGCGCGAGCTCGAGGAGGCCGCGGTGATGGACGGCGCCAGTCGGATGCGGATCTTCACCCAGATCGTCCTGCCGCTCTCACGGCCCATCCTGGCCGCCGTCGCGATCTTCGTGTTCATCGGCGCCTGGAACAACTTCCTCTGGCCCTTCATCTCCACCAACGACGGCTCCATCCTGACCCTGCCGGTCGGGCTGCAGACCATCAAGAGCGCCTACGGCATCCAGTACGCGCAGAACATGGCGTCCGCACTGCTCGCGGCGCTGCCGCTCATCCTCGTCTTCCTGTTTTTCCAGCGCCAGATCATCAAGGGCGTTGCGACGACGGGACTCGCCGGCACCTGACGCGGCACCTTCGCTTTTCATTCCTCTCACTGAACCTGTTCCACAACCAAGGAGATACCCCACATGTCCCGCGCAAGGATCACCCTCGACCGCGACTTCACCATCGGGGAAGTACCCCGCCGCCTTTTCGGCTCCTTCGTTGAGCACATGGGCCGCTGTGTCTACACCGGCATCTACGAGCCCGGCCACCCGGAGGCCGACGAGAACGGTTTCCGGCAGGACGTGCTCAAGCTCGTCAAGGAGCTCGGCGCCACCGTCATCCGTTACCCCGGCGGCAACTTCGTCTCCGGCTACAACTGGGAGGACGGCATCGGCCCCCGGGAAAACCGCCCCCGGCGGCTCGACGGCGCCTGGCACACCCTGGAAACCAACGCCTTCGGCCTGCACGAGTTCGTCGACTGGTCCCGGCAGGCGGGCACCGAAATCATGGAGGCCATCAACCTGGGCACCAGGGGAGTGGACGCGGCCCGCGAGATCGTGGAGTACGCCAACCACCCCGGCGGCACCTACCTGTCCGACCTGCGCGCCAAGAACGGGCACAAGGACCCGTTCAACATCAAGCTGTGGTGCCTCGGCAACGAGATGGACGGGCCGTGGCAGATCGGCCACAAGACCGCCGAGGAATACGGGCGGCTGGCCCAGGAGGCGGCCAAGGCGATGCGGTTCGTGGACCAGGACATCGAACTGGTGGCCTGCGGCAGCTCCAACTCCGGCATGCCCACCTTCGGGGCCTGGGAGCAGACGGTGCTGACCCACGCCTACGAGGAAGTGGACTACGTCTCGCTGCACGCCTACTACCAGGAGCACGACGGCGACGTCGGCAGCTTCCTGGCCAGCGCCGTCGACACCGACTACTTCATCGAGTCGGTGATCGCCACGGCCGACGCCGTCCGCGCCAAGGGCAAGCACAAGAAGCACATCAACCTGTCCTTCGACGAATGGAACGTCTGGTACCAGCGGGGCCTCGACACCGAGGACCAGCCGCACAACGTGACCAAGGCTGGCTGGCGCGAGCACCCGCGGGTCATTGAGGACAAGTACAACGTGACGGACGCCGTCGTCGTGGGCACACTGCTCAACTCGCTGCTCCGCCACGGCGACCGGGTCAAGATCGCCAACCAGGCGCAGTTGGTCAACGTGATCGCGCCGATCTTCAGCGAGGAAAACGGCCCGGCCTGGCGGCAGACCATCTTCCACCCCTTCGCCCGGATGGCCGAACTGGCGAAAGGTCAGATCCTGCGCCTGTCCGTCGACTCCGACAAGTACGGTAATGCTCGGTTCGGCGACACCGACCTCGTGGACGTCAGTGCGACGTGGAACGAGGAAACGGGCAGGGTGGCGCTGTTCTTCGCCAACCGCGGCCTGGAGGAGGCGGCCGACGTCGAGGTTGCCCTGCGCGGTTTCGATGCCCGCCAGGTGCGCCGCGCCGAGGTCCTGGAAATTCCGGAGGGCGGCGACCGCTTCACGATCAACGCCCAGGAGAGCCCGGACCGCGTGGGCCTGAAGCCCCTCGAAGGCGCGAAGGCAAGCGGCTCCGAACTCCGGCTGAGCCTGCCGGCGCTGTCCTGGGCCGTCGTCGAGCTGGACGTGGTGAAGAAGTGATCCCTTCCCGCTCAGGACCTTCGGAGGGCGTTATGTACATCCGTACACAAAGAATGTACGTTTGTACATAACGCCTTTCGGAGGGATTTATTGTGGAGCAGTACTTTGCCGGTGACAGCAGGACGATGCAGGAACGGATGCAGGCCGGAGACCTGTACATCGCCGACGATCCGAACCTCGCCGCCGACAACGCCCGCGGCATGGAGCTCGCTGACCGCTACGGCAGGACGTGGGCGGGGGACCGGGATGAGGCGAAGCGGATCCTGGCCGACCTCCTCGGCGCGGTTGGCGAGGGCACGGACATCCGGCCGCCGCTGTTTGTCGACTACGGCAAGTACATCCGGATCGGTGCCCGGACCTTCATCAACTTCAACTTCACGGCGTTGGACGTTGCTCCCATCACCATCGGCGACGACGTGCAGATCGGTCCCAACGTCCAGCTGCTAACGCCCACCCATCCCGTGGAGCCCGGTCCGCGCCGGGACAAGCTCGAGGCAGCGCAGCCCATCACCATCGGGAACAACGTCTGGATCGGCGGAGGCGCGATCATCCTGCCCGGCGTGGCCGTGGGGGAGAACTCGGTGATCGGCGCCGGGGCCGTGGTGACGAAGGACGTGCCGGCTAACGTCGTCGCCGTCGGCAACCCCGCCCGCGTCATCCGCAGCATATGAGCGTGCGCCGCCACGACCCCAACCGCCGGCGGCGGCTCATCGAGGTGGCCCTGGACGTCATCGCCGAACACGGCGTTGCCGCCACCACCCACCGGAAAGTCGCCGAGGCAGCGGACGTGCCCCTCGGCTCGCTGACCTACCATTTCAAGGGCCTCGACGATCTGTTCGCGGCCGCCTTCACGAAGCTCGCCGACGACACGGCGGACGGGTTCGAGGCGGCCCTGGCCGGAGCGCACGGGCGGGACGGGGCCCGGGAAGCCGTGGTGGGCCTCATCGCGGGGGAGCTGCTCGGGGAACGCCGGAACATCCTGCTCACCTACGAGCTCTACGCCCTGGCCGCGCGCCGCCCGGACCTGCGCCGGGTGACCGATACCTGGATGGCCAGGAGCCGCGCCGCCCTGGAGCGGCACTTCGATCCGGCCACAACGGTGATGCTGGACGCCCTGATTGAGGGCCTCTCCATCCACCGGGCGCTGGCCCTGGAACCCATGTCCGTTGAGACCGTTCGCGACGCCGTGAACAGAATAGTGACTCCGCAGTGAACAACTCTTCAACCGCGGCGCCGTCCGCCGCCGCGATCACCGCCCCGGCCGGGCCCGGCAAGGCGCGTGCCGCCGTCGCCATCCTCTTCCTCACCAACGGAGCGCTCTTCGCCAACCTGGTGCCCCGGTACCCGACCATCATGGCGGAGCTGGGTCTGAGCAACGCCCAGTTCGGGCTTGCTGTGGCGGCCTTCCCGCTGGGTGCGCTGATTGCGGGGCTCGCGTCGGGCGCGTTGATCCGCCGCTTCCGGTCCTCGCGGGTCGCGGTCGCGGGCACCATCCTGACCAGCCTCGGGATCCTGTGCGCGGGCATGGCGCCGTCCTGGGCGATGCTCGCCGCCGCGTTGTTCTTCGCCGGAGCGATGGACGCCGTCACCGATGTGGCCCAGAACGCCCACGGGCTGCGTGTCCAGCGGCTGTACCAGCGCTCCATCATCAACTCGCTGCACGCGGTGTGGAGCATCGGAGCCGTGCTGGGCGGCCTGATGGGGGCCGCTGCGGCGGGCCTGGATCTTGCGCCCGGAATCCACCTCAGCATCTCCGCCGCACTGTTCGCGGCGCTGACGCTGTGCTGCTGCCGCTTCCTCCTGGCCGGGCCGGAATCGGACGACGACGGCGAGCTCGCCGCCGCTGATGCTGCGGACGGGACAGCGGCACCTGGCTCGGAGCCGTCCACCGCCCGGGGAACAGTCGCCAAGTACGGGGTCCTGGCTGCGCTGGTGCTCATCGCAACGGCTGGGGCTTTGGTGGAGGATGCCGGCAGTTCGTGGTCCGCCATCTACCTCAGCGACAGCCTCGGCGCGGCCACCACACTCGCAGGGTTCGGCTTCGTGGCGCTGACGGCCGCGCAGTTCGTAGGCCGCCTGATGGGTGACCGGCTCGTGGACCGCTTCGGCCAGCGGACGGTTGCGCGAGCCGGCGGGATCATCGCCGCCGTCGGCATGGGTACCGCCCTGGCCGTTCCGAGCATCCCGGGAACGATTCTCGGCTTCGCGGCCGCCGGCCTCGGCGTGGCAACGCTCGTTCCCGCGGCCATGCACGCCGCGGACGAACTACCCGGGCTGCGGCCCGGAACCGGGCTCACCATGGTCAGCTGGCTGATGCGCGTGGGCTTCCTGGTGTCCCCGCCCGTCGTGGGCGCCATCGCGGATGCCGCCAGCCTGCGCGCCGGCCTCTTCGTGGTGCCGCTGGCCGGACTCCTGGTTCTGACGCTGTCGGCGGTGCTGGCCAAACGAATGGCGGACTTACCCCGTCGAACTGGCATGTAATGACCCCAAAATTGGATTTTGCGGGCATTAGCTGCCAGTTCGCGCTGGGGGTCGGAGCAGCCGCCGAGCCGCGTTCCGCCAACCTACGCCGGATAAACCGCGATGGCCGTGGCCTTGATGACGAAGTAGACGGTCATCCCCGGCGTGAGTCCCAGGTCCGCCGACGCTGCCGGGGTGATGTCCGCGGACAAGCCGCCGGCGTGGACGCGGATCTGGTCGCCGTGGGGTTCAAGGTCCGTGATGGTGACGGCGAAAGAGTTCCGCGGGCTGCCGTGCTCAGCGCTGAGGAAGACCGAGACCGCGGTCGGCGAAAATACGGCGACGCCGTCCTGGCCGGGGACGGCACCGTCCTCGGGGTGGGCAGTGATGTCCAGTCCGCCGTCGGACGTTAGCCCACGGCCGGTGATGGTGCCGGGGAGCAGGTTCATGCCCGCCAAACCGGCGGCGAACTTGCTGCGCGGTTTCTCCAGGACCGCGCGCGTGGGCCCTTCCTCCGTGATCCGTCCGCTCTCGAGGACGACGGCCCGGTCGGCGAGCATCAGGGCGTCCAGGACGTCGTGCGTGATGATGATGGCCCGGCGGTTGGCGAGGACCCGCTTGAGCAGCCTGCGGAGCATGGGGGCGGCATGGATGTCGAGGGCCGCCATGGGCTCATCGAGCAGCAGCAGTTCGGGGTCTGTGGCCAGGGCACGGGCGATGGCGACGCGCTGCGCCTGGCCGCCAGAGAGCTGGCCCGGCCGCCGGTCCGCGAACTCCGCGGCCTCCACCTCGGCCAGCCAGTGCCGCGACGTCTGCAGCGCACTTGCCCGGTTCGCGCCGGCTGCCCGCGGCCCGAAGGCGACATTCTCCAGCACGCTCATGTGCGGAAACAGCAGCGGTTCCTGTGCGAGCAGCGCTGTTCCCCGGGTGTGCGGCGGCAGGAAGTGGCTGTTCCCGCCGTCGAGGTTGAACAGCGTTTTCTGTCCGAGCACGGCGTGCCCGCTGTCCGGGCGGAGGAGCCCGGCGATGATCCCCAGCAGTGTCGACTTGCCGGCACCGTTGGGGCCCAGCACGGCAACGGTTTCGGCGGGTCCAAGCGTGAGGGAAACGTCGAAGTTGCGCACGTGCAGCGCGGCGTTGAGCGTGAAGGTCATCCTGTCCCTGCCTCCGCCGCCAGGGCCCGGGGGCGCCGGTAGGAAAGCCCGACGACGGCGACCGCCACCGCGACGAGCACCAGTGAAAGCGCGACGGCGGCATCGGCGTCGGTTTCCCGCTGCAGGTAGATCTCCAGGGGCAGGGTGCGCGTGACGCCCTGGAGGCTGCCGGCGAAGGTCAGGGTGGCGCCGAACTCACCCAGGCAGCGCGCGAACGACAACACGGCACCGGAAGCCAGCCCGGGCAGGACCAGCGGGATGCTGACGCGGCGCAGCACCGTGGTGGGACGGGCGCCCAGGGTCGCAGCGACCGCCTCGTACTTGGTGCCCGCGGTGCGCAGGGCGCCCTCGAGGCTGACCACCAGGAACGGCAGCGCCACGAACGTCTGGGCAAGAATGACGGCGGTGGTGGAGAAGGCGATCTGGATCCCCGCCAATTCGATGCTGCGCCCGAGCATGCCCTGGCGGCCGAACGTGTACAGCAGGGCGATGCCGCCGACGACCGGCGGCAACACGAGGGGGAGGAGCACGAAGGCCCGCAGCAGGCGCTGGCCCGGAAAACTGGCGCGGGCCAGGACGAGGGCCAGCGGCACGCCGAGCACTATGCACAGCACCGTGCTGGCGGCCGAGGTCCGCAGGCTCAGGCCCAGCGCGGTGAGGGAGGATTCGGAGGTGATGAGCGGGATGAACTGGCCCCAGTTGACCTTGGCCACCATGGCGGCCAGCGGAAGCAGGACAAACAGCGTTCCCGCTGCCGCGAGGGCGAAGACCCACGGCGGGACGCCGGTGTAGCCGGTGTCCCGCCGGTTAGTTTTGCGGGCTGTCCCGGCCTTGCTACGGGGTGCCGAAACCGGCCTCACTGAGGACCTTCCTGCCTTCGCTGCCGGTGACCGTGGCGATGAAGGCCCTGGCCAGTTCCTTGTTCCTGCTGCTGCCCGCGGTGGCGATCGGGTAGGTATTCACTGCCTTGCCTGATTCGCTGAACGGGATGCCCTGGACCTTGTCGCCTGCGTTTTTTACGTCGGTGACGTAGACCAGCCCGGCGTCGGCTTCCCCGGACGTGACCTTGCCGAGCACATCGGTCACGGAGGATTCCTCGCTGACGGGTTTCAGGGTGGTTCCGGCGGCCTGTTCCACGGTCTCGGTGGCGGCGCCGCAGGGAACCTGGGGTGCGCAGACAACCACCTTGACGCCCGGCTTCGCCAGGTCGGCGAAGGAACTGACCGACGCCGGATTTCCCGGCGGGACGGCGATCTCCAGGACGTTCGTGGCGAAGTTGCTTGCCGTTCCGTCGATGAGCTTCGCGTCGGAGAGTTTGGCCATGTTCCTGGTGTCGGCGGAGGCGAACACATCGGCTGGGGCGCCTTGGGTGATCTGCGTGGCCAGGTCCGAGGACCCGGCGAAGTTGAGCGTGACCTTGGTGCCCGGGTTTGCGGCCTCGAACTCGGAGGCGATCTTGGTGAACGTCGGCTTGAGGGACGCGGCGGCGAAAACGGTCAGGGTGCCGGTGCCGGCCGCCGTCGAACTGCCGCTCTGGGTTCTGCCGGCCGCAGTGTTGGAGGCGGCGCAGCCGGCCAGACCGGCGGCAAGGACTCCGGCGGCCAGCAGGGCGCCGATGCGCACGCGGATGGTGCTCATGTGATGCTCTTTCCCTGCGGCGTTTCGATGATGACGGTGGTGGCTTTGACGACGGCGGTGGCCACGGACCCGAGTTCAAGGCCGAGGTCACGGACGGCTTCGCTGCTCATCAGGGAGACAACGCGGAACGGGCCGCACTGCAGCTCCACCTGGGCCATGACCTTGTCGGCGGTGATGCCGGTGACCAGGCCAACGAACCGGTTGCGCGCCGAGCTGCCTACCCGGGTGGGGTCCTCGGGCAGCTGCGCCTGGTTGCGGGCGAGGTGGGCGAGTTCGAGCCCCTCGACGGCCAGCCGGCCGGAGGCGTCCTTGACCGGGGTCAGCATCCCGTTCTCGGTCCAGCGGCGGACGGTGTCGTCGCTGACGCCCAGAAAGCGAGCGGCTTCGGAGATCCGGATTTTCGGCATGTCACCATAATCCACTATCTGCGGCTGTTAATGGGAGTTTCTTCCGCAAATTCGGAACACAATAAGAGCGGAGCGGCTGCAGAACACCAAGCGACCGACCCGGAAGTTAGCCGGTTTTGTTACGCCCCGCTTCGGCCGGTGAAGCTGCGTTTCAGTGCGCGTCAGTACGTTGCAGCCGGGCTTGGGAAGCCGCCAGAGAGATGCTTGATTGGGTCTACACGCTTCGAAAGGACTCGCCATGACGGAACTCTCAGACCTCAGCCCGCGCCGGATCCGCAACGTGTTGGGCCACTTCGCCACAGGCCTGACCGTGATCACCGCTGCCACGGAGAACGGCCCTGCCGGGTTCACCTGCCAGTCCTTTGCGTCCCTCTCACTGGAACCGGCGCTGGTGACCTTTAGCCCGGCACGGACCTCCAGCACCTGGCCGCTGCTGCGTCAGGTGGGCCGCTTCACCGTCAACATCCTTCCCGCCGACCACCAGCATCTGGCGGCCCAGTTTGCGCGGTCCGGTGCGGACAAGTTCGCCGGCGTCGACCACACGCCCTCGCCGCTCGGCAACCCGGTCCTTGACGGCGCCCTGGCCTGGGTGGACTGCGAGCTGCACCAGGAGTACGACGGCGGCGACCACACCATCGTGGTGGCGGCGGTCCGCGCGCTCAGCGCCCGTTCCGACGTCGATCCCCTCCTCTTCTTCAAGGGTGACTACGTCTCCGTGCAGCCACGGGTCAAAATCCTGGAGGGCGTCGCATGACAGGGGGGGGCGGCGTGGCCAAGGTCAAGGCCGCGTCGACTCCAAGACGTACGGGAACCGCGACGGCGTTCGCCTCCTCCCGGTGTGACCTTTACTCCGGCTACCTGCCCCAGTTTTCCAACCGCTCCCTGCGACGGTGATCGGCCTGCTGGACCAGTTCGACCATCCACGGCCGGTGCCCCTGGTGAAGCGTCATCCCCTCAGACAGCCCTTGGACCGACGGGACGGAATTGGCGATGTCGATGGTGATGCGGCCGCCGCCCAGGGGAGCGTTGGTGATGTGCAGGTCCCCAAAGGACGGAGGAAGAACCGGGTCCATCCAGACGCCGCCCGCGGAAACGACGGGGTCGTACCGCATCAGGCTTGTCACCAGCTGGATGGGTGCGGTCGCTGCCCAGGCCTGCGGCGAGCACGCCGTCGGATACGGGACGGGGGCGGCGAGCTGCTCACGGCTGAAACCGCAGAACAGCTCCGGGAGCCGGCCGTCGGAGTATTCGGCAGCATCCATCATGCCGGTGGCGATCCGCTGCGCCTCCTCGACGAAGCCGTAGCGGAGCAGCCCGGCCGCGACGATGGCGTTGTCGTGCGGCCACACCGATCCGTTGTGGTAGCTGGCGGGGTTGTAGGCGCCCATGTCGCTGGCCAGGGTTCGCACGCCCCAGCCGCTGAACATCTCGGGGGACATCAGCCGTTCGGCCACCTGAGGGGCCTTGTCCTCGTCAATGAGGCCCTGCAGCATGCAGTGACCCATGTTCGAAGCGCAGGCATCCACCTGCCTTTTCTTCCCGTCCAGGGCAATGGCGTAGTACCCGCGTTCAGGGATCCAGAACTGTTCGTTGAATTGTTTCTTCAGCCGGGCCGCGCGGTCGGCGAGCTCATTACCAAAAGCCGTGTCCCCGGCGTCGTACGCCAGCCACGCGCGCGAAAGGTAAGCGACGTACACGTAGGCCTGGACCTCGCAGAGTGCGATCGGCGGCTCGGCCAATGTGCCATTGGCAAAGTTGATCCCGTCCCACGAATCCTTCCAGCCCTGGTTGATCAGGCCCTGGTCGTTGAGGCGCTCGTACTCGACGAAGCCGTCGCCGTCCCTGTCCCCGTATTTCATGATCCACTCGAGTGCGCGGTCCGCGTGGGGCAGCAAAGCAGCGATGGTGTCCGCGGCGAAGCCCCAGCGGCTGACCGCACCGAGCACCATCAGGAACAGGGGGGTCGCGTCGACGCTGCCGTAGTAGGCCGACTTGCCGCCCAGGGACAGCCCGCTGGAAACGTCGAGCCGGACCTCATGGAGGATCTTGCCCGGTTCCTCCTCGGTCATCGGGTCCACGACGGATCCCTGCCGGTCGGCCAGGGTCTGCAGCGTGCCCAGGGCCAGGGACGGGTCCACCGGCATCGCCATGACCGAAGCCCAGAGCGAGTCCCTGCCAAACAGGGTCATGAACCAGGGCGCCCCGGCGGCCACCACAACACGTTCAGGATGCTCGGGGTCCTCGATCCGCAGGGCACCCAGATCGTCGTAGCTGCGGCGCAGGGTCCGTTCAACCGACCGGTTGCCCATCTGCAGGACCGGAATCTTCGCCACCCAATCCCGACGGCGGAGGTCCCTGGGGGACAATCCGTCCCCTTCGGAATGGACGAAAGCCACCGCCGCATCGGATTCCTCGCTGCTGGGCAGCACTGTCAGGACCGTGCTCCAGTGTCCGTGCGCTGGAACTGTTGCCCGGTACGTCACGGCGTCCGCGGAAATGTCCGCACCCGGTGCCTGGATTACCACGCCCTTCCGGACGTCCTGCCACCCCGCCCGAATGGTGAGCGCGCCGCCGTCGGCCTGCCGCTTTTCGTCCCAGCGCCGCAGGATCCGGGCCTCTTTCACCTCGAATAGGTCCGCGAAGTCTGCCCCGATCTTCAGAGCGATCATGCAGTCGACCGGCTCGAGGGAAAAGTTCCGGACCGTGACCTGCTCCTGGATGCCGGCCCCCACCTCCCGCAGCCGCTCCACGATCAGGGGACTGTCGGCGTAGCCGTCCGAGCGGGGAACCCGTCCCACAAACAGCGCCCGGTAGGGCTCCTTCGTCTCTGCCGCCAGCGGCTCCAACGCCAGGCCGTCGACTGTCAGGCTCCAGCCCGAGAGGATGCGGGCGTCCTGCACAAAGAGGCCATGCGGATGGTCGGCGCTGATGTCGCCGTTCGGCAGGGAAATGCAGAAGGACGATCCCTCGACCAAGGTGACCGTCCCGGGCCCCAACGGGCCCGCCGCCGTATCAGCATTCCATCCAGCCATTGCGCCACCTCCGAGCAACCAGCAACAGCGTCCAGTTCGACGCTACGCTTGCGCGCTACGCCTAGCTAGGGCTTGACTCGCACGACGCCGGATGGAGACTTACGCCGGGATCGCCCCGGATTCGGGGTGGACGCCCCACGTCATCTTCCGGATGGTCTCCCGCTGCAGCCCGCTGAGGGCGGCGAGCTCGTAGTCATCCAGGACTCCCCGCCGTCGTGCTGCTGCCAAAATGTTCAGGCGGCGGTCTTCCAGAGCGGTTTTGGAATGTTCAAGTTCAGCCAGCTCCGACTTTAGCTGGCGGATCGAGGCGAGGTGCTGCTCCGCCGGCGCCCCGGAAGGGAGCAGGTCGTCGGACGACAGGCCCACGGTGCGGACCGCCCAACGGGAGAGTTCCGCGGCTTCTGCAAGGCGGGTGACCTTCATGCCGTCGCACAGTGCCTGCGCGATCTGCTGGTTCAGCCGGACCGAGAGGGCGCGCATGCTGGTGGCATTGAAGGAAATCCGCTGCCGGCTGTCCCGGAGCAGCTTGCGCGTCTTTTCCGCCTGGACAGCGGCCTTGTCGGGTTTCGCCGTCCCCCGGTAGCGGTAGCGGTAGTAGCCGTCGCCGCGGTCATCACGGTGCAGAATTTCCAACAGCACTCCTCGGATCGGATTTACGACTCACCTAGAAGGCTAGGCAGAACGGACGGAGGGGCGGAAATACCTATACTGCGTGGAGCCATAATCAATTAGTTTGGGTTGGGTGCTTAGGCAGAAGGACGACGGCGGTCCATAAGAGACGCTTATCCGTCCACGCAGATTAGGTCTTATCCAGACCGGCCGGGATTCCCTAGTGTCGAAGGAACGAATATAGCTTCGTCCTGACTCCCTAGGAAGAGACCATGTCTGAATTTGAACCTGCATCGCGAGTGTCCCGCATCAAGCAATCTGCCAGCGTGGCCGCAGCGGCCCGCGTGCGTGAGCTGAAGGCAGAAGGGCGCCGGATCCTGGACCTGACGGTCGGTGAGCCGGACTTCGATACCCCTGAGCACATCAAGGCGGCAGCGGTTGAGGCCATCAGCAAGGGGGAGACGAAGTACACCTCGGTCACCGGCACGCCGGCACTGCAGAAGGCGATCCTCCAGACCATCGAGCTGCGTAGCGGCGTCCACTACACGCCGGCCGAGATCACCATCGGCGGCGGTGCCAAGCAGGTGATCTTCATGGCGTTCATGGCCTCCCTGGACGCCGGCGACGAGGTTGTGGTTCCCGCGCCGTACTGGGTTTCCTACCCGGACATGGTGCTCGCGAACGAGGGCACGCCGGTGATTGTCGCCTGCGGCGAGGAGTCGGGATTCAAGCTCACCCCCGAAGCATTGGCCGGCGCCCTCAACGAGCGGACCAAGTGGGTCATCCTCAACACCCCGTCGAACCCCACGGGTGCCGTGTACTCCCGGTCCGAACTCCGGGCGCTGGCGGATGTCCTCGCGAACTTCCCGCGGGTTTATGTCCTGACGGATGAGATCTACGACCAGATCTACTTCGGCTCCGGTCGGATTCAGAGCCTGGTGGAGGTTGCTCCGGAACTCAAGGACCGCATCCTTGCCGTCAACGGCGTTTCGAAGGCCTACGCCATGACGGGGTGGCGGCTCGGTTACGCCGCCGGCCCCGCGCCCCTGATCGCTGCAATCAACAAGCTCCAGTCTCAGATCTCCTCCTGCCCGTCCTCGGTGAGCCAGGCCGCCAGCGCTGCCGCGCTCACCGGCGACCAGTCCTTCGTCCGGGAGAGCGTCGAGGTCTACCGCAACCGGCGCGACGCTGCGGTAGCCGCGCTGAACGCCGTCGACGGCCTTTCATGCGCGACGCCGGAAGGTGCCTTTTACGCGTACGTCAACTGCGGCGGTGCCATCGGCAAGACCACCCCGGAGGGGAAGGTCATCGCCAACGACGAGGACTTTACGCTCTACCTTCTGGAGGCGGCCTCCGTCGCCGTCATCCAGGGCTCGGCCTACGGACTGGGCCCGTACTTCCGCATCTCCTACGCCACCAGCCTCGACGTCATTGAAGAGTCCATCGCAGCCATCGACAAGGCTGTCCGCGCCCTCAGCTGAGTTCCGCTAGCGGGCCCCCAGCCAACCCCCAACTAAATTAAGGAAAATTCTGTGATCCACGTAAAGACCAACATCGAACGACCCGACGCCGACGCCGTCCGCCGTCTGGCGCAGTTCTCATCAGCCACCATCCACGAGGCACAGGGCCGCAAGGGCGCGCTCAGCTCCAAGATCAAGCCGATCGACCGCAGCATGTCCTTCTGCGGCCCCGCCACTACGGTCCGCTGCGCACCCCGGGACAACCTCATGCTGCAGGTGGCCATCCACTACGCCGAGGCCGGCGACGTTATCCTGGCCGCGGCGGGGGAGTACGAGGAAGCAGGCACGTTCGGCGACGTCCTCGGCAACGCCATGAAGGCCAAGGGCCTCGCGGGCCTGGTGACGGACTCCGGTGTCCGCGACACCCAGGACCTCATCGAGTTGGGCCTGCCCGTCTTCTCGGGAAGCGTCTCCATCAAGGGCACCGTCAAGGAAACCATCGGCCCCATCAACCACCCTGTGGTTTTCGGTGACGAAATCATCTACCCGGGCGACGTCCTCCGCGGCGATGCCGACGGCGTTGTGGTTGTCCGCAAGGACGAGATCGAGGAAGTCATCCGCCTCTCGCAGGAACGCGACGACGCCGAGCGCGAGCTCATCGGCCTTTACAAGGCCGGCGGCACCACCATCGAGCTGTGCAACCTCACCGAAGTACTGAAGGCTAAGGGCCTGCTCGTCGAGCACGCGTAGTCGCGTAGACGTGATCAGGCCGCGGTGCTGCCCCCTTAAAGCGGTGCTGCCCCCTTAAATAGGAAGCAGCACCGTGGCCTGATGCTTTTTGTTACGGCGCCGGGCCGGTCTGTTCGGCCTGGTGTGTTTCGCGCACCCAGGTTCCGGGCAGCCCAGTTCCCGGTAGCGGCGGTGCGGTGGAATGGTAGCTGTGGCCCGTGGGCGTTGTCAGTTCGATGGTGTGTCTCGGACCCGGTCTGGGTTGGGCTTTCCAGCCGGGGAGTTCTTTGGTGTGGTTGCAGGCTTCGCAGAGTCCTTGGCCGTTACTCAGGGACGTTGGGCCGCCGTCGTGCCACGGGGTGATGTGGTCGTGGTGGCGGATCGGGGCGTCGCAATAGGGCGTTCGGCAGGTGTCGTCGCGGATTTGGATGAAGCGGCGCAGCGGTGCCGGGAAAAGACGCCGCCGCGAGTCCATGGCCACCAAATCGCCGCCACCAGGCGAAGTGTAGAGGCGCCGGACCCAGGTCTCGAGTTCTTGTAGACCCTTGGCTGAATCGCGCGCAGCGGGCTGGACGCGACCCTGGACTTCCTGCCCTTGCGTGAGCAGGTGACGGGCGAAGTTGGCGGGGACGATGCCGTAGCCGGGGATCCGACCGGGTTCGGAGTCGCCTTGGAAGAGTGTCCGGTCGGTCATGACGAGGTTGAGCTCGATGCCGGTGATGCCGCCGGGGGTGCCGGTGGTCCTTTCAACGAGGGTGTCGGCTTTGATCTGGTCGCGGGAGCGCGGGTCTCCGGCGGCGTGCAGGGAGTCGGCGTTCCGGGTGAGCGCCGCGAGAACTGCGACACCCTCGTGGACGGGCAGCAGCGCCGTCAAATAGGTCATGCAGTCCGGGGCGGGGCGCAGGCTCACCCTCCGGTCCGATGTGGCGTGGCTGGCGCGCTGGGCGACGGAGCGGGGATCCCGCCGGATCGCTGCGGCGCGGACAGCGGCGATGACGGCCCGTGTCCCGGCACCGTTGAAGGTGCCGGTGTCGGCGGCGAGTTCCTCGTCAACGGCCGTCCGGTCCTCGACGCGCAAACAGGCGGTCTCTTTCACGATGTGCGTGACGCGTTCTTCGTTCAGCTGCCCGTTCTCCAGCGCTGCCTGGGCGTGGGGCATCTGCACCAGGGCTTTGGCCGTGCCGAGCAGCCGTTGTCCGCGGTTTGGGGACTCGCCTCGGGCCAGTGCGATCTGTTCAGCCGCGCCCAGGCCACTGTCTTTGCCGCGGTCCTTGCCCAGGTCTTCCGCGGCCAGGGGCCGCCGGTCGGCGGATTCCTGGCGGAGTCTGGCCTCGAAAGTGACGGACAGCCTCGCCTGTTGCCCGGCGGCCCAGCACTTGACGTTCTCGTAGGCGCGGACCTGGTCGATCAGCCCCGCATTGCCTGCCGTGAGGTCAGCTGTCGGGAGAAACCAGCCCGAGGTTGCAGCAGCGATGAACGGGACGCTGTCGTCAAACAAGAGGTCTTCATCGAAGGGACGGTCTGCGAACAGAGCCTCAGGAAACGGGTCCTCCGGCAACGATGCCGGATATACGGCGTCGAGGTCGTCGTCATACGGGAACCCGCCGTCCGCGTACGCGTCGAAGCGGAAATCGGCGTCGGGAACAGCGGTAGCCTGCAGAACGACGCGCGGCGCCGCTGCTGTCAGTGCCGAATTCCCGATGCCTTCCATGGACACAGTCTGCCAAGGGGGACTGACAATAAAGGGCCGATCAGGCACCAGAAGCGGCCGGCATCTAAAAGTTTTTTAGGTCCACCCGAGCACGCAAACTGGGTAGCAGCATAGGGCGTTCCCAGCCCTGAGAACGCCCTGTGCTGCTACTCAGTTGGGTGCTTTGGTGAGCAGACAGCCCAAGCCGCGGCAGCTCCGCCGTCGTACGAAATTTTAGACGCGGTGGGGGACCGGGTAGGCCGGGGCGCCGAACACCGCGTCCTCCAGGTGCCAGACCGTCGACCCGCCTCCGCTGACCGGCATGATGCTGCCCTCGAATACGAAGATGGGCGCTGCGGACTGGTCCTCCGGCCGCCAGAAACCGTTGGTCGGGCAGTGCGACCCGGTTTTGGCCATAAGCCCCAGGCTCGGGTCGGAAGTTCTCCTGGCGGTGCTGATCTTTTTCATGGCTGGCTCCCCGTTGAATTATCTGCGGAATATAATTCACCGCAATTTCTTGGCTTGCCACCAATACTAGAATCACGGGCACTCGTTTACTAAGACAAATGATGAGTGCCCTAATAAGCCAAACCTATGAGCGGCCGTACTTGTCGTTAAGCATTTCCTGGAGCATCTCCTTCAGCACCAGGAGCACTGCCGATGCCGCCTCCGAGAGCGGGTCGTGGTCGGGTGTGCACAGCGCGATCTTGCACTGCAGCGCCGGGTCCACAATCCGCAGGACGTGGAAGTCCTCCTCGTGGAACAGTGCGTCCGCAGCCGACTTGGGCAGGATGGTGGCCCCCAGGTCGGCGCGCAGCAGCCGGGTCAGCGAGGGCACCGATTCCACCTCACCCACGAGATGGAGTTTGAGCCCCTTGCTGTCGAAACCGGCTTCGACCGCCTGGCGCAGCGTGTGAATCTTCTCGGGAAGGAAGAGCCCCAGCCGGGCCACCTCCTCCAGCGTGATCTCGCCGTTCTCCGAGTTAACGTCCGCTCTGGCGGCGTTGACCACCAGGTGCAGGTCCTCGACGATCATCGTGGTGAAGAGGACGCCGCGGATGGGGCCGGGCTCATAGATGAGCGCCATGTCCAGCCGGCCGTTCTTGATGGCCTCGCTCAGGACTCCACCGTAGATTTCCGTGACGTGCAGGACAATGTCCGGGTACCGGCGGGCCACTTCGCTGATGATCTGCGGGGTCAGGCTCGATGCCATGCTGTAGGGCGCTATGGCAATTGAAACGCGGCCGGACGGCGCCGCCCCCGACTTGGCAACGTCCACTCGAGCTTGCGCGACGAGCCGCAGGATGGACTGGGCATGGCGGTACAGCGTGTGTCCGGCGGCCGTAGGCTGCACGCCCTGCTTGCTGCGGATCAGCAGTCGCTGCTTCAGTTCTGTCTCCAGCGCCGAAACCTGCTGGCTCAGGGCCGGCTGGGCCACGTGCAGCGCAGCCGCGGCCTTGGTGATGCTCCCCGAGTCCACGATCTGTACGAAGTACGCCAGTTTCCTGGTATCCACGGCCGCCCTCTCTCTTTGCGGCGTCCTGAACCCGAAAGGTCATAACGGGATGCTATGGAGGGACACGCAATAGGTCTTTGTGTGATCCACATCGCTGACACTAGGTTGAACCCAGAACGCTATTTCATTAAGGGTACATTCTATCCCCTCGGGGGACATGCAATTTCCCGATGGGGCCAGATGCATTTTGCATAGAAATAGATTTTATTGAAATAGGCGAGCTGTTTTACATTCCCGAAATAAACGCTCCATATGTTCAATGCAACGAGGACGGGCCAGCAAGGGTCGAACCCTCCTAAGTGGGAAGGAGATGGTCATGGACTCCACTGCGGCGGTGGTCATAACCACCACCTATCCCGTGACACCGATTACGTCTTTGTGTGAGCCAAATCCCGGTGTCAGACTTTTTTCAGAAGCCGGTAGCCCGGCAGTGCCGAACCGGGAAGCCCTCACGGGGCCAGTTCGGACCCACCTCATCACCAGCGCAGCTGATCCCTTTGCCCCGGCGGGCAGGGCCGCTGCTAACCACCCCAGGAAGGCAGATAATGGGACCCACAGTTGATCTCGTCGCAGATCTCGGAGAAGGCTTCGGCGCCTACTCGATGGGCGACGACGCTGCCCTGCTCGAGGTGGTTTCCAGTGCCAACATCGCCTGCGGCTTCCACGCCGGTGACCCGGACATCATGCACGCCACGGTCGCCGAATGCGTCCGCCGCGGCGTCAGCGTCGGGGCGCACCCGAGCTTCCCGGACCTGCGTGGTTTTGGCCGGCGCGCCATGGACCTGACGGCGGACGAGGTCCGCAACGACGTCCTGTACCAGTTTGGCGCCCTGAGCGCCTTCGCCGCTTACCACGGCACCACCGTGGCCCACATTGCGCCGCACGGCCGCCTGGGCAACCTCGTTGCCACCCGGGCCGACTACGCAGCTGCCGTAGCCGATGCCGCCGCCCGCCTGAACCCCGGCCTCATCGTCCTGGCCCAGGACGGCGAACTCGCCGACGCCGCTGCCGAACGGCAGCTCCCCGTCGGCATCGTCGGCATCGCCGACCGCGCCTATGAGGCAGATGGCACCCTGGTGCCCCGCGGCCGCCCCGGTGCCGTGATCCACGACCCTGCCGTCATCGTCGAACGTACGGTCCGCATGGTGTGCGAGGGGCTCATTGCAACCGTCGCCGGCACGGACCTACCGATTGTTGCCGACACCGTCCTCCTGCACGGGGACACCCCCGGTGCGGTGCAGCTGGCCCGTCGGGTCCGCGCCGAACTGGAGAACGCCGGCGTGACCATCGCCCCGCTCGCGCAGGTGCTGGCCGCCAAAGAGAAGGTCGCGTGACATGGCTGCCACCCCAAATCCGACTCCGGTGGAGATCTTCGAGTCCGGGGATTCGGCCCTGCGGGTCGTCGCCTCCTCCGATGACACGGAGGCCAACTGGGCCACCGTCCATGCCCTCGCGCAGTGGCTTGAGACTGCAGGGGCCGACGGTGTACACGGCGCAGTGCCGACGTACGACTCGCTGCTCGTGGAATTTGACCCCGGTGTCACCTCTGCGCGCCAGGTCCGGGCCTTCGTCCTCCTTGGCCTGCGCCAGCTGGAGCACGTCGGTGCACCCGCCCGCACCCCCCGCGATTTCAGCGTCCCGGTGGTCTACGGCGGCGAATACGGCCCGGACCTTGAGCGTGTTGCCGAGCACGAGCAGCTCTCCGTGGAGGAGATCATCGCGCTCCACACGGCCAAGTCCTACGTCATCCGTTGCCTCGGTGCCCCCGCGGGTTCACCCATGATGGACGGCCCCGACTTTCCTCTCCCCGTTCCGCGGCTGAAGGATCCCCGGCTGTCCGTTCCGGCGGGTGCCGTGGCCGTCGCCGGCCGGCAGGCAGTCATCGCTCCGGCGGCGGCCCCCGGCGGATGGTGCGTCATCGGCCAGACCCCGCTGACAGTCCTTGACGCCGCCAGCGAGCCACTGGTTCCCTACCTTCCCGGCGACCGCCTGACGTTCCGCCAGATCCAGCCGGAAGAGTTCGCAGAGTACGCGGGCCGGAAACTGGAGGCAGCACGATGAGCGGGTCACTGATCATCCAGCAGCCCGGAAACTCGGTGGTCACGGACCTGGGCCGGTTCCGCGGACCCCGGTTCGGGCTCCCCGTCAACGGGGCACTGGACCAGTTCTCGGCACGGGCGGCGAACATCCTCGCCGCCAACGCCGACAACGCCCCGCTGCTGGAAATAACCGCCCTCGACTTCCGGATGCAGGCCACCACGGATCTCCTCATCGCTGTCACCGGCGCACCGCTGACCCTCACCGTCGGCGGGCGCGAATGCCAGCAGTGGGAACCGGTGTCCGTCCGTGCCGGGGAAACCGTGGCGGCGCGCCGGATCACCGGCGGCCTCCGCGCCTACCTTGCGGTCCACGGTTCCGTGGAGGCTCCGGAACTGCTGGGAAGCTGCGCCCCGGACACGGTCGTCGGCTTCGGCCTACGGCTCTCCGAGGGCACCGAGCTGAAGACTGGCAGGAGCGTCGGACCCATCCGGCAGCCATACTTTGACCTTCCGCTGTTCCGGCTGGGGCTGACCCGGCCCGAGTTTGGCAGCAGGGCGGTCATCGACGTCACGGACGGACCGGACGTTGAAGAATTCGGCGACACAGCAGAGCTGCTGTACACCACCGAATACACCGTCAGTGCCCGGAGCAACCACATCGGGCTGCGCCTCGGCGGGGCGCTTCCCGAACGCCAGTCGTCAGCCGAGGTGCTGTCCCGCGGCGTTCCGGTGGGAGCCATCGAGGTTCCCTCCAGGGAAGAGCTGCTGGTGCTGCACCGGGGACGCGGCGTCACCGCCGGGTACCCCGTCCTGGCAGTGGTCACCAGCCGCTCGCTCGACACTCTCGCCCAGGCCCGCCCCGGGCACACCATCACTTTCCGCAAAACCACCGTCCCCGAAGCCACAGCAAAGCATCGGGCCGCAATAAGGGAACTGGAAAACCTCCGGTCCCGCGTCAGCACAATCTTCGCCCTCCTTGGCATCGGAAAAGAGCCCGGCTGGCCGGAACTTATACCGGCAGCCGGCAGCTAAGGATCACCGATGACCTCCCCTCGAACTAAGTCCAAGTTAGGAATGAAAATGTCTACACCAACGCGTGCGACTGCACCGCAGCACGACCGCCTCGATGCGAGGCAGACCCGGAAAGTCGTCACCGCCGGGTGCGTCGGAATTTTTGTTGAGCTCTACGACAACGGCATTTTCGCCTTCATGGCCGGAACGCTGGCGCTCGTGTTCCTGGCACCCGGCAATCCGGACAACGCACTGCTGTTCGTCTTCGCCGGCTACGCTGTGTCCTTCTTCGTCCGCCCCCTCGGCGCGGTCGTGTGCGGCATCCTGGGCGACAAGATCGGACGCCAAAAGCTCCTGGTCTTCGTCATCCTGCTGATCAGCATCGCCACCGCCGGTATCGGGCTCCTGCCCGCCTACTCGGCCATCGGCATCGCAGCCCCCGTGCTGCTTGTGCTGCTCCGCCTCCTCCAGGGTTTCTCCGTCGGCGGCGAGGCTGCCGGCGCCATGACCTTCCTCGCCGAGCACGCCCCTGAAGGCAAGCGCGGCATCATCACGTCCTACGCCCAGATCGCCTCCTTCGCGGCTCTCCTCACCGGCACCCTCGTGGCGTTCTCGATGTCCCCGTGGCTCACTGCAGCAGCGATCGACGGCGGCGGCTTCGGCTCGTTCGCATGGCGCATCCCGTTCCTCGTCGCCATCCCCATGGGCGTCATCGGCTGGTACATCCGCAAGGCCATCGCGGACACCCCCAACTTCGTGAAGCTGAAGGAAGAGGGCGGCCTGTCCAAGAACCCACTCAAGGAAGCCTTCGCCTCCGCCGAACACCGCCGCGCCATGCTCCTGGCCCTGTTCATCCCGCTCATGAACGGCTCCGGCTACTACGTCCTGTTCTCCTACATGCCCACGTTCCTCAAGGGCAAGCAGCTCAACTTCACCATCGGTGAGGCACTCCTCGTCACCGCCTGCAGCCTGGTGGTCATCTGCATCGCCATCCCGTTCATGGGTGCCCTGTCTGACCGCATCGGACGCAAGAAGGTCATCGCCGGCTCGGCAATCGCCATGGCTGTCCTCGGCATCCCCTCCTATGCACTCATCGCCACCGGCAACATGGCCCTGGCCATCCTGGGAGCCTGCATCATGGCCATTGTGTTCGCCGGTCACACCGCGGTGATCCACATCCTGATCGTGGAACTGTTCCCCACCCGCGTCCGGTACTCGGCCTACGGTCTGGGCTACAACATCTCCTCGGCACTCTTCGGCGGAACCGCCCCGCTGCTGATGACCTGGCTGATCTCGTCCACCGGCAACGTCTACATGCCCGCCTTCTACGCCGTCATCACCGCGCTGGGCACGCTGGCGGCCGTCAGCACCGTCAAGGACCGCGCGCACCTGCCGCTGCGCGACGCCTAACACTCACCACTGCACTAACAGGAGACTTACATGCCGTTTTCAGACTACTCAACAGCCCTCGTCACCGGTGCCTCGACCGGGATGGGTGCCGCGATCGCCGAGCGCCTCACCAAGCGCGGACTCACCGTCCACGCCGTTGCCCGCAACGAGGAACGCCTGAACGACCTTGCCGACAAGACCGGCGCCATTCCCCACGTCGTTGACCTGACCGACACCGCGGCCCTGACGGCCGCCGTCGGACATCTCAAGATCGACGTCCTGGTGAACTGCGCCGGCGTATCCCGGCCCGGCAACATCCTGAACTCCTCGGAGAACGACATCGACGAACTCATTGACGTCAACCTCCGCGGCCTGCTCCAGCTCACCCGACTGGTCCTGCCCGGCATGGTGGAACGCGACCGCGGCCACGTCATCAACGTCAGCTCCATCGCCGGCCTGTACAACTTCTACGGCCACACGGTCTACCACGCCACCAAGGCAGCCGTGCACCAGATCTCCCGCCAGCTGCGCAACGACACCGTCGGCAAGCGCATCCGCGTCACCGAGATCTGCCCCGGACGCGTCGAGACGGAGATTTTCGGCCGCAACATGGGCGGCTCGCCCGAGGCCATGGAAGAGGCCTGGAAGACGTACTACGAGGGCTACGAATCCCTGACCACCGACGACATTGTCAACGCCATGGACTACGCCATCGAAACACCGCGCCACGTGAATGTGGGCATGATGGAACTCATGCCCACCTTCCAGGTCCCCGGCGGGCTCACGTTCGACCGGCGCCAGGCCTAAGCTGCCCAAGGTGGGGCCATCCCAAAACTGGCCCCACCCTGTCCACCCCAGATCCACAGAATCGATAGGTTTCCGATGCAACCAGTACGCACCGTCAGCTTCCCCGACCGGCAACTGCTCGCCGATCTCTCGCCCCTCCCCGAAGGGCTCAAGGGAATTGTTTGGGACATGAAATCGGATCCCGACGGCGGGACGCTGGGAGAGATCGACGGCGTCATCCTCCCTTACATCAACGCCGGCGCGGTTCTGGGATCGCTCGCCCAGGTGGACGAACTGAAGTTCGTCCAGACACAGTCCACCGGATACGACGGCGTCATTGAAGCCGCCGGTCCGGCGGCCGGCGTCGCCAACGCCTCAGGCGTGCACGCGGCGGCGACGGCGGAACTGGCGGTGGGGCTGATCCTCGCCAAGCTGCGCGGCATCGACCAGGCGGTCCGCGACCAGCAGTACGGTCTCTGGCGGCCGGAGCGGCGCCAGTCCCTCGCGGACCGCCGCGTGCTCCTGGTGGGCGTCGGCGGAATCGGGCACGAGATCGCCCGCCGCTTGGAGCCCTTCGAGGTCACGGTTACACGGGTGGGAAGCACGGCGCGGACCGACGAGCACGGCGAGGTCCACGCTTCGGCGGACCTGCCCACGCTCGCGGCGACCCACGACATCCTGGTCACGGTGCTGCCCCTGGACGGCCACACCCGCCACCTGATCGGTGAGGAAGTCCTCGCCGCCCTGCCCGACGGCGCGCTCGTGGTGAACGTGGGCCGCGGCCCGGTAGTGGACACCGCAGCCCTGACCAAGGAAGTCCTCTCCGGCCGCCTGCAGTGCGCCCTCGACGTCGTCGATCCGGAACCGCTTCCGCAGGACCACCCGCTGTGGTCCACGCCCGACGCCCTCATCACGCCCCACGTGGGCGGCAACGCGTCCGCCTTCCAGCCGCGGATCCTGAAGCTCCTGCGGCAGCAGCTCGAAGCGCTGGCCGCGGGAGGAACCCCGGCCAACCTCGTGCAGCGCGGTCCCTTCTAAGACAGCAGCTTCCGAAACAAGCGCGAACCTACAGTTGCGGCCCGGCATGGGACCCGCAAATGGGGCCACAAGTGTACGTTCGCGCGAAACTGAACCATCATTTTTGGCGCACTGCGCAGACCGCGGCGAAGGAGCTGCTCTTCATGACTTCACTTTTTGATTTGACCGGGCGGGTTGCTTTGGTGACTGGTTCGAGCCGGGGGATTGGTAATGCGTTGGCTCGGGCGTTGGCTGATGCGGGTGCGACGGTGGTGTTGAACGGGGTGAATCCGGAGCGGTTGAAGGCTGCGGAGGCGGTGATGGCGGCTGAGTACGCGCCGGGCCGGGTGCACGGTGTGGCGTTTGATGTCACGGACGATTCGGCGGCCGCGGCCGGGGTGGCCTGGGTCGAGGAGCATGTGGGGCCGCTGGAGGTCCTGGTGAACAACGCCGGGATCCAGCACCGGGTGCCGATGCTGGAGCTGGACGTGAAGGACTGGGAGCGGGTGATCTCCACGGACCTGACCAGCGCCTTCCTGGTGGGCCGGGAGGCGGCCCGGCACATGATTCCGAGGGGTCACGGGAAGATCATTAACATCTGTTCGGTGCAGACGGACCTGGCCCGGCCCACGATCGCCCCGTATGTGGCGGCGAAGGGCGGGTTGCGGAACCTGACCCGGGCGATGACCGCGGAGTGGGCTGGTGCGGGGCTGCAGATCAACGGGATCGCGCCGGGGTATATCCATACCGAGATGACGCAGAACCTGGTGGACGATGAGCAGTTCAATGCCTGGATCCTGGGCCGGACCCCGGCGGCGCGGTGGGGCACGGTGCAGGATTTGGCCGGCCCGGCGGTGTGGCTGGCCTCCAGCGGGTCTGATTTCGTGAACGGGCAGACAATCTTTATCGACGGCGGAATGACGGTGGTGGTCTGATGACACACACAACAGAATCTTCAGCAGAAACAACGGCAGCAGCGGCAACGGAACTGCCGGTGTCGGGTCCGGCGGTGGTCGCGCATGCGAAGGGGGATCTGCGGATCGATGATGTCCCGCTGACGGCCCCGGCCCCGGACGAGGCCGTGATCGAGGTGCTGTATGGGGGGATTTGCGGGTCGGACCTGCATTACTGGCTGCACGGCGCGGCGGGGGAGTCGATCCTGAAGGCGCCTTTGGTGCTGGGCCATGAGATCAGCGGCCGGGTGGTCAGGGCTGCCGCGGACGGTTCCGGCCCGGCCGCCGGGACCCCGGTGGCGGTGCACCCGGCCACCCCGGGCCCCGGGACGGGCCCGGACGCGCCAAGGTACCCGGCGGACCGGCCGAACCTGTCACCGGGGTGCACGTACCTGGGCTCTGCGGCGCGGTTCCCGCACACTGACGGGGCGTTCAGCCGGTACGTGAACCTGCCGGTGAGGATGCTCCGGGCCCTGCCCGAAACCCTGGACCTGCGCACCGCGGCCCTGATCGAACCGGCCAGTGTGGCCTGGCACGCGGTCGCACGGGCGGGGGACGTGGCCGGCAAGACCGCGCTCGTGATCGGGTCTGGCCCGATCGGGGCGTTGGTGGTCGCGGTCCTCAAACGTGCCGGCGCTGCCCGGATCGTCGCGGTGGACATGCACGCCAAACCCCTGGAGATCGCCACGGCGGTGGGCGCGGACGAGACCCTGAACGCCGCCGATGGTGAGGCGATCGCCAGGGTGCAGGCCGACGTCGTGATCGAATCCTCCGGGAACCACCACGGCCTGGCCTCCGCGATCCAGGGCGCCGCCCGGGGCGGGACCGTGGTCATGGTCGGGCTGCTGCCCACCGGCCCGCAGCCGGTCCTGATCTCCCTGGCCATCACCCGCGAACTGGACCTCAAAGGCTCCTTCCGGTTCAACGACGAAATCGACGAGGTCATCACCGCCCTC
>NZ_QLNP01000103.1 GCF_003261175.1 Arthrobacter globiformis | reverse complement strand
TGTCAGCGATGGTCGAAAAGTGAGCCGTTTCGCGGGTGGAAAAGTGAGCCACTTTGACGTTGGTTATTCTGCCGTATTTTCGGGTCTTGTCGAGGGCAGTGAGTCGACTTGGGTGTGTTTGAGTCGGTAGCTGGAGCCTTTGAGGGTGATGACTTCGGCGTGGTGGACGATGCGGTCGATCATGGCCGAGGCGACGACCTGGTCGCCGAACACGTCGCCCCAGCGGGCGAACGGGAGGTTCGAGGTCAGGATCAGCGAGGCGTGCTCGTAGCGCGATGAGACCAGTTGGAAGAACAGGTTCGCGGCATCTTGCTCGAAAGGGATGTAGCCGACTTCATCGACGATGATCAGCCGGTAGCGGCGCAGCCTTACGAGTTCCTGGGGCAGTCTGCCGTTCTGGTGGGCTGTCTGGAGGCGGGCTACCCAGTCGATGGCCGTCGCGAACAGGACCCGATGTCCGAGCTGGGTGGCCCGTAAGCCCAGGCCGGTTGCGAGGTGTGTTTTGCCGGTGCCGGGCGGTCCGAGCAGGACGATGTTGGATGCTTCCGTGAGGAACGCTCCGGTGGCAAGGTGGGCGATGGTGTCGCGTTTGAGGCCGGGCTGGTGATCGAAGTTGAAGTCCTCGAGTGATTTCCGGGCCGGGAACCCGGCGCCCCTGGCTCTGATCTCTGCTCCGGAGGCTTCCCTCGCGGCCACTTCCCGCGACAGCACAGCGGCGAGGTATTCCTCGTGGGTCCAGCCTCCTTCCCGGGCCTGATCAGCGAGCCGGGTTGCTGCTTCCCGGATCCGGGGTGCTTTCATTGCCCGGGAGTAGTACTCGATCTGGCCAGCGGTTTCCTTGATAGCGGGCATCAGGCGACCTGCCCGTCATCAAGGATGACCCCGAATGCGCGGTCGTAGTCGGCCAGATCCCGCAGCCCGGCTGTCTCACCCACCGGCTGAGGGGTTTGGAAGGCCTTCCGTAGTGCCTTTGCCGCCTCTACGTGGTCTGGGTCGGTGATCGTCAGGCCCTTGCCCCAGGACCGGGTGTGGGTTCCGACAGTTCTGCCGTCCAGGCTGATCGTGACGGTTTCGAGGTCGGCGGTGACCTCGACGAACCGGCCGATGGCCTGCGGGTGGACGGAGTAGTCGTTGGACCCCATCCGGACGTAGTAGTCCCGCGGGAGCCGGACCCTGGCGGTGAATCCGGTGACCGGTGGAACCGGTGGCAGCGCCAGCATCGCCTTCTTGTCCGCATTGATGAGCTCCGCCGGCCGGGCACCTGTCCGCCTGACGAGCCGCGCATTGGCCTTCGGCAGCCACATGGCCAGCTGGGCGTTGAAATCCTCCGGTGAGGTGAAGACCCGGCCCGGCAGGAACGAGGTCTCCAAGAACTGGTTGGCCCGCTCGACCACGCCTTTGCTTTCCGGGTCATAGGGTTTGACCTGAACGACCCGGGTGGCGAGGACCCCGGCGAACGCAGCCACCCCGGCGGCGTAACTGTTCCGGCGACCGATCCCGGTTTCGTTGTCCCAGATCAGCCGCCGCGGAACCGCACCCAGGGATCCGAGCAGCTCCCACATCCCGGCCAGCAGGTCCCCGGTCATCCGCGACGGGATCATCCTGGCCATGATGAACCGCGAATGCGAAGACACCATCACCAGCACGGGCAACACCCGCGTCTTGCCTGCTCCAACGGGAATCTGCACCTCCGGGAACCAAAGGTCGCACTGCGCCTGATCCCCGGGATCATAGGTGATCCGGTCAGCAGGATCAGCCGGCGCATACTCCGGCCGGATCCTGGCCACGTTCTCCCGGAACCAGGCCGCCGACCCCGACCAGCCCACCCGCTCCGCGAGCACCGTCGCGGGCATCCGCGGGTTCTCCTGCAACAAAGCACGAATCGCAGGCTCGACGGCCTTGATCCCGGAGTCCTGAGGTGCCCGCACATACGCAGGCGGACCATCAGAACTAACCGCTTTGGCAACAGTGTTCCGGGAGATCCCCAGCCGCGCCGCTATCGACCTCATCGACTCACCCTCGGCAAGATGCAATCGCCGAATAAGCGCCCAATCCTCCACAGTGATCACCCACCCAATCGTTTGAAACGGGTGGCTCAGTTTTCAACCGTCACAATGGTTCAGTTTTCGACCGTCACCGACAAACCCTATGCCACCCGCCAGCAGCACATCTCGTGCTAGCCGACCTCACACTGCGGTTTCATCCCGGGAGGCTTACAAAGCGGGCCCTACACGATTACCGTGCAGGGCCCGCTAAAACGGCAGCTACTCGGAAGACATCCAACCAGACGCTGAGTTTCTTCCAGCTGCGGTAGCATTCTTCCAATTAAGTCGAGACCTCAAACGCGGTCCTGAAACCAGATTTGATTCCTATTGGAGCATCGTCCTAGTGTCCTGCGGCTTCGCAACGAGGTCGATCCAAGCCGCGTTGGCCAACTTTATGTGAGCAGTTGGCCAACTACCGTGAAACGTGGCCATCTAAGTTGAAAAATGGCCAAGTACCGTGGAACCTCACACTAGCTTCCGAGAGGAGGAGAGAGACCTAGAAGTCCCAGTCCTCATCCTCAGTATTAACTGCCTTGCCAATGACGTAAGACGAGCCCGAACCCGAGAAGAAGTCGTGGTTCTCGTCAGCGTTCGGTGACAGGGCCGAGAGGATTGCCGGGTTCACGTCTGTGACGGAGGCCGGGAACATGGCCTCGTAGCCCAGGTTCATCAGAGCCTTGTTGGCGTTGTAGTGGAGGAACTTCTTGACGTCCTCGGCCAGGCCGACGCCGTCGTAAAGGTCATGCGTGTACTGGACTTCGTTCTCGTACAGCTCGAAGAGCAGCTCGAAGGTGTAGTCCTTGATTTCCTGCCGGCGGGCCTCAGAGACCTTTTCCAGGCCCTTCTGGAACTTGTAGCCGATGTAGTAGCCGTGCACGGCCTCGTCGCGGATGATCAGGCGGATCAGGTCTGCGGTGTTCGTCAGCTTGGCGCGCGAGGACCAGTACATCGGCAGGTAGAAGCCGGAGTAGAACAGGAAGCTTTCCAGCAGCGTGGAGGCCACCTTGCGCTTCAGCGGATCATCGCCCTGGTAGTAGTCCATGACGATCTGGGCCTTCTTCTGAAGGTTCTCGTTCTCAGTGGACCAGCGGAAGGCCTCGTCGATCTCCTTGGTGGAGGCCAGCGTGGAGAAGATGGAGGAGTAGCTCTTGGCGTGCACGGACTCCATAAACGCGATGTTCGTGTAGACGGCTTCCTCGTGCGGGGTCAGTGCATCCGGAATCAGGGAGACAGCGCCAACGGTGCCCTGGATGGTGTCCAGCAGGGTCAGGCCGGTGAAAACACGCATGGTCAACTGCTGCTCGGCCGGCGTCAGCGTGTTCCAGGACTGGACGTCGTTGGACAGCGGCACCTTCTCCGGCAGCCAGAAGTTGTTGACCAGGCGGTTCCAGACGTCAACGTCCTTGTCGTCCTGGATCCGGTTCCAGTTGATCGCCTCGACGTGGCTCAGCAGCTTGACCTTCTCGGTCATGTCATCCCCTAAAAAGTTGGGTTGGTTCTTACTTAAAGCGTACGACGGCGGGCGGGCACCCGCCGTCGTACCGGTTACGATTTAGTTGAAGATTAAAGCATGCATGAAACGCAGCCCTCAACCTCCGTCCCTTCCAGCGCGAGCTGGCGGAGACGGATGTAGTAGATGGTCTTGATGCCCTTCTTCCAGGCATAGATCTGGGCCTTGTTGATGTCGCGGGTGGTGGCGGTGTCCTTGAAGAACAGGGTCAGCGACAGGCCCTGGTCCACGTGCTGCGTGGCGGCGGCGTACGTGTCGATGACCTTCTCGTAGCCGATCTCGTACGCGTCCTGGTAGTACTCCAGGTTGTCGTTGGTGAGATACGGCGCCGGGTAGTACACGCGGCCCAGCTTGCCTTCCTTGCGGATCTCAATCTTGGACGCCACCGGGTGGATCGAGGAGGTGGAGTTGTTGATGTAGGAGATGGAGCCGGTGGGCGGGACGGCCTGCAGGTTCTGGTTGTAGATGCCGTGCTCCATGACGGAGGCCTTCAGCGCGCGCCAGTCATCCTGCGTCGGGATGTGCACGTCCTTGAAGAGCTCCCTGACCTTCTCGGTCTGCGGCACCCACTCCTGCTCGGTGTACTTGTCGAAGAACTCGCCGGAGGCGTACTTGGACTTCTCGAAGCCGCCGAACGTCTGGCCGGTCTCGATGGAGAGCAGGTTGGAGGCCCGCACCGCGTGGTACACCACGGAGTAGAAGTAGATGTTGGTGAAGTCCAGGCCCTCTTCGGAGCCGTAGTGGACGCGCTCACGCGCCAGGTAGCCGTGCAGGTTCATCTGGCCCAGGCCGATCGCGTGGCTCTGGTCGTTGCCGCGGGCGATGGACGGTACCGAGGTGATGTTGGACATGTCCGAGACTGCCGAGAGCGAACGGATGGCCGTCTCGATGGTGAGGCCAAAGTCCGGCGAGTCCATGGTCTTCGCGATGTTCAGCGAGCCCAGGTTGCAGGAGATGTCCTTGCCGGTCTCGTCGTAGGACAGGTCATCGTGGTACGTCGTGGGCTGCGAGACCTGGAGGATCTCGGAGCACAGGTTGGACATGATGATCTTGCCGTCGATCGGGTTCTCCCGGTTAACGGTGTCCTCGAACATGATGTACGGGTAGCCGGACTCGAACTGGATCTCGGCGAGGGTCTGGAAGAACTCGCGCGCCTTGATCTTGGTCTTCTTGATCCGGGAATCGTCCACCATCTCGTAGTACTTCTCGGTGACCGAGACGTCGGAGAACGGCATCCCGTAGACGCGTTCGACGTCGTACGGCGAGAACAGGTACATGTCCTCGTCCTTCTTGGCCAGCTCGAAGGTGATGTCCGGGATCACGACGCCGAGCGAAAGGGTCTTGATGCGGATCTTCTCATCCGCGTTCTCCCGCTTGGTGTCCAGGAACCGGTAGATGTCCGGGTGGTGGGCGTGCAGGTACACGGCACCGGCGCCCTGGCGGGCACCGAGCTGGTTGGCGTAGGAGAAGCTGTCTTCGAGGAGCTTCATCACGGGGATCACGCCGGAGGACTGGTTCTCGATCTGCTTGATCGGCGCCCCGACCTCGCGGATGTTGGTCAGCGCGAACGCCACGCCGCCGCCGCGCTTGGACAGCTGCAGCGCGGAGTTGATGGAGCGGCCGATCGACTCCATGTTGTCCTCGATGCGGAGCAGGAAGCAGGAGACCAGCTCGCCGCGCTGCTTCTTGCCGGCGTTCAGGAACGTCGGGGTGGCCGGCTGGAAGCGTCCCTCGATGATCTCGTCCACCATCTGGGTGGCCAACTGCTCGTTGCCGCGGGCCAGGTGCAGGGCAACCATGCACACGCGGTCCTCATAGCGCTCCAGGAAACGCTTGCCGTCGAACGTCTTCAGCGTGTAGGACGTGTAGAACTTGAAGGCGCCCAGGAAGGTCTCGAACCGGAACTTCTTCTTGTAGGCACGGTTGAACAGGTCACGGATGAAGTTCATCGTGTACTGGTCGAGGGTCTCGCGCTCGTAGTAGTCGTTCTTGACCAGGTATTCGAGCTTCTCCTCCAGGTCATGGAAGAAGACCGTGTTGTTGTTCACGTGCTGCAGGAAGTACTGGTGGGCCGCCTCGCGGTCAGCCTCGAACTGGATCTCGCCGTTCGGACCGTACAGGTTCAGCATCGCGTTCAGCTCGTGGTAGCCCAGGCCCTTGTAGGCAGCGGGGAGCGCCGGCTTCTCCTGCTTTTCAACAGCCGTGTCCATAGAGGCGTCCTTTCCTTCTGGCCTGGTTACTTCTGTGTCTGCGACAGTCGTGTCCAAAACTCTTCCAATCCTTCTTGTACGCGGGAGACGTCTTCCGGCGTACCCATGAGTTCAAACCTGTAGAGGTGGGGGACCGTGCATTTGGCGGCGATGATGTCGCCCGCCATGCAGTAGTTGTCCCCGAAATTCGTGTTGCCGGCCCCGATGACGCCGCGGAGCAGGCGCCGGTTGTCCGGATTGTTCAGGAACCTGATGACCTGCTTGGGCACTGAACCCTCGCCGCCCGTCCCGCCATAGGTGGGGACCACGAGCACGAACGGTTCACAGGCAACGAGGGGTTCATCCTTGGCGTGCAGGGGGATCCTGGCCGCGTCCGCACCAAGCTTCGCGATGAAGCGGCTGGTGTTCTCGGAGGCCGAGGAAAAGTAGATGAGGCGGCTGTGAGTCTGGTTCACGGGCGGTCTCTGGTTGACGGGCGTCGTGTCCGCAGCACGGGCTGCGGCCGGCGCATCGGCAGGTGCCGGCGCAGCCATGCGAGTCACCTCATCTACGTGCGAATTTTCTGCCGAAAACGGCGTGGGTGCAGCCTTAGGCCACAGAAGCGGAGGCGCTCAGCGCCAGCTCTTCGATCTTGTCCGGGCGGAAACCGGACCAGTGGTCTTGGTCGGTAACGACGACCGGCGCCTGCATGTAGCCGAGCGACTTCAGGCGCTCAAGGGCGTCCGCGTCCTGGGAAATATCCACGCTCTGGTAGGCGATACCCTTCTTGTCCAGTGCACGGTAGGTGGCGTTGCACTGTACGCAGGCCGGCTTGGTGTAAACCGTTACGGTCATGGTTCCTGTCCCCTTTGTTGAAGTCACTGCTGCTGCACTCTTGTGAGACCTTGCTGGTGTCTCGGTATTGAAATCTCTGGCATCGTAGCGGTGGACTCTGCCCGGACCTTACCGTCCAGTACTGGCTGCGCCGGCCTCCCGCTCAATGTGTATGTCGATACTACATGTAGTGCGCGGCCCCGAATGGGACCCCAAGATGATGTATTACAAGTATGTCATTTAATGCACTTTTAATCCACAGGCCGGTGCCCTCAAAATGTCCGGATTTCCGCGTTTTTGGTGGACTGAATCCACACCCTGTGGAGTAGTTGCCCACATTTAAACCACAGCGTGTCGGCCCGAAGACGGCGTGTCGCAGCACCTCCGACGGCACCTTTTGAGTGGGCCGGCACACAGCAGTGGGGGTCCCGAAGCACGCCTCGGGACCCCCACTGTGATTAAGCAAACGCCAGGCTGGAGCTGAGCCTCCCGGCGGCTAGAGCTGAGCCTCCCGGCGATCCAGGACAATCTGCTGCACATCCAGGTATCCGGACTGGAAGCCGGCCCGGGAGTAGCACAGGTAGAACAGCCACATCCGCTGGAAGACCTCGTCGAATCCGAGCCCGCGCACCTCCTGCGCACGCTGCAGGAACCGCTCCTCCCACAGCCTCAGGGTGGCGGCGTAGTGGTCGCCCATCCCCCGGCGCTCACGGACCCGGAGGGTGGTGTGCTGCTCCGTGACGCTCTCGATCGCCCGCACGGAGGGCAGGAACCCGCCGGGGAAGATGTACTTGTGCACCCAGGTGTAGGCGTTGCGGGTGGCGAGCATCCTGCCGTGCGGCATGGTGATCGCCTGGATGGCCACCTTGCCGCCGGGCGCCAGTACCCGGTCGATGGTCTGGAAATAGACGGGCCAGTATTCGTAGCCCACCGCTTCGATCATCTCCACGGAGACGACGGCGTCGTACTCGCCTTCCACGGCGCGGTAGTCCTGCAGGCCCACCGTGACCTGCCCGGAAAAGCCGGCGTCCTCGATCCGCTGCCGCGCGAGCGCCTGCTGCTCACTGGAGAGAGTCACCGTGTACACGGTGGCGCCCCGGGCTGCGGCCCGCAGGGCCAGTTCGCCCCAGCCGGTGCCGATCTCCAGCAGCCGGGTGTCCTTTCCCACCCCGGCCTTGTCCAGCAGCCTGTCGATCTTGGCGTGCTGCGCTGCCGCCAGGGCGTCCCAGCCCACCTCTGCCAGCTGGCCCGCCGAGGCCGGGAAAAGCGCCGAGGAGTAGCTCATGGTCCGGTCCAGGAAGGTGCCGAACAGCTCGTTGGAGAGGTCGTAGTGCCGGGAGATGTTGCCGCGGGTATTCTGCTCGGTGTTGCGCTCCTGCCGGGGCGCCCGCGGCAGGTACAGGCTTCGGAGTCTTTGGAGCGGCGCGGGGATGAGCGTGTCCACCGAGGAGGCGAAGACCTCGAGGACGGCGGCGAGGTCGGACGCCTCCCAGTCCCCCGCCATGAAGGACTCCCCCAGCCCGATCAGCCCGTTGTCGCCAATCCGGACCGCGAAGTCCGCCGGACGCACCATGGTCATCACCGGCGCGCCCGCACCGCCGGTGCCCAGTACTGTGCCTTCGGGGTATTCCACCCGCAGCGGCAGGCGGCGGACCGCCGCGCGGAACAGGGAATCCGCAGCCTTCCCGGCCAGCTGCGCCTTTACCCCCGCGGGTGGACGGGCGACGCCGGGCCACACCTGCGCGTCGACGGTCTCCGGCGCCGGCGGTACCCGGAAGGCCCCGCCTGGTTTGTTGTGTGAATGGTCCCTGTAAGAGGGGTCAGAGTATGACGGATCCGTGAGAGTCACGAGACTGCCTCCTGCGCTCGGTGGTCGGGACGGTTGGTGATGGGCAACCCGCGGGCCCAGAGCTTGATTCCTTGCCAGCGGATCTGCAGTACCAGGCGGAGCGGCGCAAGCGGAACCGCGGCCGCCGCAGCCAGGATGCTGCCGGCTGTGGCGGGCCGCCATTCGCCGGTCATGGTGGCGGTGAAAGGTTTCCGCCCGGCACGCTCCAGCACCACTGCCACAGCGAGCTCGCCCGCCGGTTCGGGCAGGCTCAACCGGTAGCTGCCGTCCACCTCGTTGAACGGGGACACGAAGAATTCCTTGTCGGTGCGCGCGCGGCCGGCGGCGTCGGGGTGCAGAAGGTAGCAGTGCCGTTCGCCGTAGGTGTTGTGGACCTCGGCGATGACAGCACGCACCGCGCCGTCGGGACGGTGGCACCAGAAGATGCTGATCGGGTTGAAGACGTGTCCCAGCACCCTGGCGTTGGCCAGCATGGTGACCGTGCCGCCGTCGGGCTCTTCGCCGTTCACGGCGAGGAAGCGGTCCACGTTCTCGCGGATGCTCGCCGCGGGATCTCCCAGATGATCGCTCGCATGGAATCCGGCGAACGGCCGCAGCCACCAGGGCAGTTCTGGCAGGTCATCGACGTCGACGTACCAGCTGTAGCTGCGGTAGGTGAAGGCGTTCTTCAGTGGATCCCGCCGCACATGGCGGATGCTGGTCCGGTAGATGGCCGCGCTCACGGGACCAGCTCCGCGGCCTGCCCGGCGTCCGAAGCCGCCGGGTCCGAATCAGGAGCGAACGGGTCCTCCCACGCGCGGCCAAGCTGGGCGGCCGCGCGCACGCCGGACGCGGCGCCGTCCTCATGGAATCCCCAGCCGTGGTAGGCGCCCGCGAAAGCCAGCCGGTGATCGCCCAGCTCGCCGAGTCGCTCCTGGGCGGCCATGGACTCAGGCGTGTACTGGGGGTGCTCGTACACGAGGTCCTGCAGCACGGACTCCGGTTCGATCAGTTCCGACTCGCCGAGGCTCACGATGTAGCTGCCGCCGTCGTCGGGGGTGAGGCGCTGCAGCCGGGTGAGGTCGTAGCTGACCAGCACGTGTCCGGGACGGGCAGCACAGGACGGCAGCCGGTAGTTCCACGACGCGCGGGCAGCGCCGCTGCGCGGCAGGACCGCCGGATCGCGGTGGAACTTGATGTGGTTCACGGAATACGGGATGTGCCCCAGAACCTGGACCTCCGCCGGCGTCGGATCGGCCATCATGGCAAGTGCTTCGCGGGGGTGGGCGGCGATCACCGCGGCGTCGAAGTGCTCGGCTCCGGCCGCCGTCGTAATCTCCACTCCGGTTGGGGTCCGGCGCACGGCAAGGACAGGACTGGAGAGGCGGACATCCTGGAGACCTTCGACCACACGCTCAACATAGCGCCGGGATCCTCCCTTCACCGTCTTCCACTGCGGCGAGCCTTTGACGCCGAGCATGCCGTGGTGTTCGAGGAAGGTAAAGAGGTACCGGGCGGGGTAGGCCAGGGCGGTGGTGGGGTCGCAGGACCAGACCGCGCTGACTACCGGCGCCATGAAGTGCGAGGTGAAGTAGTCACTGAAACGTTCCCGGGCAAGGAACTCGCCAAGCGTTTCCTCCTGTCCCTCGCCGTCCGCGCCGGCGGCCAGCAGCGCGCGTGCCTTCCGCCAGAACCGCAGGATCTCGGCAAGCATCAGCAGGAACCGGGGCCGTACGAGGTTGGTGGGCCTGGCAAAGACACCCGAAGCGCCCTTGGCCCCGGCGTACTCCAGGCCGCAGCCGTCGCAGCGGATGCTCATGGTCATGTCCGAATCCTGCGTCTCGACGCCGAGTTCCGTGAACAGCCGGATGAGGTTCGGGTAGGTGCGGTTGTTGTGCACAATGAAGCCGGTGTCCACCGCAAGGCTCCCCGAGTCATGCCGGACGTCGTGCGTGTGGGCATGCCCGCCCGGCCGGGAATCCGCCTCAAACAGGGTCACGTGGTCCCGGCGGCTGAGGATATGCGCGGCCGTCAGGCCCGCCACCCCGCTTCCGACGACGGCGACGCGCCGCCTCTCGTCTGCACTCCATGCTGGGCTCGGTGACAATCTTTGCTCCTCTGCTGAACAGTTGCCGGGCACTTGGTAGTTACGGGCTATTCGGAGCAGTACTGCGTGCCGGATGGGTGGCCTTTTTTCCGCCGCTTTTCCTGCCACATAGCAGCCGGAGTAAGGTTGGCTGGTGGTCAACCCCGTGCATTTGAGGACGCTCCTTGAGGTGACGCGGCTGGGTTCCTTCGCGGCCGCGGCGAGCAGGCTTGGCTACACCGCCTCAGCCGTGTCCCAGCAGATGTCCGCCCTGGAGCGTGACACGGGCGTCCGCCTGTTCCAGCGCTCCGCCCGGAGCGTGGTTCCTACGGACGCCGCGATGGTGATGGCGCGCCACGCAGCCAAGGTCCTGACGGACATCGAGGCGCTGATGGCCGCGGCGTCCAAAACGCAGGACGCCACGAGCCAGGAGCTCCGGCTGGGTATCTTTCCGAGCCTCGCCACCTATGTTCTGCCGCGGATCCTGCGCAGTCCCGCGTGGAAGGACCTGGGCATCGACCTGCGGGTGTCGGTGGCCGAACCCGCCCAGACCATCCAGGGGCTGCGCACCGGCGGCGACACGGATGTGGCGCTGGTGTACCAGGTGGGACAGTCCGGGCTGGCCTGGCCCCACACCATCAACCGGCAGTGGATCGGTGACGACAACTTCCGCGTTGTCCTCCCCTCCGGCTGGGGATTCCGCACCGAGGCGAAGGTGGCCGCGGACCATCTCTCGGACATGCCGTGGATCATGCACCACCCGGGCACAAGCGATGCCACCGTCATTGAGCGGCTCTTCGCCGGCTGCAACCTCCACCCGCGCGTGGTGGCGTACAGCGACGACTTCCACGCCAGCCTTGAAATGGCAGCCTCCGGGCTGGGGGCGGCACTGGTGCCGGAACTTGCGCTGCTGCACCGGCCAGCCGGCGTCGTGGTGCTGGACGTCCCGGAAATCCGGCTGGCCCGCAACGTCTTCGCGCTGCTCATCAACGACAAGAAGACGGCCCGGGTGCAGCTGTTCGTGGACCTGCTGGCCGAGACGATGGGCGGGCTGGGGTCAGCAGTTAAATGATCCCCGATGCTGGAATGCTCTGCTTTTCGGGTCTATGTTGAAGATATGACCACCAAGGTAGCGAGCCAGCACTTCGGAGTAATCGAGCTGAACCATGGCAGGGACCATAACGTCGCCGCGGAGCACGAGCTGGCCGGACAACGCCTTGAGCTGGACCTGAACATCAACGCCCATGACCACTTCGACGAAGCGGCCATGCACAAGGTGGACTACCGGCTGCGGTACCTCCCCGAGCTCGTGGACGAGGTCAGGGAGATGATCGCCGATGAACTCGAGCAGGAGGGCACCAGCCCGCAGGAATACCTCCGCTTCCACTGCAACGCCATCAAGGACGAACACCTGCAGAAGGTCTTCGGCGTGAAGGAAAAGAGCCAGCTCACCAATGCGGTGTTCCTCAAGGCCCTGAAGCTCGGCCACGTGGGAATCTACCCCGGCCAGCCCGAACGCTACTTCGTCCTGGACTTCACCCTGGGCGAGCACTTCACCGACGAGGTTCTGGTGGCGTCCGCGGACGAGGACGGCGTGGTCGACGACGAAATCGTCTGGGAGTCCTGAAGGACGTTTAAGAACGACGCCGGCTGGTCACCCCAGGTGACCAGCCGGCGTCGTTCTTTGCTGCCTTTTACTACTTTGCGCCTTCGAGCAGCTCGGCGCGGACCGTCTTGGTGGCCTCGACCAGGTTGCGCAGGGACGCTTCGGTCTCGGCGTAGCCGCGGGTCTTCAGGCCGCAGTCCGGGTTGACCCAGAGCTGGCGGGACGGAACGTGCTTCACGGCGGTGCTCAGCAGTTCGGTGACTTCCTGCTCGCCCGGGACGCGCGGCGAGTGGATGTCGTAAACGCCGGGTCCGACGCCGCGGCCGAAGCCGTGGGACTCGAGGTCGTGGACAACCTCCATGCGGGAGCGTGCGGCTTCGATCGAGGTCACATCGGCGTCCAGGCCGTCGATGGCGTCGATGATCACGCCGAACTCCGAGTAGCACAGGTGGGTGTGGATCTGCGTGGCGTCTGCCGCACCGGCGGTGGACAGGCGGAAAGAGTTGACGGACCAGTCCAGGTAGGCGGGCTGGTCTGCCTTGCGCAGCGGGAGCAGTTCACGCAGGGCGGGCTCGTCAACCTGGATGATCTTGATGCCGGCGGCTTCGAGGTCGGCGATCTCGTCGCGCAGGGCCAGGCCCACCTGGTTGGCGGTCTCGCCCAGCGGCTGGTCGTCGCGGACGAAGGACCAGGCCAGGATGGTGACCGGACCGGTCAGCATGCCCTTCATCGGCTTGCTGGTCAGGGACTGCGCGTATTCCGCCCAGGCCACCGTGATGGGGGCGCTGCGGGTGACGTCGCCCCAGAGGATGGACGGGCGGGTGCAGCGGGAGCCGTAGGACTGGACCCAGCCGTGGACGGTGACGTCGAAGCCTTCGAGGTTCTCGGCGAAGTACTGGACCATGTCGTTGCGCTCGGGCTCGCCGTGCACCAGGACGTCGTAGCCAAGCTCTTCCTGCAGCTCCACGACGCGCTTGATCTCGTCCTTCATGAGCTGTTCGTACTGCTCGTTGGTCAGGTCGCCCTTGTTGTTGCGGGCGCGGGCCGAACGGATTTCCGGGGTCTGCGGGAAGGAGCCGATGGTGGTGGTGGGCAGCGGCGGCAGGTGCAGTGCTGCTTCCTGGGCGGCTTCGCGGACCGCGTACTCGGAGCGGTTGAAGTCGGCCGGGGTCAGGGCCTCGGTGCGGGCGCGGACGTCGGCACGGCGGACACCCTCGGCTTCGGCGCGGGAGGCGATGACGCGGGTGGCCTCGTCGATGGCCGGCTGGACTGCGGCGGCGTCGGTCAGCAGGCCGGCGAGGGTCACAACCTCAACGGCCTTCTGGTCAGCGAAAGCCAGCCAGCTGCGCAGCTGCTCGGACAGCTGGGCCTCTTCTTCGACGTCGTGCGGGACGTGCTGCGTGGAGGTGGAGGTGCTGATGGCAAGCTTGGCGACGCTCTTCTGCAGTTCGGCGATCTTGTTGGCCGAGGCGGCAAGATCGTTGCGCCAGATGTTGTGGCCGTCCACGACGCCGGCAACGAGGGTCTTGGTGCCCAGCGCAGCCAGGGCCGCGGCGGAGGGAACCTCGCCCTTGAAGACGTCGATGTGCAGGGCGTCGATGTTGGTGGCGGCAAGGGTTCCGAGCTGGCCGTTCAGCGCGCCGTACGGCGTGGAGACGAACAGCTGCGGGCGGCTGGCGGCAGCGGTGAGCACCTCGTAGGCACGGGCTACTGCGGCCTGGATCTCCTGCTCAGGGGTGTCCTGGTCCACAACCAGGGCGGGCTCGTCCAGCTGGACCCAGCTGGCGCCGGCAGCTGCCAGCTTCTCGAGCAGCGCGGTGTAGACCGGAAGGATGTCCTCGAGGCGGGACAGCGGGCTGAAACCGGCGGGGGCGTCGTCCGAAGCCTTGCTCAGCAGCAGGAAGGTGACCGGGCCGACGATGTACGGGCGGGTCTCCACGCCGTTGGCCAGGGCGTATTCAAACTCTTCAACGATGCGGTTGGAGGTCAGGGAGAAATTGGTTTCCGGGCCGATTTCCGGCACGAGGTAGTGGTAGTTGGTGTCGAACCATTTGGTCATTTCCAGCGGCTGCTGTTCCTTGTTGCCGCGGGCCAGGGTGAAGTAGCCGTCGATGTCCAGCTGTCCCTCGGCATTGAGGAGGTTGCCGAAACGGGCGGGAACGGCGCCGACGTGGGCAGCGGCGTCGAGCACCTGGTCGTAGAAGGAGAACGTGCCCGGAACGGCTGCTGGTTCGGTAAGCCCGAGGCCCTGAAGGCGCTTGGCGGTGCCCAGCTGGATTTCCTTGGCGGCGGCGTCCAGGGCAGCGGCGTCGATCTTGCCTGCCCAGTAGGCTTCAACGGCCTTCTTCAGCTCGCGGCGGCGGCCGATGCGGGGGTAGCCGAGGATGGAGGCGGACGGGAACGCGGTGTTCTGTTCAGTCATGTCAGTTCCTTGAATGGTTGCGAAATGCTGTCAATGTTCGGGGAGGAATGCGGTCAGCTGGCAGGCTGATGGCAGGCCGATGCGGTCAGCTGGCGAGCTGACTGCAGGCGAATCCGGTCAGCTGGCAAGCTGGCGGCGGGGAATCCGGTCAGCTGGCGAGCTGGCGGCGGGCGAGTGCGTTCAGGCGGCTCGACGGGCGTGCCGGCCGGGCAAGCGACAGCTTGTCCAGCACCTCCAGCGCGCTCTGGTGCTCATTGAACGTGTAGATGTGGAGTCCGGGTGCGCCGGCGTCCAGGGCCGCGTTGGCCAGGTCCACCGTTGCGCTGACGCCGATGCGGAGCCGCTCGGCGTCGGTATCCGCGGCAGCCATCCGCTCGATGAGCTCCGGGGCGGGTTCGACGCCGGTCAGCTCGCCGAGGCGTTTGAGCCTCCGCAGGCTCGTGAGCGGCATGACGCCGGGGATGATGGGGATGGTGACGCCGGCCCGGCGTGCCCTGGTCACGAGGTCCGCGTATTGCTCCGTGCGGAAGAAGACCTGCGTGATCGCGAAGTCGGCACCGGAGCGCTGCTTGGCCAGCAGCACCTCCACGTCATGGGCCTCGCTGGGCGATTCCGGATGCCGCGTGGGGTAGGCTGCCACGCCAACGGCAACCTTTCCGGCGCACAGCAGTGCCGAGCGCCGCTGCTCCACCCGGCGGATGAGCTCAATCAGGTCCTGGGCGTAGCGCAGCGAACCGCTGACCGATTCGCCGCTGTCCTTGGGCAGGTCGCCGCGGAGGGCAAGGATTCCGCGGACGCCTACGTCGAGCAGTTCACCGATGATTTCCGCTAGCTCGGTCGGCGTGTTGCCCACACATGTCAGGTGGGCAAGCGGGCGGAGCGTGGTCTCCAGCACCAGGCGATTGATGAGTTCGACGGCGGTGTCCCGGTTGGAGCCACTGGCACCGTAGGTGACCGACACGTAATCGGGATCGGTGGCTTCCAGTTCCCGGATGGTGTTCCACAGGGTCTCCGCGGCAGCGGGCGAACGGGGCGGAAACAGCTCATAGGAGAGCGCCACCGGCGCGGTGTCGGAGAGATTTGGATGCGTTTCGATAAGGCTTGGTGGTGACATTTGCGTCCTTGGCTTTGGGCCATTGAAGGCGGCGCTGCCGTGGCGGAAAGCCCGGGCAGCGTGCGGTCAATGAATTGAGTTTGGGGAACACGGGACGAACTTCGGCAGGGCGCAGCCGCGACTGTTACGCCTGTAAAGAAGTCCACCGTGAGCAAATGTCAGGCCCACATGGGGGCACCCACACCCTCCTTGGCGGCCGGCAGGCGGCACATCCGCAGCGGAGGATCGCTGACACGTTACCTCGGTAACTTGTATAGAACTTTAGAAGCCATCCGGGGGCGTCTTCAAGTTGACGCCGAATTAAGACGCTGCTTTACGACCGATTCGATTGCCCGTCCAGAATTATCTTCGCCAAAAGGGAGCTTGGCGTTGTTGGCACACGGCGGGAGCCGTGCGCGAACTCAGCCCGGGCGTACCTCTTTTCAAACCGGAGAAATTAGTCCATTCTTTTGTCACGTCGTATCGGACTCGGCAAGGTCTCAGGTTGAGGAGGCTGGATGCTCCTTCTGGTTCTTCCTCGGTGAATCGTCCCGAGAGAACATTATCCGTGCCCATCAGAGCCTGCACCGTCCCATGATTTGCCCGCCGGCAGGGCGCGGTTCGCCAGCGTTCTGCTGCGTCCGGGCACGGCACTGACGGCGTGGTGGAGTCGCTGGAAGCCAGAAATCCCTACGGCGAAAGGCCACCGAGATGTTCCAGCTTCGCAAACCACCCCGCTCCAAATCACCGTCCGCCCCGGGCTCCGCCCTTGTGCTCCTCGTGGCGCTGGCAACGGTTACGTCCTGCGCCCCACAGCAAAATGCCGCCCCGCAGGCAACCACCGGTTCCGCCGCACCGACAGCGACGTCGGCCGCGGCGACACCAACCGGGTCAGTCGCAGCCGCGCCTGTGACGGCTTCCCCAGGCGCGACCGGGACTGCAGGCGCCGACGAACTCTGCGGGCCGGGATCCGCAATCAACTTCGACCAATCCCAATTCCAGTCTTCCCCCAACGTGGACAACAAATGGTTCCCCCTCAAGCCGGGCATGCAGTACACCACCACAGGCGACGTCAAGAGTGCAGAAGGAACCATCAAACGGACGGTAATCCACTCGGTGACCGGACTGACCAAAGTCATCGACGGCGTGAAGACGCAAGTGCTGTGGGACCGCGACTACGCCGACGGTGAGCTGGTGGAATCCGAACTTGCGTTTTTTGCTCAGACCGAGAGTGGCGACGTCTGGCTGTTCGGTGAATACCCGGAGGAATATGAAGGCGGGAAGTTCACCGGTGCGCCTGCCACCTTCATCCACAGCCTGGACGAGGCCCAGGCGGGCATCGCCATGCAGGCAGACCCGCAGTTGAACCTGCCCAGCTACGTCCAGGCCCACGCGCCGAAGGTCGACTTCCTGGACTGCGGCCAAATCATCAAGCAGAACGACCATGTCTGCGTCGCCACGGGGTGCTATGACGATGTCCTGGTGATCGATGAACGCAACCCGCTGGAGCCGGCTGTAGGCCACCAGCGGAAGTTCTATTCGGCCGGAACAGGCCTGGTGAAGGTGACCGCTGTGGGCGGAAAGGACCAGGAGACACTGGACCTCGTCAAGATCGAACAGCTCACCGACGCCAAGCTGAAGGAAATCAACCAGGAGGCGCTCAAGCTCGACCAGCATGCCTACCAGGTCAGCAAGAGCGTGTACGCCAAGACGGACAAGGCTGAGGTAGCCACCGGAACGTCCAGCGGCTACTAGCGCCGGCCGTGAGGGAGGTACCCGGAGTGAACGATCCGAGTACCTCCCTTTGGCGCCTGAAGAGGTCTATTCTGATGCCATGATCCAGCTACCAGCCAGCTACGAGGAATATCTCGTTGGCAAGGACCCAAGCTTCGTCGACATGGTCCGTCCGATCCTCCTCCAGTCGGCAGCGGACCAGCTGCACGGCGTCCGGGTGCTGTACATTCCCCGGGGGCACCAGGCACACCTCGACGACACGATTCCCTACGGGACAATCATCGAGGACATCGACTAGGGCTCAGCCCTCCAGCAGCAGCCTCTGGGCCCGGGGCGCAAGGGTGTGCTCAAGGACCAGGCATGCAGCGCCCACGGCCCCCACGTCCTCCCCCACGCCCGTGCCCACGACTTCGACGGCGTGGATGTTGCCGGCATCGCTGTTCTGCTGGATCAGGCCGGGAACCTTCGCCAGGTAGCGCGCGGACAGCAGCGGCCAGAAGGGGCCGCCAAACACCACCCGGTCCACGTCCAGCGTGTTGGCCACCGCTGACGCCGCCCGGGCCACGAGTTCGGCTGATTTGTCGATGATGGCAGCCGCTTCGCTGTTGCCGGCGTCGGCTGCTTCGCAGAGCATGGCAAAGCGTTCCTGGACGGCCGAATTGCTGGTGACAGTTCCGGGCACATCCAGAATGCCGGCAGCTTGAGCCTGCGCGACGAGGACCTGGGGAATGCAGGTCGACTTGACGCAGCCCCGCAGCCCGCAGTCGCAGGGGGCTCCGTCAGGGTCAACGATGATGTGGCCGATTTCGCCGGCGTTGCCTGATGTGCCGCGGACCACCTCGTCATTGAGGACAATGCCGCAGCCGATGCCGGTGCCCATATACATGAAAACAAAGCTGCCGGCGCCGCTGGCTCCGCCCGCCCAGGTTTCCGCGACCGCCGCGCTGGTGACGTCCTTGTCCATCAGCACAGACAGTCCTGTCGCCTCAGCCAGCGCATCCCGGAGCGGAACACTGTCCCATCCGTCCATGAGCGGCGGCTCCACCACCGTGCCGTTGTCATGGTCGATGGGTCCGGGTGCCGCGACGCCCAGGCCGGCAATCTTGGCGCGATCCACACCCGAGGCCTCGATCAGCTTGTCGATTTCTGCGGCAATGGCGGTAATGACCGCCTCAGGCCGGGAGCTGTCCGGCGTTTTCACGCTCGAGTGCAGGACCACTGCGCCCAGCAGATCTAGGACGACGAACGTTGCCACGGCAGGGTCCAGATGCACCCCGACGGCATACATGCCGGCAGGATTCAGGCGAAGGATGGTTCGCGGCTTGCCGGGTCCGCTGCCTTCTTTGCCCGCCTCGACAATAAGCTTCTGGTCCAGCAGCCGGCGGGAAATGTTCGAAATGGTTTGCGGGGACAGACCGACGATCTGGGCAAGTTCAACGCGGCTGAGCCCTCCGGTGGCACGGCGGATGGCATCGAGAATGACAGTCAGGTTGAAGTCGCCCATCCGGGGCAGGTTGGTTCCGCGCCTCGGCGAGGGCTGGCGGATCTCGGTCAAGGATTCCCCTAACATCTTCTGTTGGCCACTATCAATGTCTGAATCGTACGTTACGCCCCGGTGAACATGTACGTCCCACGCTCGGGGCAGTGCAGGCGCGTTCGACGACGGCCCGCGGGGCTCAGTCGGCAGCCCGCCTGACGCTGACGGCCACCGTGAACTTGGGGTTCCGGCCGCTCACCGTGGTGGGACCAACCAGCCGCTCCAGGGCCGTCCCATAGCGAAGATGACTGTTGAATACCGTCCAGAGCTGGCCTCCGGGTGCCAGCACCCGGCCGGCCGCCTCGAAGAGCTTCAACCCCGCCCCGGCGTGGACGCTGGAACCTAGGTGGAACGGGGGGTTCAGCAGGATGAGGTCCGCGCTCCCGGCCGGAAGGGTGCTCATTGCGTCATCCTGGACTGCCGTGATGCTGGCCGCCAGGCCGTTGGCCCGGGCAGTTGCCCTAGCTGACGCCACAGCGGCCGCGGACCGGTCCGTTGCGATGACCTCGGCTCCGGGGTGCCGGCGGGCATACATCGCTGCCAGGATCCCGGTGCCGCAGCCCAGGTCCACGGCGTTGGCGGCGGCCGGGATCTCCGGCAGGAACGACAGCAGGAAGCGGGTTCCAATGTCCAGACGGGTGCCTGCGAAAACGGCCCCGTGCGCGCAGATGTCCAGGCCGAGTTCGGCGTTGTGTTCCGTCACGGGGTAGGGCGGGTTGCCTTCCGCTCGCTTCGGGCCGCTCGCGAGGAGCAGCCGCGATTTTTGCCGGGCCAGCTGCGGCTGCACCGTGCCGAAGTATTTGCCCAGCACTGCGTTCATGCCCAGGGACATGTGCTTGACCCGGCCGCCGGCAAGCAAGACAGCGCCGGCAGGCGCGTGCCGGGCCACGGCGTCGGAAATTTCCTCGAGTTCGGCGAGGGTTCTGGGAAGCTGCAACAGCACCAGGTCCGCGCCGGCCAGCAGACCTGCACCGAGCGGCAGCTGCGCAAAGCCTCCGGAAACTCCCAGCGCCGCAGCATTGTTGCGGAGCGCCCGTTCCCCCGTGACCAGGTCCTGGTGCACCCTCACCTCGGCCGGCACCGGGCCGGCACCGCCGGCGAGCAGCCCGAGCGTGAGCGCCCCGTAGTTGTCCCCGATGACGGCAACTGTACTGTCCGGGGTGAGCCGGTCTGCGGCGGCGCCCAGCAGGAGCGAGTCCGTGGCGTCCCACGCCTGGAGGTTGGCGGCCTCGACATCGGGGTGCCTTCGAAGCAGGTCAAAGACCTGCCCAAGACCGTTTTCTGTCACGTGGTGCCGCCGCCTCTTCCTTGCTGGTTCTCCGGGCAGGACTCCGCCCGTGCAAATCTACCGCGGATCCGTCACGGCTGCGGAGGCTGACAGGAGTTGGAGGATTTCGGTCACCGCGGCCCGGCCGGCGCGGTTGGCGCCGATGGTGGACGACGACGGGCCGTAGCCCACCAGATGCACGCGGGGTTCCGCGGCCACCTGCGTTCCTGCCATGGCAATCCCGCCGCCCGGTCCCCGCAGGTGCAGCGGCGCCAGGTGCTCCAGCTCGGCGCGGAACCCGGTGGCCCACAGGATCACATCCGCCGCGAGGAACCCGCCGTCCGCGAGCCGGACGCCGCCGGGTTCTATCGCGGTGAACATCGGCCGGCGGTCCAGTACGCCGCGCGCGGCTGCCGCCCGGAGTGCCGGAGTCCAGATGAGACCGGTGGCGGCGACGACGCTTTGCGGCGGCAGCCCCCGCCGCACCCGGTCTTCCACCAGGGCGACGGCGTCGTGGCCGGACTGCCGGTCGAACCCGTCCCGCCATACGGGTTCGCGGCGGGTGAACCAGCTTGTCGTTGTGACCTTGGAGATTTCGTCCAGCAGCCCGACGGCGGAGATTCCACCGCCCACCACGATGACGTGCAGCCCGCGGAACTCCTCTGCGGACACGTAGTCGGCGACATGAAGCTGGCGGCCCCCGAACGTGAACTGGCCCGGATAGATCGGCCAAAAGGGCCTGGTCCAGGTGCCGGTGGCGTTGATGACTGCCCGGGCTGTCCAGCCGCCGTCGGACGTGGTGATCCTGAGCCGCCCCGCCGGGTCAGCGTCCGCACGTTCGACGGCGAGCACCTTGACGGGCCGCTCGACGGCCAGCCCGACCTGCCGCTCGTAGGCGGCGAAGTAGCGGCTGAGGAATGCCGAGCTTGGTTCGGCCGGGTCCACTTCCGGCTGCGGTATTCCGGGCAGGTCACTGATGCCGTTTACGGTGGCCATGAGCAGGCTCTTCCAGCGGTGCCGCCAGGCTCCGCCCGGCCCGTCCTCGGCGTCCAGCACCGCGTACGTCGGCCCCGGACCGGCTGCCGTGACTGCACCGCCTGGCTGTTCTGCGGCCGGGGCCGGCGTGAAGCCTCGGCGGGCCAGGTGGAAGGCGGCAGAGAGGCCGGCCTGCCCGGCTCCGATGACGACGACGTCAGCGTTGCGGTTCGTTCCACCGCTTACAGTGTCGCTGTTCTGGGTGCCGCCGTTCTGGATGCTGCTGCTCAATGGTGCCGCTCCCCCGGCTCGCTCATCCGCTTCATGCCTTCATCCTAGGCGCCATCCAGGCCCGGCTGCCGTGCATCCTTGGCACACGGAAGGCCCTCCTGGACACCGGGGTGCAGGAGGGCCTTCGGGTTATTAGTCGGTTGCTTGCTCAGTCGTCTTGTTCAGTCGTCGCTGCCGTGGCCGCCGCTGCCTCCGCTGTCGTCGCCAGGCTCAACGCCCTTGCGGTCGCCGCCCTTGTCGTCACCGGGCTCAGCGGCCTTATGGTCGCCGCCCTTGTCGTCGCCGGACTCGGGTGTTGTCCGGAGTCCACCATGGTCATCGCCGGGTTCTGCGACCCTGGGTGCCTGGTCTGAGCGGAGACCGCCGTTGTCGTCGCCGGGCTCGGTGCCGGTCCGGAGGCCTCCCTTGTCGTCACCGGGTTCAACGGAGAGGGAGCCGCTGCCTACGAAGTTTTCTGCGGGCGCTGCCACGGTTCCGCCACTGTCGTCGCCTGGCTCAGGGCTGGTCCGGAGGCCTCCCTTGTCGTCACCGGGTTCAGCAGGCTTGGACGCTTTCTTGGCGGCTGATGCCTTCTTGTCGTCGGCTTGGGTGTCATCACTGGACTTCGCGGCTGACTTGGGGGTGGCCTTGGCGGAGCTAACGGCGGGGGCTGCGGTTCTGGTGGCAGAGTCGTCCGCTACGAGGACGTTCCTGGCGTCGTCACTGGGACCCGTGCCGGTGTTGCTCAGCGACTGGGTGGTGGCGAAGGCGGCACTTCCGGTGAGGAGAACGCCGGCGACGGATAATGCGAGGGCTGCTCTTGTTTTCATGGCTCCACACTAGGAACTCGCCGTCGAGGATAGGTGTAAAGGAAATCCAAGACTTGTCCAAGGTTGCCTGCGGGTTCTCCCCCACCCCGGACCGCCCTCCCGCGGCCACGCGGAAGTGCCTGCGGGACCGCATCGGGGCCTGGCGGCGAGGGGCAGGCGGAAGCGGCGTGCACAGGAGAGGTAAGGCGGGCAGAGAGACGCAGATAAGCGCAGGGTCAGTCGTCGGCGCCGTGGCCGCCGCTGCCGCCACTGTCATCACCAGGCTCGGGCGCCTTCCGCAGGCCGCCCTTGTCATCCCCCGGCTGAACGGGGACCACCACAACCGGGGCGGGAGCGGGCTGAATGGTCAAGCCCGTTGTTCCGCCGGAGCCGGAGGATGAAGGTGCCGATCCAGGACTGCCGGCGTTCGCCGCTGCGGAGGCGGGAGCAGTTTTGGTCGGAGCCGGCTTGGCGGCCGCTGATGCAGTCGCACCGGATTTCGCGGAGCCGGTCTTTGCGGGGCTGGCTTTGGCCGGGGTAGAGGTATTTTGGCCTGCCGCCGGGCCGCGCGGCGCCCTGGGTGTCGCCGCCGGCCCCTCGCTGACGGCAGGCGCGGGCGGCACGGCGCCATTCGGCAGGAGGACGATGTTGGCATTTCCGGTTCCCGGGGGCGAGACGTTCAGCACCTGCGTATTGACGGCAAGTGCCGCCGAGCCCGCTGCGAGTATGCCCGCAACGGACAGCACCAGGGCCGCTCCCGTCTTCATGGCTCCACTCTAGGGGCCGGGCGGGAAAGACGCGCCCAAGGAATATCCAAGATTCGTCAAAGATCGCGGCCCCGGCGGTGGGTTTAACGAAAGAAGCCGCCGGATCACGGTCAGTTCCGTGATCGGGCGGCTACTTGGTGGAGCTGAGGGGACTCGAACCCCTGACCCCCTGCATGCCATGCAGGTGCGCTACCAGCTGCGCCACAGCCCCAAGCTGTTCCCTCCGGAATCTTTGCGTTTTCCCGAAGCAACCCGACCAGCGTAGTCCAGAACTCGCCAGGATGCGAATCCGCGGCATGTGGCTTCCGTCACGTTCCCAGCTGGCACCCAAAGCCCGGCCCCGCTGCGCTCGGGCAAAGAAAAAATCCGCCGGAATCTTTCGATTCCGGCGGATCATCCGGTGGAGCTGAGGGGACTCGAACCCCTGACCCCCTGCATGCCATGCAGGTGCGCTACCAGCTGCGCCACAGCCCCATATTTTTGCTGCTTCAGACCTCGTCTTGTACCCGTGGTATCCGCACTTCTGTCCGGATCTCTCCGAAGCAACTCAAATATCTTAGAACAGCGTTTCCGAAAATTCCAAATCGGGCATATTCGGTCCCGCCCGCGCTACTCCTGCTCGGCGGCAGCAGCGGCCTTTGCCGAAGCGTCGTCTCCCAGCTGCAGGTCCACCACCGGGCAGTCCTTCCAGAGACGCTCCAGGGCATAGAAGACACGGTCTTCCTCATGCTGAACGTGGATGACGACATCTGCGTAATCCAGCAGGACCCACCGGCCGGCCAAACGGCCTTCACGGCGGACCGGGCGGAGATCCTGCTTGATGAGTTCCTCTTCAATGCCGTCGACTATCGCGTTGACCTGGCGTTCGCTGGGTGCCGAGGCAATGAGGAACACGTCAGCCAAAGCCAGACGTTCGCTGACATCAAGGGCGACAATGTTCTGGGCAATCTTGTCCGCCGCGGCCCTGGCTGCGTGCCGGGCTATGGTGACGGACGATTCGGATGCGGTCACGGGGACTCCTTGGGGTGGTGAAAAATATTAGGTGGGGTACTGGCTGAAGTCAGCTTGAAAGGCCGCTGATGATCATGATGATGCCGGCAATGAGGGCGATTGCGCCGAGCGCCAGGACGCCAAGCTGGATCAGCCTCAACCGGTTGGCCCGGGCGAGTCCGGCGGTGGCTGCGTCCAGGGGCTCCAGCCCGTAGGCCGATTTCGCGGACACTGGCGGCAGCGCGGTCACGTCTTCGCCGGACTCGTCGGTCCAGGCCTCATTTTGGCGGGCTCCGGCCGGAGGCGCTGCTGCCGACCGCGCCGCCGCTTCCGCCCGGGCGATGACCCGCGACCGCCCCGTGGACGGCGTGCTTGGGCGGGACGCCTGGGCTGTCCGGTTGCCACGCGCCGGAACCCTCGGACCAGGGTTGGTCACCACGGGAACATGCGAAGTGGCCGGCCGCTTCATGACGGGACGGTCCACACCAGGCACCTGTTCAAATTCCAGCGGCGTCACCATGGCGAGGTTGCTGGCGGTGGAAGGACCGTTTTGTCCGCTCTGCTGGGGCGTGTTCTGTTCGGCAAGCTTCTGCTTGGCCATGGCCCGCTTGTTGAGCACGGCGGCCCGTTCAGCCAGGGCAATCTGTTGGGCCAGGATGTCCGGATCCACGGCTTCAGGGTCAGTCGCCGCAATGTGTTCCATCTTGGCGATCTGGTTCTTGGCCTGTTCGGCGAGGAGGGTACGCGCTTCGAGGGCCTGCTCCACGGTCATGCCCTCGGGCAATTCGTTCCCCGCCGGCGTCGCGGGCCGCGGACCCGGACCACTGGAGGGCGGGCCTGCAGGCTTGTACCCGGCGGCTGGAGCGGGTTTGCCGGCCGTACCGGAGGAAGTGTCAGGCGAAGAAGCGGGCGATTTCCCGGTGGGGGCTGCGCCGTCGACCGCCGGCACAACGGGCATTGCCGAAGTAACCGCCTGCTCCTTGAGCTGCATCAGCCGCAGCTGCCGGCGCGTCGGCGGGCCGCCGCCGGAAAGCTGCTCTTCCTTTTCGGACAGCTCCTTGATGGCCCGCAGGGCGGCCCTGTCGCGGGCACGGATCTGGGACGAGCGTTCGGCGGCTGAGCCTGCTGGCGCGGAGTCCGCGAGGCCCGGCTCCACCCTGCGCGAGCGTTCAGCGGCATTTTCCTGCTTGGCATCAGCGGCACGCGGAGAGCCAGTCTTCTCCGGGCCGGCAGGAGCTGATGTGCCCGTTCCTGCCTTGGCCGGGCGCTTCGAAGCCGCCGGGTTTGGGGCGGGTGCCTTTGAAGCAGGCGGTTTGGAGGCAGGGGCTGACTCGCCGGCACCCGGGGGCGCGGCGTTCCGGTTCTGGGCCAGGGCTTCATCCCGGGCCTTGCGCAGTTCTCGGCGACTGCGCATCGGTTGCTGTTCCTGACTCATCTCAAACTCATTCAGTGCTGGCTGGATCGTTTGTCTCGGTAGTTTCGGAGCTGCTGTTCCCGGCCGGTGCGGCGTAGAGTCCGTATTTCGCGATGTACTGCACCACTCCATCCGGCACCAGGTACCAGACGGGGTTATGGGCAGCAACGCGGGCGCGGCAGTCTGTGGACGAGATCGCCATGGCGGGGACCTCGAGCAGGCTGACGTCCTTCCGGCCCATGCCGTCGAGCTCATGGCCTGGCCGGGTAACTCCCACGAAGTGGGCCAGCGACCAGAGCTCGTCGATGTCCTTCCACGACAGGATTTGCGCGAGGGCGTCGGCGCCGGTGATGAAGAACAGGTCGGCGTCGGGCCGCTGCGTCCGCAGATCGCGGAGGGTGTCGATGGTGTACGTGGGACCGGGCCGGTCCACGTCGACCCGGCTCACGGTGAAACGCGGATTCGAAGCCGTCGCGATCACGGTCATCAGATAACGGTGCTCTGGTTCGCTGACCTTCTTGCTGGACTTCTGCCACGGTTGGCCGGTGGGGACGAACACGACTTCATCGAGCCCGAATTTGTCAGCCACCTCGCTGGCGGCCACAAGGTGGCCGTGATGGATGGGATCGAACGTCCCGCCCATCACGCCCAGCCGCAGCCGGCGCTGCGTATCCTTGTGGTGCAGTGCGGCGGAAATGTTAGTGGCCCTGGCCGTGGTCGTGCTTGTTGGGGTGCTGGCGGTGCGGGTCCGCGTGCTCGTCAACCGCAGAGTGACGGTTGCCCAGGTTGACGTAGGAGAGGGTAACGAGCATCAGCACCACCAGGATGGCAAACATCGAGATGCCGAAGACCCATGGCTCGGCCCACAAGGGCGCCCTCTCTTCGTGTTCGGCAACTGACGCGGCAATCTGCTGGAGCAGCATTTTCTCCCCTAGGAATAAAAAGGATGACGACGGCGGAGATTCCCGCCGGTCCGGACTTCTTTACTATGTTACCGCTATGTCAGGAGCGGTTTCCGCGATGTTAGCCGCGGACCTGGCCCTCACCCTGGACAATCCACTTGGTGGTTGTCAGCTCCGTCAGCCCCATCGGGCCTCGGGCGTGAAGCTTTTGCGTGGAGATGCCAACCTCGGCACCCAGGCCCAGCTCGCCGCCGTCGGTAAACCGCGTAGAAGCGTTCACGATGACCGCAGCGGAATCGATTTCCGCGATGAATCGCTCAGCGTTTCGCAGGTCGTTCGTCAGAATGGCCTCCGTGTGCCCGGTGGACCACGTGCGGATGTGCTTCACGGCGTCATCCAGGCTGTCCACCATCGCCACGGCCAGGTCCAGGTCCATGTACTCGGTGGCCCAGTCGTCGTCCGTTGCCGGCAGGGACTCCACCGACGCGGGAAGCGCAGCCCGCACGCGGTCATCGGCGTGCAGCCGGACACCCGCCTTGCTCAGGGCTGCGGCGACCGCGGGCAGAACCGTGGAGCCGGAGTGCACGAGGAGCGTCTCCACCGTGTTGCAGACGCTGGGGCGCTGCGTCTTGGCGTTGAGGAGGATCTCCACCGCCATGTCTTCACTGGCTGACTCGTCGATGAAGATGTGAACGTTCCCCTCGCCGGTCTCGATGACCGGCACGGAGGAGTTGTTGACGACGGTCTGGATCAGCTCGCGGCCGCCGCGCGGAATCAGCACGTCGACGCGTCCGCGGGCACGCATGAGCACGTTGGCGCCCTCGCGGCCGAACTGGTCCACGGTCTGCACGGCGTCCGCCGGCAGGCCTACGGACTCCAGAGCGTCGCGCAGCACGCGGATGAGCGCTTCGTTGGTGAAGGCTGCTGCCGAACCGCCGCGGAGGATCACGGCGTTGCCGCTCTTGAGCGCCAGGCCTGCGATGTCCACGGTCACGTTCGGACGGGCCTCATAGATTGCCGCAACCACGCCCATGGGGACGTTGACCTGGCGCAGCCGCAGGCCGTTGGGCAGGGTCTGGCCGCGCACTACATTGCCCACGGGATCGGGCAGGCCGGCCAGGTTTTCCAGGGCGGCGGCAAGGGCGGCAAGGCGGGTTTCGTTGAGGGTCAGCCGGTCCAGGAGGGCGGCGGACGTGCCGTTGGCGCGGCCCGCTTCCACGTCTTTGGTGTTCGCGGCCAGGATCTGCTGCTTGTTCGCAAGCAGGGCGTCCCCGATGGCGCGCAGGGCCTTGTCTTTCCAGGCCCGGTTGGCACGGCCCATGCTGCGGGCGGCCTGGCGGGAACGGTCGGCGATCGCGTACACGGCGGACTCGGTCTCAGCCGGCGTGGGCTGCCTGTCTTCCGGCAGGGTGGGGACCGTCGTAGCGTCGTTGGATGTCTCGGCTGCTTGGTTCATCAGTGCCTCAGTCATCATTCAAGTCTAGGCGAGTCCGGCGCCTAGACCAGAACCAGGTCGTCAACGTGAACAACTTCACGGTCGAAGCCGCGGCCCAGGGCCTCGCCCAGCTCAACGGTGGACCGTCCGAGCATCTGCGGCAGTTCGGCCGCGGAGTAGTTCACCAGGCCGCGGGCGATCACCGTCCCGTCCAGTGAAACCATTTCGACGGCGTCTCCGCTTTCGAAGTTGCCTTCAACAGCCTTGATGCCGGCGGGCAGCAGCGAGGTGCGGTTGTCCCGCACGGCCCGGACGGCGCCGTCGTCGAGGATCAGCCGTCCCTGCACATGGGCGAGGTGCGCCAGCCACATCATCCGGACGGACTTGCGTCCGCCATTGACGGTGAACCAGGTGCCGACGTCCTCGCCGGCCAGCGCGGTAGCGGCGTTGGCGGTGGACGTGACGAGGGCCGGGATGCCTGAATCGGCGGCCATCAGGGCCGCCTCCACCTTGGTCTGCATGCCGCCGGTGCCCACGCCGGCCTTGCCGGTCTTGCCGATGGAGACGCCGTCGAGGTCCTCAGGCCCGTCCACCTGGGGAATCCGTTTTGCGCCCTGCGCGGGCGGGCCGTCATACAGGGAGTCGACGTCGGACAGCAGCACCAGTGCATCGGCGCGCACCAGGTGCGCAACCAGGGCTGACAGCCGGTCGTTGTCGCCGAAACGGATCTTGTGGGTGGCCACGGTGTCGTTCTCGTTGACGACGGGCACGACGCCGAGGTTCAGGAGCCGGTTGAGGGCCCGGAATGCATTTTGGTGGTGGCTGCGCCGCATGAGGTCATCGGCGGTGAGGAGCACCTGGCTCACGGTGACCCCGTGGGCCGCGAACGCATGGGTGTACCGGGCCATGAGCAGTCCCTGCCCCACGCTGGCTGCGGCCTGCTGCGTGGCAAGGTCGCGCGGACGCTTCGCCAGGCCGAGCGGCGCAAGGCCGGCCGAGATGGCCCCGGAAGACACGAGGATAATCTCGGTGCCCGCATTACACTTGGCGGCCAGCGCGTCCGAAAGCTCGGTCAGCGCCTCCTCCGATATTCCGCCCTTGATGCTGGTAAGGGACGACGATCCTACTTTAACCACAATGCGGCGCGCCCTGGCGAGCATGCTGCGGTCGTCGGTCTTGGGTTCCTCGATGACAATTGCGGAAGTATCAGTCACGTGTGCGGGTTCACTCCTCATGTTCGGTGTTCAGTCCACTCTCCTTGAGGGGCCGGGCCGCCCGGCGCGCGCTGACGGACTCAGTCCAGATGCCGGCCTTACGCTCGGCTTCCAGCTCGGCCCGTGCCGCTGCCTTCGCGTCGCGGCGTTCGATCTGTTCCTCGCGCTTCTGGGTGCGGGTGGGACGGTCGCCGATGTCTGCGAAGCGGACATCCGTGCCGCGCGGTGAAGCCAGCAGCTCGGCGCCAGCCATCATGGTCGGCTCCCAGTCGAACACCACGCCGTCGTCCTCACCGATGACTACGGTGTCGCCGGGCTTGGCGCCCTGCTTGAACAGCTCGGTCTCGACGCCGAGCTTGGCCAGGCGGTCGGCAAGGTAGCCAATGGCTTCCTCGTTGGTGAAGTCCGTCTGCTTGACCCAGCGCACAGGCTTTTCACCCAGCACGCGGAACAGCGGCTCCAGGTTTTTCTCCTCGCGGCGGATCCGGAAACCGGTCTCGTTGACGGCGCGGGGCCGCAGCACCGGCGCGTGCACCTTCGGCGGCGTGGCTGCCACACTGTCACGGGCGGCCTTGACGATCTCTGCCATGGCGAAGCCAAGCTGGCGCAGGCCTTCATGGCTCGTGGCAGAAACTTCGAAGACACGGTAGCCCCGGGACTCAAGCTCAGGCCGGACAAACTCGGCCATGTCCTTGCCGTCCGGCAGGTCCACCTTGTTGAGTGCCACCAGCCGGGGGCGGTGATTGAGCGGGACAACTTCGCCGTTCGAGCCGGCGTAGCTCATGTCCACGGCATACTTTTCGAGCTCGGTTTCGATAATTGCGAGGTCGGAGAGTGGATCTCGGTCAGATTCCAGCGTACCGCAGTCCAAAACGTGTACCAAAGCGGCACAGCGCTCGACGTGGCGGAGGAAGTTGTGGCCCAGGCCCTTGCCTTCGCTGGCACCCTCAATGAGGCCCGGAACGTCTGCAATCGTGAAACGGACGTCGCCAGCCTGGACCACGCCAAGGTTGGGGATGAGGGTGGTGAAGGGGTAATCGGCAATCTTCGGGCGGGCGGCCGACATCGCCGCGATCAGGCTGGACTTGCCGGCGGAGGGGAAACCTACCAGGGCAATGTCGGCGATCGACTTCAGCTCCAGGACGATATCGGCGGCGTCTCCCTCGATGCCGAGCAGGGCGAACCCGGGCGCCCGTCGCTTCTGCGAGGACAGCGCGGCGTTTCCCAGGCCGCCGATTCCGCCGGACGCTGCGACAAATTCGGTGCCCTCCCCCACGAGGTCAGCAAGCACCTTGCCGTCCTTGGTCTTGACGACGGTCCCCTCGGGGACAGGAAGGACCAGGGTCTCGCCGTTCTTGCCGCCGCGCCAGTCACCCATGCCGGGGCCGCCGTTGGTGGCATGCCGGTGGGGTGCGTGGTGGTAATCCAGCAGTGTCGTGGTCTGCGAGTCGACGCGCAGGATGACGTCGCCGCCGTTGCCGCCGTTGCCGCCGTCGGGCCCGCCCAGCGGCTTGAACTTTTCACGGTGAACGGAGACACAGCCGTGGCCGCCGGTACCGCCGGATACGTGCAGTACTACCCGGTCTACAAAGCTCGCCACGTTGAATCTCCTCTGTTGCTGATCAGGCCGTCCTGGACGTCCAAATCGATTGTAATGCGGTTAAAAGAACAGTGGAGCGAGCCATCATGGCCCGCTCCACCGGTTCAGAACTTGTTGTTACTCTGCAGCTGCAGCAGCAACGATGTTGACGACCCGACGGCCGCGGCGCGTGCCGAATTCAACGGCACCTGCCTGCAGGGCGAACAGGGTGTCGTCGCCGCCACGGCCAACGCCTGCACCGGGGTGGAAGTGGGTGCCGCGCTGGCGGACGATGATCTCGCCAGCGGAAACTACCTGGCCGCCGAAGCGCTTGACGCCGAGGTACTGGGCGTTGGAGTCACGACCGTTGCGAGTGGAGCTCGCGCCTTTTTTGTGTGCCATTTGGAATGCCTGCCTTTAATTCTTGAGACTGCGGGAAACCTGAACAGTAACCGGCGGTTAGTTGATACCGGTGATCTTGACCTTGGTCAGTTCCTGACGGTGACCCTGGCGCTTCTTGTAACCGGTCTTGTTCTTGAACTTCTGGATGACGATCTTCGGACCACGGAGGTCCTGGAGGATCTCAGCCGTAACAGTTACCTTGGCCAGGTCCGCAGCTGCGGAGGTGACCTTGTCACCGTCCACCAGAAGCAGCGCGGGCAGCTCAATGGTGCTGCCAGCTCCACCGGCGACGCGGTTCAGGGTAACGAAGTCTCCAACGGAAACCTTCTCTTGGCGGCCGCCTGCGCGGACAATCGCGTACACCACTTGGGAACTCACTTCTCTCGACGTTTATTACTAAATTTGCGTGCGGAAGCCAGGTCCGTAATTGGCCTGGTTCTCGCTGTGCCTCAACGCCGTGGATTCCCCGGGGGAACCCGTGAGCTATCCCAGGAACATGTCCGAGTGGACGATCCCGGGTCATAACCCAAGTGTTGGCGTAAGCACCGAAGATCTAGAATACGCTAATTCCGTCGTCGGCCGCAAATGAGGCTGGCAGCGGCGGGTTGTCCGTGATAAGCGCCACACAGGCCGCTTTCCCGGACATCCGATGCCGTGCGCGACTATCTTACCGGGTAGCGGCCCCGCTTCCGCTCAGCTGTGGCGGCTCGGCGCGTCGAAAAATTCCACCTCGTACTGGCAGGACTGCCGGAATGCGGTGAACATCGCTTCGCGCTCCCCCTCTGACGCGGCCCGGCCGGCGTCGTCGGCGATGTCGATGGCCTGCAGGGTGGCGGCAGCGAAGTCCTCGTCGGCGTAGGTCCGCAGCCACTCTGCGTACGGATGCCCGGCCTGCGCTCCGGCGGCCACATATTCGGCGTGCAGGGTCTCCCCCACCTCGGCGTACAGCCAGAAGCACGGCAGGACCGCGGCGACCAGCACCGCGTAACTGCCGCCAGCCGAAGCCGCCAGCAAATGATCGACGTAAGCCTTCGTGACCGGGCCCAGTTCCACCTGCACGGTTCGCGTGCTGAGCCAGGAGCGGTGCAGTTCCGATTCAACTTCCAGGCATTGCTGGGCGGAGCGTGCCCAAAACAGCTGCTCGGACTCGGTTGGCGCGAGCGCGCTGGCCCTGGCCAGGACCCGGGAGTAGCCGTTGAGGTATATAGCGTCCTGTGCTAGGTAGTACGCGAATTCCTTCTCCGCCAGGGTGCCGTCGGCAAGCCCGCGGATGAAGCCCAGGCCAAAGATGTCTTCCAGGTAGGAAATGGTCTCGGCGCGCAGCAGTTCCGCGAAGCCGCCGCTGGGCTCGGGCTGGGCTGCCGGTTCGGCCTGGCGGACGTGGTGGAAATGGTTGATCGGCCCGTTGCCGGCCCCGACCTCCAGCTGCCCGGACGTGCGGAGGGCCCCGGCCAGCCACGGTTTGACCGCCCGCAGGGAGGCTTCCCAGTCACCCAGCCGCGCCTGCGCCGTGGCCATGGCCGAGGAGAGCGAGCATCCGGTGCCGTGGCTGTTCCGCGTGCTGATCCGTTCGCCCGCAACCTCCACCACCTCCGCAGAGAGCAGCCCGGCCGTGTTCACGAGCGCGTCCGGGCAGCTTAAGCCGTTCAGGTGCCCGCCTTTGACGAGGACCGTGGCACCCGTCTGGTCCGCAAGCCGCCTGCCTTGGCCAAGGGCGGCGTCCCAGTCTGCGGCCTCAGGTTCCCCGAGCAGCATGGCCAGTTCGGGAAGGTTGGGGGTAATCAGGTGCGCCAGAGGCAGCAGTCTCCGCATAGCTGCCTCTGCAGACTCCTGGAGGAGGCGGTCACCGCTGGTAGCCACCATCACCGGATCGAGAACCACGACGCCGGGCCTCACCTTTTCGAGCCAGCCGCGGACGGCTGCGATCACCTGATCATCGCCCAGCATGCCGATCTTCACGGCGTCCACGTGGATGTCGTCGCTGACAGCGTCCAGTTGCGCCGACAGGAAGGAAGCCGGCGGAACATGCACGCCGCGCACGCCCGTGGTGTTCTGCGCAGTGAGGGCTGTTATTGCGGCCATCCCATAGCCGCCGTGGGCCGCAATGCTTTTCAGATCGGCCTGGATGCCTGCACCGCCGGAAGGATCCGAGCCTGCGATGGCCAGGACCCGGGGAACGTCGCGGGAGGTCTGAAGGGCCGGTTCGACCGTTTCCAGAAGCGACTTGCCGGCGGCCGCGGGTGCCGGCAGGAGTGAGGCTGATGACAGTGCTGATGACAAAGAAGACATCCCTTCGCCGGTGCTAACCGGACAGGTTCAACGGGTTTGGATCTCAGCCGGCCCTTGCGCGGCACCCCGTGTCAGTCCTCCAGCCTAGCGGTTCGGCCGGCCCGCGGGCCCAAATTTGACGTTTGCGACAGGCTTCCGCGGGCGCTCTTGTCCCCTGCCCTCTGCCTTCTGCCCTTCGCCGGCTGGCGGGTGCCCGGAACCAGAAAGGTCCGGCACCGCAGCCGCGGTGCCGGACCTTTCATGGGCGGGCTCGGAGGTGAGTCACCCCGAGTCCCGGGAGCTCAGAGTCCGCTTGGCCTACAGTTCTGAGGCGGGTACGCCGACCCCCAGGATGATCGGTTCGCTGGCCGGCTGCGGGGCCGCCTTGGGCGTCTGCGCATTGCCTGCCTCGGGTGCCTTGGCCTCGTGCGAGTGCCCGGCAGCTGCGGCCGGAGCTACCTCGTGGTGTTCCACGGATGTCTCGTTGGCTGCACCCTGGGGGCGACTGGCACTGCGGTTGCGGCGCGGACGGCGGCTGCGGGACGGTGCCGCGGGGCTTTCCACCGGCTGCCGTGCAGCAGGCTGGGCCGCGGGCTGGCTTCCAGTCTGCCGACCCTCCGGCTGCCGGCTTTCCGGGCGGACCTGCGCGGGGGCCTCGTCCTTGGCTTCCTCCTCTTCGGCGGGGGCAATCGGAGCACCCAGGTGCGCGAAGGCCTCCTCCAGGCGGTCCAGCGTCAGGGCCGGCGCTTCCTTGACCGGCTCCTCGCTGTGATCGACAAACGGAAGCACCACTTTCTCGCCGCCGAAGGTGAGCACTGCGCCGGGGCGTCCGGAGACGCTTTCCGTTTCCGGAGCGCGGTGCACCACGGGGCTTTCCGGTGCGGCGGCAGCGGATGCGGCGGGCCGGGCAGCCTCACCCGACGCTGCGGCACTGTGCGCAGCTTCTTCCTCATGCAGGTGTGCGGCGTGGGCCGCTGCGGCGATGTTGGCCAGCGCGGCGCGGGTCGCTTCAGCCTTGGCGTGGCGCTCAGCGTCCGACGGTTCGGGGTGGTGCGGCACGGTGGGGGCGGCCGGAGCTGCCTCGGAGGACGGCTGACCGCCCTTGCCGCGGCGGCGCTTCCGCTCTGTTCGGGCAGGGGGCTGGACCTCGGCACGGTGCACGTGGTGCTCCGCGGCCACGGTGTTGGCGCGGCGGTGCTCCACCGGCTCGTCATGGGTGACGACGCCCCGGCCCGCACATGCCTCGCACTGCTCGCCGAAGACTTCCAGGAGGCCGGTGCCCATGCGCTTGCGCGTCATCTGCACGAGTCCCAGGGACGTCACTTCGGCCACCTGGTGCTTGGTCCGGTCGCGGCCCAGGCATTCCACCAGACGGCGCAGGACGAGGTCGCGGTTGGACTCCAGCACCATGTCGATGAAGTCGATGACGATGATGCCGCCGATGTCACGCAGCCGCAGCTGGCGCACAACTTCCTCGGCAGCCTCAAGGTTGTTCTTGGTGACGGTCTCTTCCAGGTTGCCGCCGCTGCCGGTGAACTTGCCGGTGTTGACGTCAACCACCGTCATGGCCTCGGTCCGGTCAATGACCAGTGAGCCGCCGGACGGCAGGAATACCTTACGGTCGAGAGCCTTGTGGATCTGCTCGTCGATGCGCCAGGCGGAGAAGATGTCCTCGTCCTTGGTCCACTTTTCGAGCCGGCCCACCAGGTCCGGGGCGACGTAAGTGACGTAGGCCTCGATGGTGTCCCACGCTTCGTCGCCGGAGACGATCAGCTTGGAGAAATCCTCGTTGAAGACGTCGCGCACAACCTTGATGGTCAGGTCCGGTTCGCCGTAGAGCAGTTCGGGGGCGAGGACCTTGGTGGACTTCGCCTGGCTGTCGATCCCCTCCCACTGGGCACGGAGACGGTTGATGTCGTGGGTCAGCTCCTCCTCGGAGGCGCCCTCGGCGGCCGTGCGCACAATGACGCCGGCGTCCTCGGGGAGGCGGTCCTTGAGGATTCGCTTCAGCCGGTTGCGTTCGACGTCGGGCAGCTTGCGGGAGATACCGGTCATGGACCCGCCGGGGACGTACACGAGGTAACGGCCGGGCAGGGAGATCTGGCTGGTCAGCCGTGCACCCTTGTGGCCCACCGGATCCTTGGTGACCTGGACCAGGACGGAATCGCCGGACTTCAGCGCGTTCTCGATGCGGCGCTGCTTGCCTTCGAGGTTGACGGCTTCCCAGTTCACTTCGCCGGCGTACAGCACGGCGTTGCGGCCGCGCCCGATGTCCACGAAAGCAGCTTCCATGGACGGCAAAACGTTCTGGACCTTGCCCAGGTAGACGTTGCCGATCAGGGAGTCCTGCTGCGTCTTGGAGACGAAATGTTCGGCCAGGACGCCGTCTTCCAGGACGCCGATCTGGATTCTGTCGTCGCGCTGGCGCACGATCATCTGCCGGTCCACGGATTCCCGGCGGGCCAGGAACTCAGCCTCGGTGATCACCGTGCGGCGGCGGCCGGTGTCCCGCGATTCGCGGCGGCGCTGCTTCTTGGCTTCCAGACGGGTGGAGCCCTTGACGCTGGTGACGCGGTTGCTCGCCGGGGCCTCGCTGATGGTCCGCGGGGCGCGGACGCGGGTGACCGTGTTGGGGGGATCGTCGTCTCCGCCGCCAGTCAGTTCCAGATCCTGGTCGCCGCGGCGGCGGCGGCGGCGGCGGCGGGACGTCACGCCATCTTCGAGCGGCGCACCCTCGTCTTCGCCCGCCTCATCAGAGACTTCAGTGCCTTCATCGTCGTCGGTGATTTCACGGTCGGTCCGGCTGCGGCCGCGGCGGCCGCGGCTGCGCCGCCGGCGCCGCCCGCCGTCGTCGTCCTCCAGCTCGTCCTCGCCGTCCTCGGCGGCCGATTCCTCCTTCGCGGCGGAAGCGGCAGGGCGGACCACCGTGTTCAGGTCGGGGGCCTGGAAGATAATCGATGTCACGGACGACGGTTCCAGGAAAAGCGAGCCCAGGGGCGACTGCCCGCCGGCCTCTTCTTCGGCCTCTTCCTCGACGGCCGGCTCCTGTGCGGCCACGTCTGCAGCAGGGGCTGCGGTGGCGGGCGCTGCCTGGGTATCAGGGGCGCCGACGCCCGGGGCGGGCTGTTCAGCCGGACCGGCCGAAGGCACCTCAGTGGCTGTTCCGGTAGCCGCCGGAGCGGGTGCCTCGGCAGATTCCGCTGACTCAGCGGGGCTTTCGGCCAGCTCGGCGGCCTTGGGCTTTGTTGCCCGGCGGCGGCGTACAGGCTTGGACTCGGCGGCGGGCTCTGCGGCCGCCTGCTCAGCGGCAGCTTGCTCAGGGGCGGCGGGAACTGCCGCCGCCTCGACTGCCTGCTCCGTGACGGCTACCTGCGCGCCACCTTCCTGCACATCAACTTCGGCCCCGGCAGCTTCCGCAAACGCGGGCAGCGGTTCTTCGGCGACCTTCTTCCGGGCGCGGGTCCGGCGGACCGGGGTCTTGGCCGGGGCTTCTGCGGCCTCTCCGGCAGCCGGCTCCGGCACTGCCGTTTCAGGTGCTGCAGTTTCAGGTGCTGCGCCTGCAGGCGTCAGGGTTTCCGGAGCGGGCAGCTCCGACGCCGCAGTCTCCGTGTCCGCTGCTTCGGCCTTGGGCGTCGCCTTGCGGCGGGTCCGGGTGGCTTTCTTCGGGGCCTCAGCGGCGGCTTCGCCGGCGGCAGCCGGTTCTTCGTTGACGGCTATAACCTGGTCATTATCCATATGTGGCAACACTCCTGCCCCTGACGTGCCGCCACATTCGGCACCCATTGGGGCACATATTGTCAAAACCCGCAGGCATTGACAGAAGTCAATTGGATACCAGCAGGCTCGCACCGGCAGTGGGGTGCGGCAGGCCTGACAGGCCGGCGGGATTGTTACTGGAACCCGTTGTTTCTGACAACCACAACCAGGTGCCGTCCAATGGAAGGTGGGAGGCTGGATCTTCATTCCGAAGCCTGCACCACTGCTCATTGGCGGTCTTGGGAACAAGCCACCGGACTGGAGTTCGAATGTGGTTCGCGCTCCAGCCACGTTCATTCTCTCATATTGCCGTACAAATACGCTGTAATTGTGTGACAAGGCCGGTCAATGCCGCCGTTGCGTACGGGTACAGCCTGCGTCAAGCTGGCGGCGATACAATCTGGGCAGGAGCACCCCAGACAAAGGACGCCATCCCATGCCACGCACTTCGCCTTCCACAGGCACGGACTACGACCGCGACCAGCAGGAGGGTGCCCGGCCCGCCGCGGCTTCCGCCGGTGCCGCCGGGCCGGCCATGACACGCGACCGCCCCTTCGGCTGGCTGCTGGTCATCACCGGCGTTGTGGGCTGGCTGGCATCCGGCATTCTGGTGCTGGAAAAGCTTGAGGTCCTGAAGGATCCCAACCATGCCACCGTGTGTGACGTGAACCCCTGGATTTCCTGCGGGCAGGTCATGCAGACGTGGCAGAGTTCCGTCTTCGGCTTCCCGAACATGTTCATCGGAATAGTCGCCTTCGCCATCACCACCACCGTGGGAATGGCGCTGCTCGCCGGCGCCCGGTTCGCCCGCTGGTACTGGCTCGGGCTGCAGGCCGGCATCACCCTCGGCTTCATCTTCGTGGTGTGGCTGTGGTCGCAGGCGCTGTACTCCATCCACATCCTGTGCCCGTTCTGCATGGTGGTCTGGGCGGCGATGATTCCGCTCTTCGTCTGGGTCACCGTGCGGAACGTGGTCCACGGCGTGATTCCGGTGCCGGCAGGCCTGGCCCGGATCCTGGGCGACTCCGGCTGGATCATCACGGCGCTGCTCTACGTAGCCGTTATTGCGACTATCTTCTTCGCCTTCATCCAGGTGTTCGCCGGCACCTCGGGCTTCTAGTCACCGACTTCTAAACGAAAAAGCGCGAACTGGCAGCTAACGCCCTCAAAACCAGCTTTTCGGGGCATTAGCTGCCAGTTCGCGCTTCACCTGCAGTTTTAGGTTAGGCCTGGAACCAGATCTTGATTTCGCGCTCGGCCGAGTCCACCGAGTCAGAACCGTGGACGAGGTTCTGCTGGACCTTTAGGCCCCAGTCGCGGCCGAAGTCGCCGCGGATGGTGCCGGGGGCCGCCGTCGTCGGGTCCGTGGTGCCGGCCAGCGACCGGAAGCCCTCGATAACGCGGTGGCCCTCGAAGATCGCCGCCACCACGGGGCCGCTGAGCATGAACTCCACGAGCGGCTCGTAGAACGGCTTGCCCACGTGCTCCTCGTAGTGCTGCTCGAGCAGCTCCCGACTGGCGTTGGTCTTCTTGAGTTCGGCCAGGGTGTAGCCCTTGGCTTCGATCCTTTTGAGGATCTCACCGGTCAGGTTGCGGCTGACGCCGTCCGGCTTGATCAGGACAAGGGTGCGCTCGATGCTCACAGATGCTCCAATGAGGTTGGTTGTGGGTTTCGACGGTAAGTCTACGGGGTCTGGTCTGATCCTTCAGTGCCGGCGGCCTCAGTGCCGGCGGCCTCAGGGTGCGCGGCATCCCATTCAGCCTGCGCCCGGTCCCGCTGGGCGGATTCCCGGTCGATTCGGATGCCGGCCCGGATGCCGTACCACCAGGCGAGGGCGAACAGCGCGCCGACGAGGAACATCAACGGTTCCGCGAAGCCGCTCAGGATGAGCACCAGCTGCAGGATCCAGCCCAGCGCCACGCCCCACGGCTTGGACAGCACCGCGCAGGCGAGGATCAGCACCACGCTCAGTCCGATGCCCGCCGAGAGGATCAGCGCCGGGGAGATCTCGGCGCGGCGCAGGCCGAACACCGCCAGTGTTGCGAAGAAGACCACGAAGGCCTCCAGCAGCAGGACCGTCGAGGCGAACATGACCTTGGTGGACCGCCGCTTCTTGGGCATGCCCGGGCGCCATTCACGCTGGGCCTTGGTCAGACGGGCCATCAGTCGGCCGCCTTTCCAAGCAGGATGCGGGCGTCCGCCACCAGCGTGATGGAGCCGGTCACCAGCACGCCGCCGGCGAGGTCGTCATTGGCTTCGGCGCGTTCAACGGCCCACTCCAGCGCATCGTCCAGCTTCTCGGCGATGTGCACGTTTTCCTCGCCAAAACCGAGGTCGACGGCGAGCTCCGCGAGTTCCGCTGCAGGCACTGCCCGCGGGGAATTGGACTGGGTGAAGCAGAATTCCTCCGCGAGGCCGCCCAGGGATTCCTTGAGCTGGCGCAGGATCTCCTCGGCGTCCTTTTCCTTTAGCACACCCACGACGACCACCAGCTTGCTGAAGCTGAAGGCCTCCTGGATCGCCTCCGCGGACGCCCGGATGCCGTCCGGGTTGTGGGCAGCGTCCACGATGATGGTGGGGGCTGTCCGCACGACTTCCAGCCGGCCCGGTGACGAGACGGTGCCGAAGGCTTCCTGCAGGACCTCCAGGGACAGCTCCTTCTCGCCGCCGCCAAGGAATGCCTCCAGCGCGGCCACTGCCACGGCTGCGTTCTCGGCCTGGTGGGCACCGTGCAGCGGGACCATGAGGTCCGGGTAGCGGCCGGCGAGGCCCTGGACGGTCACCACCTGTCCGCCGACGGCGACCTGGCGGGATTCGACGCCGAATTCCACGCCTTCGAAGCGGAACGGCACCTGCACCTCTTTGGCCTTCTCCAGCAGGACCTGTGCGGCATCCAGCGGCTGGGCCGCGCTGACGAGGAAGCCGCCGGGCTTGATGATGCCGGCTTTCTCGTGGGCGATGTCCTCGGTGGTGTCGCCCAGCAGGTCGGTGTGGTCGAGGGAGATGGGTGTCACCACGGACACCTGGCCGTCGCCCACGTTGGTGGCGTCGGTGATGCCGCCGAGGCCCACCTCCATGATGGCCACGTTGACCGGCTGGTCGGCGAACACGGCGAAGGCCAGGATGGTCAGGCATTCGAAGTACGTCAGCCGGGGCTGGCCTTCGGCGGTGAGTTCGTCGTCGACGATCTGCAGGTACGGCCGGATCTCGTCCCAGATGCGCACGAACGTCTCGTCGGACACCGGCTCGCCGTCCAGGCTGATCCGCTCCGTGACTTTGGACAGGTGCGGGCTGGTGTAGCGCCCGGTGCTGAGGCCGTGGGCGCGCAGGCCGGCCTCGATCATCCGGGCCGTGGACGTTTTGCCGTTGGTCCCGGTGATGTGGATGATCGGGTAGGCCTTGTTGGGCTCCCCCAGGACATCCATGGCGCGGAACAGCGGCGCCAGTCTGGGCTCCATCTTGTTTTCCGGTGCGCGGCCCAGCAGCTCGGCGTAGACGCTCTCCACGGAGAACTCGTCGGTCATGTCTCAGGCCCCCACTTTTTCTACAGTGATCTGCGGTTCGGCAGCGTCGGCCGCCACGGCGTCCAGCTCCAGCGTCAGCGTTTCGGTCTTCACCAGCTCGGCGTTCGCCAGCAGGGCGTCGATGACGTTCTGTGCGGCGTTCACGCTGGTCCGGATCCGGTCGCTGACGTTCAGCCCGGCATCCTTGCGCGCCTGCTGGATGGCACGGACCATGTCACGGGCCAGGCCTTCGGCCTCAAGCTCGGGGGTGACCTCGGTGTTCAGAACCACGAAGCCGCCTCCGGGCAATACTGCGACAGAGGCAGAACCGCCGTCGGACTCTGCCACGACGGTTTCCAGGGTGTATTCCTGCGGCTCAAGCTCGAGGCCGCCGGCCGTGACCACCCCGGCTTCACTGACCGACCAGTCACCGGACTTGGAGCCCTTGATGGCCAGCTGCACGTTCTTGCCGAGGCGCGGACCGGCGGCGCGGGCGTTGACCACGAGCTTCTGCTCGATGCCGAACTCCTCCGGGGAGGCGCTGGCGGCATCCAGCAGCCGGACCGAGCGCAGGTTCAGTTCGTCGGCGACGACGGCGGCAAAGCCTTCCAGCGCATCTGCACCGGGTGCCACGACAGTGAGTTCCTGCAGCGGCAGGCGAACGCGCAGGTTGGCGGCCTTCCGCAGCGAGGAGCCCGTGGAGCAGATCTGCTGCACGCGGTCCATCGCCTCGACCAGCGCGGCGTTGGCCGGGAACAGCTCGGGGTCCGGCCAGTCTGCGAGGTGCACGGAGCGGCCGCCGGTGAGGCCGCGCCAGATCTCCTCGGAGACCAGCGGCAGCAGCGGGGCAGCCACGCGGCACACAGCTTCCAAGGCGGTGTACAGGGCGTCGAACGCATCGGCGTTCTCGTCGAAGAAGCGCTGCCGGCTGCGGCGGACGTACCAGTTGGTGAGCATGTCCAGGTAGCTGCGGAGTTCGTCGCAGGCGCCGGAGATGTCGTACGTGTCCAGCTGGGCGGTCATGTTCCGGACGAGGTCGCCGGTGTTGGCCAGCAGGTACTGGTCCAGCGTGTCCGCGTAGCCGTCGTACCGCAGCTGGGCGTCGTAGCCGTTCGCTGTTCCGTCCACTTTGTTCGATGCGTTCGTGTACAGCGTGAAGAAGCTGTACACGTTCCACAGGGGCAGGATGACCTGGCGGACGCCGTCGCGGATGCCCTGTTCGGTGACCACGAGGTTGCCGCCGCGCAGGATGGGGCTGGACATGAGGAACCAGCGCATGGCGTCGGAGCCGTCGCGGTCCAGCACCTCGGAGACGTCCGGGTAGTTGCGCAGGCTCTTGGACATCTTCTGCCCGTCGGACCCGAGCACGATGCCGTGGCTGATGACGTTCCGGAAGGCCGGGCGGTCAAACAGCGCGGTGGACAGGATGTGCAGCATGTAGAACCAGCCGCGGGTCTGTCCGATGTACTCCACGATGAAGTCGGCCGGGTTGTGGGTGTCGAACCAGGCCTCGTTCTGGAACGGGTAGTGCACCTGGCCGTAGGGCATGGAGCCGGAGTCGAACCAGACGTCCAGCACGTCCTCCACGCGGCGCATGACGGACTGGCCCTCTTCGGGGGTGCGGGGATCGTCCGGGTTGGGCCTGGTCAGTTCGTCGATGAACGGCCGGTGCAGGTCCACCTGGCCGTCCTTGTTCAGCGGCAGCCGGCCGAAGTCGGCCTCGATTTCGGCGAGCGAGCCGTAGACGTCGGTGCGCGGGTACTCCGGGTCGCTGGACTGCCACACCGGGATGGGGCTGCCCCAGTAGCGGTTGCGGCTGATGGACCAGTCGCGGGCGTTGGCGAGCCACTTGCCGAACTGGCCGTCCTTGACGTTGCCGGGGATCCAGTTGATTTCCTGGTTCAGCTCGGACATCCGGTCGCGGAACTTGGTGACTTCCACGTACCAGGAGGAGACGGCGCGGTAGATCAGGGGGTTGCGGCAGCGCCAGCAGTGCGGGTAGCTGTGCTCGTAGCTGGCCTGGCGGACCAGGCGGCCCTGGGCGCGGAGCACCTGGGTGATGGGCTTGTTGGCTTCGAAGACCTGGAGGCCGACGATGTCGTGCAGGTCGCCGTGCGCGAACAGGTGCAGGAACTTCGCGCCCTCGTCCACGGAGAGGACCACGGGGATGCCGGCCTCCTCGCAGACCTTCTGGTCGTCCTCGCCGTAGGCCGGGGCCTGGTGGACGATGCCGGTGCCGTCGGTGGTGGTGACGTAGTCGGCAACGAGGAACTGCCAGGCGTTCTGGGTGCCGTACTTTTCCGTGTCTGCGAAGTCGTGCCACAGTGGCTCGTAGGTGAGCCCTTCGAGCTCCGCGCCCGTGTGGGTGGAGGTGACGGCGGCGGCAGCGGCGGCCGCGCCAGCGGCACCATCACCGTACCCCAGGTCCTTCGCGTAGGTGCCCAGCAGGTCCTCCGCCAGCAGGAAACTGCCGGTGACGGGCGCCTCCGCCGAGGCGGCCTTGACGCCGTTCGGTCCGGCGGGCACCACGGCGTAGCTGATGGAAGGCCCGACGGCGAGCGCCAGGTTGGTGGGCAGCGTCCAGGGCGTGGTGGTCCAGGCAAGCGCCTGCACACCGGCCAGCTGCTTGGACAGTTCCGACTCCCCCGCCTTGACGGGGAAGGTCACCGTGACGGTCTGGTCCTGGCGGTTCTTGTAGACGTCGTCGTCCATGCGCAGCTCATGGTTGGACAGCGGCGTCTCGTCCTTCCAGCAGTACGGCAGCACGCGGTAGCCGTTGTAGGTCAGGCCCTTCTCGTGCAGCTGCTTGAAGGCCCAGAGCACGGACTCCATGTACTCGACATTGAGCGTCTTGTAGTCGTTGTCGAAGTCCACCCAGCGGGCCTGGCGGGTGACGTAGGCCTGCCACTCGTTGGCGTATTTCATCACGGAGGCGCGGCAGGCGTCGTTGAACTTGTCGATGCCCATGGCCTCGATCTGGGTCTTGTCCGTCATGCCCAGCTGCTTCATGGCTTCCAGCTCGGCGGGCAGGCCGTGGGTGTCCCAGCCAAAGCGGCGCTCCACGCGCTTGCCGCGCTGGGTCTGGTAGCGACCCACCAGGTCCTTGGCGTAGCCGGTCAGCAGGTGGCCGTAGTGCGGCAGGCCGTTGGCGAAGGGCGGCCCGTCGTAGAAGACGAATTCGTTGCTGCCGGGGGTTCCGCCGGGAAGGTCGGCGCTGCGCTGGTCGATGCTGGCCTGGAAGGTGCCGTCCTCGTCCCAGTACTTGAGGATCCGCTCCTCGATCTCCGGGAACTTCACGGAGGCGGACACTCCTGCAGAGGAGCCCGGACCGGACGGGGCTGCTGAGGCCTTGGGGTAATACGTCATCTCGAACATCCTGGGTTGAGCTGGTGAACAAATTCAGGATGCGAGGACGGCGCACGCACAGTCCTGCGACTGCACCGGCACCGCGGTACCACCTCACTTACCGCTGCCTACTCCAAGGGAGTTCGACGACGGCCGCTCATTGCTGCTGTGACGGGCTTACCCGTCCGGTTCTACTGGCCTGGTCCCCGCGGTCGGTTGTGCGCACCGCGGGCCGGGTGTTCTTCCGGAAGCTCACCGGTGATGGCCGGGTCAAAGCTGCTGGCTCCAGTCTAACTGCTCAGGCAGGGGCGGCCACAACCATCCGGCGGCCAGAGCCTAGACTCGATCCATGACTGCTTGGGCCCGCCGCACGCAAACCGTCTGGCTGGTGCTGGCACTGTGCATCCTCCTGCCGGTCGCTTCGCTTTCGGTGTTCCGCGCCATCCCGGGCGAGTGGCCCACGCTGGTGGTCCAGCTGCTGTCCTTCACCCCGTGGCTGGTGATTCCCGCCGCCCTTGCGCTGGCCCTGGCCCTGCTGGGCCGGCGGCATCTGGTCACGGCCGCTGCCGCCCTGCTCCTGGCAGCCCAGCTTTTCTGGCTCTGGGCACCGGATGCGGGTCGGGCGGATGAAGGGGCAGCCGAAGCAGGACAGGCGGGTGCAGGCCGGGCAGACTCCGGAGCCTCCCGTACCGGCAGCACCGTTCCGTTGACGGTGATGAGCATCAATTCCCGCTTCGGCAGGGCCGACGCCGCCGACATCGTCCGGCTGGTCCGGGACAACGGGGTGGAACTTCTGGCCATTCAGGAGTTCACCCAGGCGCTGGAGGACCGGCTGGCAGCGGCAGGCCTGGGAAGCCTCCTGCCCAACAGGATCAGCAGCCCCACCGAGAACGGCTCGGGCAGCGCAACGTACTCAAAACACGCCATCCAAGCCATCGGGCTGGTTCCCGACACTCCGTTCCAGATGCCTAGCTTCCGGGTGACAGTGCCCGTTGCTGGCGGCGCCGTTGCGGGTGCTGGCAAGGCGGCTGCTGCCCCCGCCGTTCTTGAGGTCACGAACGTGCACACCCTCCCACCGGCGGATGTCCGGGTGGGGCAGTGGCGCAGCGACCTGGAATCGCTGGGCCGGCTGGTTGCCCGGAACGGGGCCGACGGCCAGAACAACCAACTGACGCGCAACCAACTCCTGCTGGGCGATTTCAACGCGACCTATGACCACGCGGAGTTCCGCAGGCTGCTCGACGGCGGCCCGGGCGGCCGGAAGCTGGTGGACGTCGGCATGGCGTCGGGGGCGCGGTTCATGCCCACGTGGCCGATGGACGGCCAGGCGCTGCCCGGCATCACCATCGACCACCTGGTCACCAGCCCGCGCATTCCGGCGTCGGGCTACGCCGTGCACCGCGTCCCCGGGACGGACCACGCGGCCGTCCTGGCCACGCTGGAGGTTCCGACGGCCGGATAGAGGCCGCGGGTCAGCCTGCTCAGGCCTGCTTGCGGATCAGCTTGAAGGTCGAGGCCTGCGCCACCGGGCGGATGACGATCTGGTCGAGATTTACGTGGTGCGGTGCGCTTACGGCGTAGCGCACCACATCGGCCACGTCCTCGGCGGTCAGCGGCTTCTCCACGCCCTGGTAGACCTTGCCGGCCGCCTGCGCGTCACCAAGCCGGTTGATGGCAAACTCCTCGGTCTGGACCAGGCCTGGGGCGATTTCGATGACCCGGACGTTGTGATCGGCCTCTTCCAGCCGCAGCGCCCCGGTCAGGCCGTGCTGGGCGAATTTGGCGGCGTTGTAGCCGCCGCCGCCCTCGTAAGCATCCAGCCCGGCCGTGGACGTCAGGTTCAGGACGGTGCCCTCGCCGTTCTCGCGCAGCATCGGCAGGAAAGCGCGGGTGAGCTTCATGGTGCCGAGGACGTTCACGCGGTACATCCACTCCCAGTCCTCAGTCACGGCCTGCCCCACACGGTCCGCTCCGCGGGCGCCGCCGGCGATGTTGACCAGCGTGTCGATCCCGCCGGCAGAGGTCACCTCTGCCAGCAGGCGGGCCACGTCCCCGTCCTCGGAAATGTCGCCGGCGAGGGCGACGGCGCCGGTCTGGGCTTCCAGCGCGGCCAGCCGTTCCTGGCGGCGGGCGACGGCGTACACGGTCCAGCCGTCTGCGCGGAGCGCGCGGACGGTGGCCTCGCCAATGCCGGAGCTGGCGCCTGTAACGAGGGCTGCCTTCTTGATGGACTTGTTGGTGGACACGTCAGAGCTTGCGGAAACCTCAGTCATGGCACCACCCTAACGCCAACCGCAGGGTGGGCCAGCCCAATGTTTACTCCCGGGAACGGCTCACTTTCCCGGACCCCGTGCTGCCAGGAACTCCAGCAGAACCCGTGCATGGTTCACCTCCGGATCCCGGGCCGCGTACAGCAGGGTCAGCTTCCCGTGCCTGGCCGCGAGTTCCAGGAGCTGGTCCACCGCGGGATTGCCCGCCAGCTCGTCCTCATACTGGGCACGGAAGTCCTCGAACCGCTCCTGCATGTGGGCGAATTCCTGCCGCAGCGGCGGCGACGGCGCCACTTCCTTGAGCCACAGCTCCAGCTGGGCCCTTTCCTTGCTGACACCGCGCGGCCAGAGCCTGTCCACCAGAACCCGGCAGCCGTCGTCGGCCGCGGGTTCCTCATAGATGCGTTTGATCGCAAAGGAAGCGCCTGCTTTGCCCATAGGCCGCATGCTACTCCGGTCATCCCGCTGCAGCGCTCGCCGCCGGGCAGGAAACAACTGCCCGGCATGAAACAATTGGGACCATGGCTGAATCAACGCAGGGTACAGACACGCCCGCCACCGCCCCCATCAACGTTCCCGACAAGCCGGCCCTGGAGGGCCTGGAGGCTGCCCTCACGCAGCGCTGGCTCGAGGAAGGAACCTACCGGTTCGACCCCGACACCACCCGGGAGCAGGTCTACTCGATCGACACTCCCCCGCCCACCGCTTCCGGTTCCCTTCACGTGGGCCACATGTTTTCCTTCACCCAGACCGACGTGCAGGCCCGCTACATGCGCATGACCGGCAAGAACGTCTTCTACCCCATGGGCTGGGACGACAACGGCCTGCCCACCGAGCGCCGCGTCCAGAACTACTACGGTGTCCGCTGCGATCCCGCCATCCCGTACAACCCGGACTACCAGCCGCCGGCACAGCCGGCGAAGAACCAGCGGGACTTCGACGTCGTCTCCCGGCAGAACTTCATCGAGCTCTGCGAGGAACTTGCGGTCGAGGACGAGAAGGTCTTCGAGAACCTGTTCCAGACCCTGGGCCTGTCCGTCGACTGGAACCTCACCTACCGCACCATCGACGACACGTCCCGGGCTGTGTCGCAGCGCGCCTTCCTCGCCAACCTTTCCGCCGGCGACGCCTACATGGCCGAGGCCCCCACACTCTGGGACGTCACCTTCCGCACCGCCGTCGCCCAGGCCGAGCTCGAGGACCGCGAGGTGCCGGGCGCGTACTACCGCTACCCGTTCTTCACGGCGGACGGCGAGAAGATCTTCATCGAGACCACGCGTCCCGAACTGCTCGCGGCCTGCGCCGCCCTGGTGGCAAACCCCGACGACGAGCGGTACCAGCCGCTGTTCGGCAAGACCGTGAAGTCCCCCCTGTTCGACGTCGAACTCGAGGTCAAGGCGCACCCGCTGGCCAAGGCGGACAAGGGCTCGGGCATCGCGATGGTCTGCACCTTCGGCGACCTGACCGACGTGACCTGGTGGCGCGAACTCCAGCTTCCCACCCGTGCGATCGTGGGCCGCGACGGCCGCATCCTCGCCGAGACTCCGGAGTGGATCACCACGGATGCCGGCCGCGAGGCCTACGCCGCGATCGCCGGCAAGACGGTCTTCTCCGCCAAGGAGGCAGTGGTGGAGCTCCTCACGGCAGCCGACCTGCTCGATGGCGAGCCCAAGAAGATCACCCACCCGGTGAACTTCTTCGAAAAGGGTGACAAGCCCCTCGAGGTGGTCACGTCCCGGCAGTGGTACATCCGCAACGGCGGCCGCGACGAGGACCGCCGCGAACGCCTGATCGGCCGCGGCAAGGACATCGACTTCCACCCGTCCTTCATGCGCTCCCGATACGAGAACTGGATTGCCGGCCTCAACGGGGACTGGCTGGTCTCCCGCCAGCGCTTCTTCGGCGTGCCGATCCCGGTCTGGTACCCGCTGGACGCGCAGGGCAACCCGGACTACGACAACCCTGTCCTGCCCTCGGACGAGTCCCTGCCGGTGGACCCTGCTGCCGACGCCGCGCCGGGCTACGACGAGTCCCAGCGCGACCAGCCCAACGGCTTCACCGGTGACGCCGACGTCCTGGACACCTGGGCCACCTCATCCCTGACCCCGCAGATCGTGGGCGGCTGGAGCCGGGACGAGGACCTGTTCGCCAAGGTGTTCCCGTTCGATCTGCGCCCCCAGGGACACGACATCATCCGCACCTGGCTGTTCTCCTCCGTCGTCCGCGCGGACGCCCTGCAGGACGTCGCGCCCTGGAAGCACGCGGCCATCTCCGGCTGGATCCTGGATCCGGACCGCAAGAAGATGTCCAAGTCCAAGGGCAACGTGGTGGTGCCGACGGACGTCCTGAATGAGTACGGCTCGGACGCTGTCCGCTACTGGGCTGCCTCCGCACGCCTGGGCGCGGACACCGCCTACGAGATCGCGCAGATGAAGATCGGCCGGCGCCTGGCCATCAAGCTGCTGAACGCCTCGAAGTTCGTTCTGAACCTGGGTGCCACGGAGAATTCGGTGGTATCCACCGATCTGTCTGTCCTGACGAATCCCCTGGACCGTGCCCTGCTGGCCCAGCTCTCCGACGTCGTGGCGCAGGCCACGAAGGCGTTCGACAACTACGACTACGCCCGGGCGCTGCAGATCAGCGAAAGCTTCTTCTGGCAGTTCACGGACGACTACGTCGAGCTGATCAAGGACCGCGCCTACGGTGCCGCCGGCGAGACCGAGCAGGCTTCGGTTCTCGCTGCCCTGGCCACCACGCTGGATTCGCTGCTGCGCCTCTTCGCGCCGTTCCTGCCCTTCGCCACCGAAGAGGTTTGGGGCTGGTGGCGGGCCGGTTCCGTGCACCGCGCCGCCTGGCCCTCGCCGCTGGAGATCACCGACGGCGACACCGGCATGCTCGGCACCGTGGGCATTGCGCTCAGCGGCATCCGGAAGGCCAAGTCCGAGGCCAAGGTCAAGCAGCGCACCGAGGTCCTGTCGGCGACGATCACGGCGACGGAGTCGCTCGTGGCCCAGCTTGAGGCAGGGCTCGGGGACCTCAAGGCCGCGGCCAACGCGCAGGAGATCACCCTCAACACCGGCGAGGGCGAGCTCACGGTCAGCGACGTGCAGCTAGCCCCGGCGGAGGAGCCGGCGCAGGCCTGATTCGAAGGGGCCCGGATGTATCCGGGCAAAGGGGAAGCCCCATCAGCGTTTTGCCGTTGGTGGGGCTTCGACTTTTCGGCTGTCTGGTGACATCTTTGACAGTCTGGCAAGATCCTTAGAATTTCAGGTCTTCCTACCTTGTCACCGGTAGCCTGCTTCTAACTTTGCCAAAGGCTGCGTTGGAAGCATGTCACTGAATCTTTGGTTCCTGCGTCTCACTTCTTTCGAAGTGGGTAACAACTATCTTTGTCCTCCTGTTGCGGATGCGCAAGAGCCCCGGCAGAACTACTCTCATGTAGTTCTGCCAGGGCTCAATCGGTCAGTCGAAGGCAGGGCTTTCAGTCCGGCTGCGCTTGATCTCAAAGAAGTGCGGGTACGACGCGAGAGTGACCGACGCGTCCCAGATCTTCCCGGCTTCCTCCCCGCGCGGAATGCGCGTGAGGACCGGTCCAAAGAACGCGGTGCCGTTGAAGGCCACCACGGGGGTTCCGACGTCCTGGCCCACCCGGGAGATGCCCTTTTCGTGGCTGGCTCGCAGCTGGGGGTCGTACTCGTCGGAGCCGGCAGCCGCTGCCAGCTCGGCGGGGAGGCCGCAGTCGGCCAGGGCCTTGCTGATGACGATCGAGAAGTCCTTCTGCCCGCCATCGTGGATCTGCGATCCCATGGCGTCGTACAGCGGCTTGACCACGTGGTCGCCGTGCTGTTCCTGAGCGGCGATGATCACCCTGACCGGCCCCCAGGCCTTGTCCATGGCCTCGCGGTACTTGGGATCAAGGTCTCGGCCTTCGTTCAGCACGGACAGGCTCATGACGTGCCACTCCGTCTGGATGTCGCGGACGCCTTCCACCTCGCCGATCCAGCGGGAGGTGATCCAGGCGAACGGGCAGAGGGGGTCGAACCAGAAGTCAGCCTTATTGGCGGCGGTTTCAGACACAGCAAATCTCCTCAGGGAAGTCTTCGGGGTGTGGCGCGCCGCAAAGCCATACTCGGAAGGCACGCTTAAGTGACAGCGATGGATCGGGCCGATTTATTCCGGCCCGGCCGATTCAATCCGGCTAAGCGGACTTGTTCCGCCGCTTGGCCACGACGTCGTGCGTGATCATGGTGGGCTGGGCCTTCTTGCCCACCACGTCAGCGGTGATGACCACGCTGGCGATGTCGTCCCTGCTGGGCAGGTCGAACATTACCGGGAGAAGGACTTCCTCCATGATGGCGCGCAGTCCGCGGGCTCCGGTTCCCCGTTCCAGTGCCTGGTCTGCAATCAGGTCCAGGGCATCGTCGTCGAACACCAGCTCCACGCCGTCCAGCTGGAACATCTTCTGGTACTGCTTGACCAGAGCGTTCTTGGGCGTCGACAGGATCTGGATCAGAGCGGGACGGTCAAGGTTGGAGACAGTGGTGATGACCGGCAGGCGGCCGATGAACTCCGGAATAAGCCCGAACTTCAGGAGGTCTTCCGGCATCACTTCGCCGTAGGAGTCGGTGTTCTTGACCTCGTTCAGCGGAGCGCCGAAGCCGATGCCCTTGCGGCCGGAGCGGGAGCCGATGATGTCCTCCAGTCCGGCGAAGGCGCCGGCAACGATGAAGAGGACGTTCGTGGTGTCGATCTGGATGAATTCCTGGTGCGGGTGCTTGCGGCCGCCCTGCGGCGGAACTGAAGCAACCGTTCCTTCGAGGATCTTCAGCAGGGCCTGCTGTACGCCCTCGCCCGAGACATCGCGGGTGATCGAGGGGTTTTCGCTCTTGCGCGAGATCTTGTCGATCTCGTCGATATAGATAATGCCCTGTTCAGCCTTTTTGACGTCATAGTCTGCGGCCTGGATGAGCTTGAGGAGGATGTTCTCCACGTCTTCACCCACGTATCCGGCTTCGGTCAGGGCGGTGGCGTCGGCGACGGCGAAGGGCACGTTCAGCCGGCGCGCCAGGGTCTGCGCAAGGTACGTCTTGCCGCAGCCGGTGGGGCCGATCAGGAGAATGTTGGACTTCGCGATTTCAACGTCGTCGTGGTGGACGCCGTCGGCCAGTGTGCCGCTCTTGGGCGCGTGGCCGGCCTGGATCCGCTTGTAGTGGTTGTAGACCGCGACGGCGAGGGAACGCTTGGCCGGTTCCTGGCCAATGACGTATTCCTGCAGGAAGTCAAAGATTTCGCGGGGCTTTGGCAGCTCGAAACTGCCCAGATCGGCGACTTCTGCGAGTTCTTCCTCGATGATCTCGTTACAGAGCTCGATGCACTCGTCGCAGATGTAGACGCCGGGCCCGGCAATGAGCTTGCGCACCTGCTTCTGGCTCTTGCCGCAGAAAGAGCACTTGAGCAGATCCGCGCTCTCGCCAATCCGAGCCATATGTGAACCCCTTAGTATCTTGCCGCAAGGGCAGCTTTGCACCGGTTGAATCTAACCATGGCCGGGATCCGGCAATGATTTACATCCACTCTAGGTCACATTCGGCCCGAGGGGTGGAAACCGGGCGCCGGTGCGGTTCAAAAATCTAAACCCCACCGGCGTCCGTTACTGCTGTTTACGCGGCATGTGCCCGCATTAGCGGGCAAGCGCCTGTTTAGCGGGCAAGCGCCTGCGGCTTGATCTTGCGGGAATCAAGGACCTGGTCGATCAGGCCGTAATCCTGCGCCTCGGCCGCGGTGAGGATCTTGTCGCGCTCGATGTCATTGTTGACCTGTTCCGGCGTCCGGCCGGAGTGCTTGGCCAAGGTATCCTCCAGCCAGGTCCGCATGCGCATGACTTCGGCCGCCTGGATCTCAAGGTCGGATGCCTGTCCGCCCTGGCCGCCGGACAGCGCCGGCTGGTGGATCAGGACGCGGGCGTTGGGCAGTGCCAGGCGCTTGCCCGGCGTTCCCGCGGCCAGCAGCACGGCAGCTGCACTTGCGGCCTGGCCCAGGCACACGGTCTGGATCTCAGGGCGGATGTACTGCATGGTGTCGTAGATCGCGGTCATGGCCGTGAAGGAGCCGCCCGGCGAGTTGATGTACAGGGTGATGTCGCGGTCCGGGTCCGTCGACTCGAGCACCAGCAGCTGAGCCATGATGTCATCGGCCGAGGCGTCATCCACCTGGACTCCGAGGAAGATGATCCGGTCCTCGAAGAGCTTGGTGTAGGGATCCTGGCGCTTGAAGCCATACGGCGTGCGCTCCTCGAACTGCGGCAGGACGTAGCGGCTTGTCGGCAGGTTACCGGCAGACGATCCGAAATTGTAGTTCATGTTCATTGCTCCTGGATTCAGTTCTGTCTTGGTGCCGGTTTAGCTCTGGCCGTTGGATGACGCGTTCTGGGTTCCGCCGCCGCCCGCGACAGATCCTGCGTGTGCCGAGATCTTGTCGAAGAAGCCGTATTCCAGCGCCTCGGTGGCGGTGAACCACTTGTCGCGGTCGTTGTCCTTGAGGATGGTTTCCACGGTCTGTCCGGTCTGGTCCGCCGTGAGCTCAGCCATGACCTTCTTCATGTGGAGGATCAGCTCGGCCTGGATCTTGATGTCCGAAGCCGTTCCGCCGATGCCACCGGAGGGCTGGTGCATCAGGATGCGGGCGTTCGGGGTGGCGTAGCGCTTGCCCTTGGTGCCCGAGGACAGCAGGAACTGTCCCATGGAGGCCGCCAGGCCGGTGGCGACGGTAACGACGTCGTTGGGGATGAACTGCATGGTGTCGTAGATGGCCATGCCGGCGGTCACCGAGCCGCCGGGCGAGTTGATGTAGAGGTAGATGTCCTTGTTGGGATCCTCGGCGGAAAGCAGCAGCAGCTGTGAGCAGATGGCGTTCGCGTTCTCGTCGCGGACCTCGGAGCCAAGCCAGATGATGCGCTCTTTCAGCAGGCGGTTGTAGATGTAGTTGTCCTGGGCTGCAGGATCGACGGTTGCCATGCGGGGGGCCGCTGCTTGCTGTGACATTTGTACTTACCTCTCGCTGGTGACGGTGACATCACTGAACGACATCACTGAACTTCACTACTTGGACACTAACCGCTTTCGGAGCGGATTTGTTCGTCGGAATCGCGCTGTTCGCTGACGGCGCACGATTGCCAGCGTGAGCTGTGGACCGGCCGTTAACGCGACAGCCCCCGGATCCGAGGACCCGGGGGCTGTCGCCGCTGATGCGTGCTGCTGCTAGAACTTCACGGCCGCGGGATCGTCGTTCGCGACGGTCTCGCCGGCTGCCTCTTCCGCTTCGGTTTCTGCGTCGGCTTCGACGGCCGGAGCCTCTTCGCCGCCGGGGCGGACGAAGTCGCTCAGGTCAACCTTGTTGCCCTCGGAGTCCGTGACCTCGGCCTGGCCCAGGACGACGGCCAGCGCCTTACGGCGGCGGACCTCGGAGACCATCATGGGAACCTGGCCGCTCTGGTCGATGATCTGGGCGAACTGGTTCGGGTCCATGCCGTACTGGCTGGCGGTGGTGACGATGTAGTCGATCAGCTCGTTCTGGCTGACGCCAACTTCTTCCTTCTCGGCGATGGCATCGAGGATGATCTCGTTCTGGAAGGCGCGCTCGGTGTTGGCCTTGACCTCGGCGCGGTGCTCTTCGGTGTCGTGCTCGCCTTCACCGTGGGAGTTCTCGGCCTTGAAGTGCTGCTCGAGCTGCTCTTCGACGACGGACTCGGGAACGGGAACCTCAACCAGCTCAACGAGCTTGTCAAGGACCTTGTCACGGGCCTCGACGCCCTGCTCCACGACCTTGGAATCGGCGGCCTGCTTGGCGAGGTCCTCGCGCAGTTCGGCCAGCGTGTCGAACTCGGAGGCCAGCTGGGCGAAGTCGTCGTTCGCCTCAGGCAGTTCGCGCTCCTTGACGGACTTGACGACAACCTTGACCTGCGCGGCTTCGCCGGCGTGGTCGCCGCCCACGAGGGTGGTGTCGAAGATGGCGTCCTCGTCAGCGCTCAGGCCGGTCACGGCTTCGTCCATGCCCTCGAGCATGGTGCCGGCGCCAACCTGGTAGGACAGCCCGGAAGCGGAGTCCACCTCGGCGCCGTCGATGCTCGCGGTGATGTCGATGCTCAGGAAGTCCCCGTCAGCTGCCGGGCGCTCCACGGACTTGAGCGTGCCGAAGCGGCCGCGCAGTTCGTCCAGGGCCTTGTCGACGTCGGCGTCAGAGGACTCTGCCGCCGCAACCTCAACCTTGATGCCGGCGTAGTCGGGCAATTCGATCTCGGGGCGGACGTCAACCTCGGCCTGGAACTTCAGCTCACCATCGGTGGCGGAAGGATCCGGAACCTCGGTGATCTCAACCTCGGGACGGCTCAGGGGGTGGATGCCGGACTCCTGGACTGCAGCCTGGTACCAGCCGTTGAGGCCCTCGTTGATGGCGGTCTCCAGGACGTAGCCGCGGCCGACGCGCTGGTCGATCAGCTTGGCGGGAACCTTGCCCTTACGGAAGCCAGGGACCTGGATCTGCGAAGCAACAGTCTTGTATGCCTCGTCGATGCTGGGCTTCAATTCCTCAAAGGGGACCTCAACATTGAGCTTGACCCGCGTGGGGGTGAGGTTCTCGACAGCGCTCTTCACGGTCTAAGTACTCCTGGTTTTGTTGGATGGGTTCTGCAAACGCGTTGTTGTGACCAGGCCTGGGGCCCGGGCCGCAGAGTCGGGGTGACAGGATTTGAACCTGCGACTTCCTGCTCCCAAAGCAGGTGCTCTAGCCAAGCTGAGCTACACCCCGTAATGCACAGGACAGTCTACGTTCATCCCCGCCGCGATTGCACATTTGACAGTTGGGACATGAATTAGGTTTAGTTATATCCGGCTTGAACAGCCGCCGAAGAAGAGCCCAAGGCCCGCGCCCCCAAAAGCCGGCGCCGGAACGCTTTCCTCGGGGACGTAGCTTAATGGTAAAGCCTCAGTCTTCCAAACTGATTACGCGGGTTCGATTCCCGTCGTCCCCTCCGCACCAGAGAGGCCCCTCGTCGAGGGGCCTCTTTTGCGTTAAGCCCGCTGCTGTTCCAACAACCCTGGGCAGCAACTCAGAGTTGGGCACCCCGTCGACAGCCGTCGTGGGGCACTTTGGTGACGCGGGAACCAAGAATTGCGACGGCGGCCGGCGTGTCTTGTGTCAAAGTGCCCCGTTTCGGTTCGCCGCCCTTATGCCAGCGCCCCCCGCAGCTCAAACGGGCTGCTGGCAGGACGGGCACCAGTACAGTTTGCGGGCGCCGTGTTCGGCCAGGGCAACCGGAGTGCCACAGACACGGCAGGGCTGGCCGTGGCGGCGGTAGACAAAGTGCGCCTCCTCCCCCGGCGGAAGGTGGCCGCTCCGGGTCCAGAAGCCGGCGGTGGTGGTGATGATCCGCCCGTCGCGGACGCCGTCGGCCATCACCGCGGCGGTGTCATCCCAGAGGAGGCCGGCGGCGTCCGCGGTGAGCGCACGGCCGGGAAGCAGGGGGTCGATCCTGCCGCGGAACAGCACTTCGGCCCGGTAGACGTTCCCGACGCCGGCAATCACCTTCTGGTCCATCAGCAGCGTGGCGAGCGGGGTCCGCTTTGCCAGGACGCGCCGGATGAAGTCGTCCCTGCTGCCGCAGGTGTTGTGGAGCGGATCGGGGCCCAGCCTGTCCAGTACGGCTGCCGCCTCGGCATCGGTGATGGCCGCGCACGTGGTGGCACCGCGCAGGTCAGCCCACCCATGGTCGCTCACCAGCCGGACCCGCACCGCTCCCACCGGCGCCGGCGGCCCGGCGTACTCGGCGGGAGCAGCATCGTTACCGGGCCCGTCGGTTGATGACCCAGTGCCACCAGGCAGTTCACGTTCCCCCACCCGGCGGGGCGCGCCGATGCTGGAGGTCCCGCGGAACTGGCTGTCCCCGCCGAAATCCCAGGCCCCGTAGAGGCCGAGGTGGACGTGCAGCACCAGAGCGTGCTCGAAGTGCAGGAACAGGTGCTTTCCATGGGCGGACGCATGCACCATGGTGTGCCCGTCCAGCAGCGCGGCGCCGGCGGCAAAGCGGCCCTGGGGGCTGCTGACAGCCAGCCGCTCGCCGGCGAACACGTCACCGAACTGGCGGGCCAGCCGGTGTATGGAGTGGCCTTCCGGCACTATTCGACGATCTCGCCGGTGGTTTCGTAGGTGGCGATCTTGCCGATCCGGCGGACGTGCCGCTCATCGTTGCTGAAAGGCTCCTGCAGGAAAGCCTCGATCAGGGACGTGGCCTCCTCGACACTGTGCTGGCGCCCGCCGACGGCCACGACGTTGGCATCATTGTGCTCGCGGGCCAGCGTGGCGGTGGACAGGTTCCAGGCCAGGGCGGCGCGGACTCCCTTGACCTTGTTGGCCGCGATCTGCTCGCCGTTTCCGGATCCGCCCAGCACGATGCCCAGCGCGTGGACTCCTGCTGCCTGGTCCGCCACTACTGCGAGCGCCGCGTTGATGCAGAACGACGGGTAGTCGTCCAGGGCGTCGTATTCCTTGGGTCCGTGATCCACCACGTCGTAGCCGTTCGCCGTCAGGTGCTTGACCAGGTGGGCGCTCAGCTCCATGCCGGCGTGGTCGGTGGCGATGTGGACCCGCGGAAATGCAGGGTTTGTTGTCACGGTAGCTTCCGTTCAGTCATGAGCACCGGGGCGCGGCCGGGCTGGTACAGGTCAAATCAACAGATCCAAGAGTACTCGGTGTGCTTCGCCCCAGCGGGGTGCCGCCCGGGTGGTGACGCGGCCGTACGCTTCCGCGTCGCCCTAAACTGGCGGGTGGGTATCCGGCGGCCGGGCGTCACCGCGGGCCCTTGCCGCAACGCGGGTCAGGACCTCCGCGAGACGGGCGGCCGAGTCGGCGTTGCCGCCGCTTACGGCAAGTTTGTGGCCGTCGGTCTTGCGGACGACGACGGCGGGGCCGCTGCTGACGAGAACCGCTGCGGTTCCGTCGTGGTTGCGGTAGCCCCAGCCGCCGTAGTCGGCGGCGCGGACGTCAGCCGGCTGGGCGGCGGAGATGGCGGCGGCGGGGACGTCGATCACACGCAGGATCCCTGCAAGGAAGACGCGCAGCCCGCTTCGGTCCGCGGTGACCCGGGCGAACAGGAACGCGGCGCCCACGAGCGCGGCCGCCACGAGCAGCGCTCCGAGCCACGGCACGGCGATCGCGATCAGGGAAGCGGGAAACAGGCTGGCTATGGCGATCATGACGAAGACCGAGCTGCGCGCATGCACCCAGAACCGGACGGAATCGCGGACGAGCTCAGGGTCGAGCTCAAGTTCCAGGGCCTGCTGCAGGGCACGGTCATCCTCCGGTGTCCACTGCTGGTCCGCCTTGAACACGAATCCGATGATGACCCCCAGGGAAAGTGCGGCGCCGCTGCCCGAGGCCAGGACAATCATGTCCACGCTTGACCCGCGCGCGTCAGCCACGCCGGCCTGGCCTACGAGGGCGGCCGCCAGCACGGTCGTGACGAAAAGGCTCACTGTCAACCCCGCACCCATCATGATCCGGCGCATGACGGTTGGCCGCGACACCGGCGCGGCCTGCAGCAGCACCAGCCAGCCGGTGATGACGATCAGGGCGGCCCCGCCGCCCACGAAGGCGGGGAACGGAGCGAAGGCGGTGCCGCCGTCGTTATTCCACATGACCGCCAGTGGTTCCGGCAGATCCGGCCGCAACAGCACGGCACAGACCGCGAACCCGGCGGCAAGCAACACTGGGAAGCCGATCGCGAACCGCAGCGCTTTGATGTCCACAGCATCGAGGATCTTTCCCATGCCCTTAACGCTACCCCTGCACCGGCCGGCCGGAGAGGACCCCGCGGGGGAACGGGCCCTGGACTTGGGGCAGGGAAGTGCGCTACGCAACTTGCCAAGCGGCACCGAAATGAAACAATGGCTTCACAGTGATGCAACCGCACGAGTGACTACCGTGCGCAGCAGCCGGCGGGCCGGGCCTGCCCGGCCACCACAACCTCTGGAGGCACAACCTTGCCAGGCATGAACCTGACCCGCGCCGAAGCACGCGAGCGCGCCGCCCTGATCGCCGTCGACTCCTACGATGTCAGCCTGGACCTGACCAAGGGTGAGACGGTCTTCGGTTCCACCACCACTGTCAGGTTCACGGCGGCGCCGGGATCCTCGACGTTCATCGACGCCGTGACAGACGCCGTCCACAGCGTGACGCTGAACGGCCGCGAACTGGACCCCGCCGAGGTGTCCGACGGCGTCCGGATCCAGCTGCCGGACCTTGCTGCGGACAACGAACTGACGGTAGTGGCGGACGCTCCCTACATGAACACCGGCGAAGGCCTGCACCGCTTCGTGGACCCGGTGGACGGCGAGGTGTACCTGTACACGCAGTTCGAGGTGCCGGACTCGCGCCGCATGTTCGCGGTCTTTGAACAGCCCGACCTCAAGGCCACCTTCCGGTTCCGTGTCACCGCACCCTCGCACTGGGACGTCGTCTCCAATTCCCCGACGCCGGAGCCGGTGACGGCAACACCGGGGAACGACGGCGCCGCCCGCTCGGTCTGGGACTTTCCGCCCACGCCACGCCTGTCCTCCTACGTCACCGCGCTGATCGCGGGACCGTACCAGTCGGTGCGCAGCGACGTCACCAGTTCGGATGGCCGCGTCGTGCCGCTGGGCGTCTTCGCCCGCAAGTCCCTCATGCAGTACCTGGACGCGGACAACATCTTTGAGCTCACGCGCCAGGGCTTCGAGTTCTTCGAGGCTCAGTTCGGCTGCCCCTACCCGTTTGAGAAGTACGACCAGCTGTTTGTGCCGGAGTTCAACGCCGGCGCCATGGAAAACGCCGGCGCGGTCACCATCCTCGAAGGCTATGTCTTCCGCGGCAAGGTCCCGGAGGCGCAGGTAGAACGCCGCGCCATCACCGTGTTGCACGAACTCGCCCACATGTGGTTTGGCGACCTCGTGACCATGCGCTGGTGGAACGACCTCTGGCTCAACGAATCCTTCGCCGAATACATGTCACACCTGGCCGCGGTGGAGAACACCAAGTTCCAGAGCGCGTGGACCACGTTCGCCTCGGTCGAGAAGTCGTGGGCCTACCGCCAGGACCAGCTCCCCACGACCCACCCGATCTTCGCGGAGATCAACGACCTGCAGGACGTCGAGGTGAACTTCGACGGCATCACCTATGCCAAGGGCGCCTCCGTGCTGCGGCAACTGGTGGCCTGGGTGGGGCCCGAGCAGTTCATGGCCGGGGTACGTGAGTACTTCGCCAAGCATTCGTGGCGCAACACCGAGCTCGGCGACCTGATGGTCGAGCTGGAGAAGGCCAGCGGACGCGACCTCGACCAGTGGGGCCGCCTGTGGCTGGAGACGGCCGGCGTGAACTCGCTCAAGCCGGAGCTGGCGGTGGACGCCGACGGCACCATCACCTCGTTCGCCATCCTGCAGTCGGCCGTTGCCGAGCAGCCCACCATCCGCCCGCACCGCCTGGCGGTTGGGTTCTATGACCTCACCGGCGAGGGAACGCTCGAGCGCGTGCACCGTGAGGAGCTCGACGTCGACGGCGAACGCACCGAGGTCCCCGAACTGGCCGGACTCAAGCGGCCGGACCTCATCCTGCTCAACGACGATGACCTCGCCTACGCCAAGGTGCGCCTCGATGAGCAGTCCCTCGCCACCGCCAAGGCGCACCTGAAGGATTTCCGCGAGAGCCTGCCGCGGACGCTGGTGTGGGGTTCGGCCTGGGACGCTGCACGGGACGGGGAGAGCCCCGCCCGCGGATACGTCGACCTGATCCTGGCCAACATCGCCTCCGAGTCCGATTCCTCGGTGATCCTGGTGCAGCTGCGGCAACTTGCCACCACGCTCACGTTCTACGTGGCCGAGGAGCACCGCGAGGCCACCACCGTTGCCGCCGTCGACCGGCTCTGGGAACTGGCCACGGACGTGCCGGGCGGGTCCGACGCCCAGCTGCAGTTCATCAAGTCGTTCGCGCTCCTGGCGCGCAGCGAGCAGCAGCTGGACCGGATCGCCGGGCTGCTGGACGGCTCGGCCACGCTGGCCGGGCTTACCGTGGACCAGGACCTCCGCTGGGAGCTGGTGGCCGCCCTCGTGGCGGGCGGCAGGCTGGGCCAAGCGGACATCGACGCTGAACTGAAGCAGGACAACACCTCCAGCGGCCAGAACGCGGCCGCCCTGGCCAAGGCTGCCATCCCCACGCCGGAGGCCAAGTTGGCAGCCTGGGAATCGATCGTGGTCAAGGGCGAGCTGTCCAACGCCATCCAGGCCTCGGCCGTCGCGGGCTTCACGCGGGTGCTGGACACTGCGCTGCTGGAACCGTTCGCGGAGAAATACTTCGAGGCCGTCCCGGGAATCGTTGCCGAGCGCACCAATGCCCTGGCCCAGCAGGTCGTCGTCGGGCTGTACCCGGCGCAGCTGACCAGCCAGGCCACCGTGGACCGGACCGACGCGTTCCTTGCGTCGCTGCCGGAGGAGAGCGCTGCGCTGCGCCGGATGATGCTGGAAAACCGCGACGGCGTCGCCCGGGCTCTGCGGGCCCGCGCGGCGGATGTCTAGGCAATGGCACTCAACGAACACCACTATGCGCTGACGGTCCGCTGGACCGGCAACCTTGGAAGCGGCACGTCGTCCTACCGGGACTACTCCCGGGACCACGACATCGAAATTCCCGGGCTGCCGGTCCTGCACGGCTCGGCCGATCCCACCTTCCACGGCGACCGCTCCCGGTACAACCCCGAGCAGCTGCTGCTGACGGCGCTGGCACAGTGCCACATGCTGTCCTTCCTGCACGTTGCTGTGAAGCACGGCGTGGTGGTCCTGTCCTATGAGGACAACGCCACAGGCATGATGCGGCTCAACCGGGACGGCACCGGCCAGTTCGAAACCGTAACGCTGCGCCCGCAAGTGACGGTTGCGGATCCGGGGCACATCGGGCTGGCGGACCGGATGCATCACGAGGCCAACCAGGTGTGCTTCATTGCCCGTAGCGTAAATTTCCCCGTCCTGCACGCTCCCGTTACCACAGCCGGAAGTCCTTAGCCAGCGGCAGACCCCGTTAGGCTTAAAGGTGACCAAAGAGCGGCCGGCCTCCCCGGAAAGCGCGGAGACCGGCCGCCACCGGACAGCAGCAAGGAGCCTTCCAGCAGATGCACAGCATGTTCACCGCGCCCTCCGCCTCACTGGAGCCCACCGGACTCGACCTGGCCGGCGTGGCCATCAGCCTTGGCGCAGGCATACTCCTGTGGCTGATCGCCAGTTTCCTGATCGCCCGGATCACCAAGCGCGTGGCCAGCGGCACGTCGCTGTTCAAAAAGCCTCATTTCCGCTGGGTGGCGCCGGCGCTCCGTGCCCTGGACCATGAGCGGCGCGTGCAGCGGGCCAACACGATCGGCTCTCTGCTGAAGAGCGGCATCGGCGTGATGATCGCCGTGATCACCACCATCTACATGCTGAAGAACCTCGACGTCGACGTGGCGCCGCTGCTGACCAGCGTGGGAATCCTCGGTATCGCCATCGGCTTTGGCGCCCAGCAGCTGATCAGGGACTTCCTTGCCGGCATCTTCATCACCATCGAGGACCAGTACGGCATCGGCGACATCATTGAAACCAGCGAAGTGGTGGGCGTCGTGGAGTCGATCGGGCTGCGGATCACGCGCGTCCGCGACGAGGACGGCGCCATCTGGTACCTCCGCAACGGTGAGATCCTCCGGGTGGGCAACCGCTCGCAGGGCAACTACGTCCCGCCTGCGGAGCCTGAAGAGACGGCTGCGGAAGCCGAGCACGCACCCCAGCAGAAGGCCGGAGAATAGCCATGACCATTCCATCCCTTCCCACCCCGCCCGAGCCGGGGGTCCGGAAGCCGCTGATGCGTAACGACCCCTTCAGCCAGCCGGGCTACACGGACAACTTCTACGACGCCGTCGGCGGGCATGAGACCTTCGTGAAGCTCATTGACGTCTTTTACGACGGCGTGGCCGCCGATCCGCTGCTGCGCCCCATGTATCCGGAGGAGGACCTGGGTCCGGCCAAGCGGCGGTTCCTGATGTTTCTCGAGCAGTACTGGGGCGGCCCCACCACCTACGGCGAGGAGCGCGGCCATCCCCGGCTGCGGATGCGCCACATGCCGTTCCGGGTGACGCCCGAGGCGAAGGACCGCTGGCTGCACCACATGCGGACGGCGGTCGATTCCCTTGACCTGCCGCCGCTGCATGAAGGAACGCTGTGGGATTACATGGAGCGCGCCGCGCTCTCGATGGTGAACAGCCCGTCCGGGGCGCAGGGCTAATTCCGGCTACTGCTTCGCGCCGCCGGGTGCCGGCCGCCTAGAGCAAGCCGGCGCCGGTACGCGCCAGCACGTGTCCGCGGTTGCCGCTTAGCCGGAACCAGCGCCCGGAACGGTAGAGCTTCTGTTCGTCCTCGCCTGGTCCGTCTCCGCCCAGGAATCCCAGGGCAAGGGCGGCGAACGCCGCTCCGGCCGGTACCCCGTGCCGTCGCTCGAGCCCGCGTCCCCAGACAGCGGCCCGGGCGTTGTTCACGATCATGGCTCCGGGTTTGTCCGGAACGATACCGGCCACCTCGGCGATGCCGGCCTCGGCGGCCTGCCGCAGTTCGGCGTCGGGCACGGAGTCCACGAGTTCCCAACCGCCGCGCGGCGCGCCCACGCCGGCCCATGACTCGGTGACGGTCGACGGCGGGACCGGAAGATCGGCGTCGTTCTCCCCCACCCGGGCCAGCCGGTCCAGGACGGCAGCGAGCGGAACCGTGACGTCCACGGCGGACGGCTCTGCCAGTCCCATGGTGCGCAGGCCCAGAATCGTGGGGGTGGACTCCCCCAGGATCCGCGGCCGGAGCACGCACACGTAGGCGGCCAGGACCGCGCCGGCTGCCTGCAGGCGGATGGCGCCGTCATCGATGGCCCTGGCGCGGGTGACGAAGGTCTTCAGATCGGCAAGATCGCGGGGGTCGGCGAAGCGGAAAGACTGGGTAAGGAGATCAGACACGTTAAGAACACTACCGGCTGGGGCCCGGTTGAGCGGTGCCGGGGCGCCGTCTAGAGTCAAAGCATGACTGAAGCGGACGCCGGATTGCAGGCCTTGCCCACAAACGAACCCACGAACTCCCTCCTCGAACTGCTTGACCTCGGCGAGCTGGAAGGCGCCCGCACCGACGAGGATATTTTCATGGGTCCGTCGCAGCGCCAGCCGCACCAGCGCGTTTTCGGCGGCCAGGTCCTGGCCCAGTCCCTGGTCGCCGGTATGCGCACCGTGGACGAGGACCGCACCGTCCATTCCATGCACGGCTACTTCCTCCGGCCCGGCGACGCGAACAAGCCCATCACGTTCGGCGTCCAGCGTCTTCGGGACGGCCGCTCGTTCTCTGCCCGGCGTGTGCATGCCTATCAGGACGGCACTCCGATTCTGTCCATGATCGCCTCATTCCAGGCCGGCGATGACGGCATTGAGCACCAGTCCGAGATGCCTGCCGGTATTCCGGATCCAGAGACGCTGCCCAGCACGGCTGACCTGCTGGGCAAGTTCGACCACCCCGTCGCCCGGCACTGGTCGTACGAACGGCCCTTCGACATCCGCCATGTGGATCCCGCACTGTATGTGGCGGCCACCGGGAAGAAGGAAGCGCGCAACGCCGTGTGGATGAAGACCTTCAGCCCCATGCCGGACAACGCCAACACGCACCGTGCTGCGCTGGCCTACGCCAGTGACTACACGCTGCTCGAGTCGATTCTTCGCAAGCACGGGCTGAGCTGGATCACGCCGGGTATGAGCGTGGCGAGCCTCGATCACGCCATGTGGTGGCACCGTCCCGTGCGCGTTGACGAGTGGCTCCTGTACGTGCAGGAATCGCCCAGCGCCCAGGGAGCGCGGGGCCTGGCGACCGGCAAGATCTTCAACCGGGAGGGCCTGCACGTGGCGTCCGTGGCGCAGGAGGGCATGGTCCGCGTGCCGACGGACATCAAGAGCAAGGTGGCCGGTGCCGTGCAGACCAAGATCCTGCAGCACCAGATGCGCAAGGCCTGACGGCCTTCCGGCCATGAAAAGGCCGGCCCCGGTTGAACTCGTCAACCTGAGGCCGGCCTTCTTCGTGCCCAGCGCCTGATTTCACCGCTTGATGAGCCGCGGCTTGATTCGCCGCTGCTCGATCAGTCGCGGGTCAGGCGGCGGTGCGTGACGCGGTGCGGCTTGGCGGCATCGGGGCCAAGGCGCTGCACCTTGTTCTCCTCGTAGGATTCGAAGTTGCCTTCAAACCAGTACCACTTCGACGGGTTCTCCTCGTCACCTTCGTAGGCAAGGATGTGGGTGGCCACCCGGTCCAGGAACCAGCGGTCGTGGGAGACCACGACAGCACAGCCCGGGAATTCCAGCAGCGCGTTTTCCAGGCTGCTGAGGGTTTCGACGTCGAGGTCGTTGGTCGGTTCGTCGAGCAGGAGCAGGTTTCCGCCCTGCTTGAGGGTCAGCGCCAGGTTCAGGCGGTTGCGCTCACCACCGGAGAGCACACCTGCCTTCTTCTGCTGGTCCGGCCCCTTGAACCCGAACGCTGCGACATAGGCGCGGGACGGCATTTCAACGTTGCCCACCTGGATGAAGTCCAGGCCGTCGGAAACAACTTCCCACAGTGTCTTGTTGGGATCGATGCCGCCGCGGCTCTGGTCAGCGTAGGAGATCTTGACCGAGTCGCCGATCTTCAGCTCGCCGCCGTCGAGGGGCTCGAGGCCCACGATGGTCTTGAACAGCGTGGACTTGCCCACACCGTTCGGGCCGATGACGCCGACGATGCCGTTGCGGGGCAGGGAGAAGGACAGGCCGTCGATCAGGGTGCGGTCGTCGAAGCCCTTCTGCAGGTTCTTGGCTTCCAGCACCACTCCGCCAAGTCGCGGTCCCGGCGGGATCTGGATCTCTTCGAAGTCCAGCTTCCGGGTACGGTCGGCCTCGGCCGCCATTTCCTCGTAGCGTGCCAGACGTGCCTTGGACTTGGTCTGCCGGCCCTTGGCGTTGGAGCGCACCCACTCAAGTTCCTCGGTAAGCCGCTTGGCCTGCTTGGCGTCCTTCTTGCCCTGGACTTCCAGGCGGGCCCGCTTCTTCTCCAAGTAAGTGGAGTAGTTGCCCTCGTAGGGGTACAGGTGGCCACGGTCCACTTCGGCGATCCATTCCGCGACGTGGTCCAGGAAGTACCGGTCGTGGGTGACCGCCAGGACGGCGCCGGCGTAGCTGGAGAGGTGCTGTTCCAGCCACAGCACGCTCTCGGCGTCAAGGTGGTTAGTGGGCTCGTCAAGCAGCAGGAGGTCCGGCTTCTGCAGCAGCAGCTTGCAGAGCGCGACGCGGCGGCGCTCACCACCGGAAAGCAGCGTCACGTCCGCGTCGGCCGGCGGGCAGCGCAGGGCGTCCATAGCCTGCTCAAGCTGGGAATCCAGGTCCCAGGCATCAGCGGTGTCGATGGCCTCCTGCAGGTGGCCCATCTCTTCCAGGAGCTTGTCGTAATCCGCGTCCGGGCTGGCCATCTCCTCGGAGATCTCATTAAAGCGCTGGATCTTGCCGTAGATCTCGCCCACGCCTTCCTGGACGTTGCCCAGGACGGTCTTTTCCTCGTTCAGCGGCGGCTCCTGCAGCAGGATGCCGACCGTGTAGCCGGGGCTCAGCCGCGCCTCGCCGTTGGAGGGGGTGTCCAGGCCGGCCATAATTTTCAGGATGGTGGACTTACCGGCACCGTTGGGGCCAACGACTCCGATCTTGGCGCCCGGGAAGAACGACATGCTGACGTCGTCGAGAATAAGTTTTTCGCCAACAGCCTTTCGGGCCTTGGTCATTGTGTAGATAAATTCCGCCATGGTTCCAAATCTAGTGGGTTGGCGGTGATATCTCACATTCCGGGCTCAGCCGGCGGCTCCGACGAAACACTTGCCGTTCGACAGCGCCGGCAGCACGGTCACCGTCACCTTCCGATCGCGAATCTGGCCGATCACGCATTCCTTGGCCTGGACAGCCGCCGCTTCCATGGAATCAACCTCGAGTCCGGTGGGCGTGCGCCCTGCCGAGACCTCGAGGCTCCGCGCCGGAACGCCTGCCGCCGTGAGGGCTGAGGTGATGTCCGCCGTAGCCGGCTTGGGGTTGGCCGCGACTACACTTCCCAGGACGTCAGCCATGGTCCGCTGCAGTGCGGCCGTGGCCCCCGCAGGGGCTTTCGTGCCGGCCGCAGGCGCCGACGGTTTTGCCGAGGCTGATGCTGCCGCTGCCGATTGCGTGGCAGCCTGTTCTCCGGTGGCCTGTGCTTCCGCCGTCTGGTTCACGGTCGGCTGATCTCCCGGTGCCGTGCAGGCGGCCAGCGAGACGACAACAACCGCCAATGCGAGCCGGAGGGCAACCTTCTTGGCGGTTACCCGGGCATCAGTGGCATTGCCGCGGAGTGCTTTGTTCCGCTGAAGTGTAGTCGCTCGCATCACGCTGCCATTCTGCCATGCGGCACCGCCAGGGGGTGCAGTGCCGCACGCCACCGGCGTTCAGGCAGCGGCTCCCGTGAGTTCGCCCGTTTCAGGGTCGAGCTGCAACTCGTCGCCGGCGTCGTCGAGGAAGATGCCCGCCGCAGCCGGGTCTTCGTCGGCCTCGTCGCCTTCCTCCCGGTCCTCGTCGGAGCCGTCCCCGACCCCGCCGGAGGATCCGCTGCGGTCGCCGTTCGCGGGGCCGTATCCGTCAGCGGCCTGCGGGTTGCCGGAATTGCGGATGAAGTTGGCGGTGCCCCACTTAAGATCGTGGCCCACCGCGTCCGCGTCGATCTCGGCGTCGTGGTAGATGCGGCCGTCCTTCTCCCAGCTGCGCATCTTCAGCTTGCCCACGACGACGACGCGCTGCCCCTTCTTGATGCTGCAGCCCATGTTCCCGGCCAGCTGCCGGTATCCCTGGACGGTGAACCAGTTGATGTTGCCGTCCACCCAGGCGTTGGCCGCGCGGTCGTACCGCCGTTCAGCGGAACCGAGGCGGAATGAGGCGGTGGGAACGCCCCCGGGAGTTGTGGAACTGCGGATCTCCGTGGCCACGAAGCCCCGGACCGTAATGTTGTCACTCATCTTGGTGTCCTGTCTCGAAGTGTCTTGCCCTAGAAGGCACTTCCAGCATCAACCGCCGACGGGACCGGCGGGAGGTAGGCAATGCTGTATGTGGATAACCGAAACGATCCTCCCCGGTGCCGCCGACGGGCCCGCAGGCAATGTAGACTTTTTCAGGCACCCGGGAAGCCGGGAAACCAGTTGCCCCAGTAGCTCAGGGGATAGAGCAGCGGCCTTCTAATCCGCCGGTCGGGGGTTCGATTCCCTCCTGGGGCACAGCCACAAGCGGTCCTGACCTGCGGAAACGCCAGTCAGGACCGCTTCTGGGAGGGCGCGGCGGTGGCCTTTACTACGGTAGGGTGCGCGTACCCGCGTCCTTGCCCGGCCCCGACGTTGGAACGAAGTTCCAGCTGAAAGACCCGTTGTCGCGGAGTGTCATCCGGAGGAACCCGTGGGTGTTGCTGAACCGCTTTGCGATGTACGGCGGACTGCTGGTGAAGGGGCGGAGGCCGATGCCTCCCGTGGATACTTGGAACGCTGTCATCCCGTCGCTGACGCACTGGTCCTTGTTGTTCACCGGACATGTGCGTTCGTAGTTGTGTTGTGAGCCTGACAGGGTCAGGCGGACCCGGTGCCTGTACATGACGTCGATCCACGGCTTGTGGTCAAGGGCCCGCTTATGTTCGCCGGTGTTCGATGTGAAGTACGGTTCGTGGTAGACAACTGCCAGGTACTTGCCCGCCGCCCTGGCAGCAGCGAGGTCGCCGTCCAGCCATGCCGTCAACGCGTGAGCCTTCGCGGGGTCGTAGCGCCACTGCGCGGACGACAGGAACGCGAAGTGCCAGTTTCCGAAGTCCTTCGAGTACGGATCCCCGTTCCCGATGAACCCGCGCTGCCGGTTGATCGCAGCCTTCGCCGGGGCACCCGGGCACTGGCCATTCATAAAGTTGTCGAGGTCTTCGTTCCGCCCTGGTTGCCAGTCATGGTTGGGGGCGGACACCCAGTACAGCTTTGGTTTGGTGCCACCCCACAGCGGCGTCCAGTACTTCACGTAGTCAGCGCAGCGCGGGGTGTCGTACTGGAAGTCCCCGAGCCCCATGAACGCGTCAATCTGATTCTTCTGCGCGAGCCGCGTGATCGCAGCACCGTTCCGGCCGGAGGGGCTAGTCGGCTCAATGTTCCTGACGCCATTCATGTCACCGACAGCAGCGATCCGAACATCAGGCGCCGGGACCCTGGGCTTGTTGGGGGACGGTAGCGAACCCGGACTGAGAGTCGCCGTTGATTGCGGCACCTCCCCACCGCCGATAGCGAGGGACGCAGCCCAAAGGCCAGTGACGGCCAAGAGCAAAGCGGACGTTCCAGCGATAACACGGTTGCCGCGCATCGGGGGTACTCCTCCCTTCGGGGCGGCCGTGTACTACCTCGGACAAGAACGCCCCGCATGTCTCCTTCCGAGTGTAGAACACCCCGTAGCGCTTGTCGGGGGCTCATTAGAGTGCGCGGTTGCATCGCCCGCGTGGGCAGATTGCAAGCATGCTTACTAATATGCCCCGGGTGTGCCTATGATCGGACTGGGCGCCGGCGATTTGCACAGGCCGGTCAGCCCGGACCAACCGTCAGGGAAGGAACATCCGCATGCAGCAAAGCCAGTCGGGCGGAAACCCGGCCGATCCGGAAACGCCCAGGTCAGCGAACCCGGCGGCAGGTCGGCCAAGTGCAGGAGAGCACCTTGACCGGACACCCACCGCAGCGGCGGCGGATACCGGCGCGGCGGCCCGCCATCCCGGCGCGGCCGCGATCCCGGGTTACGACGGAGCCGCGTCACCGCGGCCCGGCCTGGCGGAGCCGGAACGGCGTGTGACGCGCGCGGGCATGATCTGGGCGGCGGTGGCCTCGGCGCTGGTGGTACTGGTGCTGCTGATCATCTTCATCCTGCAGAACCAGGAGCTTGTCCAGGTGAAGTTCTTCGGCCTTGAAGGCGCGGTGTCGCTCGGGATGTCCCTCTTCATCGCGGCAGTAGGCGGGGGTGTCCTCGTGGCCATGGCGGGCGCAGCCCGGATCATCCAGCTGCGCGCTGCTGCCCACCGTCGCAGGGTACAGGCTGGCCGGAACCGGTAGGCCGCAAGCCAACAGCGGCGCGGTCAGCCCTCCAGGTACTCCTTGAGGTTGCCAAGCACCATGCCCCAAAGTTTCTCCGACTCCGCGGCTTCGTCAGCACTCTTGTTGTTGCCCTGGGCGATGCTCACCCGGGTGCCCTCCGCCACGGGCTCCAGGCCGTATTCCACGGTGTGGTAGCTGTCCGGCTCGTCGGCCAGGCCCGACAAGGGGCTGTAGTGGGTGATGCGCAGGAGTTCGTTGGGGCGGACTTCCAGCACGGTCCCCTTGTCCTGGTAGGACTTGCCCTGCCACTCCCCCTCGAACGTCACAGACTCCCCTTCCCGCCAGGTGGATGTGACGTTCGTGCCGAGAAAGTATTCCTTGACGTCGGCCGGATCCGTCAGCGCCTTCCACACCCGCTCCGGCCGCGCAGCGACAACAGCGCTCGCCTCGGCGTCCCTGGCTTGTTTGTCCATTGCTTCGCCTCCTGGCGCCACCCTACCCGCGGACAGCCACCGAAGTAAGGGCAGGTTCAGGCATAGGGCTGCACCAGTTCCGCGTAGCGCTCCTTCATCCTCCCCAGGACGTCGTCGCCGTCGGCGTCCCAGATCTCCTGGTTGAATATCTCCACTTCGATGTCGCCTGTATACCCAGCGTCCCGGACCCAGGTGCCGATCGTCGCGAAGTCAATCACGCCGTCGCCCATCATGCCGCGGGAAAGCAGCGCGTCCGCGGCGATCGGAAGGTTGAAGTCACACACCTGGTAAGAGGCGATCCGGTTCTCCCGGCCGGCGCGCTCGATCTGCGCTTTCAGGTCCGGATCCCACCAGACATGGAAGGTGTCGACGGCGACACCCACCGCCCGGGCGTCGTACGGCGCCGCCAGGTCCAGCGCCTGCCCCAGCGTGGAGATGAGCGCACGGTCGGCGGCGTACATCGGGTGCAGGGGTTCCAGCACCAGCCGGACGCCGTGTTCGACGGCGAATGGGACGAGGTCCTCGAGCCGGTCAGCCACACGCTGGCGGGCAGCCACGACGTCCTTCTCCCCCGGCGCCAGCCCCCCGACCACGAGGAACAGTTCTTGCGTATCGAGAGCAACGGCCTCCAGGATCGCGGCCCTGTTGTCCGCAAGCGCTGCCGCCTGCCCGCCGGCGTCCGGAGCGGTGAGGAACCCGCCGCGGCACAGCGAGGAAACCCGGAGCCCGGCGTCCTTGATCAGCTTCGCCGCCTTGTCCAGCCCGGCCTCGGCGACGATGTCCCGCCAGGGCCCGATGGCGGGGATGCCTGCACGGGCGCAGCCGTCGACAGCCTCGGCGAGCGTCCACTTCTTGGTGGTGGCGCTGTTGAGGGAAAGCCGTGAAAAGGGGGACGGTTCTGAATTGAAGGTCATACTCCCACTCCGTTGATTCGAAGGAAATCGGACATCCGGAAGGCTGCGAGCGCGGGGTCCTTCAGCAGCCCGGCTTCGTCGGCCAGTTCGAAGGTCTTCGCCAGGTGCACCACGGAACGGCCGGAGTGCAGGCCGCCGACCATCTGGAATCCGGGCTGCTTGCCGTTGAGCCAGGACAGGAAGGCGATTCCGGTCTTGTAGTAAAACGTGGGGGCACTGAAGATGTGCTTGCCCAGTTCGCGGGTGGAGTCCAGGATGGCACGCGCTTTGGCGGCATCTCCGGCGTCGTAGCTTTGCAGCGCCGCGGACGCAGCGGGATAGATTGCCGCAAAGATTCCCAGCAGTGCATCCGAGTGGAGGGTTCCGTCGCCGTCGATCAGCTCGGGGTAGTTGAAGTCGTCACCGGTGTAGAGGCGGACGCCCTCGGGGAGCGCCGCCCGCAGCGCGATCTCATGCGAGGCGTCCAGGAGCGAGACCTTGACGCCGTCCACCCTGTCCGCGTTCTCGCGGATGAGGGAAAGGAACGTCTCGGTGGCCTCGTCAACACTGTCCGAGCCCCAATAGCCGGCCAGCGCGGGATCGAACATGGTGCCGAGCCAGTGCAGGATGACGGGCTGCTCGGCTTCCTGGAGCAGCGTGGAGTAGACCCTCAGGTAGTCCTCGGGACCGGACGCCACCTGGGCCAGCGCCCTGGAGGCCATGAGGATCACCTTGGGTCCGGCCTCGCTCACGACGGCGACCTGCTCGCGGTAGGCGGCCAGGACAGCCTGCAGCCCGGCCGCGCCGGACGGCAGCGTGGCGAGGTCCAGCTGGTCAGTGCCCGCGCCGCAGGACACAAGGTCGCGAACGGTCATGCCCGCCGTGGCCGTGCCGCCGGCGGAGACCACGGAGGCCGCTTCCGCCCCTGTGCGCTTGATCAGCTGCTGCGTGGCGGGCCAGTCCAGACCCATGCCGCGCTGGGCGGTGTCCATCGCGTCGGCAACCCCGAGCCCGTAGGACCACAGCTCGTGCCGGTAGGCCAGGGTGGCGTCCCAATCGAGACGGGCCGGGGCGCCCGGGGTGTTGTCTGCGGCAACCTCGGGGATGACGTGTGCCGCCGCGTAGGCCCGGCGCGACGTCAGCGGCGCCGTCGGCTTGGCCCAGGTGGTGGCGGAGCGGAGGCGGTACTCCCGGGTCCCGCCTTCGGATGTGGGAAAGATGAGTGAAGTCATCAGAGCGTGATCTCCGGGATGTCGAGGGTGCGGCGTTCGTCGCTGGACTGCAGGCCAAGTTCGGCGAGCTGCACGCCGCGTGCGGCGGAAAGCAGCCCGAAGCGGTGCTCGCGGCCGGCGACGACGTCGCGCAGGAACTCTTCCCACTGCAGCTTGAAGCCGTTGTCCAGTTCGGCGTTGGCGGGGACTTCCTGCCACTGGCTGCGGAAGGATTCGGTGACTGGAAGGTCGGGGTTCCAGACCGGCTTCGGTGTGTGGGCCCGCTGCTGCGCTACGCACTTGTTCAGGCCGGCGACGGCAGATCCGTGCGTGCCGTCCACCTGGAACTCGACCAGCTCGTCACGGTAAACCCGGACAGCCCAGGAGGAGTTGATCTGGCCGATGACGTCGTCCCCGCCGGGGGTTTGCAGCTCGAAGATGCCGTAGGAGGCGTCGTCTGCCGTTGCCCTGTATTCCTTACCGGCCTCATCCCACCGCGTCGGGATGTGGGTGGCGGTCTTGGCGTTGACACTCGTGACCTTGCCGATGATGCCTTCGAGGACGTAGTTCCAGTGGCAGAACATGTCCGTGGTCATTCCGCCGCCGTCCTCCTTGCGGTAGTTCCAGGACGGGCGCTGGGCCGCCTGCACGTCGCCTTCGAAGACCCAGTAGCCGAATTCGCCGCGGATGGACAGGATCCGGCCGAAGAACCCTTCGTCCACGAGGCGGCGGAGCTTAACCAGGCCGGGCAGGTAAAGCTTGTCGTGCACGACGCCGGCGGTGACCCCGGCTTCCTTGCCGATGCGCGCCAGCTCGATGGCTTCCTCGAGCGTTTCCGCCGTCGGCTTCTCGGTGAAGATGTGCTTGCCGGCCTGCATGGCCTTCTCCAGGGTTGCGGCCCGCAGGCTGGTCATGGAGGCGTCGAAGACGACATCGACAGTGGGATCGTTGATCACGCCGTCGAGGTCGGTGGTCCACTCCGAAATTTTGTGGAGCTCTGCCAGTTCACGGATCTTGGCCTCGTTGCGGCCGACGAGGATCGGCTCGACCTGGACTTTGGTGCCGTCCTCCAGGGTGAAGCCGCCTGCGTCGCGGATGGGGAGGATGGAGCGCAGCAGATGCTGGCGGTAGCCCATCCGGCCGGTAATGCCGTTCATGGCGATACGGATCGTCTTTGTTTCGAAGCCCATGAGTCCTCATTCATTCGAGATGGTTAGCAAAGCGGGAAAGCGCATTCCCACTGCTCCTATAGTGCAGCCACACAGTCAATATGGCAAGCGCTTTCCGCGAGTTCCCGTAACTGCGATAATGTGGGCATCAGCCGAATTTCCCGATGCCGGGGCCCGTTGAAGAGGAGTTTCGTCTGTGGCAGCAAGCACCCTGACCGAAGTAGCCCGCCTGGCGGGGGTCTCCCCTGCCACCGCCAGCCGTGTCCTGAACGGTTCCGCCAGGACCCCCGGCCCTGATATCGCTGAGCGGGTCCGGAAGGCTGCGGACTCCCTCGGCTACATCCCCAACGCCCAGGCACAGGGCCTCGCCAAGTCGAGCTCCGGCCTGATCGGACTCATCGTGCACGACATCGCGGACCCCTACTTCTCAGCCATCGCCCGCGGCGTCCAGACCGCGGCCCGGCACCAAAACAAGATGGTGCTGCTGGCCACCACGGCGGGCAGCCCCGCGGACGAGCGCGCGGCCGTGGCTGCGTTTGCGGCGCGCCGGGCGGACTCGATAGTGATCGCGGGATCGCGGTCTGCACGGACCGCCGACCAGCTGGGCAACGCCGAACTGGCGGCCGAGCTTGACCGCTACTGCCGCAACGGTGGCCAGGTGGGCGTTGTGGGACACGCCGTAGTGGGCGCCGAATCCGACGAGGGCTATCACGTGGTTGAGGTTCCCAACGAGGAGCTCGCCGCCGAACTCGCCCGGGAACTGGCCGCCTCACATGCCGGGGAGTTCGTGATCATAGCCGGTCCGGAGGGCCTCCTGACCTCCGACGACCGGGTGCGCGGCTTCCAGCGGGGCCTGGCGGACGCCGGGTTTTCGCCGGCAGATGTCCTGCACACGGGATTTGACCGCACGGGTGGTTACGAGGCGGGCTTGGAGCTCGCCGCACGCATCGGGGCGCACGGCGGCAACGGCGAGGGCGGTACTGAAGCCGCCGCACCGCCACGGCTCTGTATCTTCGCCGTCAACGACGTCATGGCGATCGGCGCCACTGCCGCGCTGCGCTCCAAGGGGCTGCGCGTCCCCCGTGACGCCGCCATCGCCGGCTTTGACGACATCGAAACCCTGCGCGACTTCCGGCCCGCCCTCTCCACCGTACGCCTGCCCCTGGAGGAGATCGGGAGGCTGGCAGTTCCCGCCGGGTCGGGCCACGCGGCGGCCGGCACCGTGGGCGTCAAGGGCGAGGTGACGCTGCGCCGGAGCACCGAGCGGGCCGGCGAACCCGCTTCTTCCTAGTCCCGGCAGCAAGGCAGGTCCGGCAACAGCCACAGTCCTGCAGCAGAACATTGCTGGCGGCAACGGAAGGCGGCCATGACAGACCATTCACAGGAGACAGCAGGCGGCATCACCACCGCGGCCGCCGAGTGGCCCGCCGTCGAGGAACTATTTGGCGTCCGCGGCGAACCGTCACGCTGCTGGTGCCGGTTCTTTGCCCTGCCGGGAGCCAGCTTTGCTGCCACGCCGCCTGCTGACCGCAAAGCACAGCTGAAAGACAAGTTCGACGGCGTCGGGCCGGCGCCGGGGGTCCTGGCCTACCGCGACGGCTCGGCAGTCGGCTGGTGCGCCGTGGAGCCGCGGGGGTGCTACCCGCGAATTCTCCGTTCCCAGGCGTTCAAGGCTGCCGGTCCCGCGGCCGCCGCCGACGGCGGCGGGAGCGTATGGTCGGTGAGCTGCTTCGTCGTCGCACCCGGCCACAGGCGCAGCGGCGTGGCAACGGCCCTGCTGGCTGCCGCCGTCGGCCACGCGCGCGCCAACGGGGCCGCCGTCGTCGAAGGGTATCCGGTGGATCCACGGGAACGGCCAAAGGCCGGTCCGTCGGATCTCTACCAGGGCACGCTGGCGCTGTTCCTGGCCGCCGGGTTTGAGGTGGTCAGTGACGCAGTTCCCGGGCGCAGGGTGGTGCGGCTGCGGGCCGGATGACAGGAGCACAAGGACCGTAGAGGCGGCGGCAACCGCTGCCTTGGCCTCCTTGGACCGGCTATGTTGGCAGCATGGCGAATGATGCGGTGCTGGCGCTGATCCGGGCCGAACTGCGGGCGGCGGCAGACCCCGTCCGCGGCGCCGCAGCGCAGGCCTACATGAAGTCCGCAACGCCGTCCCTCGGCGTCCGTGTGCCGGAGGTGCGCAAGGCAGCCAAGGCCGCGGCCGCTGCCCATCCGTTTGAGACCGCCGAGGACCTGCGGTCAACGGTGCTTGTCCTGTGGCGTGAAGCCTGTTACCGCGAGGAACGCTACGCGGCGATCGACCTGACCGGGCTGCGGGCCGTCGCCGGAGACCCGCGGATGCTTCCGGTGTATGAGGAGATCATCCGGACCGGCTCGTCCTGGGACTATGTCGACGGCGTGGCCCACCGGATCGGCACACTGCTCCGGGCGCACCGGGACGAACTCACCCACGTACTGCTCCAGTGGAGCGCCGATCGCGACTTCTGGATTCGCCGGGCGTCCATCACGGCCCAGCTGGGGGCAAAATTCCAGACGGACACCGCGCTGCTCTCTGCCGTCATCGAGGCCAACATGGCGGACAGGGAGTTCTTCATCCGCAAGGCCATCGGGTGGGCATTGCGTGAGTACGCCAAAACCGATCCCGAATGGGTCCGGGATTTCGTGACGCGGAACGGCACGTCACTCAGTCCGCTCTCGCGCAGGGAAGCCCTGAAAAACCTTCAGGTCAGATGACGGGGCGCGTCGTGACCGGCTGCTCCGCCTTGCTGAAAAGCAGCTTGGTGCTGCGGTCCAGGAAGATCAGGTACAGGGCAAACAGCAGGGCAATGATGGCGGCTGCGTTGCGGGCCAGCGCCAGGGCAAGGCCCAGGTCGCCGGTCTGCAGGTAGGGGAAGACTTCCAGCTGGTCGGAGATGGCATAGACCATGAAGAAGGACACGATGAAGTACAGGGCCTTGACCTGCCAGTCGTCGCGGATCCCCGTGACGGCAAACAGCGGGATCAGCCACACCACATACCAGGACTGGATCATGGGGGCGAGCACCACAACGGCCGCGAAGGCGAGGGTCAGGCGGCGCATGAGGCGGTCGTGTTCGCCCCGGAAAATCTGCCAGGCGACGATGCCCACGGCAAGCAGCTTGCCGGCGTCGTAAACCCATTTCGCCAGCCCCCAGCCGTCCAGGCTGAACGCGTTAAAAATGGAGGCGACCACCAGGCCAAGCAGCCCCACGGGGGCGTACCAGATCCAGACGCTGCCGGGCGCCGAGAGCCCGTTAATCCAGCCGAACCCGAAGCCGTTGACCAGGCTCATGGCGTAGAGCAGGGCGAGGCTGATTCCGGCGGTCAGGCCCCAGAACACGAACTTCCTGGGCCAGCTGGCCCTTTTGCCCGCCCAGAGCAACCCGATAAACGGAAGGAACACCACGGTGATCGGCTTCACGGCGATGGAGGCCGTGACGAGGACGAGGCCCAGGATGACGCGCCGCGTGGCGCAGTAGTAGAGGCCCGCGAGGGCCAGCCCGATCATCAGCGCATCATTGTGGACGCTGGCGATGAAGTTGGTCAGGAAGAGCGGGTTTGCCGCCGTCAGCCAGAGGGCACGGTGCGGATTGACGCCGTGCAGCTCGGCAAGCTTAGGCACGTAGATGATGCACAGCACCACACCCGCCAGCGCGGCGAGGCGGAACAGCATGATGCTGGCTTCCGGGTGAACGTTGGTGGACCAGACCACGAACTGTTCGATCCACAAAAACACCTGGCCGTAGGGAACCGGGGCCTCGGTCCACATCTTGTCCGCGCCCAGCTGGAAGTAGTTGGACAGCGCCGAGATGCCGTTCTCGTACGGGTTGAAGCCCTCCACCATCAGCCGGCCCTGGCCGATGTAGGCGTACACATCACGGCTGAACAGCGGGACGGTGAACATCATGGGAAGACCCCACGCGACGACGGCCTGCAGGGTGGCCTTCCGGGCTTCCCGGCCCCACACATGAACGTGCTGGCCAAGCCTGAGCCACGCCCGGACCAGCAGCATGCCGCCCACCGCAAGCAGCACGATGGACAGCCCGACGCCGAACGCCTCCGTGCGCATCCAGATGAACAGGGGCATCCGCCGCAGCTCCGAGACCGGAGCCAGCCAGCCGACGCCGAGCGACCCGATGAGCAGGAACATGGAACCGATGAAACCGGAGAGGATCGGCGAGCGTGGGTTGTCCACTTCCGGCCGGGCCGGCTCCGTGGAAGTGCCGATGGCCGTTTCCCCTATCGCAGGCACAGGCGCCGTCATCTCAGGATCGTCCAATCTCTTCTGCGCCTAACTCTTTTGCGCGTATCTCTTTTGGCATGCTGCCCCATCTGCAGCCAAGCTGCGCGGCCGGCCAAATCGGGCGGCCAGCCAAAACGGGCGACGCCGGGGGCGCGGCCGCCGCAATCAGGCGTTGCCACGTACCCGAAATATTAGCATCGGAGCGCCTCTCCAAGGCTTGCGGGCGGCTAAACGGTAGGCTGAACGGGTGCCTATTACTAACGAACGCATCGTCTGGATCGACTGCGAAATGACCGGCCTCGACAGCGTCAACGACGCCCTGATCGAGGTCGCGGCCCTGGTGACCGACTCCGAGCTCAACATCCTCGGAGACGGGGTGGACGTGGTGATCAAACCGGACGACGCCGCCCTCGCCCAGATGAACGACTTCGTCCGGGACATGCACACCCGGTCAGGCCTGCTGAACGAGCTTCCGGCCGGCAAAACCATGGCCGAGGCGGAGGCCCTGGTGCTGGACTACATCCGCAAGTGGGTGCCGGACCCCCGCAAGGCGCCCCTTGCCGGCAACTCGGTGGGAACGGACCGGGTCTTCCTTGCCAGGGACATGCCCTCGGTGGTGGAGCACCTGCACTACCGGATCATCGACGTCAGCACCATCAAGGAACTGGCCCGGCGCTGGTACGCGCGCGCCTACTTCCAGGCGCCGGCGAAGCTCGGCGGCCACCGCGCCCTCGGGGACATCAAGGATTCCATTGATGAACTCCGGTACTACCGGGAAGCCGTCTTCGTGCCCGCACCGGGACCGGACAGTGCCACTGCCCAGAAGATCTCCAAGCGCATCTCTGCGTCGCCCTCCGCCGTCGACCAGCAAACCACGGAAGGCGTTCTGCCGCCCGCAGCTCAGCAGTCCGGAAAGTAATCTGCGCCACGTTTGGGGAAAATTTTGCCGAAACAGCCAAAAGTGGCAAAAGCATCCCCAAACAGCAGGTAAGCTATTTGTCGTTGCCAATTCGGACGGCCGGGAAACCGGACAGTCTGCAGGGCACATGGTGGGCGTAGCTCAGTTGGCAGAGCGCCTGGTTGTGGTCCAGGAGGTCGCGGGTTCAACCCCCGTCGCTCACCCTCACCGAGGACGGCAGTTTCTTGCCGGCCAGCAACAAAGGCCGTACCGGTTTACCGGTGCGGCCTTTGTTTGTTTTCACCACTGCTGCTCGTTTTCACCACTGCCGGGTCCACCCCCGGCAAAGCGTCGAAGGATCCCTCACATGACCGTTCTGCCCATCACCATCTGGGGTGAGCCGGTGCTGCACCGCCGGGCTGCTGAAGTGGACGAGTTCGACGACGGGCTGCGCCAGCTGATTGCCGATATGTTCGAAACCAACGACAAGGCGAACGGTGTCGGTCTGGCCGCGCCGCAGGTCGGCGTGGGCAAGCGCATCTTCGTGTACAAGTACGAGAACGAGGACGGCGCTCCCCCGGCCGGCGTCGTGGTCAATCCTGTGCTGACCCTTTCCAAGGTGTCCGGGGCGCTGCCGGATCCGGACGAGGAAGTGGAGGGCTGCCTGTCCTTCCCCGGCGAGCAGTTTCCGCTCAAGCGCGCCGAGTGGGTGCGCGTCCAGGGCTTTGATGGGCTCGGCAATCCGGTGGATTTCGAGGCCACCGGCTGGTTTGCCCGCATCATCCAGCACGAATACGACCACCTTGACGGGAAGCTGTACGTCAACCGACTCATCGACAGGTATGCCCGCAAGGCGATGAAGCAAGCCAAGAAGAGCGGCTGGGGCGTACCCGGCCTGACCTGGATGCCGGGCGTTGACCCGGACCCGTTCGGCCACTGACACCGCCCCTGCTTGCTGCCTTTGCGGCCCTACTGCGGCACGACGGTCTGCTGCTGCGGGCATGAATCCAGCACGCGGGCCATGGCGTCCTTCTCCGGCTGGGTGACCCAGAGTCCATACGCCGCCTTCACCGAGATCTGCCGCGCCACGTAGTGGCACCGGAGGGTCTTGTTCTTCGGCAGCCAGGTGGCGGCGTCGGAGGCACTTTTCTCCTGGTTGGCGTCACCGTCCGCGGCAATGAGGTTGACCGGATCGTTGGCAAGGTTCTGCCGCTGCTGCAGCGTCAGCTGCTGGGCCCCCTTCTGCCAAGCGTCGCCGAGCGCGACGACGTGGTCGATCTGCACGGCCTTGCTGGAGTCTGCGCCGCGGACGAACCTGACCACCAGCCCCACGTACGGCTCATGCATGGTTCCGGCGGCAACCTTGCACTTTGACCCCTTGGTGAACTCAACGTCGTGAAGGTCCCGGCGCAGGATGTCGTTCCGCGTGTCGCAACCGTTGTGGTCTGCGTCCTGCCAGGCCTGGCCGAAGGCTGACCGGTCATAGTCGCTGGCGGATGCCCTGCCCTTCACTGCCAGGTTTTCCAGTACAGCGGCGGCGTTGCCCGGCGGCACCTGGTGCGGGGGCGTCACGGGCTTCATCCAGGCGGCATCGAACACCGGCGCCTCGCTGGGTCCGGACACGGCAGGCTCGGCGGCGATGAACTGGCCTGCCGTGAAAAACCACACGGTGGCGCCGACCACCGATACCGCCAGGGCACCGAGCACCACCCAGGCCTGCCGGGAGCGGCGCCGCGCACGCCGGTAACCGGCCCAGCTTACGCTCACAGGGGCCTCCGGGGGCGCCGGGTTTTGGCGGCAGGTTGTGGGTACACATCGAGAAGCCTAAGCGGAACCACCCGTCACTGTGCGGGTATCCACAGTGTGGAGGACAGGTGCCCTGTGGAGGGCGGGTCGCCTACTGCTCGCGCATGACCCGATGGAGATCGGTGTTGGCCAGATCCAGGAGCCGCTCAAGCTGGGCCACCCTGTCCTCGCCAATTTCCCCTGCCGCATGTGACGCGCGGGCCTCGTCGAGAAGCCTTTGGGCTTCTTTCTGGTTGGCCTTGGCGATGTCGAGGGCACGTTCCAGGGTTGTCTCATGCTGGAGTGTCGGGTTCTGTTCCATGACAGAAGTTTGCGCCGGATTTCCGCCTGATTCCAGAGAATTGCCCGGGAACTTCCCGGGAACGGGTCAGCCCCGCCGGCACAACTGTGCTGACGGGGCTGACGACGCGTTCCGGTTAGGCCGATGCTGCCACGGCCAGGACCGGGGCGGCGTCCTTTTCGGAGTCCTTGGCCGGGAAGGTCGGCGGGTTAACCCCGGCCATTTCCTCCATGACGCGGACCACTTGGCAGCTGTAGCCGAACTCGTTGTCGTACCACACGTAGACAACGAGGTTCTTGTCGTTGGCGATGGTGGCGAGGCCATCGACGATGCCTGCCCGGCGGGAGCCGACGAAGTCGGTGGAGACGACCTCAGGCGAGTCGATGTAGTCGATCTGCTTGCGCAGGTCGGAGTGCAGCGACATCTCGCGCAGGTAGTCGTTGACCTCGTCCTTGGTGGTACCGCGTTCCAGGTTCAGGTTCAGGACGGCCAAAGACACGTCCGGGGTGGGGACGCGGATGGAGCTGCCGCTGAGCTTGCCCTGCAGTTCGGGCAGCGCCTTGGCGACGGCCTTGGCGGCGCCGGTCTCGGTGATCACCATATTGAGGGCGGCGGAGCGTCCGCGGCGGTCGCCCTTGTGGAAGTTGTCGATCAGGTTCTGGTCGTTCGTGAACGAGTGGACGGTCTCCACGTGGCCGTGGATCACGCCGTACTTGTCGTTGAGGGCCTTCAGGACCGGGGTGATGGCGTTCGTGGTGCAGGAGGCTGCCGTCACGATTTTGTCCGACTCGGCGATGTCGCGGTGGTTGATGCCGTGGACGATGTTCTTCAGCTCGCCCTTGCCCGGCGCGGTCAGCAGGACCTTGGCCACGCCCTTGCTGAGCAGATGCTGGCCGAGGCCCTCGGAATCGCGCCAGCGGCCGGTGTTGTCTACCACCAGGGCGTTGTTGATGCCGTAGGCCGTGTAGTCGATGGTGGCCGGGTTGTCCGAGTAAATCACCTGGATCTGGACGCCGTTGGCCGTGATGGTGTTGGCATCGGTGTCCACCCGGATGGTTCCTTCGAAGGAACCGTGGACGGAGTCGCGGCGCAGCAGGCTGGCCCGCTTGGTCAGGTCGTTGTCGGAACCGCGCCGGACCACAATGGCGCGCAGGCGCAGGCCGTGGCCGCCGCCGGCCTTTTCGATCAGGAGGCGCGCCAGCAGGCGGCCGATGCGGCCGAAGCCGTAAAGCACGACGTCGGTGCTGGTGCGGTCGTCGCCGCCCCGCTTACCCACGATCTCAGCCAGTTCGGCGCGGAGGAATTCCTCCAGAGTCAGGTCCCCGCCGTCGGACTTGAACTTCTGGTTCAGGCGGGCAATGTCGATGGCAGCGGCACCCAGGTCCAGCTGTGCCAGCGTGTCCAGCAGCGGTGCCGTCTCCTCGAGGAGCAGCTCATCCTTGCTCATCCGGCGCGCAAAGCGGTGCGCCTTCAGGATGTTCATGGTGGACTTGTTGATCAGGCTGCGGCCGTGGATGGAGGTAACCACGTTGTTTTCACGGTACAGCCGGCCGATAACCGGGATCATGGCCTCGGCGAGCGCCTCTCGGCTCATCCACGTATCAAGACAAGAATCTGACGTCTGGCTCACAGAACTACCTTCCTTGGTTCAACCGGCTACGTCCTCGTAAACCGGATGGCGGCCACTGGAAGTTATCCAGGGCATGCTGGCACCGGCAGGGTTTCGGTCCACCCCGGATGCCGTTGGACGTGCAAAGAAATACCGCCGGCTGCGAACGCAGATCCGGCGGAAGAACCTCTACGTTCACCATCCATTCTAGGGCGGGCAGAGGGCTTCTTTTGCCCCTGGGCCCGTGAAATCACTCACACCACCGGACGGGCAGCATTACATCTCTCCGTACTGGAGGCGGCCAATGCTCCAGGCTGCCACGTTGCGGAGATCCACCCTCGTTGCGTTCAGGCGGATGGGGTTGCCGCCGGAGACCACTACCGGTTCAAGGAAATGGATGAACCTGACCTGGTCTTCCAGGCGCGGGTTGTTCCTGGCTTCCTGCGCGTCTTCGGCAACGCCTGCCCCGTACTCGCCTGATGCGCTGATCTGCGCTTTCTGGCGTCTGGACCACGCTTCCTCACTCACCACCGAGCCGGAGATAATCGTCCCGTCGACAATGACTGTGAGCTCGATCGTTCCATCCGGATCGAGGCTGCCGGGGCCAACGGTGGCCGCGAGCACGGCGTTCAGTCTCGGGTCGATGTCATCGGAGGACTGCACGGGCATCTACTTTCCGGACGCGGACTTAAGTGGATGGGTTGACCGATACGCCGGGTTCTGTGCTCCCCTGCCGTTGCCAGCACGGGAGTAGCGGCCATCCATCTACGAACGCCGTTGCCGACGCCCTCCAGCGGCCTACCCGGACACTCGGGCGGGCAGCCCTCAAACGTGTCCTGTCTGGCCTTGCTCCGGGTGGGGTTTACCTAGCCTTCCCGGTCACCCGGGAAGCTGGTGGTCTCTTACACCGCCGTTTCACCCTTACCTGCTTCGTGCCGCTTTCAAATCGGCGCGACGCAGGCGGTCTGTTTTCTGTGGCACTGGCCTGCGGGTTACCCCGAGTGGGCGTTACCCACCACCCTGCCCTGTGGAGCCCGGACGTTCCTCGAGCCACTTGCGTGACGCGCGGCCGCCTGGTCAACCCATCCGGAGTCCAGTTTACGGGCTTTCCTGCGGTGCCGGACACGCGCCGGTTCCGGGGTCTAAGATCGGGAAATGGACCAGCCGTCCTTCCCACGGCGACGCATGCTGCAGCTGGCAGGAATCGCTGCCGGCCTGACTGCAGCCGGCTCGTCAGCCTGCACGGCACCGCCTCCGCCGGTTCCCGGCCCCACAACGACCGTGGCCATCCGGCCTGGTCCCCCGTCCGCAGTATCCCCCTCCGCAGTGGCCCCTCCCAGATTGCCCCCGTCCACAGTGTTGACCCGGACGGGCGCTTTTCGCTCCCGATTCCGCCCGGCGGCCACCACGCACTGGTCCCTCGCGGTGCCGCTTCCGGAACAGGCCAGCCAGGTGCTGCCGGTGGCGGTCTTCCTGCACGGGCTGGGCGGCAGCAGCGAAGTTCTGCTGCGCGACCTCGTTGCGGACCAGGCCCTGCAGCACCACCTGGACGACGGCGGCCAGCCCTTTGGGATTGCTGCCGTTGACGGCGGCGACTCCTGGTGGCATGCCCGCGCCGACGGCAGCGACACGCAGTCGATGCTGGTGCTGGAGTTCCTGCCGTTCCTGGCCGAGCAGGGGTTCGACCTAGGACGGGTCGGCCTCTTCGGCACGTCGATGGGAGGGTTCGGCGCCCTGCTCCTGGCGTCTCGGGGCAGGGTGTCCGGACTTCGCGCCGTTGCGGCCATGAGCCCGGCCGTCTGGTCCAGCTACGGCGAGGGGATGCAGGGCGCCTTCGACGGCCCGGCTGATTTCGCGGCGAATAACGTCTTCGCGCTCCGTCCCCGGCTTGCAGCGATTTCCAAGCGGATCGACTGCGGCACTGAGGATGAACTGGCGCCGACGGTGCGCCAGTACCGTTCGGGACTTCCCGGCCGGGTGGAGGGAGGCTTTCAGCCCGGCGGCCACGACGGCCTGTACTGGCGGTCGATCCTCCCGGACGTGCTGGACTTCCTGGGCCGCCACCTGGACTAATCCCGCGCCCGACCGGCCGGTAAGATCGTACGGTGCTGATTCTGCTCCCCCCATCCGAAGGCAAGACTCCGGCCGTCCACGGTGACGCCATGGACTGGGCTTCGCTGAGTTTTCCCGTGCTCAACACCTACCGGGCCAAGGTGCTCGACGCGCTGGGGACAGTCAGTTCGCACGAGGACGCCCTCGCCTTGCTGGGCGTCGGCGCCTCGCTCAAGGACGACGTCGAACGCAACACCCGGCTCCACGCCGAACCGGCGGCGCCGGCGCACCAGGTGTATTCGGGGGTGCTGTACGACGCCCTGGGCTACAGGTCGATGACACCGGCACAGCGGCGCCGGGCGGACGACTCGGTGCTGGTCATCTCCGCGTTGTGGGGCGCCATCCGGTTCGCCGACTCCGTGCCCGCCTACCGGCTGTCAATGTCAACGGCACTGCCCGACGTCGGACGCCTCGCCTCATTCTGGAAACCGCAGCTTACCGACGCCCTGGGCGGAATTGCCGGCGGCCAGCTCCTGGTCGATTGCCGGTCCAGCACGTACGCCGCCGCTTGGACTCCGCCGCCGGCAGACACCGTGGCGGTCAACGTGTTCACTGAGGTGAACGGCGCGCGCAAGGTGGTCAGCCACTTCGCCAAGCACACCCGGGGCGAGCTGGCCCGGCACCTCCTAACCCGGCGGGGCAAGGCCCCGGCAACGCCGGAGCAGCTGCGGAAGGCCGCGGCCGAGAAGTGGCAGGCCGAACTGGTTCCGGGCACTGCGCGCAAGGCCCACGCCCTGAACATCATCCTGCCCAACTGACTGGCAATTGATGCCGTTTTGAGCGCTCAAAACGACATCTACTGCCAGTCAGTTGGGTGAGGCGGTCAGACCCACTCGCCGGAGCGCACCAGGATGCAGCCGGAGTCCGGGCAGAACACGATCTCGTCCTCGGCGGCGGCCTTGATCTCGGCCAGGTCGCCGGGGCTCAGCTGCATGCCCGACCCTTCGGACGTGCCGTGGAAGAGCCGCGCCGCGCCCACTCCGCGGCGGGCCAGCGTCTTCTCGTAGACCGCAAGCATGCCGGCGTCCAGCCCCGCGGCGAACTCTGCTCTTTGGCCGCGGACTACTGTCTCTTCAGCGTTGACCTCCGCTAGCTGCTCATCGAGCTCTGCACGGATCCCGCCGAATGAACCCTGGATATCGTCCACGATGCTCTGCTGGGCCGCCTGGCGTTCGCGCAGGACATCCAGGCGCTCGAGGACCTCGAGTTCCACGTCTTCCAGGTCTGAACGTCGCTTGTTGAGCGAAGCAATGTCCTTCTGCAGCGCGACGAGGTCCTTGGAGAGGCCGGTTCCGCTGTTGAGCTTTGCCTCGTCCCGTTCGATCCGGTTAGCCACCTGCTCCACGTCCGCCTCGGCCCGCTTCAGTTCCGCTTCGGCGTCGTGGACGGCGAGTTTCGCGGCGCCCAGCTCGCCGTTGGCAACGCTGAGGGCGGCCTCAAGATCGGTGATCCGGGGATCGGATTCAAGGGCACGGCGGCGGTTGGACAATGACTTCAGCCGGGCGTCCAGGCCCTGGAGCTCGAGCAACTTCAATTGTTCCGCCGGTGCTGCCTTGGCCACGTTTTACCTCCGCTTGATCCCATCCGGCTCCTGGCCGGCACCCCGTTGGGGGTTTTCTAGACTCTAGCGCCTAACGCGCTCCCCGGCCTCGCTACGCATCCCCACCGGCTCCCAAACCTCGCTGCGCTCGGTGCGGGCCCCTCGCCGGCGTGGGCCCTGCGATGGACTTCGCGCACCAGGCTTAGCCGGGAGTCAATATGAAGTCCCATGGATCGCTGTTGGTGGTGCTGACCCGTATTTCGACGTCGAGGCCCTGGTCCGCGAGCACGTTGCCCAGCGCTTCGGCCGCGGCCGGGAGCCACAGCCATTCGCTGGCGAAGTGCGAGACATCGATGAGGTACGGGCGGTCATTGACGGCAGCCTCCCTGGCTTCCGAGGCCGGGTGATGGCGGAGGTCAGCGGTGACGTACAGGTCTGCATTGCTGGCCCGGACCTCGTCAAAGAGGGAATCCCCGGCCCCGCCGCACACCGCAACCCGTTGCACAATCCCGTCCTTGTCCCCGGACACGCGCACCCCGCCCGCCACCGACGGGAGGATGCCGAAAACTCGTGCGGCGAAATCGCCCAGGGTCATGGACTCGCTCAAGTCCCCGACCCGCCCGATGCCTTCCTCCGGGAGGCCGTCGGCCGCGGGGGTCAGCGGCGACACGTTTTCAAGGCCCAGGGCGTCGGCCAGGACGTCGGAAACGCCGCCTACTGCTGAGTCGCCGTTGGTGTGGACCGTCAGCAGTGCCGTTCCGGATTCGATCAGCCGGTGGACAGCCCGGCCTTTGGGGGTGTTGGCGGCAACCGAGGTGACGCCCCTGAGGAGCAGCGGGTGATGGGTGATGAGCAACTCCGCGCCCCATTCGATGGCTTCGTCGATGACCTCGATGGTGGGATCCACGGCGAACATGACGCGCGTGACGTCAGCGGACGGATGGCCGGCCACGAGGCCCACCTCGTCCCACGACTCCGCCAGGGACTCCGGCCACAGTTCTTCCACGGCCAGCATGAGCTGCCCCAGGGTTGCAGCGGCGGGTGACTCCGCGGCGTCGGGAGCGTCTTCCGGTTCCGCTGCAACGTCACTGTTCACAGGTTCCATACTCATATTTTTACCCTACAGTCGGCTCTGGCCTCTGCCCGGTATATGACCCTAGGGTTCGCTGGGGAATCATTGGCGCCCGCGATCCATTAAAGAGGACATGAGTAAATTGGACATGAGAACTTTTGTGCTTGGCGGGGGCTGCTTCTGGTGCCTGGACGCCGTCTACCAGAAAACGAAGGGCGTCACGTCCGTGGTTTCGGGGTACACCGGCGGCCATGAGCGCCATCCGGATTACTACTCCGTTTGCTCCGGGACCACTGGACACGCGGAGGTGGTTGCCGTGACCTTCGATGAGAACGTCATTCCGGCCGAAGTCATCCTGGACATGTTCTTCGCCCTGCACGACCCCACCACCCTCAACCGGCAGGGGTACGACGTCGGCACGCAGTACCGCTCCTCGATGTTCTATGAGACCACCGAGGAGAAGATCCTCTTCGAGGAGGCGATCGAACGGAACCAGGCGCTGTGGTCCCGGCCGATTGTGACCGAGGTCAGCCGGCTCCCTGTGTTCTATCCGGCGGAGGACATTCACCAGGACTACTACGCCAAGTTCCCGGAGCAGGGGTATTGCCAGGTCATTATTAACCCGAAGCTGGCCAAGGCCCGGAAATATTACTCTGCATGGCTTAATGCGTAGCAGTGGCGATGACCCCCTCGTTAGGCTGACCAAAGTATTCCTCCCTGAGAGATAGGCGCAAGTACACATGGCACGGATCTACGACGACGTAACACAGCTGGTGGGCGGCACCCCGCTGGTCAAGCTCAACCGCCTGACGGAAGGCCTGGACGCCACCGTTGCGGTCAAGCTTGAGTTCTACAACCCGGCCAACAGCGTCAAGGACCGTATCGGCGTCGCCATCATCGACGCCGCTGAGAAGTCCGGCGCACTGAAGCCCGGCGGAACGATCGTCGAAGGCACCTCCGGCAACACCGGCATCGCCCTGGCCATGGTGGGCGCAGCCCGCGGCTACAAGGTCATCCTGACCATGCCGGAAACCATGTCCACCGAGCGCCGTGTGATGCTCCGTGCCTTCGGCGCCGAAATCGTGCTGACCCCGGGTTCCGAAGGCATGCGTGGCGCCGTGGAGAAGGCCCAGGAGATCGTCGCCAACACGGAGAACTCCATCTGGGCCCAGCAGTTCGCCAACGAGGCCAACCCGCAGATCCACCGTGAAACCACGGCCGAGGAAATCTGGGCCGACACCGACGGCAAGGTGGACATCTTTGTCTCCGGCATCGGCACCGGCGGGACCATCACCGGCGTCGGACAGGTCCTGAAGGAGCGCAAGCCGGACGTCCAGATCGTGGCCGTTGAACCCAAGGACTCCGCCATTTTGAACGGCGGTGCCCCCGGCCCGCACAAGATCCAGGGCCTCGGCGCTAACTTCATCCCGGAACTCCTGGACACCAACGTCTACGACGAGGTCCTCGACGCCACCCTGGAGGACTCCGTGGCTGTGGCCCGCGACCTCGGCATTAAGGAAGGCATCCTGGGTGGCATCTCCTCCGGCGCCATCGTGTGGGGCGCCCTCGAACTGGCCAAGCGCCCGGAAAACGCCGGCAAGCTGATCGTGGCGGTCGTCTGCGACTTCGGTGAGCGTTACATCTCCACCGTGCTCTATGACGATATCCGGGGCTAGACCTTAGCCACCCGCTTTCCGTTTCCTGTAGAAAGATCTTTGTGGGTTTCTTCGCAAGACTTAAGGAAGACCTCGACGCCGCCCGGTCCCATGACCCGGCGGCTCGAGGTTCTTTTGAGAACTTTTTCGCGTACTCCGGGCTTCACGCCATCTGGGCGCACCGCCTGACGCACAAGCTGTGGCAGGACCCGTCCACGCGGTTCCCCGCCCGGCTCATTTCGCAGCTGGCACGCTTCCTGACGGGCATCGAGATCCATCCGGGTGCCACGATCGGACGCCGCTTTTTCATTGACCACGGCATGGGCGTGGTCATCGGCGAAACGGCCGAGATCGGCGAGGACGTCATGATCTACCATGGCGTCACTCTCGGCGGCCGCTCCCTCGCGAAGGTCAAGCGCCACCCCACCATCGGGGACCGGGTGACCATCGGCGCCGGGGCCAAAGTCCTGGGGCCGATCACCATCGGCAACGACAGCGCCGTGGGGGCGAACGCCGTCGTGGTCAAGGACGCCCCGCCCGAGTCCATCATCACCGGCATCCCCGCGAGCTGGCGGCACCGCGACGCCCTGCGGGAAACCAAGCCGGCCGTGGACCCGGCCGAGTATTACATCGAATACCGGATCTGATCCTTAAGTTGGGGCTGGCTGCGTCAGGTGCTTTTAGGCGCTGGCCGGCTCAGCGGGCGATGCGTTTCAGCACCGCCGTCACCGCCAGGTCGTAGGCCCGGTCGGGCAGGAGCCGCCGCAGAGCCGTGATGGCAGCGGCGCCCCTGCCCACCGGGTAGCGGGTCCGGGGACGGGCGGCGATGGCAGCCCGCAGCACCGCTCCGGCGACGACGTGGGGCTGGGTGGACGTCGCAGGCCTCCCCGTGGACGCGAGCACGGCGGCCATCTCCCTTGCCTGCGCCGCGTACGGCCCGGCGCCCGAGCTGGCCAGCAGCCCCTCGGCCGCAATCCCGCCCCACTCGGTAACGGTGCTGGCGGGCTCGATGATGGACACGCTGATCCCGTGCGGCTTCAGTTCCAGCCGTAGCGCATCACTGAGCCCTTCCACGGCGAACTTGGTGGCGTGATACCAGGTGCCGAGCGGCTCATAGAACTTGCCTCCGATGGAGGAGATGTTGATGATTCTGCCCTGCCCCGCGGCGCGCATTGCGGGCAGGACCAGCTGCGTCATCCGCGCCAGGCCAAAGACGTTCACGTCGAACTGCCGGCGGCCTTCCGCGAGCTCCACCTCCTCCAGCGCACCGAAGGAGCCGAACCCGGCATTGTTCACCAACACGTCAATCCGGCCCTGCTCCCGGGTGACCGTGGCCACCAGGCTGTGCATGGACGCGTTATCCGTGACGTCCAGCGGCAGGACCCGTATTCCCTGCGCCTTGAGCGGTTCCATTCTGTCCACCCGCCTCGCTCCGGCGTAGACGATGAATCCGCTGGCGCTGAGGAGCTTCGCCGACTCGAAGCCGATGCCGGTGGAGGCTCCGGTGACAATCGCTACTGGCTGGGGCACTCGGCACTCCTCGGGATAAACCGGCGCCGTCGTGACAAAACGGCGGATCGTCATCGTCTGGAACGGCTGGTGCCGGACGCACGAACGGCCGGCACCTCCCAGAGTATCCGGGAGGGCCGGCCGTTCCTGCGTTATGCCGCGGGTGTGGCTAGTGGGTGTCCACTGCCTCGACCTCGGACTTGTCCTCGCCCCACAGCGTGTGGAAAGTACCCTCGGCGTCGACGCGGCCGTAGGTGTGCGCACCGAACAGGTCGCGCTGGCCCTGGATGACCGCGGCGGCGAGGCGCTTGCGGCGCAGGCCGTCGTAGTAGGCCAGCGAGGAGGAAAACACCGGAACCGGGATGCCGAGCTGCACGGCGGTGGCCACCACGCGGCGCCAGGCCGGGAGTGCTTCGGCGATGGCCTTGGTGAAGGCCGGGGCGAACAGCAGGTTGGCTGGCTTCTGCTCCGCGGCGTAGGCCTTGGTGATTTCCTTGAGCAGCTCTGCACGGATGATGCAGCCACCGCGCCACAGCGAGGCGATCTCGTCCAGCTTGAGGTCCCAGCCGTATTCCTTTGCGGAGGAAGTCAGCATGTCCAGGCCCTGGGCGTAGGAGACCAGCTTGGAGGCGTACAGCGCCTGGCGGACGTCCTCGACGAAGTTTTCGGGGATCTCGACGGCGATTTCCTCGCCGGCCAGCAGCTCCTGGCCGAGTTTGCGCTGCTCGGCCTGGGAGGACAGGGCGCGGGCGAAAACCGACTCGGCGATGCCTGAAACCGGTGAGCCCAGTTCGAGCGCGGAGATGACCGTCCAGCGGCCTGTGCCCTTCTGGCCGGCGGCGTCCACGACGACGTCGACGAACGGCTTGCCGGTCTTGGCATCCACGTGGCCGAGGACCTCGGCCGAGATTTCGATCAGGAAGGAAGCGAGCTCGCCCTTGTTCCAGTCGGCGAAGATCTTGGACTGTTCTGCGGGCTCGATGCCGGCGCCGGAGCGCAGGAGGTCAAAGGCCTCACCGATGACCTGCATGTCGGCGTATTCGATGCCGTTGTGGACCATCTTGACGAAGTGGCCGGCACCGTCGGTGCCGATCCAGGCGCAGCACGGCTGGCCGTCAACCTTGGCGGAGATCTTTTCCAGCAGCGGGCCGAGGGCGTCGTAGGACTCCTTCGAGCCGCCGGGCATGATGGACGGGCCGTTGAGGGCGCCTTCCTCACCGCCGGATACGCCTACGCCCACGAAGTGCAGGTCCTTCTCGGCCAGCGCGGATTCCCGGCGGCGGGTGTCCTCGTAGTGCGAGTTGCCGGCGTCGATCACGATGTCGCCCGGTTCCAGCAGGGGAACGAGCTGGTCGATGACGGCGTCAACCGGCTTGCCGGCCTTGACCATGATGAGCACGCGGCGCGGCTTCTCCAGGGAGTCCACCAGCTCCTGCAGCGTTTCGGTGCGCACGAAGTCGCCGTCCGTGCCGTGCTTTTCGAGGAGGGCGTCGGTCTTCTCAACCGAGCGGTTGTGCAGGGCAACGGTGAAGCCGTTGCGGGCCAGGTTGCGGGCGAGGTTGGCCCCCATCACCGCGAGGCCGGTGACACCGATGTGTGCTGACATCAAAAACTCCAATTCAGTGTGTGCAACGTATGTGCATTGCGTCCCGCGATGCTGCGGAACACGCTTTTAGAAAAGTCGGCTGTGAATAAAGCATATATATTCGGGGGCGAGTGCGAAAGCGGGTGACCACTCCTTGGACGCCAGCCGTGCCATAAAGAGTCTATGACGTGCCTCTCCGGCAGTGTCCAGACTCATCCGGGTGCGGGGAACAAAGCCTCCCGGCCCGATTATGCTTACGACTATGTCAACCAGCCTCCACCACCGTGCCGTCGAGCACCTGGGTACCAGAATCGTCGACGGCAGCCTCCCGCCAGGGCATGTGATGCTGGCGGAGCAGCTGGAGGACGAACTGCAGGTGTCCCGGTCCGTGATCCGGGAAGCTGTCCGCGTGCTGCAGTCGCTTGGCCTGGTGGAGACCACCAAGCGGGTGGGCATCAAGGTCCTGCCGGCGCACCGCTGGAACCCGTTCGATCCGCTCGTGATCCGCTGGCGGCTGGCCGGAGAAGGGCGCGGGGCCCAGCTGCGGTCCCTCGCGGAACTCCGCTCCGCCGTCGAGCCCGTGGCCGCCGAACTCGCTGCTGTCAACGCACCGCAGGAGCTGCGGCAGGAACTGCTCGACGTGGCCCTGGCAATGCGCGACGCCGGCCAGGCCGGCGACGTGCCGCGCTTCCTGGAACTGGACATACAGTTCCACTCCCTGCTCCTCAGCGGCTCCGGCAACGAGATGTTTGCCAACCTCGTGGGCCAAGTGGCCGAAACCCTGACCGGCCGCACGGTGCACGGCCTCATGCCCGACCGGCCCCGGGACCTCACGCTGCAGTGGCATCTGGATGTGGCCGAAGCCATCTTTGGGGGCAACGCAGCGGAGGCCCGCGAGGCGTCGAGCAGGATCATGCGCCGCACCATCTCGGAAATGGAGCCTGTCTGGGTGGAGCAGCCGAGGGTTTTCGTTCCGCTGCAGCGGCGGACGCAGTCCGCCTAATCCCTCCTAGCCGGCGAAGTTGAGGAGGACTTTGCCGGATTGGGCGGAGTTGCGGGCGATGTCGAAGGCTTCGAGGGCGTCGGTGACGGGGTAGTCGTGGGTGATGACGGGCCCGATGGTGAGGGTGCCGTCGGTGAGGGCGGTGATGACCTCGTCGATTTCGTCGTTGAACCGGAAGGAGCCTTTGAGGTCCAGTTCGCGGGTGATGGCCAGGGAGATCAGGACCGGCTGCGGGCCGGTGGGCAGCAGCCCGACCATGACCACGGTCCCGCCCCGGGCGGCGCCCTGGATCGCGGAGGCCAGGCCGTGGTGGTTCCCGGAGGATTCGATCACGACGTCGGCCTGCACCCTGGCGATCGCCTCACCATCGGCGGCGTTCAGGGTCTCGTCCGCGCCCACCGCCGTGGCGATCTCCAGGGGTTTGGCGTGCATGTCCACCGCGACGATCCGGGCAGCGCCGGCACGTTTGAGGACCGCGACCACCAACGCCCCGATCGGGCCAGACCCGATCACGAGCGCGGTCTTGCCGGCCACGTCCCCCGCCCGTGCGACCGCGTGCCAGGCCACACTGGCCGGTTCGATCAGGGCCGCGGTGCGCAGGTCCAGGGTTTCGGGCAGGGCCCGGAGCATCCTCACCGGCAGGTTCACGTACCGGCTGAACGCCCCGTCAGTGTGCGGGAACCGCGCCGCAGAGCCCAGGTACGTGCACCCCGGTGACAGGTTCGGCCGGTCCGCCGGGTACCTTGGCGCGTCCGGGCCCGTCCCGGGGCCCGGGGTGGCCGGGTGCACCGCCACCGGGGTCCCGGCGGCCGGGCCGGAACCGTCCGCGGCAGCCCTGACCACCCGGCCGCTGATCTCATGGCCCAGCACCAAAGGCGCCTTCAGGATCGACTCCCCCGCCGCGCCGTGCAGCCAGTAATGCAGGTCCGACCCGCAAATCCCCCCATACAGCACCTCGATCACGGCCTCGTCCGGGGCCGGGGCCGTCAGCGGGACATCATCGATCCGCAGATCCCCCTTCGCATGCGCGACCACCGCCGGACCCGACACCGGCAGTTCCGTTGCCGCTGCTGCCGTTGTTTCTGCTGAAGATTCTGTTGTGTGTGTCATCAGACCACCACCGTCATTCCGCCGTCGATAAAGATTGTCTGCCCGTTCACGAAATCAGACCCGCTGGAGGCCAGCCACACCGCCGGGCCGGCCAAATCCTGCACCGTGCCCCACCGCGCCGCCGGGGTCCGGCCCAGGATCCAGGCATTGAACTGCTCATCGTCCACCAGGTTCTGCGTCATCTCGGTATGGATATACCCCGGCGCGATCCCGTTGATCTGCAGCCCCGCACCAGCCCACTCCGCGGTCATCGCCCGGGTCAGGTTCCGCAACCCGCCCTTCGCCGCCACATACGGGGCGATCGTGGGCCGGGCCAGGTCCGTCTGCACCGAACAGATGTTAATGATCTTCCCGTGACCCCTCGGAATCATGTGCCGGGCCGCCTCCCGGCCCACCAGGAAGGCGCTGGTCAGGTCCGTGGAGATCACCCGCTCCCAGTCCTTCACGTCCAGCTCCAGCATCGGCACCCGGTGCTGGATCCCGGCGTTGTTCACCAGGACCTCCAGCGGCCCCACATGCTCCTCGACCCAGGCCACCCCGGCCGCGGCCGCCGAATCGTCCGTGACATCAAACGCCACACCGTGCACCCGGCCCGGCGCGTACTCAGCCGCCATCACCGCCTCCGCAGCCTTCAACCGCTCCGGATTCACCCCGTTCAACACCACCGTCGCACCCGCATCAGCCAACGCCCGAGCCAACGCATTACCAATCCCCCGGCTCGAACCAGTCACCAAAGCAACCCGCCCGGTCAAATCAAAAAGTGAAGTCATGAA
>NZ_QLNP01000102.1 GCF_003261175.1 Arthrobacter globiformis | reverse complement strand
TCCATGACCTTCTTCAAAGGGCTGATCCCGCCGAAGTGCGTGGAGGCTGCCCGGACGTAGTCGATCAGCTGTTCCTTGATGATGGTCTGGTAGTCGTACACGGTGTTGAAGATTTCACCGATGGCCAGCGGGGTGGTGGTGTGCTGGCGGACCAGGCGCAGCGCCTCCTGGTTCTCCGCCGGGGTGCAGTCCTCCAGCCAGAACAGGTCATACGGCTCCAGGGCCTTGCCCAGCTTCGCGGCCTGGATCGGCGTCATCCGGTGGTGCCCGTCATGCAGCAAAGGCAGTTCCGGTCCGAACTCGTTCCGGACCGCCTCGAACACCGACGGCAGGTGGCGCAGGTAGGCCCGGGTGTCCCAGTCCTCCTCCACCGGGAACGCACCGCGCCCGGCCGGTTCGTAGTCGTACCGCTCCCCCGACGCCTGGGCCTGCGCGGCCACCCCGTACACGGCCTTGATCCCGGGCACCGCGGTCTGGATCCGCACCGACTTGTACCCGAGCTCCAGGTGCTCCCGGACCGAGTCAAACAGCGAGGGGATGTCCGAACCGGACGCGTGCCCGTACGCCCGCAGCCCGTTCCGGGACGCCCCGCCGAGCAGCTGGTACACCGGCATGCCGGCCAGCTTGCCCTTGATGTCCCACAACGCCATGTCCACCGCGGCGATCGCGGCCATCGTCACCGGGCCCCGGCGCCAGTACGAGGACCGGTACAGGAACTGCCAGGTGTCCTCGATCCGGTGCGGGTCCTTCCCGATCAGCAGCTGCGCGACGTGCTCCTTCAAATAGGCAGCAACGGCAAGCTCACGCCCGTTCAGGGTGGCGTCACCAATGCCGGTCACACCGTCCTCGGTGGTGATCCGCAGCGTCACGAAGTTACGGGAGGGGCTTGTCACGAAGACTTCCGCGGCAATAATTTTCACAGGTCCAGGCCTTCCTTCACATCAGCAAGATTTCAAGATTCCGGGCCGGGCGGCCCGATGGCGTTGCAGTCGTCAGCGCTGGGTACTGCCGGCAACGTGGTTGCCCAGCAGTGCGAGTTCACGGGTCCGCGGCAGGCCTTCCCAGTCCCCCGCCGTACTGACGGCGAAGGCGCCCGCAAGCGCGCCGCGGCTGAGGCGTCCGGCCACGTTCTCGCCGTCGAGCAGGGCCGACAGGTATCCGGCGGTGAAGGCATCTCCGGCACCGACAGTGTCGATGCTCGTCACCGGCACAGCCGGCGACTCATGGCGTCCGGCGGCGGTGTGGACGCCGGCGCCGGCGGCGCCGCGTTTGACCACCACTTCCTGCACGCCCAGGTCAAGGAGCTGCTTGGCAGCGAGGGCCTCGGCGGCCTCCGAGGAATCCCGCTCCGCTTCAGGATCTGCTCGTTCCAGGTCCGGCGCCACCAGCTTGAGCTCGTCGTCGGACGCGATCAGGATGCTGGCATACGGCACTACGCGGGCCAACGCAGCCCTGGCCTCGTCACGGGACCAGAGCTTGCTGCGGTAGTTGACGTCCAGTGAGACGAGGATCCCCGCGCGTTTGGCCCGGCTGGCGGCGTATTCGACTGCCTCCTGCGCCTGCGGGCTGAGGGCGGCGGTGATTCCGGTCAGGTGCAGCACCCGGGCGCCGCCGGTGAGGGCCCCGTCGACGTCGTCGCGATTGAGCGTGGATCCGGCGGACGCGGAGCGGTAGTAGTAGGCGCGGGTGACATCGGCCGTGCGCTGTTCCAGAAACATCACGCCCGTGCTGCGGACCGTATCCTCCCGGTGAAGCACGTCGATGCCTTCCCCGCGCAACTGGCGCAGGATGAACTCACCGTGCGGGTCGCTGCCGATGACGCCGGCCCAGCGCACCCGGTGCCCCAGCCGGGCGGCCCCAACGGCGACGTTCGATTCGGCCCCGGCCACGTGCATCGACAGGCAACCGCCGGCAGAGATCGGCCCGCCGGTCCTGAGCGAGACCATGGATTCGCCCAGTGTAAGGAGGTCGACGGCGGGAGTCACCGCTGGCTCTCCACGGCAGTGCGCCCGAAACCGGCGGCCAGGTCCACGAAGCTGCGTGCCCGCGACCGTACCGGCGCCAGGTCCCCGCCGGAGCCGACGTCCCCGAAGAGCGGCCCGCCGAGGCCCACCGCAATGGCACCCGCATCCCAGTACGCCGCGGCCTGTTCGAGGCCGACGCCTCCCACCGCGATGAAGGGAATGTCCGGAAATGGGTCACGCAACGCCTTGAGGTACGGCGGTCCGCCGATGGAGGCCGGGAAAAGCTTGACGGCAGTCGCCCCCCGGTTCATGGCCTCGTAGGCCTCGCTGGGCGTCATCGCACCGGCCAGGACCGGTATCCCCTGCCGGGCGGACTCGTCCACCGATTCGGCCAGCGCGGGGGTCACGGTGAACTGCCCGCCGGCCTCAAGGACGTTGTCCACGTCCCGCACGGTCAGGACTGTTCCCGCCCCCACGAAACAGCCGGCCGGGGCAGCCGCGCGCACTTCGCTGATGGCCTGCAGCGCGCCGGGGGTGGTGAGGGCGATTTCGACGTAACGGAATCCCTCCTCCATGGCAACGAGGGCTGCCTTCGCGGCGGCCTGTCCGTCCGAGCCGCGCACGATGGCCACCAGTCGGCTGTCCCTGATCCCGTTGAGCAGCAGTTCCGGGTTCCCGGTTCCTGTGTTTTCCATTCTGTCCGTCACCATTCCGCGAAGGAGCCGTCGGGGTGCCGCCAGACCGGTCCGCGCCAGGCGTGGCCCTGCTTGTCGGCGGCGCGGACCACGGCTTCGTCGATCTCGATGCCCAGGCCCGGCCCGGTCAGCCGCTCGATGTACCCGTCCACGAACCTGAGCGGGGTTTTGTCCACCACGTAGTCCAGGACCTCGGCGCCCTGGTTGTAATGGATGCCGATGCTTTGTTCCTGGATGAGGAAGTTGGGCGTCGCGAAGCCAACCTGCAGGCATGCCGCGAGCGCGAGCGGCCCCAGCGGGCAGTGCGGGGCGAGCTGCACTTCATAGATCTCGGCCAGCGAGGCGATCTTGCGTGTCTCGGTGATGCCGCCCGCATGGGAGAGGTCCGGCTGCGCCACGGCGATCCCGGCCTGCAGTGCGGGCAGGAACTCCTGCCTGCTGTAAAGCCGCTCACCGGTGGACACCGGCGTGGTGGTGGAGGAGGTGAATTCCCGCAGCAGGTGGGTGTTCTCAGGAACGACGGGTTCCTCCAGGAAGAAGGGCCGGAACGGTTCCAGCAGCGGCGCCACCCGCCGGGCGTTGGCCAGGCTGAAGCGGCCATGGAAGTCGACGGCGACGTCCCGGTGGTCGCCCAGGACTTCGCGGGCGGCCGCAACCCGGCGGACCACGCCGTCGAGCTCAGCGACGGAGGCCACCGGGCTCATCCTGCCGCTGGCGTTCATCTTGACGGCGGTAAGCCCGACTTCCAGCTGGGCGCTGATCTGGTCAGCAACCTCGCTGGGTTCGTCGCCGCCCACCCAGCCGTACATGCGGATCCGGTCACGGACGGGGCCGCCCAGCAGCTGGTGCACCGGGGCGTTAAAGTGCTTGCCGGCGATGTCCCACAGTGCCTGGTCAAGCCCAGACACGGCGCTTGCCAGGATGGGGCCGCCCCGGTAGAACGACCCCTTGGTCATGACCTGCCAGTGGTCTTCGATCCGGAGGGCGTCCTGGCCGAGGAGCAGCTCGGCGAGCTGGTCGACTGCGGTGCGCACGGTCTCGCTGCGGCCTTCGCAGCTCGCCTCGCCCCAGCCCACAATCCCGCTGTCGGTCTCGATGCGGACAAACAGCCAGCGCGGCGGCACCAGGAAGGTTTCTATCCTGCTGATTCGTGTCATTTCCGAGGCCCCTAGCCCTTGGTGGCGCCAGCGGTCAGACCGGAGACGATGTACTTCTGCGTGAACAACGCAATGATCATGATCGGGATGGTCACCACGGTGGCGGCCGCCATCAGCCCGCCCCAGTCGATGCTGGCGTAGGAGACGAAGTCGAAGATGGCCACGGGCAGCGTCTTCGTCTTCGAGCCGGACAGGACCAGGGCGAACATGAAGTTGTTCCACGAGAAGATGAAGGCCAGGATGCCCGCGGTGGCCATGCCGGCCACGGATAGCGGGAGGGTGATGTGGCGGAAGGCGCCGATCGGGGTGAGCCCGTCCACCTGCGCCGATTCCTCCAGTTCGATCGGCAGCGAGTCGAAGTAGCTCATCATGATGTACACGATCAGCGGCAGGGCGACGAACATGTGGCTGAGGATCAGGACTTCGAAGCCGCCCACCATCTTCAGGTTGGAGAAGACGTAGTACCAGGGCACCAGCAGCGAAACGCCCGGGATGACGCGGGCCATGAGCACCACAAGCGCCGAGCGGTGCATGGTGAACCGGCTCATGGCGTAGGCGGCCGGGACGCCCAGGACCAGTGACAGCGCGGTGGAGACGAAAGCCACCCAGAAGCTGTTGAAGATGAAGACGAAGTAGTTGTTGCGCTGCAGGACGTTGGCGTAGTTCTCGGCGGTCGGCGTGAACAGGAACGACTTCCCCGCATCGTAGATGTCCACGTTGGTCTTGAAGGAAGCGAGCAGCATCCAGAACAGCGGCGCGATCAGGAACAGCACCACCGCCACCAGTGCCGCGAAACGGAACACCTTGTACCCGTTGCTGCGCAACGGCTTCCTGCGGCGGGCCGTTCCTCGCCGCTGGCTTGCCGGCGTCTGGGATTCGGTGTTTTCGTGCAGTACGGTCATTTGCTTACCGCTTTCTTGCGCATGGTCAGCAACCACATGGAGCCAATGATGATCATGAAGAACAGGATCAACACGGCGGAGGAGAGCCCGTACTGGTTGTAGTCGAAGCTGAGCCCGTAGGCGTACACATTCAGTGTTTCCACCTCGTGGAATGAACCGCCGCCCTTGCCCTTGGTGGCGTAGAGGATGTCGAACGTCTTGAGCGCGTCGATGCCGCGCAGCAGGATGGCCACGATCACGGTGGGCATCATGAGGGGCAGGGTGACGAAGAAGAAGCGCTGGAAGGCGTTGGCGCCGTCCATGCGTGCGGCCTCATCCGGCTCCTCGGACAGCGAGGTCAGGCCCGCAAGGAGGATGAGCACCACCATGGGAGTCCACTGCCAAACGTCCATGAAGATGGTGGTGGGCAGGGCCGAATCCTGGCCGGAGAGCCACGGCTGGGGTGGAATGCCAACGAGCCCCAGCAACTGGTTGGCGAAGCCGATGTTCGGGTCAAAGATCAGGCGCCACATCATGCCCACTGCCACGGGGGTGGCAACGAGCGGCAGCAGAATGGCCACGCGGACCCACTTCTCGCCGCGGAACGGACGCCACAGGAGCAGGGCGATGCACATGCCGAGGACGACTTCGCACACCAGGGCCACCAGCGTGAAGGACACCGTGCGGCCTACGGCCGGCCAGAACCTTTCGGTGTCCGTCAGCACGGTGAGGTAGTTTTCGAACCCCACGAAATCGGAGGCCGCGCGGACCGATCCCTGGGAGTCGGTCAGGCTCAGGTAGAGGGTCCAGGCAAGCGGAAAAACGATCAGGAGGCCGACGAAGATCATCGCGGGCGCTGCAAACAGCCATTTCCGGTGGCGGTTCGCCCAGGCGGAGAAATTATCCCGGCTGCGCGCAGATTGTCCAGAGGTCCGGGCAGGGGTCAGTACAGACATGGTTCACCTAAGAGTTGGGGGTGAAGGCATTTCGAGTGCGACGGCGGGACAGCAGCGGGGCTGTTGTCCCGCCGTCGCGCTTTACTTACTTGTTTTCGTCGTCCAGGAACTTCTGGAAGGCGGTGTTGGCCTGGTCGGCCGCGGCGGAAGCGTCAGCGCCGGTGATGGAAGCGACGATGGGCTCACCCACGATTTCGCGGGCCTTGCCGACGGTGATGACCAGCGGACGGTCGTGGCCTACGCCCTTTTCAGCACTGACTGCGATGGCGGCCGCAAGGTCCTTCGGGTAAGTGGAAGTGCCGGCCGGATCAGACCAGACAGAAGCCCGGGGCCCGGGGACGCCGGCCTTTTGTGCTTCGAGCGTCCGGTCCTTGCTGGTGGCCCACTTGATGAACTTCCAGGCGTTGTCCTGGTTGCCCGAGGACTGGTTGATCGCGAGGCCCCACGACGGGATGTTGTACGGCTTGGAGCCCGCCGGTCCGGCCGGAAGCGGCGCGAAGCCAACCGTTTCGGCCACCTTGGACTTAGCGGGGTCGGTGGCGTTCTTGTAGAGGGAGTCGGCCTCCGTGTAGAAGGCGGCCTTGCCCTGGGTGAAGATCGCCATGGCTTCCGGCCAGCTCATGTCGGTGCTGACGTTCTTGGGACCGTAGTTCTTGATGAGCCCGCCGTAGAAGGCATAGGCTTTCTTGGCTTCCTCGCTGCCGACGGCGGACTTGCCACTTTCGTCGGTGAAGTCGCCGCCGAAGCTGTACAGGAAGCTGGAGAACTGGGTGACCGCGGTGGACTTGCCGGTGCGGGCAACGAAGCCGGCGGTGTCCGCGGAGGCGATCTTCTTGGCTGCCGCCTCCAGTTCCTCCATGGTCTTGGGCACCTCAAGACCGGCTGCCTTCAGCAGGTCCTTGCGGTAGTAGAGCACCTCGCGTTCGGTGATGATCGGAATGCCCATGACTTTGTCTTCATAGGTCGAAGCCTTGACGGGGCCGTCCTGGTAGTCCTTCCAGTTCCAGTCCGCGTCCTCTGCGACCTTGCTCGTCAGGTCGGCCAGATAGCCGTTCTTGCCGAAGGCCTTGCCCTCCTGGAGAGGTCGATACATCATGACGTCGATTTCGTCGCTGCCCGCGTTGAGCTTGACGTTGTACTGGTCGGACAGCTGGTCTTCACCGAGCTGGGTCAGCTCCACCTTCAGCCCGGTGGATTTTTCGAATTCGGGGATCGCCGCCTTGATCCCTTCGGTCCAGACATGGTTGGCGAGGGTGACCCGGACCGTGTCCGACCCCTTCGAGTCGCTGCCTCCGCCCCCGCCGCAGGCGGTCAGCCCCATCGAGAGGGCCGCGGCCATGGCCGCGTACTTCACTACTGAACGTCGCTTCATTACGACTCCTTGACTCAGGACCGGAGATCCTCCGGCCGCACCAAACGCATCATTGCACTTGCTCAGGCTGCGATCATGGCAAATAAGGCGGACTTAAACAAGCCTTTGCTTGATTCCCGTATGCTTTATTCATGCAAACTCCAAAGGCGGAGCACTCGAAAGACTCGCCCGGGTCGTTTCTGGAACGGCTGGGCCTGGCGATTGCCGACGGCACGCTCGCGCCGCGCACCGTCCTCCGGATCGATGAGCTGGAAGCCGAGCACAAGGTGGCCCGGTCAGTGGTCCGGGAAGCAACGAAAGTGCTTTGTTCCATGGGCATGCTGGAGTCCAGGCGACGGCTTGGAACTGTTGTCCAGGAAGAAGAATGCTGGAATCTCTACGATCCCCAGGTCATCCGCTGGCGCCTGGCCTCCCCGGGACGGCTTGACCAGCTGCGCGCGCTGAACGAACTCCGTGGCGCGATAGAGCCGCAAGCGGCACGGCTCGCCGCGGAACGCATCTCGCTGGAGGACGGCAGCGAACTGGTGTCCCTCGCAGCCCGGCTGTGGGCGGCCGGGCAGGGCGACAAACAGGAACAGTTCCTCACCCTGGATATAGAATTTCACGCTGCGGTGCTCAGGACCTCGGGCAATCCCATGTTCTCCCAGCTGCACAACCTCGTCCGGGAAGTTCTCTCCGGCCGCACCGAGCACGGCCTGATGCCGCACCTTCCGCACCACGAGGCCCTGCAGCTGCATGTGGACGTGGCCAGCGCCATCCAGCGCGGTGAAGCCGAGGCGGCACACGCGGCAATGAGCAGGATCGTTGAGCAGTCCACCCAGGAAATGGGCGACATCTGGTCCCGGCACCAAGGGGGCCCCGCTTCACCGTCTTCCAGGAAAGCGCGAACGGACACCTAAGTCCCGGGACCGCGCTCGGCCCTCGATGCTCAGTCCTCAGTGGGCGTCGTGCGGGTGGAGTGGTAGTTCCGCCAGCTGTGCTCGGGCGCGTAGCCCAGGAGCCGCTTGGCCTTGTCGATGGACAGCAGGGTCTCGTGCTCGCCCAGCTCCTTGGTCACCTTCACCCGAGGGAACACTTCCGCCGCCAGGCTGGCACTGGAGCGGCTCATGACGGTGTCCTCGTTCGCGACGATGAAGGCCTCGAACCCCGGCGTGCGGTATTCCAGCGCGCGCGCCACCGCCTGCGCACCGTCGCGCGCGTCGATGTAACCCCAGAGGTTCCACTTGCGCAGGGCGGCGTCCGCGTCAAAAGACGGAAACTCCTCGTAGTCCTCCGGATCCATGACGTTGGAGAACCGGAGGGCCACGATGCTCAGCTCCGGGTCCCACCGCGTCATTTCGATGGCCATCTGCTCCTCCAGGTGCTTGACCAGCGAGTAGGTGCTTTCCGGCCGGGCCGGATACTCCTCGTCCACCGGGATGTAGGGAGGGTCGACGTCGAACGGCAGTCCCAGCACCGTCTCACTGGAGGCGTATACGATTTTCCTGATGCCGGCCCTGCGCGCCGCCTGGAACACGTTGTAGGTGGACAGCATGTTGTTTTCGAAGGTGGCGGCGTCCGGCACCAGGCCCGGAGCCGGGATGGCGCCCAGATGGACTATCGCGTCCAAGCCCTCGTGCCGGTCATCCAGGCCCATGATGACGTCAACTACCTGCCCGTAGTTACGCAGATCCACGGCGGCGAACTGTGGACTCCGGCTGCCCGTCCGGTCCAGGTTCAGGACCGAATGCCCGTCCGCCACAAGCCTGCGGACCACGTTCCGTCCGAGCTTTCCGCTGCCTCCCGTTACGGCAATTCTCATTGCGGCTTCCTCCTGTTCGCTGGCCAGCCCTGGCCCGGGCGGCCGTGCTCCGATGGCCGCAGCGGCTGTCGCCGCCCGGCACCTTTCCCCCAGCCTAGGGCCCGCGGCTGTAACCGCTGCCATGGCTCGTGAAGAACTGGTGTATATTTTCTCGGTACGGTTTAGCAGAAGGCCGTTGGATTGTTGTTCGATCCGGCACCTTGCTTGCTGCTACCGCCCCGGCCACGGGGTCCCCCGCGCTGCGCCCGCCGGTTCGTCTTGACCTGAGCGAAACGGTACCGAAAAATCGTGGCCAGCGAGTCGACCGCAAAACCTGAAACCTCAATCACGGAGCACCTCAACGAGCTTGTGCTCACGAGCTCCGACGTGGGCGAATTCCTCCATGAGCTTGCCCGGATCTCTGCACGCAGCCTGTCTGAGCCCGGCGACGAGGTCCTCTGCGGCGTGACCCTGCTGCGGCACCGCAAGGCAGCAACTGTGGCAAGCAGCAGCCCCGAGGCGCAGGCCATGGACGAGATCCAGTACGATTTCGGCGACGGTCCCTGCATGACGGCCTCGCGCGAGCAGGTCACCATCCACATCACGGACCTCGAAAAGCACGACCGCTGGAAAAGCTATGCCGAGACGGTGCTGGGGCAGGGCGTCCGTTCCATCCTCGCCCTCCCGTTCGTGCTCGAGGGCGAGACCCGGGCCGCGCTGAACCTCTATTCTCACCGTCCTGGCCGATTCGAGGGCCGGGTGCTGGAACTGGCGCAGGACTTCGTCAGCCAGACCTCCATGGCCCTCCGGCTGGCCGTGCGCTTCGCCCACTTCAGCGACGCCGCCGCCAACCTCAAGGCAACGCTGGAAACCCGGACGGTGATCGACGTCGCCGTCGGTGTGATCATGGCGCAGAACAGGTGCAGCCAAGAGGAAGCCTTCGAGCTGCTCAAGGCAGCGTCGAGCACCCGCAACATCAAGCTGCACAGCGTCGCGACGTCGATCGTTGACTCGCTCGGCCAGGGCCCGGCGAAGACCCACTACCAGGGCTGAGCTGCCAGCCTAGGGGCCGCCGAAACGGCCCTCGGGCTCTTGCCCCATGTCCCGTGAAGAGTCGCCGGTTCCGGCACCGCCAGTTCCGAAGTCGCCACTTCCGGCACCGCGGGAGACGCGGACCTTCCGGCCTCCGGCAGCGGGCTCCTCGGGCAGCGGAACGCGAACTTCCAGAACGCCGTCGGTGTACGAGGCGCGGATGTCCTGCTGGTTCACCGGGGCGGGAAGGCTTACTGTTCGCGAAAACGTGCCGAAGCGGAATTCCGAGCGGTACCCTTCCTTGTCCTTGTGGTCCGATTTTTCTTCACGGCGGACTGTGATCTGCAGCTGGCTGCCAGCGAGGGTGATGTCGACATCATTGTCAGGATCGATGCCCGGCGCTTCGGCCTTTACCACCAGGGACCCGGCCTCCCGGTATTCCTCCACCCGGAGCCACTCGTCCAGATCTCCCTCCAGAAAACGGCGGAAGGGTTCCGGGATATCCACGCCGGCCCGCCTGAATATGTTGTTCATCGCTGTTACCTCCTGTCAGCTTCCGGCCCCAATGCAGGATGCGGAGGACCGGAACGGGTCCCAACACCACAAAACTACGCCCTTGCGGAGCGCTTGTTAAGGCGCAGCAGGGGCCGGTGCCACGACCGCCCATGCAGCCTCCGGCCCCGCCATCAGGACACCGGGTCCGGCACCGATCCTGAGAGTTTCCTTGTGAAAACCCGGGAAGTTTCCGGCGGCAGCTCCGGCCCCTGCGTTAATGCGCACGTTTTTGCCGCGCGAACCCCCCAAAAATCCGCGCGGGACCTCCTATCGAGGGGTGCGGGCACCGAGCTTTTCACAGGAGGCATGCTGCACATTGGCGTCATGCAAGGGATCAGGCAGCCAAAGGAGGCGCACCAGTGAAGACGCTGTTACTGCTGTGCATTCCGGTGGTTACTTTCGCAGCCCTCAATGTCTGGAACCAGGCCGTTGCGGAGCCCGCGCCCCTTCAGGGGCCCGGCATAGTGGTCGCGGAGGTCTCCACATCAGCCGATGCAGAATTCTTAGAGGGAAACGCGACCATTCACGGAGGTCCTGATGGACGCTGACACTGCCACCCCTGGCGAGCCCAATCGGCTAAACGTCCCCTCCGTACGTCGGAGGAGCTCCGAGGATGCAGCGGATGAGTTGGATGACTTCTGCAGCGAATCGCTGCGGTCGATCGACAAGACCGTGATGCGCGCCCAGGTCATCGAACTCATCCTGGACATCCTCGCCACCACGGATATGGAATCGGAAGCCAGGCACCGACTGCTGCAGCACTTGGCCTTGCATCCGGGGTCCCCCGAACAGGCGCTGCTGTGCCACCTGAGCGAGAACGCCTGCCTTCCGCCGGTTGCGGGCGGCGACAGCCTGGCCGCGGGCGCCGACAGCCTCCCGTCGGGCGGCATCCTCCCGGCTGGGGGTGACTACTTCACAGCTGGGCCGGCGGACCGGCCGGCGCAAGGCAGCGGGGACCTTGGTGAAGGATCGAAGTCGAGGTGGCTGCCGGCCCCACTGCGGAACCTGTTGTGGCGCGACTGATCGCGACTGGTTTGGACCGGCCGCCGAGGAGGGCGGGGCGCTGAAGAGGACCGACGGCGGCCGGCCAACGGCGCGTCAGCTCCGGTGGTGCCCGATCAGCCAGCCGGCCATCTGCTGCGCGCGCTTTGAAGCGAGGAAGTCACCTTCCGTCGCGGAGATGATGGAGCCCTTCATCAGGATGTGCCAGGAGCGGGCGAATTCGTCAGGGCGTTCGAGTCCCGCTTCCTCAGCGAGCGCCTGGATGTGGCCGCGGATTCTGGCGAGGTAACCGATGCTGGCCTCGCCCAGCGGATGCTCCGGGCCCATCTCCAGGAGGACATTGATGAAGGTGCACGCCTCGAAATCGTCGCGCTGGAACCAGTCCCCGAAGACGTCAAAAATGGCAAGCAGGCGCCCTTCGGGGGTGGTCCCCCTGCGCCTTGCCTCGGAGACAATCAGGTCCACCGTCCAGACCTGGTCACGGAGTGCCAGGAATGCCAGGACCAGCGCATCCTTGGAGGGGAAGTGACGGTAGAACGTGGACTTGGCCACCCCGGACCGTTCGATCAGCTCATTGATTCCGACGTCGCGGACACCGCGGTGGGAAAAAAGTTCGTAGGCGGTGGCAAGGATCCGGTCCACTGGTTCGCTATGGCCGGTACGCACCTCTTGAGGCAGCAAGGTATCCCCGGTTGCATCAGGAGCACTCATCAGAGAATCAGTGTACCTTGGTACTGGTAGAGACAGACCTGTCTGTCTTATTGTTTTAGGAACATGACTCTTCGTCTTGGCAACGGCGTCCCGGCAACGGCGCCGGATCCCGGGCCGTAGGCGTCACTGCAATGGGGCAGAAACAGGAGGGTACCGATGGACGAAGATATGCGCGCGGTGGAAGAGGCCGTGGCGACGCTGGAGTCCGCACTAGTAGAGCATGACCCCGCGGCTGCAACCCTGCAAACTGCCGTCGCTGCGGCCGTAACCCACGGCAAGCCGATCCGCGAAGTAGCAGCGGCTGCGCACATGACTGCGCTGGAGGTTCTCGACGCAGCCGATGCCGTCACGTACCCGCAGCAGGCGATGCAGCCCTGGATGCTGGCCCCGTAGCTGCGCGCAAGACCTCGCGGAAACTTGATTGGATCCCCGGATAAACCTGCGGGAACCCTGATTGGCCCGCGCCACCCTTAAGCATCAGCCCCTGGAAGAGAAATCTTTCCAGGGAAAGCATGCAACAAGGACCGCTAGGAAGCGGGGGCGCCATGAACCAGACAGCAACTCTCGAGGAAGTCGTCGAAGTCGGCGGTGTCATCACCGACCGTCAGCCGCTGGACTTTTACCGGCTGGGGCTCGCCGGCTGCATCGACAGGCTCACAGTCCCCCTGCGCCGCCAGGGCACGTGCGTCCGCTGGGAGACTCCCCACCACGGCGTTGAGATCTCGTCTGGTTCCGCGTCCCTGCTGTACCAGTCCGCCCAGGAGGCGCTGAGCAACACGTTCAAGCACGCGCACGCCACCGATGTCACTGTCCGGCTTGCCGCCGTTTTCCACGGCATCCGCCTCATGGTCGCCGACAACGGCACAGGCTTCGAATCGGTTCCACCGGCAGCGGGACACGGCAGCGGCCACGGACTCAGGACCATCTCCCAGGCGGTTGAGGAAGCGGGCGGGACCGTGGACATCATCTCGGCTCCGGGCACCGGTACGGCCATCACCATCACCATTCCGCTCGACTGAACCGCGCGCACCGCCGCGCGCCGGCATCCCGGGCCTCGCTTAGGATGCTGTACATGACCCTGCCGAACGTTGAACCCCGCGCAGTCCGGGCTTTCGAATCCGTCGAAATCCAGCAGGCCGTCGCCGCGCTGCGCAGCCGGCTGAGCACCGGAAGGCGGATTCTCCTCGGCGTGGCTGGTTCTCCGGGGTCCGGCAAATCCACCTTCTCGGCCTGCCTGGCCGACGCCCTCGGCCCCGAATCCGCCCTGGTGGTCCCCATGGACGGTTTTCACCTGGGCAACGCCATCATTGACGGCACGCCGCTGCGGCAGCGCAAGGGCGCACCGGACACGTTCGACGTCGGGGGTTACCTTTCGCTCCTGCAGCGGCTTGCGCGCCGGGACGAGGACGTCGTTTATGCGCCGGACTTCCGGCGGACTATCGATGAGCCCGTGGCCGCATCGCTGGCCGTTCCGGCTGCCCTGCCCGTCATCATCACCGAGGGCAACTACCTGCTCAGCGACGATCCGCGCTGGCAGCAGGTGCGGGCGCAGCTGGACGAGGTGTGGTTCATCGACACCCCGCATGAACTGCGCCTTGCCCGGCTGGTTGAACGGCACATGCTCTTTGGCATGGACCGCGCTGCGGCCGAGGCCTGGGCAAACGGGCCGGACGCGGCCAATGCGCGCCTGATCGAAGCCACACGTTCCCGTGCCGACAGGATCATTCCCTGGTTCTAATTACCTGTCCTCGGCGTCCCACAGCCCGGAGTCGTCCGCGGCCTCTTCCGGCTTGTGTTCGCCCTCCGGCGCTCCGCTGCCCACGTAGCTGGCGGGCACTGTTCCGCCCGGCTGTGTCATCTGTTCCTCGCGGATGTTGCGTGCCGTGCCTGCCTCGGGATGGGGCTGCTCCTGTTCGACGGCGTCGGGGTCGCCGGGGCCCCGACGGTCGCTTGGCTCTTCCGCATTGCGCTTGCTGTCGGTCATGCCACTGCCTCTCACTGGGAAATGCCGGTCCCGTCCCAGTCTAGGCACCGGTGCCGGCCCCTAGTGCTCAGGATCGCCGCAGCGAGCTTGCCAGGAGCCCGAGCGTCCAGACGAGGATGAGCGCAATGCCCGCCAGCGTGGGCACGGTGTTGCTGCGCATCCCCCACTCGAGCCAGCGCATGTCTTCCGCGGCCGCAAAGCGAACGGCCTTCTCTGCCCCTTCGGCGGCAGCCCAGGCATCTACGGAATGCTTCAAAGCCACACCGTCCACTGCCTGAAGTGCACCATAGAGGGCAAGCGCGGCGGCCGCGGCCCAGCTGCCGAGCCGCGCCGTCCAGTATGAGCGCCCGGGCGCGCCGCCAGCCACGGACCCCAGCACCAGCAGTCCGGCAACCAGGGCTGCCATTCCCGCAAACTGCCCCAGGTGCACGCCGATCCACAGATTGCTGCGGGCGTACTCGGCGAACGCTGCAGCGTGGTCGTTGGCATTCGCCCCTTCTGGGTGCAGGGCGCCGGCGGCGAAGGACATTACAACCCCGGCCACGAGCAGGACCGCGGCCAGCCGCCGGGGGCTCCGGCCGCCGTCGTGATTCTGGCCGCCGTCGTGATTCTGGCCGCCGTCGTGATTTTGGCCCGCAGGAACGTGATGCGTGTCCATGGCAGTCGCCCTTCGGAAGGAACCGTCCGGTGCCAGTAGATTACGCCCGCGCGGGTGCCCATCCCAGCGCCGGCGCCACATGGCGGGCGATGTTTCCCAGCAGCTTGGCGTTGTACTCCACGCCAAGCTGGTTGGGGACGGTGACGAGGAGCGTGTCCGCGGCCTGCACCGCGGTGTCGGCGGCGAGTTCCCGGGCTATGACATCCGGCTCCCCGATGTAGCTCTTGCCGAAGCGGGAAAGGCTGCCGTCGAGGGCGCCCACCTGGTCCCTGCCTTCACGGAGGGCGCTCAGGCCGAAGTACTGCCGGTCCTCGTCGTCGGCCAGCGGCAGGACGCTGCGGCTGACCGAAACGCGCGGCTCACGGCTGTGCCCAGCCGCCGCCCACGCCCCGCGGAACATCGCGATCTGCTCGGCCTGGAGCTCGTGGAAGGGAACCCCGGTATCCTCGGTCAGCAGGGTGGAGCTCATCAGGTTCATCCCCTGCTCGGCCGCCCAGACCGCCGTTTTCCGTGTTCCGGCGCCCCACCAGATCCGCTCGGGCAGCCCCTCGGACCGGGGCTGGACCGGGAGCAGCCCCGTGGCTCCCCCGGCGTACCGCGGGTCCGCCTCCACCACGCCGGCGCCGGCTATGGCCCGCCGGAACTCCTCGGCATGCCTGCGCGCCATGTCGGCGTCCGTCTCGCCTTCCCGCGGCACATAGCCGAAGGCCCCCGCGCCGTTCCGTGCGGGCTCGGGTGACCCGCGGCTGATGCCCAGCTGGAGCCGTCCGCCGCTGATAAGATCCGTGGCCGCAGCCTCCTCCGCCATGTACAGCGGGTTCTCGTACCGCATGTCGATGACCGCCGTGCCGAGCTCAATGCGGCTGGTGCGGGCTGCAGCCGCCGCGAGCAACGGGAACGGCGACGCCTGCTGGCGCGCGAAATGGTGTACGCGGAAAAACGCGCCATCAATCCCAAGCTCCTCCGCGGCCTCGGCCAGCTCAATCCCCTGCAGCAGCCCATCTCGCGCAGTCCTTGTGCGGGAACCCTGCACCGGTCCCCAGTGGCCGAAGGACAGGAAGCCAATTCGTTTCATGCCGTTCTCAACATCCCGCTCGCCGTTGCCATTCCTGCAGGCTACGCCCTGTGACAGGCCCTGCGCACCGGCCGGCGATCCCGATAGGTTGGTAACACCGCTTGAGGACATCCGTTCTCGCGAGACCGAAGGGAATGTAGACATGGCTTTCATCACCGTTGGACAGGAAAACAGCACCGACATCGAGCTCTACTTCGAAGACCACGGAACCGGACAGGCTGTTGTCCTCATCCACGGCTATCCCCTGGACGGGTCCTCCTGGGAGAAGCAGACCGCCGCTCTGCTCGACGCCGGCTACCGCGTCATCACGTACGACCGCCGCGGTTTCGGCAAGTCCAGCAAGCCCACCACCGGCTACGACTACGACACCTTCGCGGGCGACCTCAACACCATCCTCACCACCCTGGACCTCAACGACGCGGTGCTGGTGGGCTTCTCGATGGGAACCGGCGAGGTAGCCCGGTACCTCTCCACGTTCGGGTCGGCCCGTGTGTCCAAGGCTGCTTTCCTGGGATCGCTTGAGCCCTACCTCCTGCAGACCGACGACAACCCCACCGGGGTGCCGCAGTCGGTCTTCGATGGCCTTGCCGAGGCAGTCAAAGCGGACCGCTACGCCTTCTTCACCGAGTTCTTCAAGAACTTCTACAACAGCGACACCTTCCTGGGCACGCCCCGCCTGAGCGAGGAGTCCGTCAAGGCCAGCTGGAACCTCGCCGCCAGCTCCGGCGCATTCGCCTCGGCGGCGGCCCAGCCCACCTGGATCACCGACTTCCGCGCCGATATCCCGAAGATCGACGTCCCGGCCCTCATCGTGCATGGCACGGCGGACAACATCCTGCCGATTGACGCCACCGGCCGGGAGTTCACCAAGGTTCTTCCGGAGGCCGACTACGTGGAAATCGACGGCGCCCCGCACGGCCTCCTGTGGACCCACGGAGCAGAGGTCAACGAGGCCCTGCTCGGCTTCCTGGGCAAGTAGCGCGCCGCAAAAGGAGGGGCAGCCGACGCCGGGACCGCCCGCCGTCGGCTGCCCTTCATTGCCGGATACAACCGCTCATGGTTGACAGTTTCCGTAAATCAGTGTTGACACGCACTTACGGAGGTACACTTTGGAATACCGGATCCGGACACTTCCCTTGAGGGAACCCGGCTCCCAGCCCGCCGGTCATTGCCGGTGGACGATCATAAAGTGGCAAGAGTGGTTGATAGGTCTCCACGCGCCCCGTGATCGGCTAGTCCTGCCCGAACCTATATGAATGTGCATCCCTAGGCAGGAGCAAAAAACAATGACCATCATCTCACCAACACGGCAGCGCCGCCCATTGGTAGCCAGACTCGCTTTGGCTTCGACTGTTTCTATGGGACTGTTAGGTGGCCCCCTGGCCTTCGCCGGCGCCGCCAATGCAGCGCCGTCGTATGACCACGGCAGGAACGACAAAAACTGTTCAGTCACGGCCTACACGCCAAAGAAGGCTGACTACGGCAACAGGGATAAGGACTACGGCAAGTCCGTCAAGGTCGAGTTCAAGTTCAAGATCCACTGCGACAAGCGCACCATGGTCTACTTCGACCACAAGATGTTCCAGGGCCACGGAAGAGGGGAAGACGTCCTCAAGCGTGACCACGGCTGGGTCTGGGTGCACGGAGACAAGTACTTCAACGATAAGGCGAAAGTACACGCCGACCGTGGCGACAAGGACGTCAAGGTGTCCCACACCGTCAAGATCCAGTTCAAGGACAAGGACCGCTACAACCACTGGACATGGAAGTCAGACTCTGACCGCGCCTACGCACGCATTGATCTCGACAGGAAGTACTAGCAGAGTGGCGAGTAGTCCATTTGCATAAGTTCTAGCAACTCAATAACGCCGACGGCGGCACTTTGGTGCCGCCGTCGGCCTCTGTTTTGTTGTCGCTCAGATTTTGTCGCGGCTCAGAGGGAACCGGTGGTGAAGGTCCACGTGTACGTCATCAGGCTGTTGCCGGCGAGGTCGCGGATCGCTGCCGGCCCGCCTGTCACGGTGGCGGTATAACGGGTTTTGGCAGCCAGGGTTGCCGACGGGTTGAGGATCCACTGGTTCGTGCTGCCGTTGCGGGAAACGGTGGCCGCCACCCTGGCGCCGGTGGCGGCGTTCTTCAGCGTGACGGTGCCCGCACCGGCCGCCTGGATAGCCTCGCTGAAGGTCACCGCGATGTTGCTGGTGCGGCGCACCAGTGTGGCGCCCGGGCGCGGCGTCATGGCCGTGATGACCGGGGCGGGGCCGGTGGTGAACGTCCAGCTGGTGGTTGCCAGCGGGGTGCCTGCGGCGTCGCGGATGGCGGTAGCTCCGCCGGTGAGCGTCGCCGTGTACTTGGCGTCGTTGGCGAGGTTGGCCGCAGGGTTCAGCGTGGCGGTCCGGCTGGTGGCGCTGTAGGTGACGGCAGCCGGCACCACGGTCCCGGCCGCGTTCTTCAGGAGGAAGCTGCTGCCACTGATGCCCTGGACACCTAGGCCTGATGTCCCGGTGCTGAAGGTGGCCGTGATGTTGCTTCCCGCGGCAACGGCGGCGCCGTTCGCACCGGGCGTGCGTGCCGCGACCGTGGGGGCCGCGGCGGTGGTGAAGGACCAGCTGCCCGTCACAAACGGGGTGCCCGCGGCGTCGCGGACGGCCGAGGATCCGCCGGTTAGCGTCGCGGTGTACTTCTGGGACGCGTTGAGCAGGCCCTCAGGGTTCAGCGTCGCGGTGCGCGTTGCGGCGTCGTAGCTGACGGCCGCGGGCACCGTTGCGCCGACGGCGTTCCGAAGAATGAAGGTGGAGTTGGCCACGCCCTGGACAGCCGAACTGAATGTAGCGCAGATGTTGGCTCCCACGGCGGCGCCGGACGAATTGGCCGCCGGGCTGAGCGAGGACACGGACGGCGCGGTGAGTACCGCGGCGGAGGGGTCGGTGAACAGCAGCCGGTTCGGCGTTCCGGTGGTGGCGCCCGAGACCGCACCGGAGGTGGCGGCGGAAAGCAGCTTCGAAGCCACATCCGCCGGCAACAGGCCCGGCGACCGGGACAGCACCACGGCGGCGGCGCCAGCCACGTGCGGCGAGGCCATCGAGGTGCCGCTCATCAGGGCCGTGGCGGTGGCCGAGCTGAAGGAGGCGGATTTGATGCCCACCCCCGGCGCATACAGATCGACGCAGCTGCCGTAGTTGGAGAACGCCGCCTGCTTGTCCGCGGAGTCGCTCGCGGCAACGGTCAGCGCGCCGGCGACGCGGGCCGGGGAGCTGTTGCACGCATCGACGGCGGAGTTTCCGGCGGCGACCACAGCGGTAACGCCGTCGTTGATGATGCCCTGCACCGCGGCGTCCACCATGGCGCTGGTGCTGCTGCCGAGGCTCAGGTTCGCCACCGCCGGCGTACCTGCCTGGTGATGGGAGGCGACCCACTCCAGCCCGGCAATGACATCCGAGTTGAAGCCTGACCCATTGCAGTCCAGCACGCGGACGGGGACGACGGTGGCCGCCTTGGCCACGCCGTACGTCTTTCCCGCGATGGTGCCGGCCACGTGCGTGCCGTGGCCGTTGCAGTCCCCGGTACCCAGCCCGTCGGAAATCGCCGACCACCCCGAGACAACGCGGCCGCCGAACTCCGCGTGCGCAGACAGCACGCCGGAGTCAACCACGTAAGCGCTCACGCCGGCACCTGAAGCTGCCGAGGTGTAGGTCCCGGACAGCGGCAGGGTGCGCTGGTCAACGCGGTCCAAGCCCCACGTTGCTGACTGCTGGGTGTCGGCGGCCGTCACCGCGGCATCCGGTTCGACGGCGGCAACGCCCGCCGAGCGCTTTAGTTCCGCCGCCTGCCCGGGCGTTGCCGTGACCACGGCGCCCCTGATGGCTTTGGCGAAGGTGCGGCCGACGGCGATGTTCCGCGAGCGCAGATTCCGCACGGCCGAGGAAACATCGGTCCCGGTGGAGTAGCGCACGATGTAGCGGGCTGCCGGCGCTCCCGCCCCGGTTTCCGAGGCGGCAGCACCGGCTGACACTCCGGCGATGGGGGCGGCCAGGGCCGTCAGCAGCAGCGCGGCCAAGGCAGGACGGAGAACAGACGAAGCGCTAATTGTGGGTTCCTTCGAACGAACTGAGGGCCGGCGGGAAAGCCAGAGGAAGCTGATTCCAGTGTATTTTCCGCGGAGCGCCGGAGCCCCGATGCTGGCCCGAAGCTTCGGGGAAGCTTCGAAAGCTGCGCTAAAACCGGCAAGATCCTGCGCTTGCCTGGGAAAAAAGGCAGACCTGCGGCCGGAGCCGCAGGTCTGCTGATCCCCAGGGGAGTGGAACACCACAATTGTTGGGCCGGCTGCTTCTGGAAACCTTGGGAAAGTTGCCCCGCCTGCGCTGTTTCCACCCAATTGGGGTGTCGACGGGTGCGCCGTCGGTTCTAGATCCAGTTGTTGTGCTTGAACGTGGCGTACAGGACCAGCCCCATGCCGATCATCAGCCCCAGCGCCATGGGATAGCCGAAGATCCAGTCCAGTTCAGGCATCGTATGGAAGTTCATCCCGTAGATGGTGCCAATGAGCGTGGGTGCGAAGAGAATGGCCGCCCAGGAAGAGATCCTCTTGACCTGCTCGCTCTGCGCGAAGCTGGATTCCGTGAGGCGGCGCATCTCGTCGTTCTGGCGCTGGGCAACGAGGGCCGCATTGACCGCGAGCGCGTTCTGCAGCAGTGCCCGGAAGGACGCGATCCGGTCATTGAGCCGCAGGACGTGGTCCAGCACATCGCGGAGGTGGTCCTGGAGTTCGAGGCCAGGGTGGTGGTCCGGCGTTCCGGTGACCAGTGCCTGCAGGATTCCGGCCAACGGCCCGGTGGCTCGCTGCACGGTGATGACTTGGCGGGACAGTTCATAGATGCGGCGGGACACCTCTGGGTCCGCGCCGAACAGTTCGTCCTCGATCTCGTCGATGTCGTTTTCCAGACCTGCCGCAACGGGCTCGTACTCGTCAACCACCTGGTCCAGGATGGCGTACAGCACGGCGTCGGGACCCAGGGCAAGGAATTCCGGCTGCGATTCCATCCGGCGGCGTACCCGCGCCAGGTCCGGGGACTCCGCGCGGCGGACCGTAACCACGAAGTCCGGTCCGGCAAAAACGTGGATCTCGCCGAACTCCACCTTTTCGACGTCGTCGAGATACCGCGCCGGGCGCAGGACAAGGAAGAGCGTTTCACCGTAATACTCAAGCTTGGCACGCTGGTGCCCGGTCAGCGCGTCTTCAACCGCAAGGGGGCTCAGCTCGAATTCGTCCGCCACTGACCGCAGTTCGCGCGGGTCCGGCCGGTAGAGCCCGATCCAGGCCATGCCCTCGCGTTGCCGCAGCAGGAAGTATGTTTCCTCCAGTCCTTCGGGATCCGCCGTCCGGTGCCCATCCACGTACACTGCGTTGTCGATGATGGCCACGGCGGCGCCTCCTCAGCTGGAACGGCATCCCATGGCAGTGACGTTATCCCGTGCAGAACGCGATGCCAATAAGGGGCGCTGGGCCAAGCCGCCGCGTGTCCTACTCAGATTCGGGCGTGGAGGCCGCGGCTGACCGGGCGCCCGAACGATGCCGCGCCGAGGAACTCAACGGCCACGAACGGCTCGGAACCCACCACCCACTCATCGTGCCCCGGAGGAATCGCATATGTGTCATTGGCGCGGATGAAGGAGCGGGCACCCTCAGGTGACTCCACCTCCATGACACCGGAGAGGCAGAACCCGAGGTGGTTGTGCTGGCAGAAGGGCGTTTGCTCCGTGGGCTTGGTGCATTCGGACCAGCGCCAGCCGGGGGCGAGGATCAGCCGGGCAACGGAGAAGTCGTTGACGCTGACCAAGTCCACCTCGGCTTTGTCTGGGCACCTTTTCTTGTCCGGTTCATCGAAGGATTTGACGGCAAGGGCAGTAATGAAATTGGCGGTCATGTAGGTTACCTGCAGATTGGTTGAGACCTGAAATTTGAAGGCGGTTTCCGGGCGAAACGCCATGCCGGCGAGGTGCTGGCTGCCGCCGAACGTGACGGTTCTGCAGCCGCATCTTTTTGGTGTGGCTTCCCCTCGCCACACACGCGCACGCAACAGATCAGATGTTGACGTAGTTCAACGGTAGACCTCTGCGGGCCGAAGTCAATGGGAATTCGACGGCGGTTCCCGGGACATGCGGTTCCCGTGAACACGGCCCCGCCCGAGGCTACCGGCCGTAGAGTTTCACGAAATTCCGCAGGATCTTCATGGGTTCGGTGGCCGTGTACGTCCGGGCTTCCGCCATCAGCTCCCCGGCGCTTTCGGGCGGGAAGTATCCGGCGTGGCGGTAGATGTCGATCCTGGTCACCAGGCCTTCGGCGTCGAGCTCCGGGTGGAACTGCGTGGCATACAGGTTCTGCTTGATCCGGAACATGTGCACGGGGCATGCGGCGGAGCTCGCCAGCAGCACCGCGTGCGCGGGCAGCACCGTGCACCCTTCCTTGTGGCCCGTGAACGCGGTGAACTGCGCGGGAAGGCCGGTGAGCAGCGGATCCTGAAGGCCCTCCGGGCTCAGGCTGATGGTCACGCCGCCCAACTGCTCGCCGTAGGTCCGGTCGATCACGGCGCCCTGGTGCAGGCCAAGGGTACCGACGCCGTAGCAGGCGCCGAGGAACGGGAAGTCCTCCGCCACGATCCGGTCCAGCAGCCCGGACAGTTCGCGCTCCACGCGGTGCTGGACTTCGGTCTTCTTTTCGGGAGGGTCGCTCGAGGTGAACGGGCTGCCGCCCACGATGATGCCTGAATAGTCGTCCAGGTCCAGTTCCGGCAGGGGCGCGCGCTCCATCCGGATCCGCGTCAGCTGGTGCAGTTCCAGACCGCAAAAGCGCAGATACGACTCGTATTCATCGTCCGCGGCGACGTCCTCGGCCCGCGAGGCGAGCAGCAGAAACGGCTTCACGTGCTTACTTCAGCAGGGCGACGTCGGACACGAGGGTAATGTGGTCCAGCATCGCCGCCGCGGCGGCCCCCGCATCGCGGACCCTGATGGCGTCCGCGATTTTGCGGTGGGATGCCAGCGACTGCTCCGGCCGGCCGGGCTGTCCCAGCGATTCGAGCCGCGTTTCGAGGATCATCTCGGCGATGAAGGTCATGAGCTGGGCGAGCACGCCGGAGTGGGCGGCGGCGGTGATGGCCTGGTGGAACAGCTCGTCGCCGTGGGCCCCTTTAGCGCCCGACGCCACCTCTTCCGCCATGACGTCCAGGGCTTTGTCGATCGCCTTCATGTCCGCCTCGGTGCGGCGCTCGGCAGCAAGCTCGGCCAGCTTGACCTCGAGCGTGCTGCGGGCCTCGACAATTTCGGGAAGGCGGCTGCGGTGCTCGCGCAGCCCCTTGAGCACGGAGGGAACGTTGGGCCGGTAGACAAGCACAGCACCGGTCCCGTGCTGAACATCGATCACGCCCAGGACTTCCAGCGCCACCAGCGCCTGGGCAAGCGTGGCCCGGGAAACGCCTAGCCGCTCAGCCAGGTCCCGCTCGGCGGGAAGGGTGTCTCCGGGCCCCAGCTGCGCGGACTCGATGAAATCCATGAGCTGCTCCACGAGCTGTTCGTACAGCCGGGGCCGGGCGACACGGGAAATCTGTTGCGTTGCTGTCTTCCTGGGCATGCGCGTCCTTCCGGCGATCTGGGTCCAGCTTAGCGGAGGAGTATTGACAAAGTCACCTAGTGTCTAGGAGGCTAGGCCAGTGAGCTTGTAAGCCACATCACATCAACTCTCACCCCGGAGGCACAACGATGTCCGCTCCCGTCCTCTCCATCATCATCCTGGCGGTGATGTTCCTGCTGGCCACGGTGCTGCCCCTCAACATGGGCGCCCTGGCTTTTGTAGGCGCGTTCCTGCTGGGCTCGGTGGTGCTCGGAATGTCCACCAGCGACATTCTCGCCAACTTCCCCGGCGGCCTGTTCCTGACGATTGTCGGGGTCACCTATCTCTTCGCGATCGCCCAGAACAACGGCACCATCGACCTGCTGGTCCGCGGCGCGGTCCGAATGGTGGGCAGCAAGGTGGCGCTCATCCCCTGGGTCATGTTCGCCATCACGGCCGTCATCACCGCCGTTGGTGCCCTGTCCCCCGCCGCCGTCGCGATCATCGCCCCGATCGCACTCAGCTTCGCCGCCAAGCACAAGATCAACCCCCTGATGATGGGCATGATGGTCATCCACGGCGCGCAGGCCGGCGGTTTCTCCCCGATCGCCGTCTACGGCGTCACGGTCAACGGCATCATCGCGAAGACGGATCTGGCAGCCAGCCCGATGGCGATCTTCCTCGCCAGCTTCATCTTCAACCTCGCCATCGCTGTGGTGCTCTTCATCGTCCTGGGTGGCAGCAAACTGCTCTCCACCAAGACCGGCCGGCTCGTTGAACAGGCTGCCGAGTCCAGGATGGCCGTCAGCGTCGGCGCCCGCGCCGCCGGCGCCACTCTTCGGGGCTCCGGCACCGACATCTCCTCATCCGGCGTCGCAGCCAAAGGCACGTCCGGTTCCTCTGCTGCCGCCAAGTCCGCCGACGCCGTCGGTGCCCGCGCCACCGTTCCGCAGCTGGTCACCATCGCCGGCCTGATCGCCCTGGCCGTCATCTCACTGGGCTTCAAAGTGGACGTCGGCTTCGTGTCCATCACCATCGCCATGGTCCTCGCCCTCGTCTCACCGGCCGCCCAGAAGGGCGCCATCAACAAAATCAGCTGGTCCACCGTCCTCCTCATCTGCGGCATGCTCACCTTCGTGGGCGTCCTCGAGGAAGCCGGCACCATCAAGTTCGTTTCGGACGGCGTCGCCCATCTCGGGATGCCCCTGCTCGCGGCCCTGCTGATCTGCTACATCGGCGCAATTGTCTCGGCCTTCGCCTCTTCCACGGCCATCCTGGCCGCCCTCATCCCGCTGGCCGTCCCGTTCCTGTCCAGCGGCGAAATCGGAGCCGTCGGCGTGATCGCAGCATTGGCCGTCGCCGCCACCATCGTGGACGTCTCGCCGTTCTCCACCAACGGTGCACTGGTACTCGCCAACGCCCCCGAGGACGTGGACAAGGACAAGTTCTACAAGCAGATCCTGGCCTACAGCGGCATCGTCGTCGTCGCCGGCCCCGCCATCGCCTGGCTGGTCATGGTCCTCCCCGGCTGGATGTAGCCGGCCCCACGTAAATGCCCGGGACCAGCACCAGCAGCCCCTCCAAGCAAGAGAAGGAACACCCAGCATGAGCCATGAATCCACGCCTCAGCCCGAAGGGCCCCTCGCCGGCTACCTTGTAGTGGACCTGAGCCGTGCGCTGGCCGGACCCCACGCCGGCATGATGCTCGCGGACCTCGGCGCACGGGTCATCAAGGTTGAGAACCCCGGCACGGGAGACGACACGCGCGGCTGGGGACCGCCGTTCGTCGGCCCCGAGGATGATCCCCAGGCCACGTACTTCCTCTCCTGCAACCGCAACAAGGAATCCATCGCCCTGGACCTGAAGAGCGACGACGGGCGGACGGTGCTGCGTGAACTGCTGGAACGCGCCGACGTCGTCATCGAAAACTTCCGCCCCGGCGTGCTGGACCGGCTCGGCTTCTCCGCCGCGGAGATGCACGCGCTGAACCCTGCCCTGGTGGTCCTGTCCATCACCGGTTTCGGCCACGACGGCCCCGAATCACGCCGGAGCGGCTACGACCAGATCCTGCAGGGTGAGGCCGGGCTGATGTCCCTGACCGGTTCCGGCCCGGACGATCCGCAGCGGGTGGGCGTGCCCATCGCGGACCTGCTCTCCGGCATGTACGGGGCGTTCGGCACGCTCGCGGCGCTGCTGCAGCGCGAGCGGACGGGCCAGGGGCAGATCGTGCGCACCTCGCTGCTCGCCGCCCTCATCGGCGTGCACGCGTTCCAGGGCACCCGGGCCACCGTTGCCGGTGAGGTCCCCAAGGCGCAGGGCAACCACCACCCCTCCATCGCGCCGTACGGACTGTTCCATTGCCGGCAGGGCCGCGTCCAGATCAGCGTGGGCAGCGAGAAGCTGTGGCGCACGTTCGCGTCCACGTTCGGCATCGACGCGGACCGTCCGGAGTTCGCGTCCAACGCGGAGCGCGTCCGGAACCGGGAAAAGGTCATCGAGGAGGTGGAGCGCGCGTTCGCCGAGTTCGAGGCGGAGCCGCTGCTCGCAAAGCTGAACGACGCCGGGATCCCGGCCGGCAAGGTCCGCACCCTGGACGAGGTCTATGAGTGGGAGCAGGTCCACTCCCAGGGCCTGGTGATCGACGTCGACCATAAGATCCTCGGCAACGTCACCCTGCCCGGCCCGCCGCTGCGCTTTTTCAGCGCCGCGGACACCGCGGAAACCACGCTGAAGGCCCACACTGCGCCGCCGCTGCTGGACCAGGACGGCGAGCAGATCCGGCAATGGCTGGGGCTTGTCCCGGCCGACGCCGCTGCTGCCGCCGCCGGGGAAGGCCGCTGAATATGGGCTCAGGTCAGAATATGGGCAGAGGTCAGAAGGTCCGGCACCTTGATGCTGCCGAACTCATCGCCGCCGTGCTCGATCCCGGCTCCTACCAATCCTGGGACTCCCCGGTGGTGGACCCGGAACCCAGCCCGGAATACCGGCAGGAGCTGGCAGCGGCCCGGGAGAAGTCCGGCGTCGACGAATCAGTCCTCACCGGCGAGGGCCTCATCCGCGGCCGCCGTGTGGCCGTCATCGTCAGCGAGTTCCGGTTCCTGGCCGGCTCCATCGGCCTCGCCGCAGCCGAACGCATCGTGAACGCCGTCGAACGCGCCACCCGGGAAGGGCTTCCGCTTCTGGCCGGTCCGGCGTCGGGGGGCACCCGCATGCAGGAAGGCACTATCGCGTTCCTGTCCATGGTGAAGATCAGCGCGGCGGTCCGGGCGCACCGGCAGGCCGGCCTGCCGTACCTGGTCTACCTCCGGCACCCCACCACCGGCGGCGTCATGGCCTCCTGGGGCTCCCTCGGGCACATCACGGTGGCCGAACCCGGCTCCCTCCTCGGGTTCCTCGGGCCGCGGGTCTACGAGGCGCTGTACGGTGCACCGTTTCCGGAGAACGTCCAGGTGGCCGAGAACCTCTTCGACAAGGGGCTCGTGGACGCGGTGGTCCCGCCGTGGCAGCTGTCAGACGTCGTCGACCGCGCCCTGAGCATCCTGGTCGCCGGACCGCCCGCGCAGATCCGGCCGCCCCGGACGCTGTCCGTGAAACCGTCCGACGCCGGAGCCTGGGAATCGATCGAAATCTCCCGGAACCCGCGCCGCCCTGACCTGCGGCAGCTGCTGGCCTACGGGGCCCGCGACGTGCTTCCGCTCAACGGCACCGGCCAGGGCGAAAAGGACCCCGGGCTGCTGCTGGCACTGGCCCGCTTCGGCCAGAAATCCTGCGTGGTCATCGGACACACCCGGCCCCGGCCCTCCCAGCAGACCGCCATGGGTCCGGCATCGCTGCGTGAAGCCCGCCGCGGCATGCGGCTGGCCGAGGAACTTGGGCTGCCCCTGGTGACGGTCATCGACACCGGCGGCGCGGCCCTGTCAAAGGAAGCCGAAGAAGGCGGGCTGGCCGGCGAAATCGCCAGGTCGCTCCACGACCTCATCGGCCTGAACTCACCCACCGTGTCCGTCCTGATGGGCCAGGGCACCGGCGGCGGGGCGCTGGCTCTGTTCCCGGCCGACCGCACCATCGCGGCCCAGCATGCCTGGCTGTCACCGCTGCCGCCCGAGGGTGCGAGCGCCATCATGCACCGCAGCACCGAGTTCGCACCGGCGATGTCTGAGGCACAGGGCGTCAACGTCGCCTCACTCCACGCCCATGGCATGGTGGAGCACATCGTGGACGAACGCCCCGACGCCGCCCACGAAGGCCGGGCGTTCTGCCACCGGCTGGGGCAGGCGATCGAGTACGAACTGGCGGCGCTCTCGGCGTCCGGGATGGGCGAACTCCTCCCCCAGCGGCTCGAAAAATACCGCCACCTCGGCGGCCTCGTCCCCCTCCCCCTCTAAGACTCGGGACTCAGCGGGAAAGCTTCTGGGTGTCGGGTTCCGGATCGCCGATGTGGCCCGGTGCGTTGGCCGCCAGGACACGCTGGACGAAGGCGCAGTACTCCTCCATGTAGTGGCGCAGGAAGGCTGCGGTGGATTCGTCCTTGACGTCGCCGTCGCTGCCGAACACGTCCGGGTTGAACTTCACGTAGGCCTCGGGGGCATTGAGCTGGGGGGCGTCGAGGAAGCTCAGCACGGCGCGCATGGAGGATTGCATCACCGCTGTGCCGATACTCCCGGGCGAGGCGCCGATGATGCCGGTGGGCTTGCGGGCGAACGAGTTGGTGCCCCAGGGACGGGAGCCCCAGTCGATGGCGTTCTTCAGCGCACCGGGGATGGAGCGGTTGTATTCCGGGGAGACAAAGAGGATACCGTCGGAGCCTTCAATGGCCTCCTTGAGCGCACGGCCTTCGGGCGGGAAATCGGCGTCGTAGTCATAGCTGTAAAGCGGGAGGTCCTTGATGGGGATCTCGGTGAATTCCAGGTCCCCGGGGGCGAGCTTGATAAGTGCCTGGGAGAGTGTCCGGTTGATGGAACCGCTGGCCAGGCTTCCTACGAAATAGCCGATCTTGTGCGTTGCCATAGTGGTGTTCCTTCCCAACAGCCGGCGGACCGGCTGGGTAGACGGTGCAAAGGGCAGTGCTGCGGCTGGCAGCCGCGGGGGCATTTCGGGTGCAGCCCCAGCAGTTCAACCGGGGCGATCCCCACAGTTCAACCGGGGCGGTCCCCACAGTTCAACCAGGGCGATCCCCACAGTTCAACACAGAACACCATCCCCGGCCAGAGTGCGGGGCGCCAGTCCTTGACAGGCTGACTGGCGCGGTAGCTAGATGAACGTAAGCGATGGCCCACAGCACACAACCGCAGCAGAGGAGCGGCAGTCATGAGCGAGATCCCGGAGTCGCGGCAGCGCATCCACAGCGAGGCCCCTGCCGAAGGGGATGAAACGGCAGACCCCACCGACATCCGCATGCATTCGCAGGATCCGGCGGAAGGTGCTGACGATGTCGCAGAACCTGCGCCCAAGCGGGCCGAGACATCCTGACGGAAGTCCCCGCCCGCCGTCGGGCAGCCTGCGTCGGTCATGAGAATTGGTTGAGAGAATAGCCGCATGGAAGTCGCCTTGGGGTTGCTGGCGCTCGCCGCGGTGGTCTGCGCGGTCAGCGCGCTGGGCCGCAAGCTTGACGTGTCGGTCCCGCTGCTCCTGGTGCTCGCCGGGATGGCCGGCTCCTTCCTCCCGTTCGTGCCCCGCGTCGACCTCAACCCTGAGCTCGTCCTCGTGGGACTGCTGCCGCCCCTCCTTTACGCCGCCGCCCTCCGGACCTCGCTGTACGACTTCCGCTCCAACAAGCGGGCCATCGGGCTGCTCTCGGTGGGCTACGTCATCTTCGGGACCGTCGCCGTCGGCCTGGTGGTCTGGTGGCTGTTCCCGGAGATACCGCTGGCTGCGGCCATCGCACTCGCCGCCGTGGTGGCGCCGCCGGATGCCGTGGCCGCCACGGCCATAGCCCGCAAGGTCGGGATGCCGCGCAGGATTGTCAGCATCCTGGAAGGCGAATCGCTGGTCAACGACGCAACCGCCCTGGTGTGCCTGCGTGCGGCCGTCGCCGCCCTCGCCGGATCCGTGTCCGTGGTGGAGATCGGCGCCGACTTCCTGCTGGCCGCCGGCGGCGGGCTGGTGGTGGGCCTGGCTGCAGCCTACGTCCTCACCCAGTTGCGCCTGCGGATCCGCAGCGTTGCCATCAACACCTCAACGTCGCTGATGGCGCCCTTTGTGGCGTACCTGCCCGCGGAGGCCATCCACGCGTCGGGTGTCCTGGCCGTGGTGGTCGCCGGCCTGATCATGGGAACCAAGGCGCCTTCCATGCCCAACGGGGCCGCCCGGCAGAGCCAGCGGAGCAACTGGGAGACGGTGCAGTTCCTGCTGGAAAACTCGGTGTTCCTCCTCATCGGCCTGCAGGTGCGGACCATCATCGAGGGTGTACAGGACGACTCCCTGGGCGCTGCCAGGATCTGGGCGGGCTGCGCGGTGATCCTGCTGGCCGTGCTGCTGCTGCGGCCGGTCTGGGTGTTTCCGGCAACCTACCTGCCCAGGCTTATTCCGGCCGTGGCCCGGAAGGACCCTGCGCCGCCCTGGCAGTACCCAGCCATCATCTCGTGGGCCGGCATGCGCGGCGTGGTGACGCTCGCCGCAGCCCTCACGCTGCCCAAGGACCTGGAGCACCGCACCGTGCTGATCCTTGCGGCGATGGTAGTGGTGGCCGGCACCCTGGCGCTGCAGGGGCTCACGCTGCCGGCATTGGTCCGCCTGCTCCGCGTACAGGGACCGGACGCGGGCGAGGACGCGCTGGCCCAGGCCTCGCTGACTCAGCAGGCCACGGCGGCCGGTGTCGAGCGGCTGTACGAATTGCGGACCGACGATGACCCTCCGGAGGTGGTGGCCATGCTCAAACGGCGGACACTGGAACGCGGGCTGGCAGCGTGGGAACGCTTGGGCAGGCCGACGGCGGAAGCCGCCACTCCCAGCCAGCGCTATGCCCAGCTGCGGCTCGCCATGCTCGAGGCGGAGCGGGCGAAGGTCCTCGAACTCAGGAGCGGCGGAAACTACGCCCACGATGTGCTGAGCAACGTCCTGGAGAGGCTCGACGTCGAAGAGTCGATGCTTGACGCCGTCATCGAGGAGGCCGATGTGTCCGGCTCCCGCGCGGTCGCCAGGCCGGGAGGTGACTGCGCGCATCTGGAGGCCGCGCCCGATCCCGAGGTTCCCCGCGACGCACGCTGTGACGCGTGTGTCCGCGAAGGCACTGTCACTGTCCATCTGCGGATGTGCCTGGAGTGCGGGAATGTGGCCTGCTGCGACTCCTCGCCCGCCACCCACGCCTCCCGGCATTTCAAGGCAAGCGGACACCCGGTCATGCGCAGCATCGAACCGGGCGAGGACTGGCGGTGGTGCTACGAGGACGACCTGCTCGGCTAGGCCGCCGTCGGCGCGGAGTTCGACCCCGCGGTATCCGTCTAGGTGCTGGCCGCCATCGGCGCGGCCGGCACGGACACGCCTGCAATGTCCGACGCCGGGGTGAGGATCCAGCGTTCCCCGTTTTCTTCGTAACTGATCACCATGGCCGCGGCGGCAGTGCTTGCCGCGTCAATGGCGAGCAGCAGTGCCGCCTGCATGCGGCTGGCATGACCGAACCTTGAGTTCACCGTGCCCTCGAAGTCGCTGTTGTCGACGAGGATATAGGCCTTGCCCTCGGCCACCGCTTTGATCGAGTACCCACGCTCTTCATGAACCGAACCGCGGGACGAGGCGATCTCCGTTACCTTGTCGGCCCGCACCAGGCTATGGCTGATCGTGCGGATCCACACGTCACCCATCGGGTCTCCTTTGCTGCCGGGCAGGCTTGAATTGCCTCTACTTGCAAACGGTAGTCCGTGAAAGCCCGGATGTAAGCCCCCCAAACGGTGCGACCGCCGTCGGGCTCCAAACTGCCAGCAGGTTTTCCCCAAGCTCCGGCAGGTTTTCCCAAAGCTCTCTAGGCAATAGTGGGCCGGACCAGGGATTAACCCTGGCCGGTCTCAGAGCATCGCCCAACGCAAGCGTTCGGCGGTGCCCGCGGCCGCCGGTTCTGAGGGGGAGAGATGTTTCAAACCTTTTGGCGGTTCCGCGGGGCGATAGCCCCGCATGTCTGGGCGTTGGCAGGAGGCGCGCTGCTGGTGGTGTTCGTCGCCGCCATGGAAGTGGCCCTGCCCTGGCCCATGAAGGTCATCGTCGACGACGTGCTGCAGCCGACAGGCAGCACCCGCGTCCACGAGATGCCCGCGTTCCTCGGCCTGGTCGGCCTGAGCCAGCTCCAACTGCTCCTGCTCGCCGCGTCCGCCCTCCTCGCCATGACAGTGCTCAACGCGGGAGCGGATTACCTCGGCACCCGCCTGCTCAACGGCGTTGGGGAAAAAGCCATGGCCACCATCCGGGCCGAAGTCTTCACCCATCTGCAGCGGCTGTCGCTGGCGTTCCACGACAAGCAGCGGCTGGGCGACCTGGTGACCCGCACCACAACTGACGTCGACTACGTGCGGGCGCTCATGGTGTCGATCCTGGCCGTGCTGCTGCCCAACATCTTCATTCTGGGGTTTGTCATCACGATCTGCGTGCTGATCGACCCGACCTTCGCGCTGATCGGACTGGCGGTGGCGCCGCTGCTGTTCATCACGGTCCTCTTCTACCGGCGCCGCATCAAGGGCGCGTCGAAGGAGGCCCGCAAAAGGGACAGCGACATCGCGGCCACCATGTCGGAGACGTTCGCCTCGGTCCGGGTGATGCAGACCTACACCAGCGAGGCCCGCCACGAGGAGGACTTCCGCACCCGGAATGACGGACGGCGGGACGCCGGCCTGAGGGTCATCCGGCTGCAGTCCATGTTCTCGCCTTTGGTCGATGTCATCGCGACCCTGGGCACGGTGCTGGTCCTCTGGATCGGTGCCCAGCGGGTGATGGACGGGACCCTGACACTGGGCCTGCTCCTCGTCTTCATCGCCTATCTGAAGGCCATGTATTCGCCCATGAAGGCCCTGGCCAAGCTCACCACCGTCATCAGCCGCGGCCAGGCCAGCGCCGAGCGCATCCAGGAAATATTGGACACCGCACCGGCCATCTCGGACCTGCCCGGCGCACGGCCAGCCCCGCCGCTGGCCGGTTCAGTGGAACTGCGCTCCGTGAGCTTCGGCTACCAGGGGGACCGGCATGTGCTGCACGGGATTGACCTCAAGGCCGCGCCCGGCAGCGTCGTGGCGATCACGGGCCCGACCGGCGCCGGCAAGTCCTCAGTCGTCAGCCTGATTCCGCGGCTCTACGATGCCGACGAAGGGGAAGTTCTCCTTGACGGCATCGATGTGCGGGACCTGCAGGTGGCAACCGTGCGCAGGCAGATATCCATCGTGCTGCAGGAATCCATCCTGTTCCGCGGGACCATCTACGACAACATCGCCTACGGCACGGAAGGCGCCAGCAGGGAGCAGGTCCTGGCGGCGGCCGAGGCAGCCCATGTGGATGAGTTCGTCCGCAACCTGCCCCTGGGCTACGACACCCCGGTGGCCGAACGGGGCGTCACACTTTCGGGCGGCCAGCGCCAGCGCATCGCCATCGCCCGTGCGCTGGTCCGGGACACCCCCATCGTCATCCTCGACGAACCGACGTCCGGCCTGGACGCGATCTCCGAGCAATACGTCATGCGTGGCCTGGAGAGGCTGATGGCAGGGCGCACGGTGATCGTCATCGCGCACCGGCTCTCGACGCTCAAACGGGCCGACTGCATCTACGTGCTGGACCAGGGGCGGATCGTGGAAAGCGGCAGGCACGCCGAACTCGCCGCGTCCGGGGGCCTGTACAGCCGGCTGGACAGCCTGCAGCATGCCAAAGACGCCCCGGCCCTCACCTTGGTTACTGCCGAGAGCGGCAGCCTTCAGACGGAGACAAGCGCATGAGCAAGACGAAGGCCCCCACGTACGGTGCACTGCCCTGGCGGATCGGAAATAAGGGAGCCCTTGAGGTGCTCCTGATCCACCGGCCGGCCCACGGCGACTGGTCCATCCCCAAAGGCAAGGCGGATCCCGGGGAAACCGGCCGCGAATGCGCGGAACGTGAGGTGCGGGAGGAAACGGGGCTGCACTGCCGCCTGGGCGCGGAACTGCCCAGCATCCGCTACGAGGACAGCAAGCAGAGGATCAAGACCATCCGTTACTGGGCTGCCGCGGCGGAGTCAGGCCGCTTCACCGCGAATGAGGAGGTCGACGCCGTCCGGTGGCTTTCGCTGCCGGAGGCCTTGCGCACGGTGACCGAGCCGCGGGACAGGCCGGCCATCATTGCCCTGGGCAGCCGGCTCCAGCTTGAGCTGGGCGTCCGTCCGGCGCCCAAGCGGGAAAAAATGCTGCTGCTGGTCCGCGGGGCCGAAATGACGAAGCGGGACCAGTGGGATCCGGCAGCCGGCAGCCGGCCGCTGGCGCCGGCCGGCGAGCAGGCCGCCAGGTCGCTGGCCTCGCTGGGAGCCATGTTCGCAATCGAACGCATTCTCGCCGCACCTTCGGACCGCTGTGTCGAAACCGTGGCGCAACTAGCGCGGCAGGAATCCCTCGAAGTGGAGCGTTCAGACCACCTGAGCGGCGGCGGGCTGGCGGCAACGCTGGACCTCGTGGCCCAGGCCCGAGGGACAGGAACGGTCCTGTGCACGCATGAGGATGTCATGGCAAATGTCCTGACCCACCTCATCCATCACGACCGGACGGTCCTGACCAAGCGCTTTCGCGTCCGGAAGGGATCGGCCTGGGTGGTGACCGGCGACCGCACCCGCTACCGTTCCGCCTACTACCTGCCGCTGTCCCCGGCAGACCTCAGCACGGCATTGGACCTCAGCCCCGCTGCGGACCTGCGCACCGCTGTCTAGCGCCGTGTGCCGGCATTACGGCGGGCGTACGCTCAGACAGTGGACATTGTGGAGTTCCTGTCCGCGCGCATTGCCGAAGATGAGGCCGTGGCGCGCAAGCTGCTCGGTGACCGCACGACGTCCGAATCGGGCAAGTGGTACGAACGCCGCCTGCTGCTGGAGTGTGAAGCCAAGCGGCGCCTGATCGGCATCGTCGAGGCGGCCAGGCAGACCGCCCTGGCCACGCTCGTCAGCGATCCCTTCGGCGACGAGACCGAGTGGATTCCGCAGGCCCTGGAGTGGACCACCCTGTCACTCAATGCGCTGGCAGTCCCGTACAGTGACCATCCCGACTTCAACCCGGACTGGCTCTGGTCCCCGTAGGCAAATGCCGCAGGCAGAACGCAGACAGGGCGCGGTTCAGGTGCTGCCCAGAATCCGGCGCGCATCGGCCTGGGCGTCCTGCTCCTGCTGGGACACGACCGATCCGCTGATGTACCCCGCGCGGGACCGCATGGCCCGGAGTTCCGCTACGGTGTAGGGGATCCGGCGCCGGTGCGCCATGGCATGGCAGTTGGGGCACAGCGGAACCAGGTCCCCCACAGGATCCAGCTCGTAGCCCGGCCCCAGCTGCACCGCCGGCACCAGGTGATGGACATGGATGAAGCCCTCGCCCTCCGGGCCGTACGCGGCCTCGAAGGAAAACCCGCAAACGGCACATGAGGTTCCGTAGTGCGCCAGGCAGATGCGCCGCGCGTGCGGGTTACGTTCGTACCGGTTCACGCATACCCGGGCCAGGGCGTCCTGCGGCAGCGTGCCGGGCACGGGGAGAACCGGATCGATCTCGTCGGCCGGCCGGCACTCTGCCCAGAGCTCCCGAATGGCGCGTGCCTGCTCCTCCGGAACCGGTTGGCACGCGTCCGTCGCGGCAGCGGACCAATCCGTCAGCGGCGCACGGTCGGCCAGGGTGTCCACCGGAATCTGGTCTCCGAGCGGCAGCAGCACGTCGAAGTCCACGTCAACGCTGGTTGCGGCCCCAGCAGGATACGGTGCGGAGGCGACAACGCCGTGGCCAATGAGCCCGCTGCCTGTCTTTCCATGCAAAAAGAGCCACGCGTCCGCTCCCGGAGCCGGCTCGGCACCGATTACAACGGGCCACACCCGGCGGTGCACGCCGGATGCGCCCAGCTCATCCACCACCCGCGAATAGCCCGGCCAGGTATCGCCTACACCCGGGTTCCAGCCCAGCAATACAGCCACCATTCCCTTATCGTGCCACCCGATATGGCTTTTAGGAGGAGCGGTTGCGCAGGCGCCGCCACCACGGGGATTTGGGTTCCGTGGCAGGCTCCGGTTCTGCCGCGGCCGCCACCGCCCGGCGCTCGCGCCACCGCTGCACTTCGGCGTCGGCGTCGCGTGTCTTGGTGACAACGGGCGGCCCTCCCTGCAGCTGCCGGCGGGCGTTGATGACGCGGGCGTTGAAGTCCTCCACCATGTCACGCACCTGCTTTTCCGTGAACTGGGCGTCCAGCCTGGCATCGAGCTCCGCGTCCTCGGTGCGCAGCAGGATCGCAGCGGGTCCCAGGCCGCTAAGGTGCTCGCGCTCAATGAGGCCCTTGACCCACCAGTCGGGGTCGTAGCCCTCCCCCAGCCCCGGAATCGGTTTGCCGGAGTATTTCAGGTTGTCGAACTTTCCCTGCGCCATCGCGTCCCGAATCAGGTAATCGGCCCGGGCGGCATTACCGACCTTCCGGCGCTTGTCGCGCAGTTCCGCCTCTGCGGCGGACAGTTCCGCGTCCTCCTCGGCTGTCCCGCCGGAGGACCGGAGGGCGCGGAGTTCGGCAGCGCGCTCCACCTTCCGCCTGAAGCCGCCGCCTGCTGCTGAACTCGTCACCTTTTCACCGCCTCTGCCGCCGGACGTTGTCCCGTTTCCAGTATTCCGGCCCGTGCCGGACTCTTCAACGGAGCGATGCGTCCAGGGATGCCGCTTCCGGACCGGCAGCACTACGGGCTGGCACCGGCCAGAACAACGACGGCGGGACCCCCCGCCGTCGTGCGCGTGCAGTGCATGCCCCGACCCGGCTCACATGGGATCGGGCCAGTTGCCGATATTCGCACGCGCCGGAACGGCGGCGACCTCGTCGCCTTGGTCCCGCCCGCCGGCACCGATGGAGGCGGCGGCAGCCGACCCTTGCACAGGCGGGGCCGGAATTGTCGCAGTGCTGCGGGGACCGGCCGCCGCGGCCGGCCCGGATGGTTGGTCGGGGACCGCCTTCACAGGTGCCGTGTTCGCAGCCGCCGTGATGACGGGAAGTTCAGACCTCGGAATCTTCATGGTGGGCCCTCGCAGGTGAGGCGGCAACTTTAGGCCGGATCGGGTACGCAACCGTGATTGCCGGCCCTCAGCCGGGGCTTTCCGGGCCCTTGGCTAAATGTGCGGCGATCACTGACGTGCCGAATCAGCCGGGAGGACCGGCCGGTCCGACAACAACCGTGGCGGCCGTCCCAGCCCAGAGTGTGCCGGCGATTTTGGTTGTACCGGCACACTTTCCACCACCCAATACTCCAACCCTATGGGCTGGCACGCGGAACGGCACCGGTAGCAGGTACTCGAATTTACGCGGCAGCCGCTACTTGGGCACTCGCCGGCCAGCGGCCCCTAGTCGGGGTCCGCCAGTTCAGCCGGCCAGACCACCCGGAACCGCTCGAAAACAATCTCGTCGGATGCCGTCCATTCCAGGCCCCGGCGGGCGCGGCGCGGGGTCCAGTACTTACGGTGCTCCGCCTGCCAGTTTGCTAGCAATGCGGGGCAGGCTGTCCCCGGCCGCGAAGAATACATCCGCGAGTTCGGAGGTGGCCCGCTTGGGCCCGTCCGTCACTGCCCGCAGCAACTCATCGGCCAGGGCCGCGGAATCCCCGAAGCGCTCCACAGTGTAGTCAGGGCCGGCGGTCCGGAAACAGGCGCCGGCACGCGGTCAAAATGGCAGCGGTCTGTCCGTCTGCCCGGGCGGCCGGAGGTCGATGATCGGAAGGTGCCCGTCCGTGCGGATGCTGTCTCCGCCGCCGTTGCGGTGGTGGTACCCGGAGGAGAAATGCCGGATCACGTGGACGGATTCCACAGCATGTGCCGCTTGCAGCGTGCCGATGATGAAGTCGCGCTCCTCGTCGGTCCCGTCGGCGATCTTGTGTGTGATCTGGAACGTGAAGAGCGAGAGGCCAACGCTTTTGTCGTATGTTCCGGCGCCCACCCAGTCGACGGCGAACCCGCCGGGAAGCATCCAGCCGTCCGGGCATTTCCAGAACCGTACATGGTGCCGCTTGCGCGGGTTGCCCTCAATCTCCCGCTGGAACGCCATGTCCTGCTTGTTGCCGAAGACGAACAGGGCACTGACCGGCGACTGCGGATAGCTCCGGCCCAGAAGCGTCGCGGTGAGGGTGCGCCAGGCGGTGGCCGGGGTGACGGGGTCGGCCTCAATCCACCCAGCCGTGAGCATCGCGGTGCGGAGCTCGTCCGCCGGGCCGATGACTGCGAGGTTGACCGGGTCGCCCAGCACGCCGTCGCCGGTGCGGGCACGTCCGATGAAGTAGTTCGGGAGGTACAGGCTGCTGAGGATCTTGTGGACTCGGGGCAGGAAGGCGTACGCGGCAATGAGCCAGACGGGGAGGAACACCCACACCTGCTCCGGCCCCCTGGCCAGCCGGGCGAGCAGGAAGACATAGACGGCCCAGCCCACGGCGCCGGTGATGGCCACGTACAGCAGGCGCTGGAGGACGGCGACGACGGTGGCCCAGCGGGTGCCCCAGCGCGCCTTCCGGCTGTCCGGCCGGGAGTGCTCCGGCTCCTGAATCGTTTGGCTGGCCACCTACTTGGGCAGGTGCTCCAGCAGGTGCCCCGTGACCGCTCCATACGCGACGTGCGGCACTATGTCGCTGACCCAGTCCGCGGCACTCCAGGTCCGCGGATCAGTCACGCCCAGGGCGGTCATGGGAACGTTCGAGACGAGCAGGGCGGCCACCGAGGCCACAGCCACCGACCGGACTGGCCCGGTGCGCACCCCCAGTGACCCGGCCACCCCCAGCACAGCGCCGAGGCCCATGCCGGTGGCGATCCCGAGCAGCGGGCCAAGGGCTTCCACCCGGTTCCCGCGCTGGGGTTCGGATCCCGGGATCGTCACGCCCGCCCGTTCCGCCAGCCGCTCCACTGAGTCGCTGGGCGTCGTGCTCGCCGCCCGGCCCCGCCACACCATGTCCAGGTAGCTGACGGCGTTCAGCGCCGTGGTTCCTGCCGCGCCGGCGAGCGCTCCGTTCACGAGTCCTTTGAACAGGGACATCCTCAACTCTCCTTCTGGCCGTGTGCTGGGCACTCCTATGCTGAAACTTACGTGGTGCCCCCTGATCGCGGCAACGCCGGCCTTCAGAGCTTCACGTTGTCCGGAGCAGCGCGGCTGTGAAAACATGCCTCATGCGCGCCATGCAGAATTCCAGCCGATTGCAAGATGTCCGGTACGACCTCAGGGGTCCGGTGCAGCACGCGGCGAAGAAGATGGAGGCGGAAGGCCACAGCATTCTGCGCATGAACCTCGGGGATCCGGCGCCGTTCGGCCTGCATGCGCCCGAGTCCATCGTGGTGGACATGATCCACCACCTGCGCGAGGCCCAGGGCTACAGCGACTCGAAGGGCATCTTCTCCGCCCGGACCGCCATCTCGCAGTACTACCAGACCAAGGGCCTGATGGAGATCGGCGTCGAGGACATCTTCATCGGCAACGGGGTCAGCGAGCTCATTTCCATGACGCTGCAGGCCTTCCTGGAAGACGGCGACGAGGTCCTCATCCCGTCACCGGACTACCCGCTGTGGACGGCAGCCACCGTGCTCTGCGGCGGCAGCGCCGTGCACTACATGTGCGATGAGGAGAACAACTGGTGGCCGGACATGGCCGACGTCGAGGCAAAGATCACCGACCGCACGCGTGCCATCGTGCTCATCAACCCCAATAACCCGACCGGGGCCGTCTATCCCCGGCACATCCTGGAGGGGTTCGCCGATCTTGCCCGGCGCCATGACCTGGTGCTGTTTTCCGATGAGATCTACGAGAAGATCCTGTTCGAGGACAAAGTCCACATCCACACGGCTTCCGTGGCCCGGGACATCCCGGTGCTGACGTTCTCCGGCCTGTCCAAGGCGTACCGGATGCCCGGGTACCGGGCCGGCTGGGTGGCCGTGAGCGGGCCGCGATGGGCCACCGCCGCCTACCGCGAGTCGCTGGAGCTGCTGGCCTCGCTGCGGCTCTGCCCCAATGTTCCCGCGCAGCATGCGATCCAGACGTCGCTGGGCGGCTACCAGAGCATCACGGACCTGATCCGGCCCGGCGGCCGGCTGCGGGAGCAGCGCGACCTCGCCTGCCGGTTGCTCAACGAGATTCCCGGCGTTAGCTGCGTGCCGGCGGCGGGCGCGATGTACCTGTTCCCGAAGCTGGATCCGGAGATGTACCCCTTCGTGGACGACGAGCAATTCGTCCTGGACCTCCTGCAGGACCAGAAAATTCTCGTCTCGCACGGGACAGCGTTCCACTGGCACGCCACGGACCACTTCAGGTTCGTCATCCTGCCCGCCGTGGACGACATCCGCGAGGCCGTACGGCGCATCGCCACCTTCCTGTCCTCGTACCGGGCCAAAGCGGGCCGTGCCCGCGCCATGTCCGGCAACGCCCACCACGGTACGGACGAACTGAGCGCCTGAGCACCGCCGCCACAGCGGCCCAGGAAAGCGGACGACTGTTCTCGTGGACTGCCTGGGCGGCAACCAGTAAGGTTGCTTACTAAATGCCCTGGCTGCGCGCGCTGCCATCGACGAGAGACAGGACCCGCCCCTTGCCTGACAAACCGTTACCCATCGAACCGCTGACTGACAAGCCGTTGACGGACAAACCCTTGGCAGGCAGCCCCTTGACCGATCGACAGGGAACGCCACAGACGGGCGTGCGCGGCGAACTCCGCCAGGACACCACGGTGGGCGGCAAGGACCTCACCCGCTGGCATAGCCGCTTCGGCCGCCTTTTGGTCGGCGCCGTCCAGCGCATCAGCCAGTTCCTGGGCCCGCACGGCGCCCTGGTCCTGACGCTGATGCTGGGGGCGGCCATCGCCGCGGCCCTCACCGCAGCCTTTGCCGAGGTGTACGAGTCAGTAGTTGAAGCCGACGGGGTGGCGGGCCTCGACCATCCGGTGCTGGCGGCAGGCAAGAGCCTGCGCTCCCCCGGCCTGGACGTCGCCATCACGGCCTTCACCGATGTGGGCGGTACCGTCGGCATGCCCATCCTGGCCCTGGCGGTCATGGGCGTCCTGGCCTACCGGCGGCGGTCCTGGACCCCCGTCATCCTCATTGTGACCGCGGGCCTGGGCTCCCTGCTGATGACCATCGCGGGCAAGCGGCTGATCGGCCGCACCCGCCCCGATCTGAGCGATGCCGTTCCGCCCTACGAACACTCGGCCTCGTTCCCCAGCGGCCATTCCCTGAATGCGGTGGTGATCGCGGGAATCGTCGCCTACCTGATCATCCTGCGGCTGAAGACGGCGCGCAGCCGCGTTCTCGCCGGGGCGGCCGCGGCGGTCTTCGCCGCGGCCATGGGGTTGAGCAGGGTGTACCTCGGCCACCACTGGCTCACCGACGTCCTCGCCGCGTGGGCACTCGGCGCGGCCTGGCTGGCCCTCGTGATCACCGCCCACCGCCTCTACCTGACAGTGCGGAAGCGGCGGGCACGCGGTGAGGCTCCGGCGGGAACGGCGCCCGGGGCAGGTGCTCCTAAGGCCGAGCACGCCTAAGTACCCCAAACCACAAGCAGAACGACGACGGCGGGAGGCTCCCGCCGTCGTCGTTCGTCTCTTGCTGAGGAAGCGTTAGCCGATCGGTTCCGCCATCTGTTCCACAACATACTGGACGTCGACGGAGTTTCCGGTCGCGGGATCGGACATTTCCACCTTCCAGCTGCGGGCAAACTGGTCCACGCCGCCGGTCATGGCCACGGTGCCGGAGATGAGGACGGTCCCGGGTGCATTCAGGCCGCGTTCGGTGAGGACGTCCAGCCAGTAGTCCGGGGTCAGCAGGGCCTCGAGGGAGCTGTCCTGGATGAGGGTGTCGGGGGTATCCCCCTCCCCCACCCAGGCCTTGAGCGTGATCTGGTCCAGGTGCTCCCGCACGTCGTCCAGCTTCCATGCCCTGCGCCCCAGCACGTCCGGGCTGGCGTTCTTGCTCCAGGCCACGCCGTGCACCTCCAGCGCCCGGTCCGTATGGTCGCAGGCGACGGTGAGCAGCACACCGTCCTCGGTGATGACCAATGCCCATTCCGCCTCGCCGGAAGTCCGTCCATGCTGGACCCGAACTTCCGATACCTGCTGGGCCAGATAGGGGGACACTGGATACAGGGCGGGAGTGGTGGTGGGACCCGGAACACCGAGTTCAGCCAGCTCAGCAATGTGGGCCTGGACCTCATCCTGCTCACGCCCCGCGTAGCCGGCATTCAGGAGGTGCTTGACCTCCACGTCCTGCGTGCGGCCATCGGGTAGTTCAAAGCTCAGAGTCGTCATCGTGGATCCATCCTTTGCATGTGCTGCTGCGGAAATTTACAGATCGGAAACCGGAAACGGTCGCCAATGTACATCCAGTATGCGTAATGTATACATTTAACGCCAGCGTGACAGGCGTCACTATAAAAACCTCGTGGAGGACAACACCATGGCCAACGCTCCAGTTCCGGATCCCGGCACAGCGCCGCACCCACACGCCACCCCGCACCCCACGGTGCACCCGAAGGGCCTGTACAAGGCCTTTGCCGCCAGCCTCACCGGCACAGCACTCGAGTGGTACGACTTCGCCGTCTACTCGGCCGCAGCCGCGGTTGTATTTCCTGTCGTCTTTTTCCCGGCGACCGATCCACTGACCGGAACCGTCCTCGCCTTCTCCACGTACGCCGTCGGCTACGTGTCCCGCCCGGTCGGCGGAATTATTTTCGGCCGGCTCGGGGACCGCATCGGCCGCAAGAAGGTCCTGGTGACCACGCTGATGATCATCGGCGTGGCGACGGTGCTGATCGGCGTGCTGCCCGGCTACGCAAACATCGGCGCCACCGCAGGAATCCTCCTGGTCCTGCTGCGGTTCGCGCAGGGCGTGGGTGTGGGCGGCGAATGGGGCGGCGCCGTCCTGCTCTCCAGCGAGTACGGCGATCCGCACCGCCGCGGATTCTGGGCTTCCGCCGCCCAGGTGGGACCTCCCGCCGGCAACCTGCTGGCCAACGGCGCCCTCGCCGTCCTGACTGTTTCGCTCACCGAGGAACAGTTCCTGAGCTTCGGCTGGCGCATCGCGTTCCTGGTCTCCGCAGTGCTGGTTGGCTTTGGCCTCTGGATCCGGCTGCGGCTGGAGGACACCCCGATTTTCAAGGCCATCGCGGCCCACGGCGAGCAGCCCAACGCGCCCGTCCGTGAGGTCTTCAGCAAGGAGCTCCGCCCGCTCATCGCCGCCATTCTCTGCCGCGTGGGCCCGGACGTGCTGTACGCCTTGTTCACGGTCTTCACGCTCACCTACGGCATCCAGGTCCTGGGCTACGAGCGCAACCAGGTGCTCACCGCCGTCCTGATCGGTTCCGCGTTCCAGCTGTTCATGATCCCGCTGGCCGGCTACGTCTCCGACCGCTTCAACCGCCGCCTCGTCTACGGTGTCGGCGCTGTCGTGGGCGCGGTCTGGACGTTCATCTTCTTCGGCGTCCTCGGCGGCAACAACCAGCCGATGCTCGTCATCGGCATCGTCCTCGGCCTCATGGCGCACTCCTTCATGTACGGCCCGCAGGCGGCCTTCATTGTGGAGCAGTTCTCCCCGCGGCTCCGGTCCACGGGCAGCTCGCTGGCGTACACCTTCGCCGGCGTCATTGGCGGAGCTGTCGCGCCCTTGCTGTTCACCCTGCTGCTCGCCGAGTTCGGAACCTGGATTCCGGTGGCCATCTACGTGGCGGTGGCAGCAGTCGTGACGCTGGTGGGACTGGCACTCGGCCGCGACAACGACACCATCGAGGACCTGGACTACCGGCTGCTCCTGGAAGGCTCGGCCTCGGCGCGCCAGTAGTCCGGCGCGGTCTAAAACTCCATCAGGTGCGGAGCAGGATTTCGCGGGTGACGGCCAGGTGATGGTCGATGGCCTCCTGCGCCTTCGCGGCATCTCCGGACACCAGGGCATCGAGGATGTCCTGGTGTTCGGAGCACACCTGCTCGCGCCGGCCGCCGGTCCGGAACAGGGCGGAAACCCCGACGACGATCTGCCGGACGTGCAGCTTGCTGTAGGTCCGGGAAATCAGCTCGTTGCCCGCCGCGTCAATGAGCTGCTGGTGGAAGAGCGTGTCGAGGCGGATGAACTCCTGCGCAGCCTCGGCCCCCTGGTCTTCCGGCAGTTTGGCCTGCTGGTCGAGGGTGTCCCGCATCTTGGCGGCCGGCACGCTCCGGTGCTCAATGACAAGGCGGGCGGCGTGGCTTTCCAGGACGCCGCGCAGCTCCATCAGTTCCGCGATTTCGCGGCCGGTGACCGGCGGAACATAAGCACCGCGCTGCGGAATCAGCTCCACCAGCCCGTCGGAAACCAGCAGGAGGAGGGCCTCCCGGACCGGGGTACGCGAGACGCCGATTTGGGCGGCCAGCTCCTGCTCGTTGAGGAAGCGCCCCTGCATCTCCGGGTCGGTCAGGATATTCTCGCGCAGGTACTCGTACGCCTTCTCCCGGCCGGACGCCGCTGTCCCCGAACTTTTTCGCATACATCAGGTATACAACAGAGAAGAGCAAATTCATGCGTTTAGCAGTCGCCCAGATCGTCAGCAGCGCCGACCTCACGGCCAATCTGGGGCTCGTGCGAGACTACGCCAGCCGGGCAAAAGCGGCAGGCGCCGAACTGGTGGTGTTCCCCGAGGCCTCCATGTGTGCCTTCGGCAATCCGCTGGCAGATATCGCCGAACCGCTGGACGGGCCGTGGGCCACGGCGGTGCGGGCCATCGCCAGGGAACTGGATATCGCCGTCGTCGTTGGCATGTTCACGCCCGGGGAGGGCGGAAGGGTGCGGAACACCCTGCTGGTGACCGGCCCGGGCATCGACACGTCGTACGACAAGATCCACCTCTTCGACGCGTTCGGCTTTGCCGAATCCGATTCCGTGGACGCCGGGACATCGCCGGTGATCTTCGAGCTCAACGGCACCGCCATCGGCCTGGCCACCTGCTACGACGTGCGCTTCCCGGCGCTGTTCACGGCCAACGCGAGGGCCGGGGCCGCCATCAACATCGTCTGCGCGTCCTGGGGCGCCGGGGAAGGAAAAGCCGAGCAGTGGAACCTGCTCGTCCGCGCCCGGGCCGTGGACAGCACCACGTTTGTGGTGGCCTGCGGGCAGGGCGATCCGGCCAGCCTCGGGCTTCCGTCCGCCGGCGCCGCTCCTACCGGGATCGGCCACAGCGCGGTGGTTTCCCCGCTGGGTTCTCCGCTGATGGCGCTGGGCGGCGAGCCTGAACTGGCTGTGGTGGACATCGATCCGGCCGTCATCGCGGATGTGCGCAGAAAGCTGCCCGTGCTGGCGAACGCCCGGAGTTTCTAGTCCGGACCGTTTCCGGGAAGTACGACGGCGGGGCGCGGCCACCAATGGTGTCCACGCCCCGCCTTTCGCTTGGACTAGTTCCCTGCGGGCACGCGGTACGTGCTTTCCGGGATGTCCGTGATGAACATGTGCCCCGGGGCGTGGCTGATCGCGAACGCCGGCCGGGACGCCATCACGGCGCTCTGCGGTGTGACGCCGCAGGCCCAGAAGACCGGTACTTCCCCGGGCCGGATGTCCACGGCATCGCCGAAGTCGGGGCGGGAGATGTCCGCAATGCCCAGGTCCTCAGGTGATCCGACGTGGACCGGTGCGCCGTGGACCTTCGGCACCTCCGCGGTCACGCTGATTGCCGTTTCCACCAGCTCGGCCGGCATCGGACGCATCGAGACCACCATGGGGCCGTGGATCCGCCCTGCCGGGGTGCACTCGATGCTGGTGCGGTACATGGGCACGTTGCGGCCCATTTCGGTGTGGCGAAGCGGGATGCCCGCGCTGGCCAGTGCGGCTTCAAAGGTGAAGCTGCAGCCGATCAGCACGCCCACCATGTCATCCCGCCAGAGCGGGGTGGCGTCGGGGACCTCGGCAGATAGGACGCCGTCCTCCCACACCCGGTAGGCGGGGATGTCGGTGCGGATGTCCGAACCTGTGGCGAGGGAACTTTCGAACGTCCCGGCAGGAATGACGTCGATGACAGGGCAGGCCTTGGGGTTGAGCCGGCAGAATTCGAGGAATTCCTCGGCGTAGTCGGCCGTCACAGCTATCAGGTTCGCCTGCGTGTAGCCATCGCTCCAGCCGGAGGTGGGGGTGACCAGGCCGCTGCGGAACTGCCGGCGGGCTTCGGTCGGCGGGACGAGTTTGTTCGACTGGCTCATGGCGTTTTCCTGGCTCATCGTGTGCCGCTCTCTACTATTCCGGTGGATCCGTTCAGGTACTCCTCGTCCTCCGCCACATTGGAGTCCCGGCCGATGGCCAGGCCCACGATGGTCAGCAGGCAGGCGACGCTGAGGTAGATGGCCACCGGGACCCAGCTGTGGAAGGTGCTCTGCAGCAGGGTGAACATGAACGGTGCGATGGCGCCGCCGATGATGCCCGCGAAGGTGTAGGCCAGCGAGCTTCCGGTGGAGCGGAGCCGCGGCGTGAACTGCTCGACGACGAACGCGGCCTGCGGGCCGTACATGAAGGAATGGCAGAGCAGGCCGAGTACGGTTCCCACCACGAGCATCACCGGGGAACGGCCTTCAAGCACGATGAAGAACAGGTAGGCCCAGACAGCGGCAGCCACTGCCGCGATGCCGTAAACAAGGCGCCGGTTGATCCGGTCGGAGATGGCACCCGCAAGCGGCATCGTGAACAGCTGGAGGCCTGAACCGACCAGCACCGCCACGAGGACCTGGCCACGGTCGAAGCCCAGTTCCTGGATGCCGTACGTCAGGGTGAAGACGGTGCACAATGCGTAGGTGACGTCCGGGCCGATGCGGCTGAGCATGGCAGCAAGGAGCGGACGGCGCTGCGTGGTGAGGACTTCCCTGATCGGGGCCTTGGGCTGGTCGCCGCGGGCTTCCATGGCCTTGAAAATGGGGGTGTCCTCGAGCTTGAGGCGGATCCACAGCCCGAACGCCACCAGCACGGCCGAGATCAGGAACGCTATGCGCCAGCCATAGTCCAGGAAGGCCTCCTCGGAGAGGGCCAGCGTGAGGACGGCGAGTGCGCCGTTGGCCAGCAGGTTGCCTGCGGGCGGGCCGATCTGCGCCGCGGAGGCCCAGAAGCCGCGCCTGCTGGGTTCCCCGAATTCGCTGGACAGCAGGACAGCGCCGCCCCACTCGCCGCCCACGCCCACGCCCTGCGCGAACCGCAGGAAGACGAGGATGGCCGGGGCCAGGATGCCGATGCTGCCATAGGTAGGCAGCAGGCCGATGAGGAAGGTGGCGACGCCGATCAGCATCAGCGTGATGACCAGGATCTTCTTGCGGCCGATCTCGTCGCCCAGCCGGCCGAAAATGATGCCGCCGACGGGCCGGGAAATATAGCCCACCGCGTAGGTCGAGAACGCCAGCAGGGTGCCCGTCACCGGGTCCGAGGCCGGGAAGAAGATCAGCGGGAAAACAATTGCGGCCGCGGCGGAGTAGACCGCGAAGTCGTAGAACTCCAGCGCGGTACCGGTGAGGCTGGCCGCGAACGCTTTGTACATGTCCTTGCGCCCGACAGCGGGCCTCGAACCTGCGGAGGCCATTGCGGATTGATTGGCCATTTGTTCCTCCATGAAGAGTGTGGATGCCATCCGTCGTGCTGCGGATGCGCTGGTGTACAGCCCGCCCGGGCCTGCGACGTTGACAAGGCGCGGGCACTGAGGCTGGTTGGCGGCTTCCCCGGGAGAGCCACCGAATGCGGAGCGTTCTGTTGGATTGTGGAAATGTAGAACAATCTGAACTTGTTGAACAATGTACGCGACCTGCGTCACACCGTCAAGGGGCACAAAGGGCTGCACCGTTAAGCGCGAACGGACACTTGTGGCCACTGGGAAGCGTTTCTCAGGGGCCACAAGTGTCCGCTCGCGCTGTATGGGCGCTGCGGAGAGGATCAGCTATGACGTGTGGACTGCGGCCTGATGCTCTTCGGACCTGGCGAGGTAAGACAGGAGGCGCTCAGCCGCGAGGTCATTGTCCCCCGCTTCGAGGGCGCTGCAGATCTGGTCGTTGTCAGCCAGGTAGTCCTGATAGAAGCCACCGTCTATGGAGGCCTTATGGAAGAACAGCCGCATTTCAGCCAGCACCTGCGACATGATGACATTCAGGCGTTCACTGCCGGCCATCGCCACGAGGGCGCCGTGGAAATGCGCGTTCGCACTGCCCAGCCCCTCGCTGTCGCCGGCCGCGGCAGCGCGCTTCCCCTCCTCCACGGCTGCGCGCACGGCCGCGATGCTTTCGGCACTCCCGCCGCCGCGGACGGCGCTGACTTCGATGGCGCGCCGGACGGCGTAGACGTCATGGATGTCACTGACCTCGAGGCTGGCGACGAAGACGCCGCGGTTCGGCTGGCGGACCACCAGGCGCTCGCTGGCGAGCTCGGCAAACGCCTCGCGCACAGTGTTGCGTGAAACCCCGAGCTCCTCGGAGAGTGCCTCTTCCTTCAGCTTCGCCCCGGGAAGAAGCGCACCTTCGGCAATTTGGAGCCGCAGCTCACTCGCAACGCGGGTGGCCACCGCGGGCACCGCGACGCGCAACCGGGATACGCCTGAACTCGGATTGACTGTGGCCATACACCGAATTTACACGAACCAACCACAATTGGATTGTTGAATTGTTGAACATTTTCGCGGGAGGGTGCATCCTTGTGTAAGGACGAGTTGAGATGAGGGTCACAATGCACGCAATTGATTTGAACAGTGACGTCGGTGAATCCTTCGGGCGATGGAGCCTGGGCGACGATGCGGCCATGATGGCTTCCGTGTCCAGCGCCAACGTGGCCTGCGGATTCCACGCCGGGGACCCCAGCGTCATCCGGGCAACCTGCGAGGCCGCCGCCAAGTCCGGCGTGGTGGTCGGGGCGCATGTCGGCTACCGCGATCTGGCCGGATTCGGCCGCCGGTACATGGACGTCGACCCGCGCGAACTGGCCGACGACGTGGTGTACCAGATCGGCGCGCTGCAGGCACTGGCCGCGACGGCCGGCACCCGGGTCCGCTACGTCAAGCCGCACGGCGGCCTGTACAACGCGATAGTCCACAACACGGCGCAGGCACGCGCCGTGGTGGACGCAGTGAAGTCGGTGGATCCCGGCCTCCCTATCCTTGGCCTGCCCGGATCCGAGGTGCTGCGGCTCGCGGAGGAAGCCGGGCTCCGCGCAGTCTCCGAGGCGTTCGCTGACCGTGCCTACAACCCGGACGGCACGCTGACGTCGCGCTCCCAGCCCGGTTCCGTCCTGGAGGACCCCGAGGCGGTTGCCGCCCGGGTCCTGCAGATGACCACCGGGGAGGCCATCACGGCGATCGACGGCTCCGGGCTGACGATCAATGCGGAATCGGTCTGCGTCCACGGGGATTCCCCCGGCGCAGTGGCCATGGCTGTCGCCGTGAAGAAGGCGCTCGACGCCGCCGGCATCACCATCAAGGCCTTCGTTTAGCATGAAGCGACGGATTCAGGACCCGATGGCAACCCCCAACATTGACGTGCCCTCCGCGTCAGGCCAGCCCGCGCCGGAGGCAATCCCAAACACTCTGCCCCCAAACACTCCGCCTTCGAGCGTCGCCCGCCCGGGCCGGGTGCGGGCGGTGCGGCCGGTGGGAACACGCACGATCCTCGCCGTGGTCTCCGGAACGCAGGATGTCCTCGCCCTGCAGGCCGCCCTCCTTGAGGCCCCGTTTCCGGGCCAACAGGATGTCTTGGCCGCCGCGGAGACCGTCATGGTCAGGGCCGAATCCCCCGCAGCCGCACGGCGGATCGGGCAGGCCCTCCTGGAGCTGGACCTCATGGCACCGGCGGAGCAGGCCGGCGGCTTGGTGGTCATCGACACCGTGTACGACGGCGAAGATCTCGCCGAGGTGGGGCAGCTGACCGGCCTCGGCGCCGACGGCGTGATCGCAGCCCACACCGGCCAGGTCTGGACCGTTGCCTTCGCTGGTTTCGCGCCCGGCTTTGGCTACATGGTGGGCGAGAACCAGGCCCTGGAAGTTCCGCGCCGGAGTTCCCCGCGCACTGGGGTCCCGGCGGGATCGGTGGCGTTGGCCGGCAACTACTCGGCTGTCTACCCGCGCAAGTCACCGGGTGGCTGGCAGCTTATTGGCCGGACCGGAGCCAAGATGTGGGACCTCGACCGCCCCGAACCAGCGCTTGCCAGCCCCGGGCACCGCGTCCAGTTCCGTGCCGTCCGCGACGTGATCCAGCTGGCACCGGAAGTGTCAGGCGCAGCAGAAGCGGACAGCCAACAGACAGGGAGCCAGCAGGCGGTCCCTGAAACCACCTCCGGCCTCCGCGTCCTGTCACCCGGGATCCACAGCCTCATCCAGGACCTAGGCCGGCAGGGGCATTCGGCCCTTGGCGTCTCAGCCGCCGGTGCGCTGGACCGGGCCTCGCTCCGCCGGGCCAACCGCCTTGTCGGGAACGCGCCGTCGGCCGCCGCCATCGAAACCGTCTCCGGCGGGCTGAGGCTCCAGGCCGTTGGGGACCAGGTCCTGGCCGTGGCGGGGGCGCCGTCGGCACTCACCGTTGTGACGCCGTCGGCCTCCCCCGACGGCGCTGAGCCGGCAGTCCCCGAGCGGCAGCGCACCGTCCCGGCGGCCGCGCCCTTCGCCCTGCTCGACGGCGAAATCCTCACCATCGGTGTTCCCGACGCCGGCTTCCGCAGCTACGTCGCTGTCCGCGGCGGCGTGGACGCACCGCCGGTCCTGGGCAGCCGCTCCACGGACACGATGTCCGGAATCGGTCCCCAGCCGCTGGCAGCGAACCAGCTGCTGCCAGCCGGCAGCGCCGCCGAATCCGGCGTCGTGGGCAGCCCCGAAATCCAACCCGATTACCCCGGCGAGGGCGTCACCGTGCTGGACATCATCCTCGGACCGCGCGCTGACTGGTTCGACCAGGCCGCGATCGACTCCCTCTGCGCCCAGGACTGGACGGTCAAGCCGGAGTCCAACCGCGTGGGCATGAGGCTGCAGGGAACACCCCTGGAGCGCAGCCGCACCGGTGAACTGCCCAGCGAAGGAACAGTGGCGGGGGCCATCCAGATGCCGCCCGAAGGCCTGCCCGTGCTCTTCCTGGCCGACCATCCCATCACGGGCGGCTACCCGGTGATCGGCGTGGTGGTGGACCACCAGCTCGACCTGGCCGCCCAGGTCCCGATCGGCGGGAGCATCCGCTTCCGCATCGCCACCGAACAGACTCCACAAAGAAAAGCGAGCAACTGATGCACAAGGTCCTCATTGCCAACCGCGGCGAAATCGCCGTCCGGATCGCCCGGGCCTGCGACGACGCACAGCTGGCCTCCGTGGCTGTGTACGCGGACATCGACGCTGACGCCATGCACGTCGCCGCCGCGGACGAGGCCTTCAGCCTCGGCGGCAACTCCCCCGCGGACACCTACCTGAACATCGAGAAGCTCCTCGGCGCGGCAGCCGCTGCGGGGGCGGACGCGGTCCACCCCGGGTACGGCTTCCTGTCCGAGAACGCGGATTTTGCGCAGGCGGTGCTCGACGCCGGACTCGCGTGGATCGGCCCGTCGCCGGAGGCCATCCGCCAGCTCGGCAACAAGATCACGGCCCGGGAGATCGCGGTCCGGGCCGGCGCCCCGCTCGTGGCAGGCAGCGACGGGCCGGTGGAATCCGCCGCCGAGGCCCGCGCCTTCGCGGAGGAGCACGGGCTCCCCATCGCCATCAAGGCAGCCTTCGGCGGCGGCGGCCGCGGCCTTAAGGTGGTCCGGAACATGGACGAGGTCGAGGAGGCCTTCGACTCCGCCGTTCGAGAGGCGGTGGCTGCGTTCGGCCGCGGCGAATGTTTCGTCGAGCGCTACCTGGACCGGCCGCGGCACGTGGAAGCGCAGGTGCTGGCCGATACTCACGGCAACGTCATCGTCGTCGGAACCCGGGATTGCTCCCTCCAGCGCCGCCACCAGAAGCTGGTGGAGGAGGCCCCGGCGCCGTTCCTCAGCGACGGGCAGCGGGCCCAGATTTACGACGCGGCCAAGGCAGTTTGCCGGGAAGCCGGCTACTCGGGTGCGGGGACGGTGGAGTTCCTGGTCGCCGCCGATGGCACCGTCGCCTTCCTCGAGGTGAACACACGGCTGCAGGTGGAACACCCCATCACCGAGGAAACCACCGGGATCGACCTGGTCCAGGAGCAGTTCCGGATCGCCGCCGGGGAACGGCTGTCCCATACAGACGACCCGGCTCCCCTCGGCCACGCCTTTGAATTCAGGATCAACGCCGAGGACGTGGGGCGCGGCTTCCTGCCCTCCCCCGGCACCGTCACCGAATTCACCGCACCCACCGGCCCCGGCATCCGGCTGGACACCGGCGTCCGCTCCGGCTCCTTCGTGGCACCGCAGTTCGACTCGCTGCTGGCGAAGCTGATCGTCACCGGAGCCGACCGCCAGCAGGCGCTGCGGCGTGCCCGCCGCGCGCTGGCCGAGATCAGCATCACCGGTGTGGCCACCGTTCTGCCGTTCCACCGCGCCGTGGTGGAGGCCGCGGACTTCACGTCCGGGACCGGCCTGGACGTCCACACCCGCTGGATTGAGACGGACTTCGCCGGCCAGATTCCGGCAGATCCCGACTTCAGCCCCACCGCTCCCGAAGGCCGGCGGCGCACCATCACGGTGGACGTGGACGGCCGACGGCTTGCCGTCGGGCTTCCGGCGGATCTGCTGGACGGCTGGGCCCGGTCGGGCCAGGCACTTCCGGGCGGCCTGGCCACCTCTTCGGCCGCTGGCTCTCCCGACGGCGGGTCTGGCACCTCCGACCCGGCCGAACTCCGCGCCGCCATGAGCGGCACCGTGGTGAAGTGGCTCGTGGAGCCGGGTGCCGATGTGGCAGCGGGTGATCCCGTGGTGGTGCTGGAGGCGATGAAGATGGAGACCAGCGTTCCCGCCCACCGCGGAGGCGTCGTCTCCGGCGTCGCCGCCGGCCCCGGCCAGGTGGTCACCGCCGGCTCGGTCCTGGCGCTCATCGGCTAACCGGCTCCGCGCCTCGCCCGCTTAACGGCGAAGGCAAAGGAAGGACGACGGCGGGACCACCCGCCGTCGTCCTCTTGCTTTTGGGCTTAGGCCGCCAAGGTCCGCCGCAGGATCATGGGGATGACGCCGCCGACGCCGAGGAGCTCGCATTCCAGCCCCGTCTCCACGGCGGTGGTGGCCGTGAACGGCTCCCTGGTGCCGTCCGCGCGGACAATTGCCGCGGCGATCCCGGAGCGGGGACGGAGGCGCTCCGCGGGGGCGTCGAGCTCAATCGTGTCGCCCGGTGCGAGGCTGAGGAGCTTCTCCCTCATGTCCGCCGGCATGACCAGCGGGAGGATGCCCATGCCAATGAGGTTGGAGCGGTGGATCCGTTCAAAGCTGGCGGCGATGACCGCGCGGACACCCAGCAGCCGCTGGGCCTTCGCGGCCCAGTCCCGGGACGAACCCATGCCGTAGCGCTCGCCGGCCACCATGACCACGGAGTCGCCGGCGTCCCGGTACCGTTGGGCGGCATCCCAGATGGGCAGGGTTTCGTTCGACGGCGAGTGGATGGTGTGTGCCACCGGCGCGTCGGGCTGCAAAAGGTTCCGGACGGATTTGTTGTGGAAGGCGCCGCGGACCATGACCTCCCAGTTGCCACGGCGGGAGGCGAAGACGTTGAGGTCACCCCGGTCCTCGCCCCTGTCCACCAGGAAGTCTGCGACGCCGCTGGCGGGCGGGATGGCACTGGCCGGTGAAATGTGGTCGGTGGTGATGTCGTCGCCGAGCACCAGGAGCGGATGCGCGCTGAACTTCCCGAGGAGGCTGCCTTCTGACATGGCTGCGAACGGGGGGCGGCGGAGGATGGTGGACCCGTCATCCCACGGGTACTGCGACCCGTCCGGTGCTTCCACCCGCTTCCACTGGGGATCGCGGCTGGCGATGGCGAAGTCCCGCCGGAAGTCGGCGGGGTCGTTGGCTTTGGCCACGAAGTCGTCGATCTCGTCGCGCGACGGCCACAGGTCCCTGAGGTAGACCGGAGCGCCGTCGGCGGCGTGCTGCACGGGCTCCTCGCTGAGGTCCCGCTTGGCGTCGCCGGCAAGCGCGAAGGCCACCACCAGCGGGGGCGACATGATGAAGCTGAGTTCCACGTCCGGGTGGACCCGGCCCGGGAAATTGCGGTTGCCGGACAGGATCGCCACCGGTTCTCTCACGCCGTCGGCCTGGGCCTTGGCGATCACCGGCGTCAGCGGGCCCGGGTTGCCGATGCAGGTGGTGCAGCCGAACCCGACAATGTCGAACCCCACGGAGGCCAGGTGGTCGGCGAGCCCGGCACGCTTGAGGTAGCTGGCCGCCGCTGGTGAGCCCGGCGCCAGCGAGGTCTTGACCCAGTCCGGCACGGTCAGGCCGCGGCGGCGGGCATTGCGGGCGAGCAGCCCGGCCGCGATGAGCAGGCGCGGGTCCGAGGTGTTGGTGCAGCTGGTGATGGCGGCGAGAGCGACTGGAAAGTCCGGCAGTCCGCCGTCATCGCCTACAGCAGCAGTTGCCTCGCCGGCGCGGGCCGGGCCGGCCTCCTTTTCCAGTGCCTTGCGGATGCCGCCGTAGGGCAGGAGGTCCTGGGGACGCCGCGGGCCGGCGGCGTGCATGACGACGGCGGACAGGTCGACGTCGACGATTCTCGTGTAGACCGGCGTTGCTTCGGGGTCGAACCACAGGCACGTCTGCCGGGCATACGCCTCGACCAGCCGCGTCTGTTCCGAGCTGCGGCCGGTGCTCGCAAGGTAATCGAGGACGTGCGCGTCGATCGGGAAGTAGCCGGTGGTGGCACCGTATTCAGGCGCCATGTTGGCGACGACGGCGCGCTCACCGACGGTCAGCGTCGAGACTCCGGGGCCGAAGAACTCGACGAACTCCCCCGTTACGCCCACCTGGCGCAGCCGCTGGGTGACGGCCAGCGCGAGGTCGGTGGCCAGGGTACCCGCCGCCAGTTCACCGGTCAGGCGCACGCCGACGACGTCGGGGATGCGCAGCGTGGCAGGCATCCCGAACATCACCGTCTGCGCTTCCAGCCCGCCGACGCCCCAGCCCAGGACACCGAGGCCGTTGATCATCGGGGTGTGGCTGTCGGTGCCCACCATCATGTCCGGCACCGCCCACCGGACGCCGTCCCGCTCGATGGTGGTCACCACGGTGGCCAGCTGCTCGAGGTTGATCGTGTGCATGATGCCCGTGCCCGGCGGGTTGATGTGCACACCGTTCATAGCCTTGGACGCCCACTTCAGGAACTGGTACCGCTCCCGGTTCCGGCGGATCTCGTGCTTGATGTTCCGGGCGGCAGCGTCGGCGCGCCCGTACTCCTCCACCGCCAACGAGTGGTCGATGGACACGTCCACGCGCAGCAGCGGGTTCAGGGCCATGGGGTCGGCCCCGGACTCGGCGAGCGTATCCCTCATGGCCGCGATGTCCACCAAGGCTGGCGTGCTGGTGGTGTCGTGCATCAGCACCCGGGTGGGCAGGAACTCGATTTCAGCCGTGCTGGTGCCCGTGGCCAGCCAGTTCCGCAAGGCATCCATTGCCTGCTCGCGCTCCTGGCCGGCCATGTTCCGCTGCACGTTCTCCGCCAGCAGCCGCAGCACCACGGGCAGCCGGGAATACCCGGAGCCGAAGGCACCCTCGATGTCCACTGACTGCAGAACTTCGCCGTTGACGGAGAGGCTCCTGATGCCGGGGCTAAAGCTGGGAGCAGGGTCGATACTCATGGTTCTGCTTTCTCAAGGAGCAGGTGGCTGTTATAGGTTATAACTTATAACAACTGTGACAAACCGAAGGGAGCAAGTGGTGGCCCAACCGCCCGTAGCACTGACCAAGAGCGCGTACGCCTACGAGGAACTGCGCCGCCGGATCCTGACCGGGGAGATCGGCCACGGTTCCGTGCTCAGCCAGGGGCAGCTCGCCCACGAGATCGGCGTCAGCACCACGCCCCTGCGTGAGGCGCTGCGCCGGCTGGCCGCAGAGGGGCTGGTGCAGCTGGAGTCGCACCGGGATGCCCGGGTGGCGTCCCTCACCGCGGACGAGGCCCGCGACCTGTACGTCCTCCGCGAGAACCTGGACCCGCTGGCCGCAGGGCTGGCGGCCGAGAGCCGGACACCTGCCGATATCGAGGACATCCAGGCCGCGCTGAAGCAGCTGACGCCGCTGCACGACGCCGCAGACCTGGACGCCATGACGGCGCACCGCGAATTCCACCGGGCTGTGTACCGGGCCTCGCACAACCCCCTGCTCATCGGAATCCTTGAGGGCCTATGGGACAAGGCCGACCGGTACCGCCAGATCGGCCTGCAGAGCCAGAAGGACTCCGAGAAGGACCGCAAGCGCGTCCGCGAGGAACACATCGCGATCGCCGATGCGGTGGTGGCCGGCGACGCCGTCCGCGCCCGCGAAATCATGCAGCGTCACGTGGTGGGGAGCCTGGGCCGCCGCGCCATCGCCGTCCTCACCGAGGGGTAGCACTGTAACCCTGTATGTGGCAAACCTCACCCGCCGTTTCGGGCCAAACCGTTTGAAAAGCCCTCCCGCGCCTGTGCATCATGGAATGGAACCACGAAGGAATACGCTTTTCTGCAAGTGGTTCAGAAGTTCAAACACAACAAAATCCTGGTGGACGCAATGAGGCCAAACCGGTGAGCTCGTCGAGCTGCCTGAGGCCTCCGAGCGTTCCTGGGCTGCCCTGTTCCGCGGCATCGCATTGGCGCCATGCCCAGACACGAAAGCACTGAAAAATGACCTTTGAGACCGCCGAATCAATGACGATCAAGATCTGGGACCGTTCTGCAGTGAACCACACGCTGGAGACGCTGGTGCACGATTTCTCGAGCCGGGCCAACGCAAAGAAGAGCGACGTCGCCGTCACCCTTAGCGGCCCGAACACCTTCACGCTCAGCCTGAACACCGCTGCCCTCTAGGCAGCACCCCGGACAGAACGTAAGAGGACGACGGCGGGACATTCCCGCCGTCGTCCTCTTGCGTTGCGCCGGATAAACCGGGCAGTTTACCGACTATCCGGGCAGCCCGTCAGGCACGGGCGGGCTCGGCCAGGAGGGCGTCGATCTGTCCGGCGGCCTCCTTCATTCCCTCCTCCATGCCCATCTCCATCATCTGGTTCATCTGCTCTTCGGACTGGAAGACGGACTGGACGGTCATCCGGGTCCGGCCGCCGACGTCCTCCAGCGTGACGGTTGCGTGCGCGGCGCCCATGGCCTCGACCGGAGCGCCGTCGTCGTCGGCGAACCCGTCGTCGAACTCGAGGTGGTTCGGCGCCTGGATGTCGGTGATGCGCCACCAGCCGCGGGGCTTCTCGCCGTCCGGGCCCGTCATGTAATAGGAAGCCTCGCCGCCGGGGGTGAATTCGTACTGGCTGAAGGTCGCCGGATAGGTGGGCGGTCCCCACCAGCGCTCGAGCTGCCGCGGGTCTTCCCAGATCTGCCAGACGCGTTTCACGTCGGCGTCGAATTCTGCCACGAGGGTGAAGCTGAGCGCCTCTGGGTTCTTGGTGGAACTGATAACCGTCATTGCCGGACCCTTCCTATTCTTCAGCCAGGATGTCTGCGATCCGGGCGACGCGCTGCCGCCAGATCGCCTCGTACTCGTCAAGCAGCCGGCGGGCTTCCTTCAGGCCGTCATGATTGCCCCGCACGATCTGCTCCCTTCCGCGCTTCTCCTTGGTGACCAGGGAGGCGCGCTCCAACACCGCCACGTGCTTCTGGACGGCGGCAAAGCTCATGGCGTAGAGGGCCGCCAGGCCGGTCACCGAGTACTCCCCCACCGCTACCCGGCGCATGATGTCCCGCCGGGTGGTGTCCGCGAACGCCTGGAAGAGGCGGTCCAGTTCGGCATCGCTAAGCTGATCTACAACCATTTGGTTGTAGAATATTCCGACCCCGGGTGGGTGTCAATATCCGGTTTAGCCTGCAGCCCGTTCAGCTCCCACAGCGGCTCCGGACTCCGAGGGCACGGCTTTCGCGGGCACTGCATTTGCGGGCACTGTCCCGTCGTCCTCGTACTCCACCGCCCCGGCCAGATCGCGGCCGGCGACGTATCCGAACGCCAGAGCCGGGCCGAGGTTGATGCCGCCGGCCGGGTAGTGCCCGCCCATCACACTGGCCTGGTCGTTGCCGGCGACGTACAGGCCCGCGATGGGCCGGCCGCCGTCATCAAGGGCGCGGGAGCGACCGTCCACGTCCAGGCCGGCGAACGTGCCGAAGCTCCCCGGTAGCACGCGCACGGCGTAGAACGGGCCCTTCTCGATGGGGCCCAGCGACGGGTTCGGCGTCACCGCCGCGTCACCGCCGTAGCGGTTGAAGGGCGTGGAGCCGCGGCCGAAGTCCGGGTCCGTGCCGCTCGCCGCATGGCGGTTGAAGCGCTCCACCGTGTCCTTCAGCCCGGCCGGATCGATCCCGCATTTGACGGCGAGTTCCTCCAGCGTCCGGCCCTTCGTCAGGTAGCCGGAGCGCAGGTAGGGGAAGAGCGGCACGGGCAGCGGTTTGGCCATGCCCAGCGTGAAGCGCCGCACGAAGCGGGAATCGGCGATCTGCCAGGCCTCCGGCTGCTCCCCCGCCGGCGTGGCCGCCAGCATCGCCGCCACGTAGTCGTAATACCCGTTGGCCTCGTTGACGAACCGCTTCCCGCTGCGCAGGACGCCGATGCTGCCGGGCTTGGCACGGTCCATGATGTGCGGGAACGTGCCTGTCCGGCCGCTGCGGTACGGCACCAGCGACACCGGACACCATGCGGCTGCGGATTCCACGCCGGTCCTGAAACGGGCGCCCACCGACTGGCCCAGGCTGATGCCGTCGCCGCTGGCCTCCGCAGGCGCCAGCGTCCAGTGTTCGCGGCCGGTTGGGGTGTGCGGGAACAGTTCCTTCCGGCGCTGCACGTCCTGCGGGAAGCCGCCGGCCGCCAGGACCACTCCGCGTGCGGCGTTGATCCGCAGTTCCCCTTCGGGGGTTCCGACGACGGCGCCCGTCACCTTGCCGGCGCCGTCGGCCAGCAGCCGGCGGGCCGGCGTGGAGACGCGGACGTCGACGCCGAAGCGGTCTGCGGACTGCAGCAGCCGGCCGGTCATTGCCGTCCCGTTGACCAGCTGCATGTTGCGCCGGTGCGTCAGCAGATCCAGGAGGTGCAGGCCGAATCGCCAGCCTGCATGGAGGAGTCCGCGCGGATTGCCCCGCGACGCCGAGAGGAATCTGGTGAGGTCCGGTCCGGCCATGATGCCCATGCCCAGGAACGAGGTTTCATACAGCTGGTGCCGTAATTTGGCGCGCAGCTCCGGACGGATCCGGCGGGCGTTCATGGGCTTGGGCCCAACTGAGCGGTGCCCGGTCCCGGCACCGGGAAGCCCCCCATAGACGTCGTTGATTTTGGCACCCGGGACGAACTGCAGCGACGTCTTCTGGTGGAAGAAGCCCACCATGTGGGGCACGGCCTCCAGGAACGCGTCCACCCTGTCCGCCTGGTAGTCGGCCCCCAGGACTCTGCGCAGGTAGGTTCGGAAGGTCTCCTTGTCCTCGCTGACGCCGGCGGCCCGGGCCAGCGGATTGCCGGGCGCCCAGGCCCAGCCGCCGGACCAGGCCGTGGCACCGCCGCAGACGTCCGCCTTTTCCACCACCACAACCTTCAGCCCGTGGTATGCGGCCGTCACGGCTGCGGCCAGGCCGCCCGCGCCGGAGCCCACCACCAGGACGTCGCAGTCCAGGGTGCGCAGGTTGTCTCCGGCAGCGGAGTGGATTGTTGCATCAGTCGGGAAAGTCATCTCTTGCTCCAGTTGTTCTTTCAGTGTCCGAATTCGTCAGAGTCGAGCCGCGGCGGTGCGCCCGTGTCCAGGGCATCGATCCCGGCCATCTCCGCCTCGGTGAGGGCAAAGTCGAAGACGTCGAGGTTTTCGCGCTGCCGCCGGTCGTCGGCGGACTTGGGGATGGCCACCCGGCCGGACTGGACCCGCCAGCGGAGCACCACCTGCGCCGGCGTCTTGCCGTATTGCGCAGCGGGAGCGGTGACGGCAGGGGCGGAGAGGAAGCCGCCGTTGCGGCCCAGCGGGCTGTAGGCAGCGGTGGCGATGTTGTGTTCCCGGTGGAAGGCCAGCTGGTCGAGCTGCTGGTGTTCGGGATCGATCTGCACCTGGTTGACCGGGGCTTCCAGGCCTGCCGACTGCAGCTCCCGCAGGTGGGCCGGCTTGAAGTTGGAAACACCCCAGCACCTGATCAGCCCCTCCTCGGCCAGCCGGGTGAGCCCCTCGGCTGCCTCGACAAACCGGTCATGGGCAGGGTTCGGCCAGTGAATCAGGAAGAGGTCCAGGTACTCGGTGCCGAGCCGGCGGGTTGCCGCGCCGAAGGCCTCGCGCACGCCCGTCGTGCCGTGCCACTGCTTATTGAACTTGGTGGTGAGGAACAGCTCCCTGCGGGCAATGCCGCTGCGGCGGATCCCCTCCCCCACGGCCTCCTCGTTGCAGTAATTTTCCGCCGTATCGATATGCCGGTACCCGTTGCCGATCGCCCGGGCCACGGCATCGGCGGCTTCCTCGCCGGTCATCGGCCAGGTGCCCAGCCCGATGAGGGGAATTACGACGCCGGGTGCCAGTTCCGCCGTCGGGTTTTCCTCTGTTTTTTGGCTCACTTGATTCCTGCTTTCTGGAGGTTGCCTGCCACCTGCAGCACCGTGTCGGCAGCTTCCTTGAGCTTCCGTGCCCAGCCCAGCTCTCCCAGGCGGGCCACCGTGCTGTCCGACGGCACCTCGACGCTCACGGCATGATCAGCGGGAAAGAGGTTGACCAGGGCGGCAAGGTCAAACCCCCCCTCGCCCGGAACGCCGCGTTCCGAGCGCGACTCCGCCACCAGCTGCGCGCGGTCGGCCGGACGTTGTGCCGGCCCGTCGCACAGCTGCAGCAGCGGCACCAGGTCGAGGTTCGCCTCGAGGTCCTGCCACTGCGCGGACCCCGTGACCGCCCCGAAGCGGTTCAGATGGAGCGCGTCCACCACGACGTTGCAGCCCGAGGACCGGGCCAGAGCCGCCGCGGCGGGAATGGAGTTCACCGCCTGGTAGGAGATGGGCTCTAAGGTGGGGACGATGCCGTAGCTGCGGCCGTCCTCGGTTATGCGGGCCAGTGTGTCGGCAAGGCGTCCGGTGTCGGGGTCGGACGCGGCCACTGTCAGGGATGCGGCGCCGAGGGCCTGCCCGGCCTCCATCATGGCAAGCCAGGCATCGCGCTGGTCAGTGCCGTCCAGCAGCAGAAACTCGATGTCGCGGACCGCGACGCCGGTGTCGGCCATCCGGGCCAGGGTCTCCTTCAGCATCGGCGACCCGGGCTGCAGGTCATAGGGCCGCTCAGTGGGTGTGACCGGCCGGACGCGGGCGCCGATGAAGTCGAAGCGGGCTTCGGCGGCGATGGCCACCAGCTGCGGCGGGGCGGTGTCAAGGAGGGACAGCTGGGCCAGGCCCAGCGGGCGGCGCGGTGCGCTCATGATGCTGCTCCGTTCATGCTGAGTTCTACGGGACGGGCCGATTCGGCGGCTGGTGCGAAGGGTTCGGCCGCAAGAGCAGCGGCGATGCGCTGCGCGGCGTCGTACCCGCTTTTCACTGCGTTGGAGGCGATGGCGGGGGTCCGGTCCACAACCGTTCCGGCCAACGCCACCGGCACACCGGCCGCTCGGGCCAGGTCCGCCTCGCGGTCCGCCGCGGAAACGGAACCGTCCAGCGGCAGCACCGAGCGCGAAACCAGCAGCGGGCCCGGAGCATCCAGCCATTCCGGGCCGGACCCGTCCTCGGCCCCGTCCGGGAACGGGCCGGCAATACGGACGCGGCCGCCGTCGTATTCCTCGATCGTGGCACCCAGCCGGATCCGGACCCGCGGATTCTGTTCGAGCCGCGGCACGGCAAGGATCTTTGCCCGCCGCCCGGATTCCGGCGCGAGGACCTCCTGCGGCCCCACCAGCAGCACGGCGGCGCCGCGGCCCGCGAGGGTGTCGGCCAGGCTCATCGCCACGGAGTCCGCACCCCAGATGGTCACGGCTTCCGGGACGACACCGTCCGCCGGCCCGTCGGAGCCGAGCACCCCGGGGTGGGCGGCGAGCCAGTCCCGGACGTCCACTACGCCGGGACGGTCCGCGCCAAGGAAACCTGCCCCCGGCCGGGTCCCGCCGGTGGCCAGCACGACGGCGTCGGCCCCGGTTTCCCGGACCAGCCCGCCGAGATCGGCAAGGTCCGCCCGCCCGCCCAGGCGGACGTCAACACCCAACCTGTCGTTCTCCTCTGCGGACCAGTCGGTGAACCGGTGGAAATCCGGTGTCGACTTCATCCGTTCCGCGAGGGCGAACTGCCCACCCAGCCGGACACCGCCGTCGAACACGGTCACCTGCGCACCCGACTGCGCCAGTTCCCGGGCGGCCGTAAGGCCCGCCGGTCCGGCGCCCACGACGGCCACCCGGGTGCCAGGCCGGACGGCCGGCGTCGGAACGGGAACCCGCGAGCGCCCCACCGCGGGGTTGACCGTGCACGTGACCTGCCCCTGGCCGAGGGTGTCGATGCAGACGTTGCACGCGATGCAGGGACGGTAAGCCTCGCCGCGGAGCACGCCGCCCACGAAGGCGGGGTCAGCGTGGATGGCGCGGGCCAGGCTGACGAAATCACAGGCACCGCCGGCGAGGACCTCTTCGATGACGGCCGGCGAGTTCAGCCGCCCGGCCATGCCCAGCGGAAGGCCGAACTGCCGGTACGCCGTGGCGTAGTCGCGGAGCAGTCCGGGCTTCCACTCGCCGGGCTGCACGATCCATTCGCCGGCGTCGTAGCTGCCGGCGGACAAGTCGAGGAAGTCAAGCTGGTCCAGGTGTGCGTTGGCCATGATGGCCACCTGGCGTTCGGCGCTGATACCGTCCGCCGGGCCCTCGACGACGGACACCCGCACCCCGAGGATGGCGTCCGGTGCGGCCCCGCGGACGGCGTCGATGACCAGGTTCAGGAAGTGCTCCGGCGCGGCGAACTCATCCGTGCGGTGGTTGGAGATGGGGGACATGAACTGGTGGATCAGGTAGCCGTGGGCGCCGTGGATGTTGATCACGTCGAAGCCCGCTGCCATGGCCCGGCGGGCCGCCGCGGCGTAGGACTGCACGAGGTCGTGGCATTCCCCGGCCGTGAGTTCCCGCGGAATCTCCCCGCCGGCCACCGCACACGGCACCGGCGACGGCGCCACGTTCTTGTGCCCGGAAACCGCTGTCTGCGCAGTCCGGCCGCCGTGGTTAAGTTCGACGGCGGCCAGCGCACCTTCAGCGTGCAGCGCGTCGGTGAGCCGACGCAGCCCGGGAATCATCCCGTCCGTGTGCAGGCCCAGCTGGTGGGTGCGGCCCTTGCCGTCTGCCCGGACGTACGTGGCTTCGGTAGTGACCAGTCCCAGGCCTGCCCGGGCGCGGGTGACGAGGTAGTCGATGTACTGCTCGGTGATGTGCCCGTCGGTGGTGCCGTAGTTGCGTTCCATCGGAGCGGAGACGAGCCGGTTGCGGAGGGTCCGCGGCGTGCGGCCGTTCCGGCCCAAGGTGAGCGGGCGGGCGGCATGGCGGGTTTCGTGTTGGGTCATGGCTAGCCTGCCGCTTCCGCAGGAACACGGGTTCCGGCTGAGACCTCGACGTCGGCCGGCACCTGGACGCGGCCCGAAGCCTCAACGTCAGCGAAGCAGACGGGGCGTCCGGTGCGCGCGGATTCGTAGACCGCCAGCAGGATGCGGAGCGATTTCAGGGCGTCCTTGCCGGTGATGGCGGGCTCGGTGCCGGCGTCCAGGGCCTGCACGAAATCGCGGACCTGGCTGGTGTGGTGCGGAATCAGCTGGCCGTTGATAGTGGAAAGGTCGATATTCGGTTCCACGCCCTCTGGATGGACGGGTTCCACAGTGATCTTTTCCCCCACGGCCCACAGGTCCAGCCGGCCGTCGCTGCCCTCGGGGAACTCCGTGAGCGATGCCGAGGCGCCCGTTTCGCCCGTGATCCGGAGCTGGATGCCCAGGTTGGGCGACACCGCCGTTGACGCTTCCAGCGTTGCCATGGCGCCGGAGGTGAACGTGATGACCGCCGTGGCGGAGTCCTCCACCTCGATGTAGTCGCCGTGCCGGTACGTGTTGACCTTCCCGTAGACCTCCGCCACGTCGCCGAGGTACCACTGCAGGAGGTCGATCTGGTGGATGGCCTGCGTCATGAGCACGCCGCCGCCGTCGTTCTCCCAGGTGCCGCGCCACGCGTCCCGGTTGTAGTATTCCGGCGCGCGGTGCAGCATCACGGAACACTGGGCCATGAGCGGCCGGCCCAGCGTTCCGTCGTCGATCGCATTCCGGATTTTCTGGGCTGCAGGCCAGAAGCGGCGCTGGAACAGCGCCCCGAACTGCACACCGGCCTCCTCGCACGCCGCAACCATCCGCTCGGCCGAGTCCAGCCGGGTGGCAATCGGCTTTTCGCACAGCACATGCACGCCGGCCGCCGCTGCCTTGAGCACCACCTCCTCATGGGTCGGGTGTGGCGTGCAGACCGAAACGATGTCCACGCCCAGCGCCAGGAGCTCCTCCACGGTGTTCACCGCGTTCGGCACGTCCCAGTTCCGGGCGGTGGCGCGTGCCCGGTCCAGGTCGATGTCGCACACCCCGACTACCTGCACATTGTCCAGGGCGCCGAAGGCCTCGAGGTGGTTGCGGGAGATGGCGCCGCAGCCCACGATTGCGGCTCGGTACGTGCGGGGGGCGGTTGCTGGCGGGGTCATGGTTCCAACTTTCTTTTCTGTGTGGTCGGGGCCGCTGGTGAGTGGCGGGCGGGTGAGTGGCGGGGACGGGTAGCCGGCCGTAGGGTCTCAGACGGACGTCCGGCGCTCCCGCGGCAGGCCCAGCTCCTCGAGCGGGGTCTTGTGGGTTTCGCGGGCCGTGGCGATGGCGATCGCGGAGACCGCCAGGCAGGCCACCGTGAAGACTGCCACCGGGATCCAGCCGCCGGGTCCCGGCTGGGCCAGGACGGTGGCGATGGCGGGTGCGAAGCCGGTGAGAATCAGGCCCACCTGGCTGCCGATGGCCATGCCGGAGTAGCGGACCGGTGCCGGGAACATCTCAGGGAAGAAGACCGTCCAGACACCGTTCCAGCAGGAGTAGAAGACGGACATGTTCAGGAACCCGAAGACGAAGATCATGGCGATGTTGTGCTCGCTGATGGCCCAGAAGTAGCCGAACGAGGTGACGGCGCAGCCGAGGGAGCCCACCAGGAGCACCTTCTTGCGGCCGAACCGGTCGGAGATGATTCCGGCCAGCGGGATGGTGAACATGGACAGGCCGATGGTGAGCGCATTGACCGTAAGCATGAGGGTCCGGTCCAGGCCGATGCCCTTGCCGGTGGCGTAGGCCAGGGCATAAACGGTGAAGGTGGTCTGCATGACGGAGAACAGCATCACGAGGGCCACTCGCAGGACGTCGCGCCACTGCGTTTTCAGCACCTCGGCCGCCGGAATGCCCTTGGGCTTCTTCGTTTCCACGGTCTCTTCGAAGACGGGCGGCTCGTCCAGCCGGGTGCGGATCCAGTAGGCGACCAGCAGCACCACGGCGGACAGCCAGAACGGGACGCGCCAGCCCCAGCCCAGCAACTGTTCCTCGGGGAGGGCGGCGAGCGGGATGAACACCACCGTGGAGAGCACCATGCCGGACGCGTAGCCGGTCATCACGAAGCTGGTGAAGAAGCCGCGGCGTCCCTCCGGGGAGTGTTCCATGGTCAGTGTGGACGCGCCCGCGGCCTCGGCGCCGGCGGAGAATCCCTGCGCCAGCCGGCCTGCCAGCAGCAGCGCCGTGGCCCAGTAACCAATCTGGTCATAGGTGGGCAGGAAGCCGATGCCGATGGAGGCAACCCCCATGATCACCAGCGTGATCATCAGCGCCTGCTTGCGGCCGATCCTGTCCCCGAAGTGGCTCATGATGACGCCGCCCAGCGGCCGGGCCAGGTAGCCGACGCCGAACGTGGCCATCGCGCCGAGCAGGGCAACCACCGGGTCTCCGCCTGGGAAGAAGATCTTGGGGAACACCAGCGCTGCTGCGGTGCCGTAGATGAAGAAGTCGTAATACTCCAATGTGGAGCCAAGGAAGGAAGCCAGTGCGGCCTTCTTTGGGGTCTTCGCCGGAAGGCCTTCCGCGCGTTCCAGGACGGCGGCCTCCGCGGCGGGGGTGGGGGGCTGGACGTGTCCCATAGGTTCTCCTCGTTGAGTTTCCAGGGCGGCCGCCACCTGCTGGCGGGGCCGAAGAGTTGGGCGTGCACCCTGTCCGGGTGGCTGTCGCTCTGGGGAAAAACACTAGGAGCAGGGAGAGACGGCCCGGGGGAACTTCCCGTTCAACGGGACGCGTTTCGAGAGGAGATAGCCGTTGGTCAGGACCCTTGGAGCCAGGGCCTTGTGCCGTAGGGGCGGCGCTCTGCGCCCATGGTCCGGGAAAGGCCGCGCCCTGCGGCCACCAGGACGGGAAGAACCACCTTGGGGTCCTCGTCCGCCGTCGGAATCACGACGGCGATCGCGCCGATCACGCTGTTGCCCTCACCAAAGACGGGGACGGCATAGGCGGTGTTTTCCTGCACCAGGACGCCGGCCATGCGGACGTAGCCGCGTTCCCGGGTCAGGGCGAGCTGGGCGCGCAGCCGCGCCGGGTCGGTCTCCGTGGCGGCAGTGGTCTTCTCCAGCGGCCCAGCCAGGAACCGCTCCTGCACGTCGCGCGGCATGTGGGCCATCATGGCCATCCCGGACGAGGTGTTGTGGATCAAGAGCCGGCCGGCCACGGCGGCAAGATTGGTGGCGGTGCCGTGCCGGTCCAGCTGCTCCAGGTACAGCACGGTGCCGGAACCGACGTCGGGAATGGAGAGCGAGACCTGTTCCCGGACGGCGGCGTGGACTCCTTCGAGGAACGGAAGGCCCCGGCGTCGGAACTCCTCGAGCGGATTGCTACGGGACGCCAGCTCCCACATCTTCATGCCAACGCCGTAGTCACCGGCCTCGCTGCGGTTCAGCAGCCCGCTGTCCACCAGGTCGTTGGCCAGCCGGTGCGCCGTACTGCTGGACATGCCGGTGGCCCGGACCAGTTCGCTCAACGACATCCGCGGCCGGCCCTTCGAAAAGGCGTCGAGGATTTTCACCACGCGCTGGATGACGGATTCGCCGGAGGGCGAGTTGGCCATCAGGCCCGCCGCAGCCCGGACGCGTCCCCGCCGTAGTCCAGGCCGATCTGCCGGGCGACCTCCTGCAGGCGCGGCACCACGGACTTTTCGATGTCCTCGGCAGACGACTGGTGCGTCTGCAGGGAAACGTTGACGGCCGCCACCACGTCATGGCCGCGGCACACCGGCACCGCCACCCCGCGCAGCCCCTCCTCCAGTTCCTGCGACACCATGGCCCACCCCCTGGACCGGGCGCGGTCAATCTCCGCCCGCAGCTGCTCGGGGCTGCCAACGGAGTGCTCGGTCAGTTTCTGCAGCCGGACGGTGTCGAAGTAGGTCTGGAGCTCTGCCTCAGTCAGCGCCCCCAGCAGCACGCGCCCCATGGAGGTGGCCCAGGCCGGGAACCTGGTTCCCACGGTGATGGTCACGCTGAGGAGCCGGGGCGAGGGCACGCAGGCGACATACACGACGTCGGCGCCGTCGAGAATGCAGAGGGACGTGGTTTCGTTCAGCTCTGCAGCGAGGGATTTCAGATGCCGGTCCGCGATGGCGGGCAGCTCGAGGTTGGCCAGGAAGGACCGGCCGATCTCCAGCGAACGGGCAGTCAGTTCGAAATGCGCCCCGTCCGCCCGCAGGTAGCCGAGGTCTGCCAGGGTCAGGAGGAACCGCCGGGCGGAAGCCCTGGTGGTGTAGGCGGCCGCGGCCACCTGGGAGACGGTCAGCCGGGGCTTGTTCGGGGTGAAGGCCCGCAGCACGTCGAACGCCTTCTCGACCGATTTCACGAAGTAGGCCGGCTGTTCGTCCATGAGCTCCCTGCACCTCAAGCTGCGCGCTGTTCCTGACCTACCAAGAATACGGGCCGGTATCCGGCAGGGCGCAGGGGACAAACAACGGATTGTGAGTCACTTCACTCTGCGCTATCCTTTTTCTAGTCGCATATCGCACGTCTGTTCGCGATACGCACAAATCCAAAAATCCGGACACCGTCTTTCAGTGCGGAAGGACCCCCTGCAATGACCGATCTCGCCCCCACTGCCACCGCTGCGGCGAAGCAGTACCAGTTGAAGCGCGCCAAGAAGGCCGCCCTCGCAGCCTTCCTGGGCGGCGCGCTGGAGTACTACGACTTCTTCATCTACGCCACAGCGGCGTCACTGGTCTTCTCCAAGATCTTCTTCCCGTCCGGCGACCCCACTGTCGCCCTCATCGCCTCCTTTGCCACCTTCGGCGTGGCCTACGTGGCACGGCCCTTCGGCGCCGTCGTCTTCGGCCACCTGGGGGACAAGATCGGCCGCAAGAACACCCTCGTCCTGACCCTCGTGCTGATGGGATCGGCCACTTTCCTGATCGGCGTACTGCCCGACTTCAACTCCGCCGGCTACTGGGCACCGGCACTGCTCGTGGTGCTGCGCCTCATGCAGGGATTGTCCGCCGGCGCGGAAACCGCCGGCGCTTCTGCCCTGTCCACCGAGGAAGCACCTGAAGGACACCGCGGCTTCTTTGCGAGCTTCGCTATGAGCGGCATTTCCGCCGGCATCGTCCTTGCCTCCCTTGCCTTCCTTCCCGTGGCCGCCATGAGCGAAGCCGACCGGCTCTCCTGGGGCTGGCGCATCCCGTTCTGGCTGTCCCTGGTGGTGCTGGTGGTCGCCTACCTGGTCCGGCGCTCCCTCGAGGAGCCCGAGGTCTTCGAGGAAAAGCACGACCACGGCGAACTGGTGAAGCTCCCGTTCGCCAAGATGTTCAAGACGCACCCGGTGCAGTTCTTCCAGGTTGCCCTGATGTCCTTCGAAACCGTGACCAACACGTTCATGCAGTCCTTCGGCCTGGCTTACGCCGTTTCCGTCGGCGTACCGGCATCGACCATGCTGTGGGTGAGCATCGTGGGCAACGTCATCGCCATGTTCAGCCAGCCGCTGCTGGCCCGGCTCTCGGACCGCTTCGGCCGGCGTCCGGTGTTCATCGCCGGCGTCCTGGGATCCGGACTGATGATCTTCGTCTACTTCTCCGTCATCTCCACCGGCAACATCCCGATGATCTTCCTCGCCAGCACGGTGATCACCGCCGGCACGTACTCCATGTCCAACGCGATCTACCCGGCCTGGTTCTCCGAGCTGTTCAACGTCAAGGTCCGCTACTCGGGCATGGCCATCGGCCTGCAGGTCGGCATCCTCTGCGCCGGCTTCACCCCGCTGCTGGGCACCGCGCTGGTCGGGGCCGACAAGGCCAACTGGGGCCCCGCCGCCTGGATCGTCGCGGCGTCGTCCCTGCTGGCCGTGGCCGGCGCATACTGGGCCCGCGAAACCCACAAGACCCCGCTGCGGGAACTGGGCAACCCGGTCCGGTAAACGCGAACGAGCAGATAGTGCCCTCAGATTGCTAGTTTGAGGGCATTATCTGCGAGTTCGGCATCCGCCGTTTCGGGACGTCGGGGGAACTGCACAGGAGGAACTGCATGGAGCTTCGGCAGATCGAGGCTTTCCTTGCCGTGGCGGAGGAACTGCACTTCGGCCGGGCAGCGCAGCGCCTCCGCATGGCCCAGTCGCCGCTGAGCCAGACCATCCGGAAGCTCGAGAAGGAGCTCGGCTCAGATCTGTTTGAGCGCAATACCCGCTCGGTGGCCCTGACGACGGCGGGAGTCGCCTTTCTTCCCCATGCCCGCCGGATCATCGACGAACTTGATCTCGCCCGCCGGTCCGCTGTCACCGAACCCGGCACGTTCTACGGCCGGCTCAGCATCGGCTTTTCCGGGGCACTGAACCACCGGACTCTGCCCCCGCTGACCCGGGCCCTCCGCAACCGCTACCCGTCCCTGGACCTGACCCTCACCGGCGGCCTTCTGACCCAGGACGCCCTGCAGCAGCTCCGGAACGGTTCCCTGGACCTGGCCTTCGTCGGGTTGCCGCTGGATGCGGGCGCGCTAGCCACCCGCCCCATCGCCCTCGAACAGCTGGGCGCCACCGTGCCGGTGGACCATCCGCTGGCCGAACGGCCGGCCATCGGGCTCGCCGAACTGTCCGACGACGGGTTCGTCACCATGCGTGCCGCGCAGGGATCCACGCTCCGCGAGGGCATCTTTGCTGCCTGCGGGGCCGCGGGGTTCCGACCCAGGGTGGCACAGGAGGTCACTGATCCGTACACCGCACTGTCGCTGGTGGCCGGCGGCGTCGGGGTGAGCCTGATGCCCGCCTCCGTCGCCAGCATCATGCCCGGCGGGACCGTGTTTATCCCGCTGACCGGCACCGCGCCGCTGCTGGAGTCGGGCCTCGCGTGGAACCCTGCCGGCATCTCCCCCGCCCTGGCGCTGGCCCTGGCCGTCGCCGAGGAAGTCCTCCCGACGCCGGCAGGCTGAGGCACGGTCCTCACCCCGCGGGCAACGCGGCCGGCTGAGGCACCCAACCCGGCCTCCCGCCGTCGTGCATTATGTGTTTTCCGCACATGCTCATTGACCAAATAAGTGTTGGACGCGGCACAATCGCGGTGGCCACGATGGAGGGGAACATCCACCCGCTCAACGATGAGGACACACCCATGGGAACATTTGCTGTCACCTACGCCTACTCTGCCGCCTCCACCGCGGGACGGGACGAACACCGCCCGCGCCACGTGGAGTTCCTGCAGAAGCAGTTCGACGACGGCAGGCTGGTGAAGAGCGGTCCGTTCGGGCCCGAGGAGGACCCGGGCGCGCTGCTGATCATCGAGGCGGCTTCGAAGGCCGACGTCGAAGCGCTGATGGACCAGGACCCGTTCTACCGCAACGGCCTCGTGGAGAAGCGCAGCATCCGGCAGTGGCACGTGGTCTTCGGTGCCAACACCGGCGCCGATACCGCGCGGAACTAGGAGCGCGTCATGCTGATCGCGCGCACCGTCGCCAAGGAGACCATCCGGTACGAGGACGTTCCGGAGCCTGCAATCGAGCCGGGTCATGCCGTGGTCCGCGTCCACAACGTCACCCTCTGCGGCACCGACCTGCACATCTGGGAGGACGACTACCCGGCCGGGCTGCCCGTCATCCAGGGCCATGAATTCGCTGGCATCGTCGAGGCCATCGAAGACAACGACGCCGGCATCCGCGCCGGTGACCGCGTTGCCGTCAGCCCGATGGTCTACTGCGGGCAGTGCCGGCCGTGCCGCCTTGGCCGGTTCAACGTCTGCGAGAACATCGGCTGCATCGGCTGCTATTCGGACGGCGCCCTCGTGGAGCTGCTCAGCGTGCCGGTGGAGAAACTGTGCCCCGTGCCGGACGGCCTGGAACTCGATCTCGCGGCCATGGCCGAACCCGCCTCCATCGCCATGCAGGCGGTTAGCCGGGGGCGGCCGTCGTCCGGGGAAACGGCCCTGGTGCTGGGCAGCGGACCGATCGGATTGCTTGCCACGCTGTACCTGACGGACCTGGGCGTCGCCGTGGTCTGCGCCGACACGGAGCCGGACCGGCTGGAGCTGGCCGCTGCGTTTGGCGCTGTGGACACACTGCTGGTGAATCCCCGCGCCGGTTTTCCCGCTGCCGACCAGGCCGCCCGGCTGGATGCGCTCACGGACTCGTCTGGCCCGGAGCTGGTCATCGAGGCCACAGGTGTTCCGTCCTCATTGGAGAACGCCATCCGCCTCGTGGCCAGCGCGGGACGGATCGTGCAGGTGGGGATTTCGGCGCGGACCGCGTCCGTTCCCATGAACGCCATCCCCTTCAAGGAGATCGACCTGCTGGGCAGCCGGAACAGCCTGAACCTCATCCCGGCAGGGCTGGAGCTGCTGGCCGGGCACCGGGACCAGGCCCGTGCCCTGTTGACGCACCGCTTCCGCTTCGAGGACCTGCAGCAGGCCTTCGAATTGATGCGCAGCCGCACCGAGCCGGTAGGCAAGATCGTGGTGGACATGCCGGTCGCGCAGGCGGCCCACGGGGCGGGGACCACTGCCCTCACGGAGGCTCAGGCGTGAGCGGGAGCGGAGGCTCGGACGGTGCGGCCCCTTTGCTCACCCCCGCCGGGAACATCTCGGGCACCTACGACGTGGTGGTCGCGGGCAGCGGCGCGGCCGGCCTGGTCGCCGCGATCCGGGCGGCCGACGCCGGCCTGATGGTGCTGGTGGCCGAGAAGGCGCAGTTGCTGGGCGGCACCACAGCGGCCGGAGGCGGCGTGATGTGGGCACCGAACAACCACCTCGCCCTCCAGGCCGGTTACCGGGACAGCCACGAGGACGGGGTCGCGTACCTCACCGAGGCCGCCGGGCACGTGCTGACCCGCGAGGAAGTGGAGTGGTACGTCAGGACAGCACCGCGCGCCGTCGCCTATCTCGACGGCGAAACCCGGCTGTCCCTGACACCGATCGCCCGCCCGGATTACCACATGGAATGGCGCGGTGCGGCCGACGGCGGACGCGGCCTGGACAACGGCGCTTTCGACCCGTCGGGGTACCCGGGCCTCGCGGAGGCGATCCGGCCGTCGTCGTATTTTCCGCTGCTGACCATGACCGAGCGCGACCAGTTGAACGGCCGGGCGGCGGATCCGGAGCTGCTGGCCCGGCGTGCCGCCACAGGCGTGCGGACCATGGGCGGAGCCCTGGTGGGGTCGCTGCTGGCGAGCGCGTTGGACCGCGGCGTGGTGGTTACGGTCTCCGCCCCCGTCGAGGATCTGGCCCGCGATGAGGACAGGTGGACCGTCACCCTCGGCGGCGCGGCAGCGGGCAAGACCACCTCAGCGGCCGCCGTCGTGCTCGCTTCCGGCGGCTTCGAATGGAACCCGCGGCTCCGCCAGGCGTTCCTGCCGTTTCCGGTGACGCCCATCAGCGCGCCGTCCAACGAGGGCGACGGCCTGGAGCTGGGGCTGAAGGCCGGCGCCGCCGTGGCGGACATGACCGCAATCTGGGGCGTGCCGGTGATTTCCGAGTCCGCCCACGAGTACGACGGCGTGCGGTCCGGCCGGATGGGGAACGTGGAAATGACCCTCCCGGGCTCGATCACCGTGAACGCCGCCGGAAATCGGTTCGTGAATGAGGCGCTGAACTACCACGACGCCAGCCGTGTCTTCGCCTCCGTTGACCCGCTGACCGGCCGCCAGCAGAACAACCCGGCGTGGCTCGTGTTCGACGCGGCGTACCTGGCGAAGTACCCGGTGGCAGGTTCGCCCGCCGGTTCCCCGGCCGATTGGATGACGGCCGCGGACTCGCTGGAGGAGCTGGCCAGCAAGGTCGGGATGGATCCTTCCGGCCTGGCTGCCACGGTGGCCCGCTTCAACGCCGACGCCTCGAAGGGAGTGGACACGGAGTTCCACCGCGGCGCCACACCGCAGGACCGCTTCCTGGGCGACGCCGCCAACACGCCCAACCCGTGCCTGGCCCCGTTGACGACGGCCCCGTTCTACGCCGTCCGAATTTCCGCCGGAGTGCTGGGAACCTCCGGCGGCCTGGACACCGACTTCAACGGCCGCGTCCTCGACCGGCGCCGGCAGCCGATCCCCGGACTCTATGCGGCAGGCAACGTCTCCGCGGGCGTGTTCCGCAACAACTACCCCGGCGGCGGAGCCACCCTGGGCTCGGCCATCACCCGTGCCTTCGCGGTAGGCGAGCACCTGGCCGCCAACCTCTAACCGCGCCGACTGATGGTGTTTTTGTCCATTCGTCGCGACTTCAAGGGCGCTTAGCGGCCAACTTCTGCACAAAAACTCCAAAGCAATGAAGGACGACGGCGGGACCTCCCGCCGTCGTCCTTCTTCCGTTAACTCCTGTGATGCAACTCATGGAAAAGTCTTGACAAGCTTGTACAACTCTTTCCATACTTGATGGGAAGGGTTTCAACGAAGCAACTGGAGGACCGATGGCGGCAAAACTCACGGACGTCGCAAAGCTCGCGGGCGTCTCGCTCGCCACGGCGTCACGGGCGTTCGGCGACCCCGGCCGCTTGGCCGCTGAAACCCGGCAGAAGGTCATGGACGCGGCCGCCCAGCTTGGGTACGACGTCCCCGGGCTGAACGGCAGCCGCACGTTCGGCGTCGTCGTTCCGGACATCTCAAACGCCGTGTTCGCGGCACTGATCAAGGCCATCCAGGACCAGGCCTGGCACGGCCGGCACCGCATGGTCCTGGCCGACACCGGCGAATCCTCCGCCCGCGAGCGCGACCACCTCGCGGCATTCGCCACCGGAGTGGACGGCATCATCCTCTGTTCCCCGCGCCTCCCGTCGGAACAGATCCATAACCTGGCCGGCAACGCACCGCTCGTCGTGATCAACGGCGAGGCTGACCAGGCCGCCCGCGTACTGATGGAGGCCGGCGAAGGGATCCGGCAGGCCGTCGAGCACCTTTACGCCCTCGGCCACCGCAAGCTTGCCTACATTCCCGGCCCGGCATCCTCCTGGGCCAACGGCCAGCGGCTCGCGGCCATCACCCGCCTCTGCGGGGAATGGGGCATCGAACTGGTCACCGTGGGCAACCAGAACGCCACGGTCGACGGCGGCCTGGCCGCCGCCGCTTCGGTCGTCGCCAGCGGCGCCACCGCCGTCATCGCCTACAACGACCTCGTCGCCATCGGCATGCTCGCCGGCGCCCGGACGCTCGGCTACCACTGCCCCGAGGACATCAGCGTGGTGGGCATCGACGACCTCGACATCGCCGCGGCCGCCGAACCCGGACTCACCTCCGTCCGCGTCCCCATCAATCGCAGCGGCGCCCTCGCCCTCGAACTCCTCCTGGAACAGATCGCCGGCAAGCCCACCGCCACCGAGGCGGTCCACCTCAACTCGCAGCTCATCGTGCGCGGCTCCACGTTCGCCGCACGCACCGCCGACCAAACCCTCCAGGGAAAGTAACCATGAGAATCGTCATCGCAGACTCCAACCTGATGCCCCAGCGCGCCACCTTCGAGGCGGCACTGCCGGAAGGCACCGTCACCTCCTGGCACGACAGCTGGAACGAACACTCCGTCCTGACGGACCTCAAGGACGCCGACGTCTATGTGGGACCCAAGTTCACCGCCGCCATGGGCGCCGAAGCACGGAACCTCCGGCTGGTGCACGTGGCCGGAGCCGGCTACGACGGCATCGACGCTGATGCCCTCCCCGCCGGATCTGTCTGCGCCAACACCTTCCACCACGAAGGCTCCATCGCCGAGCACATCGCTACCGTGCTCGTCGCCCTCCGCCGCAACCTGCTGGGGCAGGACGCCGCCCTGCGCACCGGCGTCTGGTCCTCCTCGGTCTACTCCCCCGACATCCGCCAGCCGGAAACGCTGCGCGGCGCCGTGGTGACCTTCCTCGGCTTCGGCCACATCGGCAGCGCCGCCTGGAAACTGCTGCAGGCGTTCGGCGCGGAAGGCATTGCCATCACCCGCAGCGGATCCGTCGACGCGGAGGAAAACTCGCTGCGCTGGACCGGCGCCACGGACCGCCTGGGCGAGGCCCTCAGCGAATCCGATGTGCTGGTGGTCAGCATCCCGCTCGACGCCGGAACCACCTCCCTGATCGGCGCGGCCGAACTGGACGACCTCGGCCCCGACGGGCAGATCGTCAACGTCGCCCGCGGGCCCGTCGTCGACGAAACCGCGCTGTACGAGGCCCTGAAGGACCGCCGGATCGCCGGCGCCGCCATCGACGTCTGGTACCAGTACCCGGGCTCCGACGGCCGCGGCGAACCCTCCGCCCTGCCGTTCGGCCGGCTCGACAACGTCGTCATGACCCCGCACTCCTCCGGTGTCACCGCCGAAACCTTCCGCGGCCGCGCCCGCGAGATCGCCGAAAACATCACCCGTCTGTCCGCAAACCAGCCACTGAAGAATGTAGTGATTTCCCGATGACCCGAAAAATCGTCGACGTCGACGTCCTCGTCACCAGCCCCAGCCGCAACTTCGTCACCCTGAAGATCACCACCGACGACGGGTTGATCGGCTGGGGCGACGCCACCCTCAACGGCCGTGAACTGTCCGTCGCCAGCTACCTCCGTGACCACCTCGCCCCCGCCCTGCTCGGCCGGGACGCCGACCGCATCGAAGACACCTGGCAGTACTTCTACCGTGGCGCCTACTGGCGGCGCGGACCGGTGACCATGGCCGCCATCGGCGCCATTGACCTGGCACTGTGGGACATCAAGGGCAAGGCCCTGGACGTCCCGGTCTACCAGCTGCTGGGCGGCGCCGCCCGGGACAAAATCCTCACCTACACCCACGCGACGGGCTGGGATGTGCCCGAGCTCCTCGACTCCGTGGACCGCCGCCGGGAACAGGGCTTCCGCGCCGTCCGCGCCCAGTCGGGCGTACCCGGGCTGGACAAGGTCTATGGCGTAACTAAGGGCGCTGCCAGCTACGAGCCCGCCGGCCGCGGCGCCGGACCGGTGGAAGAGGACTGGGATACCTCGGCCTACCTCCGCCATGCCCCGAAGGTCCTGGCAGCGGTCCGCGAGCATGTCGGCCCGGACCTCAAGCTCCTGCACGACGTCCACCACCGGCTCAATCCCACCGAAGCCGCCCGGCTGGCCAGGTCCTTGGAAGACGTGGACCTGTTCTGGCTCGAGGACGTCACGCCAGCGGAAAACCAGCGGCTCCTCCGCACGCTGCGCCAGCAGACCACCATCCCGCTGGCCATCGGCGAGGTCTTCAACACCATCTGGGACTGCGAGCACCTCATCACCGAACGCCTCATCGACTTCATCCGCACCGCCGTCGTCCACGCCGGAGGCATCTCCCACGTCCGCAAGATCCTCGCCCTGGCGGAGGTCTACCAAATCAAGGGTGCCCCGCACGGCCCCTCCGACGTCTCGCCGATCAACCTCTCGGCCTCACTGCACCTGGGTCTGGCCACCAGCAACTTCGCCATCCAGGAATACATGGGCTACGACCCCCTGGTGTCCGAGGTGTTCCAGTCCAGCTTCCGCTTCGAGGACGGCTACCTCCACCCCGGCGACGAGCCCGGCCTCGGCGTGCACGTGGACGAGGACGCGGCCGCCCGCTTCCCCTACAAGCAGGCGTACCTGCCCATCGCCCGTGAGCTCGACGGCTCCATGAAGGACTGGTAACCATGACCTCCGCGTCCATTCCCCCGCTGTCCGCGGCCACTCCCGGAATTCTGCGGCGGCCGGCTGCACCGGCTGCCGGCATCGTGCACCTGGGCTTGGGAAACTTCCACCGGGCCCACCAGGCCGTCTACACCGACGCCGCCATCGCCGCCCACGGCGGAGACTGGGGCATCATCGGGGTTGCCAGCCGCTCCTCCGCCATCCCGGACGCCATGCACGCCCAGGACATGCTCTACACCGTGGTGGAAATTTCGCCTGAAGGCTCGCAATTCTCCGTTCCGCGGGTCCACACCGACGCCTTCACCGCCGCCGCTGACCCTGTACGCGTGGTCAAGGCCATCGGGAACGCGGGCACCCGGATCGTGTCCCTTACCGTCACGGAGAACGGCTACAACTACACTCCCGCCACCGGCTCGCTGAACCTGCAGGACCCTGCCATCCGGCACGATCTCGCCCACCCGGGGTCACCGCAGACGCCGATCGGGCAGATCGTTCGCGGCCTGCAGCACCGTTCCCGGACCCACGCCGAACCGGTGACCGTCCTCAGCTGCGACAACCTTGCGGAGAACGGCCACCACACGAAGCGGCTGGTCCGGGAATTCGCCTCCCTGTTGCCGCCCGCCGAAGCCGCCGAGGCCCTGGCCTTCGTCGACACGCTCACCAGCTTCCCCTCCTCCATGGTGGACCGGATCGTGCCAGCCACCACGGAGCACTATCGCCGCCTGGTCGCCTCGCAGCGCGGCTACAAGGACCGGATTCCGGTCCCGGCCGAGCCGTTCACCATGTGGATCGTGGAAGACAACTTCATCGCCGGACGCCCCACGTGGGAAGCCGGCGGAGCGGTGTTCTCCAGCGAAGTGGGCGGCTACGAGCAACTGAAAGTCCGCCTGCTTAATGGCACCCACTCCCTCATCGCCTACCTCGGAGCCCTCACCGGCGCCGTCACCATCCCCGAATCCGTCTCGCACCCGGCCATCGAACTGGCCGCCCGGTCCGTGCTGCGCAACGAGTACCTGCCCAGCGTCTCGGTACCGTCCGGCGTGGACGTGGACGCCTACGAGGAACAGCTCTTCTCCCGCTGGCGGAACACGGCACTGGGCCACCGCACCAGCCAGGTAGGCTCCGACGGGTCCGTCAAACTCCGCCAGCGGATCCCGCTGCCGGCGCTGCAAATGCTCGGCGACGGCCGGATGCCGCAGCTGTTGGCCCTCACCACCGCCGCGTATCTCGCATGCATCGCCCCGCTGCCCGGGTTCGACCCGGGGCCCCAGGCGCACGCCGTGGAGGACCCGGCCCGCGGGCTGCTGGCAGGACTGGCATCAGGGTCCCGCTCGGGCGGGGACCTCGCAAGCAAGGTCCTTGGCGACCACCATCTCCTTGGCGAGGAACTGGCCGAACGTGACGACTTCATCCTGCGCACCGGCGAGTTCATCGACATCATCCACTCGGCGGGGCCGCTGAGCGCCCTCGCCGAAGCCCGCACTGCCGCTTCCCTCACTCCCGCCCCGTCCCTCCAAACCACACGGAGCACGCCATGACCACCCACGCCATCCCGTCAACCGCCAAAGCCGGGCTTCCCACCGGCACGCAGGCCGCCGTGCTGCACGGCGCCCGCGACCTGCGGATCGAGCATAAACCCCTGCCCGCCCTCGGACCGCAGGACCTGCTGGTCGAAATGAGGTCCGGCGGGATCTGCGGCTCGGACATGCACTACTTCGCCGACGGCCGCAACGGCACCAACGTGCTGCGCCAGCCCACCGTCCTGGGCCACGAGGGCGCCGGCGTCGTCATCGCCGCCGGACCGCAGGCCACCGTCGCTGCGGGCACCGCCGTCGTCATTGAACCGGCCCTGCCCTGCCGCGAATGCCCCACCTGCCTGTCGGGACGCTACAATCTCTGCCCGGCCGGAAGCTGCTTCGGCTCCCCTCCCACCGACGGGCTGTTCGCCCGCCACGTGGTGGTGCCCGAAGCCGCCGTCCACCGGCTGCCGGACACCATCCCGGCCGACATCGGAGCGGCGATCGAACCGCTCGCCGTCGCTGTCTGGGCCGTCGAACGGGCGCAGGTCGAGAAAGGCCACCGCGTGCTGATCACCGGCGCCGGGCCCATCGGCCTGCTGGTCGCCCAGGTAGCCGCCGCCCGGGGCGCCGCCGAAATCGTGGTGACGGACGTGAACGACGACCGCCTCGCCGTCGCCACCAAATTCGGTGCCACCCGCACCATCAACACCGCAACCACGCCACTGGACCTGGCGGACATGGACCGCCTGATCGAATGCTCCGGCAACACGAAGGCCCTCGCGGACGGCATCCAGACTCTGGCGCCGGCCACCCGCGCCACCGTCGTCGGCCAGGCCAAGCCCACCGTGGACGGCATCCCGCTCGGGTTACTCCAACGCTACGAGATCGACCTCGTCACCGCGTTCCGCTACGCCAACGCCTTCCCGACGGCGATCGAACTCGCCTCCTCCGGCGTCGTTGACCTGCCGTCCATCATCACCAGCACGTTCCCGCTCGACGACGCCGCGGCCGCCCTCACAGCCCCGGTGGCCGACCCCACGAACCTCAAAGTACTCATCACCTACTGACCGCTGGTTGAGCTTGTCGAAACCAGGACATCCATTCAAAGGAGTTTGGAAATGACCACAGCAGCACACCTTCCCCCAGGGGAAGTGGACCAGAGCAAAGTCCGGAAGGCCGCCGTCGCCGGCCTCATCGGCACCACCCTCGAACTGTATGACTTCGTCATCTACGGCACCGCCTCGGCGCTTGTTTTCAGCAAACTGTTCTTCCCCAACGTTTCCCCCGCTGCCGCGCTGATTGCCAGCTTCACCACCTTCGCCGTCGGCTTCCTGTTCCGTCCGCTCGGCGGCATCTTCTTCTCCCACTTCGGCGACCGCCTCGGCCGGAAGTGGATCCTCGTGGTCACGCTGCTCCTGATGGGCGGCGCCACCCTGGCCATCGGTCTGCTGCCCACCTTCGACCAGATCGGCCTTCTCGCCCCGGTCCTGCTGTGCGTGTGCCGCGCAGCCCAGGGCTTCGGCGCCGGTGCCGAACAATCCGGCGGCGCCACGCTGCTCACCGAATCAGCAGCCCCCGGCACCCGCGGCAAGCTGGCTTCCCTGATCATGGTCGGCGCCGCAGCCGGCACTGCGCTCGGTGCGCTGGTGTGGATCGCCGCCCAGTCCCTGGCTCCCAACGACATGCTCACCTGGGGCTGGCGCCTCGTCTTCCTCTCCAGCATCTTCGTCACTATCGCTGCGCTGGTCATCCGGCGCAAGCTCGATGAGTCCCCCGTGTTTGAAGAGATCAAGCAGGCCCGCACCGAACCGCCCGCACCGCTCAAGGAGGTCGCCAAGCACGGCAAGGCCAACGTCCTGCGCGTCATCCTCATGAACTTCGGCGTCAGCACGCAGTCCTACACCATCCAGGTGTTCATGGCCTCCTACCTGATCACCGTCGTCGGAACCGATCCCAAGTTCATCCCGCCGGTACTTCTCATCGGTGCGCTCTGCGGCGGTGTTGCGGCAGTCTCCTTCGGAATCCTGTCCGACAAGATCGGCCGCCGCCGCGTTGTCTCGCTGATCACCGGGGCGCTGATCCTCTTCCCGGCACCGGCGTTCATGCTCCTGACCACCGGCTCTCCCGTGGCCATCGTGCTGGTAATCATCGTGGGCTTCATGCTGGCCTGCCAGGGCGTGGTGGGTGTGCACATGAGCTACTTCCCGGAGATCTTCGGCAGCCGCTACCGCTACGCCGGCGTCACTCTGGGCCGCGAATTCTCCTCGATCATCGGCGGCGGCATCGCACCGATGGTCTGCGCCGGACTGCTCGGCCTCTTCAGCAACTCCTGGATCCCGGTGGCCATCTACATGTCTCTGACCATGCTCGTCAGCTTCGTCGCCACGCGGCTCTCCCCGGAGACCGTGAACCGCGACCTGACGGACCCGGAGGACGCCCGCCCGAACGGCGGCGTGGTCGCCAACCCTATGGTGACGGCTGACCTGGCCGCCGCCCGCACCGCCAAGTAACTCACCCCATCCATAGCTGATAGTGCACGACGGCGGCACGCGCCGCCGTCGTGCACTTCCAGTTCTCCTTCACTCACCACCGCAAGCCCGCCACCCCCAAAAGGAATCCCATGCTCCGCCTCGAAAATCCCGGCACTGCGTCCCGGCCGGCACCCTCCGCAACCCTCCGCGAAACCCGAGCCGTGGCCGTCCTCCGTGCCCGGCACGCCTCGGACTACGCGCCGGTGATCGAGGCGCTGCAGCGGGGCGGTGTGCTCAGCATCGAACTCACACTCAGCACGCCCGGCGCCTGGGACGAACTGCCCCTCCTGCAGGAGCGGTTCGGGGACTCGCTCGAGATCGGTGTCGGCACCGTGACGGAAGCGGACGAGGCCGAGACGGCCCTCGACCTGGGTGCGGCCTATATCGTCACACCTGTCACCGATCCCGGCGTCATCGAAGCGTGCGTTCGCCGCGGTGTTCCGGTCTACCCGGGCGGCCTGACCCCCACGGAGCTGCACGCCGGCTGGAAACTAGGTGCCACCGCCGTCAAGGTCTTCCCGGCCTCCACGGTTGGTGCCGGCTACGTTTCGCAGCTGCGCGGCCCGTTCCCGGACATCGAGGTGATCCCGTCCGGCGGCGTCAACATCGAGGACGTCCCGGCCTGGATCGGGGCCGGCGCGCTTGCCGTAAGCCTCGGCGGCCCGCTGCTGGGTGATGCCTTCAAGGGCGGTGACCTGCAGGACCTCACGGCCAGGGCGAGGCGGGTCCGCGAGCTGATCGACGAGACCGCCGAGCAGCTGGGGGCCGGTAAGTGAGCGATCGCACGAGCCCGGCACCGTACGTCCTCACGTTCGGCGAAACCATGGCGCTGATGCGCGCCGACCAGGTAGGGCCTCTCGCGCACGCCTCGACCATGAGCCTGGGCACCGGCGGCTCCGAGTCCAACGTCGCCATCGGCCTCCGCCGCCTCGGCGTGCAGTCCGTGTGGTGCGGCCGGGTCGGTGCGGACAGCCTTGGCCAGCTTGTAGAGCGCGAGATCCGCGCCGAGGGCGTGGACGTCCGTATCACCGTCGACCCTTCCGCCCCGACCGGACTGATGATCAAGGAACGCCGGACTCCTGACGCGCAGCGCGTGAGCTACTACCGTGCCGGGAGCGCCGGCTCCCGGATTTTGCCGGCGGACATTTCCCAGGAGCTCATCGCCGGCGCCGGGCTGCTGCACGTCAGCGGCATCACGCCCGCCCTGTCGGCCCAGGCGGCAGCGACTGTCCGGCACGCCATCGAAGTGGCCCGGGCGGCGGACGTTCCCGTGTCCTTCGACCTGAACTTCCGCGGCAACCTCTGGTCCACAGAGGGCGCCGGCAGTGTCTACCGCGACCTCATCCCGCTCGCGGACCTCGTGTTCGCCGGGGAGGACGAGGCTGCCATCGCCGTCGGTCCCGGTGAACCGGAGGAGCTCGCCCAAAGAATTGCCGCCTTCGGGCCCAGCCAGGCCGTGATCAAGCTCGGTGCCGCCGGAGCCCTCGCGCTGATTGACGGCGAGGTGTTCCGGCAGGCGGCTGTTCCCGTTTCAGTGGTGGACACGGTCGGCGCCGGCGACGCCTTCGTGGCGGGCTATCTTGCCGAACTCATGGAAGACCGCAGCCCCGAGGAACGCCTCCGCACCGCCACGGCAACCGGCGCCTTTGCCTGCCTGGTCCCCGGCGACTGGGAAGGCTTCCCCCGCCGCCACGAACTCGCGCTCCTGGAGGCAAAGGAGCCAGTCTCCCGCTAGCGGGCCCCTCCCCCTTCCCCTGAAGTTTAATCGGCAGCGCTGGCTCACTTGGCGAGCTGGGCCGCTCCGAAGGAAACACTGAACTGGACGCACCACAGATCCACCGACTTGAACCTGGCCAGGTCAAGCCCGTCGGGGAGCGCGTAGACCTGGTTGCCCTGGTTCCCCTTGATCACCCCCAAGTCGAAGTGTTCGGCGGAACCGGCCGTGAACCAGCCCGCTGTTCCCTCCACCACATCCGCGGCGCTGAGCCAGACGTGCACATCCGGGCCGTTGGACGTATCGAGGTTCTCCAAAGTCAACACGCGCTTCCCGCCGGGCTGCTGAATTATCCGGACTGTTCCTGTGGTGGCATGTTCGTGGCTGATGAGCGAGCCTTCGGCAAGTTGAACCGGCCCTGCAGGTTCCGTGGCGGGGGTTTCGGAGGGCGGCTTAGCGGTGGCGGAAGGGGCCGCCGGCGACGCCACAACTGTGGGCAGTTGCTCATCGACCCGCACGTCGACAAACAAAAGCCACGGCTTGAACAAGGCGAGTCCCAACGCCAGCACGGCAACACCCACAGCGGCGGCGATCAACCAGCGGCGCTTGCGAGTGCGGGCCTCCATGCTGCAAATCTACACCCGCCCTCGGAGGCGAGTTTTCGTTCACTTGTCGCCACCTAACGTGCGTTATGAGGCCAATATGTGGGCGAAAACTCGCAACCGAAAATGAGGCTACCCGACGCGGGGCATCCGTTCCCCTGCTGACATCCCGGACGGCATCGGGGCGGAAATCGCCGCGGGAAGCTTGGCCGGATGGGACTGCAGCCAGGCCGGGATCCCCTCTGCCGGCAACGGCTTGCTCCACAGGTAGCCCTGCGCGAGGCGCACACCCAGCCGGCGGAGTTCGGCCAGCTGTACGGCGGTCTCCACGCCTTCGGCCACCACGTCAAGCCGCAGGCTCTCCGCCATGCCGAGCACGAGTTCGATGATCGTGGCCCCATGCGGATCCGTTCCCAGCTCCTCGACGAAGGTGCGGTCGATCTTGAGGGTGCGGGCCGAGAGCCACTTGAGGTAGCTCAGCGACGAGTAGCCCGTGCCGAAGTCATCAATGGACAGGCCCACCCCAAGGCGGGCCAGCCGCTGCAGAGTTTCCTTGGGCAGGTCCGGCTGGTCCATGAGGACGGTCTCGGTGATCTCCAGGTGGACGGCGGCCGGGTCAATGCCGGTGTCGCGGATCGCCGATTCCACGATATCGGGAAAGTCCCCGGCCACGAGCTGGCGGCCGGAGATGTTCACCGCCGCCGTGAAGTTCTCCGCCCCGGGAACCTGCGTGCGCCACTGCTGCACCTGGCGCAGCGATTCGCGGAGCACCCAGGCGCCGATTGGCAGGATCAGGCCCGTTTCCTCGGCGATGGGGATGAAGGCATCCGGCATGATCGGGCCGTGCTCGTGGTGGTGCCAGCGCAGCAACGCCTCAAACCCAACAGCTTCCTCAGTGGAAACGTCGATGATCGGCTGGTAGTTCAGTGAAAGCTCATTGCGTTCCAGCGCCAGCCGCAGGTCGGACTCGAGGTCCAGGCGCCCGGTGGCCCGTCCGGTCATGCGCACGTCGTAGATCGCCGATGAATCCCCGCCAGCGGATTTGGCCCGGTACATGGCGGCGTCGGCCCCCTGCAGCATCGATTCTGCGGTGTCCTCCTCGTCCGCCAACGCGATGCCCACGCTGACATTAAGGTAAATCTGCCGGCCATCCACATCGAACGGCTGCCGGGTCGCATCGCGGATCCTTTCGGCCACGGCCTGGGCCCCGCTCATCTGCAGGTTCTCGCAAATCACCACGAATTCGTCGCCGCCGAACCGGCCCACCGTATCGCTACTCCGGACGGCAGTCTTCAGCCTCTCCCCCAGCTGCACCAAAATCGTGTCGCCGGCGCCGTGGCCGATGCCGTCATTGATCAGCTTGAACCGGTCGACGTCGACGAACATCACCACCGGGCGGGCGGTTCGGTCGAGGAACCCCTGCAGGACCTCCGTGACCATGTACCTGTTCGGCAGGCCGGTCAGGGCATCATGGCGCGCCTGCCACTCCAGGATCTGTTCCGCGTTCTTCCGGTCTGTGATGTCCAGGACGGTATCGAGGAACCGGATCGGTTTGCCGTCGGCGCTCTTCATGCTCCTGATGCGTGAGTGAAGCCACCGCTGTTCGCCGGTGGGCCGGACGATCCGGTACTCGAAGTCGGCGAAGCCAAGTCCGTGGTCCAGGCGTGTCCACACTTCGCGGACACGGTCCCGGTCCTCGGGGTGCGCCCGGGCAAGGATGGTTTCCCTGTCCCTCGGGCCATCTGCGGGCATTCCCAGGATCCGGTCGAACTCCTCAGAATGCCACGTCTCGCCGGTGGCCACCGTGTGCTCAACGCTGCCAACGTGGGCCATCTCCTGGGCAGCCAGCAGCCGCTCGCGTTCGGCTTCGGCCGCGGCTTTCAGGCGCTGGATCTCCGTGATGTCCCTGGCAATGGCGGACGCCCCCACCCGGATGCCGTCCTGATCGTAGACGGGGGACACCGTCAGTTCGACGTCGATCACTGACCCGTTCTTGCAGCGCCAGCGGGCCTCCACACCGGTGACAAACGCCCCGTTCCCCGAACGGGAGGTGACTTCCGTACCGAAGTAGGCGCCGTCGTCGGCCGTCACCAGCCCATGAGTTTGCCCCACAGCCTCCCAGGAGCTCCAGCCGAGCATCCTCGCCGCCCCCGCATTCCAGCTGGTGATCTTGCCGGTAAGGTCAGCACCGATGATGGCATCGCCGGACGATTCGACCATGGCCGAGAGCCTGCGCAGGATCGCCTCCGTGTGCTTGCGGTCCGTGATGTCTTTCGAAATCGCCACGACCGCCACGGGCACGGTGTGCCGGCCCCTGATCCGGCTGACTGTCGCGTGCACCGGAAACTCCCGGCCTGTGCTGTGGCGCACCCACAGTTCACCGGCCCAGTCCCCGCCGCGGGCCACCCTGTGCGCGATTTCCAAGTCCGTGGCAGCTTGGCCCCGCTCCTTGGCACCGTCCACGATGCCCAAGTCCATGATCTTCAGCCCCAGCGCTTTGTCCGCGCCCAGACCGTACAACCGCTCCGACGCGCGGTTCCAGTACGTTATGCGCCAGTCGCCGTCCATGCCGATCACCGACTGGCCGATCTCGTCCAGCAGCAACGACTGCATCACCAAGTCGTCGCGATGTTCCCCAGCCATAACCCCTCCGACAGGTGCTCCCCCGATGGCAGCGCGCTAAGACACGCTAAGAGGCGGGCCCGTTTGCTTAGGAACCGTGCTGGAAGTAAATCAGGAGGCTGTCTTTCCCGCAAGGGTATGGGCTACGTGGCGGCCTCCGCCTCCGCGAGCCGGATCATGCGAAGCTCATCCCGCACCGCACGGGACGGCCAATGGTCTCCGGTCAAATCCCTGAGCCGGGCGGGACCAGCCCCCGGGGAAAGCTTGTCCATGAGCCCTGCCGCGTGCAGCAGTCCAATCAGCGCAACGGTTCTGGCGTCCGACGCCGATCCGTTGAGTACGCTTTCGATCCTCGCCAGAAGTGCGGCCTCCGGAGCGTGGTCCTTCTCCGGGTAGCGGGTGGTCCTGAAGACGCCAAGATGCTTCTCGCCCACATGGTTCACGACGCCGAGAGCTGCCATCCCCTCATAGACACGGTGCAGTTCGGCGCGGCTTTCCAGCATGGCGATCCACCGCCGCGGACTGTGCGGCCGCGACTTGTCGTGGATCAGCTCCCACTGGTGCTGGAAGTCAGATTCCGGCGGGGCGCCGGTGGCTCTCACGTGCTTCCCTTGCAGCTGGATTGCGCCCAGCAGGTCCAGCTCGGCCAGGATCGCACCGGCCAGGCCTGCTTTGAGTACGCTCTGCGGCACTTCCGGCTCGCCGTCCTTCTCATTCGTCGCCAGAAGAAGGAACGCCTGCGGCAGGTTCAGCTCCCCTGGGCCCGGATTTTCGCTGGTCATACCTTCATGGTGGCGCGGTCACCCCACCGCTGCAACGGACGATGTGGAACGGGATCTACAGGCGGGAAACCAAAAGACCCTTTTCGCAAACGGCATTGCAGAGTACCGTGGAGGTCTTCGGGCCCGTCGTCGGGGCCGATGCCTTCGACACGGAGGCCGAGGCGATTGCCCGCGCCAACAACACCAACTTCGGCCTGGCCGGCGCGGCGTGGACCTCGGATGCGTCCCGCGCCCACCACGTGGCACGGCAGGCCGGCACGTTCTGGATCAACTCCTACAAGACCATCCACGTCGCTGTTCCGTTCGGCGGCTTCGGGGACTCCGGCCACGGCCGCTCCTCCGGCCTGGGCGTCCTGGACGAGTACACGCAGACCAAGGCCATCTGGGTGCCCACCCGTGCAGCAGGCGCCCCCTTCCCGTCCCTCTCCTAATGTGTGGACCTGGTGCGCCAACTCCTGCACCCGCGGTTTCCACCTGCTTGCTCCCTCGGCAAGTGCCGAGCGCAGGTTTGGCTGGCCGGGTGCTGGTTCTGTCAGTTCCATGAACAAGCCTGCCCTATTGCCCTGGCCAAGCTCACCAAGAAGATCTCGGCGATCGTCTACATCACCACCATCGGCGCCTACATCTCAAGCCCGTGGTTCTTCGGCGCCGCAGCACTCGCCGGGCCCATCAAGTCGGTCGACTTCCTGTCCATCGCCACGGTCATGCTGACCCTCGCCGGCCTGTCCCTGGGCAAGGACATTCCGCTGTTGAAAAACATCGGCTGGAAGATTATCCCCGTGGGCCTGGTGGCCGTCACCGCGTCGTTCCTGCTGTCCACAGTCATCGCGGAGTTCGCCCTCGGGCTGTGGCACTAGCGCCCTAACGCTTAAAAGGAAGCGGACGACGGCGGGCCCTCCCGCCGTCGTCCGCTTCCTTTGTTTTTGGCTCTTGTCAGGGCAACCGGTACGTGAGTATGGTGCGGCCAGCCGGGCTTTCGGCCGCGCCGGATGATCGGCAGTCCGGAAGTCTGGCAGTACAGCGCGGCGCCCCAAACGGCGCCGCCGTCAGGGGACATGACGCGCGCAATCATGGCTCCGTACTTCCAGGCGCCCGCTCACCGCGGTGGCACGGCCACGGGCGACGCAGGACGCCCCGCTTCCGATTAAAGGGAGAACCTGATGTTAGGCACCACAAGCCGCCTCGCCGCCGTCGCTCTCGCCGCCGGCCTGATGGGCATCGCCGCCCCCGCCCACGCCGCCCCCGCGACGCTCGTTAGCGCGGGACCCGGAATCCTCGTCGCCGACGGCGCCGCCGTCGATATTCCGGTGACCTTTGTCTGCGACACCGATCCCACCCTGCTCATCGCGGTACCCGTCATCCAGCTCACCCAACGAGTCAGCGACGGACGGCTGGCCGCCGGCTTCGGAAACGCACAGCTCAGCTGCACCAGGCAGGCCCAGACCGTCACCATCCGGGTGGTTCCCAACCTGATGGCGTTCAACGAAGGCACGGCCGCGGCCACCGTCGTTCTGCAAAGCTGCAACGCGCAGTTCCAGTGCTCCGCAGAGGTTCATAACACCGAGGTGAAACTCGCCAAGGGCACGGCCTCCGGGATCCTGCCCCAGAGGTAGGGCTAGGAAAGTTCCAGCTCGCGGACGATGCCGTCCACCAGCGATGCCGGATCGCCGAGGATATCCACGGCAATATGCGCCTCATCGTTTCCCAGCGGCTCCAGCGTGGCAAGCTGCGAAGCCAGGAGGCTGCTGGGCATGTATTCGTGCGCCCGGCCGCTGATCCGGCCCGAAATGGTGGCGGCCTCGCCGGAAAGGTGGACGAACACCAGGTCGGGTGCGTAGCTCCGCAGCAGGTCCCGATAGCGCCGCTTCAGCGCCGAGCAGGCGATAATGCGCTTGCCCGCTCCGTCGCCGGGCGTTGCCAGGGCGGCGCCAATCTCGGCGAGCCACGGTGCCCTGTCCTCGTCGGTTAGCGGCGTGCCGCTTGCCATCTTGGCCTTGTTGGCCGGCGGGTGAAAGTCATCCCCGTCGAAGAAGGGCACGCCGAGGCGCTGGCCCAGCAGCGCACCCACGGTCGACTTTCCGCAGCCGGAGACGCCCATGACAACCAGGGGCGGCAGGTTCGTGATCATTGTTGTACTTTCTTGCCAGGTTTAGCCGGCGAAGTTGAGGAGGACTTTGCCGGATTGGGCGGAGTTGCGGGCGATGTCGAAGGCGTTGAGGGCGTCGGTGACGGGGTAGTCGTGGGTGATGACGGGCCCGATGGTGAGGGTGCCGTCGGCGAGGGCGGTGATGACCTCGTCGATTTCGTCGTTGAACCGGAAGGAGCCTTTGAGGTCCAGTTCGCGGGTGATGGCCAGGGAGATCAGGACCGGCTGCGGGCCGGTGGGCAGCAGCCCGACCATGACCACGGTCCCGCCCCGGGCGGCGCCCTGGATCGCGGAGGCCAGGCCGTGGTGGTTCCCGGAGGATTCGATCACGACGTCGGCCTGCACCCTGGCGATCGCCTCACCATCGGCGGCGTTCAGGGTCTCGTCCGCGCCCACCGCCGTGGCGATCTCCAGGGGTTTGGCGTGCATGTCCACCGCGACGATCCGGGCAGCGCCGGCACGTTTGAGGACCGCGACCACCAACGCCCCGATCGGGCCAGACCCGATCACGAGCGCGGTCTTGCCGGCCACGTCCCCCGCCCGTGCGACCGCGTGCCAGGCCACACTGGCCGGTTCGATCAGGGCCGCGGTGCGCAGGTCCAGGGTTTCGGGCAGGGCCCGGAGCATCCTCACCGGCAGGTTCACGTACCGGCTGAACGCCCCGTCAGTGTGCGGGAACCGCGCCGCAGAGCCCAGGTACGTGCACCCCGGTGACAGGTTCGGCCGGTCCGCCGGGTACCTTGGCGCGTCCGGGCCCGTCCCGGGGCCCGGGGTGGCCGGGTGCACCGCCACCGGGGTCCCGGCGGCCGGGCCGGAACCGTCCGCGGCAGCCCTGACCACCCGGCCGCTGATCTCATGGCCCAGCACCAAAGGCGCCTTCAGGATCGACTCCCCCGCCGCGCCGTGCAGCCAGTAATGCAGGTCCGACCCGCAAATCCCCCCATACAGCACCTCGATCACGGCCTCGTCCGGGGCCGGGGCCGTCAGCGGGACATCATCGATCCGCAGATCCCCCTTCGCATGCGCGACCACCGCCGGACCCGACACCGGCAGTTCCGTTGCCGCTGCTGCCGTTGTTTCTGCTGAAGATTCTGTTGTGTGTGTCATCAGACCACCACCGTCATTCCGCCGTCGATAAAGATTGTCTGCCCGTTCACGAAATCAGACCCGCTGGAGGCCAGCCACACCGCCGGGCCGGCCAAATCCTGCACCGTGCCCCACCGCGCCGCCGGGGTCCGGCCCAGGATCCAGGCATTGAACTGCTCATCGTCCACCAGGTTCTGCGTCATCTCGGTATGGATATACCCCGGCGCGATCCCGTTGATCTGCAGCCCCGCACCAGCCCACTCCGCGGTCATCGCCCGGGTCAGGTTCCGCAACCCGCCCTTCGCCGCCACATACGGGGCGATCGTGGGCCGGGCCAGGTCCGTCTGCACCGAACAGATGTTAATGATCTTCCCGTGACCCCTCGGAATCATGTGCCGGGCCGCCTCCCGGCCCACCAGGAAGGCGCTGGTCAGGTCCGTGGAGATCACCCGCTCCCAGTCCTTCACGTCCAGCTCCAGCATCGGCACCCGGTGCTGGATCCCGGCGTTGTTCACCAGGACCTCCAGCGGCCCCACATGCTCCTCGACCCAGGCCACCCCGGCCGCGGCCGCCGAATCGTCCGTGACATCAAACGCCACACCGTGCACCCGGCCCGGCGCGTACTCAGCCGCCATCACCGCCTCCGCAGCCTTCAACCGCTCCGGATTCACCCCGTTCAACACCACCGTCGCACCCGCATCAGCCAACGCCCGAGCCAACGCATTACCAATCCCCCGGCTCGAACCAGTCACCAAAGCAACCCGCCCGGTCAAATCAAAAAGTGAAGTCATGAA
>NZ_QLNP01000101.1 GCF_003261175.1 Arthrobacter globiformis | reverse complement strand
CGCTACCGACAGCCCGGCATCCAGCCCCTCCCAGAACGCTAAACGAACCCTCAACGGCGACCAAGGTCTGCCCATCGACGACACCCCACAGAATTCAGGGTGTTGCACTCACCGCCTGAACTCGCCGCGTTTAGCGACAAAGAGGTTTTGAGACACTGTGGCCTTGGCAAACAGCATCGGCACGGCCGCCGCAGCGGTCGGCGCAGCAGCCACAGGCCTCACCCTGGTCGGCCTGCTGTAAGGCATTTGCCCGCGAGTGGTGCGATTACCGAGGAGTAAACTTGTAGGCGGCCTGCGGCGGACAGTCGTCTGGTGTCCCCCCACACCAGCGGCCCCCAGCTCCGTCGTCGGTCCCGATGTCGTGGACAGTCAGGGCGTCGGCCGGCGTGCCTGAGCGACGCCACCTGATCTTGTTGCTGCTCCTGCCGGGCGGTAGTGCCGTCCCTCTTGCGAAACCCTTCACGGCTCAGTTCGTTAGGTCTAGTCCATGTTTGGTTTCGTATCCGGCGACTGAACCTTTGAAACTGGAAACATTGGAGCTGCCGCTAAGCTCGATAACCGCAGGTAATGGCGGCCGGAAGGGAACGCGGTCTATGGGAGATGAAGCCAGCTTTCATCAGCTGTTGGTCTCCCGCGTTGCCATGTTTGCCTTTTTTCTGGTGTCCCTCGGCGTTGTGATTTCCGAGGGCTTAGTTCCCTTGTCGACACCATCCGGCGCCGTGTCCGAGGAGTTGGTCTTCTGGAGTTGCATCGGTTTGGTTGTGCTCTGGTTTAGCTGGCGAAGCTGGAGGCTCGGGGTCCGTGTCACATCTACTCAGGTCCACATAAAGGGTTTGTTCCGCGATAGGAAGATCGCCCGCGAGAGTGTTGTGGACATAACCGCGTTGGGTCAGCTGGTCTGGATAGCCCCAGCTGGCAATGTACGTGTGTCCCCGCTGATCGCATTTACCGATCTCGCTGGCGGCCTCGCAGGAATCGTCCGCGAGCATAATGCGCGAACGCTGGCCCGGCTACGAGAGCAGCTTGTTGGGCCACCTGCAGAGCGGCCTGAATCTGCCGCGTCAGGAGAGGACCGCAGTTACGACCCTCCCACGTACCGACGCCGGCGAGACCGGAACGGGCCCGCGAAGCGCGCCGGCCGAAGGAATTTGTTTCGGGATGGTTGGCTCGCGGTCCTCCATCTTCTTGGCTGGAGTGTGGCTGCTGCAGTAGCAGGCTGGTTGGCTGTAGAGCCCGCCTTGTGGCTGGCCGGGCACAACGCAGACGTTCTCCGTTCGACCTTAAGGCTTGATCCCTACACCGAAAGCAGTGCGATACAGGCCGTGATTTTTTGGGGCGTCGCTGCCGCTGCCCTTGCAGGGAACACAATCCGATTGGCGTACCTCATGTTCCGCCCTGGGCGAGGTTGAGTCCTTGTGATCCCGGCCTGGGAACCCTTCACGGCACAGCCCGCTAGGTCTAGTCCATTTTCCTACAGGACTATACGGGTTCCGCGGTCGGACTTTCACGGAGGCTGCTCTCTGTCCGATAGCATCCGAATATCGACCTAATCTAGACAGGAAAAGCATGTTCGCGGAGGTAAAGCATTTTCAGTGGACAGACGTCGAGGACGATACGACCGCCCCTGACTTCCCGACTCTCTTGGAGATGTATGTGACGTCGCCAGGGCACTGTGCAGTGCTGAGGTACGAGGTAGCGGTGACGACGATAGAGGAACTAACGCGGCGCCTGAACTCGCACCCCTGCATTGCCGGGCATGGACAAGTTGTCGTAGCGAGGTTTGACCGACAGAGTGTGGAGTCTTTTCTGCGGTCCGCAGTTGCTCAAGTATCCGCCGATTCATGGGAGGAACTTGAGCATTCACTAGGACGATTCGGGCGGTCCGAGTTCAACATGACGGGCGCATATTGGTCACCTGATCCCTGGGGAGCGCCCCCAGCATAAGGAGCCACGCCAAGGCGCACGCCGCCCGATTTCGTAACCCTTCACGGCACAGTTCGCCAGGTCTAGTCCATGGCTCCCCTCGGGAACGATTATTAGGGCTCTTCATTAGGCCCCGAGGGCGCGCTGCGCATTTCTGCTTGCTGGCGTCGAGCCGCGGAAAGTAGTGGGAGGGTTGCCAAAATCAAGATAAGCAGCGGAACACCGTATGCGACCCAGGGGGACCAGCCTGTGGCTCCGGCAATCAGCGCACCAGCGAGCGTGAGTGCAAAGATGCCGGCTATCCCGATGAATTTGAACTTTCTTAGCAGCGGACCCTCAGATGCACTCACCATGGTGCAAATCTAACCGTGGTTCATGTAGAACGGAACGCCCTGCAAACGAGGGGCCGTCCGACTCGGCATTCCTGCAGGAACCTCAACCGGGATAGGTTTGTTAGCGGCCATGAAAAACTGCCCGTAGGCGGCCACGGAAATGCCCACTGACGGCCAGTAGAACTGCCCGTTGGTGGCCATGAGATCTGCCCACTTCCTTACTGAACCTGCCGCGTCTTAAGCGGTGGGGGCCTCTCCCCGGGATTTGATGACGGTGTCTAGTCGCACCAAATGTCGTCCCAGGAAGAGGCCCTGTATGAAGCATGACGGAGAAATCATGGAAATTCTTGCTGCCTACGATCTGACCGGATCGTTGCGCGCCACGGCCGAGCTCACGGGCTGTTCGCACCACACTGTAGCCAGGCATGTAGCGGCACGGGACGCCGGCCGGCCGATCGCCGAACCCGCGCCCAGGCCCCGGGTCACGGACACTTACCTGCCCAAGATCGAGGAATGGGTCGAGGCGTCCAAAGGACGGATCCGTGCCGATAAAGCCCACGCGAAGCTCCTCGCCATGGGTTACGCGGGGTCCGAGCGATCCACCCGCCGGGCGATCGCGCAGGTCAAGGCCGCGTGGCGGCTGGGACACACCCGCGTTCACCGACCGTGGATCACCGAGCCCGGGATGTGGCTGCAGTACGACTTCGGCGACGGACCACGGATCGGCGGGGTGAAGACCATCCTGTTCGTGGCCTGGCTGGCGTTCTCGAGGTTCAGGATCGTGATCCCGTTGCGGGACCGGACCGCGCCGAGCGTGTTCGCCGCTCTGGACCGCTGCTTCCGGATCCTGGGCGGGGCACCGACCTATGTCCTCACGGACAACGAGAAAACTGTGACCACGGCCCACGTGGCCGGGGTGCCGGTGCGGAACCAGCAAACCCTGGACTTCGCCCGCCACTACGGGGTCACAGTGCTGACCTGCCAGCCGGCGGACCCCGCCACCAAGGGCGGGGTCGAAGCGTCCGTGAAGCTAGCCAAGGCCGATATCGTCCCAAAAGAGACCAACCTGCGGGCGGACTACGGTTCCTTCACCGCTCTCGAGGCGGCCTGCGAGGCATTCATGGACGAGGTGAACAACCGGGAGCACCGCACCATCCGGCGCAAACCGGCAGCGGTGCTGGCAGAGGAACAGCTCCGGCTGCACCGGATCCCGGAGACCGCGCACACGGTCGCGTTCGGAGTGGCCCGCACCGTCCCGGAGAACACCCCGATGGTCACCTTCGAGAACGCCCAGTACTCCGTGCCCGCGCATCTGCTCGGCGCGAGGGTGTTCGTCCGCTCCCACGGCACCGGGCCCGATGAACAGGTCATCATCGTCCACCACGGCTCCGCCGGTCCGGTCGAGGTCGCCCGTCATCACCGGGCCAGGCCCGGCAGCCCCGCGATCATCGAAGAGCACTTTCCCGGAACCAGGACCAGGATCCCGGGCGACTACGCAGTGAAGGCCCGCAACGCCGGTGAGGCCGAGTTCCTTGCCATCGGCGAGGGCGCGAGGACCTGGCTCGTGGAAGCCGCCGGGACCGGGACGGCCCGGATGAACGTGAAAATGGCTGAGGCCGTGACGCTGGCCAAAATCGCCGGCGCCGAGGCGGTGGACCGGGCCCTGGGTGACGCCGCGCTTCATGGCCGCTTCGCTCACGGCGATCTGGCCTCGATCCTGAACGCCAACATCCGACGCACCACTACCCACGCCGCGGACGAGACCCGGTCCCTGACCCAGGGCACCAGTGCATGGGCCGGCCTGGGCACTGAACCCGCCCCTGTGAAGGAGCAGAACCGATGAGCCCTGTCAGCACCACGAACACGACCGCCCCGCCCCTGCCGGCCGAACTCGAAGCACTGATGCGGCAGCTCAAAATGCCCCACGCCCGGGCTTTGGCCCCGGAGCTGATTGCGACCGCACGCGCCCAGCGCTGGGAACCGGCAGAGATCATCAAGGCACTGTTCACCGAGGAAACAGCCGGCCGGGCCCGGTCCATGCTCGCCACCCGGCGCAAGGCAGCAGGCTTCCCCACGGGGAAAACCTTCGACGCCTGGGACCCCGCCGTCTCCTCGATCCCCGCGCCGACCCAGCAGGCCCTGCGCACCCTGGAATGGATCGGCCGGCGGGAGAACCTGGTCGTCTGCGGACCGTCCGGCACGGGGAAAACATTCTTCCTCGAAGCCCTCGGCCAGCAAGCCGTCGAAGCCGGCATGCGCGTGGCCTGGTTCAGGCTCGAGGACCTCGGCGCCCTGATCCGGGCCCACCGCACCGACGACAGCGTCACCCGGGCCGTCGCCAGAATCCTACGCGCCGAACTCGTCGTGATCGATGACATCGGGCTCCTGCCGGTGGCCACCGACGCCGCCGAAGGCCTCTACCGGGTCGTGGACGCAGCCTACGAAAAGCGCTCCGTCGCGATCTCATCGAACCTTCACCCGGCAGGCTTTGACGAGCTCATGCCCAAAACCCTGGCCACCGCCACCGTGGACCGGCTGCTGCACCACGCCCATGTCTGCCAGACCAGCGGCGATTCCATCCGCCTCACCCAGGCCCTCGCGGGAAAAGGAGTCACCCAACTGAACTGACACGACCCCACGATGGCCAACCCCGCCGAAACCTTCAGTGGGCAGATCTGTTGGCCATCACCGGGCAGTTTTACTGGCCACCAGCGGGCACATTAACTGGCCGCCCGTGGGCACAAACTACTGGCCATTGACA
>NZ_QLNP01000100.1 GCF_003261175.1 Arthrobacter globiformis | reverse complement strand
TCTGGGCTACCCCGCCGCAATTCCGGAGTCCAACCCCGCCTACCCCGATGAGGCGGAATCGTACCTCGAGGACGGCATCCTTGACGTCGTCATCAACCGTGGCCCCATCTACCGGCCAACCCCACCAAGCACGGAAGGAACCAAATGAAAATAATGGTGTGCGTCAAGTACGTGTCTGCGACATCACAATTTATCGAGTTTTTGCCGGATGAAAGCGATGTAGACCCCGCGTTCCTTGAGCGCGACGTGAACGAAGCCGACTACTCCGCCATCGAAGAAGCCCTCAAACTCCGCGATGAGACGGGCCTAGGCGAGGTCATCGTGATGACTGCAGGCGGCGAGCCGGAAGAGGAGGGACTGCGGAAGGCGTTGGCTATGGGCGCCGACCGAGCAATTCGAGTCCTGCTCCCCCCTCTGTCCTCGCAGGATCCGGTCGCCGTTGCTCGCGCAATGGCCGTTGCCGTCCGTGAGGAGAACCCGGACCTGGTCATTTGCGGAGTTCAGTCCTCTGATTTCGGTTCGCAGTCAACCGGTCCAGCCCTTGCATCAGCTTTGGGCCTCCCCATGGTCGCCGCGGTGACTTTGATCGAACACAGCGGTAACCGGCTTCGCCTGCATCGTGATTGCGAAGCCGGAAGGGCCGAGGTCGTGGAGGTGGACGGGCCGCTCGTCATCAGCGTTCAGGCAGGAATAAACGATCCTCGCTTCGGGTCCTTCAGGGACATGAAGCGTGCAAAAAAGGCCGCAATTCCGGTCGTCAGCCCGGGCAATCTGGGTGAAGCCCGGGTGACCGCGGTACGGATGTACGTCCCGGCAGCAACGCAAACAGTTCAAATGATTGAAGGTGGACCGGCGCGTGTCGCCGCGCAGATTATGCAGCTTGTGAAGGACGAAAACTGATGACGAAAATCCTTGTTCTGGGGGAATGCACAGATGGCACCCTCACCGATGCAACCCGGGAGCTCATCACGGCCGCCAGCTCCCTAGGCGGTGCTGTAACGCTCGGTATCGTCGCCGGCAGTACTGGCGATGTCCAAGTTTCAGTCACCGGAGTGGATACGCTCGCGGCCACAGTGATCCCTTCGGGATCCCTGGACGCCGAATCACGCTGTCAGGCCTGTGATGCGCTCATCGCCGCGATCCGTCCCGACGTGATCCTAATGAGCTTCACCATCACCACGGCATCCTTCGCGGCGGCAATCGCGGAGGCACGAAACCTCGCCTTCGCTAGTGACATCATTGGCCTTTCCTACGACGAGAACGGCGGATTGATCGCCAGAAAGACCGTCTATGGGGGCCAAGTCGTCGCAGAACTTGCATTCCCTACCGACGAACCAAAGCTCTTGCTCACGAGGCAGGGGGTGTGGGAGCCGGCCCCGGACGGAGGTCAACCGTCCAGGAGCATCGACATCGACGTGAGCATCGACAGCTACATCGAACCTAGGGTCCGTCATGTCGAGTTCATCGAACCGGAAAGTGCAGGCGACCTTAAGAACGCCGAAGTGATCTTTTCAATTGGGCGCGGGATCGGGGGGCGAGACAACATCGAGGAGTTTGCCACTCTGGCGGAGACCGCTGGCGCAGCTTTGGGCGCGTCGCGCCCCGTCATTGATGCAGGTTGGCTGCCCACCGGGCACCAGGTCGGTCAGACGGGCACGTCCGTCAAGCCTCGCGTCTACGTTGCGTTTGGAATCTCCGGAGCTCAACAGCACCTCGCCGGAATCACTGGCGCAAAAACAATCGTCGCGGTCAACAGCGACGCAGCTGCACCCATTTTTGGAGTAGCTGACTATGGTGCCGTGGAAGACATCTTCGAAGTGGCCCGCGAACTGAAAGTCCTCCTATCGACCTCAGGAAGTGTCCGATGAGCGTAGCAGAGAGCATGAACAAGCCCACAACCGAATCGCAGGACGGCCTCGTTAGCTCCGATGCAGGCCTTGCATGGGCCACGGACGTCCTGGTCCAAGCGGGCTTGGATGAAGATGACGCCCAAATTGTGGCCGCCAGCCTAATCTTTGCGGAGATGCGAGGCGTCAAAACTCACGGCCTACTCCGGCTCGGCATCTATGTAGACAGGATCCTGGCCGGCGGCATCAACGGCCAGGCGAAGTCCGACATCATTGCCGACCTTGGTGCTCTCGTGGTCATTGACGCTGACGCTGCACCAGGTGCAGTATCTGGGACATACGCCTGCGACATCGCCGTAGAACGTGCCCGGAAACATGGTGTTGGGTGCGTGGTAGTCCGAAATGGCAATCACTTCGGCGCGTCTGCTTACTTTACAAATCGCATTGCTGACGCCGGGTTTCTCGGTCTAGCTGCCTGCAACACCGAAAGCGTCATGAGCGCCCCCGGTGGCGGCCGCCCCGTGCTGGGGACAAATCCCCTTGCCGTCGCAGTGCCGCTGCCGTACGCGAACCGGCCTCAACTGGACATGGCCACAACAACCGTCAGCCAAGGTGCGCTGCTGGTTGCCAAAGCAAACAACGAGGCAATCCCCTTGGGTTGGGCGGTAGACGTGAATGGTCAGCCCACAACCTCGCCCATCGACGGGCTTGCAGGCGCTCTGACACCAGCGGGCGGGCCAAAGGGGTTCGGGTTGGCATTCGTGGTTGACACGCTCGTGGCTTTGGCCGGAGCGAAAGTAAGTCCCTCGGTGACTGCACTTGAGGCGGATCCCCGAGAGCCTCAGCAGCTCGGCCAATTCTTCATGGCAATCCGCGCAGATGCCGCCGAATCGCTCGATGGTTACCAGGAGCGAATCAGTGCACTTGTAGATGCAATACACAACAGTGGAATAAATGGCCACAGGCCAATGGCGCCCGGCGAGCCGGAAATGGCGCGCGAACGTCAGTCAAATGGAAAGTTTGCCGTGAGCCCCAGCACCCTCGAGGCACTCAGTAGCGTGGCCGCCAAAGTCGGCACGCCGCCTTTGGCGCTTATCCCGGCAACCGTTTAGATCCAAGGAAGCAGCCCAAATGTCTAAGATCGAATCAATCCGCACCGACTCTTATAAACTGCCCCTCGAAACCGTTCTCAGTGACGCCACACATGGCACCATCCCCCACTTCGAATTCGTTACCGTGCGCGTCCGGGACAGCGACGGCGTTGAGGGCATGGGGTACACATACGCCGTGAATTCAGGGGCTCCGGCCTTCCACGCACTCATCGAGGGGTACCTCGCCCCGGTCGTAATCGGCAGAGATGCGGACATGACCGAACAAATCTGGAAGCAGATGTGGTGGGCCGTCCATTACTCAGGCCGCGGTGGCCACGCGACCTCTGCGATTTCTGCAGTGGATGTTGCCCTTTGGGACCTCCGCGCCCGGCGGGCCGAGCTGCCCCTCTGGAGACTCTTCGGAGCCCATGACCCCAAAGTACCTGTCTACGCCGGTGGCATTGACCTGGACTACACGCTCGACGAGCTGCTGGCCCAGGCGGACAGATTTCAAGCCGAAGGCTTTCGAGCCATCAAAATGAAGGTTGGCCGGCCGTATCTAAGGGAGGACATCGAACGCGTAGGCGCCATGCGAAAGCACCTGGGAGATGACTTCCCGCTCATGGTAGATGCAAACATGAAATGGAGTGCCGATCAGGCCATTCGCGCGGCACAAGCCCTGCGTGACTTCAACCTGCTCTGGATAGAAGAACCCACGATCCCCGATGACATCGCTGGACATGTACGAATCGTCCGGGAAGGTGGCACCCCAGTGGCCAGCGGCGAAAACATGCACACGCTATATGAGTTTCAAAACATGATCGCGGCCGGGGGGCTAACCTACCCGGAGCCCGATGTCACCAATTGCGGCGGGATGACGGTGTTTCGCAAAATCGGCGCCCTAGCCGAAGCCAACAACCTACCTCTCACATCCCATGGTGCGCATGACCTTACTGTGCATCTACTGGCGGCTGCTCCAAACACTGTGAACATGGAGGTCCACGGATTCGCTTTGGACCGATACGTCGCACAACCCATGAAGGTTATCGATGGATACACCGTTGCACCCGAACGGCCAGGCCACGGAATCGAATTGGACTGGGACGCGTTGGAAAGGCACCGCGCCTGATGTCAGCCCCGACTAAGACACGATATACGGCCAAGGCCGCCATGGAATCTCGATGGTTCAAACCGCTCGTGGTGTCGCTGGGAATCATTCTCGTCTTTGGACTGGCCGTCCTTGCGGCGAGATTACTCCGGAACACTCAGCCGGTCGGCGACTTCATCGAGCGATACCACGGCACGACTGCCCTGCCGGTGGATGCACCCGTAGGGATCCCCCCTTGGTTGGGCTGGCAACATTTTCTGAACATGTTCCTGATGCTCTTCATCATCCGATCCGGATGGCAGATCAGAAACAGCAGTTTGCCGATGAACTGGAGGAGGAAGAAGCCGGGCCGGTTCCTCTTTAAGAACCCAGGTAAGAAGATCAACTTAGCCATCTGGTGGCATCTGAGCTGGGACACCCTGTGGGTCCTAAACGGCGTTGTATTTTTCGCATTGATTTTTGCCACAGGACAGTGGATGCGCCTCGTACCCTTAAGCTGGGACGTCCTGCCCAACGCATTGTCCGTCGCCATTCAATACTTATCCTTGGACTGGCCGCTGGAGAACGGGTGGGTCAACTACAACAGCCTGCAGATACTCACCTATTTCCTAACAGTTTTTATCGCATCTCCGCTTGCGATCGTCACAGGAGTACGGATGTCGCCGGCATTTCAGACGCGAGTTCCGCAGGCAAATAAACTCGTCCCCATGTCAGTTACACGAAGAGTTCACTTCATAGTGATGCTCTGGTTCGCCGTATTTATCCTGGTCCACGTGACACTCGTATTCGCTACCGGTGCTTTGCGCAATCTGAACCACATGTACGCGTCCCAAGACAACAACGACTGGATAGGCTTCCTGATCTTCTCGGCGTCCCTATTGGTTCTTGTTGGCGGATGGTTTGCTGCCTCACCGGTCACGATTCGTTACCTCGCGTCATTCAGCGGCAACGTCACCCGCTAGCAACGGAGCCATACCTGAACGGGTGCCGGACCGGCTCGGAGGTCCCGGTCATCGCCTGGCCGGCGAGTGTGCTGACACACCGCCGGTGGCGATGACTTCTCCCCCGCCCGGCAGCTCGGCGAACTCCACTCCTTTGTCCCTTCCAGGCACTGCATGGCCCACCTCGCCGAGGCCTAACCGACTGGGCCCAGCGCCGGGTAGGCGCGTTAGTCGAAGAACGGGGATCTAAAACGGGGCGAGTGAACGCCGGAAGTTCTTTTGCCTTATTAATTGCGAGCAACCCGCTGAATGGTGCCCTGCATGAAGCGCCTCGCCCCGCCGGACTACTGTGAAGGTGACCAGAAATGCCGTTGCCCGTACGCCGAACTCTTCCACGTATTTTCGCACCCGAAGAAGAGCCCCCCAATCTGCCGGAACCAGGCCCTCAAAGTGCCGTTGCGCGAACTTCCCTGCAACTGGCCATCGACATCGATGACCTTGTTTCCTCGCCTTGGATCGGACTCCACCACAAGCACGAGTTTTTGCTGCACTACAAGCACGAATCACTAGTCTCACACGCAGGCCACTCGTCACCCCTGTTAGCGGCCATGAAAAACTGCCCGTAGGCGGCCACGGAAATGCCCACTGACGGCCAGTAGAACTGCCCGTTGGTGGCCATGAGATCTGCCCACTTCCTTACTGAACCTGCCGCGTCTTAAGCGGTGGGGGCCTCTCCCCGGGATTTGATGACGGTGTCTAGTCGCACCAAATGTCGTCCCAGGAAGAGGCCCTGTATGAAGCATGACGGAGAAATCATGGAAATTCTTGCTGCCTACGATCTGACCGGATCGTTGCGCGCCACGGCCGAGCTCACGGGCTGTTCGCACCACACTGTAGCCAGGCATGTAGCGGCACGGGACGCCGGCCGGCCGATCGCCGAACCCGCGCCCAGGCCCCGGGTCACGGACACTTACCTGCCCAAGATCGAGGAATGGGTCGAGGCGTCCAAAGGACGGATCCGTGCCGATAAAGCCCACGCGAAGCTCCTCGCCATGGGTTACGCGGGGTCCGAGCGATCCACCCGCCGGGCGATCGCGCAGGTCAAGGCCGCGTGGCGGCTGGGACACACCCGCGTTCACCGACCGTGGATCACCGAGCCCGGGATGTGGCTGCAGTACGACTTCGGCGACGGACCACGGATCGGCGGGGTGAAGACCATCCTGTTCGTGGCCTGGCTGGCGTTCTCGAGGTTCAGGATCGTGATCCCGTTGCGGGACCGGACCGCGCCGAGCGTGTTCGCCGCTCTGGACCGCTGCTTCCGGATCCTGGGCGGGGCACCGACCTATGTCCTCACGGACAACGAGAAAACTGTGACCACGGCCCACGTGGCCGGGGTGCCGGTGCGGAACCAGCAAACCCTGGACTTCGCCCGCCACTACGGGGTCACAGTGCTGACCTGCCAGCCGGCGGACCCCGCCACCAAGGGCGGGGTCGAAGCGTCCGTGAAGCTAGCCAAGGCCGATATCGTCCCAAAAGAGACCAACCTGCGGGCGGACTACGGTTCCTTCACCGCTCTCGAGGCGGCCTGCGAGGCATTCATGGACGAGGTGAACAACCGGGAGCACCGCACCATCCGGCGCAAACCGGCAGCGGTGCTGGCAGAGGAACAGCTCCGGCTGCACCGGATCCCGGAGACCGCGCACACGGTCGCGTTCGGAGTGGCCCGCACCGTCCCGGAGAACACCCCGATGGTCACCTTCGAGAACGCCCAGTACTCCGTGCCCGCGCATCTGCTCGGCGCGAGGGTGTTCGTCCGCTCCCACGGCACCGGGCCCGATGAACAGGTCATCATCGTCCACCACGGCTCCGCCGGTCCGGTCGAGGTCGCCCGTCATCACCGGGCCAGGCCCGGCAGCCCCGCGATCATCGAAGAGCACTTTCCCGGAACCAGGACCAGGATCCCGGGCGACTACGCAGTGAAGGCCCGCAACGCCGGTGAGGCCGAGTTCCTTGCCATCGGCGAGGGCGCGAGGACCTGGCTCGTGGAAGCCGCCGGGACCGGGACGGCCCGGATGAACGTGAAAATGGCTGAGGCCGTGACGCTGGCCAAAATCGCCGGCGCCGAGGCGGTGGACCGGGCCCTGGGTGACGCCGCGCTTCATGGCCGCTTCGCTCACGGCGATCTGGCCTCGATCCTGAACGCCAACATCCGACGCACCACTACCCACGCCGCGGACGAGACCCGGTCCCTGACCCAGGGCACCAGTGCATGGGCCGGCCTGGGCACTGAACCCGCCCCTGTGAAGGAGCAGAACCGATGAGCCCTGTCAGCACCACGAACACGACCGCCCCGCCCCTGCCGGCCGAACTCGAAGCACTGATGCGGCAGCTCAAAATGCCCCACGCCCGGGCTTTGGCCCCGGAGCTGATTGCGACCGCACGCGCCCAGCGCTGGGAACCGGCAGAGATCATCAAGGCACTGTTCACCGAGGAAACAGCCGGCCGGGCCCGGTCCATGCTCGCCACCCGGCGCAAGGCAGCAGGCTTCCCCACGGGGAAAACCTTCGACGCCTGGGACCCCGCCGTCTCCTCGATCCCCGCGCCGACCCAGCAGGCCCTGCGCACCCTGGAATGGATCGGCCGGCGGGAGAACCTGGTCGTCTGCGGACCGTCCGGCACGGGGAAAACATTCTTCCTCGAAGCCCTCGGCCAGCAAGCCGTCGAAGCCGGCATGCGCGTGGCCTGGTTCAGGCTCGAGGACCTCGGCGCCCTGATCCGGGCCCACCGCACCGACGACAGCGTCACCCGGGCCGTCGCCAGAATCCTACGCGCCGAACTCGTCGTGATCGATGACATCGGGCTCCTGCCGGTGGCCACCGACGCCGCCGAAGGCCTCTACCGGGTCGTGGACGCAGCCTACGAAAAGCGCTCCGTCGCGATCTCATCGAACCTTCACCCGGCAGGCTTTGACGAGCTCATGCCCAAAACCCTGGCCACCGCCACCGTGGACCGGCTGCTGCACCACGCCCATGTCTGCCAGACCAGCGGCGATTCCATCCGCCTCACCCAGGCCCTCGCGGGAAAAGGAGTCACCCAACTGAACTGACACGACCCCACGATGGCCAACCCCGCCGAAACCTTCAGTGGGCAGATCTGTTGGCCATCACCGGGCAGTTTTACTGGCCACCAGCGGGCACATTAACTGGCCGCCCGTGGGCACAAACTACTGGCCATTGACA
>NZ_QLNP01000099.1 GCF_003261175.1 Arthrobacter globiformis | reverse complement strand
GCGCACGTGCTGCCACGAGATTGTTCCCGCCCCGAGCGCGGCCAGCGTCAACGGCAGATCCCCGCTCAGCCTCGCCGATTCCTCCAGAAACCGTGCCGCCGACCCCTCACTCACAGTCAGCGCACCAGCAACCTCCGCCGTCACCGACATCTGCAACACGTCCCGCTCCGACCGGGACGCATCAGGAGCAGCCAAAGCCGCCTCAGCAGCAGCGAAACCGGCGGCCAGGTTCACCTTCACCGCCGCCAGCCGCGCCTCCATCCTGGCCACCCCAGCCAGACCGTCCAGGCACGCATCCGCCAGATCCCCCAGCGGATCGGCCTCATCCTGCAGCGATTCCAAGTTATAAGGCAGCACGTCCGCGCCGGCCCGGCCCGGATCAGCCACCCGGCGGAGCTCAGCAGCCAGCGAAAGAGCGGAGGCACCGATGGCCTCCAACGTCTCCGCAACTACTGCGCTATCCATACCCACAGCATGACAGGGGGCTCCGACAAAAACGCCGTGGCAAGGAAACACGGCATAGAGCCGAGCAGGCTCGCATCAAGTGCCGCCTGCGAGGCCTAGGTGGCGGGCTCACCACCGCTGGTGCCGGCTGCCTTGGATGGGGCGGCGAGGCAGCCGGCCACGGACGAGCTGCTCTCCCCCACGATCACGGCGAGGACGCCCAGCCCGGCGTGGGCCGCCAGGACTGCGGGCAGTGAGCTGATCTGCGCCGGCGGGCAGGCGGGGAGCTTCGCTGCCAGCCGGGCCGCAAGCAACTCGGCCTCGGGCCGGTTGCCGAAGTGGTGGATGGCCAGCCGGGCCTCCCCCGATGGCCGCCCCGCAGCGTCCGCCACCACGATCTCCTCAAGCCGGGCTACGGCTCTCACCGCTGAGCGGACCTTTTCCAGCGGAACGATCTTGCCGCCGTCGACCGCGAGAATCGGCTTGATGGACAGCATGGCTCCGACCAGCGAAGCTGCGGCGCCGATGCGTCCGCCGCGCCGCAACTGCTCCAGGCTGGGCACGTAAAAATACACCTTGGTCCTTTCCGCGCGTTCCTCGGCGAGCCGGCGCACGTCGCCGGCACCACGGCCGTCCGCCGCCGCCACCACGGCACTCTGCACGGCCAGTCCCTGCGCCATTCCGACGGTGCGGGTGTCCAGCACCTCCACAGGGATCCTGACCCGGCCGGCCGCGAGGCGGGCGGCGTCAGCGGTGCCGGAAAGGCCACCGGAGATATGGATGGATACGACGGACTCGAAGCCCTGCCGTTCGGCGGCGAGATAAGCCTGCTCAAACTGTCCCGGCGACGGGCGGGAGGTCTTAACCGGCGTCGCGGCGGCCATGGCCACGGCGATGGTCCCGGTGATGTCGTCCTCGCCCTCGCCGTAGATCTCCTCGCCCACCATGACGGGCATTGGAATGACGGCCAGCCGGCCGTTGATGGAGAAGGCCCGCACCCAGTCGGCCGGCAGAGCGGCAGCGGAATCCGTCACCACTGCGGTACGGACGACGACGGCGGGCTCGCCCGTGGGCGGGACCTGGCCCGGCCTGGTGGCCTGGCGGAGACGGACCAGATGCTCTTTTAACCACAGCCAGGCTGCCGGCTCGCGGTCTATCACGGCACACCTCCTGCAGTTGTTTCCGGCCGCCGGCAATGCCGGCGGCCGGAGCCCGGTCAGTCGCCCCCGCTATTCAAAATGCGCTAGGCCGGGACGATGTTCACCAGTTTAGGTGCGCGCACGATCACGGTCCGGATGCCCCGGCCATCGAGCGCACGCTGGACATTCTCGGAGGCCAACGCAAGCTCGCGCAGTTCGTCCTCGGAGATGGCCGGTGAAACCTCGAGCCGGTCCCTGACCTTGCCCTGGACCTGGACCACCGCCGTGATGGTCTCCTGCACCAGAAGGGACTCGTCGTGCGAAGGCCAACCCGCGTTGGCCACCGACGCCGGGTGTCCCAGGACGTTCCACAGGTCTTCCGCCGTGTAGGGCGCAAAGAGGCTCAGGATGACGGCCACTGCCTCGGCGGCTTCACGCACTGCCGGATCCGCGCCGCCGGCACCGGAGTCGATGGTTTTGCGGGTAGCGTTGACCAGCTCCATCAGCTTGGCCACCACCACGTTGAACTTGTTGTTGTCCAGCAGCTCCGCAGCGTCCGCGATGGTCCGGTGCGTGACCGAGCGCAGCGCCCGGTCACCGCTGCTGAAGTCAACCCCCGGGGCGCTCGAGACGTCCTGGCCGAGGCGCCAGGCGCGCGCCAGGAACTTCGCGGAGCCCGACGGCGAAACGTCCGCCCAGTCGACGTCGTCCTCGGGCGGGGAAGCGAAGATCATGGTGAGCCGGACGGCGTCGACGCCATACTTATCCAACTGCTCGCCCAGGTCCACGCCGTTACCCAGCGACTTGCTCATGGCCTTGCCGCCGTTCAGGACCTGGCCCTGGTTGAGCAGGGCGCTGAAGGGCTCATCCGCAGCCAACAGACCCATGTCGTGAATGACTTTGGTAAAGAAGCGGGCGTACAGCAGGTGCAGGATGGCGTGCTCCACGCCGCCCACGTACTGTCCCACCGGCATCCATTCGTTGATCTTCGCCGGATCGAACGGACCCTCTGTGTACTGCGGGGAGACGAAACGCAGGAAGTACCAGGACGAGTCCACGAAGGTATCCATGGTGTCCGTGTCCCGCTGGGCGGCACGTCCGCAGTTCGGGCACTCGACATTGACCCACTCGGCGGCTGCGGCCAGGGGAGACGTGCCCCTCGGGGACAGCGCCTCACCACGCAGGTTCTCGGGCAGCGTCACCGGCAGCTGCTCGTCGGGTACCGGTACTTCACCGCACTCGGCACAGTGAATGATGGGAATCGGGGTGCCCCAGAAGCGCTGGCGGCTCAGGAGCCAGTCACGCAGCCGGAAGTTCACGAACTTCTCCCCGGTGCCCTGCTTGCCGAGGATTTCGATGGCCGCCGGAATGGCCTCTGCCTTGGGTAGGCCGTTGAGCGCACCGGAGTTGATCAGTGTGCCCTCGCCCGCTGTTGCCTTACCCGAGACGGCGGGATCCTCCTCACCGGTGTCCAGCACCGCGCGCACAGGCAAGCCGAACTCCTTGGCGAAGTCGAGGTCACGCTGGTCGTGCGCCGGGACGGCCATGATGGCGCCCGTACCGTAGTCGGCCAGGACGTAGTCCGCTGCCCAGACGGGCAGCTTTTCACCGTTGAGGGGATTGATGGCGTAGCGGCCGGTGAACACACCGGTCTTTTCCCGCTCGGTGGACTGGCGTTCGATGTCCGAAAGGGCCTTGACCTTTTCACGGTAGGCCATGAGAGCGTCGTGGTGTTCAGGCGTGACCAGGTCCAGGGCCAGGTGCGCGTCCGCGGCCACCACGAAGAACGTGGCCCCGTACAGGGTGTCCGGACGGGTGGTGAAGACTGTGACTTCGCGCTCGGCACGTCCGTCAGATGCCTCGATCACGAACCGGACATGCGCCCCTTCCGAGCGGCCAATCCAGTTTCGCTGCATCGCCAGTACCCGCTCGGGCCAATGCCCCTGCAGCTCGGTCATGTCGTCCAGCAACCGGTCGGCATAGTCGGTGATCTTGAAGTACCACTGGTTCAGCGACTTCTTGGTCACGGCCGTGCCGCAGCGTTCGCAGGCGCCGTTGACAACCTGCTCGTTGGCCAGCACGGTCAGGTCCTTGGGACACCAGTTGACCGGTGAGTCCTTGCGGTAAGCGAGGCCGCGTTCGTAGAAGCGCTTGAACAGCCACTGAGTCCAGCGGTAGTACTCCGGGTCGGAAGTGTGCAGCCGGCGCGACCAGTCGGCGGAGATGGCGTAACGCTTGAAGGAGGCGGCCTGGGTATCGATGTTGGCGTAAGTCCACTCGCTCGGGTGGGCGTTGCGCTTGATGGCCGCGTTTTCCGCGGGAAGCCCGAAGGAGTCCCAGCCGATCGGGTGCAGCACGTCGTATCCCTGCTGGCGCAGGTACCGCGCCACCACGTCGCCCATGGCGAACGCTTCGGCGTGGCCCATGTGAAGGTCGCCGGACGGGTAGGGGAACATGTCCAGGACGTAGCGGCGCTCCCGGGAACCGTCGTCGGCGGGGGTAAAGACCTTCAGGTCTTCCCACACCTGCGGCCACCGGGCCTCCATCGCCGCGAAGCTGTACGCGCCCTCTTCGGGCGTCTCGGCTCCACCTGCTGCTGTTCCGGTTTCGGTTTCCGGCTGAACGCTCACTGCTGCCCTCTTCTGTTCTGTCATGACCTCTGTCCTGTCATAACGGTCTGATCCCCGCCGCCCGCCGGGAAGGTCTCCCCGGACACACAAAAGCCCCTCGACATGGAGGGGCGGCCGCTCGGTAATCCGTATTTGTTCAGGATACCAAGCGGCTAGCTAAGCAGAAGGACCGCACGCATACACCTACTTTAGCGTCTCTGCTGGTCCATGCTGAAACAGGCATCGCTCCGGCCCACCGAGAAGGGCGGAGAACGGAGGTAGAAGGCGCGGCGGCTTCGCAGGAATTCACCATTGCCAAACCCTGGGAGCAGGTCCACCATTTACCCAAGCGCATGGGATCGAGCCCAGGCGCTTGGGGGCAGGGCGGCGGTCTCGGCTTGAGGAGCCTGCAGTGGACCAGCTACCTGCCCAGGACGCCATGTCCCCGGGCAAGTCAGGCCCAACGCCAGGTCCCACATCAAAAGCGTGTGCAGCGCATCAAGCCTGCATCGCCTGGCCACGCGCTGCTCTGAGTGCGGCATCAGCCGAACACACGTCAGAGAAAGGCAACAAAAATGCTCATTTACAAGAAACACCTGACGGCGCTGGGTTCGGTGCTCATGCTGTGCCTGGCTACGTTCACATCGACGTCCGGGGCAGCCGCGGCGTCCAGGGCGCCCCAGGACCTGTGCGGGCCAGGCTCTGCCACGACGTTCCACAGGGCCGACTTCCCAAAGAAGCCGAAGGTCACCAACATGTGGTTCCCCCTGAAGCCGGGCATGCAATATACGACCACCGGCACTGCCAAGACAGCCTCGGAAACCACCAAGCGGACCGTGGTCCACACCATAACGGGACTGACCAAAGTAATCGACGGCGTGAGAACCCTGGTGATGTGGGACAGGGACTACAACGACGGCGAGCTGGTTGAGTCCGAGCTTGCCTTCTTCGCCCAAACCAGAACGGGTGACGTCTGGCTGCTTGGGGAGTACCCGGAAGAGTTTGAGAACGGAAAGTTCGCGGGCGCCCCCAGCACCTTCATCAGCGGGCTGGACAAGGCGAAGGCGGGCATAGCCATGAAGGCCAAGCCCCGGATCAGCGGCCCTCACTACATCCAGGCTCATGCCCCGAAAGTCGATTTCCTGGATTGCGGGGACGTCATCAAAAGGGACCAGCAGGTGCGGGTGCCCACCGGCAATTACAAGGACGTGCTGGTTGTCGATGAATACAATCCACTGGAACCGGCCAGCGCGGGCCATCAGCGGAAGTTCTATTCACCGGGCACGGGGCTGGTGAAAGTGACGGCCGTGGGCGGGGCTGAACAGGAAACCATGGACCTCGTCAAGATCAAGAAACTCAGCACAGACCAGCTTCGGGCAATCAACCGGCAGGCCCTCATGATCGACAAACATGCGTACTCGGTCAGCAAGTCCGTCTACGCCAAGACTCCGCGCGCCGAAGTTGCCACACCGGGCGGCGACGACGACTAAGGTCGCCCGCACAGGCAACGGCCCGGAACCCGTGGCGTTCACGGTGTCCGGGCCGTCCTGTTTTCCGAACTGTCCGGAAGTTCAGGTGCCGGCAGAGAGTTCCCGGGACAGCAGGCAAGGATCGCTGAACACGCCGTTACCGCACGTCCTCGTCGACCCAGTCCATGGACTTGGTGACGGCCTTCTTCCAGAGCCGCAGTTGCCTCTCCCGCTCCTCGGTATCCAGGTTCGGCTCCCAGCGCTTGTCCTCAGACCAGTTGGCGGACAGCTCGCCAAGGTCCTTCCAGAAACCGACGGCAAGGCCCGCCGCGTACGCTGCGCCCAGAGCGGTGGTTTCCACGACCTTGGGGCGGATAACCGGGACGCCGAGGATGTCCGCCTGGAACTGCATGAGGGCATCGTTGGCCACCATGCCGCCGTCGACCTTCAGTTCCGTGAGCGGAACGCCTGAGTCGGCGTTAACCGCATCCAGAACCTCGCGGGTCTGGAAGGCAGTGGCCTCAAGCGCGGCCCTGGCAATGTGGCTCTTGTTGACGAACCGGGTCAGGCCCACGATGGCACCGCGTGCGTCCGAGCGCCAGTAGGGCGCGAAGAGTCCCGAGAACGCGGGCACGATGTACACGCCACCGTTGTCCTTCACGGAAGCGGCGAGGGACTCGACCTCGGGGGCGCTGCCGATCATGTTGAGGTTGTCGCGCAGCCATTGGATAAGCGAACCGGTGACGGCGATCGACCCTTCCAGCGCATAGTGCGGGGCCGCGTCGCCCAGCTTATAACCGACAGTGGTCAGCAGCCCGTTCTTCGAGTGGACGATTTCCTCGCCCGTGTTGAAGATCAGGAAGCACCCGGTGCCGTAGGTGTTCTTGGCTTCGCCTGTCTCGAAGGCCGCCTGGCCGAAGGTGGCCGCCTGCTGGTCTCCGAGGATTCCCGCCACCGGAACCTCCCGCAGCAGCTGCGAGGTGTGGACCGTGCCGTAGACCTCCGAGGAGGACTTGATGGCCGGCATCATGGACGCCGGAACACCGAAAACGCCCAGGATCTCCTCGTCCCACTGCAGCGTGTCGAGGTCCATGAACATGGTCCGCGAGGCGTTGGTGACATCGGTGACGTGGACTCCGCCGTCCACGCCGCCGGTGAGGTTCCACAGCACCCAGCAGTCGGTGTTGCCGAACACCAGGTCCCCAGCCTCGGCCTTCTCCCTTGCGCCGTCGACGTTGTCCAGGATCCACTTGATCTTGGTCCCGGAGAAGTACGTGGCCAGCGGCAGCCCCACCTTCTGCTTGAACCGGTCCGCTCCCCCGTCCCGCGCCAGTTCATCCACGATGGGCTGGGTCCGGGTGTCCTGCCACACGATCGCGTTGTAGATCGGCTTGCCGGTGGTCTTGTCCCAGACCACCGCTGTTTCGCGCTGGTTGGTGATGCCGACGGCGGCAATGTCGTGCCGGGTCAGGTTCGCCTTGGACAGCGCGGAACCGATGACCTCGCGGGTGTTGTCCCAGATTTCCGTGGGATTGTGCTCCACCCAGCCGGCCTGCGGGAAGATCTGCGCGTGTTCCATCTGGCCGGAGGACACGATGTTGCCGCTCTGGTCGAAGACGATGGCGCGGGTGCTGGTGGTGCCCTGGTCGACGGCGATTACGTATTGGCTCATGATGACGTCCTTGTCGTTGTGCTTGTGCGTTAACAGATGTGGTTATGGATTTGGTTTTGAAAGGTGCTCTTCGAACGCAGACGCCGGGGGCTCAGGTGGCTGCTGTGAACACGATGGGAAGCAGCCCCACAAGGCCGGCCAGCGTGCCGCCGATGAGCGGGCCGACCACCGGAATCCAGGAGTAGCTCCAGTCGCTGGATCCCTTGCCCTTGATGGGCAGGACGGCGTGCGCGATGCGGGGTCCGAGATCCCGCGCGGGGTTGATGGCGTAGCCGGTGGGACCGCCCAGAGACACGCCGATGCCGACGACCAGAAGCGCCACTGCCAGCGGGCCAAGCCCCGACGGCGTCCCGCCGAAGGTGAGGATGACGAAGACAAGAACAAACGTGCCGATGATTTCCGTGATCAGGTTCCAGGGCGTGGAGCGGATCGCCGGGCCGGTGGAGAAGACGCCGAGTTTGTTCGCGGGCTCGGGTTCGGCGTCGAAATGCTGCTTGTGCGCCAGCCAGGCGACCACGGCTCCAAGGAATGCGCCGGTAAGCTCTCCGCCGAAGTAAGTGAGCGTGGAGGCAAAGTCCACTGGAACGCCCGCCGCGTACTCCGGTTTGCCGTTCACGAGAAGGCCCAGCGTGACGGCCGGGTTCAGGTGCGATCCCGACCGGGCAGCGACATAGACGCCGGCGAAGACGGCGATCCCCCACCCCCACGTAACCATCAGGAATCCTCCGTTGTTGCCCTTCGTGCCTTTGAGCGCAACGTTGGCCACCACACCACAACCCAGCAGGGTCAGCATGGCGGTTCCGAAAACTTCGGAAAGAAAAACCAATCCAAGAGACATCTTTGACTCCTCTATTTTCTGTTGTAAGTCCTTCGCTTGTTTGAAGGACGGTTTCCCGCTAAGCGACGAGGCTGTGGACCTCGACGCCGTGGTATCGCTTCAGCACCTCCTGTGCGTGGTGGATCTCGGCGGCAACCGTTGCCGCATCCCAGCCGAGCGGGTCGGCCAAGGCCTCGGCCACCTCGTTCAGGAGCTCTCCAGTAACCAGGCCGCGGAACGCCAGCGACGTGCGGCGGATCAGCACGTCCACGAGGTGCCCGACCTGTTCGTGCGCGGCCATGAACTGCAGTTCCCTGACGCTCAACTCCCGGGTGGAGCGCAGCAGGCGGTCGTGGGCGGCGTCGAGATAGCTGATGACTTCCCCGGCGCGGGTGCCGTACCTGGTGAGGAGACCCGCTGTCCGGCCGGCGTCGCGCGTGGAGGTCATGTGCGCCTTGATCCACTTCTGGATCCCGGCGTCGCTGTCCGGGAACCCGGCGCCGCCGCCGATGGCGAGCTTCGCCGTCGAAATCTTCCGTTCCATTCCCAGTTCGGCGAGGACGTCGTCGGTGAGGTGTTCGGCCAAGGCACGGAAGGTGGTCCACTTGCCGCCCACCAGGCTAAGCACGACGGCGCCGCCTTCCCGCGTGCCGGCGTCCGGGCCGCGCCGTTCGATGCGGTAGTCCCGCGACACGAACCCGGGCTGGGTGGCGTCGTGCCGCGGCAGCGGACGCACGCCCGAGAATGTGTAGACGATCTGGCCGCGGTCCACCGCGATGTCAGGAAAGACGTGGCCAATGAGGTCGAAGAAGTAGTCGATCTCACCGTCGGTGCAGACGGCGTCTTCCGACATGTCGGCGTCGACGTCGGTGGTTCCCACCAGCACGCGGTCGCCCATGGGATAGATCAGCACTATCCGGCCGTCGGTGTGTTCGAAGAAGATCTCGCGCCCCTTGCAAGCAGCCAGCAGGCCGGGGTGGTCAAGGACGATGTGTGAGCCCTTCGTCCCGCCCATGAACGTGGTGGGCGCACCCATGGCCTGGTTGGTGAGGTCCACCCACGCGCCGGTGGTGTTGACGATGACGTCCGCAGTGAAGCTGAACTCCTCACCGGTCACCTCGTCACGGAGACCTGCGGTGCTGGATCCGTCTGCGTTGGAGCTGACGGACACCAGGGACAGGTAGTTGCTGGCCCGGCCGCCCGCCTTCTCGCCGTCCTGCAGGACGTCCAGGGTGAGCCGCTCCGGGTTGTGCACCGACGCGTCGAAGTACGTGGCGGTGTATCTGACCCCAGGGTGCAGCATCGGGAGTTCGGCCAGCGCCTTTTGCCGGGTGCGGAATTGGTGGCGCGGGACGCTGCCGCCATCGCGGGAGAAGGAGTCGTAGAGGCTCAGTCCCAGCTTGATCAGGAACGCACCGCGCTCCTTGGGCTTGCCCTGCTGCTTATGGGTCAGGAACCTCAGGGGCGCGGCCAGCACACCAGAGAATGTGCTGAAGATCGGAATGGTGGTCTGCAGCGGCTTGACGTAGTGGGGTGCGATCCGCAGGAGCCTGTTGCGCTCAACAACGGATTCCCGGACCAGGCGGAACTCGCCGTTTTCCAGGTAACGGATGCCGCCGTGAATCATGTGCGACGAGGCGCCGCTGGCGCCTTGGCAGTAATCGCCGCGCTCCACGAGTGCCACGTCGACGCCCTGCAGGGCGAGGTCCCGGAATGTTCCGACGCCGTTGATGCCGCCGCCGATGACCAGGACCCGCGCGTTGGGCCGCCGGTGCAACCGGGAGACGGACTCGCGCTCCGCACCGGGTGCAGCAGCGCTGTTGGTATGGCCGGATGGATCCTTGAGTCCCAAATCTGCTCCTTTGGGTTTGGTTCGAAATGGCTTGTTGCAGGCCGCGCACCGGATGGTGCGGGACCGTTCACCACTATTGTTTGAATTATTGGAAAATAACGTCAAGCACTATGCACAAACGTGCAGAACGGAACGATGCATGCCCGGTCCCCGACATTCCGAAGCACTGCGCGCCGCCCAGCTGTACTACATGCAGGACCTCACCATGGACGCCATCGCCCGCGAATTACGGACCTCCCGGTCCACGGTTTCCCGGCTGCTCTCCGCGGCGAGGGAGACCGGCCTGGTCCAGATCCAGATCCGCAGCCCCCTGGACACAGGGCCGGAACTGGAGCGGCTGATCCGCGCTCAATACAAGGTGGATGTGCACGTAGTACCGGTCCTGGACACCCTGAATGAGGCGGAGACGCTGGACCGCGTGGCCATGCAGGCCGCGCGCACCATCGGACCGCTCGTGGACTCCAACGCCATCATCGGCGTGGCGTGGGGCTCCACCCTCAGCGCGGTGAGCCGGCATCTGACGCGGAAGATCACCCACGACAGCGTGGTGGTGCAGCTCAACGGCGCGGGCAACATGCAGACCACCGGCATCACCTACGCCAGCGACATCATGAGGCGCTTCGGCAGTGCCTACGGGGCCCGGGTTGAACAGTTTCCCGTGCCGGCCTTCTTCGACCACGCCGCCACGAAGACCGCGATGTGGAATGAGCGGAGCGTTCAGCGCATCCTCGATCTGCAGTCCCGCATGAGTATTGCGATCTTTGGCGTGGGTTCGGTGGATGCCGACTACCCCAGCCACGTGTACGCCGGCGGCTACCTCGACGAGGACGACCTGGTCACTCTGGCGAAGTCCGACGTCGTCGGCGACGTGGCCACGGTCTTCTTCCGCGGCGACGGCTCCTCTGACGGCATCACGCTGAATGAACGCTCCACGGGACCTTCGCTGGACCAGCTCCGCCAGGTGCGCCGGCGGATCTGTGTGGTGTCCGGCGCGTCCAAGATCAATGGGCTCCGGGGGGCGCTGGTGGCCGGACTGGCTACGGATCTGATCCTTGATGAGGCCTCCGCCCGGCGGCTGGTCAGCTTGAAAAATGGGAACTGAGCGACGCCTTGCCAGCCGGGACCACCCGCAAAAAACTGGTGTGAAACTCTCGGAATGTCAGTACGGCCGTGCAAGGATGACCGCATGAAAATCACCAGAGAGATCGTTGTGTTCGACGCCGCCGACCTTCCTGCCGAGAGCGCCTTCTGGGCCGGCCTCCTGGGCGGCACCGTGGACGCAGAGGACGACTGGCACACCGTCAGTGTCGACGGGAAACCGCGCCTCGGCTTTCAGCTCGCACCCAACCACGTGTCGCCGGAATGGCCCGATGGGAACCCACAGCAGATCCACCTCGACCTGTATGTTGAGGACGTCGCATCTGCCCACGACGAGGCCCTGTCCCTCGGTGCACGCCTGCTGAAGCCCGCCGAGGACATCACTTCCGCCGAGGGCTTCCAGGTCTACGCGGACCCCGCCGGCCACCCCTTCTGCCTCTGCTGGGGCTGACGAACCTCTTCGGGCCGGGCCCGCGCCGGACTGAAACTGCGCCTGCCGGTCACACGCGGCGCGCCGCAGTGTCGGTAGAGTCGTAGCCATGATGACCTCACCCCGGCTCAGCCTGAACAACGGCGTGCTGATTGACCAGTTGGGTTTCGGGCTTTACAAGGTTCCGGCGAAAGACACCGCCAATCTGGTGGCCACAGCCCTGGAAGCCGGGTACCGCCATTTCGATACAGCGGCCATGTACGGGAATGAATCCGGGGTGGCGCGCGGCCTGGTCGGGGTGTTCGCCGCGGAAGCCACCACCGGCGGTTCCGGCGAGGCCGCCGGCACCTCGCGCGAGGACCTCTTCATTACCACCAAGGTGTGGAACGACGACCACGGCTATGACGCGACGCTCCGGGCCTTCGACAGGTCCATGATCAACCTCGGGCTGGAATATGTGGACATGTACCTGATCCACTGGCCGTGCGCGAAGCGGGGACTTTTCCAGGAAACGTACCGGGCCATGGAGACGCTGTACCGCGAGGGCAAAGTCCGGGCCATCGGCGTGTCCAACTTCCAGCCCCAGCACCTGGACCAGCTGCTGGAAACAGCCGAGGTGGTGCCCGCCGTGAACCAGATCGAGCTGCATCCGTGGCTGCAGCAGGCCGAGCTCCGGGAGAAGCACCGCGGGCTGGGGATCCTCACCGAGGCGTGGAGCCCGCTGGGCCGCGGCCAGGTACTGGAGGATCCCGTCATCGGCGCCCTCGCGGCCGAGCACAAGGTGAGCGCCGCGCAGATTATCCTGCGCTGGCAACTGCAGTTGGGCAACGTCACCATCCCGAAGGCAAGCACCGCCGCCAGGATCCGCGAGAACCTCGACGTCTTCGGCTTCGAGCTCTCAGCCCTGGACATGGCCGACATCGAAGCCCTGGAGCGCGGCCACCGCACAGGCTCCCACCCCGACAACGTCAACTAGGACTCCCCAGCACATGAGAACAGCCGACTCCGAGCCCGCCACAGCACCATCCTTCGTCAGCAGCGGACTTGCCGCCCGCACCCGTGCATCCACCTTGCAGCTGGCGGGCAGCAACGTCGCCTACTGGGTCTACGAACCGGAAAAGACCACGGCTGAAACCCGGACCATCCTGGTCATCCACGGCTTCCGCGGCGACCATCACGGTCTGCTGCGGGTGGCCGACCTGCTGCCCGAGATGCGCCTGATCATGCCGGACCTCCCCGGGTTTGGCAGCTCCGGCGCCTTCACCGACGGCGCCCACAGTGTGGAGCGCTACGGAAGGTTCATCAGCGACTTCATGGAGTCGCTCGGACTCGGGCCGGACACCGTCCTGCTGGGACACTCCTTCGGCTCCATCGTGGCCGCCCATTTCGCCGCGGCCCATCCGGACGCGGTCCGCCCGCTGATCCTGGTCAACCCCATCGCGGCGCCCGCGCTCGAAGGCCCGAAAGGCCTCATGACCCGGCTGGCCGTGCTGTACTACCGCCTCTCCGCGCGCCTCCCCCGCGCCCTTGGCCTGGCACTGCTACGCAGCCCGCTCATTGTGCGGGTGATGAGCATGGCCATGGCCAAAACGAAGGACAAGGACCTGCTGCGGTTCATCCACGGGCAGCACCACGCGTACTTCAGTGCGTTCGCCAGCCGGGACAGCCTGCTGGAATCGTTCACGGCGTCCGTCAGCAGCAACGTGGCCGAAGTCGCGCCCAGGCTCACCCTGCCCGTGCTGCTCATCGCCGGCGAAAAGGATGAAATCGCCCTGCTGCGGGACCAGCACCGCCTGGCCGGGCTGCTCCCGAACGCAAGGCTCGACGTCATCCCGGGCGTCGGCCACCTGATCCACTACGAAACGCCCGAGCCTGCCGCAGGATTCATCCGCCGCTTCCTTAAGGACCACCCCGCGTGAAGATAGTCATCGATGCCCGCTTCACCCGGACGGACCACCATGACGGAATCAGCCGCTACGGCTCCAGCCTTATTGCCGCCGTCTCAAAGATCGCGGATGTGTCCATGCTGATCAGTGATCTCCGGCAGCTGGCCCTGCTTCCCGACGTTCCGTACACGCTGATCAGCAGCCCGCTCTCCCCCGCCGAGCTTTTCGTGGCCCGGAAGGTCAACCGGCTCGGCGCGGACGTGGTGGTCTGCCCGATGCAGACGATGGGCACGTGGGGACGCAAGTACGGCCTGGTGCTCACCCTGCACGACCTCATCTACTACGAACACCCGGCACCTCCGGGCTTCCTGCCGGCCCCGGTCCGGATCCTGTGGCGCCTGTACCACAAGGCGTTCTGGCCCCAGCGCCTGCTGCTGAACCGGGCCGACGTCGTCGCCACCATCAGCAGGACCACGGAGGCGCTGATGGCCAAGTACCGCCTGACCAGCCGTCCGGTGCGCATCGTCAGCAATGCTCCGCAGCCGGCCCAGCAGCCCCGCGACCCGGCGGCGGCGCCGGAGAAGACGCTGCTCTACATGGGTTCGTTCATGCCCTACAAGAACGTCGAAACCATGCTCGCCGGGATGGCCGAACTCCCTGGCTACACGCTGCACCTGCTCAGCCGGGTCACCCCGCACCGCCGCGCCGAGCTTGAAGCGCAGATCCCCTCCGGAGCCAGCGTGGTGTTCCATAACGGCGTCACCGACGACGAATACACCGCGCTCCTGAACCGCACCACCGCACTCGTCACCCTGTCCAAGGCCGAGGGCTACGGCCTGCCCCTGGTGGAGGCGATGGCGCTGGGCACACCGGTGATCGCCAGCGACATTCCGATCTTCCGCGAGGTGGGGGCGGACACCGCCACCTACGTCAATCCGGAGTCGGCGACGGAGTTCGCCGCCGCCGTCCGCAGCCTGGGCGACGGGCGGCACTGGCAGGACGTCTCGCGGCGGTCCGTGAGGCGGGCAGAGCAGTTCAGCTGGGACGAATCCGCCCGCCAGCTGGTGGACGTGGCGGCAGAGGTCATGGCACTCCGCCGGCGGTAACCCGGGCAGCCCCGGACCGGGCAGCCCCAAACCGGCCGGCGCTGACCTGGTGGCCCCCAACTGTCAGAGCACGTCCACGCCGTCGAGCCGCAGCTGCACCGGATCCTCGGTTCGCTTTGCCGCGCCTGCGGCTTTCGCAGCCCGAAGCACCCTGGTCACGGTGGCGGCCTGCGCGTACGGGATGAACAGCAGCGTGCGAACGTCCACACTGTCCGGGCCCGGTGCCTGAACGCCCGGAGTCTGGGTGCCCGGGGTCTGGATGCTTGCGGTCTGGAGCACCGGCGCCGGGCCCGCAATGCGCAGCTCCACGCCCTCGGCGGCCAGTAACTTTGTGGCCGAGGCCGTGAAATGGCCGACGGCGGTGCTGCCGCCGGTGACGGCGGCGACCCGCACCGCCGGGGGCAGCTGCAGCTCAGTACGCAGGCCCAGCTCCCGCTGGGCATATCCCGAAGGGTCCCACCGCAGCAGTGCTCCGACGGCGGCGGTGTCGTCCGCGGTGATGACGACCATCCCGCCCTCGGTGGCTGGCCGGACCAGGGCAGCGGCATTGAACCAGCGCCGCACGGCGTCTTCGCCCGCGCGGAGGTTCTCCCGGCGCAGGAGTGAATCGCCGTCGAGCAGCAGCGCCGCGGCATACCCGCCGGGCGCCACAGGCTCGGCACCCACCGTGGCCACCACCAGCGCGCCGGCATCCGGCACCGTGGCTTTGACGTTCTGGCCGGAGGAGGTGACCACGGGTTTACCGGGAAACGCCCTGCCCAATTCCTCCGCCGTGCGGAGAACACCGGCCGCGCCGCGGCGCAGCCGGGTGCCCTGGCAGTGCGCGCAGCGCCAGGTAGGTGCCGGCGTCGAACACCAGCGGCATTGGGGCACAGCTGCGCTGCCTGCGATGGCGAGCGGCCCCTGGCAGGACGGGCAGCGCGCAGGTTCCCGGCAGGTTTCGCACGCCAGCGACGGCGCATAGCCGGCACGGGCAACCTGCACCAGCACCGGGCCGCGTTCGAGGGCCTCCTTGGCCGTGCGCCACGCCGCCCCCGGCAGCCTCGCGAGCCGGGCAAGCGGGTCGCGCTCCTGTTCAAAGCTGTCCGCAGTATTGAGGACCCGCGGAACCGTGCGGCGGAGCACCGTACGTTCGGCTTCCACGGGCATCGCCCAGCCGGCGTCCACCAGCCGCTGCACCTCCGTGCTGCGCGCGTGCCCGGCCAGCAGGCAGGCAGCCCCCTCCTGTTCGGCACGCAGCAGCAGCACCTCCCGGGTGTGGGCGTACGGGGAACGCTGCTCCACATGCAGGTCGTCGCCGTCATCCCAGCACACCACGAGACCCAGGTTCCGCACGGGGGCATAGGCCGCCGAGCGGGTGCCCACGGCGACGCCCGCGGCGCCCTTGAGGATCCTAAGATAGTTGCGGTACCGGGGTGTTTGGCCGTCGTCGGCCGTCAGCCGGGCAACATCATCGGCGGGCAGGATGTCCTCGAGGGCAGCCTGGACCCGGTCGAGGTCGCGGTAATCGGGAACGACGACGACGGCGCCACGTCCCGATTGCCGGACCGCCGCCACAGCGTCCGCAATGAGCCGCGGCCAGGCGTCCGGGCCGAACCCCTGCAGGGCACTGAGGGCAGCCCGGGGCGAACCTCCCGATGCGAGATGACGGAGGAAGGCGGCGCCGTTCCGGTACCTGGTCCACGCGGAGCCGGACAGGTCATGGGCCGCCCCGGGCTGTGTTGCCGGTCCAGGAGAAGCGGCCGGCTCGGCGCCGGCAAGTTCCTTCTCCACCTTGACCACCCGCGGCGGGATGGCCACGCGGAGCACGTCGCTGACGGTGCCCGCGTAACGTGCGGCCACGCGCCCGGTGAGTTCCTGCATGGCAGGGGTCAGCACGGCGACCGGCGAGACGACCTTGTGCAGCGGTACTAGGGGCTGACCGGCGTCGGACTCCTCAACCCGGTCCAGGATGTAGCCGCCGAGCTCCTGGCCACTGAACTTGACCCGGACGCGGACGCCCGGCTGGGCGTCATCATCCAGGTCGACGGGCACGCTGTAGTCGAACGGCCGGTCCAGGTGTGGCAGCGGGGACTCGATGAGCACGCGCGCCACCGGGCGGACGGCAGCGAGCGGGGGGCCGCCAGCTGTCCTGGCCGTGGCCGGGAACCCCTGCAGCAGTGACAGCTGCAGCGGCTCCGGCGCGGGGTGCGAAGACATGGCGCCTCACCTCCGTCCTGGGTTAAATGTCAGCCAACCACACGGGTCTGACATTCCTCCCGCACGGGTGCGGACGGGCCGAATCAGGCGTTGAAGTACGCCTTCAGGTCGTCCACGCGGTCCAGGCGCTCCCAGGTGAAGTCCGGATCATCGCGGCCGAAGTGGCCGTGAGCTGCGGTCTTGGCGTAGATGGGACGCTTGAGGTCCAGGGCGTCGATGATGGCGCGGGGGCGCAGATCGAAAATCTCCGCAATCGCGGCGCTGATCTTTGCCGGGTCCACGGTCTCGGTCCCGAACGTTTCCACGTAGGTTCCCACCGGGCGGGCCTGGCCGATCGCGTAAGCGATCTGGATCTCGGCGCGCTTGGCGAGTCCCGCGGCCACCACGTTCTTGGCAACCCAGCGCATGGCGTACGCCGCGGAGCGGTCCACCTTGGACGGGTCCTTGCCGGAGAAGGCGCCGCCGCCGTGCCGGGCCATGCCGCCGTAGGTGTCCACGATGATCTTGCGGCCGGTGAGTCCGGCGTCGCCCACCGGGCCGCCGATGACGAAGGCGCCGGCGGGGTTCAGGATGTTGTTGGTGCGCGAAATGTCGAGGTCCGCGAGGGCGAGGACGGGGTCGATGACGTGCGTCGCGAGGTCGGCCCGCAGCTGGTCGAGGCTGAAGCCGTCGGCGTGCTGGCTGGAGATCACGACGGTTTCCACGGAAACCGGCCGGTCGCCGTCGTACCCGATGGTGGCCTGAGTCTTGCCGTCCGGGCGGAGGTAGGCGAGTTCGCCGTTCTTGCGGACCTCGGTGAGGCGCTCCGAGAGGCGGTGCGCGATCCAGATCGGCGTGGGCATGTAGGACGGGGTCTCATCGCTGGCGTAGCCGAACATGAGGCCCTGGTCGCCGGCGCCCTGCAGGTCGTAATCGTCCTCCTGGCGGCCTTCGCGGGCCTCCAGGGAATTGAAGACGCCGCCGGCGATGTCGTTGGACTGCTGCCCGATGGACACGGAAACGCCGCAGCGTGCGCCGTCGAAGCCGTTGGCAGAGGAGTCGTAGCCGATGCCCAGGATGGTCTCGCGGACGATCTGCGGGATTTCGACATAGGCGTCCGTGGTCACTTCGCCGGCCACGTGGACCAGGCCGGTGGTGGCCATGGTCTCGACGGCGACGCGGGACTCAGGGTCCTTGTCCAGCAGTGCGTCCAGGATCGCATCACTGATCTGGTCACAGATCTTGTCCGGGTGCCCTTCAGTGACCGACTCCGAGGTGAAGAGCCGAAGCGCGGCGGGTGCGGACCCGTGGGATTCTGGAATGTGCAGCGGTAAAGTCACTCAACTACCTTACTGGTTGGCAAACGGCGGGGCGGCGGCGTGTGTCCCCATGCTAAGGAGACGTTGCTTACGCCCATCAGGTTCGCGGAAAGACCCGGCTTAGTTCGGAGCCGACGCGGTCAATGACAATGGCGGCGACGTCTTGCTTGGAGCCGGACGCCGACTGGGGTTCGGAACCGGCCCGCGAGAGGATAACCACGGAGTTGTTGTCCTGGCCGAACACCTTGTCAGCGCCCACGTGGTTCACTACCAGCAGGTCGCAGCCCTTGCGCTTCAGCTTCGCCTCGGCGTAGGACAGCACATCGCCCTGCTCATCGCCGGTCTCGGCGGCAAAGCCCACCACGAGCTGGCTGCTGCCCGCGGCGTCACGGACTTCCACGAGCTCGTGCAGGATGTCGGGGTTGCGGACCAGCGTGATGACGGGGTCGGCGGTGTCGTCCCGCTTCTTGATTTTGCTTCCGGACACCTCCGCCGGCCGGAAGTCGGCCACCGCCGCCGCCATGATGACGACGTCGGACCCGGCTGCCGCTGTCAGCATGACTTCGCGGAGCTGCAAGGCCGTTTCGACGGCGATCAGTTCGACACCCTCCGGGGCGGGCACCTCCATGTGGGCGGCCACGAGCCGCACGGTGGCTCCGGCGTCGCGGGCGGCGGCGGCCAGTGCCACGCCCTGCTTGCCCGAGGAGCGGTTGCCCAGGAACCGGACGGGATCCAGGGGCTCCCGGGTGCCGCCCGCGCTGATGGTCACGGTGCGGCCGGCCAGCGGGAAGAGCCGCGCGCCGCTGGTTCCGGCAGCGATTCCGCCTGCGGTTACGGTTGCCGCCGGGGACAGCGGGGCCTCCGCCTGAAGGCCGTGGGCCAATGCCATGGCCGCTTCGAAGATGGCTTCAGGCTCGGGCAGGCGTCCTGGGCCGGAGTCGCTGCCGGTCAGCCGCCCGCTAGCGGGTTCCAGGACCGTCACGCCGCGGCTGCGCAGTGTTTCGACGTTGGCCTGGGTGGCCGCATGCTGCCACATTTCGGTGTGCATGGCGGGGGCGAACAGCACCGGGCCGCTCGCCATGAGCAGTGTGTTGGTGAGCAGGTCGTTGGCCTGTCCGGTGGCGGCACGGGCCAGGAGGTCGGCGGTGGCCGGTGCAACCACGATCAGGTCTGCCTCGTGGCCCAGCCGGACGTGCTTCACCTGGTCGACGTCGTCGAAGACGCTGTTGGTCACCGGGTTTCCGGACAACGCCTCCCAGGTGGCCACGCCGACAAAGCGCGTGGCCGCCTCCGTGGGGATGACGGTGACGTCATGACGGGCTTCAGTAAAAAGCCGGAGGAGCGATGCCACCTTGTAGGCGGCGATCCCTCCCCCGACTCCGAGGACTATGCGCACGTGAACTCCGTCAGCAGGCAGTCTGTTTACTCTGCGGAAGTTACTCTGCAGCTTCGATCGGCGTGGAAACCAGCTTGCCCTCGTTGATCTCGCGCAGGGCGATGGACAGCGACTTCTCGTTCAGCTTGGTGTCGACCAGCGGGCCAACATACTCGAACAGGCCCTCGTGCAGCTGGGCGTAGTACGCGTTGATCTGGCGTGCACGCTTGGCACCGAAGATCACCAGGCCGTACTTGGAATCAGCCGCCTCGAGCAGCGAATCGATCGGCGGGTTGATGATGCCTTCAAGGTTCGTGGACACGAATTCTCCAAATTTCTAACGGGCTGACGGCGTCTGCGTCTGGCGCGGGTGCGGGGTCAGCCCCATGAGTGAAACAAGCTCGTCCGCTGCCCGGCGGACGTCGTCATTGATGACGGTGTGGTCGAACTCCGGTTCAGCAGCAAGTTCTACTTTACCGGTTTCCAGCCGGCGCTGCTGTTCCTCGGCCGATTCGGTGCCCCGGCCGACCAGCCGGCGCACCAGTTCTTCCCAGCTGGGCGGTGCCAGGAACACGAACTGGGCATCCGGAACGGCCTGCTTGACCTGGCGTGCGCCCTGCAGGTCGATCTCCAGCAGCACCGACCGGCCTTCGGCGATGGCCTCGTTGACGGTGCTCTTCAGGGTCCCATAGGTGTTCTGTCCGTGCACCACTGCCCATTCAAGGAATTCGCCGGCGGCCACGAGGGACTCGAACTCTTCCTTGGACTTGAAGTAGTAGTGCACGCCGTCGATCTCACCGGGCCGCGGGGCCCGGGTGGTGGCCGAGACGGACAGCCAGACCTCGGGGTAAGTGTCGCGGATATAGGTGGACACGGTGCCTTTGCCAACAGCCGTAGGACCAGCGAGGACTGTCAGTCCGGGTTTGTTGCTCACGTATTCCTTTGGACGGTCTACAGATAACTCTGTTCGGATAAAGCTATTTCTCGTTCATAAAATCTACCAGCGCCCGGCGCTGGTGAATGCCCAGGCCCCGGACCCTGCGTGACGCGGCGATGCCGAGGCTGTCCATGATGGCCGCGGCCCGGACCTTCCCGATCCCCGGCAGGGCCTCGAGGAGTTCCGAAACGCGCATCCGCGCGATGGCCTCCTCGGTGCCGCCGGAGTCCAGGATCTGGGCCACGGTCAGCTCTCCGGATTTGAGCCGCTCCTTGGCCGAGGCCCTGGCAGCCCTTGCCGCCGCGGCCTTCCTGAGTGCATCGGAACGTTCCTGCGGAGACAAGGGTCGCAAGCTCACGGTCAATTCCCCTGGGGTCAGCCAACGGATCCGCAGCCGGCGGCGTTGGAGCAGCCACGGATTTGTCCTGAACCTACTCCCTGCCGGCCGGAGAAATCAATGGACTATTCCGAGCGGAGTCCGGCGAGGGCGCGCGCCGCCGCCTCGGTCAGCTCCCGGACGCCCGGGCCGGCCTTGAGGATGTCCCTGCTGGACGTTCCCAAAACCTGGGGATAGGCGGCACCGAACGTCTTCCGCAGGTCTGCGGGTGTCGCCCCCTGCGCGCCCAGGCCCGGGGCCAGGATCGGCCCGCGGACGGTACCCAGGTCAAGCTGCAGGTCCGCCAGAGCCGTGCCCACGGTGGCCCCCACCACGAGGCCCACCGAGCCCATGGCGCCGGAGTAGCGTTCGTTCTCCCCCGCGGCGGCCTGGACAATCCGGCGTGCCACGGAATCGCTTCCGCCCACGTGCTGCACCGAAGCTCCCTCCGGGTTGGAGGTCAGCGCCAGGACAAACACGCCCCGGCCGTGTTCGGCAGCGAGATCCAGTGCCGGCCGGAGCGACTCGAAACCCAGGTACGGGCTCAGCGTCACGGAATCCGCGGCGAGGGCAGAGCCGTCCCGGAGCCAGGCATCCGCATATGCGGCCATGGTGGACCCGATGTCGCCGCGCTTCGCGTCGGCGATTGTCAGCACGCCCTCGTCCCGGGCGGTGGCGAGAACCTCTTCGAGGACTGCCATTCCGGCCGACCCGTGCCGTTCGTACAGCGCCACCTGCGGCTTGACCGCGGCAGCGAGCGAAGCCACGGCCTCCAGGGCGGTGAGCGAAAAGCGCCTCAGGCCGGCGACGTCGTCGTTCAGGCCCCAGCTGGCCAGAAGCGCAGGGTGGGGATCAATCCCGACGCACAGTGGACCGCGGTCCACCATGGCGCGGCCCAGCCGGGAGCCGAACGACTCCCGGCCGGTACCTGGGGTTGCCTCAGGCATTCTGCGCTGCCGGGCTCTGCGCTGCTGCCTTCTGCAGGGCGGCCTCCTGCGACGCAACAAGGGCTGCGGCGTGCTCCTGCAGGCTGGTCACGGACCAGGCGTAGGTGCGCAGGGCCTCGATGGCCTGGACGGCTGCGTTGAACTCGGCCACCGTGGTGATGCAGGGGATGCCGATGGACGTGGCGGCCGCACGGAGTTCGTACCCGTCGCTGCGGGCCTCGCCGCCGGACGGGGTGTTGAACACCATGTCGATTTCGCCGGCGACCACAAGGTCGGCGATGGTGCCTTCACCCTCGGCGCTGCTGCCCTCGGCCACCTTGCGCACCGGAGTGGCCTGGATGCCGTTGCGGCGCAGGACATCGGCGGTGCCGCCGGTGGAGACGATCTCAAAGCCGAGGTCGGAGAGGCGCTTGACGCCCATGATCACCGAGCGCTTGTCCCGGTTGGCCACGGACACGAAGATCTTGCCTTCGGTGGGGAGGGCGTTATTGGCGGCGGCCTGGCTCTTGGCGAAGGCGGTGTCGAAGTGCTTGTCGATGCCCATGACCTCGCCGGTGGAACGCATTTCCGGGCCGAGCAGTGAGTCCACTACCTTGCCTTCGAGCGTGCGGAAGCGGCTGAACGGCAGGACGGCTTCCTTGACTGAGACAGGAGCGTCCAGCGGCAGCGTGGAGCCGTCACCGGTCTCGGGCAGCATCTTGTAGGCGCTGCGCAACTGGTTGATGGTCACGCCGGTGCCGATGAGGGCGGCGGCCTTGGCCATCTGCACGCCTGTGGCCTTGGACACGAACGGCACGGTCCGGGAAGCGCGCGGGTTGGCCTCCAGGACGTACAGGACGTCGGAGGCCAGCGCGAACTGGATATTGATGAGGCCGCGGACACCCACGCCCTCGGCGATGGCACGGGTGGCGGTGCGGACGCGTTCCAGCACGTTGTTACCCAAGGTGATGGGCGGCAGGACGCACGCGGAGTCGCCGGAGTGGATGCCGGCTTCCTCGATGTGTTCCATGATGCCGCCCAGGTACATGTCCGTGCCGTCGAAGAGTGCGTCAACGTCGATTTCGACGGCGTCCTCGAGGAACCGGTCGATCAGGACCGGGTGCTCGGCGGTGATTTCGGTGGCGTTGGCGATGTAGCGGGAAAGGTTCGGCTCGTCGTAGACGATTTCCATGCCACGGCCGCCCAGGACGTAGGACGGGCGGACCAGGACCGGGTAGCCGATCTCGTCGGCAATCTTCTTGGCGTCCTCGAAGGAGACGGCGGTGCCGTTCTTCGGGGACACCAGGCCGGCTTCGTCCAGCACCCGGGCGAAGGCGCCGCGGTGCTCGGCGAGGTCGATCGCCTCGGGGGAGGTGCCAAGGATGGGCACGCCGGCGTCGGCCAGCTGCTGGGCCAGCTTCAGCGGGGTCTGCCCGCCGAGCTGCACGAAGACGCCCATCACGCCTCCGGTGCGTTCCTCGGCCGCGATGACCTCGAGGACGTCCTCGAGGGTCAGCGGCTCGAAGTACAGCCGGGTGGAGATGTCGTAGTCCGTGGAGACGGTTTCGGGGTTGCAGTTGACCATGACGGTCTCGTAGCCGGCCTTGCGCAGCGCCATGGAGGCGTGGACGCAGGAGTAGTCGAACTCGATGCCCTGGCCGATGCGGTTGGGCCCGGAGCCGAGGATGAGGATTGACGGCTTGGAGTGCAGCGCAACCTCGTCCTCCTCGTCGTAGGCCGAGTAGTGGTACGGCGTGTACGCGGCGAACTCGGCGGCGCAGGTGTCCACGGTCTTGTAGACCGGGCGGATGCCCAGTGCCTGGCGGACGCCGCGGACGACAGCCTCGGAGTTGTGGGTCAGCGCACCGATCTGTTCGTCGGAGAAGCCGTGACGCTTGGCGTTGCGGAGCATGTCCTGGGTGAGGGCGCCCGAGCGGCGGATCTCCTGGGAGATCTCGTTGAGCAGCTGCAGCTGGTCAAGGAACCAAGGGTCGATCTTGGTGGCCTCGAAGAGGTCCTCCACGCTGGCGCCGCCGAGCAGGGCACGCTGCACCTGGTGCAGGCGTTCCGTCGTGGGGCGCTTGGCCTTCTCGATGAGCTCCGGGACTTCCCATTCGGGGACGGAGCTGAAGTCCAGCTGCGAGCCCTTCTGCTCGAGGGAGCGCAGGGCCTTCTGCAGGGCCTCGGTGAAGTTGCGGCCCATGGCCATGGCCTCGCCCACCGACTTCATGGTGGTGGTGAGGGTGTTGTCGGCAGCGGGGAACTTCTCGAACGCGAACCGCGGGACCTTGACCACCACGTAGTCGAGCGTGGGCTCGAAGGAGGCGGGGGTCTTCTGCGTGATGTCGTTCGGGATCTCGTCCAGGGTGTAGCCGAGCGAGAGCTTGGTGGCGATCTTGGCGATGGCGAAGCCCGTGGCCTTGGACGCCAGCGCCGAGGAGCGGGACACGCGCGGGTTCATTTCGATGACCACCACGCGGCCGGTGGCGGGATCGATGGCGAACTGGATGTTGCAGCCGCCGGTGTCCACGCCGACTTCACGGATGACGGCGATAGAGATGTCGCGGAGCCGCTGGTACTCGCGGTCCGTGAGGGTCAGTGCGGGGGCCACGGTGATGGAGTCGCCGGTGTGCACGCCCACGGGATCGAAGTTCTCGATGGAACAGACGACAACCACGTTATCGTTCTTGTCCCGCATCATTTCGAGCTCGTATTCCTTCCAGCCCAGGATGCTCTCTTCGAGCAGCACCTCGCTGGTGGGGCTGTACTGCAGGCCCTGGCCGACGATGCGGCGGAGGTCCTCTTCGTTGTACGCCAGGCCGGAACCGAGGCCGCCCATGGTGAAGGAGGGGCGGACTACCATCGGGTAGCCGAGGTCGTCGGCTGCCTTCAGTGCCTCGTCCATAGTGTGGATGATGTGGCTGCGGGCGGACTCCGCGCCGCAGCGCTCCACGACGCCCTTGAACTTTTCGCGGTCCTCGCCGAGTTCGATCGCGGCAATGTTCGCGCCGATCAGTTCCACGTTGTACTTCTCCAGCACACCGTTCTTGTCCAGCGCGATGGCGGTGTTCAGCGCCGTCTGGCCGCCCAGCGTGGGCAGCACGGCGTCCGGGCGCTCCTTGGCGATGATCTTCTCCACCACCTCGGGGGTGATGGGCTCGATGTAGGTGGCGTCGGCGAACTCCGGGTCGGTCATGATGGTGGCCGGATTGGAGTTGACGAGGATGACCCGCAGGCCTTCCTCCTTGAGGACGCGAAGGGCCTGCGTGCCGGAGTAGTCGAATTCAGCGGCCTGGCCGATGACGATCGGGCCGGAACCGATGACCAGGACGCTCTTAAGGTCAGTTCTCTTGGGCATTACTTCTTGTCCTCAGTCTTGTTGTCAGTCGTGTTCTGCGGGGCCTCTGCGGGGTGCTGGGCGTCCACGGGTTCCTTGGACAGGTTGGCGGTGCGGCCGTCCCGGGTTCCTTCCATCAGCTCGATGAAGCGATCAAAGAGGTAGGCGGCGTCGTGCGGGCCGGCGGCAGCTTCCGGGTGGTACTGGACGGAGAACGCAGGGATGTCCAGGCAGGCCAGGCCTTCCACGACCTCGTCGTTCAGGCTGACGTGGCTGACCTCGACCCGTCCGTAGCGCTCTTCGGGGGCGTTGGTGGGGCCGTCCAGCGGGGCGTCGACGGCGAAGCCGTGGTTCTGCGAGGTGATCTCCACCTTGCCCGTGCGGCGGTCCATGACCGGCTGGTTGATGCCGCGGTGGCCGTACCGCAGCTTGTAGGTGCCGAAGCCGAGTGCGCGGCCCAGGATCTGGTTGCCGAAGCAGATGCCGAAGTAGGGCAGCTTCTCGTCCAGGACGGTGCGGAGCAGCTTGACCTGGTTGTCGGCGGTGGCGGGGTCGCCGGGGCCGTTGGACATGAAGAAGCCGTCGGGGCTGACGGCCTTGACGTCGTCGATGGTGGCCGTGGCGGGCAGCACGTGCACGCGGACGCCGCGCTCGGCGAAGCGCACCGGCGTCATGGCCTTGATGCCGAGGTCGATCGCCGCGATGCTGAAGCGCGCGTCACCGTCCCAGCCGTGGTCCTTCGGCTCCACGACATAGGCTTCGTCGATGCTGACTTCCTCGGCAAGCCGGGCGCCTTCCATCGGCTCGCTGGCGAGCACGGCGTCGACGAGTTCCTTGTCCGTGGCCTTGGCCGCCTCGCCGGAGAAGATACCCGCGCGCATGGTCTTGTGCTCGCGCAGGTGGCGGGTGATGGCCCGGGTGTCCACGCCCTGGATGCCGACGATGCCCTGCTCGACGAGCTCGGAGTCGAGAGATCGCTCCGAGCGCCAGTTCGACGGGCGGCGGGCGGCGTCACGGACGATGTAGCCGGCCACCCAGATGCGGCGGGATTCCGCGTCCTCGCTGTTTACACCGGTGTTGCCGATGTGCGGGGCGGTCTGCACCACCAGCTGGCGTGCGTAGGACGGGTCGGTAATGGTCTCCTGGTAGCCGGTCATGCCGGTGGCGAAGACCGCTTCCCCGAGGGCGGTGCCCTGCGCGCCGTAGCTGCGGCCGCGGAAGATGCGGCCGTCCTCGAGCACCAGGACGGCGGGGGCGGATGCTGCGGCCTGCGGCGCAGTTCCTGCGTTTACTGTCACTTCGGTTTCCGTCACTTTATTACTTTCCACTATTGGGCACCCGCCTGGGGGCCTGGGGAGATCATTTCCTGAAGTTGTTGGAGGACGGCCGGCTTGTCCGCGGCGCGGCGGGTGCGGAAGCCGGTGTCCAGGGCGTGGGTTCCGAGCGACCAGCTAAGGATCAGCAGGCCGTCCTTTTCCACGAATTTACCGGCCATGCCGCTGTCCTGCCGAACACCGGCCAGCGAGGACGCCGGGATGAACAGCGGCCGCGCACCCGAGCGGTCCAGAAGCACGCCCTCCGGGTGGATGGCGATCTGCGCGTTGGTGCGGATGCCGAGGCCATGCACGGCAATCCTGTCCAGCCAGTCCCCCGCCGTGGTGGAGGCCACGTACTGGCCCTCCGCCGAAACCAGCGGCTCGCCCAGCCCGGCAGGTACCGCCGGCAGCTGTTCGATGTCGGACTGCCGCCGGAGCCGGCTGCGCCAGCCGATCCAGATCAGGACAAAAACGACGGCGACCACCGCCAGCATCGCCAGCCCGGGAAGGACTTTTTCCATCAGTTCGCACCCGCGGCGCCGGCAACCGGCGCTTCCGAGGGGTAGCGGTAGGGCGTGTTCAGCTTGCCGTCCAGGACCGTGGGGTGGCCCTTGAAGAATGTGGCCACCACCTTGCCCGGGAGTTCCATGCCGCGGAACGGCGAGTTGCGTCCCATGGTGGCCATCACGGAAGGGTCCACGGTCCAGCGTGCGGCCGGGTCCACGAGGACAATGTTGGCGGGTTCGCCCTTTTCGAGCGGCCGACCCTGGTCTGCCAGGCGTCCGATGCCGGCCGGGGCGGTGGAGGTGGCCCGGGCAAAGTCGGCCCAGGTCATCAGGCCGGTCTCGATCATGGCGTGCTGGACCACGGACAGCGCGGTTTCCAGCCCCGTCATGCCCATGGCCGCCTGCGCCCACTCGCATTCCTTGTGCTCGCTGGGGTGCGGGGCGTGGTCGGTGCCGACGACGTCGATGGTGCCGTCTGCGAGGGCCGCGCGCAGGGCCTGGACGTCGTCGTTGGTGCGCAGCGGCGGGTTGACCTTGTAGACGGGGTCGTAGCTGCGGACGAGGTCATCGGTGAGCAGCAGGTGGTGCGGGGTCACTTCGGCAGTGACGTTGATGCCGCGGCTCTTGGCCCAGCGGATGATCTCGACCGAGCCTGCGGTGGACACGTGGCAGACGTGCAGCCGGGAACCCACGTGCTGGGCCAGCAGGACGTCGCGGGCGATGATGCTTTCCTCGGCCACTGCCGGCCAGCCGGTCAGGCCGAGGACAGCGGACACTTCGCCTTCGTTCATCTGGGCCCCGGCGGTGAGGCGCGGCTCCTGCGCATGCTGGGCCACCACGCCGTCGAACGCTTTGACGTACTCGAGGGCGCGGCGCATCAGGACGGGATCGTGGACGCAGATGCCGTCGTCGGAGAACATCCGGACCTGGGCACGGGAGTCGGCCATCGCGCCGAGCTCCGCGAGCTGCTCGCCGGCAAGACCCACGGTGACGGCGCCCACCGGGCGGACGTCCACCCAGCCGGCGGCACGGCCCAGGCTGTAGACCTGTTCCACGACGCCGGCGGTGTCCGCCACCGGGGTGCTGTTGGCCATGGCGTGCACGGCCGTGAAGCCGCCGAGGGCTGCGGCGCGGGTGCCGGTTTCCACCGTTTCGGCGTCTTCGCGGCCCGGTTCGCGGAGGTGGGTGTGGACGTCAACCATGCCCGGCAGCGCGACGAGTCCGTCGGCGGCGATCACGATGGCACGGGCTGCCATGTCTGCGGCCGCGTCTGTCTGCGACAGGTCGGCTCCGCGGGCCGCGATGACGCCGTCGCGGATGAGCAGATCCTCGGCGTCGCCGCCAAGGATTGCAGCGCCGCGGATAAGGTACGTGGTTTCTTCAGCCATCAGTTGCTCTCCTTCAGGGTGGCGGCTGGTTCACGGGTATCCCCGGAGAGCAGCAAATACAGGGCGGCCATGCGGATCGACACGCCGTTCTTCACCTGCGCGAGCACGGTGGAACGGGGCGAATCGGCGGCGGCCGCGGAAATTTCCAGGCCCCGGTTCATGGGACCGGGGTGCATGATGATGGTGTCCTTCAGGCCCAGGCTGTCCAGCGCACGGAGCCTGTTGTCATCGAAACCCCAGCGCCGGGAGTACTCCCGGGTGGACGGGAAGAACGAGGCGTTCATGCGTTCGCCCTGGACGCGGAGCATCATCACCGCGTCGACGCCCTTTTCCAGGGTTTCGTCCATGTCGTAGCTGATGCTGCAGGGCCAGCGTTCGACGCCGATAGGCAGCAGGGTGGGTGGCGCCACCAGGGTCACGTCGGCTCCGAGCGTGCGCAGCAGCCAGACGTTGGAACGGGCCACGCGGGAGTGCAGGACGTCGCCGGCGATGGCGACGCGCATGCCGCGCAGGTCCGCCCCTGCGGAGGGCAGGCCGGAGAGCTTGGTCCAGTGCCGGCGCATGGTGAAGGCGTCCAGCAGCGCCTGGGTGGGGTGTTCGTGGGTGCCGTCGCCGGCGTTGATGACTGCGGCGTCGATCCAGTCCGTGGCTGCCAGCCGGTGCGGTGCACCGGAGGCCCAGTGGCGGATCACGACGGCGTCAGCACCCATGGCGGACAGCGTCTGGGCGGTGTCCTTGAGTGACTCGCCCTTGGAGACCGACGATCCCTTGGCGGCGAAGTTGATGACGTCGGCGGAGAGCCGCTTGGCGGCGGCTTCGAAGGAAATGCGGGTCCTGGTCGAATCCTCGAAGAAGAGGTTCACCACGGTCCGTCCGCGCAGGGCGGGGAGTTTCTTGACCTCGCGCTCCCCCACGCTCGACATTTCTTCGGCGGTGTCGAGGATGCGGACGGCGTTGGCCAGGCTAAGGTCTTCGGTGGAGAGCAGGTGCTTCATGCGCCGCCCTCGATTACCACTTCGTTGACAGTCTGGCCGTCGACGGCGTCGGTCTCCTCGAGCCGGACCCGGACCTTTTCGGCGGAGGACGTGGGCAGGTTCTTGCCCACGTGGTCGGCGCGGATGGGAAGCTCGCGGTGGCCCCGGTCAATCAGGACGGCGAGGCGCACAATGCGCGGCCGGCCGAGGTCCACGAGCGCGTCCAGGGCGGCGCGGATGGTCCGGCCCGAGTACAGGACGTCGTCGATCAGCACGACCACCTTGTTGTCGATGCCCGTCAGCGGCAGCTGTGTACGGTGCGGCGGCCGTGTGGGCTGGTGGGAAAGGTCGTCCCGGAACATGGTGACGTCCAGCTGGCCGACGATGGCGGCGGCGTCCACGGCGGGATCGGCGGCGGCGATTTTATGGGCGAGCCGGACTGCAAGGGGGTAGCCGCGGCGGGGAATGCCGAGCAGCACCAGATCCTGGGAGCCCTTGTTGGCCTCGAGGATTTCATGGGCGATCCGAGTGAGGGCACGGTCAATGTCCGCCTGGTTGAGTACAACCCTGGCCGGAACCGGTGCCTGCGTGACAGAAGTCATCGCTCGTCTCCCCTTTCCCCGCCTCACGGGACGGAATTAAAAAAGGAACATTTGCCTTCCAAAATTACCACACGGGCGTCAGCCCCCGGCCCCCGCAGAGGGCGTCGTCCGTCACACCAGACTAGGCTCGTGTCTATGTCGATGAACCCGCAGCAGAGGCAGTTCCCCGGACCAGAGTTCAACGGGCAGCCCGCGAATCCAAGCTGGATGGGCCACGTCCAGCCGCAGAACTACCGGCCGGCGCCCGGGCACCGCGGCGGTGCCGTGCACCAGGTCATCCCGGAGGCCGCGTCCACGGTGGCCGCCCGCCCGGGGGCAGGGACGCTGGGGCTCGTGGTGGGCGGCGGGATCCTTGCCTTCGTCAGCCTTTTCCTCGTGGTGCCGTTCCTCCTGTCCAGCACCGGCGTCACCGGCTTCGTCATCGGTTTTGTTGCCTCCCTCATCCCGCTGGCGGTGGTGCTGTTCGCCGTCGCCGTCATTGACCGCTGGGAACCCGAGCCAAAGCGCCTGCTGCTGTTTGCCTTCACCTGGGGAGCGGCTGTGTCCATTGCCGTGACACTGCTCATTCAGCCGGTCTTTGCCCTCGCGGCCCCGGCCACCGATGAGGCGTCCTTCCGCGATTTCATGACCACCGTGCAAGCGCCGGTGGTGGAGGAATTCGCGAAGTCCCTGGGCCTGCTGCTGCTTCTCCTCTTCGCCCGCCGCAACTTTGACGGCCCCGTGGACGGGGTGGTGTTTGCCTTCACCATCGCGGGCGGCTTCGCCTTCACCGAGAACATCCTGTACTTCGGCCGGGCGATCGCCGAGTCCAGCACGCCCGGCAGCGACCTGGTCCAGATCTTCTTCCTGCGCGGGGTGATGTCGCCGTTTGCGCACGCCATCTTCACCGGGACCACGGGCCTGATCATGGGCCTGGCCGCCCGGCGCTGGCATTCCGGCGTCTCCGTGCTCGCCTTCGTCGTGGGCCTGGTTCCCGCCATGATCCTGCACAACAGGTGGAACAGCATGGGACAGGATTTCCTTGCCCAGTACGTGCTGGTGCAGGTCCCCATCTTCCTGCTCGCCGTGGCCTGCATCGTGGTACTGAGGGTGGCGGAAACGCGCCTCACGCGGCAGCGCCTCCAGGAGTACGCCGCAGCGGGATGGTTCGCGCCGGCCGAGGTGGAGCTGCTGTCCACTCCCGGAGGCCGCCGGCAGGCTGTGCGCTGGGCGGCGTCCTACAACCGGGCCGATCAGATGAAGGAGTTCGTTAAGGCGGCGACGCGCCTGGCATTCACCCGGCAGCGGATCCTCAGCGGCAGGGATGTGCGGTCCCACCAGCAGGACGAGGTGCAGCAGCTGCGCCACCTGACCGAGCTTCGGGCCGCAGTGCAGCAGTAGGGAACAGTCCAGCAGTAGGGAACAGTCCAGCAGTAAGGTCCGGTCCAACAGCATCAGAGACGCAGGAAGCCCCTGCCGGGAACCCGGCAGGGGCTTTCTGCGTAGTGGTACTCAGCTCAGGCGAGCAGGGACGGCTTCAGCTGCTGAAGGCGTCCCAGGAGGCCGTTGATGAACGACGGCGACTCGTCGGTGGAGAGCGTCTTGGCGAGAGCGACAGCCTCGCTGACGGCGACGCCGTCGGGAACGTCGTCATTGTAGAGCAGCTCCCAGGTGCCGATCCGCAGGATGATGCGGTCCACGGACGGCATCCGCTCAAGGGTCCAGCCCTGCGAGTAGGTCTCCAGGAATTCGTCGATGGTGGCCTGCATCGACACCACGCCTTCAACAATCTCGAGGGTGTACGGATTGACGATCTGGTCGGTCCTCTCGCGGCGCGCACGCAGCACGTCGAAGGCCGAGACAGAGCGCTGCTCGGCTTCGAAGAGGACCTCAAGAGCCCTGTTGCGGGCTTTACCGCGGGCGCTCACTAGTCGTTGACCCGGCCCAGGTAGCTGCCGTCGCGGGTGTCGACCTTGACCTTGGTGTTGTTCTCGACGAACAGGGGCACCTGGATCTCGTAGCCCGTCTCCAGGGTGGCGGGCTTGGTGCCGGCGGAGGAGCGGTCGCCCTGCAGGCCCGGCTCGGTGTAGGTGATTTCAAGGACAACGCTCGGCGGCAGCTCGATGTACAGCGGGTTGCCTTCGTGGATGGCGATGTTGACCATCTGGTTTTCCAGCATGAAGTTGGTGGCATCGCCCACCGTGGCACCGGAAACGGTGATCTGGTCGTAGTCCGAGGTGTCCATGAAGACGAAGTCGGCGCCGTCCTGGTACAGGTACTGGTAGTCGCGGCGGTCCACGGTGGCGGTCTCGATCTTGAGGCCGGCGTTGAAGGTCTTGTCGACGACCTTGCCGGACATGACGTTGCGCATCTTGGTGCGCACGAACGCGCCACCCTTGCCCGGCTTGACGTGCTGGAACTCGATGACGTTCCAGAGCTGGCCCTCAAGCTTCAGGACAGTTCCGTTCTTGATGTCGTTTGTGGTTGCCACTGGTTTCCTCTGGTTGTGTCTGACTGGTTCTGGCTGCCAGCTGTTATTTCAAGCAGGCATGCCGAACGGCGCGCCAGCGTGTAGTTATCAAAAATCCAGAAACTATTCTAGCGGATAAGGCAGGCACAGTTTTCGGGGCCGCCCGGCGGCGCGGCCGGAGGACCGCTCCGGCCGCGCCGGAAGACCTGTCAGGAAGCCAGTTCGAGGACGTCACGCGCCCGCTGCAGGGCCACCGTGGAGGAATAGATGAGCGCCGCATCGGCGGACTGCGCTACGCGCAGGTCGAGCGCCCGGGCGAAGGATTCCACTGCGGCACCGATGTTCCCCGCGACGAAGTACATCCTTCCGAGGTACTGGTGGGCGAGGTCCTCGTTGGCCGTGCCGTGCGCCTCTCCGAGGAGTTGCCGGAAGAGCTCAATGGCGCGGTCGTAGCGGTGGGCCACCCGCAGGACGTCAGCCTCGTAGGCCCGGAGCCGGAAAGATTCGGGGTCCCTGTAGCGGGCCTCGGCCAGCAGTTCGGCCGCGTCGGCGGCGTGCCCCTCTACCAGCAGCACCAGGACCCGGTCGGCGGGGTCGGTGGACGCCTCGAGAGCGGCGGCGCACGCGTCCTCACTGGTGATTTCAGGGAGCAGGGTTTGAGGGTTGATCCGGATTCCCGGGAACCCGCCGTCGGGCCATTCGGTCGTTCCGCCCTGGTCGTCGCGCATTAGGAGGCAATCTCCTGGTAGGCGGCGAAGAGCAGGGAGGTGTCAGGCACATCCAGGATTCCCGGCTTGGCGATCCCGTCCAGGACCACGAAGCGGAGCAGGTCGCCGCGGGACTTCTTGTCGCGGCGCATGCCGTCCAGGAGCCCCTGCCAGCGGTCGCGCCGGTACGTGACGGGCAGCCCCAGGGATTCGAGGATGCTGCGGTGCCGGTCGGCGTCGGCGTCGCTGAGCCGGCCAACGCTGCGGGACAGCTCGGCCGCGAACATCATGCCCACCGAGACGGCAGCACCGTGCCGCCAGGAGTAGCGTTCCACGAGTTCGATGGCGTGGCCCAGGGTGTGGCCGTAGTTCAGGATTTCCCGGAGACCGGATTCCTTGAGGTCTTCCGAGACGACGCGGGCCTTGACGGCGATGGCACGTTCGATAAGCTCACGAAGGGCGTCGGAGCCGGGGTCCGTGACGGCCTCGGGATCCTTCTCCACGAGGTCGAGGATGGCGGGATCGGCGATGAAGCCGCATTTGATGACCTCGGCCATGCCGGAGATGATCTCGTTCCGGGGCAGGGTCTTGAGCGTGTCGAGGTCGGTGAGGACGGCTGCGGGCGGGTGGAAGGAACCCACGAGGTTCTTGCCTTCTGCCGTGTTGATCCCGGTCTTGCCGCCCACGGCCGCATCGACCATGCCGAGGAGGCTGGTGGGCATGTGGATGACCTTGACGCCGCGCAGCCAGGTGGCGGCCACGAAGCCGGCGAGGTCGGTGACGGCGCCGCCGCCGACGGAGACCACGGCATCGGAGCGGGTGAAGTCGTTCTGTCCCAGCACCTGCCAGCAGAAGGCAGCCACCTGGATGTGCTTGCCTTCCTCTGCGTCAGGGATTTCCGCAGTGACGGCGGTGAAGCCGGCAGCGGCCAGTTCGTCCCGGACCGTGTCACCGGTGAGCCGGAGGGCCCGCGGGTGGATGACCAGGACGCGGCGGACGCGCTCGCCCAGCAGTCCCGGCAGCGTGCCGAGCAGGCCGCGGCCAACTACAACGTCGTAGTTGTCCCCGGCCGACTGGCCGGTGACCTTGATGACGGTTGATTCGCTCACTTTTCAACTTCCTGTTTCGCGGCGGCACTTCCGTTGGCGGCCGTCGTCGCGGTTTTGTTGATCTCGCGGGTGGTGGATCCGGGTGACTTGCCGGCGGCGAAGTCGCACAGCGCCGCCTCCAGCTTCAGGCCCAGTTGCGGCACGGTTCCCTGCCGGACATCCAGCACGATGTCCGCGAGGCGTTCATAGACCGGCTTGCGGGTGGCGAACAGCGCCTTCCAGCGCCGGATGCCGTCACCGGCCAGCAGCGGCCGCCCGGAATTCTTGGCGATCCGTGCGGCGACGGTATCGGCATCGCACTCGAGGTAGACCACCGTGCACCGATCCAGCAGCTGCTGGGTGCCGGAGTCCAGGACCGAGCCGCCGCCGAGGGAAACCACCGTGGGGGTGCCGGCAGCCGCTTCGATGATGCGGGCAACGGTCCGGGCTTCAATCTCCCGGAAGGCACGCTCGCCGCGGCTGGCGAAGATATCCGCAATGGAACCGTGGCCCTCCACAATGACCGCGTCGGTGTCCACGAACGGGGCGTCCAGCTGTTGCGCCAACTGCTGCCCGATCGCCGATTTTCCGACCGCCATGGGCCCAATGAGCACAATGGGCCGGTCCCCTGCGGCGCAGGGTGTCTTGCTCCGGGGCACTAGAGTCCGATCGTATCCAGCGACGCCGGAATGCTCTCGAGGTAGCCCCTGATGTTGCGGGCGGTTTCGGCCACGGAATCGCCGCCGAACTTTTCGGTCACGGCCTCAGCCAGGACCAGGGCAACCATGGCCTCCGCCACCACGCCGGCGGCCGGAACCGCACAGACGTCCGAGCGCTGGTGGTGGGCCTTGGCCGCCTCGCCGGTGCTGATGTCGATGGTCTTCAGGGCGCGCGGCACGGTGGCGATGGGCTTCATGGCGGCGCGGACGCGCAGGACGTCGCCAATGCTCATGCCCCCTTCGATGCCGCCGGCGCGGTTGCTGGTGCGGATGATCCTGCCGCCGGCTTCCTTGACGATCTCGTCGTGGGCGGCAGACCCGCGGCGTGCGGCGGTGAGGAAACCGTCGCCCACCTCAACGCCCTTGATGGCCTGAATGCCCATCAGGGCGGCGGCCAGGCGGGAATCGAGGCGGCGGTCCCAGTGGACGTAGCTGCCGAGTCCCGGGGGCAGGCCGTAGGCAAGCACCTCCACCACGCCGCCGAGGGTTTCGCCTTCCTTGTGGGCGGCGTCCACCTCCGCAACCATGGCGTCGGACGTTTCCCGGTCGAAACAGCGCAGCGGATCGGCGTCGAGCGCGATCACGTTGTCCGGCATCGGCAGCGGCCGGCCCTCGGGAACGGTCACGCTGGCGATGGAGACCGTGTGGCTCACTAGCTCAATGCCCAGGTGCTTCAGGAACTGTGCGGCAACGGTGCCCATGGCAACACGCGTGGCGGTTTCCCGGGCGCTGGCGCGCTCAAGCACGGGACGAGCCTCGTCGAAGCCGTACTTCTGCATGCCGGTAAAGTCGGCGTGTCCCGGGCGCGGCCGGGTCAGCGGGGCGTTGCGGGCCTGTCCCTCGAGTTCCTCAGGGGCCACGGGATCGGCTGACATGATCTGTTCCCACTTGGGCCATTCGGTGTTGCCCACCTGGATGGCGACGGGGCCGCCCTGGGTGATGCCGTGGCGAACACCGCCGAGGATCGTGACGACGTCCTGCTCAAACTTCATCCGTGCCCCGCGGCCGTAACCGAGCCGCCGGCGGGCAAGGGCATCGGCGATCTGCCCGCTGGTGAGTTCAACACCTGCGGGGACGCCTTCAATAATTCCGACCAGTGCCGGGCCATGGGACTCACCGGCGGTCAACCAACGCAACATAAAAACCATCCTGCCATGTCTGGCGGTCAGGACACCCGCCGGGGTGCCCCGACTGCGTCGCACATCACATCTATGACGTCGGCACTGCCGGCCTCTGCCAGGCCGGTGAAATGCCGGACCTGCTCCACCGCCTGGTAGAGCAGCATCTCAAGGCCGGGGACCACTGTTCCGCCGCCGGCGTGCCAGGCGGCGGCTATCCGGCTGGGCCAGGGATCGTAGGCGACGTCCAGCAGGACGCCGTCAGTGCGCCGCCCCAGCGCCTCCAGCTCTGTTGCCATGCCGTCGGCCGCCCGGGGCGGCAGCGTGGAGATTACGACGCCGGCACCGGCCATCCGTTCGACGGCACCGTCGAGGGCGTGGACGGTGATGTCCATGCCGAGCCCGCTGGCTGCGGCCTTGGCTTCTTCAGCCCGGGCGGTGTTCCGGACGTACAGGTCCACGGACACGGCGCCAAGCTCCTGCAGGGCAGCCACTGCCGCGGCGGCGGTTCCGCCGCCGCCAAGGATGACGCCCGAGGGGGCGTCGCCGGCCCCGGCGTTGCGGAGGGCGTTGACGATCCCCGCGACGTCGGTGTTGTAGCCGACCCGCCGGGTGGCCTCCCCGGCACCTTCGAAGACCACGGTGTTGATGACGCCCAGGACCCGGGCCACGCCGCGGACCTCGTCCACCTCGGAGACCATGGCCTTCTTCAGCGGCATGGTGACGGACAGTCCCCGCCAGCCGGCTTCGGCGCGGACGGAGTCCATGAACGCCGGCAGTGACTCTTCAGTCACATCGATGGCGCTGTAGCCGATGTCCGCACCGAGCCGCGCGTAGGCGGCAAGGTGGAGCGCCGGTGACTTCGAATGGCCGATGGGGTGCCCCAGGACGGCCGCCCGCAGGCTCATACGCAGCGGCCCGGGTTGGCCTCGCACCAGGCGTTGTACTGCTCGACGTAGCCGTTGTGCTCGGCAAGCGTCTTGGAGAACTTCGTCTCCTTGGTGTCGAGGTTGATGGTCACCCAGTACAGGTAATCGTTGTCGTTCGGCTTGGCTGCCGCGTCGATGGCATTCTTGCCCGGCGATCCGATGGGCCCGGCGGGCAGGCCCTGGATGGCGTAGGTGTTGTACGGGTTGGACTTGTCGGCCTTCTCGGCCTCGTCGATGTGGAAGGTCTTCTTGCCCAGGCCGTACGTGACTGTGGCGTCCGACTGGATCAGGCCATTGGTCTCGGTGTTGGTGGGCTTCAGCCGGTTGTAGATGGCGCCCGCCACGTCCTTGTACTCGGCCTGGCCGCCCTCTGCCTGCACGATGCTCGCAACGGTGACAACGTCGTACTGTTTGGCGGCGTCCGTGACGCCCTGAGCCTTCAGTTCGTCCTGGGTGGTCTTCACCAGCTTAGTAAGGATCTCCCTGGCGGTGGTTCCCAGCGGGAAACGGTACTCCCCCGGCGCCAGGAACCCTTCCAGGTTCTTCGCCTTCGCCGTCAGTCCGAACTGCTTGGGCGCGTCGCTGAGTGCCTTCAGCTGCGCCAGCGAAAGACCGGAGCCCTCCGAGATCGCCTGCAGGGATTCATCGATGCGCAGGCCTGCGTTGAGGGCGAAGTACATGACCTTCGCCTGTCCCTCGTTGAGAAGTACGGAGACGGCGTCGGAGTTCTTCATTTCCTGTTTGAAGTCGTACTCCCCCGGCGACAGGGTGCCGCCCGATGCGGTCAGGGCTGCCATGAAGGTTTCTGCGTTGGCCACCACCTTGGCGTCTTCCAGCTTGGCAGCAACGGACACCGGACCTTCGCCCGGATCGACCGAAACCTTGACCTGGCCGGTGCCGGGCCCGGGGAAGTCGCCAGGCTTGTCGTTCCCCAGCAGCGGCTTCAGGAACTGCGCCCCGACGACGGTGGCGGTGACGAACAGCGCAAGCGTCAGCAGCAGCGCCACAAGGCGGCGGCGGCGCCGGACTTTCTTGGATGGCCGGGCCGCCGGGGCTACGTCTTCGGCGCCGGCCAGGAGCTGGTGCCCCACGGCCTGCTGCTCGTAGGGCGTGTGGTCCTCGTAAGTTTCGTGGTGCTCGTCGTAGTCGTGGCCATCCTCGTAATGGTGGCCGGGCTCAAACTCGGCATGGTGGCCCTGCGCGAATTGGGCGAATTGCGGCGCATCTTCCGACTCGGCGTCGTGGACCTCAGGCCCAGCGTCTGCATCTGCGACGGGGCCGTGGATGGTGGGCGGGACCGGCGGAACGTCGGGAACCTCATCGGGTGCAAGAGGCTCGGCAGCAGGAACCGGCTTCGCCGCCGGAGCAGCCGGCATGGCCGCCGTCCGGGCAGAGTCAGAAGCCGAAGCCCCCGGCTGCTGTGCAGCCCCCTCCTCAACGTGCACCTCTTCGCCGGACTCGTAGGCCTGCTCGGGCACGGCATCGCCGGACTCGGAGGTGACGGCCTTCTCGCGGGCGCGGATCTCCTTGCGTGTCAGGGGCAGTCCGGCGTCCGTGAAGGGGTCGCCGGAGGAGTCGTCGCTATTGACCGGGCTCACTGTAGCTTTCCATCCTCTGAAGATCGTGTTTCCTTTTCCGGGTCAGGCCGTTCGGCAGTATCTGCGGCGGCTTGTCCGGGCAGCCCCGTAAGGGGAAGCGCGCGCACACGGCTCCCCACATCCGTTCCCCTGGCTTTTTGCATGTCGATGGCGTGCTGCAAGATTCCCGCAGCCGCAACCTGATCCACCACTTTACGGTGATTTTTGCTGCTCATGCCAGCTTCGTGAAGGTTGCGGTGGGCCGTGACGGTGCTGAGCCGTTCGTCGACCAGGTGTACCGGGACGTCCGAACCGGCCCGCTCCAGCGCGTCAGCCAGCAGCTGTGCGTATTCCGTGGCCATCCGGGCTGAGGCGTGTTCCTCGCCTTTCATGGTCCGCGGCAGGCCCACGAAAATCTGCACCGCTCCCCGGTCCGCGGCCAGGGCGGCAATGATTCGGACATCCAAATTCTTCTTGGGGTTGCGGTCCAGCGTCTTCAGCGGTGTGGCCAGGATCTCGTCCCGGTCGCAGATGGCGACGCCAACGCGGACGGTCCCCACGTCCACCCCCAGTTTGATGCCCCGGGGGTGGACGTGCGGCTCAGCGGAAGAAGTCACGGCTTGTTAGCGCCTGGTGATTGAATCGACGACGGCGGACAGTGCGGCGCCGACCTTGGAGGCGTCGGTGCCGCCGCCCTGGGCCACGTCGTCCTTGCCGCCACCGCCGCCGCCGAGGATCCCGGCAGCGAGCCGGACCAGCGCGCCGGCCTTGACTCCGGCTGCACGGGCGGCTTCGTTGGTGGCCACCAGGATGACGGGGCGGTCGTTGCTGACGCCGGCCACGGCAACCGTGGAGGCTTCGGAGCCGAGCCGGTTGCGCAGGTCCAGGGCCAGGCCGCGGATGTCGTCGGCACCGCTGACCTGGCCGGCGTCGTGCGCAATGACCCGGACGCCGGCGGCGTCCACGGCGGTTCCGGCGAGCTGGGCCGCGGCGGCCGCGAGCTGTTCCTTGCGGAGCCGCTCGAGTTCCTTTTCCGTGGCCTTCAGCTTGGTTAGGGTCGCGGAGATGCGGTCCGCCAGCTGTCCGGAGGGCACCTTCAGCATCTCGGTCAGTTCGGTCACGAGGGCGCGTTCAGCGGCCAGGTGCCGGAAGGCGTCCATGCCGACGAAGGCCTCGACGCGGCGGTTTCCGGATCCGACGGACTGCTCGCCGAGCAGGGACAGGCTGCCGATCAGGGAGGTGTTGGACACATGGGTGCCGCCGCACAGCTCGCGGGACCACGCGCCGTCGATCTCCACAACCCGGACCTCGCTGCCGTAGTTTTCGCCGAACAGCGCCATGGCGCCGAGGGCCTTCGCCTCGGCGAGTCCCATGACCTTCGTGTCCACCTGGAAGTTGTTGCGGATGGCCAGGTTGGAGACTTCCTCGACCTCGGACTTGGTGGCGGCGCTCAGCCCTTCACCCCAGGCGAAGTCAAACCGGAGGTACCCGGCCTTGTTGAACGAACCGCGCTGGGTGGCCTGCGGGCCGAGGATCTGGTGAAGCGCAGCGTGCACGATGTGCGTTCCGGTGTGCGCCTGCTGTGCAGCGTGGCGCCGTTCGCGGTCCACCGCGGCGCGGACCAGTGCGTCAGAGGCGATCTCACCTTCGCGGACGATGGCCTTGTGCACGCTCAGGCCCTTGATCGGACGCTGGACGTCCAGGACCTCGACGACGAATCCGTCACCGGTGATGAGGCCGGTGTCGGCTGCCTGGCCGCCGGCCTCGGCGTAGAACGGGGTCTCGGCGAGCACCAGTTCGATCTCGTCGCCGGTGGCTGCCTGGGACACCTTGCTGCCGGCGCTGAGGATTCCTCGGACCCGGGATTCGCCCTCGAGGTCGGTGTAGCCAGTGAAGACGGTTTCGCCTTCTGCCAGGAGTTCCTGGAAGGCGGACAGGTCGGCGTGGCCGCCCTTCTTGCCCTTGGCGTCGGCCTGGGCGCGCTGGCGCTGCTCGAGCATGAGCTTGCGGAACCCGGGCTCGTCCACCTTGAGGCCGGCTTCCTCGGCCATTTCGAGCGTCAGGTCGATGGGGAAGCCGTAGGTGTCGTGCAGCGCGAACGCGTCAGCGCCGGAGAGGGCACGCCCGGCAGCCTTCGATTCGTTGACGGCATCCTCAAGACGGGCCGTGCCGGAGGCGATGGTGCGCAGGAACGCCTTTTCTTCGGCGTAGGCGATCCGGCTGATGCGGTCGAAGTCCGTGTCCACGATGGGGTACACGCCCTTCATGGCGTCGCGCGAGGCGGGCAGCAGGTCCGGCAGGCAGGCCTGTTCCACGCCCAGCAGGCGCATGGAGCGGACCGCCCGGCGGATGAGGCGTCGCAGCACGTAGCCGCGGCCCTCGTTGGAGGGCGTGACGCCGTCGGCGATGAGCATCAGGGAGGACCGGATGTGGTCGGCAACGACGCGCATGCGGACGTCGTCGGTGTGGTGCGGATCGTCTTCGGTCTCCGCGGAGGTGTATTCCCTGCCGGAGAGCTTGGCGGCCATGTCGATGACCGGGCGCACCTGGTCGGTCTCGTACATGTTCTCGACGTCCTGCAGGATCATGGCGAGGCGTTCCATGCCCAGGCCGGTGTCGATGTTCTTCTTGGGCAGTTCGCCCACGATGTCGAACTCGACCTTCGAGCGGACGTTGTCGATCTGGTACTGCATGAACACGAGGTTCCAGATCTCCACGTACCGGTTCTCGTCGGCGACGGGCCCGCCCTCGGCGCCGTAGGCCGGGCCGCGGTCGTAGTAGATCTCCGAGCAGGGGCCGGCCGGGCCGGGCTGGCCGGTGGACCAGTAGTTGTCCGACTTGCCCATGCGCTGGATGCGCTCGGCGGGGACTCCGGTGTTCTTGAGCCAGAGTTCCTCGGCTTCGTCGTCCTCTTCGTAGACCGTCACCCACAGCAGCTCAGGCGGAAGTCCGTACCCGCCGTCGGCAACGCTCGTGGTGAGCAGCTCCCAGGCGAACTTGATGGCGTCTTCCTTGAAGTAGTCCCCGAAGGAGAAGTTCCCGCACATCTGGAAGAAGGTGCCGTGGCGGGCGGTCTTGCCCACTTCCTCAATGTCACCGGTGCGGATGCACTTCTGGACGCTGGTGGCCCGGGAGTAGGGCGGTTCCTCGCGCGCGGTCAGGTAAGGGATGAACGGAACCATGCCGGCAACCGTGAACAGCAGGGAGGGGTCGCTGGAGACCAGCGATGCGGAGGGAACCGCTGTGTGGCCTTTGCTGACGAAAAAATCGACCCAGCGCTTTGTGATCTCCTGCGACTTCATGAGCTGATTACTTACCCTTCTTGGTTCACGCATGCTGGCGCGTGACAGTTTGATTCAAAGGCAGTCCCGGTGTTGGACGGCACTGCAGGTTTTAATTCTCGCGCGTTTAGCGGCGGGCGAGGTCCTGGGATTCAACGCCCAGCGCGGAGCGAAGGTCCGTTTCCCGTTCGCGCATGCCGGCGCGGACGGCGTCGGCGAAGTCGTAGACGCCGTCGGCGAGGCGGCCCACGGCCCGGTTCAGGCCTTCGGGACCAAGCGCGGACTGCGCCTCGGTGACCTTGCGGAACGCGATGACCCCGATGGCCACGCCGATTCCCATCCAGACAAGTCGTTTCATTTCAGTTCTCCGGGTGGGCTTAGCGGCTGCGGCGGCCGGTGGCGGGCTTCTTGCGGGCGGCGAACGCGGAACGGACGCCGTAGCTGAACGCGGCCACCTTGATCAGCGGCGAACCGACGGTCGCGGCCACGAGGGAGGACAGCGCGGAGATGTTGGCCGAGGCATCCGAAACGTTGGAGGCAATGCCATCCACCTTCTTCAGCTGCTGGTTGGTGGTGGAGACCGTTGCGGTGACCTCGTCCATGAGCGGGGTGGCGCCGTCGCTGATGGAGCGGATGGATGTCCGCACTTCGTCAAACACCCGCCCCAACTTGAGGATGGGCACAGCAAGCAACAGGACCAGGAGCGCAAATACCCCGGCCGCGATCAGGCCGGCAATATCGCCACCAGACATAGACGTTCATCTCCTTGAAACTCCGTGGAACCGTACCGGGAGCGCGGCGGCCAAAGTACTGCAGCCGCAAATGTCCCCCAAGTACCTTACATACAAAGAAGCCCGCGGCGCTTGCCACGGGCTTCTTTGGATACGCTGCCGGAATTTAGCGTGCGTAGAATTCGACGACGAGCTGCTCTTCGCAGGTCACGGGGACCTCGGAGCGCTTCGGGCGGCGAACCAGGCGGGCCTGCAGGGCGTCAAGCTTGACGTCCAGGTAGGCCGGAACCTGGGGCAGGACGTCGCGGTGTGCGCCGGCTGCTGCAACCTGGAGCGGGACCATGGTCTCGCTGCGGCTGTGCACGTGAACGAGCTGGCCTTCGCCGACGCGGAACGACGGGCGGTCAACGCGGATGCCGTCAACCAGGATGTGGCGGTGCACAACCAGCTGGCGGGCCTGTGCGATGGTGCGGGCGAAGCCTGCACGCAGCACGAGGGCGTCGAGACGCATTTCGAGCAGTTCGATCAGGTTTTCACCGGTCAGGCCCTTGGTGCGGCGTGCTTCTTCGAAGGCACGGGTCATCTGGGCTTCGCGGATGCCGTACTGGGCGCGCAGACGCTGCTTTTCGCGCAGACGTACGGCGTAGTCGGAGTCCTGCTTCTTGCGGGCACGGCCATGCTCGCCGGGGCCGTACGGACGGCGCTCCATGTACTTGGCGGCCTTGGGGGTCAGAGCGATGCCGAGTGCACGCGAGAGGCGTGCGGTACGGCGAGCACGAGTGTTGTTAGCCACTTGTGTCCTTCCAATATCTGCGGTGTGTCAGTGTTACTGGCCTCCAAGATGGAGAGCATCGGCCAACCGCTGCCTTTTGCTACTGGGCACAGGCATAACCTCATCAAATAAGAAATTCGGTGGATTGTGCGTCCGCGCCTTGCCAGACAACGATCAAGCTTACCAGAACCTCACTGGCCCCGGATGATCTTCCGGAGGCGCTCAAGCCGGACGGCGATGTCCCGCTCCGCGCCGTTGGCCGTGGGCTCGTAGTAGTCGCGGCCCACCAGGTCGTCCGGCGGATACTGCTGGGCGGCCACCGAATGGGGCGCATCGTGGGCGTACTTGTAGCCAACCCCGTGGCCGAGCTGCTTGGACCCGGGATAGTGCGCGTCGCGCAGGTGCGCCGGGATCCCGTTGCCCAGTCCCGCCCGCACGTCCGCGATGGCCTTGTTGATGCCCATGTAGGCCGCGTTGGACTTTGGCGCCGTGGCCAGGTGGACCACCGCCTCGGCCAGGACGATGCGGCCCTCGGGCATTCCGATGAGCTGCACGGCCTGCGCCGCGGCCACCGCGGTCTGCAGGGCCGTCGGATCCGCCATGCCCACATCCTCCGCGGCCGAGATCACGATCCGCCGGGCCACGAAGCGCGGGTCCTCCCCCGCCTCCAGCATCCGCGCGAGGTAGTGCAGTGCCGCGTCCACGTCGGACCCGCGGATGGACTTGATGAACGCGCTGGCCACATCGTAGTGCTGGTCCCCGGCGCGGTCGTAGCGGACGGCGGCGGCGTCCAGGGCACGCTCGGTGTGCCGCAGTTCTACGGTGACCGGCTGGCCTGGCCCATCTGCAGCAGTGTCACCTTCCAACGCAACTGAACTATCGACGTCGTCCGCGTCACCGAACGCAACGCCCGCGGCGGCTTCCAGTGCGGTCAGCGCCCGGCGGGCGTCGCCGCCGGAAAGCCGGACGAGGTGTTCCAGTGCCTCGTCGCTGAGCCGGACGTCGTTGTTCAACCCGCGGGGATCCTCGACGGCACGCACCAGCAGGCCCTCGATGTCCGCGTCAGTGAGTGGCTTGAGTGTCAGGAGCAGGGAGCGGGACAGCAGCGGCGACACCACCGAAAACGACGGGTTCTCCGTGGTTGCCGCCACCAGCACCACCCAGCCCTTTTCGACGCCGGGCAGCAGCGCATCCTGCTGTGCCTTGTTGAAGCGGTGGATCTCGTCGAGGAACAGGACTGTGGTGGTCTTGTACAGGTCACGGGCGGTCAGGGCATCGTCCATGACGCGGCGGACATCCTTGACGCCGGCGGTGATGGCGGACAGTTCCACGAACTTGCGCCCGGGACCCCGCGCGATTACGTGGGCGAGCGTGGTTTTCCCGGTACCCGGCGGCCCCCAAAGGATCAGCGAGCTGGGGCCGGCCGGACCGGCGGCCTCAGCACCGGCTGCCAGCTGCCGCAACGGGGAACCCTGGCCCAGCAGATGCTGCTGGCCCACCACCTCGTCCACTGTGCGGGGACGCATCCTGACCGCCAGCGGGCCGCGCGGCTGGGCGGACCGGGACTGCGCGGAACGGGACTGCGCGGAACGGGACTGGGGGGTCCGGGACTGGTCCGATTCGGCGGCGTCGTCGTTGTCGCCGTCGTCGCTGTCCTGTGCCGCCGAACCAAAGAGATCATCCACATAGATAGGCTACTTCTAGATTCAGCAGGATAAATCCGGCCACGAAAGCAGGGAATCGGGAATGCCAGGCAGCCGTCCGGAACAGGGACATGCAGCGCAGGGACGTGTGGGGTCCACCAGGACCGCGTTCATCCCCGGCCCGCGGTTGGCCGGCTGGGTTGAACGGTTCGCCGCCAGCCACGGTGACCTGGGGTATGAGGACCACGACGACGGCGTACGGCTGGCCGCCGCGGACGGCGCCACCGCGCTGCTGGTGGCGCCGTGGCCCGACGACGGGCGGCCGGGGCGCGGATCCGGCCTCGTGGAACGGCTGGCTTCCCTGGCTTCCCAGCCGCGCACGGTCGGCCTGCTCCTGGTCCGCCGCGGAGGATACGGAGTGGCCGTCGCCAGTGAAGGGGTCATCCTCGCCGCCAAGACCGGTTCCAAGTATGTGCAGTCCCGGACCGCGGCCGGCGGCCAGTCGCAGCAGCGGTTCGCCCGGCGCCGCGCCAACCAGGCGGACGCCATGGTGGAGGCGGTGGCGGAGCAGGCGCGGCTGGTCTTCGGTGGCCAGGTCTTCGGGTACATCCTCCCGGGCGGCGACCGCGGCCTGGCTGACGAAGTTTTGGCGCACCCTGCTCTGAAGCCCTGGGCAGGCCTGCCGCGCCTGGCCTACCTCGATGTTCCCGACCCCCGGGCCGCCGTCCTGAAGAAGGCCGCGGCGGACGCCTGCGCGGTGCGGGTAACGGTGACGGACCCGCCTCCCTGGTAGCCCTGCCGCCGGAGCCACCGCCATTTCGACGGTTCCCCGCCCGTTAGACGCTTCGCAACGACGTGTGGGCAGGGAACCGTCGAAACGGAGCGCAGCAGTCTACCCCTCTGGTGCCAGCGTCACGGTGACACCGTTGAGGTCGCGGCTGAAGGCCACTTGGCAGGAGAGCCGCGAGCCGCATTCCCGGTACCCCTCGGCCTCCACGAGGAGCTCGAGTTCGTCCTCGCTGCGTTCTTCCAGGGTGTCGAAGACTTCCTGCTCCACGAACACGTGGCAGGTGGCGCAGGAGGCGGTGCCGCCGCACGATGCCAGCACGGGCAGGTCGTTGTCCCGGAGGGCTTCCATCATGCTCTGGTCCGGTTCCCATTCAAGGTCGTGGGTGGCGCCATCGCGGTCGACGACGGTCAGTGTATTGCTGCTCATGCTGGTGTTGCTCATGTCGGTTTCCTTAGGATCGCGCTGCTGCAAGGTCAGCGTCGGAGTGGTTGGGTGTGCTGGAAGTGGCTTCGGCGAGGGGGATGCCGGGGTCCGCGGCCAACACCGGGTCGATCCGGGCTCCCTGGGCGATCAGCCGTTTGGCCGTGCGGAAGTCGGCCAGGTTCGCGATGGTGTCGACGGCGGCGAGGCGGCCGTCGCGGAGGTAGACCACCGAGAATTTGCCGCCGGAGGGTTCTCCGCGGACGATCGCCTCGTCCTCCGGCTGGCGGACGCCCGCGGTTTGCAGCCGTACACCGTGCTGGACGGTCCAGAACCAGGGGATTTCCGGTTCAGCGGCGGCCTGGCCGGTGATGTGCGCTGCCACCCGGTCTGCCTGTGCCTGCGCGTTCTGGATGCACTCGAGCCGCTGGCTGGCGCCGTCGACGGGACTGGTGAAGCGCGTGACGTCCCCGCTGGCATAGACGGCGGAATCGGACGTCCTGCCATCCCCGTCAACGAGGATGCCGTCCCGGCACTCCAGGCCGGCGTCCGCGGCCAGCTCCTGGTTGGGCAGGACGCCGATCCCGGCGAGGACGACGTCGGCAGGAAAGACGGTGCCGTCGGCGACGGTCACGCGCTCGGCCCGTTGTCCGCCGTCGATCGACGTTACGGCGGCGCCGAAGACGAACCGGACCCCGTGGCGCCCGTGCAGCTGCTCGAAATAGCGCGAGACGGGGGCTGACGTTACCCGGCTCATCACGCGGTCCTGGAATTCGAGCACCGTGACGTCACAGCCCCTCGCCGCCGCCGCTGCGGCCACCTCCAGCCCGATGTACCCGGCGCCGATGATGGCCACGCGGGCCCCCGCGACCAGCAGCCGCTTGAGTTCGAGGGCGTCATCCCGGGTCCGCAAGCATCTGACGCCGGGAAGACCGGCGCCTGGCAAGGTGAGGGGCCGTGCCCGCGAGCCTGTGGCGATGACCAGCCGGTGGTAGGCCTGCCCCGTCCCGTCGGACAGCAATACAGTCCGGCTGTTCCTGTCGATGGATTCCGCGGTTATCCCGGCGAGGCGGCCGATGCCCTTGTCCGCATAGAACCTCTCCTTGCGGAGCACGGCGGACTCGTCGGGGGCGCCGTCCTTCAGGAGTTCCTTGGAGAGCGGCGGCCGTTCATAGGGCACTTCGTTCTCCGCGTCGATCAGCATGACGCCGCCTTCCCAGCCGCGGGAGCGGAGCCCCGCGGCGACAGCGACGCCGGAGTGTCCCGCGCCGACGATGACCACCGGCGCTGCGGTTCCGTTCCCGGTTTCGTGGCGTGTGGTTTCAGGGCTATGCATTGGTCTGCCCTGCATTGATCTGTCCGAGCATCACGTGCAGGTGCTCCGGGCCCGAGTTTGTTAGGTTGTTGCCGCGCACATACTCGATGGGCTTGTCCGGATCCAGCGTGAGTGACGTCAGCTTTTCGGCAAGGAGCTTGACGGTCACCAGGACCTCAAGCCTGGCGAGGGGCGCACCGAGGCAGCTGTGGACTCCGTGCCCGAAGCCCAGGTGGCCGTCGGTGTCGCGGTCGATGTCGAAGCGCTCGCCGTCGGGATATTTGCTGCTGTCCCGGTTCGCTGCGGCGGGCAGCAGGCGCACGATGGCGCCGGCCGGAATGGTCACACCGGAAACCTCCACCTCCTCTGTGGTGATCCGGCTGGCACGCTGGACGGTGCCGCGGTAGCGGGCCAACTCCTCGACGAAGAGGTTCGCGTCGTTGGGGTTCCGTCGGATCCTGTCCAGCAGGTCCGGCTGTTCGCTGAACATCCGGAATGCGTTGGCCAAAAGAATGGTGGTGGTGTCATGGCCTGCGACGAAGACAAAGGCGCAGAGTTCCTTGGCCTCCTTCTCGCTGAGCAGGCCTTCCTTCCACATCCGGGCGATGTGTCCGCCGACGGAGTCGCTCTCCTCGCGGTACAGGCGCTCCATCGTGTCCTTCAGGTAGGCGAAGAACTCGAAGGTGCTCTGCTCGTCGGTGCCTGTGCCCTGGGCGTTGCGGGCCAGCCGGCCGAAGTAGCTGAAGGTCTCGTCCGACCAGAACTTCATCTTCTCGAAGTCCTCGGCAGGAACGTCGAGCAGGGCGCTGATGGTGGACATGCTCAGGGGGATGGCGTAGTCGTCCACGGCGTCACCGCCGCCGGCGGCGAGCATCGGCGCTAAGTACTTATCCGCGTTCTCCCGCACCCGGTCCTCGAAGCGGGCAATGGCCTTGGGAATGAAGGCCTGCGCCACGACCTGGCGCAGACGGGTGTGGTTGGGTGCGTCGAACAGCGTCAGGAAGGTCAGCGGAACCGGGTCCACGACCTGCGACGAGAAGACTTTCGGTGCCCGCATGGCCCGGCGTACGTCGTCGTACCGGGAGATGAACCAGACATCCGATACGGGTGAATGGGCACGGAGCACCGGGGCGTTCTCTCGCATCCACTGATAGTGCCGGTAAGGATCGCCCTGGGTCCCGTCGTCCACCACCTTGAAGGGCGCCATACCCTCGGGCCAGTCGAGTTCATGCGAGTACGGGGGCAGGATTTCCGTCTGTAGAGCAGACATCATCGTCCTTCTTTCCGGTGGGCTGCGGCGAATTCGGATGTGATCCGCCTCTCAGTCCACCTTGCGGGATGTGCTGCGGCCGCCCCCACAGGTCTTCCGTTCATCGGTTGCGAAAGTTTGCCGGCTCGCCGGGCCAGGCGGATTCGGCGGGTCCGGCCTGGGGACTAAGCGGATTTCAGGGCGCGGGAGATTCCGTGGGCTGCGGTCAGCAGGGCGGGGACGATCAACGGAACCGCGGCGTCCTGCCGCGGCACAATGGCGTTGAGCGCTGCAGCAATCGTGTTGCCGGGCCCAAAGACAGGCACGGCAACGCCCGTCCACTCTGTGACTCCGATGCCGGGCAGCGCCACGTAGCCGCGCTGCCTGATCTCGGCCAGATGCTTACGGATGAGGGCTGAATCGGTGATGGTTTCAGGGGTCGCCGCCTTCAGGGGCTTCGCCAGCACCTCGGCCTGGACAACGGGCGGCGAGAACGCCAGCAGCACCAGGCCCGACGAGGCTGCGTGGATGGGCATCCGCTGGGCAATATGGGCGGCGTCAAGGCTGGAGTGCGGAGAGGAGAGCCGCTCCACATACAGCACAGTGCCGTGGTCCAGCACGGCCAGGGTGGTGTGCTGGTGGACGGCGGCCTGGACATCCTCCATGAAGGGCAGCGCCAGCTCGCGCAGGTTCAGCGCGCGCGAGCCCCGGGCAGCGAGCTCCCACATGCGCATCCCGGAGCAGAGGTTCCCGTCCGGTAGCCGCTCAATCAGACCGTGGAGGACCAGGTCATCCACGAGCCGGTGCGCGGTGGTCAGCGGGAGGCCGGCGCGGCGGGCAAGGCCGGAGAGCGTCATGGCCGGCAGGTCCCGGTCGAAGGCGCTCATGAGCCGCACCACGCGGCTGATCACCGATTCCCCCGATGTCGAGTTGGCCATGGCTGTCTCCGGCCCGGCGCCTAGTTGCCCGCCACGTTGGCCGGACGCGCCCCTGTCTGGTCCGCGTTCCTCTTAGCGGCAAGCCTGGCGATGTCCCGGCCCGCGCGGTAGCCAAACACCAGGGCCGGCCCGATGTGGGAGCCATAGCCGGGGTAACCGCCGCCGAAGACGCTCACCGCGGCCGCACCCACGGCCAGCAGGCCGGGCACCACCGAGCCCTCCGCCGTGACCACCTCGGAGTGCTCGTTGACGCCGAGGCCGGCGAAGGTGCCCAGATCGCCCATTTGGATCTTCGCCGCGTAGTACGGGCCCTTGCCCACCGGCGCGAGGTTCGGGTTCGGCTTGTGCTCGAGATCGCCCCGGAAGTGGTTGTACTGGGTGGAACCGCGGCCGAACGCCGGGTCCTCGCCGCGTTCAGCCGCCGGGTTGAATCCGGCGACGGTGGCCTCCAGGCCCGCTGCATCGATGCCGAGCTTTCCGGCGAGCTCAGCAAGGGTGTTCCCTTTGACCAGGTAGCCGGTCCTGTAGAAGTAGCCGCGGGGCATCGGCCAGGGCTTGGCATAGCCGATGCCGTATTTGTGCATCGTTTTCGCGTCGCCGATCACGTAGCCGAAGGTTCCGACCTCGTCCTTGTTGTGCTCAATCATGGCCCAGCCGAAGTCGTGGTAGCTCAGGGCCTCGTTACCGAAGCGCCTGCCGTGGCGGTCGACGGCGATCAGTCCGGGCAGGCCGATGGCCCGCAGATGCGGAAAGAGCCGCTGTTCACCGCTGAGATATTTGAACACGGTCACCGGGGCCCAGGAGCCAACGCTGAACACGGAATCGTCGATGTAGCCTCCGGCTGCGATCGCCAGTGTGGCGGCGTCGCCGCCGTGGCCCACGGTGGGGGTGAAGTGGTCGTCGCCGCCGGCGTCGTGAGGGAAATACCGCTGCCGTAGTTCCCGGTTTCCGGAGAATCCGCCCGCGGCGAGGATGACGCCCGCCCGCGCAGTGACGGTGATGGCGTGCTCTCCCCCGATGACCGCACCGGTGACGGTCCCGGCGTCGTCCCTGGTGAGGGACAGCGCCGGTGAGCATTTCCACAGCCGGATGCCCAGGTCGTCGGCGCTTTTGACCATACGGGTCATGAGGGCGTTGCCGTTGGAGCGCAGGACCGGACGCTTGTAGCGGGCGGCATCGGCCCAGGTGCGCAGCAGCTTCCTGGCCACGTAGATGAAGGACTTAAGCGACTGGTTCACGTGGAAGAACTCGTTGATGTCCGGCCCCACCTGCGGCATGTAGCCGAAGACGGTGTAGGAACTCATGTACGGCTGCATCAGGAGCCGCTTGTCCCCGAGCACCCGTGCATCCACGTCCTGCGGCAGGATGGCCCGGCCGGACAGCCTCGCGCCAGGCAGGTCCATCTGGTAGTCCGGGGCCTTCTCCGGGTAGGTGAACTTCACCTCGGTTTCGTTTTCGAAGAAGGAGATCGCTTCAGGCACGGTGTCCAGGAAGTTCCGAACTCCTGCCTCGTTGTACGTCTCCGGCGCCAGGTTCTTCAGGTAGCTCTCGGCGTCCCCGCGGGTATCGCCCTGCGCCACGCCGTGCTTGTTGCCGGGGACCCATGCCCAGCCCGCGGAAATGGCGGTGGTTCCGCCGAAGTGCTGCTCCTTTTCCGCGACGATCACGCTCAGTCCCTGCGATGCGGCCTTCAATGCTGCGGCCATCCCGGCCACACCCGATCCGATGACGAGGACGTCACAGACCGCCGTCTTTGCGGTTTCTGCCAAAGTTTCTGTCATGGTTCCTGCTCCGTTCTGCCTGCGGGCCACTCCTTTGCGGCGGCAGGCGTTTGCTGACAAACCCCCAGTAGAGCCGGGAGCACGGCCGCCCGGGAGGAGGATTACCATTGAGCGGGAATCGACAGGAGGAACAGTGGCCAACTCCGCATCCGGCGAGTCGATCATCGGCCGCTTCGTGAAAATCGTGAGCGCCTTCGATGACCGGCACCCTGCCATGAGCGTCGCCGAGCTGGGGCGACGCACCGGCCTGCCGGTGACCACCACCTACCGACTGGTCAACGACCTGCTGCTCGAGCGTCTGCTGGAACGCGACCCCGACGGGGACATCCACGTCGGCACGCGGATGTGGGAACTGGCCTCCCGCGGTTCCAAGATGCTGGGCCTGCGGGAAGCCGCGCTGCCATTCATGGAGGATATCCAGGCCGTGGTGCAGCACTCCACCACACTGGGCATCCTCGATTCGGACGAGGTCCTGTACATCGAGCGGCTCGGCTCGGACAAAACGATCGTGGACATCACCAAGATCGCCGGCAGGCTGCCGGTCCACGCCACATCCTCGGGACTGGTACTGCTGGCACACTCCCCCGCCGCGTACCAGGACGCCTTCCTGGCCCGGCCGCTGACGAAGTTCACCGAGACCACCCTGACCGAGCCGGCCGCGCTCCGGCGCCACCTGGCCGAGATCCGGCAGCGTGGCTTCGCTGCCATGCCGGGAGTGATCGTTCCCGAGTCCAGCGGCATCGCCGTGCCGGTGTTTGGCTCCGACAACACCGTCCGCGCCGCGCTCAGCGTCGTGGTGCCGCGCAACGAGGAGAACGCCCCGGCCCGGGTGCCCGTGCTGATGGCCGCGGCGCGCGGGATCTCCCGGGCGCTGGGCTGGCGGGGCGAGCTGAAGGGCACTCTTCGCCAGAGTCACTGAGCAAGGCCACTGAAATCCGGTTTTGCCGTTCATCGGCAATTGTGTGGTTCGCCTCACAGGTCCCCTGCCACGCTGGCTGGGAAGCAGCGATGAGGCTGCAGGATCACGAGGAGCAACACATGAATCCCATCCAGAACCGCGTGGCCGGAAAGACCGCCATTGTCACCGGAGGCCGCGGAGACCTGGGCAGTGCCACCGCCGCCCTCCTTGCCGAGCACGGCGCGAAGGTTGCCAGCCTGGACGTTGCCGGCATCCCGGCCGCCGCTGCCCACCAAAACATCAGTGAGTACGACGTCGATGTCACCAGCGAGGCCAGCGTAGCCGACGCCATTCGCCGGGTCCGGGACGAACTGGGCACACCGGACATCCTGGTCAACGCCGCTGGCATCATCGGCCCGGCAGGAGCCTCGCACACGGCCTCGACGGCCGACTTCGACACGATTTTCAGCGTCAACGTCAAGGGCGTCTGGCTGATGACCAAGCACGTGGTCCCCGGCATGATCGAAAAAGGCACCGGCAGCATCGTCAATTTTTCCTCCATCCACGGCCTCACCGGCGGCCGGAATGTCCCGCTCTACCACGCCACCAAGGGCGCTGTGCGGCTTCTGAGCAAGTCGGACGCGGCGGCCTACGGCGGTTACGGCATCCGGGTCAACTCCATCCACCCCGGATCCATGAACACCAGGATGAGCCGCCGCTCCGCGGAGCAGTCGGACATCGGTGCCGAGGCCTACTACAAGCAACTGGTGGGCTCCAACCCGCTGCCCCGCCAGGGCGAACCGGACGAGATCGCGTACGGCGTGCTCTACCTGGCCTCTGACGAGTCGCGCTTCACCACCGGTTCAGAGCTGGTCATCGACGGCGGCTACACAGCCGTCTGACGCCGGACCACCCCAGCAGCTCCCACCTGCGGCAGCACCCATCATTTTCCTTTTGAAAGGCAACACCCCATGAAATTCGTCAACGGCACCCCCGCGGACACTTACGACGTCGTCGTCGTCGGTTCCGGTGCGGGAGCACTCACCGCGGCGGCCACCGCCGCCCATGCCGGCAAGTCCGTCGTCGTCCTCGAAAAGAGTGACCTGCTGGGCGGGACCTCGGCCGTGTCTGGCGGCATGCTCTGGGTGGCGGACAACCATCACGCACGGAAGGCCGGGATCACCGATTCCAAGGCAGCAGCAGCGGCGTACGTGCGCGCCGTCGCCCGCGGCAGGGGCCGTGAGGATCTGCTGGACGCCGCCCTGAACTACGGCGACCAGATGCTGCGCTTCGTCGAGGAGGAGTGCGGCGTCCGCTTCATCTTCCTCGACAACTTCCCCGACTACCGGCAGGATCTCCCGGGTGCAGTGGCGGGCGGCCGCACGATTGAGCCGGAGCTGTTCAACAGCACCGAAGCGCTGGGCGCCCTCCGGGTGCACGTGCGCAGTGACGGCCGCGCCCCGTTCACCATGCAGGAATACGAAGAGTGGGGCGCCTTCACCAAGTTTCCGTGGGAGGACTTGGCCAGCCGCCAGGAGAAGGGCCTCGTTGCCAAGGGGCAGGCGCTCGTTTCCATGCTGCTCGCCAGCCTGGTCCGCGACGGAGCCACACTCGTCACCGGGGCCCGCGGGCACCGCCTGCTCACCGATGGTCCGCTCACCGACGGCGGCCGGGTGACCGGCGTCGAACTGGAAACCGGTGAGGCGTTCCATGCCCGCGAGGGCGTGGTGCTCGCGACAGGCGGCTTCGAATGGGACAAGGCCCTGGCCGACTCGATGCTCGCGTCCCGGCTCCACACCATGTGCTCGCCACCCTCGAACACCGGTGACGGGCTGCGGATGTCGCAGCGCATCGGCGGCCAGACCCGCGGCACGCGCGAGGCCTGGTGGGCGCCGATGTCCGTCACCGGCGACACCCGCGACGGCCAGCCGGTTGGCACCCTGCTGCGGTTCGAGCGGCAGGGCCCGGGCTCCATCATGGTGAACCGCCACGGGCGCCGCTTCGCCAACGAGTCGCAGAACTACAATGACCTCGCCCGCAGCCTGCAGTCCTGGGACTCCGCCGCGAACCGCACGCTGAACACCCCGGCGCACGTGATCGTGGACCACGGCTACCTGGAGCGCTACGGCATCCTTGCCCACCGCGCAGGCCAGCCGACGCCGGGTTACCTGATCGAGGCGCCCACGCTGGCTGAACTCGCCGCGAAGATCAGCATTCCCGCGGAGAACCTGGAAGCCACAGTGGTCCGGTTCAACGAGTTCGCGGCGCGGGGCGAGGACCCCGACTTCGGCCGCGGCGAAAGCGCCTACGACAAATACTGGGGCGACGCCGACTGCCCGTGGCCGAACCCGTCCCTGGGTCCGCTCGAATCCGGGCCCTTCTACGCGCTGGAGGTGGTGAACGGCGCCTTTGGCACCAACGGCGGCGTGGCTACCGACGGGTCAGCCCGTGTGCTCGACGTCGACAACAGCCCCATCCCGGGCCTGTTCGCCGCCGGCAACACCACGGAAAACGCCTACGCGGCAGGCTACCCCGGCGCCGGCGCCACCCTCGGACCCATCATGACCATGGGCTACCTCGCTGGCCGCACCCTTGCCGGCCAGTCCCCGGATTACCGGTCCCCAGAGGACCAAGCAGCCCTGTCACCGGTGGCCGGGCTTGTCGAGGCGGGCGTCTGAAATGATCCGCCACACCGTGCTCTTCCAGTTCAAGCCCGGCTTCCCGCCGGCCGACCGGCAGGCCTGGATTGACGGGCTCAACACCATGGCCGGAAAGATCCCCGGCATGCTCAGCCTCAGCCACGGCCCTGACGTCCTCAACACCGAACGCTCCTTCGACTACGCCATCGTGGCCGACTTTGAAAGCGTCGAGGACATCGCTGTCTACAACACGCACCCCCTCCACGAGCCGCTAAAGGCGTACTCGTTCCCCAACAGCCGGCAGATCCTCGCGGTGGACTTCCACCTTCCGGACCCTACGCCGGCACCCATTGAGACAACGCAGTCTTAAGGAGATTCCCGTGACCACTACCCCATCACCGCAGGTTCCGCTGCAGGCTTCCCAGCCGCCCCCGCGGAAGACGCCCCGAAAGGCAGCCCTGGCCTCCTTCCTCGGCAGCACGCTGGAGTACTACGACTTCTTCATCTACGGCACCGCCGCCGCACTTGTGTTCCCCCACCTGTTCTTCCCCTCCGCGGACCCGGCCATCGGTCTGATCGGCGCCTTCGCCACCTTCGGCGTCGCGTACGTGGCCAGGCCTGTTGGCGGACTGGTGATGGGACATTTCGGCGACAAACTGGGCCGCAAGAAGATCCTGCTGCTGACGCTCGGCATCATGGGCCTGGCGTCCCTCGGCATCGGATTCCTGCCCACCTACGAACAGCTCGGCGTCTGGGCCCCCATCCTTCTGGTGGCGGGCCGGCTGGCCCAGGGCTTCTCCGCCGGCGCGGAATCGGCGGGCGCCTCCACCCTGACGCTGGAACACTCGCCCGAAGGCAGGCGCGGGTTCTTCACCAGCTTCGTGATGACGGGTTACGCGTCCGGCATGGTGCTGGCCACCCTGGTCTTCATCCCAGTTACGGCACTGCCCCGGGAGGCCATGATGAGCTGGGGCTGGCGCATCCCGTTCTGGCTCTCCATCGTGGTGCTGGCCATCGCTTACTGGGTCCGCACGCATCTGGACGAAACACCGGTCTTCGAGGAGGCCCAGGAACGCCGCCAGGTGGCCCCCATGCCCGTCAAGGAAGTGCTCCGCTTCCAAGCTCCAGACGTGTTACGGGTGGCGGGAATGTCCATTATGTCCGTGATGCAGACCATCTTCACGGTCTTTGGACTCGCCTACGCCACCTCGGGCGCGGGATTTGACCGGGCGGCCATCCTGACCGTGAACGCAGTGGCCATCGGCCTGTCCATGTTCGCCATGCCGCTGGCGGCCAGGCTGTCCGACCGGGTCGGCCGCCGCCCTCTCCTGCTGACGGCCGCGATCGGCTGCTCCGTCACGATCTTCCTCTACTTCCTGGCGCTGTCCTCCGGAAACATCGTGCTGGTCTTCCTTGCAGCCTTCGTGAACATGACGGTGCTGTACTCGGGCTTCAACGGCATCTGGCCGGCATTTTTCGCCGAACAGTTCGCGGCGCCCGTCCGGTACTCCGGAATGGCGCTGGGGAACCAGTTCGGCCTGGTCCTCGCCGGCTTTGGCCCGATGATCGCCGGGATGCTGCTTGCTCCCGGAGTCTGGGGCTGGGTGCCGGTGGCCGTCTTCGGCACCGTCTGCATGCTCATTGCGGCAGGATGCGCGTTCTGGTCAAGGGAGACTGCCGCCACGCCCATTGCGGAGCTCGGAGGACCATACCTGGAAGGCACCGCACGACGGCGGCAGGCCGAAGCAGCAGGGCAGCAAACACCGTCGCGGCAGCCGTCCGTCGATGTGCGCTAACCTGCACGCCATGAACGCCCACGACAACGAAGCCGCCGAGGCGTCCGCCTCCGAGCCGGCGCTTGCGGCACCCTCACAAGCGGTGGAGCCCGGCGAGCTCACCACCGCCCCGTGGCTGGGCCTGCACTACTTGCCCGAAGGCAGGTAACACCCCGCAGCTTCCGCGCCGGGATGGAAGCACAGTCAGCAGCCGGTCAGGGCCCGCCGCGGCCGCTCCTGCCGGTAGCAATAGCGGGACACCTCAGAGAAGCCTGCCCGGGAGTAGAGCTCTCGGGCAGCGGTGTTCGACGCCATCGCCAGCAGCCAGTAGCCGGCCAGTCCCCGCTCCGCACCCGCACGGACCAGGGCCTGCTGGATCCGGGTGGCGTAGCCGCGGCGCCGGGAGTCGGGTCTGGTGGCCATGCAGTACAGCCCGCCCCAGCTGGCAGCCCCGCCGGGATCAGCGGTCCAGCCGTTAACAACAGCAAGGCGTCCGACGGCGGCCGGCCCGCCGTCGTCGTCCCTCACCAGGGCGTACAGCGCCGGGCAACCGGTGAGGATGGCACGGGCGGTCTCCAGCTCGGCGGCGCCGCCGCGGCCGTCCACGGACCACCACAGTTCCAGCCATTCCGCTGAAGGATGCTCCGAGATTTCGACGCCGGCACTTGCCGGAAGACCGTCCTGCGGCTCCGCACGCCGGGACATGACCAGCGTTTCGGACTGCCTGGTGTAACCCAGGCTGTCCAGCACGGCATTCAGCGGGGCGGCGCCGGCATGGTCGAAGATCTGGTAGATCACCGGCAGCCGCCGAAGCCGGTACCAGGACGCGGCGTCCCGGACGGCCGCGGCGTCGTCTGCGGCAGGCACCCGAGGCCAGACGGAGTTCGCCCGCTGCGTTACACCACCGGCCGCGCGGAGCACCCACTCGCCGGTGTCGTGACGTTCGGGCGCGGGCCAGGCGGCATCCATCAAGGCTTCCAGACCGGACAACACTTCCACGCGGGTATCCTCCATCCGCCGCAGCTGTGCAGTAAAGGGCAGCTGTCCTGTAAAGAGCAAGAGCTCCCCGTTTCCGGGGAGCTCTTGCTGCGTTCAGCCAACCAGCTTTGTTGAAGCTAGTCGGCCTTCTTCTCTTCGGGCTTCTTGGCCTCGGGCTTGAAGTCGACGCCGGCCTCTTTGCGCTGCTGCGGCGTGATCGGCGCGGGAGCCTGGGTCAGCGGGTCGTAGCCGTTGCCGGTCTTCGGGAAGGCGATAACGTCGCGGATGGACTCCACGCCTGCCAGGAGGGCCACCACCCGGTCCCAGCCGAAGGCGATGCCGCCGTGCGGCGGGGCGCCGTACTTGAAGCCTTCCAGCAGGAAGCCAAACTTGGTCTGCGCGTCTGCCCGGTCCAGGCCCATCAGCTCGAAGACCCGTTCCTGGACATCGCGCTCGTGGATGCGGATGGAACCGCCGCCGATTTCGTTGCCGTTGCAGACGATGTCGTACGCGTAGGACAGGGCCGACTCCGGGTCCTTGTCGAACGTGTCGAGGAACTCGGGCTTGGGCGAGGTGAAGGCGTGGTGGACGGCCGTCCACTTGCCGGCACCCACGGCCACGTCGCCAGAGGCCACGGCTGCAGCGGCCGGCTCGAACATCGGCGCGTCCACCACCCAGCAGAAGGCCCAGGCGCTGGGGTCGATCAGGCCGGTGCGGTGGCCGATCTCGACGCGGGCGGCACCGAGCAGTGCGCGGGCTGCAGACTTCTCGCCGGCGGCGAAGAAGATGCAGTCGCCGGGCTCGGCGCCTACGGCACCGGCCAGGCCTTCACGCTCAGTGTCCGTCAGGTTCTTGGCCACCGGACCGGCCAGCTCGCCGTCTTCCTTGAACAGGACATAGGCCAGTCCCTTGTGACCGCGCTGCTTGGCGAATTCCTGCCAGCCGTCCAGCGTACGGCGCGGCTGGGATGCCCCGCCGGGCATGACCACGGCGCCGACGTACGGGGCCTTGAAGACGCCGAAGTTGGTGTCCTTGAAGAACTCAGTCAGCTCGGTCAGCTCCACGCCAAAGCGGAGGTCCGGCTTGTCCGAGCCGAACCGCGCCATGGCGTCGGCGTACGTGATGCGCTGGATAGGGGTGGGGATCTCGACGTCGATCAGCTTCCACAGCGCCTTGACGATGTTTTCGCCCAGCGAAATGATGTCGTCCTGGTCCACAAAGCTGGCCTCGATATCCAGCTGGGTGAACTCAGGCTGGCGGTCCGCGCGGAAGTCCTCGTCGCGGTAGCAGCGGGCGATCTGGTAGTACTTTTCGAAACCACCCACCTGCAGCAGCTGTTTGAACAGCTGCGGGGACTGCGGCAGTGCGTACCAGGACCCCGGTGCAAGACGGGCCGGAACAACGAAGTCGCGGGCGCCTTCCGGCGTCGAACGCGTCAGCGTCGGGGTCTCGATCTCCACATAGCCGTCCTGGTGGAGGAGTTCGCGGGCCACGCGGTTGGCCTCAGAGCGCAGGCGCAGGTTGCGGGCGGGGCCGGGACGGCGCAGGTCCAGGTACCGGTGCTTGAGCCGTGCCTCCTCCCCCACTTCCACGTGCTCGTCGATCTGGAAGGGCAGCGCGTCGGCGGTGTTGAGGATGACCACCTTGTCCGCCATGACCTCCACCTCGCCCGTGGCGAGGGCAGCGTTCTCGTTGCCTTCCGGGCGCTTGGAGACCGTGCCCGTCACCTGGAGCACGTATTCGTTGCGCAGCCCGTGGAAGACCTCTTCCTCACGGACCACCACCTGCGCCACGCCCGAGGCGTCACGCAGATCGACGAATGCGACACCACCGTGATCACGACGGCGGCCGACCCAGCCTGCCAGGGTTACGGTTTGTCCAATGTGCTCGGAGCGAAGGGATCCGAGGTCATGTGTGCGCAGCACAGCATTCCTTTCAGAAGGAAGACAGAATGAAGTATAAAGACGATCGTTGCGGAAACGATCCCGTCCGAGTTTACCCGTTTGAAAGGTTCCCGCCCCGCCATGACCAAGCACCAGCAGCTGCAACGAAGGCTGGGTGTGGCCGACGCAACAGCGATCGGGCTCGGATCCATGCTCGGCGCCGGCGTTTTTGTCGTCTTCGCACCGGCAGCCCGGCTGGCCGGAGGGCTGCTCCTCGCGGCCATAGCCCTGGCCGGCGCCGTGGCGTACTGCAATGCCGTCGCCTCCGCCCAGCTCGCGGCAAAGTATCCGCAGAGCGGCGGCACCTACGTCTACGGCCGGAAGCAGCTTGGCGAATGGCCCGGTTTCCTCGCCGGCTGGGGTTTCGTAACGGGCAAGTCAGCCTCCTGTGCGGCCATGGCCCTGACCTTCGGCCAGTACGTTGCGCCGGGATTCGCCACCCCCGTGGCCGTAGCCGCGGTCGCCACACTGACCGGCGTGAACCTGCTGGGCATTACGCGGACCGCCTTCCTGACGCGCATCCTGCTGGCCGTGGTCCTGGCCACCCTGGTGTTCGTGGCTGCGGCGAGCATTGTGGGGCCGCATGCAGCCGACGGCGGGACAGCTTCCGGACCGGTCGCCGGACAGGCCGGCAGCGGCTGGGGCATTTTGCCCGCCGCGGGGCTGATGTTCTTCGCTTTTGCCGGGTACGCGCGCATTGCCACGCTCGGCGAGGAGGTGAAGGATCCGGCGCGGGTCATTCCGCGCGCGGTCCTCGGAGCCCTGGCCGGCGCCCTGGTCATCTACCTGCTGCTGGGGGCGCTGCTCCTGGCGCATCTTCCGGTTAATGTGCTTGCCGCCTCCACGGCGCCGCTGCTCGACGCCGTGGAACAGTCCCGTCTGGCCGCCGGAGCGCCCGTGGTCCAGGCGGGTGCCGCCGCAGCCTCGCTCGGCGCTCTGCTGGCCCTCATCACCGGGGTGGGGCGCACGGCCATGGCGATGGCGCGCGAACGTGACCTCCCCGGTCCCCTGGCCCGGCTGGGCGGGCGCCATCCGGTGCCGGTAACCGCGGAACTGGCGGTGGCCGCCGTCGTCGTCCTGCTGTTGCTGACCACCGACGTGCTGACGGTGGTGGGCTTTTCCAGCTTCGGCGTCCTGCTGTATTACGCCGTGACGAATGCCGCCGCCTTCACGCTCCGGGACCGGCCCCGGCACGCGCCCAAATGGCTCAACGCCGCCGGGCTTGCCGGGTGCCTGGTCCTGGCTTTCACCCTGCCGGCCGCCTCGGTACTAGGCATGGCGGCCGTCATGGCCGCCGGACTCGCCGGGCGCGCCGTCGTGCTTGCGTGCAGGAAGCCGGCGCGGCGGTGATCAGCTCGCCGGCGCGGCGTTGACCTGGACGCGGATGTCCTCGTCCGACGGCGTCCACGTCGCGGGATCAGCGTCGACCTGCTCGCCGGAGCGGATGTCCTTCACCTGGTGCTTGCCGTCCTCGTCCGTGAACCAGACGAAGGGGATGCCGCGCCGGTCCGCGAACTTGATCTGCTTGCCGAACTTCTCGGCCTTGGCGGCCACCTCGGCGGGGATGCCGCGGCTGCGCAGCTCCGTGGCCACGTCCTGTGCTTCGCCCCAGCTCTCGTCGGAGGTGAGCGCCACGAACACTGCCGTGGGCACGGAGCGGGAGGCCTTGGCCAGGTCCTGGCTGAGGATGCGCGAGACGAGCCGGGTCACGCCAATGGACAGCCCGACGCCGGGGAACTTCCGGTTTCCCTTGCTCGCCAGGGCGTCGTAGCGGCCGCCGGAGCAGATCGATCCGAGCTGCTCGTGGCCCACCAGGACGGTCTCCACGACGGTTCCGGTGTAGTAGTCCAGGCCGCGCGCGATGCTCAGGTCCGCGACCACCTTGCCCGGAACCCGCTTCACGGCAGCCTCGATCACCTGTTCGAGTTCGTTCAGGCCTTCCTCCAGGAGGTCGTTGCTGACCCCGAGCGAGCGGACCTGCGCCACGAAGGACGTGTCCTCGGTCTTGATCCCGGCAAGCTTCAGCGCCGCCTGCGCCTGCTCGTCGGTGGCGCCTAGCTCGGCCTTGAGCAGCTCGGCTACCTTCGCCGGGCCGATCTTCTCGAGCTTGTCGATGCTGCGCAGCACACCGGCGGTGTCGGTCAGACCGATGCCGCGGTAGAAGCCCTCGGCGAGCTTCCTGTTATTGATGCGCAGCCGGAACTCCGGGATCGGAAGCGCGCCAAGCGCCTCCGCGATGACGAGGGCGATCTCGACGTCGTAGCGGAAGGGGAGCTCGCCGTCGCCCACCACGTCAATGTCAGCCTGCGTGAACTCGCGGGCGCGGCCTTCCTGCGGGCGTTCCCCGCGCCAGACCTTCTGGATCTGGTAACGGCGGAACGGGAAGGCCAGGTAGCCGGCGTTTTCCACGACGTACCGGGCGAACGGCACCGTGAGGTCAAAGTGCAGCGCCAGGGCATGCGGATCGTGCTTGCCCTTCCCGGCTTCCTCCCCCTCGTCGTCCTGGAGCCGGCTCAGCCCGTACACCTCTTTGTCGATCTCACCCTTGCGGAGCAGCTGGCCAACGGTTTCGACGGCGCGGGTCTCGATGGATGAGAAGCCGTGCAGTTCGAAGGTGCGGCGCAGCGAGTCCAGGACATGCTGCTCCACCAGCCGCTCCTCGGGAAGCCACTCGGGGAATCCGGACAGGGAGGCGGTGCGTGCCATGGTGGAGTTTCTCCTCAGGTAAACGAAGGCCGGGGCCGCTGCGCCTTGTTCCGCGTCGACATGTGAACCAAACGGCGGCGGCAGCGGCGAGAGTCCAGCCTGTTCTGCATAAACTTATGTGCGGCAGTCAGTTTATGCTTTCGGCGCCTGCATCTCTAACACGGAGGCCGGGCGCTGGCGGGCTGCCGCAGCGCAATCTGCAGCCGGGGATGCCTTCAGGGGCTAGCCCGGTCCGGCGGTGACGATCAATGAGGAGGACCCGTGGCGGCCAGTCCACGCGAAACACGCGAAGCCAAGAGGCGCATCCAGCAGATGGAGGCCAAACGCGAGCTTCGCCGTGACCAGGAGAAGCGCCGCAAGCGGGACAACCTGGTAGCGGGAGGTGCGGGAGCCGCAGCGGTGATACTCGCCGTCGTACTTCAACTGACGGTGTTTGCCGGGAACCCGACCGAAGCCGAATTCGCCGCCGCCGAGGCGGACCTGGCGACGCCGTCCGCACCGGCATCCCCCGACGCGACTCCGTCAGCGTCCCAGACAAATGCTGCAAACATCCCCAAGCCGGCGACGGCGGCCGGCAAGACGTTCACCGGCGAACTGAAGCTGAACAGGGGAACCCTCGGCGTGCAGCTGGACGGCACCAAGGCCCCACAGGCCGCCGCGGTGTTCAAGTCCCTGGCGGACCAGGGCTACTACAAGGGCGTCAGCTGCCACCGCCTCACCACTGGCGAGAACTTCGGCGTCCTGCAGTGCGGCTCCAAGACCGGCGATGGCCAGGGCGACCCCAACTACACCTGGGGGCCGCTGGAGAACACGCCGGCAGACAACAAATATCCCGCCGGTACCATCGCGGTGGCCCGTACGGGCAACAACGCCTACGGCAACGGCACGCAGTTCTTCATCGTCTACAAGGACACCGCCATTCCGGCCGACTCCGCCGGCGGCTACACCATCGTGGGCAAGGTGACCTCTGGCCTGGACACCGTAACCAAGATTGCGGCGGCAGGTCTTAAGACGGGCGAAAACGGCACGGACGGCGCACCTGCGGAACCAGTCACGATAGACTCATTTTCTCTGAAGTAGGAACCTTGTGGCGCCAGCGGCCACCGGCGACTTGCCAATGAGTATTTTCCTCCAAGCGAAAGACTTTTAGCGGTGACAGACAGTCAGAAATCCGACGAAACAGCAGCCGAAGTGACCGAGGTCCAGGCTTCCCCGGAATCAGTGGAAGCGGCACAGGCCGTGGATGGCGCACAGTCCGTGGAAGCGGCCGAGCCCGTGCAGGCGACGCAGCCCGACGAGGCGGTACAGTCCGACGAGGCAGTAGAGCCTGGGGATGCGGCTCAGCCCGACGAGGCAGCAGAGCCCAGGGATGCGGCACAGCCCGACGCCACGCAGGAAAGCGCCCAGCCGGAGGCTGAGCAGGAAAAGCCGGAAGCCAGCCCCGCACCGTCACCGCGTCCGACGCCGGCACCCCGGCCCGCGCCGACGCCGGCCGCCTTTGCCGCCCGGCCCAAGGCAGGTCCGGCCGCCACAGCGGTTCCGGTGCAGGCACCGCCATCCACCTCGCTGGCTGAAGCCGCGCGCTGGGGCCGCGTTGAGGGCGACGGCCACGTCTTCCTGACCATCGACGGCGAAGAGCACCCGGTCGGTCAGTACCCGGACGTCAGCAACGACGAGGCACTTGCCTACTTCGCGCGGAAGTATGACGACATCGTCGCCCAGATTGTCCTGCTGGAACAGCGCGTGGCCTCGAAGGCCCCCACCACTGACATGCAGAAGACCGTGACGCACCTGCGCGAGCAGCTCGCTGAACGGAACATGGTGGGCGACATCCGCTCTGCGGAGAGCCGGCTGGACACCCTGTCCACCCAGATCACCGAGCTCGAGAAGGCGGAAAAGGCGCAGCACGACGCCGTTCGTGCCGCCGAGCTGGCCGCCCGTGAGGCCATCGTGGCCGAGGCCGAGGCCATTTCCGGAACCGATCCGGCCCAGGTTCAGTGGAAGACGTCCAGCGCCCGCATGAACGAGCTGTTCGAAAGCTGGAAAACCGCGCAGAAGAGCGGGGTTCGGCTGGGCCGCAGCAACGAGGATGCGCTGTGGAAGCGCTTCCGGGCCGCCCGGACCGTCTTCGACCGGCACCGCCGCGCCTACTTCTCCCAGCTGGACAGCAACAACTCGGCGGCGAAGTCGGCCAAGGAGAAGCTGATTGCAGAGGCCGAGGCGCTGTCGACGTCCACCGACTGGGGCTTCGCTGCCGGGGAATACCGCCGGCTGATGGACGAGTGGAAGGCATCACCGCGTGCCAGCCGCAAGGATGACGATGCACTGTGGGCCCGGTTCCGCGCCGCGCAGGACGTCTTCTTCAGCTCCCGCCAGGCAGCCAACGACGAGATCGACCAGGAATACGCTGCGAACCTGGTGGTCAAGGAGGCTCTCCTCGAGGAGGCATCCGGCATCGTTCCGGTCAAGGACATCGCCGCCGCCAAGAAGGCCCTGCAGTCCATCCACGACCGCTGGGAAGAGGCAGGCAAGGTTCCGCGTGCGGACATGGGCCGGATCGAAGCCGGTCTGCGCCGGATCGAGGATGCCGTGCGCCAGGCCGAGGACGAGAAGTGGCAGCGCTCCAACCCGGAGACCAAGGCCCGCACCAACAGCGCCCTGAGCCAGCTCGAATCCGCCATCGCCGGCCTGAAGGATGACCTGGCCGAGGCAGAGAAGAAGGGCGACCAGCGCAAGATCAAGGCCGCCCGGGAAGCCCTGGAAGCCCGCCAGGCATGGCTGGACCAGATCCAGCGTTCGGCGAGCGAGCTCTCCTAGGCAACATTTACTCTTCTGAGCAGGAAGGCCCCGTTCTGGTTATCCACATAACCGGGGCGGGGCCTTACCCGTCAAGGCCGCATCCGGAAGGATGACGGAATGGCACCGTTCTCCCAGCCCCCTGTTTTTTCGCAGACGCGGGGGGATTCCCCGCCCGCGGACTCCCCTGTACAGCCGCTGGAGCTCTATTCGCCGGGGCTGCCCTTCACCTGGCCGGAACTGCAGTCCATGGCGGCCGACGGCGTGCTCACGCAGCTCTATCAGCACGGCTACACCGTTCCCGGGACTGCGGCCTCCCCGCAGCTGCGGGCACGTGCCGCTGCCCACGGGGTGCCGGCGCCGGTGCGGCGACGCGTGGTGGCGGGGCGGATGACGGCGGCCTGGATTTACGGGTGCGCCCGGGAGCCGGACCGGTTGGCCCTCCTGGTGGACGCCAAACGCCGCATCTCCAGCCTCCGCTCCACCCGCGGCTGCACGCTCCACGAAGTCCGGCTCGGACCGTTCGACGTCGTCAGCCTGGGCGGCCTGATGGTCTCCAGTCCGCTCCGCACGGCACTGGACATCGCCTTGCATGTGGAGGCCGAAAGGGCAGTTCCTGCCCTGCGGCTGCTCCTGGAGAAGCCCGAACTCGATGTCAGGCTCCGGCTCCTGGTCCTGGCGGTCGAGGCGATGCCACGGCTGCCGCACAAGAACGCGGCACTGGAGAAGCTATCGCTGTTAGCTCCTCCGGTGGTTCCCCGTGGTCCGGTAGACGTCGAACACCCCGTCGATCCTCCGCACGGCACTGAGCACGTGGCTGAGGTACTTGGGGTCGCCCATCTCGAAGGCAAACTTTGAGATGGCCACGCGGTCCGTGGACGTGTGGACACTCGCCGCCAGGATGTTCACGTGGTTTTCCGAAAGTATGCGCGTGACGTCGGAGAGGAGCGACTTCCGGTCCAGCGCCTCCACCTGGATCTCCACCAGGAAGACGCTTGACTGCGTCGGAGCCCAGTCCACGTCCACGATCCGGTCAGGCTGGTCCTTGAGGCCCGCAACGTTGGTGCAGTCGGTGCGGTGCACCGATACGCCCGAGCCGCGCGTGACGAAACCCAGGATCGGGTCCGGCGGCACGGGGGTGCAGCAGCGGGCCAGTTTCACCCAGACGTCGCCCACGCCGCGGACCACCACGCCCGAATCCGAGAACCGGGCTTTGCTGACCTGGGTGGGGATGCTGACTTCGGTGAGATCGTCATCGGGTGTTTCGTTCCCGCCGAGCATCTCGACGAGCTTCTCCATGACGTGCTGCGCCGAGGTGTGGCCGTCGCCCACGCCAGCGTAGAGCCCGGAGATGTCGACGTACTTGAATTCCTCCGCCACGGCAGCCAGGGCGTCGTGGGTCATGAGGCGCTGCAGCGGCAGGTTCTGCTTCCGCATGGCCCGGGTCAGCAGCTCCTTGCCGCGGTCAATGGCCTCTTCGCGGCGTTCCTTGCTGAACCACTGCCGGATCTTGTTGCGCGCCCGGGCGCTCTTGACGAAGTGCTGCCAGTCCTGGCTGGGGCCGGCGCCCTCGGCCTTCGAGGTGAAGATCTCCACCCAGTCGCCATGGTTCAGCTCGCTGTTGAGCGGCACGAGCTTGCCGTTGACCCGGGCTCCGATGGTGCGGTGGCCCACCTCGGTGTGCACGGCATAGGCGAAGTCCACCGGCGTGGACCCGGCAGGCAGCGCCATGACCTCACCCTTGGGCGTGAAGACGAAAACTTCGCGGGCGTTGATCTCGAACCGCAGCGAGTCGAGGAATTCGCCGGGGTCGGAGGTTTCCTGCTGCCAGTCCACGAGGGATCGCAGCCAGCCCATGTCGCCGTCTCGGGGGCTGCCGGGTCCGGTGGCAGTCCGGTTTGGCTGGTCCTTGTACTTCCAGTGCGCTGCGACGCCGTACTCGGCGCGGCGGTGCATCTCGTGCGTCCGGATCTGGATTTCAACCGGCTTGCCACCAGGGCCGATTACCGTGGTGTGGAGGGACTGGTACATGTTGAACTTCGGCATCGCGATATAGTCCTTGAACCGGCCAGGCAGCGGGTTCCAGCGCGAATGCAGGGTGCCCAGGGCGGCGTAACAGTCTCGCACCGAGTCCACCAGGACCCGGACACCCATGAGGTCGTTGATGTCGTCGAAGTCCTTGTCCCGGACGATCATCTTCTGGTAGATCGAGTAATAGTGCTTGGGCCGGCCGGTGATCGTGGCCTTGATCCTGGCGGTGCGCAGATCGTCGGCGATCTGGTTCCGGATCACGCTGAGGCTCTTTTCGCGCTCCGGCGTTCGGTCGCCCACCATGCGGACGATTTCCTCGTACACCTTGGGATACAGCGCCGCGAAGGACAGGTCCTCAAGCTCCCACTTGATCGTGTTCATGCCGAGCCGGTGAGCCAGCGGCGCAAAGATTTCCAGGGTTTCCCGGGCTTTGCGCGCCGAGGACTCGGCGGAAACGAACCGCCAGGTGCGGGCGTTGTGCAGCCTGTCCGCAAGTTTGATCATCAGGACGCGGATGTCCTTGGCCATGGCCACGACCATCTTGCGGACGGTCTCGGACTGGGCTGCCTCGCCGAAGCTGACCTTGTCCAGCTTGGTGACGCCGTCAACCAGCATGGCGACTTCGGGACCGAAGTCGGCCCGGAGATCCTCAAGGGTGTAGGGGGTGTCCTCGACGGTGTCGTGCAGCAGCGCAGCCGCCAGGGTGGTACCGCTCAGCCCCAGCTCGGCGAGGATCGTCGCGACGGCAACGGGATGGGTGATGTAGGGGTCACCGCTCTTGCGTTTCTGCCCGCGGTGGCTTTGCTCCGCCACCACGAACGCCCGCTGAATGAGGTCGAAGTCTTCCTTGGGGTTGTTCGCCCTAACGGTCCGCAGCAGCGGCTCCAGGATGGGTGAGTAAGTCGCCGTGCTCCGGCCCGTAAGCCGTGCCAGGCGGGACCTCGTGCGCTCACGCCGGCCCGGGAATGTGGGCCGGACGCCAGAGTTGTCCACGGGCACGGCCGGCGCCGGGCGCCCGGCAGCCACCAGACCAGTCTGCTGTCCCTGGCCCTGACCGTTGCCTCCGGCAGCCGCTGGCGCCGACGTCGAACCCTCTTCCAATGAAGTACCCCTCACGACCCGTTTAATTATCCCAGTGTATTCCCGCTCCGGGCCCGACCGATAACCGCGTCCGTCACCAACGGCCCAGGCCCGTACGCAGCGGAGCACGCGGACGGCCCGGCGGAAGGCACACAGGCGCTTAACCGGAGGCGCACAAGCGCTTAACGCAAAGGCCGGATGCCGTCACGGGGACGGCATCCGGCCTAAGGGCAGGTACGGGGACTAGGCTTTAGCAGGCTCGGCGGCTGCAGCCTTGGCTGCGGCGTCCGCGCGGCGCTGCTTGACGCGCTGGGCCTGCTTGACCAGCGGCGCCTCGCCTTGGCGCAGCCAGGCGTACATCGGCGCGGCGATGAAGATCGTCGCGGCGGTGCCGATCAGGATGCCGACGAACAGAGCCAGTGAAAGATCGCGCAGGGTTCCGGCGCCCAGCAGGCCGGCCCCGATGAACAGGATCGCCCCGACCGGAAGGATGGCAACCATCATGGTGTTGATGGAGCGGACCAGGGTCTGGTTGACGGCCAGGTTGACCTCCTCGCCGAAGGTCCGGCGAGTGGAAGAGTCAATGTCGGCCGTGTTTTCACGGATCTTGTCGAACACCACCACGGTGTCATAGAGCGAATAGCTGAGCACCGTCAGGAACCCGATGATCGCCGACGGCGTGACCTCGAAGTCGCTGAGGGCGTACACACCGGCCGTAATGAACATCGTGACGACCATGCCCGCGATCGCCGAGAGGGACATCTTCCAGGTCCGGAAGTAGAGGGCCATCAGGACCGTCGCGAGGGCAACGAAGACCACCAGGCCAATCAGGGCCTGTTTGGTGACGTCGGCGCCCCAGGTGGGGCCGACGAAGGTGGACGTCACCTCGTTGTCAGTCACGCCGTAGGCCTTGGTGAGGCCCTCCTTGATCTTGAGGGTCTCGTCGTCGGAGAGCTTGTCCGTCTGGATCCGCATGGTGGTTCCGGCAACGTTGGCGACGCGCGGCACACTGCCGGGAACGACGTCGTGGACGGCCTTCTCGCCCAAGGACGCCTCGGTGGTCTTGACGTTGGATACCGTGAACTCGGAACCGCCGCGGAACTCGATGCCCAGGTTGAAGCCGCCCTTGACCACCGGGATGAGGATGGACAGCGCGACCGCCACGGCGGCCACGATGAACCAGATCTTCTTGGACCCGACAAAGTCATAGGAACGCTTGCCCGTGTAGAGCTCGTTGCCGAATTTCGCGAAACTGGACATTACTTGCCCTCCTTGGCCGGGCCCTTGGAGGAACCGGCGAGCTGCTCCTGCTGCTCCGCGCGGCGGCGTTCAGCGATGGTCATCCGGCGCTCAGCCTCGGCCGCGGCACCGGTGTTCTTGGCGCGCACCACTGACGGCCTGTCCTCGGGGCTGCGGAGCCTGCCGGCGCCGCGGTAGAGCGGCACCGCACCGAGGCGCTCGGGGTCAAGACCGGAGAACTTGTGGCCCTCGCCAAAGAACCGGGTCCTGGCCAGCAGCTGCAGCGTCGGGTGAGTGAACATGAACACGACGATGAGGTCGGCGATGGCGGTCAGGCCGAGGGTGAAGGCAAAGCCCCGGACGTTGCCGACGGCCACGAAGTACAGCACCAGTGCGGCCAGGAGGTTGACCGCCTTCGATGCCAGGACGGTCCGCTTGGCCCGCTTCCAGCCGTTCTCCACGGCCGACACCAGGCCGCGGCCTTCGCGGAGCTCATCGCGGATACGTTCGAAGTAGACGATGAACGAGTCCGCGGTCTGGCCGATTGACACGATGATGCCGGCCACGCCGGCGAGGGATAGCCGGTAGTTTTCGGTCCAGCCAAGGACGGCAATGGCAAGGTACGTGAGCGCACCCGCCACCACCAGCGACGCAATGGTGACGAAGCCCAGCGCACGGTACTGGAACAGGGAGTAGACGACCACCAGCAGCAGACCGATCAGGCCGGCGAGGAGGCCCATCCGGAGCTGCTCACCGCCGAGGGTGGCGGAGATCTGCTGCTCGCTCTGGATGTCGAAGCTAATGGGCAGGGCACCGAACCGGAGCTGGTCGGACAGCGCCTTGGCGGACTGCTCCGTGAAGCCGCCGGTGATCTGCGGGCGTCCATCGGTGATCACTGCCTGGGAACGCGGTGCCGATATGACCTGGTCATCCAGGACGATGGCGAACTGCGACTTCGGATCGCTGCCGGTCTCGCCGCCCGCGGCAACGTAGAACTGGTTGAGGCGTTCGGTGACCGTCTTGAACTTGGCCGTACCCTCGGCGTTGAACTGGATGTTCACAGCCCATTCGTTGGTGACTGCACCCTGGGCGCCCTGCTGGAGCTGGAACGTCGAGCCCTGGATCTCCACGCCCTTGACCTCGACCGGACCCAGGATGTACTTGATCGCAGGTGTCTGGTCCGTGGCGGGCTCACAGGTGACCAGCGGCTTGGCCGGGTCTGAGCGTTCCTGCTTGTCCTGGGCCGGGTTGTCACAGTCGAGGGCTTCGAACTGCTTCTGGATGTCCGCGGTGATCCAGTTTGAATCGCTGGCGTTCGTCGGCTTGGCCGTCGGTTTCGGCAGCTGCGCGGCAGGCGTCCGTTGGTCGGCCGGAACCACGGCCCCCGGGCCCGTGACGAGGACGGGGCGGAAGTTCATGTCCGCTGAGGCCTGGATGAGCGCGCGGGTCTGCGAGGACGGAGTGCCGGGCAGGCTCACCACCACGTTGCGGCCGGACTGCGTGCTGATCTCGGCCTCGGCAACACCGGAGCCGTCCACACGCTGACGGATGATGGCCACCGCCTGGTTGAGCTGCTCCTCGTTGATGTCCGAGCCTCCCTCAACCTTGGGTGCCAGGATCATCTGGGTGCCGCCCTCCAGGTCCAGGGCAAGCTTCGGGCTCCAGCTGGCAACCCCGGACATCGTGCCGCCCGCAAGGACGGCCGTCATGGCAGCCAGGATTACGCCAAGCCAGACCAGCACCCGAAGGGATGGTTTATTGCGGCCAGTTCGTGCCATTGCCTATCTTTCTATTAATTGCGGATGGCCGCCGGGGCGAGCCGTCTCGCACCCGGCGGCTCCGCAGCCGTAGACAGCTGTGCTGCCCGGAAGCGGCGGACTAGATGTCCTTTTTGCCCTCGTCGTTGAGGCGCTTGAGGGTTTCGTCCGGGGTCTCATCGGCCGTGCCGGTCTTGGCTTCGGGGGTCAGCGAGTCCTCGGCCGTCAGGGCGGACGCGTCATCGGGAACGGTGTGCGTTTCGGCGGCGGGTTCCACGATCTTGGTCACGGCCTGGCGGTGGACAGTGGCCAGGTTGCCCGGCGACAGTTCCAGGACAACCTTGTTCTCCACATCGTCAATCGACACGATGCGGCCGAACAGTCCGAAGCTGGTCATCACCTCTATGCCGGGGGCGAACTCCGACTGCAGCTTGGCCTGCTGCTGCTGTGTCTTCTTGTTGCGGCGGAACATCATAAAGATGAAAACGCCGAGCATGACGAACAGCAGAATGGTCATGATGTCGATGCCGCCGCCGGCCTGCGGCTGGGCCTGGGCACTGATTTGTGCGAACAAATGAAGTTCCGTTCTGTACTTGCGTAGCTGGTTGACAGCAACGTCCGCTTTGCACCGGGCTGCCCGCCCGGACACGGGAAACCGGCGCGGGCGGCCCGCCGAAGCGGGACACGGAAACAAAGCCCGGACGTGCCGAGCGTCTTTCCAGTCTAGAGGGAAAAGCTGGGAGGGCGCTGCTATTGGGTGCTGGAAACCCATTCAGATGACGATTCTTCATCGCCCGGGCCGGACTCGAAAAGGTCCAGCGTTTCCTGCCCGAAGACCCCCGCCGGTACTGCCAGGCCGAGGTGGGTCCAGGCCGAAGCCATGGCAATGCGGCCCCTCGGCGTCCTGCCGAGCAGCCCTTCCCTGACCAAGTACGGCTCGGCAACCGTCTCCACGGTCTCCGGCTCCTCCCCCACGGCGATGGCCAGGGTTGACAGGCCCACCGGGCCGCCGCCGAATTTGGTGATCAGCGCTTCCAGCACTGACCGGTCCAGCCGGTCCAGCCCGCGCTTATCCACTTCGTACATGTCCAGTGCGGCGGAGGCGGAACGGGAGTCAATCTGTTCGATCCCGTGGACCAGCGCCCAGTCCCGGACCCTCCTCAGCAGCCGGTTGGCAATGCGGGGAGTGCCGCGCGACCGTCCGGCGATCTCAGTGAATCCGGCCGAGTTCACCTTCAGGTCGAGGAGGCCGGCGGACCTGCGCAGCACCAGCTCCAGCTCCTCCACCGAATAAAACTCCAGGTGGCCCGTGAAACCGAACCGGTCGCGGAGCGGACCCGGAAGAAGCCCGGCACGCGTGGTGGCACCCACCAGCGTGAAGGGCGGCAACTCCAGCGGAATGGCTGTGGCACCGGCCCCCTTGCCCACCACGATGTCCACCCGGAAGTCTTCCATGGCCATATAGAGCATTTCCTCGGCCGGACGGGACATCCGGTGGATTTCGTCGAGGAAGAGGACCTCGCCCTCCGACAGCGAGGAAAGGATGGCGGCGAGGTCGCCTGCGTGCTGGATGGCCGGGCCGCTGCTGATGCGGAGCGGGGCGTTCATTTCGGAGGCGACGATCATGGCGAGTGTGGTCTTGCCGAGGCCGGGAGGACCGGAAAAAAGCACATGGTCCGCGCTGCGCCCGCGCATCCGGGATGCCTGCAACACGAGGGAAAGCTGTTTGCGGACCCTGTGCTGGCCCACGAAGTCGTCGAGGTTCTTGGGCCGGAGCGCCGCCTCGATGGCCCGCTCCTCCGGCTCTTCTCCCCCGGCGACCAGGGAAGGCTCAGCCACGGCTGCCTACCCTGTTGCCCGCGCGGGCTCCGTCCTGGCCGAGCCAGCGCAGCGTGGTGCGCAGGATCTCGGCCACGTTGCCTTCGCCGGCGAGTTCCGGCGCGTCTGCGAGGGCCTTGTCGATGCTGCCCGTGGCGTCCTTTTCGGACCAGCCCAGACTGGTCATCGCGGCCACGACCTGCGGCTTCCAGACGCCTTCCGATGACGCGGCCGGCGCTCCCGCAGGCGCAGACGTGCCGTGCGGAACCAGTTTCCCGGCGAGTTCAAGAACGATGCGCCCGCCAACCTTCGGGCCGATGCCCGGGACCTTGGTGAACGTCTTGCTGTCCCCGGTGTGCGCCGCCACGCGAATGGCCTCGGGATCGTGCACGGCGAGGACCGCGAGGGCCAGCCGCGGACCCACTCCGCTGACACTGAGCAGAACGTCGAAAACTTCCCGTTCGTCGTCGCTCGCGAAGCCGAACAGGGTCAGGGAATCCTCCCGGACGATCAGGGACGTGAAAAGCTTCCCCTCCTCGCCGGTCCGCAGCCTGCTGAGCGTCTGCGGCGTCGCGTTAACGCTCATGCCGGCGCCGTTGAGGTCAATGACGGCGGTGGACAGTCCGACGTGCGCCACGGTTCCGCGGAGAAAACTAATCAAGGCCGGGGCTCCTGAACTTGCGCCGGCAACAAACCGACTATCCGAACATATCTACGAATACCCTAGCAAGCGCCGGCGACATTCAGCGTGCACGGCGCGCCTTGGCCTCCGCCTCGGCCCAGGCCCGCTGGGCGGGCGTCAGAGACTGGCTGCCGGGGCCAGTGGTGGCTACGCTTGCGCCGCTGCCCGCCCGCCATGCGTGCGTGATGGCGAGGGCCAGGGCGTCGGCCGCGTCCGCGGGACGCGGCGGAGCGTCGAGCCGGAGAATCTTGGTCACCAGCTTGGTCACGGCCTCCTTGTTCGAGGAGCCGCTCCCGGTCACCGCCGCCTTGACCTCCGACGGAGTGTGCAGAGCCACGGGGATCCCGCGCCGGGCCGCGGCCGCGATGACGACGCCGGAGGCCTGGGCCACGCCCATGACCGTGCTGACGTTGAGCTGCGAGAAAACACGTTCCACCGCCAGCACGTGTGGCTCGTAACGGTCGAGCCAATCGTCAATGGCCAAGGCGATCACCAAGAGCCGCTGGTCGAGCGTTTCCTCGGGGGACGTCCCCACCACACCAACGGCCACCATGGTGGCCCGGCGGTTCTTTTCGACGTCCACCACGCCGATGCCGCAGCGGGTCAGGCCAGGGTCGATGCCCAGTACGCGCAGCGTCACGTGCAACCGCCCCGGTCAGCCACGCCGAAAATCACTCGGCTTCCAGCGCAGCCTGAACTTCGTCGCTGAGGTCAGCGTTGCTGTAGACGTTCTGGACGTCGTCGAGGTCCTCGAGGGCGTCAACGAGCTTCATGAACTTCTTGGCGGCGTCAAGGTCCAGCGGCACCTCCATGGAGGGCACGAACTCGGCCTCGTCGGTGTCGTAGTCGATGCCGGCTTCCTTGAGCGCGTCGCGGACAGCCTGCAGGTCCTTCGGGTCCGAATGGATTTCGAAGCTGTCCCCGTTGTCCTTGACTTCCTCGGCGCCGGCGTCCAGCACGGCCATGAGAACGTCGTCCTCGGTGAGGCCGTTCTTGGGCAGGGTGACCACGCCCTTGCGGGTAAACAGGTAACTGACCGAGCCGGGGTCGGCGATGGTGCCGCCGTTGCGGGAGATGGCCAGACGGACCTCGGATGCCGCGCGGTTCTTGTTGTCGGTAAGGCACTCGATCAACAGCGCGGAGCCCTGCGGGCCGCGGCATTCGTACATGATCTCGGTGTAGTCCACGACCTCGCCGGTGAGCCCGGCGCCGCGCTTGATGGCGCGGTCGATGTTGTCGTTCGGAACGGACGTCTTCTTGGCCTTGGTGACGGCCAGTTCGAGTCCGGGGTTGCCCGCGAGGTCCGGGCCGCCCATGCGGGCCGCTACTTCGATGTTCTTGATCAGCTTGGCGAACGACTTTGCCCGGCGGCTATCAATGATGGCCTTCTTGTGCTTGGTCGTTGCCCATTTGGAGTGGCCTGACATGCTTTACGCTTCTCCTCTGATCATGCGAATAAAAAGTTCATGCACGCGCTTCTCCCCTGTCACTTCCGGATGGAAGGAGGTAGCCAGCAGCTGGCCTGAACGCACTGCAACAATTCTAGCCGTCCCCTGCAGATCGGCCGCGTGGGAGGCGTGCTCCTGGTCGGCCGGCTCCACCTGCGCCAGGACCTCGACGCCGGGGCCCACGCGCTCCACCCAGGGTCCGCGGATGAACACCGCATGAACCGGAGCCACGCCCTGCTCGGTGGCGCTGAACTCCAGGCCCTTGAAGTCGAGGTCGGTCTCGAAGGACTCGCGCTGCCGGCCGAAGGCGTTGCGCCGCACCGTGATGTCCAGGCCGCCGAACGTCTGCTGGGGGTTGCCGGCGAGGTCCGCGGCGGGGTCGGCGATGTCGTGAGCGAGCAGGATCATGCCCGCACAGGATCCGTAGACCGGGAGGCCATCGGCGATCCGCTGCCGCAGCGGCTCGGCGAGGTCGAAGGCGCGGGCCAGCTTGTCGATGGCCGTGGACTCGCCGCCGGGAATGATGAGCCCGTCGAGTCCCTCGAGCTCGGCGGGACGGCGGACACCGACGCCGGTGGCGCCTGCGGTCTCGACCGCCCGGAGGTGCTCACGAAAGTCGCCCTGGAGTGCCAGAACGCCGATGCGCAGGCCGGACCCGGGCTTTTCGGGCACGCCGGCCGGGCGCGGAAGGGCGCTGGAAAGGGAATTGGTCATCTAAACAGCATAGTGTCCCGGCGGCGGCCAGCCGGTCCCGCCGTCGGCCGCCCGCCACATCGCATGCCGCCGCTGGGATATATTACAGAGCATGTTTTCCCTCAGCGTTCCGCTCGGCAAATTCGTTCGCCGGGTCTCCCGGCTCAGGGGCGGAGGCTCTGCATTCCCCGGCCTGGTGGTCGAGAAAATCGATCCCGGTTTCATGCAGCGGGCCCTGTCCACCCTTCCCCACGGCGTGGCCGTGGTCAGCGGCACCAACGGCAAGACCACCACCACCAAGATGGTGGTGGAGCTGCTGGAAAGCCAGGGCCTGAAGGTGTTCACCAACCGCACGGGAAGCAACTTCACCCGGGGCGTGGCGGCGGCCCTTATCGGCGATGTCGACTGGCGCGGACGGCTCGACGCCGACATCGCCGTGCTAGAGCTGGACGAGGCCCACGCCGTGCATTTCGTCAACCGCGTCCCGCCGCGCTACAGCCTCCTGCTGAACGTACTCCGCGACCAGCTGGACCGCTTCGGTGAGATCGACAAGACAGCCCAGCTCCTCCAGCACATCGCCTCCAAGACAACGGGGGCTGTGGTGCTGAACCGCGAGGACCCGCGGGTGGCCCGGATCGCCGGAACGCTGCAGGGTCCCGAGGTCCTCTACTTCGGCCTGGACGACTCCCTGCTGGGAACTTTCCCCAGCGACGATGAACTCCGCGCCGGCCCGGGCAGCCCCGTGCCTTCGGTACCGCAAAGGCCCGAGGCCGACGTCGTTCTCCGCCGGGTGGGTGCCGATGACGCAGACTTTGAGTACGACGGCGTCACCGTCACCACCGGGATGAAGCTCCGCGGCGTCTACAACATCTTCAACGCCGCGGCCGCGCTGGCCCTGGCCCGCAGCATCTGCGGCGGCGGCGCTGCCACGGCGGACCACGGCACGCTGCTGAAGGCTCTGTCCGAGGTGGCCCCGGCATTTGGGCGCGGCGAAAGCCTCACGGTGGACGGGCTCCCGCTGGACCTGGTCCTGGTCAAGAACCCGAGCGGCTTTCGCCTGGGCCTGAAGTCATTCCCGTCGGGCGGCTACGCCACCATGATCGCCATCAACGACAATTACGCTGACGGCCGCGACATGTCCTGGCTGTGGGACGTCGATTTCGACTCCCTGCGCGCTGACGGCGTGGACCAGGTCAGCGGCTCCCGGGCGTACGACATGGCCCTGCGCCTGCAGTACGACGAAGTGCAGATCGGGTCGGTGGACACCGACATTCCGGCCGCCCTCGCCGACTTCATCCGCACGGGGAAAGGCAAGCCGAAGCGCGTCTTCTGCACCTACACCGCAATGCTCGCGATCCGCCGTGAGCTGTCCAAAATCACCACAGTGGAGGTGGTCTCTTGACCCCCGAATCGACTGCCGGCACTACCGCGTCAAAGGGAACCATCCGCGTCCTGCAGCTGTACCCGCGGGAAATGAATATCTACGGCGACTGGGGCAATGCCCTGGTGCTGCAGCAGCGCCTGAAGTGGCACGGATACACGCCGGAGCTGCTCGAGTACAACGTGGGCGACGAGTTCCCGGAGGGCGTCGACATCATCCTTGGCGGCGGCGGTCAGGACAGCGGCCAGCTTGTGATCCAGGACGACCTTCAGTCACGCGCCGGCCTCCTTAAGGGGATGGCCGAGGACGGCACGCCTATGCTGCTCATCTGCGGGCTCTACCAGCTGTTCGGCCGCTTCTTCAAGACCCGCTCAGGCCCGGTCATTCCCGGCATCGGCGTTCTGGATATAGAGACCCACGGCACGGATGAGCGGCTGATCGGCAACGTCAAGGTCACCACCCCGGAGTTCGGCGAGGTCCTGGGCTACGAAAACCACAGCGGCCAGACCACCCTGGGTCCCGGTGTCGCACCGCTGGGGACGGTCGCGAAGGGCACCGGCAACAACAGCAGCGACGGCCAGGAGGGAGCCCGGTACCGCAACATCGTGGCCAGCTACCTGCACGGTTCCCTGCTGCCCAAGAACCCGGCCATCGCCGACTTCCTGATCCGGACCGCCGTCGAACGCAAGTACGGGACCTTCACACCCGGCGAAGCGGATGACCGCTACGCCGTTCTGGCCCGCGAGCACGCGGCCCGCCGGCCGCGCTAGGAATAACCTGAACGGGACACACTCCCGTTCAGCGCACGGCTGTCAGCGTTCCTTGGTGACCAGCAGCTCGCGGGCTCCGGCCTGCGCCGCGCCCATGGACTCCACCACCTGTTTGGTCCGCAGCCGGGTGTCGGCGTCCGCCGCGGGACTGGCGCAGACGCCCTGCGGGGCGTCAGCGGCCACAGAGCACCAGCGGTAGGGGCTGCTGACGATGACCGACGGCGCCCAGGCGACGTCGGATGCGGTCCATTTGCCGGCACTGTCCTGGCTGAACTGTGCCCGGAGCAGGAGGCCCTCGTTGTTAACGACGTACGTCGGGGACAGTTCTGTCACGCCGTTGCCTAAGCCGTAGGCGATCCATGTTCCCTTGTACTTTTCGACGGGGAGCACTGAGTGGGTGTGGTGCCCGTAGATCATGGTGAACTGGCCGCTGTCCGCCAGCGCGTGCGCCACCTCCAGCTGCTGGGCGTTCGGGGCACTGGCGTACTCGTCCCCCGCGTGCATGGCGCCGAGGACGATGTCCGCGCCCAGCTTCCTCGCCTCCTTGGCCTTGGCGATCATGGTGGGGGCGTCGAGCATGTCCACCTGCCACGGCTGTTCCGGGACCTGCCCGTTGAGTCCGTAGGTGCCCTCGATAACGGCAATGCGGGCGGCGTCGGTCTGCATGATGAGGATGCCCTGGGACTCGGCCTGCGTCCGGTAGGAGCCGGTGTGCTCCAGCCCTGCTGTGTCCAGCACATCCAGCGTTCTGGTGAGACCCTCTGTGCCTTGGTCGATGGTGTGGTTGCTGGCCGTGGTGCAGGCACGGTAGCCGACCGATTTGGCGGCAGCGGCGATCTGGGGCGGGACGTTGAAGGAAGGGTACGCGGAGAAGGGTCCTCCGGGCAGCGCCACCGGCGTTTCCTGGTGGCAGATGGCGAGGTCGCTCTGTTCGATGTAGCGCCGCTGCCCTTCCAGCAGCGGACCGAAGTCCAGTCCTCTGACTCCGCCGGCCACGGCATCTTCGTGGGCCTGTTGCCACAGCTGGGTGTGCACCAGCATGTCACCGGTCACCAGGACAGACGTGCAGCGGACCGAGGCGCACGCGGGACCTGCACCCGGGGTTGGGGTGGGTGCGGCGCTCGAGGTGGGGTCCGCCGTCGGCGTTGCAGCGGCAGTGCTGCCGGCGCTGGACTGCGCGGCCGGGCCCGAAGGCTGGCGGGCCGCAGTGGCAGGCTGGCTGCCGGATTCACTGCCGGTCTGGTTACCCGTCTGCGGCCCGGCCTGCTCGGCGGCCACGCCGCAGGACGCCAGCCCCGCCATCAGCAGTGCAGCGGCGGCCGCTTGGAATGCACGGCCGGATACGTTGTTGTTCCCCATGACCCCAGCGTAAGTCCGCCGGCGCGCCGGCGCCGGGCAACCCGCCCGTAGAAGCCGCCAAATCATTGTGCACCGCAGAGCTGCATGAAAGGGTTGCTTCATGACCAATCCCCTCCTCTCCCCCAGTGCCCTGCCCTTCGGACTGCCGCCGTTTGCCGACATCGGCGACGACCACTACGCCGAGGCGGTTGACGCCGGGCTCGCCGAGCACTTGGCAGAGATCCAGGCCATCGTGGACAACCCCGGGCCCGCCACCTTCGACAACACGGCGCTGGCCATGGAGAAGTCCGGCCGGCTGCTGGACCGCGCCGCGGCTTCCTTCTTTACCCTGGTTTCGGCCGACGCCTCCGAGGCCATCAGGAAGCTGGAGACCGAACTGTCGCCCCGCTTCGCCGCGCATCAGGATGCCGTGTATCTGAACCGGGCACTCTACGAGCGGTTCGCCGCCGTGGATACCGCGGGTTTGGACGCCGAATCGGCCAGGCTTGTGGAGGAGTACCTCAAGGAGTTCCGCCAGTCCGGGATTCAGCTGGACGACGCCGGCCAGGACCGGCTCCGTTCGCTGAACGCCGAGCTGTCGCGGCTGGGCACGGAATTCGGGCAGCGCGTCAAGGAGGGGATGAAGTCTGCCGCACTGCTGCTGGACAGTGCCGACGACTTGGCCGGCCTTCCCGCGGATGAGATCGCCAGCGCCGCGGAAGCAGCCCGGGTTGCCGGGCATGACGGCAAGTTCCTCCTGACGCTGATCCAGCCAAGCAACCAGCCCGCCCTCGCCGCACTGGACAACCGGGACGTGCGCCGGCGGCTCTTCGAGGCGTCAGTGGCCCGCGGCAGCACCGGCGGTGACCTCGACGTACTCGACCTTGTGAACTCCCTGGTCCGGCTCCGCGCCGAAAAGGCCGCGCTGCTGGGCTTCGCCAACTATGCCGAACTGGTGGTGGACCGGCAGACGGCGCCGGACTTCGGCGCTGTCCGGTCCATGCTGAACCGGCTGGCACCAGCTGCCGTCCGGAACGCCGACGCCGAGGCCGCGGCCCTGGCCGAGAGCGCAGGCCACCCGCTGGAGGCCTGGGACTGGGCCTACTACTCCGCGAAGGTGCGTCGGGAACGGTACACGGTGGACGAGCAGGCCCTCAGGCCGTACTTCGAGCTGGACCGGGTGCTGACGGATGGAGTGTTCTTCGCCGCGACCTCACTCTTCGGCATCACTTTCCATGAGCGCACGGACCTCGCCGGCTACCACGAGGATGTCCGGGTCTGGGAGGTCCGGGAGGCGGACGGAACGGAGCTGGGGCTGTTTCTCGGCGACTACTACACCCGCGAAAGCAAACGAGGCGGGGCGTGGATGAATTCGCTGGTGGACCAGTCGGCGCTTCTTGGCACCAAGCCGGTGGTCATCAACAACCTGAACATCTCCAAACCGCCCGCGGGTGAGCCCACGCTGCTCACGCTCGATGAGGTGCGCACGGCGTTTCACGAGTTCGGCCACGCCCTGCACGGGCTGTTCTCCGACGTCACCTACCCCCGTTTCTCCGGCACGTCGGTGCCGCGGGACTTTGTGGAGTACCCGTCCCAGGTCAACGAAATGTGGATCATGTGGCCGGAGGTGCTGTCCAACTACGCCCGCCACCACGCCACCGGGGAGCCGCTGGCCCAGGACGTCGTCGACCGGCTCAACGAGTCCCGCCTGTGGGGCGAGGGCTTCGCCACCACGGAGTACCTCGGTGCTGCGCTGCTGGATCTGGCGTGGCACGTCCTGGATGCCGACGGCGTTCCGCAGGATGCCCTGGAATTCGAGGCGAAGGCACTGGCCGCGGCAGGGGTTGCCCATCCGCTGATTCCGCCGCGCTACCGGACGGGCTATTTCCAGCACATCTTTGCGGGCGACGGCTACTCCGCGGGCTACTACTCCTACATCTGGAGCGAGGTGCTGGACGCCGAGACCGTGGACTGGTTCACCGAAAACGGCGGCCTCAGCAGGGCCAACGGCGACCGGTTCCGCGCCGAGCTGCTCTCCCGCGGCAACAGCAGGGATCCGCTCGAGTCGTTCCGCACCCTCCGCGGCCGCGACGCCGCCCTCGTGCCCCTGCTCAAGCGCCGCGGCCTCGAATAAAGAACGACGACGGCCGGTCACCTCGGAAGGTGACCGGCCGTCGTCGTCGCTATTAGTCCTTTTACCAGCCGCGCTCGGCGAGGCGGTGCGGCTGCGGGATTTCGTCGACGTTGATGCCGACCATGGCTTCGCCCAGGCCGCGGGAGGCCTTGGCGATGACGTCCGGGTCATCGAAGAAGGTGGTGGCCTTCACGACGGCGGCGGCACGCTGGGCCGGGTTGCCGGACTTGAAGATGCCCGAGCCGACGAACACGCCGTCTGCGCCGAGCTGCATCATCATCGCGGCGTCGGCCGGGGTGGCGATGCCGCCGGCGGTGAACAGCACCACGGGGAGCTTGCCGGTGGCGGCGACTTCCTTGACCAGTTCGTACGGGGCCTGCAGTTCCTTGGCCGCGACGTAGAGCTCGTCCTCGGGCAGGGCTGCGAGCTTGGCGATCTCGGCGCGGATCTGGCGCATGTGCCCGGTGGCGTTGGAGACGTCGCCGGTGCCGGCTTCGCCCTTGGAGCGGATCATGGCCGCGCCCTCGTTGATGCGGCGCAGCGCCTCACCGAGGTTGGTGGAACCGCAGACGAAGGGAACCTTGAAGTTCCACTTGTCGATGTGGTTGACGTAGTCGGCCGGGGTCAGCACCTCGGACTCGTCGATGTAGTCAACGCCGAGGGACTGCAGGACCTGGGCCTCGACGAAGTGGCCGATCCGGGCCTTTGCCATGACCGGGATGGAAACGGCATCGATGATCTGGTCGATCATGTCCGGATCGGACATGCGGGACACGCCGCCCTGGGCGCGGATGTCGGCCGGGACGCGCTCGAGCGCCATGACGGCAACGGCACCGGCGTCTTCGGCGATGCGGGCCTGTTCGACGTTGACGACGTCCATGATGACGCCGCCCTTGAGCATCTCTGCCATGCCGCGCTTGACGCGGTTGCTGCCCGTCACGTTGTTGGCGGACGAGCCGGCTTCGTTGCTTACATCAGGTGTAGACACAAAAACCCCTATGGGTAGCTAGATGACCTTCGCCGGGAGTGCAGGCACGGCACAGACATGCCGTTTTTCGCACACACCGGATTACCGGATCCATTGACCGGGCAGTTCTAATACTAGTCCCACGGCGGCAGCGCGGCTTAATCAGGTTTGTTCGGAGTCTTCCAGCGCCTGGATGCGCACGGCCAGGACGCGCTGGACCACCGTGACGAGGCTCGCCGCCGCCAGCAGCACGAGGGTCGCCAGCAGCACAACGGGCGGCAGTCCGACGCCGGTAAGACCGGTGATCACCAGGACGGAGACCAGCCGTTCAGCACGTTCGGCAATGCCCACGTTCGCCTGGAAGCCGAGGGATTCGGCCTTCGCCCGGACATAGGAGACCACCATGCCAAGGACAAGGCAGACGACGGCGGCAATGGCTATGGGGGCATCCGCGCCGCCGGTGAAAAACCAGATGGCCAGGCCGGCAAAGAGGGCGCCGTCGGCCAGCCGGTCCAGGCTGGAGTCGAGGAAGTTGCCCCAGCGCCCGCCGAGGTTCTGCATCCGGGCCATGATGCCGTCGATGACGTCGGAGAAGATGAACAGGGTGATAAAGAGCGTTCCCCACCAAAGCTGGCCCAGCGGGTAGAACACCAGGGCCCCGACCACCACGCCGGCCGTTCCCACTATGGTGATCGCGTCCGGCGAGACGCCAATTTTCAGTAGCCAGCGTGCAAGCGGGGTAAACAGCGCGGTGAAGAACCCGCGGGCATGCCTATTCAGCATGCGTCTCCCCGGGCCAGGCGTCGGCAACCTGCTGGCGGACCTCGTCGAGCGTCTGGGTGATCGCCTTGGTCTGGGCAATGATCGGGAAGAAGTTTCCGTCACCGCCCCAGCGCGGAACGATGTGCTGGTGCAGGTGCCCCGCGATGCCGGCCCCGCCCACAACCCCCTGGTTCATGCCCAGGTTGAAGCCGCCGGGATTCGCCACCTTCCGCAGCACCCGCATCGCGGTCTGCGTCAGGTCGGCGAATTCGGCCGTCTCCTCCACCGTCAGGTCCGTGTAGTCAGGGACGTGACGGTAGGGGCACACCAGCAGGTGGCCGGGGTTGTAGGGGAACAGGTTCAGCACCACGTAGCTCGTGCGTCCGCGATACACGATGAGCGACTCCTCATCGGTGCGCGCGGGCGCGATGCAGAACGGGCAGTCATCCTCGTTCTTGAACTGGTGCTGCCCGCCCTTGATGTAGGCCATGCGGTGCGGAGTCCACAGCCGCTGGAAGGCATCCGGAACGCCGGCGAGGCCGAAATCGTCCGTCACCTCCGCGTCGCCTGGATAGCCCGACCCTGTGTTCTCCTGCACGTGTGCCCCCTCCGCCGCGGCTAGCTGGTCCGGTTGCGGACAGCGTCCACAATCCGCTGGACAGCCTCGGCCACGGGTACGCCGTTGTCCTGGCTGCCGTCCCGGAACCGGAAGGAGACGGCGCCCGCCTCGGCGTCCTCTCCGCCGGCGATCAGCACGAACGGGATCTTGTCCTTGCTCGCCGTGCGGATCTTCTTCGGGAAACGGTCCGAGGAGATGTCCACCTCGGCGCGGATGCCGGCAGCCTTGAGCTTGTCGACGACGTCGAACATGTAGTCGTTGAAGGCCTCCGCCACCGGGATGCCCACCACCTGCACGGGAGCGAGCCACGCCGGGAAGGCGCCTGCATAGTGCTCGGTGAGGACGCCCATGAATCGCTCCACCGATCCGAACAGGGCACGGTGGATCATGACGGGGCGCTGGCGGGTGCCGTCGGCGGCCTGGAACTCGAGTTCAAAGCGCTCAGGCAGGTTGAAGTCGAGCTGGATGGTGGACATCTGCCAGGTGCGGCCCAGGGCATCCTTCGCCTGGACCGAAATCTTGGGCCCGTAGAACGCGGCTCCGCCCGGGTCCGGAACGAGCTCCAGCCCGGACGCCTCGGCCACTTCGGCCAGGGTGCGGGTGGCTTCCTCCCAGGTGGCGTCGTCGCCGACGAACTTGTCCTCGTTCTTGGTGGACAGCTCGAGGTAAAAGTCGTCCAGGCCGTAGTCCTTGAGCAGGCCGAGGACGAAGTTCAGTGTGGTGGTGAGCTCGTCCTTCATCTGCTCGCGGGTGCAGTAGATGTGGGCGTCGTCCTGTGTCATGCCGCGCACGCGGGTCAGCCCGTGGACCACGCCGGACTTCTCGTAGCGGTAGACGGAGCCGAATTCGAAGAGCCGCAGCGGCAGTTCGCGGTAGGACCGGCCGCGCGAGCGGAAGATCAGGTTGTGCATGGGGCAGTTCATCGGCTTGAGGTAGTAGTCCTGGCCGGGCTTGCGGACGGTGCCGTCCTCGTTGTGCTCCGCGTCGATGTGCATCGCGGGGAACATGCCGTCGCGGTACCAGTCCAGGTGACCGGAGACCTCGTACAGGTGGCCCTTGGTGATGTGCGGGGTGTAGACGAACTCATAGCCGGCGTCCACGTGGCGCTGCCGGGAGTAGTCCTCCATGGCCTTGCGGATGATGCCGCCCTTGGGGTGGAAGACCGGCAGGCCCGATCCCAGCTCGTCGGGGAAAGAGAACAGGTCCAGCTCGGCGCCAAGCTTCCGGTGGTCGCGGCGTTCGGCCTCGGCGATGCGTTCCTGGTACGCCTTCAGGGCGTCCTTGGTGGGCCACGCGGTGCCGTAGATGCGCTGCAGCTGCTGGTTGTTCTGGTTGCCCAGCCAGTACGCCGCCGAGGACCGGGTCAAGGCGAAGGCGTTGGAGATGAGCTTGGTGTTGGGCAGGTGGGGGCCGCGGCACAGGTCGCACCAGACGCTGTCCCCGCTCTTGCGGTCGACGTTGTCGTAGATGGTGATGTCGCCGGCGCCCACTTCGACGTTGACGCCTTCGCCGGCATCGGCGGCGTCGTTCTTCTTGCCCAGCAGTTCGAGCTTGTATGGCTCGTTCTTCATGGCTTCGCGGGCCTCGTCCTCGGAGACGACGCGGCGGACGAACTTCTGGTTCTGGTTGACGATTTTGAGCATCATCTTTTCCAGCTGGCGCAGGTCCTCCGGGGTGAAGGGCTCCTCGACGTCGAAGTCGAAGTAGAACCCGTCAGTGATGTAGGGACCGATGCCCAGCTTGGCGTCCGGGCGCAGCTGCTGCACGGCCTGGGCCATCACGTGGGCGGTGGAGTGGCGCAGCACGTTGAGCCCGTCGGGGGAATCGATGGTGATGCCTTCAACCTGGGCACCCTCGGGAAGGGACTGGTCCAGGTCCTTGAGCTCGCCGTCGACCCGGGCCACTACGACGTCGCGGCGCTCAAAGAAGAGTTCCGCGCCGGTGGTCCCGGTAGTCACCTTCATTTCTTCGCCATCGACGATGAGGGTGATCTGCTGGGCATCTGACACGGGTGTCTCCTATTCAAAGTTCAGGCTTCGTAGCTTGTGGCGTACGGGGACCACAGCCAGCCTCGTCAATGCTATCTGTTGCGGAAGTGGCGAGCCAAAGCGCCACGGTGGCGGCCGAGTGGAACATGGTGGCGGAAAAGCGGAAATGGGAGGGGCCGGTCAGCTTCCCAGGCCGGTGATGGCCAGATTTCTGCTGATGCCCTCCAGGGGTCCCGGCTGCAAGAAGTCCTGTTCAGAGTGATCTGGTCCGGCGTCCCCTGGCTCACGTTGTCCAGGGTCAGCGCTCCCCCTTTCACCGTTTTCCGGTTCGGGGAACGGCAGGGTGTCCACCTGGCTGAGGTCCCAGGCCATGCTGGCGCTGAGGCTGATGCCGCGCGGACCGGTCCGTCGGGTGGTTCCCCGGATCAGCAGCAGCCGGGTCCCGAACAGCAGCGGTCCAGCATGCTCCTGGGCCTCATGGAAGAACACGGAATCCACGCACCCGGTGCCGTCGTCGATGCTGATGAAGACCACGCGCCTGCCGCCGCGCATGGGTGGGGTCTGGGTGGCGATCCTCACGCCGGCCACCAGTACCTCCGTGCCGTTGCGCAGCCCCAGAAGCTTATCCGCGGTGGTTACGCCAAGCTTGTCCAGGAGGGGCCGGTGGCTGGACATCAGGTGTTCGCTGACGTCAACCGCCATCAGGTCGAGTTCCGCCCGGACGTTCTCCACTGTGGTGGGCTCAGGCAGCCCGGGCTTGACGTTCCGCAGCTCGACATCCCCCAGGGGCAGCGCCAGTTGTCCCTCAATGACTTCGGCGCCTTTCTTTGCCGGCTTGCTCTGCAGGCTTTGCAGGTGGTGGACAAGGTCTGCCCGGTTGGCTGTTCCGCCGGATTCCCGGTGCAGCGTGTCAAAGGCACCGAGCTGGGCGAGCCGCTTGATGCTGGGTTTGCTCAGCCTGGAGCGTGCCCGCAGGTCCGCCAGTGAGTCATAGGGCTGGCCTGCAACGATCCTTTTCAGTTCAGTACCGGACAGCCCAAAGATGCCGTTGAGGCTCAGCCGGATGCCCAGCTTTCCCCGGCCAGGGCCCTCCGCGACACGCTCCACCCGGTATTCCGCCCCGCTGCGGTTAATGTCCAGCGGAAGGATGGGGATGCCCATGCGCCGCGCCTCTGCCACAAGGAGTCGCTTGGGGTACATGCCGGGATCGTGCTCCCACAGGCCCGCGAGGAAGGCCTCCGGATGGTGGGCCTTCAGCCAGGCGGACTGGTAAGTGGGCACCGCAAAGGCTGCGCCGTGGGCTTTGCAGAACCCGAAGCTGGCAAACGATTTCAGGGTGCCCCAGACCTTGTCCACCACCTCCGGCGAATACTCCCTGGCCTTTGCCTCGCGGCGGAACAACTCCTCAACCTGGCCCTCCCTGACCTCGTTGCTCAGCGCCCGGCGGAACTCGTCGGCTTTCGCCAGCCCGCAGCCGGTCATCACATCAAAGGTCCTCAGGATCTGCTCATGGAAGACCGTCACCCCGTGGGTTTCCTGCAGCACCGGCTTCAGGTCAGGGTGCGGGTAGGTCTCCGGTGCGAAGCCGTGCCTGTGTTCAAGGAAGGGCCGGACCATGTCGGATTTCATGGGGCCGGGACGGAACAGTGAGATGTCGATGATGAGGTCGTTGAACTCACGCGGGGCCATCTTGCCCACCAGTTCCCGCTGGCCCGGCGATTCGATCTGAAAGCATCCCAGCGTGTGGGTGCTTCTGATCAGCTCATACGTCGGCTCATCATCCAGGGGCACCGCATTGAGGTCGATCAGGCCGTCCTCGGCGATGTAATCCGGCCCGTTGCCCCCAGGTCCAGCGGGATGGGCTCCGGCTGCCACCACTTCAGCCTTGGAGGGGTGGATCCGGATGATCTCCCGCACGGCAAAGGCCATGGCACTTTGCATCCTGACACCCAGGACGTCCAGCTTCAGCATGCCCATCGGGTCCATGTCGTGTTTGTCGAACTGGCTCATGGGCAGGCCAAGCCCGCTGGGCTGGACCGGGGTCCGGTCCAGCAGGGTGGCATCGCCGAGGATCACCCCGCAGGGGTGCATGGAGATGTGGCGGGGAAGGCGGTCCAGCCGTTCGGTGAGGTCCACCAGGAGGTCCAGCTGCTGGTTCTCAGAAAAGTTCCGCTGTTCCACCCGTCCGGCGAACTCGCGAAGTTCCGGTTTTTCCTCCAGGGCCTCCCGGAATTTCCGTGCCGAAAAGCGCCACAGCTGTTTGGCAATCTCGCCGACATCGCCGTCGTCCATCCCCAAAGCCATGCCGGCGTCCCGCACCGCACCGCGAGCGCGGTAGCCGTTCTGCATGCTCATCAGCGTGACGCGCTGGGAGCCGAACCGGTCAAAGATTTTCCGGTAGACGTTGTGCCGCTCCGCGCTTTCCACATCGATGTCGATATCAGGCAGCGTGGACCGGTCCCCGGAGAGGAACCGTTCGAAGATCAGGTCATGCTGGAGGGGGTTTACCTGGCTGATGTCGATCAGGTAGTTGACCAGGCTGGAAGCACCCGATCCCCGGGCTGCCGCCCTCACATTCATGTCCAGGATCATCCGGGAAACTTCGGCCACGGTGAGGAAGTAGGAGGCAAAGCCGAGGCGGGCGATGATCTTCAGCTCATGCTGCAGCCGGGCGCGCATGTCTGCCTCCGCCTTCCCCGAGATGCCGGGGAATCGCCGGGCAATTCCGGCCTCGCAGCGCTGGGCAAGTTCGGCAAGCGGGTCCCCCTCAATGCCGATGACGGCGGCCTCGGGCACCACCGGCTGCTTCCAGCCCATGTCGGACACGGGATCCATGCGGCACCGGTCCGCGAGCGCCTCAGTCTGTGCGAGCAGCACCTGGAGATCGGCGGCACCGTAGCCGGCGGCATGGATGATTTCCTTGCCCAGCTCCACCATTTGATCCGGGGTTTTCAGCCAGCCCTGCCCGTTGGGCTGGAGCAGCGGCTCGGCGGAGAGTTCGGGAAGCGACTTGAGCGTGCGGGCCGAATCCAGGACGTCGGCGGTGGCAGCCCCGTCCTCCTCGCAGTAACGGACGGCGTTGGTGAGCACGGCGGGCACGCCGTACTCCTGTGCCAGCTTGAGCATGCGGACCGCATGGGCCGTGCTCAAGGGTTCACCCGGTGCGCTGAGGTGCGTGACGATCTCTGCCGCGACGCTTCCGGCGGGCAGGGCGTCAAGCCAGCTTTTAAAAAGGGTGCGGGGCCGGAGGTACCGCCGCCCGCCCAAGGCCAGACCGACGTCGGAATCGGGGCCCAGCAGCACGGTGAGCACCGGCTTCAGGGTTTCCGGGTCCAGGACGCGTGAGGCGAGTTCAGCCCTGGTGATGGCAACGGGCACCGTTCCCCCCGCCTTGCCCGTGGTGCGGGCGTGGGCGTCGGAAATCAGCCGGCACAGTGCCTTGTACCCCGCACCGTTGTTATGGCCGTGCGCCACCACTACGACCCGCCCGGTGACTCGGTCCGCCGAATACCGGGTTTTGGAAAACCGTGCGCCCACTATCTGCGCACCCGGCACCCTGCCCTCATGGTCCACCTCGTCGTCGAACACTGACAGATCCACGCCGACCACGGGGTCAATACCCGCAGCCATGCATGCCTTGAGGTGTTTTACGGTGCCATAGAGGCCGTCCCGGTCAGTGCACCCAAGGGCGGTTGCTCCCTGGGCCGCTGCCGACTGGGCAAGTTCATCCGGCCAGGAGACACCGTAGTGGGCGCTGAAGGCGGTGGAAACGTGGAGGTGAGTGAAGCTCATGCTGATTTGTGCTGGAGTGCGTCTTTTGGCCGGAGTGCGTCGTGGATGCGGAGCAGCCGCCAGCGTCCGCTCCCGGTATGCCGCACCAGGTCAAGCGTTAGTGGTTCAGGGGGTTCTGCAGCCGGTATTTCCTGCGGGCTGCTTCTGCCGGCAGGCAGGACCTGCACCCGCCAGATCTCATGGTCAACAAGCCCGGGGCCGCTACCCAGCGGGGCACGCCGTTCTTCGGCCCACCACTGGCGGCGTTCGTACCAGCGCAACGGTTCGGCGCAGACCCGGTACTCCCTGCCGCCCCAGCGAAGCTCCGCCGGCTCACCGGTAGGTGCGCAAACGACGTCAACAGACTCGCTGAACGTTCCCATGGGTGCCTCCGGATACCAGTCTTCCTGCAGAAAATACGCAGTCATTTACAGCAGTCATTCAAAGCAGTCATTCGAATATGTATTCGAATAGTTCCAGTCTACGCCGGGCCGGGGACAAAACCTAGATGGGTGTGGACGGACGGCGGCTCACAGGGCAGGATGGTCCCATGAGTTCCAATGACGCGCTCCTGAAGCAGGTAAGCATCGCCGCCAAAGAAAGCACATTGGTGGCCAGATTCGATATCGACGGCAACATTCCAGCATCGGGCGCCTTTGTTGTGGGGCTCGTGGCAGCCACTCCGGATTATTCTCATCAACGGAGGCTGGGAATCGAGTTCATGAACGGCGAGGCGGTCTCGATCTACTCCTTCAGCCATGACGGCACGGAGGAGAACTTCGATCTCAGCAGCGTTCAGCACTCGGGCAACACCATCACGGGCAACTTCCCCATGAGCACGGTACTGGGGCTGGACAAGAGCCACCTCATGTCCGCGTTCAGCGAGGCCGACGGGCGGGAATTCCAGTCCGGCGTGCCTGTCGAGGAGAAGCTCTAGAGGGTCAGCGCCACTGCGAGCGGCACCGGGCGGCAGCCCGGATCAGCCGGCCCCGCGCCCCGGCGCGCCTATCAGCAGACGCAACTTTGTCCGCAGGCAGAAGCAACAGCTCAGCTGTTGTCGTTGTGGATTTTCATCTCCAGCTCGATAAACTTCGAGATCATGGCCCGGTACGTGGTTTCCACGATGTCCGGGTCTATTTCTTTTTTCTCGGCGGCCAAGCGCACATGCTCAATGACCCGCTCCACGCGTCCCGGCGCGCGTACTTCGGCGTCGTCACCCTTCAGGGTTCCCGCGATACGGATCAGGCGCTCGCGGCGCGCGATCAGCGTGACGATCTGCTCGTCCACCTCGTCCACCGCAACCCGCACGGCGGCGAGCTGTTCCCGGTCAGCCTGGGCGTTTTTCTCGTCTCCGTGATTTGTGGGCATGATCATGACAGTATCGAACCATGCAGCCCAGAGTCGATTTTATTTCATTGGGAGTGCGCAGCGTGGCCGCCTCCCGGCGCTTCTATGTGGAGGGCCTGGGCTGGCCGGTACACCGCGAGGTTCCCGACGAAGTGGTCTTTATCCAGGCCAACCACGGCCTGATTCTTTCCCTGTGGGACGCCGGGCAGATGCGGGCCGAGGCCTCCGTTGATGCTCCCGCGGCAGTCCCCTGCATTACGCTCAGCCACAACGTCGGCAGCGCCGAGCAGGTAAACCAGGTAATCGCTCAGGCAGAGGCGGCCGGCGCGTCCGTCGTGGCCCCTCCCAAGACCCAACCATGGGGCGGTTACACCGCATACTTCGCCGATCCGGACGGCTTCCGCTGGGAAATTGCCTTCAACCCCACGTGGACAGTGGACGACGGCGGCCAGGTCACCGTCTGATTGCGCGCTTGGAACTGATGCCGGTCAGGTCCGCCAGCCCGGGAACCTCAGAAGCCAGCCTCAGAAGAGTGCCTCCACGGGCTCGATGAGCTCCGGGGAGTTGTTGCGGACGTTGCCCACAGCCTTGCCCACCGAGTCCACCCGCCAGCCTGCGGCAACGTCCTTCACGCCGGACCGGACGAGGTCCACCAGGCCGGCAGCGTCGTCAACCTGCGGGTCAAGCCAGGCCGCCATGGTGTCGCGGCTCATGGGCAGCGGGACGCGGTCGTGGAGCGATGTCAGTTCGGCGAACACGGTGCCTTCAGTTCCCGCCGGCGGTGAGTCCGCCGTCATGATGGACATCGAGAGCATCCACTGGGCGGGTTCCCCCGGCGGCACGGACGGGTCCTTCCACCACTCGTACAGTCCGGCGAAGGCCATAGCCGAGTCGTCACGGGGGTGGACGTAGTAGGGCTGCTTGCTGCGGCCCTCGCCCTGCTTCCATTCGTAGTAGCCGTCCGCCGGGACTGCGCAGCGCCTCGACTGCACCGCCTTGCGGAAGGCCGGCTTCTCGAGGACCGACTCGCTCCGGGCGTTGATCATCTTCGCGCCGATGCCCGGGCTTTTCGCCCAGGACGGCACCAGGCCCCAGCGGGCGACGTGCAGCTGGCGGACCGTGCCGCCGTCGATAAGCCGTTCCAGGACGATGGGCGCGCCGTCCGTGGGCGCAACGTTCCACGACGGCGGGATTTCGGTTTCGTTTTCAAGTTCGGCGTCGAATTCGGCCAGCAGATCCCCGACTGCCCGGGCCATGACGTAACGTCCACACATGGCACCAGCATGCCATTGCAACAGAGGCCGGGGAATACCGGTGCCCGGGTTACGGTTGTGGGGAAGGAAACCGACAGGACCATATCAATCCGAGGAGAGCCCGTGGACTTTACCCCCGAAGACGGCACCATCACCATGTTCTCGACTACCTGGTGCGGCTACTGCAACCGGCTGAAGAAGCAGTTGGACGCCCAGGGCATCGGCTACACCGAGATCAACATCGAAGAGGTCGACGGCACGGCCGAGCTCGTGGAGCAGATCAACGGCGGCAACCGCACCGTCCCCACCGTCCTCTTCCCGGACGGCACCGCTGCCACGAACCCGTCCGCAGCCGAGGTCAAGAGCAGGCTCGCCGCGTAGGGCGGACGCCACAATCAAGATTCACCAGCAAAGGCACCGGATTCCGGTGCCTTTGCTGGTTTGTTCAGACCTTTTCCTCGATCCGGTTGTTCACCGGCCTCCGAGCGTGGGCTTCCCCGCGGCGGGGCTCCTTGCGGCGGGCCAGGAAGGCCCACAGCCTGGTGCTGTCCGCGTGGGTCCGGGGTTCCGGACGGTCCACAGGCTCCCCGGGAGCAGCTTCCGGCGGCACCGGCTCCCGGTGCACCTCAGGCTTCCGGAGGGCATCCTTCCGGGTGTCCCAGCCGAAATCCGCCCGCGATGAATAACACATCACCGACCTCCTTTTTCAGCGGCTGTCCCTTAATCGTCCTCTCCTGCGCGTTTGAAATCGACAGGTCCGGGTACGAAAAATCCCGGCGGGCCCCGCTCCCGGCGACGGCCAGTCCAGCGCGTTACAGTTCGAGTTCCTTCCCGCGTTCCAAAGGATTTGCTGTGAGTCCAGTTTCCCCGCAGATCGGCACCGTCTTTGTCCCCGTCAGCGATATCGAGGAAGCCCGCGACTGGTATTGCGGCATGCTGGGCGTGCCCGCCGGTGACAAGGTCCTGCTGGACCATCTGTACATACTCCCCATGGAGGGGGCCGGCCTCGTCCTGGACAGCGAGATCTACTCCCCCGGCGCCGTTTTCCAGGTTCCTGCGTTCCACTTCAACACCGCGGACATCCATGCGGCCCATGCCTTCATGAAAACCCGGGGCGTGGAACTCACCGAAGTCAACGATGACCAGTGGTTCAACTTCCGGGACCCGGACGGAAACGTCCTCATGATCTGCCAGATCCCGCCGGCCACCGAGTAGACCGGCCGACGGCGGGGTGCAGCGCTAGGCGCGAAGACTGCTGAAGTCCGCCTGCCCCAGCATGGCGTACTCCGCGTAGGTGCGGACCACCGCGTCCTCGATGGCCTGGACGTCAAGGCCGGGCACAAGGTCGTTGGCCGCGCCGGCGGTCGCGGGATCCCAGTCCAGCCCCAGGGCCTCGTAGCTGGCCGTCAGCACCTCGCGGATGGGCGCCGAATCCTCCACCACCACGACGGAGCTGAACAGCCAGGCGCCGGACACCACGCGCTGGGCTGTGCCGACGAGCTTGATCCGGTGGTCAGGGGCCCCGGGCGCGAAGCCGTGGACGCTGTATTCGCCCGGACAGTACTCCCCCGGAATCTCGCCGACGGCGGCGTGCACGCCAACACTCTGGAGTGCTCCCGCCAGCATTTCGCCGAAAAATGCGAAACGGCCTTTGGCTCCGGCGATCGCATCGCTGTGCGGCTCCACGTGGTCAATGATCAGAGTGCCCTCATGGTACGCAGCCGCGCGGCCTCCCGCCTTGCGGATCAGCGGCTCGAACCCCAGTTCGCGGCAGGCCTGGGCGGCGGCGCCAAAGCCGGGCAGGCGGGTGTCGCGCTGGCCGAAGGCAACAGTCGGTGCGGGCCGGTACAGCCGAAGCGTGGATCCGATGTCCCCGGCCCTGGCCTTGCCGAGCAGTTCGATCCCGAAATCAAGGTCACGGACTGCGCCGAGGGACTGCTCCTGCCGGACGAGGGTCAGAGTGCGTGAATCAGCCCCGGCCTGCTGCATGTTGCTAAGCTCCCTTATGGTCGTGTTGCACTTTCTGGTCGTCGCCGCTGCTTTCGCCGTGATCGACGCCGTGTGGCTCAAGCTCATGAACCCGTTCTACCGCAGCCACGTCGGTGAATTGCTGGCCAGCCGGCCCCATCTAGGGTACGCCGTGGCGTTCTATTTGATTTACATCGCGGGCATCGTTTTCTTTGCCCTGCGGCCGGCACTCGACGGCGGCACCTGGCTGACCGCCGTCGGGCATGGGGCGGCGCTGGGCGCCTTCGCGTACGCAACGTACGATCTCACCAACGCCGCGACGCTCAAGACCTGGCCGCTGCAGCTCATTGTTGTGGACATGGCGTGGGGCGCCCTGCTGACCGCCCTCGCGACGCTGGCGGGCTGGCTGGTCTTTCACTAGGCAGCCAGCTATCAGCTCTTCCGCACGGTGAGGATCTGTTCCGCCCGGCCGAACGGGCCGGACCGGTCATGGAGCACCGTCGAGGTGAGGCCGATCCCGTCGGCACCGAAGGACACGGCGTTGTCCAGCCCGAGCCACTCGCCCTCCGGCCGCCGGTACATGTGGATTTGGAGGTCCAGGTTCGGGAAGGCGTAACTGTCCTTGCCCGGAGGCACCCGCGTGGCAATGCCGTTGGCGGTGTCCACGAGACCCATGAGCCTTGCCATGTCCGTGCTGTCATTTCTGTCCGTCAGCGGATGGTCGGTGCGCAGCCACACTTTCCCGGCGCCGGGCCGGTGACCTTCCGCCACCCGCATTTCGAGGGAGCGGATGTAGCCACCGGGCCACACGCTCACACCGTCATAGGGCTTGCATTCTTCCGGCGAGGGAATGGCCCCGTCCTCGACGGCGGCCACGGCGGCCGTATCGCTGGTGACCATGCGCCAGGCAGTCGCCCGGATGGCCACACGCCCGGCCGCCACCAGTTCAGCCTGCAGCAGCTCGATGGTGCGTCCCGGGCGCAGCGTCGAGGTGACGATGTCAAATTCACCGCCGGGGATCAGTCCCAGGATTTCGTAGCTGAGCCTGGCCATCCGCATGTCGTCCCGGGGTTCATGCCGGTCCAGCCGGTCCGCGAGGAGCCCGGACGCCGGGGCCATGTGCTGTTCGTGGGCGTTCCAGGCCCCCTGGGCGTGGATGGTGGAGCAGAAACGGCCGCCGCCCAGGTCCTGGTAGTAGAAGTCGCCGCCGGCGAGTTCCGGGAGTTCAGCAGTCAACGGTGACTCCTTCAAAGCGTGATCGGTTAATCCCGGTTCACTCTATCGCTTCCGGATACGGAGCGTCGGCTGGCTGTGGGCTTTTCACAGCTTCCTCAAATGCCCGGCTCACGGCCGGCATAAGTCCGGTCCATACAAATGATGCATGACCTCACAGCAGAACACCCGCAGCAAAGAAATTTCCTCCGACGTCGCCCGGCAACCCGGCGAAGCGGGGTACCCCGGCCCGCCCGGCCCAGCCCGCGAGCGCGGCAAGACAAGGCCGACGCGCCGGGCCATCCTCGCCGGAGCCCTCGCCCTCACGCTGTCCGCCGGCGGCGCCACCGCCTGGGCGCTGGACAGGTTCGTGGTGCAGCACGTGGAGATTTCCGATGTGTCCGCCTACGAGGCAGCCCAGGGCGCGTCGTCCGGGACCACGACAGTGGGATCGCCCGCCTCTGTCACGGACACCTCCTACACGGCCGACGGCACCAACATCAACATCTCCACGGTGGTCACCGGCAGCGGTGACAGCACGGTCACCTACTACGTTGCCGACGTCGCCCTTGACGACGCCACGACGCTCAAGTCCGCGTTCGCCAACGACAGTTTCGGTGAGAACATCACCCAGACCACTTCGGAAATCGCGGCTGCCCACAACGCGATCTTCGCCGTCAACGGCGACTACTACGGCTTCCGGGACACCGGCATCGTCATCCGCAACGGTGTTGTCTACCGCGACGAGGGCGCCCGCCAGGGGCTGGCGTTCTACCGGGACGGAACCGTGAAGGTCTACGACGAAACCGCCACCAACGCCGAGCAGCTGGTCGCCGACGGCGTCTGGAACACCCTGTCCTTCGGGCCGGCAATCGTCCAGGACAGCCAGATCGTGGACGGCATCGAGGACGTCGAGGTGGACACCAACTTCGGCAACCATTCCATCCAGGGCGAGCAGCCGCGCACCGCCGTGGGGCTCATCGGCACCAACCACCTGGTCTTTGTGGTGGCTGACGGCCGCAGCCCGGGCTACAGCACCGGCGTGACCATGACGGGAATGGCGCAGATCATGAAGGATCTGGGCGCAGAAACGGCCTACAACCTCGACGGCGGCGGCTCCTCCACCATGTATTTCGACGGCGCACTGGTCAACAATCCGCTGGGTGCAAACCGCGAGCGCGGCACCTCTGACATCCTGTACATCGGCAAGTGAAGTCCCGCCATGATCATCCTGATCCCCGCCTACGAGCCGGACATCCAGCTTCTTGAAGTGATTGGCGCGATCCGCGCAGCAGACCCCGCCCTCAGTCTCGTCGTCGTGGATGACGGCAGCGGGCCGGCCTACGGGCAGATTTTCGACGGCGCGCGCCGGGCCGGCGCGCATGTCATCAGTTATCCGGCAAACCTGGGCAAGGGCTCCGCACTGAAAACCGGCTTTCGCTTCATTCTGGACCGCTTCCCCGGCCAGGACGTGGTGTGTGCAGACAGCGACGGCCAGCACAGCGTCGTGGACATCCTGCGCGTGGCCGGCGTGGCCGGCACTGACGCCGCCTCCATGGTGCTCGGCACCCGCACCTTCGCCGGCGACGTCCCCGCACGCAGCCGCTTCGGCAACGCCGCCACCCGGCTGCTGTTCCGGCTGGCCACCGGCGAGCGCATCGCGGACACACAGACGGGGCTGCGCGGCTACCCTGCAGCCATGCTGCCCTGGCTCCTGACCGTAGGCGGTGAGCGCTACGAATACGAACTGAACCTCCTGCTTGAGGCCACGACGGCCGGCTACGGCATCGCCTGTGTGGGCATCGCCACCATCTATTTGGACCGCAACTCCGGATCGCACTTCCGGCCGCTCGCGGACTCGGTGCGCATCTATGCCCCGCTGCTGAAGTTCCTGCTGTCGTCCCTCGCCGGCTTCCTGATCGACACCGTCGCCTTCCTTGCCCTCAGCGCGGCTACCGACTCGGTTCTGGCGGCCGTCGTCGGTGCCCGTTGCCTGAGCGCCACGGCCAACTATCTGATCAACCGCCGGCTGGTGTTCAAACACGGCGGCGAGAAGCCTGCCCGCGCCACGGCCGCCCGATACGTCGCCCTCGTGTTCTCCATGCTGGCGGCGAACTACGCACTCCTGACGGCGCTGGCAGGCGCCGGCGTCGCGGACCTGCCCGCCAAGCTACTCACCGAAGTCGCCCTGTTCGCCGTGAGCTACGCCGTCCAGCAGCGGTTCCTTTTCACCAAAGGTCATAAACCAGACCTTGTTCCGGCACAGCCCCGGCACAGCTTGGCCGTGAATCGTAGCAAGTAGCCCATCACGAGACCCGGAGAATCCCATGAACCACCTGATACTTATCGCCGCAGACGTCATCGCCATCTGCGTGCTCACCTTCGCGCTTTACATCCGCCGCCACCGGCGCAGGGACCTGGCCGTGTCCTATCTCGGGATGAATATCGGCGTCCTGGCCGTGGCCACGGCGCTCTCCGGCTCCGCCGCCGGCCTGGGACTTGGGCTGGGCCTCTTCGGGGTTCTCTCGATCATCCGTCTCCGTTCCACCGAACTGGCCCAGCACGAGGTGGCCTACTACTTCTCCGCGCTGGCCCTGGGCCTGATCTCGGGCGTTGGCGTCGAACCGGTCTGGCTGACCCTATCCCTCATGGGACTGGTGCTGGCCGTCATGTTCGTCGGCGACCACGAGTGGGTCCTTCCCGCCTACCGGCACCAGACCGTCGTCCTGGACCGCGCCATTTCCCGCGAGGACGAACTCACCGCACGGCTTGAGGAGCTGCTCGCCGCGAAGGTCCACACGGTCACCGTGCAGGAACTGGACCTGGTGAACGACAAGACCATCGTGGACGTCCGCTACGCCTGCCTCCCAGCCCGCGGGAACCGCCTGGTCGGCCCGGACGGCCCGGGTGTAGCAGCTTCCGCCGCGGCAGGTGCGGCATGAGGGCCACACCTCCTACCGAGGAGACATTCATGAGCCTCGCCGGACTGCCGCCGATCGGCCTCCAGGAGCTCAATGCAGAAGCCGCCCTGCAGACCCGGGTGGACCGGAAGTACGTGGTCCCCGCCGCGACTGCCCGGCAGGTGCTGGCAACCTTCGCCGGCCAGGCCCGGGTCCTCGAAATGGACGGCCTCCGGTCCTTCGCCTACGACTCCGTCTACTTCGACACTCCGCAGCTGGACAGCTACATGCTGGCGGCCCGCGGCCGTCGCCGCCGCTACAAGATCCGCACCCGGACCTATGCGGACACCGGCACCAGTTTCCTCGAGGTCAAGACCGAGGGGACACGGGCGGCCACCGTCAAGGAACGCATCCCCTATGACATCGCGGACCGCTCCCGGCTCACCGCGGAAGGCCTGGAGTACGTCAACGAAACCCTGGCCACGGCCGTTGGCGACGTTCCGGACGGCGCCCTGGGTCCTGTGCTGGAAACCCGCTACCGCCGGACCACCCTCTATCTCCCGGAGTCCGGCAGCCGCGCAACGATCGACTCGGACGTCACCTGGCAGACCGGGGACGGCGAGCCGTGGGTACTGGCGGGCAGCGTAGTGCTCGAGACCAAATCAGCGTCGGCCGCCGGACCGCTGGACAGGCACCTGTGGCGACACGGTGTGCGGCCGTCCAGGATCTCCAAGTTCGCCACCGGGATGGCCGCGCTGCACCCGCACCTGCCGGCCAACCGCTGGAACCGGACGCTCCGGAACAGCATGCGGCTGGCCCCCGCAGCCTGACCCGCTCCCTGCTTTCGACTCCCCAAGACCCCCCAAGACCTCCAAGGAACCACCATGCGCAAATTCAGCACGACCTTCTCCGTGGCCGCCTTCGCCCTGGCCCTCATCCTCGCCGGCTGCTCCGCCTCGGGAAGCACGGCCTCCAACGGAACGGCCGCCGGCAGCCAGTCGGGCACCGGCACAGCGTCCAGCACGCAGATGGTGACGGCAGCCTCGATCTCCGAGGACACGCATTACGACGCAGACGACCTCACCTGGGAGGCGGCCAACGAAGTGGCCGTCACGCTCAAGGCCGGCGCCTCCGCGGCGGCGGGCTCCGCCGCCGGAGTAAAGGTCGACGGCGACACCGTCACCATCACCGCCGCCGGGACCTACCGGCTGTCCGGTGCCCTCGATGACGGCAAGGTGGTGATCGCTGCCGGCGAAGAAGACGTGGTCCGCGTGATCCTCGACGGCGCGACCCTCGCCAGCTCAACAGGCTCACCGTTCGTCGTCCAGAGCGCCAACGAGGCCATCCTGTTCCTCGAGGACGGCAGCACCAATTCCATCAAGGACGCTGCCACGTACGCTGACCAGGGAACCGACGCGCCGAACGCGGCGCTCTACTCCATGGCCGACCTGACCCTGGCCGGGACTGGCTCGCTTCAAGTCACCGGCCAGTACAACGACGGCATCGTGTCCAAGGACGGCCTGGTTCTGGCCGCCGGCAATGTCACAGTGAAAGCAGCCGACGACGGCATCCGCGGCAAGGACTACGCGGTCCTTCTGGACGGGGCCTACCAGATCACCGCCGGCGGTGACGGCTTCAAATCAGACAATGACACCGACGACGGCCGCGGCTGGCTGCTGGTCAACGGCGGCAAGCTCACTGTCAGCGCCGGGGACGACGGCGTCAAGGCGCAGAACCAGCTCGCCATCGCGAACGGCACCGTGACTGTATCGGAGTCGTCGGAAGGCCTCGAAGCCCAGCACATCGCCGTCAGCGGCGGCACGGTCTGGGTGACCTCCACCGATGACGGCGTGAACGCCTCCGGCGGCGCCTCAACCGCTGCCCAGCCAGGGGGCGGCATGGGCGGGCCCGGCGGCGGGGAATCGGTGGGCGACTACAGCGTGGACATCTCCGGCGGCTCCCTCACCATCAATTCCGAGGGCGACGGCCTGGACTCCAACGGCAACGCCTCCATCTCCGGCGGCACCGTGGTGGTCAACGGGCCCGAAAGCAACGGCAACGGTGCACTCGATGTCAACGGCGAGCTGGCAGTCAGCGGCGGAACGGTCGCCGCGGCAGGAAGCGCCGGCATGGTTGTCACCCCGGGGACAAGCTCCACCCAGTCAGGCGTGCAGGTCACCTTCGCCTCGACCGTGCCGGCGGGCACCACCGTGCAGCTGGCCGACGCGGACGGCAAGCTCGTGGCCACCTTTGTGACCACCAAAGCCACCGGCTCGCTGGTCCTATCCTCGGGGGGCATCGAAGCAGGAAAGCAGTACACGGTGTACACCGGGGGCACGGCGAAGGTGCAGTCAGGACTGGGCGATGGCGCCCTCGACGGCGCCACGGAGCTCGGCACGGTCACGGCCGGAGAGTACACGCAGGGACGCGGCCCCGGCGGAAGGTAATTCAGGCCAGAGGCCAAAGCACCCGTGGAATCCGGCATACGTCCGGCGCGGCATATTCGCCTCGCCGGACGCGCGCTTAATGTACGGATCTCCATATGATGATCTGGGTAGACTCGGAGACTGGTCCTTCTAGCAGCCCTCGGAAGAGGTGTTCGATGCGAGTTATTAGCTACAACCTCCGCAAGCACAAGGCGAGCGGTGAACTGATGAGTCTGGCCCGCAACTTTGGGATAGACGTCCTTTGCCTTCAGGAATGTGACTCAACCGATCTGCCTGACACGCTCGGCCCGCTCCATCTGGCCGACTACACGAAGGGCAACAGGCTGGGCCTGGCCATCTACTACCGGACTGACCGGTTCACGGCCCTGGATACCCAGACCTTTGCCCTGAAGAAGTCGATGCACGACCGCGTGATGGCACCGGCCCATGAGCGGCTGATCGGCACCCGGATGGTGGACAACGAAACCGACCATGAGCTGGTGGTGGGTTCGTTCCACGCCGCCCCGCTCACGGCCTCCAACTCACTGCGGCGGAAGCAGATCCACGCGGCGCATGCCGAGCTGCTGAGCATGGGCACGGGCCTCATGACCCTGATGGTGGGCGACTTCAACTACCCGTTCTTCACCAAGAGCCTTGACACGCACATGAAGAACTCCGGCTACGCCCTGTCCCTGAGCAACCGCAGGACCTACACCCGGTACAAGGTCTTCAAGGGCCACTTCGACTTTGCCACGTCACTGGGCCTCGACATCGAAAGCGTGGAAACCCTCCCCCGGGGGAAGTCGGACCACCTGCCCATCCTGGTGACCGCCGAATACGGCGCCGACCGGTCGCCGATCAAGGGGCAGCCCGTTTCCTAAACCCAACTGGGTAGCAGCTCAGGGCGTTCTCAAGGCTGGGAACGCCGTCAGCTGCTACCCAGTTGGCGTACCGGGATGACATCGATCCGGACGCCGGGTCCGACGACGACCAGCACCCGCTCTGCGCTCACACCTTCCAGCGCGGCCATAAGCGTTCCGGCATCCGGCTGTTCCGGATCCGGCTGTTCCGGATCCGGCCCTGCCGGTAGGCCGGACCGCAGCCAGACCGTCACGTCGGCACCGGAGGCTTCGTGGATGGCGCGTGACAGCGGAACAGGATCGGAGCCCGTCACCAGGACGACTTGGCCGATCGTCCGTCGCGCAGTCCGTACCGGACCGGCGTCTTGCACCCGGCCAGTTTCCCGCAGTGAGCCGGTTTCCGCCGGCAGCACACGCTCCCTGCGCCAAACGCTGTAGTGATAGGCGGCCACGAGCGCGGTGGAGGTCAGCAGTCCGAGCGGCGCCCGGATCCGTCCCACCAGGTTTCCAGAGCGCACCGGGTCCAGAAGATGCTCAAAGGTCTGGTAGCCGACCACCAGCAGGGCGATCAGGGCCACGACGGCGCTGATCGCGAAGATAGCCACGAGGTAGATGCGCCGTCCGGCAGCGGCGCGGGCCGGCAGGCCGTCTGCACCATCTGCTCCGCCCGCATCATCGGCGCTCGCCGATCCGCGGCGGTCCGCCGGCTGCCACGCCCACCACCAGACCGCACCGCCCACAACCAGGGCACTGATTCCGCCCAGCAGCAGTGTGCGCGTGCCCGTGCCCGCCAGCGTTGTCTCGGCAAAGCCCAAGGCGGCGTTGACTACAACCCCCACACCCGAGGCCGCAGCGGCCACCGCCACTCCCGATGCCAGCAGCAGCCCCGTCGCCCGCATCTTCTCCGACCGCGCGGCCGTGAGCAACGCGTGGTAGCGCCAGACGAGGCACCCGACAGCTGCCGCGGCCAGCGCGGGGCCAAGGGGATCCACGAGCCGGATCATGTCTTCGGAGCGGTCCAGTACCAGCCGCAACAGGACGAACACGGCTGTGACGGCGCCGGCCATTGCCGTAATGCAGCCGCCAAGCACTCCGAAGACCGCCGCGGCCACGTTGGCCAGCGGTGAGAACAGGCGCCGCGCTTCGCCAGAGACCCAATGCCACCACCAAACCAGGAATCCGCCGCCGGCCCAGATGAGTGACTGCAGCACCGAAACCCACCAGGGCGATCCCACGTCATGGGTACCTGCCAGCCCACGCAGCGCCGCATCGAGAAGACTGCCAAGCGCAGTCACGGCCCCGCCGGCACCTATCAGCAGGCCCAACACCGAGCCCGCGAGCGCCGGGACGGTTCCCAGCCGGCGCGGGCCCTTGCCACGGTGCTGCCACATCCACCGGTGCCATGCCCAGACGGCGGCCCACACCACACCCGTAGCCAGGGACGAACGCCATTCCAGGCCCTCACCCAACGCACCCGCCGCGCCGGTTGCGGCGCGGGCCAGCAGCCCAACCAACTGCGATACAGCGCCGAGCACAGCCGTAACCGCAGCAATGAGGGCAACGATGTATACGCCGGAGACGTACAGCCCCCAGGCACCCGAGGAGCGCTCCGCTTCTTCCCCCTGCCGGCGCCACACGAGCCACCACAGGACCGCGGCCATGGACCCGCCGACCAGCGCAAACGCAAGGGACCGGGCGAGGCTGCCGACGTCGTTCCCGGCCAGCCCCGCGCCGGAGGTAAGCAGCCGCTCAAACAGGCCGCCCACGCCGGAAGCGCCGATCAGCACGAGGACAAAGAGGAGTACAAAGACCACCAGCCGCCGCACCGCGGGCACCGCGGGCACCGCCGGCGATGATGATTCGCGTGAGCCAGGCCGGACGGTACTCACGGCTTCGCCGCCGGAACGGGACAGATGGTGAGCTGCCATGGGGCAGTGGCAACGAGCCAGTTGCCGTTCACCCGCTCAAGGTTAAAAACGGCCTCGGTCTCATATTCGGAATTCCCGAACGGACCGTTGCCGTAGGAGGTGGCCAGGACGGCGTGAACGTCCGCAGTGTCGGCATGCTCCACGGTGGAGGCCAGCGTGACCCGGAGCGTGCCCGTCTCAGGACGGTCCGCCGGCACGCACGGCCGGTCCGGCTGTCCGGAGCGTCCATCAGTCGTGAAGCGTGCGGCTGCCGCGGCGTCATTGTTCAGGACGGCGGCCGCATACCGCTGGACCACACCCGCCGGCGTATTCTCAGCAAGCGGCTCCGGCTCGCCCCGGAAAAAGACCACAGCGAGCGCCACGGCGACGAGACCGGCAATGATGACGAGAACTACGATCAGGGTCCGGTCGGGCCGTGGCGGTGCGGTCATCCGGGCAGCTAGGTGGTGTGGTGCTCGACGGTGAAGTCGCCGCCGGGGTACAGGATGGTCTCGTGACCATCGTCAAAACGGACGTGGTACGGCGGCGCTCCGTCGGCGCCCCGGACCTCCAGAATTTCACCGTGCCGGTCCGAGGACTCAACTGTCCTGCCCCGGATGATGATGCGGTCTCCCTGGGTTGCCTGCATGGCAATCACCTCCCAGCCCTAGAGTACGATGCTCTTCCCTCCGGCGGAACAGGTCCCGGGTATCCTCCACTGACGGAACGGGATTAAGCCCGGCCCCCTGTGTGCCGGATGCAGAAGGGGGTCCAGGGGCGGGCCTCCAGCCGTCCTTCGGCGATCTGCTCTCCGCACACCGCGCATATTCCGTAGGTGCCCGCTTCGATCCGTTCAAGGGCAGCGTCCACCTCCGCCAATCCGGACCGGCTTTGGTCCAGAAGTGCCGACGCCTGCGAGAGTTCGAAGGCGATGGTTGCTCCTTCGGGGTCATGCTCGTCGTCGACGTTGGAGTTCTGGCGGGCCGCATTCGCGGAGGCGATGTCTGCGCTGAGCGCGGGCAGGAGAGCGAGCTTCCTCGCCCGTTCCTCTTCCAGCAGCAGCCGGAACTTCTCAGTGTTCAACACCGGAGCCGTCCAGCAGCCTGCCGCGCAGGTCCGGCCAGGAGGCAGCAAAGGCAGGATGCAGGTTGATGCCGGCCACCTCTTCGACGGGAATCCACAGCAGTTCGATGCTTTCGGGATCGTTGATGGCCGGCTCGAAGGGCTCCAGCACCCGCACAGCCACGGTGGTGTAGGACCAGTAGCCGACGTCGAACACGGACGTGAAGAGCACGTTGACGTTCTCTTCGGGTACAGCCGCCTCCTCATGTGCCTCACGCAATGCGCCGGTCACGGCGTCCTCGCCCTGGTGCAGCGCGCCGCCGGGAAGTCCCCAGGTTCCGCCGTGGTCGCTCCAGGTGGCACGGTGCTGCAGCAGGACGCCCTTTTCCGCATCGTGGACCAGGAGGCCGGCCGATCCGAACCGCCCCCAGAACCGTCCGCGGTCGCCCTCCACCCAAGCATCGCCCGGGTCACGGGGGCCAAGGGGACGGCGGGGATCACCGGGCGAAGGCGGAACGATTTTCTCCATGGTCCCAGTCTGCCTCATGGGAAGATGCTTCGATGAGCCTGCACCTGGTCCTTGTTGCCGACACCCACGTCCCCAAGCGCGCCCGGGCACTGCCCGAGCAGGTGTGGGCGGCCGTCGAGACTGCTGATGTGGTGTTCCACGCAGGTGACTGGATCAGCGCCGGCCTGCTCGACGAGTTCGAACAGCGCAGCAGGCGCCTGATCGGTGTCTACGGAAACAACGACGGCGAGGAGCTTCGGAGGCGTCTGCCCGAGACGGCCAGGGTGACGCTCGACGGCGTCCGGTTCAGCATGATCCACGAGACCGGTCAGGCCAAGGGCCGGGAGCAGCGCTGCGAAGCCCTCTTTCCGGATACCGATGTGCTGGTTTTCGGCCACTCGCACATTCCCTGGGATACGGTGGCGCCCGGCGGCCTGCGCCTGCTCAACCCCGGCTCCCCCACCGACCGCCGCCGGCAACCTGTGTGCACGTACATGACCGCCGTCGTCGCGAACGGGCGTTTGGACGACGTCCAGCTGGTGGAGGTCCCCACCTAGGGCTTTCGGCACGGCGGGTCCAGGGCTCCTGCTAGCGGTAGGACATGCTCAAAAGAAGCGCCTTAAAGGCCTGGCCCTCGGCCCCCGCGAGCCAGGCCTTGGCGGCGTCGTCATCGGCGAATGTGTTCTGGAAGTTCACCTCAGCCACAAGGACTTCCTCTCCGACACGGATGATTCCGTCAAGCGCGGTGGACTTGCCCTCGCCGGGTGCCCCGGCCGTCAGGTGCATGCGGTAGGTCGGCTTGCCGTCCGTCCGGTCCACGTAGAACGAGTAGTTGGCCGCAGGAGCGGGCTGCCCACTCAGACCCGGGACCGGTTCCGACTCGAAGACGGTCCTGTTCACCGGATGGCTCACCGCGTCTGCCATCTGGCCCAGATATGCGGTGAGTTCATTGGTGCTCTGGGGGTCAGACACGGTTGCAGTACCCGACAGCGACGGCTTCCCACCGCCCTCGAAATATCCGGCATGCCATTCGACCGGGTACTGGAAGGAAAGCGGGCGGTCAGGGAACGTGAAGGGGATCAGCTTTCCGGAGTATCCAGCAGCGGTACCAGTGGTGCCCGAGGCGGCGGCGGACGGCGGGGTATCGGGCGAAACGCCCTGCGTGGGGCTGGAACCGCAGCCGGTCAGGCCTAGTGCGACGGCCGCCGCCAGTAAAGCAAACGAGTGCGGGCGAGGGGCAGAGCGCACGATGGTGCCTTTCGATCACTGGGCCGAGGATCGGTACCCTCACTCTGCACGCCGGACAGGGCCGCCGCTAGGCATGCCGGAATGAATCCATCGAATTGTTATAGGGATGCCAACAGGAAAGGGGGTCCTGCCGCGGTTTCCAGGGCGGGACTCCCTTCGAATCTCCGCTGGAGACGGAGAGCCAGGCGTGGTGGTCCTGTTGGGTCAGTCCTTCTTGAAGGCGTCCTTGACCTTTTCACCGGCCTGCTTCAGATCGGCCTTGGCCTGGTCGGTTTTACCCTCAGCCTCCAGGCCCGGATCGTCGTTAACCTTGCCCGCCCCTTCCTTGGCCTTGCCGCCAAGCTTTTCTGCCGCGTTGTCGATTTTGTCGTCCAGACCCATGCCACTGTCCTTCCGTCTGCCCAGCCCGCTGGCTGCAGGCTGGCTCGTGCTCCCAGTCTAGGTCCGCTAACTGGCCCGGTGAAGGGCAGCTACCACTTACGTGCGCGGGCTTGCCAGCAGCCTGTCGGTGGAGGCGTCAGCTTCCCCGCCGAAGAAGTGCTCCAAGACGCGCCGGAACACCTGTTCGTCCGGCACCGCCCGCAGGAACAGCGTCATGGAGGACTGAAGCTTCCGGGCATCGATGCCGCCGAAAATCTCCGCTGCGCCGCGGTTGCCGACGTTATCGACGGCGGTGGCGCACTCGATCAGCCGCGGTCCAAGCACGGGATGCTGCAGGTACGCCCGGGCTTCATCAAGGGATGCGATGGCGTACCGTCTGGAGGTGGCGCTTTGCCCCAGGCCCGCTATCTGGGGAAAGACGAACCACATCCAGTGGCTGCGCTTGCTGCCTGCGCGGAGCTCCTCCAGAGCATGGGCGTAGGTGTCACCGTCGTTCTGCGCGGCGACGAACCGTTCCAGGTTATGCGGGTCGTTCATGGGTTTCCCTAGCTGGATACGTCCCGTTCGATGTCTTCGGCAAGGTCGTCCACGTCTTCAGGCCGCATGCTGATGCCGGCTTCGTCCAGCCGTTCCTCAAGCACGTGGCTCACCTCGTCCTCGACGTGGCCCAGCCGGATCTCGTCCCGCACGTCCCCGGCGATGTCTTCGACGGTAGCGGAGCTGTCCGCTCCCGCCGCGGCATCACCCGCTTCCGCCGCAACATCCGCGTGCGGATTCTCAGTGAAGTAGTCATCGCCGGTAGCTGCAGATTCAGTCATATCCCATGGTGGCGGCTCCGCTCCGAGCGGGTCAACAGGTCAGGCCGGTCAACAGGTCCGGCCGACGAGGCCGTCCGGCGCCCCGGCAACGGACCGGGACGTCGATATGTTTCATTCATCTGCTGGTAACGCGGCGCAGCAGCGGCAGCCCTCACCGCGGCTCACGGGGTTCTGCCCGCGTTTCCGGCCATATGCCTGCTGAGCCAGCAAAAAAGCACCCAGGCCATCAGGTGCCGTTAACAAACCCGAAACACTGCAGTCACGCGGGCTTTACGTAGACGCGATTTTTGAAACGCCCGTGTAACTTGCCACGCCCGGACCCGAAACATAAGTCCACGAATATCAATGAGGGGCGTGGCGCCGGCATCAGCGGTCCGCGGAGAGGATGAGTTTCCTGGGAAGGGAAAGCGCGTGGAAATCACTGCGGCGAACGTTTGGATGATGGTGTCGGCGGCACTGGTGCTGCTCATGACCCCGGCACTGGGGCTCTTCTATGGCGGCATGACACGCGCCAAGGCTTCGCTCAACATGATCATGATGAGCTTCGTCTCCGCCGGCATCGTGGGCGTCGTCTGGGTGCTGTGGGGCTACTCCATGAGCACCGGCGAAGGCGTCCTGGGCCTGTTCGGCAACCCGTTCGCCAGCTTCGGCCTGAGCGGCCTCATGGGCACTCCCGACCTCATCAAGGCAGGCTTCGCCGGAACCTTTGCGATCCTCACTGTGGCCCTCATCAGCGGTGCGATCGCCGACCGCGCCAAGTTCACCGCCTGGGTCCTCTTCGTGCCGATCTGGATCACGGCCGTCTACTGCCCGCTCGCCTTCATGATCTGGGGCGGCGGCCTCATGAGCCAGGGCGGAGCAGTGACCGCCGTCTTTGGCCAGGTCATCGACTTCGCCGGCGGCGCCGTCGTCGAAATCAGTTCCGGCGTTGCCGCTCTCGTACTTGCTCTGATTGTCGGCAAGCGCCACGGTTTCGGAAGGGACCCGGGGCACCGGCCGCACAACGTCCCGTTCATCATGCTCGGCGCCGGCCTCCTCTGGTTCGGCTGGTTCGGCTTCAATGCCGGCGCCGCCACCACGGCAGAGCAGGCCGGACTGATCTGGGTCAACACCCTGGTTACGCCTTGCGCCGCCATGCTGAGCTGGCTCCTCGCGGAGAAGGTCCGCCACGGCCACCCCACCTCCCTGGGCGCAGCGTCCGGTGCCGTTGCCGGCCTCGTGGCCATCACGCCGTCGTGCGCCAACATCAGCCCAGTGGCCGCCATCGGCCTGGGCCTGGTGTCGGGCGTGGCGTCTGCACTCTTCGTCGAACTGAAGTTCAAGTACGGCTTCGACGACTCCCTGGACGTGGTCGGCGTACACCTGGGCTCCGGCCTGGTGGGCACCCTCGCCCTCGGCTTTATCGCCCTGCCCGTGAACGGCGAAGGCGGCGGGCTCTTCTACGGCGGCGGCGTTCAGCAGCTCATCGCCCAGACCGTTGCCGTACTCATCACGCTCGCACTCTCCGGGCTGATGACCGCAATTATCGGCATCGCGATCCACAAGACCATTGGCTTCCGCGTCAGCCACGAGGCCGAAGTTGCCGGCGTCGACCGGTCCGAGCACGCCGAGAGCGCCTACGAGTTCGGCAGCATGGGGCACAGCCAGTTTCACCCGCTCCGCCAGCACATCGGCGCGTCTCCGGTCCTTCGCCCTGCAGGCACGCCGGGTAACGCGGCCGCAGATGACGCCGTCTCGCCCGAGACGGCAGAGGAACTGCAGCCGGCACCGGCTTCCGTCTAGTAGTCCCGCTGTCACTTCGGCTGTCGCAGGACCGCTTCTAGCGGCGGAAGGAGAGCCGGAGCTCCGGCCTTCGCTCCGCCACCGCGTCCAGCACCACGTCAACGGCCTCCCGGTCCGCGCAGCTGTCCGCCGTCGTTGTCTCCGGTAGTACTACTTCAGCGGCGGCCCTGGCGCGGCGGACGAACCCGTCCCAGTCGCCCCCACCCGATCGAAGTGCCCGCAGGGGCGCCATCAGCGACGCGCGGCGGAGCCAGACATCCGGGTCCCCCGCCCACCGGTCCAGCACCGCGTCCGCACGCACACGCGCCTGGCCCCCGAGCCTTTCCATCAGCGGACCAACGACGTCGACGGCGAGCGGGTCCACGAGCGTTGGCATGTGTGCGTCCCGCACAAAGCCCTCCATGCGCGTCAGGTCGGAATTGGTCAGCAACTCCAGCTTGGATTGCAGGAGCACGACGGCGGCCAGGCGCCGCTCGTAAACAGGAACCTCCCACAGTTCTGAACTCAGGGCGGTGATCTCATCGTGGGTCAGGCCGGCATGGCGGCGCAGAACATCGCGGACCGTTCCGCGCACCGCGCCGACCGACGCGCCGTAGTACTGCATCCCGCTGCCGAACCGGTGGCGCATGTCCTCGGCCCGGTACCACGAAGCCTCACGCTGCAGGGTGTCATCCACGAACTCGCCGCCAGCACTCATCCGCTCATTCTTTCCGCCGGGCGCCGGGCAGTCCAACTCATCTTTCCTGGCCCCGGCGCTTATCGGTGACCACCGGGTGACGCCTTGTTTCCGGTCGCCGTCATAAAAGTGTTCCCGCAGGTCGGTGCGGGGAAGCGGTTGCACGGCCCGGGCTGCGGCCTTCCCGGTGTTTTGCGGGCCTTGGTAACGATCAAGTAACGTTGACACCTGTTCCCCAGGGGACGGCCCCACTGGGGCCCCGGAGGCCCCCGCTGGACTCCGGATGCGCAGAGCGGCAACTCGGCTGCTCCGGCCCCGTCGACCGGGGCCCAGAATCGCTTCGTGCTTTTCTTTACCACCTAGATTGTGGCTGCCTTCTGCGCGGCAGCCGTGTGCCCGGAGGGGTCTTTTGCTTAAGAAGAACATAGCCATTGCCATCAGCATCGGCGCACTTTCACTGACCGGATGCGGCCTCGCTCCCTCCACGGAACAGGCTGCCGGTCAGGCTGCCGCCGCCGTGGGAACGGCATCGACAAGCCAGGCCTCCGAGTCGGCTTCCGCCAAGACCGTATCGGCCCACGCCGCCAAGGCGGCAGCGGCAAAGACTGCGGCAACCAAGGCGGCAGCGTCGAAGGCAGCAGCGGCGAAGGCTGCCGCCGCAAAGGCAGCAGCAACCAAGACGGCAGCGGCCAAGACGGCACCCGCCGCTGTGCCGGCAGCCGTTGCTGCTGCTCCCGCAAAGGCAGCGCCAGCCGTCGTCGCTCCTGCCGCCGTTTCTCCCGCCACGACCGTACCCGCAACAGCCGCTGCGCCGAAGGCGCCGGCGGCTCCCGTTCAGCCTGCTGCGGCCGCCGGCGCCGTGGCCCCCGCCGCTGGCAGCGGCACGCAGGCCGCCACCGCCCTTGGCTGGGGTTCGGTTGTGGCCGGCGACGAATTCAACTACGCCGGAACACCGGACCGCACCAAGTGGAGCGTCTACAACAGCCCCGGCCATGCGGGCAAGGGTATCCGCAGCCCCAAGGCGTGGTCGGTGGCCAACGGCGCGGCAACCGTCAGCGGAGATTCGACGGGTACCACCGGCGGCATGTCGGCAAAGTTTGCCAACCAGAAGTACGGCCGCTGGGAGACCCGCATGAAGACGAACCGGCGGGATTCCGAATACCACCCCGTCCTCATTCTCAATCCGGTCACCGCGTCCTCGACCTGTGACGAGATTGACTACGCCGAGAGCACCTCGGATACAACCCTGGTGAAGTTCTTCCTGCACTATGCGTGCAGCGGCACCAAACAGACTTACGCCAGCAAGGCTGTTGACACCACCCAGTGGCACAACTACGCGGTGGAGTGGACTCCCGCCGGCATCACAGGCTACATCGACGGCGTGAAGACGTTCACCGATACGAACCCGGCGCACCAGCCCTCCGGCAGCGTGCACCAGACGCTGCAGCTCGACTGGTTCCCTGACGGTTCCAGCACCACGCCTTCCTGGATGCAGGTCGACTGGGTGCGCGTCTACAAGTAGACAACCCGCCGAAGCCGACATTGAGCACCGAGGGTGTCCGCATTGGCGGGCACCCTCGGTGCTCAATGCGCTTTGCTGCTGTTCAGGTCCTGGAACGCATGGGATCCCGCTCCATGTTCAGACCGACGCCGGATAGCTGGCGAGGATGTAGTCCGCAGCTGCCGGGCCTTTCATGCGGAGGCCGTTCGGTTCTGGGCTTAGGCGCCCTTGCATACCTTCCCAGAAGACCTCCTCCAGGTATGGCACGGCACCGGTGACATGACACCAGCTGGTGTACAAGCCGTACAGGGGGTCCGGCCCGAGGGTGAATCCGGAGCAGTCGTCGGAGGCAGTGGCCTCCATGAGGAACTGGTCAAGCTGTCTGTCAGCCACAGGTGGGCTCTTTTCGCACGCGTGAATGGACCGCCGTTCGGCTACAGCGGTTACATTCCGAGGCCAGCACGGGGCTCCGAAACGGTTGGTTCAAGCTGTATTCGTTGCCACATCGCCGGTGGATGGGTGGAAGGCCGAATATTGGCAACTGAGGGCGCGGATGCCTGCGAGCGCAGCTGTTCCCGGCGCCCCGTCTACCGACCGCCCGGCCTGTGAGACACTCGGTGACATGCGCGAACTCGTCGTCCTTGGCACCGCATCGCAGGTCCCGACGCGAACGCGCAACCACAACGGGTACCTGCTGCGCTGGGACGGCGAGGGCCTCCTCTTCGATCCCGGCGAGGGCACGCAGCGGCAGATGATCCATGCCGGTGTTTCTGCCAACCAGATCACCCGCATCTGCCTGACCCATGTTCACGGTGACCATTGCTACGGGCTTCCCGGTGTGCTGTCCCGCATGTCCCTGGACGGCGTGAAGCACCCGGTGCATCTGCACTATCCCGCGTCCGGGGAAGACGTTGTCCGGGCACTTGTCTCCGTGGCCTCGCCCGGCATCGACCTCCGCCTGCGACCCCACTCGGATGCCGGGGAAATCGCCCCGGGGCTCGAAGTGCGGCCCTTGCGCCACCGGATTGAAACCTATGGCTACCGGCTGAAGGAGCCGGATGGCAGGACCATGCTGCCGGAGCGGCTGGCGGCGGCAGGCATCACGGGCCCGGACGCGGGCCGTCTGCAGCGGGAGGGGGTCCTGCGGGGTGTGCGGCTTGAGGATGTCAGCATTCCGCGCGCCGGCCAGTGCTTTGCCTTCATCATGGACACCGCCCCGTGCGAGGGAGCCGAGGGCTTGGCCGACGGCGTCGATCTCCTCGTCGCGGAATCAACGTTCAGCGACGACGACGCCGCGTTGGCGGCGCAGTACGCGCACCTCACGGCCGGGCAGGCCGGGGATCTGGCCGCCAACGGCGGCGCCGGAAAGCTGGTCCTCACCCACTTTTCCTCCCGGTACGGCGACGTGGATGTCCTGGCCGAGCAGGCCCGGGCCCGCGCAGGAGGGACCGCCGTCGTACCTGCCAACGATCTGGACCGGATCAGCCTTCCCAGGCGGCAGCGGCCGCCGTCCTGACCCGCGGCCAGAAGAAGCCCACAGAAAAAGTAGAATTAACCAGACATGCAATGTTCCTACTTCGATGCCGCCCGCTGCCTTTCCTGCACCCACATGGGCCGGCCCTATGACGAGCAGCTGGCCGGCAAGCAGCTGCACTGCCAGACACTTCTCTCCGCCCACACGTCCGCGGAGTGGCTGCCGCCTATCGGGAGCCGTGAGTCCGGCTTCCGCAACAAGGCCAAGATGGTGGTGGCCGGAACGGCCAAGAACCCCACCATCGGGATCCTTGGCGCCGAAGGCCGCGGCGTCGACCTGCGCGAGTGCGGCGTCTGCTCGCCCGGGTTGCTCGCCTGCTTTCCCGTCCTGGCAGCCTTCATCAGCCGGGCCAACCTTACGCCCTACGATGTCCCCCGGCGCAGCGGCGAGCTCAAGCACCTGATCATCACCGAGTCCCCCGACGGCGAGATCATGCTGCGCCTGGTCCTGCGTTCGGAAAAGCTTGTGCCGCGCATCCGGGAGCACCTCCCCACCCTCCTGGCATCCCTGCCGCAGGTGAAGGTTGTCTCCGTCAACCTGCACCCGGAGCACAAGGCGGTCCTGGAAGGCGACCGCGAGATCCTGCTCACCGAGCAGTCGACGCTGCGGATGCGCGTCAATGACCTCGACCTCCACCTCCGGCCGCAGAGTTTCTTCCAGACGAACAGCGACATGGCGGCAGCCCTGTACCGGCAGGGTCGCGAATGGGTCAACGAACTGGCACCGTCGTCAGTGTGGGACCTGTACTGCGGCGTGGGCGGCTTTGCCCTGCATTGCGCGGATCCCTCCCGCGAAGTCACCGGGATTGAAACCAGCCGCGAAGCCATTGTGTCGGCCAAGCTCAGCAGCGACGAGGCAGGGCTGGAGCGCATGGACTTCCAGGCGGGCGATGCCACGGCCTTTGCCGTCGCCGCGGACCAGGCGCCGGAACTGGTTATCGTCAATCCGCCGCGGCGCGGCATCGGCAAGGAACTGTGCGGCTGGCTGGAATCCTCCTCCGTGAAGCACGTTGTTTACTCCAGCTGCAATGCGCAGTCACTCGCCCGCGACCTGGCGGCACTCCCCACGTTCACCGCACGACGGGCCAGGGTGCTGGACATGTTCCCGCAAACCACGCACTACGAAGTGATGGTCCTGCTCGAGCGGGCCTAACCGGCCCGCATTCTTGATCCGAACATCGGCAAATGTTTCTCCTGTCTTGAGGTCCCCGCGGAAAAGTATCCGGTAAGCCGCGCAGCAAGGTCGCGGCATGAACCGATGGGCACAACATGCGACGGACAGCAGGCGGTGCGAAGTGACCGGCACAGAAGACGTCCCCGTCCTGGACGCCGGTCCGCTGCAGGTCCTTGCCACCGAGGTGGGTCCGGCTTTCGCCGAGGCCTTCATGGATGACTACCTGCAGATGTTGCCGGACCGGGCGTCGAAGATTCTCCGCGCCCTGGCCGGCGGCGACGCCCGGATGGCGGCGGACGCCGTCGTCAGCCTCAGGGCGACGTCCGCCATGGCCGGAGCTCTGCGGCTGGAGCGCTGCTGCAAGGAACTGGAATCACGCATCCGGCGCGGGCAGAGGCTGGAGCCCGACGCGGTGAGGGCAGTGCTGTACGCAAACATCCGGCTGCTGGTGCGTGAAGCCGGACGCCAGGGGCACCTCCCGCGGACGTAGAATCGTCGGACAAGATCGCCTGAAGAGCAGCCGAAAGGCTGAACCGTTTACAGGAGGATTCACATGAGCCGCACGAGCATCAGCCCAGTCGCCCCAGCCGCCGCCACCGCTGCACAGACCATTTTCCGCGTGGGCCTGGGCGGCGTCCTTATTGCCCACGGCACCCAGAAACTCTTCGGCTGGTTCGGCGGCGGCGGGATCGAGGGCACCAGCCAGGGCATGCACGCCATGGGATTCCGGCCGGCGAAGCCAAGCGCGGTGCTGGCCGGCCTCGGCGAAGCGGGTGCCGGGCTGGCACTCGCGCTGGGCTTCGCCACTCCGGCCGCCGGAGCGGCTGCTGCCACCACCATGGGTGTCGCGGCCAGCGTGCACGCCCCCAACGGCTTCTTCGCCACCGAGGGCGGCCTGGAATACCCGGCCGTCCTGGGACTTGCGGCAGCATCCTTCACGATCGGCGGGCCGGGCAGCGTCTCCCTCGACTCCGTCACCGGCCACGTCCTGGACCACCCCTGGATGCGGGCCGTCGCCCTCGCCGTCATTCCAACGGCCATCGCGATCCAGGTCTACCGCCGCCAGAAGGCGCTCGCCCACGACGCCTCCGGCCCCGATGCCGGCGGGATTGCCGCAGAGATCCCGGGCGCCACGAGCTGATAACCAGTTAGACGTATTTCTTGAACCACGCCAGCGTGTCGTTCCAGGCGGCCGTTGCCTGCTGCTCGTTGTAGCGGTCGCCTGTGTCGTTGTGGAAAGCGTGGTCGACGCCGGGATACACCTTGAGCTGGTTGCGCACGCTCGTGGCCGCCAGGGCATTCCGAAGTTGCGGCATGGGTCCGGTGATCCGGTCGTCCTGCTCAGCGTAGACGCCGAACACCGCGGGCTTGATGGACGGCACCTTGTCCAGGTCGGGCGCCGGACCGTAGAAGGCCGACGTCGCCTTGAGACCCGTAATCTCGACCGCCGACTGCCAGGTGATGCCACCGCCAAAGCAATAGCCGGTCATGGCGATCCGCCCCTGCTCCACGAAGGGCTGCTTCTGCAGGTAGTCGAATCCCGCCGAAAAGTCCGCCACGTGCCGCTGCGCGCCGGCCTGCGTCAATGCTCCCGGGACGGCATCCCGGTCCAAGCTGGCCGTGCCGCCTTCCCTGCTCAGCAGGTCGATCGCCAAGGCCGCATACCCTTCCTTGGCAAAACGCCGGGCCACGTCCTGGATGTGGGGAGTCAGCCCGCGGTTCTCGTGGCAGACCAGGACGGCGGGGCCGGGCTTCCCGGCTTCGGGGCGGGCGAGGTAACCGCTGATCTCGGTGCCGCCGGACGGGAACTTGACTGTCGACGTCGTAATTCCTGCTGTTCCCTCGGGAACGGACAGCGGGCTCTTCGCCCCCGGAACGGCGCCTCCGGAGGCCGTGTCTGTGGCGGAGCCCGACGTCGGGTTGGGAGTGGGCATGGGATCGGTGCTGCGCGGAACTTCCTGCGGCGTACAGCCGACCAGGAGCATCGCGGCGGAAGCGGCTGCCATGCTGCCGGTGATGAACGCCACCCGGCGGGTGAAGGTGTGCTGGCTCATGGCCCCGGCACGGTAGTCGTCGAAAAATTCCTCGATCAGGTACTTCTCAAACTTGCCAAGCTGGGTCATCACGGCCTCCTGGAGTTTTTGCCGCTTATCCTCCTCGGAACCGCACCACCAGGCAAGGGGATGGACTGCTAGGCCCGCCCCTAGTCTTTCAGGCCCTTGGCGTACGCGGCCTGCCCCACGTGCTGAAGGCAGTCGGCAACGGTGCTGACCAGCCGGACGCCGAAAGTGACCGGCGGGTCCCAGCGGGTGTCGACGACCCGGTCAAGGTCATCGTCGCCAAGGCCGTTAAGAACCTCCACGGTCTGCCGGTGGACCGCCTCGTAGTAGTCGGCGAGCAGCTCCGCTGGCACCCTGACGGCGTCGACGTTGTCCGACGAATGGCCGTAGCCGGTGTCATGTTCGGGGAGCGGCAGGCCAAAACGGCCGGCAAAGCCCTGCGAGGTCCAGACCTGCGGCAGACCGGCAGCGGAAGCAACCTGCGCATCCTCTACCCGGCTGAGGTGCCAGATCAGCCACGCGATGGAGTTCCCGTTGCCGGCGGGCCGGCGGAGCAGGGTTTCGTCGTCGAGCCCGTCGAGTGTGACGTCCACGATCTCGCGGATACGGCCGAAGGCGTCCAGCAACAGTTCATTGGAATTCATCGGGTCCCCTTACATCTGGCTGTGGGTGGCTTACATTTGGCTGTGGGCGGCGACGGCGGGATCAGAGCCGATGCGGGCACCGCCTTCGAGGCCGGTGATGTCTGCCATCTCTTCAGGCGTCAGTACGACGCTGACGGCGGCGAGGTTGTCCCGCATGCGGCCGCTGTTGGCTGACTTGGGAATGACGATGTTGCCCTGGGCGAGGTGCCATGCCAGCACCGCCTGGGCGGGGGTGACGCCGTACTTGCCGGCAACGGATGTCACAGCCCCAGCGTCCAGATCAGCACCCTGGCCCAGCGGGCTGTACGCCTCCACGGCCATGCCCAGGGAGCGGCTCTTCGCGGCCAGTTCGGACTGCTGGAACGTCGGGTGCAGCTCAAACTGGTTGACGGCCGGAATGATGTCCGCGCTCTGAAGGAGTGTATCCAGGTGGTCCGCCAGGAAGTTGGACACACCGATCGCGCGGATCTGGCCGCTGGCGTGCAGCTTCTCCATCGCCTTCCATGCCTCGGTAAAGAGGTTCCGGGACGGTACCGGCCAGTGGATCAGGTACAGGTCAACGTACTCGACGCCCAAGGCCTGGCAGCTGTTCTGAAAGGCTTCCTGGGCCACGCCCTGCTCGCCGTTGCGCAGCTTGGTGGTGAGGAAGATGTCCTCACGCGGAATGCCCGAGGCAGCGATGGCGGCGCCGACGGCGCCCTCGTTCCGGTACGCCGCGGCCGTGTCGATGTGGCGGTAGCCGGCTTCCAGGGCGTCCTCGACTATGCGCTGGGTCTGCTCCGGCGGAACCTGGAAGACGCCGAAGCCGAGCTGCGGGACCTTTACGCCGTTGTTCAGGGTGACATTCGGTATGGCTAAGTGTGTCGTCATCAGAATCTTCCGTTGCTGGGGCCGGCAATCCCAAGTATGCCTCGCACCCGGGCGGCGGAGCATCCCCTCAGGGTGAGCGGGCCACCTGGACCATTGGTATGACTTTCAATAAAGCCATGCGCCCAACACGGCCAGCGCAATAGCCCAGGTTGTTCTCTGCCGTTTCAGGCCCGCTCCCGGAGATTCACCCTCACGGCCTTATCCCAGCACCATTTCACATCACGACGACGGCCCGGCGCCAGAGCTGTCCGCATGACCAGGTGCCGGCCTCCGACCGTGCCTTTCGGCCTGCCCGGCCCGGGACTACGATTTTTCCTGTGGTACCCGCCAACACTAACGGGGCCGGCCCGGCAGCACCGGAGCAAAATCTGCAAGCACCAGAGCAAAGGGGGAAGTTCCGTGAGCAAAGAGGCCGGGCAGAGTGGGCCACACTGGCGGCGGGTCATGGCAGCCCTCGCCAACCGCGACGCGCGGACCGCCTACGCACAAATTGTCCTCGGAGCCCGGCACGATGACGTGTCGTCCGGCCCGGCCGGCCAACGGCGGGACCGGGCCATCGCCGCCCTGCTCGACGCTGGCCTGGTCGAACGGAGTGCCGGCAATGAACTGGAGGCGTCGGAGACCATCTTCCACGACCTCCTCACCCAGCAGCCCAAACGCCAGGCGCAGACGGGAGTGGCGCGCTTCATGCGTCTTGGCCGGATCGACAGGTATCCGGCGAACCAGACGGAACGGCGGGAGCTCCTGGCTTGGATTGCCGGCGAGACGTTCGAACCTGGCGAGGAACTCTCCGAACGAAAGGTCAATGAACGGCTCCTGGGCTACACGGACGATGTCGTGCTGCTGCGCCGCTACATGATCGATTTCGGCGTGCTGGAGCGCACGCCGTCGGGGTCCTCATACTGCCGCCCTAGGAAAGGGTAGGTTCAGTCCCCGCGCGCCTTCCGTGTCGCGGCATCGTTGGCTTTCCGGATCGCCTCGACAAGTTCGTCCTTGTCCATCTTCGAGCGTCCCGCGATGTCCAGCTCCCGGGCCCGCTTGTAAAGGTGGTCCTTGGAGGCGTTCGCATCCACCCCTCCGGCGGTGGGAGCCGATGAATCCAGGCCCTCCGCCGCGTGCTGGTCAGAGGGGCCGCGCTTCTCCTTAGGTTCCCAGTGGTCGCCCACCTTCTCGTAGCTGTGCTTCAGGGATGCGAAGGCTGTCCGGGCGGCCCGGCTCTCGTCGTTGTCATAGGACTCAAGGGCTGAATCGTAGGTCTTGGCGAAAGTGTCCTGGGCTTTCTGCTCAGAACGCTGCAGGGTCGACGGAAGCTCCTCCTTGCGGGCGTGATCGTTCTTGCCGGTCTTGGGCATGCCACCAGCGCTCCTTCATCAACTGCCGGTTCGTGGATGCAACCAGCTTGGCACTGATGCTTGGCTTTTGCATGGGCCTGCGGCCGCCCCAAGAAGCTTGGGTCTTCCTAGGCATCCTCGGAATCCACATCGAGGTCCGGGATGTCCAGCAGCCCCAGGTCCTCCAGCACCGATGCGTCCTCATAGGTGCTCGCTATGCACCGGACCAGGGCAGGCGGTACCCGGAAATGCGTGTCGATCGTCAGGATCCCCTGCTCGGCGAGTGCTTCCAGTTGACCCATGGCCGCTGCCTTCAGCGCCTCGACGGTCGCCCTTTCCTCCGGCGACGCACCCGTGCGGGGGTCCAGCACAGTGTCCCTCCGCGGAGGATCCGCTGAGGCCGCCGCCAGCAGGATCGAGGCCACCGTTGCGGCAACGAGGACGTCCCACGGCTGTTCAGGGTCGTAGCCGAGCAGGGAGGCCGAGAGGAACTGTTCGACGAAGAACACCAGCTCCTCCAGCCGGTCCGGGGTGCCGCCGGCCAGGAAGACGGCGGTGGCCGGTGACGGCGCGGCCTTCGTTGAGCCGATCTTGATCAGCTCAGTGCGGGCCAGCGCCTCCCACACCTGCGCCAGCAGCGGCACCTCATACATGCTGCGGACTGTCGGCACGGGCCTTTCCGAACCGCCGTTCCCGGCCTGCGGGAGCCCAGCCTGCTGTTTGGGGCCGCCCCTGGCTTTCAGTCCGACGCACGCAGCCGCTGCTTCGATGTCCTTCGTCCGGAGTGCACCGGTTCCGGTCACAGGCTTCGCATCGCCGATCCACTGAAGCAGTGCCGTGGTCCGCTGGATCAGCGGGAGCTCCGAGAACGCCTGCAGGGCGTCGTCGTCGGAAATAACGGGCACGTCGACGAGCCTCCACTCCTCTGTCTCCCCCAGAAGGGCGTTGAGCAGGTCGGTGACGTCGGCGAGCTGCTCCGCTGGGCCTGACCACCGGTCAGTCTCCGCAAGGAAGTCGACGAACCCGTGCACAGCAGCGATGACAAATTCACCACGGTCGTCATCTGCCGCCGTGGCGGCAAGATCGGCAGCAAGTGCTTCGGCCAGAATCGCAGGATCAAGGCGTGTCAGGTCAGCAGCGGCCACACGGTCCATATACCGGCCCATAACGCTTTCTATGGCTGCCAGACATTCGAGGGCGGTGGCAGCAGCACCCGGGGCACCGTCGTCGAACCACCGGACAAAAGCCGGCGCGAGCGAGTCCACGGCCCGCCCGGCCCGGAACGAGCTCAGGGAAGCGGGCGAAGAGCCGCGCGCGGCGGAACTTCCGGTGCCAGCGGGCCCCTTGCGCTTGTTCCGGTTCCTGCTGCTCTTGCTCATGCTGCCCCTGACTGGTTGCGCGCTGGTTCTTACGACGACGGTACTTACCATCCGCGCGCTGTGCCACCCGGCGCGCTGCACTCAGGGGCGTGCTCCTGGCCACTACGCTTCCCGCGTCAGGCTGCGGTTCCGCCCCTGGTAGAGGCGGCGGTAGCTGGAGGGTGTGGTGTTGAGTTCGCGCATGAAGTGGAGTCGGAAGTTGGCTGCCGTTCCCAGGCCTGTCCTGGCCGCAACCGCATGCACGGTCAGGTCGGTCGTTTCGAGCAGGCGGCAGGCCTCGGCAATGCGCTGGCTGGTCAGCCAGCGCAAAGGCGTTGTCCCGGCGTCTGCCAGGAATTTGCGCGCAAAGCTGCTCGGTGCCCAGCCGGCGTGATCAGCCATGTCGACGACGGTCAGTGACTCTGCCAGATGCTGCCTGGCCCAAGCGCAGGTTTCAGCGAAATGGGTCAGCGGCGCGGCCACCGGGCGCTCGATAAACTGCGCCTGCCCGCCTTCGCGGTGGGGTGCCACAACCATCCGACGGGCGATGCGGTTGGCTGCTTCGGTGCCGTAGTCCCTGCGGACCAGATGCAGGCACAGGTCGATGCCGGCCGCGACCCCGGCGCTGGTGCTGACGCTGCCCTCGTCGATGTACAGCACCCCGGCGTCGACGGCGACCGCCGGGTGCAGGGTTTGCAGGCGCTGGGCGTTCCTCCAGTGAGTCGTGGCGCGTTTCCCGTCAAGGAGGCCGGCAGCCGCCAACGCAAAGGCCCCCGTGCAGACGGACACCACCCGGGCACCGTTCCGAGCCGCCGCGCGAAGCGCGTCGCAGACACTGGCCGGAGGGTCCGTGAGGGGGCTGAACCCGGGCACCACGATGGTGTCGGCTGACAGAAGGGCTTCGAGCCCCTCTGCGGCGTGAATGGCGTAGCCGGTAGTGGTCGGGACCAGGCCGGGTTCGGCTGCGCAGACCGCAAACGAGTACAGCTGCCGCTCGTCCTCGTGGCCGAAAACCTGCGCTGGAATGGCGAGGTCAAAGGCGACGACATCCGGCAAGGCGAGAGCAACAACTCGGTGCATGAGGCCACTGTACCCACGCGGCCACAGTCCCGTTCCCGGTGTGCAGGATCCTTTTCATACTGGCAATTTTTACCACTCCCCCGCGCTGCCGACCGTTGGCAGTCTTAGCCCATGATCAACTTTCGACATTCACGGCCGGCTTCTTCCCCGCCCCGGAGCAGGAAGCCCCGCCGCCGGCTACGCACACTGGGCTTAACGGCCGCCATCCTTGCTGGCCTCCTTCTGGTCTCCGCTTTCGCCAACCTCGCCATGAACCACGTGGAGCGCTCCGCGACCGCTCCATACGGACAAAGGGTGCAGACAAGCCACGGTGCCCTCAACGTCGCCCGCACGCCAGGGAACGACAGGACAGGACAGACCATCGTGTTGCTCAGTGGCCTCGGCACGCCAGCACCGGCGCTGGACTTTGCTCCGCTCATCCGGGAACTCGGGGACTACGACGTCGTTGTCGTGGAAGGGTTCGGCTACGGGTACAGCGACCAGCCCCCGGTGGAGCGCAGCGTCGAGAACATCACTGCCGAGCTGCATGAGGCCCTGGCAAACGCGCATGTGCCAAGACCCTATGTTCTGGCTGGCCATTCCATCGCCGGTTTCTACACGCTCGCTTACGCCAACCGGTACGGGAACGACGTCGCGGCCGTCATCGGCATCGACCCCACCGTGCCCGCCGCCCGGACGGTCCACGCCGAAGAGACCGGCGTCGCCAGCGGCGGCATCAACTGGGAAGGCCTTATCGCAGTAAGCGGCCTGCCCCGCTGGGCGGCCACAATCGCGCCCGGCCTCGTGGAACCTGACGGCACCGCCTACACGTCCCGCGAGCGGGACCAGATCCGCAAGATGGCCATTTGGAACTTCGGCAACCCTTCCGTCGTCGACGAGACCAACCGGATCGCCGAGAACGCCCGCAAGGTGCAAGGAATGCGCTACCCGGACGACCTCCCCGTGCTCACCTTGCTTGCCTCGGCGAAGGAGACCCCGGCGGACGTGGCCCTGCACGAAAGCCGGCTGCAAAACGTACGGAACCATGAGATCGTGGCACTCCCCGGCGGGCACTACCTGCACTGGGCCCATGCGCCGGCCATGGCCAGCAAGATCAAAGCCTTCCTGACCACCAACACGCGCTGAGGCTGCCGCTACAGTCCTCGCACCGTCCCGCAACTGCCCTAAGACTTCTCGCCCCCTGCAGCGGCAGCGTCTTCACGCTCGAGCAGGTAGCGCAGGAACGCGGCCTGGTTGTCGATTTCCCGCTGCTTGCGGGGAGACAGCCAGTCCAGCACCTCTTTGTCGTCACCCATTGATGTTCACCCCCTTAGGCTCGAATTAATGCTCACTCCGGTGGGGCAAGATCGGCGAAAGTTTCAGGCAAGATAGGCGAAGGTCTTGTCGCGAGGAGGCTTCGGCCTTGGCAGGTCACACCACTGGAACACTGAGGTGTCGCCGGGCTTGGCACCTGCTGGGGGAGTGCACCAAGCCCGGCTAGCCTGACCCGGACGGACGCCGGCAGACCGTCCGGAGGGCTTCAACACTGTTATCCGCCCGCCTCATAGTTAACACCCCCTCAGAAAATAGAGCAGCAGTGGCAGTTACCTGTTTTTCGGCCTCTACGGCTACGCGTTTGCGCAGGCTCAGAACGCGTTCCAAGGCAACTTAATCCGCTGTCCCAGAAGCTATTCGTCGTCGCGCTGCCGCGTGGTTAGATAGGCGCATGAGGAAATCTTGCGGGATTTTGGCCGTCGCAGTGCTCGCACTCACGGGATGCGGATCCAGTCCCAGCACGCAATCCAGTCCGGAACCGTCGGCCGCAACGACGCCAGCCATTGAACCTAGCGCTGTGAGCAAGGCCGTAGGCGGCGAGTCGATCTGCGAGGACAGGGCGGGCGACTCAGAGTCGAAGGCTGTTGACCTCGCCAAGGCTCGGCTGTTCAGCGACGGCACGGAGATGTTGGCCACGTTCAACACGGTGACGAACGTTCCGACCACCGGGACCGTTTTGTATGCCGTGAGGGCGTGGAGCGCGGACGGCAGCAAGGAATACCAGCTAGGAGTGGAGTTCCAAGACGGCAAAGAGACCGCCAACTTCGTGACCGAGGCTGGGAGCGGCAAGCGGGAAAACATCACCACCGGAGCTGTGGCCGCAGACAAGCAGGTCAGCGTCCGGTACCCTCTCGCCAAGCTGGAGGGTCTCGGGGACAAGTTTGAGTGGTCAGCGAAGGTGACCGTTGACGATACGGAGGCGGACCGTTGCCCCGGTGGTGACGTCCGGTCAAGGTTCCCCGGGGCCTAAGGCCGGCGACAAATCCTGCGGCCTCTCATCAGCAGCATGGCCAGGACAATGCGGACGACGTGCGGATCCGTCCGCGGCCGGCGGGCCCCATCGTTATGGTCGGAACCGGTCACTGCAGCTTGGGGAAACCTTGGAAGGCACGCCAGGCCCCCTCAAATGGGGGGTTAAAGTGCGCGCCGGCTCTCAGGTGCTCCACACATTTCGCAACGTGCCGGGTACACACTAGGTCTTGTCACTGCAGCACAGGTAGCCGCGAACCTGAGCTGCAGATCGCCGGGTCCGGAACGCATTCCCCCCTTGCATCCGGACCCGGCGGACGATTACAGCAGGCCCCCAGGCACCGACTCCCACGTTCTGCTTCCTCCGTAAATCCGAGAAACCTGCGCCAGCTGCCCTACTTGCTGGCCGGCTTCGCCAAGGGCGGATGAATATGCCGGTCGGTGGCGGTGAACAGCGCCGCGGGTGCCCCGATCGAAGCCTTGGATTTCCGGCCGGTGTCTTCGAGCTGGGGCAGCATCTTCCGGGTGAAGTTTCCGGCGGCGAGTGTGGTGTTCCAGACCGCCTCATACACGGTGCGAAGCTGCGTCATGGTGAACTCTTCGGGCAACATGCGGGCAGCAACGGTCGTGTACTCCATTTTCCCGGCCAGCCGGTCCAGTCCGTTAGTCAGGATGGTGGTGTGGTCGAAGGCCAGCTCAGTGCCGTGGAGAACACCATGAACAGGGTGCCATGCGGCGGCCGCGGCGTCCGTGCTGGCCGAGATATTAGGTAGGGTCTGGCCGTCCGTGGCCAGCAGGGCCAGGTGGGCTACGGAGACCACCCTCATCCGCGGATCCCGGTCCGGGTTGCTGTACGTGGCCAGCTGTTCGACGTGAACCGGCAAGCGCCCCAGGTCCAGGCCCGTTTCCTCGGCGAGCTCCCGGTAGGCGGCCTGCTCTGCCGACTCGTGAGGGCCGACGAAGCCGCCGGGCAGGGCCAGCGCATTTTTGAAGGGGTGGCCGCCGCGGCGGACCATGGCAGCGTGCAGCACTCCCCCGGCCACGGCGAAGACGACTAAGTCCGCGGTCAGTGCGATCGAGGGATAGGCCTTGGAATCATAGGCGTCGAGGAACTCCTTCTCGTCTCTCGGTTCGCGGTTCATGCCTCGGCTCCGTCCAGGACGGTGCGCGTGGCCCAGGGCGGGGAGGTGAAACCGCTCCGCTGGGCGAGGATAAGGTCGATGATCTCGACCGCGGTCTGCATGCGCCGGTGGTGGTCGCCGGTGACCAGGATCCAGGAGTGCCCTTTCTCGGTCAGAGTCTCCTTGAACCATTCGGTCATTTCGGCCCGGCGGTGTTCCCCTTCACGCCATCCGTCGTCTTCGAAGTCCACTCCTTCATGATCGGTGATCAGGTACAGGTCCCGGTGGGGCAGCTGTTCGGCCGCATGGTAGGAGCCGTAGCTGTGTTCGCCGATGTAAAACCTCTCCCAAAGGGTGGTGGCCAGGGAGTCGGTGTCGGCGATGACCAACGGGCAGACGTCGGCGGCGTCGTTTTCCATCTGGTTCTGCCGTGCACCGATGCGGCCGAAGTCCTGTTCGGTCCACACCATCTCGTCGAGTACCGCGTCCGCTCTTTCGGCGCGCAGGGCGTCAAACTTTTCGTACGTGTACTCGCGGCCGTATTCGGACACATCCACGAGCCGGGGGAACCGGGGCCGGTAGTGCTCGCTAAGTGCCCGGGCCAAGGTGGTGGTGCCGGTGGATTCAGCGCCGACGACGATGATTCGTGTGGCCAGTTCCTGCCGGGCCGGGCCAATGATGTAGGGCCAGGCGACTCCGAGGTCTTCACGGCACAGTGTCCCGCCGATCGGGTAGGTGGTTCGGGACAGGTCCACAAGGACGTGCTCGGCACCGAACGCCTCCGCCAGCTGGACTCCGTATTCCTCAGAGCTGAAGACCGCGTCGATGGAGGTGACGCCGCTGGACTTCAGTGCGAGGCGCATCAGTTCGTTCTGCGCCTTCCAGATCTCCTCCGAGTGGTAGTCCTCGGGGCAGTCGTTGCGCATTGCGATGACCTGCACTCCGGGAGTGTCCGCAAACTCTACCGACAGCCACCTGGTCCGGTCGGCAACCGTGACAGATTCGAAGCGGTTGCCTTGAACGAGGACCGAGACGTTCTCGGATTGTGCGGCTGCCGCGGCGATGAGATGGGCGTGGCCGGCGTGGGGCGGGTAGAACTTGCCGATGACCATGGAGTTCTTGTACATGTCAGGCTCCTGCGGTGACGGTTTCGGGAGTGCTGGCCGGCGCCTGGAGGCGGCGGGTGCGCTTCCAGTCGATGAGGCCATAGACACACAGGGCGAGGAATCCGACATAGAGGACGGCGGTGAGTGTCAGTGTGCGACTGAAGTACAGCGGGATGGAAACGATATCGATGAGGATCCAGACGTGCCAGTGCTGGAAGATCTTCTTGGCCTGCGCGTAGGTGGCGACAAGGGAGGCTGTCAAGACGAAGGCGTCGGGCCACGGCACTTGGGAGTCGGTTCCGTGCGTGAGGATCATGGCGACGGCGGCGGTCCCAACGACGGTAGCGCCGAGGGCGAGGAGAATCTCGTTGCGGGAGGCGTCACGGATGGGAAGGTCGTTCCTGCCCTCGGTGTCGGCGCAGCCGCGGATCCAGTTGAACCAGCCGTAGACGGCAACGGCGGCGAAGATGACCTGCAGGACCGTTTCCCCGTAGAGTCCGGCTCCCAGGAACAGGATGACAAACGCCAAATTGTTCAGGATCCCGACCGGCCAGTTCCAAAGCTTTTGACGTGCGACGCCGTAGACGCAGGCCGCGCCGGTGACGAAGCCGATGATCTCGATCCAGCTCACCGGATTGCCGAAAAGATTGGGGATCGCTGCGGAGTTCATCCAGTCGAGCAAGGCGTTCATCGGGATTCCATTCGTTATTATCAAGCTGACAACAAGTACAGTAACACCCTTATTATCACCTTGACAACAAGGCGCCCTTACTCTCCGGGTTGACACCGCCGCGGGACTTTCCAAGCGCAGAGCAAGAACGGCCAAGATCCTATAGTTCCCACGCCACCGAGGATATAGCTGACTCACGGCTAATGACCCGCGTAGACTCGCCCCGGGAACACCAGAATCGGGGACGGATGAATTCTTCGACAGCGCATATGTGCACCATGTGCGGGCTAAACATCGGGCCGGGTACGATGTGCTCACCAGGGAGCGGCCCCGCGACATCCTGACTTCGCTGCCCTATGGAGGCCGGCGGCACGGCAACGAAATTCATACTTCCTCTTTCCGGAAGGGACAGAACATTGGGTTTGAAAAACTTCTTCAGGCGAACGGTAACGCCGGCCGCAACGAAGTCCGACGGTGGGCCATCGGACCCTTCACGTTCAATCGAGACTGGAGGGCAACTACTTCAATGTCGCATATTGATCGCAAGGCTCTAGTCTCGGCCATCATCGGTCTCGTTATCGCATTCGTTCCGGCGTTGCTCGGTGCTCCCGAACTCGCGCCCTTGATCGGGTGGTCTGTCGCCGGCTGCGTCTTCCTGATCTGGGCATGGACTAAGGCGTGGCCCGCTGGTCCGGAGGCCACGGGTGAACTAGCCCGCCAAGAAGGTCGATCTCGACGGCTCGTTGACTCCCTCATCACAGGCGCGACATTTGCCAGTCTCGTGGCGGTCGTCTTTGCATTGATCCGCAGCCAGCAGAAGGACCCCATCGGTGTGGCCGCGGCGATCCTGGCGGCTCTCGGCGTGGTGCTCGCGTGGGCTCTCGTGAACACTGTCTACGCGTTCAAGTACGCTCGGATGTACTACCACGACGACCGCCATCGCTTCCGCTTCAACCAGGATGAGGACCCGTCGTACAGCGACTTCGCCTACGCGGCATTCTCTATCGGCATGGCATACAACGCGAGCAATGTGAACGAGTCATCCACTCCCTCCCGCAGGATCGCCCTGGGGCACGCTTTGCTCTCCTACTTCTTCGCCACCTTCGTGGTCGCAGTGGCGATCAACCTTGTCGTCAGCCTCGGCCAGTCCAGTTGACTGCGGCACGGGGTGGGTGATGTGTAGCGGACGTAGACCAGCATCCCAGGTCCCGTGGACCCCCACACCTTACTCAAATACGCGCGCTGCTGATGTGGGACCTGGTGCTACTGCGGGAATCGCCCGACGCTAATTCCCATGATCCCGCCGTTTCTTCCGTAGTGCCAACTCCTTGGGCGCCGACCAGTTGGCGAAAAAGCCCCATACGACCTCCAAGCCGAGGCAGACAAACATTCTGTACTGAAACAGGCATGGCATTACCTTGCGGCTGCCACCCCGACCTGCACTTGGTTACGTGTTGCGGTGAGCCGGGGAGAATTGCCTCGCACGGTCCGTTTCTTCCGCGCGAATGAGGTGCATGAGCGCGTTAATGAGGGCCAAGTGGGTGAACGCCTGTGGAAAGTTGCCGAGGTGACGGCCATTCACCGGATCCAGCTCCTCGGCGTAGAGCCCCAGTGGACTGGCGTGGGACAGCAGGCGTTCGCACAGTGCTTTGGCGCGGGCCACTTCTCCGATCTCGACGAGGGCGGAGACCAGCCAAAACGAGCACATGGTGAAGGTCCCCTCAGCACCGGTGAGTCCGTCGTCGGTCTGCTCGGGGCGGTAGCGCAGGACGAGTCCGTTCTGGGTGAGTTCATCGGCGATGGCCAAGACCGTGGCACGCACGCGTGGATCATTGGCGGGCAGGAACCGGACGAGCGGGACAAGGAGCAGCGAGGCATCGAGGTTCGTGGTGTCGTAGGACTGGACAAACACTCCCCGATCGTCGAGGCCGTGACCGCAAATATCCTCGCGGATCTCCTCCGCGATTGAGTCCCATTTCCGGGCGTAATCGGCCTCGCCGTGCAGCCGCGCCAACCGCGCGCCGCGATCCAGCGCCACCCAGCACATGAGTTTGGAGGACGTGAAGTGCTGCGGTTCGCCACGGACCTCCCAGATGCCGTGATCGGTGTCACGCCAGTGCGAGGCGGCCTGCTCGACCTGGCGGAGCAGGACGGGCCATAGCGGCTCGGGGAGCTGGTCACGGGACTTGGTGTGAAGGTAAACGGAATCCAGCATCGTGCCCCAGACGTCGAGCTGCCGCTGGTGGACCGCCGCGTTGCCGATGCGGACCGGGCGCGCCCCGTCGTAGCCGGCGAGTCCCTCAACCATGGACTCGGGCAGGTCCCTTTCGCCGCCGACGCCGTACATGAGCTGCAGGTCGTCCTCGGCGGCAACGTCGCGGATGAAGGAGAAGAAGTCGTCGGCCTCCCGGTCCAGGCCGAGGGTATAAAGGGCCCACAGCGCGAAGGTGGAGTCTCGCACCCACGTGTACCGGTAGTCCCAGTTTCGCTCTCCCCCGGGCGTCTCGGGCAGGGACGTGGTGGGCGCGGCGATCAGCGCTCCGGTCGGCGCATAGGTGAGGCCTTTCAACGTCAGCGCGCTGCGTTGCAGCTCCTCCCGCCACGGATGGTCGGGGAACTCCCCCACCGTGATCCACTGCCGCCAGAACTCGGTGGTCTGCCACTGCTTCCGGGTGGCTTCCTCCCATGTCCTCGGTGGAGGCAGCGATGTCCAGGAGAGCGCGATGAACGCCTCGTCGCCTTCGGTCATCTGGCTGCGAATGATCGCGATGGAGTCCTCGATGCCCAGCCGTCGGTCGGTGGTCAGACGAAGCACCGGATCCCCCTCATCGCCGCTGACGGTCACGGCCTCTCCGTATCCGGGACTGGAGAACTCCCACCGTGCCCGGCGCCGGCCGTAGTCGAAGACCGGCTCGCACATCACGGAGAGCTCAACCGAACCGTTGACGCACCGGACGGTGCGCAGCAGGCAATGCTCGGCCTCGTAGTTCGTCGGCGGCCGGCGGTACCGGCCGGCCCTCTCGTCGGTGTGGTGCCACGGACCCATCACCAGGGCATCCCTCACGATCATCCAGCCCGTCCTGGTCTGCCAGGTGGTCTCCAGGATCAGACTGCCGGGGAGATAGCGTCGCGCAGTGGGCTCCCGGACGCCGTGCGGAGCCACCTTGAAACCGCCCGCGGCCCGGTCAAGCATGGTGGAAAACGCACTCGGTGAATCGTGACGCGGCAGGCACATCCACTCCACCTGCCCGCTCGGGGCGATAAGGCAGTTGGCCTCACAGTCGGAGAGAAACGCGTAGTCTGCGATCGGAGGGAACGGGCTCATGCCCGGCGCGGGCCGCTTCCCGCCCGCAGCCCCAGATCCGACGCTGACCATCATTCAACCAGTATGGCCCCACGACTCTAAAGATGGCACTCCCTTGGACCGGGGCCGGACCTTAAGGTTCTCTTCGTACTCCCGCCGCTGGCCAGGATCCGCACTCTCCTCGAAAGGGCTAAGAACGCCTCCGGGGCTGCAGCTATGGGCTGGCTGCCGTCGCGGAACCCGAGAGTACGGCCGATTGCGGCAGACAAAGATTGGGCCCGCGTCCGATATCGTGACGCCGCTCCGACTACCTGGGCGCTCAAGGGATCGCCCACATAGGGGGGGTGTGCGCGAGCACGCCCAAGGGCTCGACGGCGGGAGCCCTTGTGAACAGCTCACCCATATCACGAACACGCTTGGCAATGGGGTACCAGTGGTAGCGAGCGACCCCCGCGTTGTGCCCGATCGTGCTGCTTCCACGCGGGCAGTGAGCTGTGGCCTGTTCGGTCAAGGCAGCAATTCTAAGGTCCCATTTCACGCACCTCTGTCAGCGTCGCCGGATCCCCGTAGGGACAAATGAACCTCGGCTGCGTTTCTGTCGAGGGCCCATGCCGGCAGTGATCGGGTGCTGGCGGCGAGCCGTTTCCCTGCAGCGTACGAGCGCTGTGGCTGCTGCCATCGGCTTCGCCCAGGCGGCGAAGAAAGCAAGGACTACCCGACTCTGGCCATGGCCGAAACATCGGCGCAAACTGTGCCTAAACGTTCTTGGTCTCGCCCTATGTACGAAGTCGGTTTCTAGTCCAGAAAGGGGTTATCGCAGTGTCCGACTCCCCTGCAAACCACAACCACCCAGTCGTGTTCATCCACAGCCTGTGGCTCCATTGCAGCTCCTGCGATCCCTGGCTGGAGAAGTTTCGTTCTCACGGCTGTACGGCAATCGCTCCAGCTTGGCCCGGCGATGGCGCAACCGCGGGCAACGAACTCTTCAAGAGGTGGTCCATTCCCGGTTCCGGGCGCCCGCTCCTTGAGGACGCGGCCGCCGACTTGTTCCAGAATTCACCAGCCGCCGTCGACACCCACAAAGCTGAGAGGGGTCCGCTAGTCCTGACTTCCGGAACCGAAGACAACACCGCGCCGAGGATTGTCGTCGAGCAAACATTCAAGCTCTATGCAGACAATCCCAAATCCGTCGCCGACTACCACGAGTTAGAGGGTCGGGAACACTCCCTGACCATTGACAAGGGTTGGGACGACGTCGCCGACGTCACCTTGCGGTGGCTGAGCAGCAAGGGATGCTAGCGCCATGGAACTCGGACTTCACGGCAAAGTAGCCGTCGTTACAGGCGCCAGTAAAGGAATCGGCCTGGCCATTGTTCGGGCCCTCCTGTCCGAAGGCGCCACCGTCATTGCCGGTGCAAGATCCACCTCCCCGGAGTTGGGGGAACTTTCGGGGAACGGACAGCTCAAGTTCATCCCAGTTGACTTATCGGCGCCGGACGCCGGCCAAGCACTCGTCGATGCGGCCGGGACAAAGGTCGACATACTGGTGAACAATGTCGGCGCCGCCAAAACCCGAATTAGTGGCTTCCTGGAGATCTCCGATGATGACTGAGCCGCTTCCTTGAACCTGAACTTCCTGGCCGCCATGCGCGTCACCAGGGCTGCCCTTCCGAAAATGCTGCAGGCGGGCGGGGGCACGATTGTTAATGTGACTTCGGTTAATGCATTCCTGCCGGATCCTGCCGTCATCGACTACAGCGCAGCGAAAGCGGCCCTGTGGAACTTCGCCAAATCACTCTCGAAGGAATACGGTCGCCAAGGCATTCGGGTAAATTGCGTCAGCCCGGGGCCCGTCGAGACAGACTTGTGGCTCGGCAGCGGCGGTGTGGCCGACACCGTGTCCCGGGCGACCGGCCGCACCCCCGCGGATGTTGCCTCCGCAGCCACTTCTGGCGCGGCGACGGGACGATTCAGCCGCCCATCCGAAATCGCCGACGTCGTGCTGTTCCTTGCCAGCGACAAGGTGGCCAATGCCACAGGGTCAAACTTCACCATCGACGGCGGGCTGATCACCACCCTGTGAAGACCTACCGTCAGTGCCCTCCGCACGCCCCGGCACCGACGGATCAACGGCGAAGGAGAGAAACTGGCACTTCTCGTTTTGCCCAGCCAGATGGGCACCGGTCCGGCCCGGCACTCCAAATGATCCCCCGTGCACTCGTGCTGTATTTCGCAACTCTGCCTCGGCGTCCCGGCCGGAGCCGCAGAGTTCACGCCGGCACTAGGCCCCCGGGTCAGGTGCTGGGCTCGGGTTCGACCAGCATCAGGATCGTGTCGGGGCGAACGCCGTCGAATTTCATGGCGTCGGCCGCTGCCTCGGACTCCATCATTCGCTGGAACGTGTCCAAGTCCGGGACTTCGACGATCAGCCCGACGCGGTTGGTTTTGCCCGGGTCCACAAAGGTTCGAACTGTCATTCCCAATGGTCCGAAGAGTTCCTGGCGTCGCGGCGAGCTGAGCCAGTGGTCAACATCGTCGACCTCATGGAAGATCAATAGAGTTGCCATCGTTGCCTCTGCTTTCGAAAGCAGGATCAGGAGCTGGATTGGAAGGCAATCGCATGAGGAACTCCTAATCCAAGCAGAAGTTACCACGGCCGCCTTATCTTCGATAGGCAGCGAGAAAAGCCGCCAGAGCCAGGCCGACAAGAGTCATCTGATGTCACCTGGAAGGCATACACGGGTATTAGGGGCGTAGGTGCTCGAGGACTCACAAATGGCCGTACAACGTTCCATGGAGGACAAGGGGACGCTGCATAAGACCGCTAACAGCCCTTGCTCCAGGGTTTCACCGGCGGCCGCTGTTACTTGTCGCTCTTGCATCAAAAGGCAGGGCCCGTGCCTGCTGAGATGACCCGGGGAAAAGGGGCGCCGGCTACCGTCCGGCTTGGAGACGGACTATCGTCTCGGTCATGAAGCCAATCATCCTCCTGGACGTCAACGGTGTGCTCAACCCAAAGCTTCAGCCGGATGACAATTCTCATGGTGCGAATGCCCATCTCTCGGATTTGAAGGTTGCCCTGGTGCGGCGGCTCGCCACCAAAGGGAGGATCGCTTGGGTCTCGACATCACCTGAAGATGTTCTGGACGGTCTCGAAGCGCAGCTGATGCTTGAGGTGAGCCCGCTGCGGGTGGCGATCGCACCAGTGCCGGACGATGAGGGCCAACAGACGCCAAAGCTGGGGTCGGTAGCCAGGTGGTTGAACAAAATGGAGGCCGAAAGCGCCGCGGATTGGGACGCCGTTGTGTGGGTCGACGACGCACTAGGGACGGACGTGCACGACTGGGCGCACCAGTACCACCAACCCGTCCTGCTGGAGAAGCCGGACCCCGAGGAGGGCCTGACAGAAGCCCACGTCGTGGCGGTGCAGGTTTTCATCAACAGCGAGAACCGGGACCCCGCCTCCTGATGGCAGACCTGATGCCGCCAAGCCCGACCGAAATCGGCCCGCCGTGGCCGGGGGGCAGTCGTACGTCGAGTTTAGCCGCCCACGCATGACCGGCGAGGCACCTCTGACCCCGATACAGTCTGTGCCTGTGACCGAAACAGCCAGCAAGATACCAGTTCGATCTGTCAAGCGCGTCGTCATCGTGCACGGGTACGAGTCTTCGCCGGATGCAAACTGGTTCCCATGGCTTCAAAGCGTCCTCGAGGCTCAAGGCATAGCAGTCACAGTCGTGCCTCTCCCCGACCCGGACGCTCCTGCCAAGGCAGCATGGCAGAGCGCTGTCAGCGCGGCACTGGGAGTGCCCGATGCGACAACGGTAGTTGTGGCACATTCCCTCGGTGTCGTCACGGTCCTACGCGTACTCGCGACGCTGCCGGAGCCATGGGAACTGGGCGGTCTTGTATTGGTGGCAGGCTTCACCGAACCACTGGAAGCACTGCCGGAACTCGATGGCTTCCTCGCAACTGACGTTGACGTTGAACGGGTAGCAACAAGCATTAGGGAACGAACAGTACTCCGCTCCGAGACGGATCCTTTCGTGCCGCCGGAAGCATCCGATGACCTCGCCAGGCGCCTGGACGCACGGCTGCAGGTCCACCCGCATGCAGGACACTTCACGGAGGACGACGGCGTCACAAGGCTGCCGGCACTGCTTGGCGCGATCCGGTACACGTAGGGCACCCTTGAAGTAGTCCCCGGCCTATTCCAGGCGGTGCTCTTAGGGGACGATAAGGCGGCGGATCTGGCCAGCCAGAAGCTGGACGTGGATCGGCAGAACCAGCCGAATGGTACCGGCGCCGACCCCTCGCCGAGCACGTCGTTGATCGACGTCTGCCCTTCCAGCGGTGCCCGAGAGCGCAGCGACGGCCACGAAGGCCCCGAGCCTGCCAACGCATAGGCCTACGGACGTGAGCAGGCCCTGGTCTGGGCGCCTAGGGTCATTTTTTGGCGGTCGCCATCGTCGCAACAACCAGCGCGACAGCGATCGCGAGCGGAACTGTGTCGGCAGCGTCCAGGTCCGTTTGGGCAGCGCGAACCGAGTCCCGGTCACTGTCTTCGTCGCTCAGGATGCCAGGAAGCGGCCCCTTTACAGCAGGAGCCCAGATACCTGTTCGGCCTTATCCCAGTGGGTCGTTTGGGGTTTTAACCTTGTCGTCGAGGAGGCGGAAGCAGCGCGCCAAGGCGACACGAGGCCGCCGGAGACCTGCGGGAGCCGCTCTTTTGTCTCCTCGCACTCCTGCAGGCCCTTGGTGATGGGCAGGTCGTGCGGCTCGATAAGGTCGCGGCCGTTTGCCTTGGCCGTGGCTTCCGCCGGCACAAGCAGTTTGTATGTTCTGTCGCCGACGAAGTCGTAAAAGCGCCGGAGGTCTTCCTTGTCGATATCCAGGCTGGCCGCTTGACGGAAGAATTGTTTGAACTGAGGTAAGCACACGAGGTCCATGGCTTGTTCTCTTGACGTGGTGTGGATAAATGGGCATGTGGTCCTGGAATGCAGTTCCGAGAAGGTCGCCTAGATCACCTCGAGCACGCGTTTGTGGGTGGGCGGGGGATGGGCACGATCCAGGTCGGCCAGGTCGCGGGGCGTAAGCCGAACGTCGAGGGCGCGGTGGCATTCCTGGACATGGTGTGGGCTTGAGGTTTTCGGAATCGCCAGGACGGGCGGTTGCCTGAGCACCCAAGCGAGGGCGATCTGCGCGGGGCTGGCACCGTGTTCGGTTGCGATGCGGACCAGCACGGGATCGTCCAGCAGTCGGCCCTGCTCCAGAGGCGAGTACGCCATCACAGGGATGCCCCTCGCGAGGCACCGTGGCAGCAGATCGAACTCGACGCCCCGGCGGGTCAGGTTGTACAGCACCTGGTCGGTCTCGACCTTCTGTCCGCCGGGCAGACGCATTAGGTCTTCCAAGTCCGCCAGGTCCAGGTTGCTAACGCCCCAGTGCCGGATCTTTCCGGCGCGCTGCAGGTATTCGAAGGCTTCGAGCGTTTCCGCTAACGGAACAGGGCCCCGCCAATGCAACAGATACAGGTCGATGCTGTCCGTTCCAAGGCGACGCAGGCTGCCGTCGCAAGCGGCGATGGTTCCGCGCAGAGTGGCGTGATGCGGCAGGACCTTGGTGACCAGGAACGCTTCGTCGCGGCGAGCTGACAGCGCCCTGCCGACGAGTTCCTCGGCGGCGCCGTTGCCATACATTTCGGCGGTATCAACCACGGACATCCCCAGGTCCAGGGCCATCTGGATCGCCGCCGTCTCGCGCGCGGCGTTGCCGGGGTACTCCCCCATCCCCCACGTTCCGATCCCGAGCACCGGGACAGCTTCACCGGACGGAAGAAGTATTTCGCGCATCGTGACTCCCGTCAGAAGATGCCCGTTCCCGTAGTGGGGTGCACTGCGTCCCGTGTTTCACGGAACAGGCACAGCGGACCGGCCCCGCCCCCGTTGCTTCCCGAACAGACGAATCAGCCGACCGCCCGGCCATGGCACGCTTCCGCCAGAGGCCCAAGTGGCCCACCGGTTGACCTGCCGGATGGTCAGGCCGTGCCAGTGACTTCAAGGACTGTGACCCGGTCCGGCAGCGGGGTGTTCCTTCAATCTACTCCGCCGGAGCAGGACACGATAGTGGCCGACGTCCGGGATCGACGCCGCGCGGCTCCTGAGGTCACGGTGAAAGTCTTGGACCGGGCCGGCCGCGAGGCTACCGTGGGCTCGGACGATACCGAGCGGACGCGGATCGAGGCGACCGCGGCCGTTCTCCCCGGACTCCATGGGGTTGTGGTGGCGGTTCCAGCGACGCCGTCGCGAGCAGGACCTCGATCATGAGTGCCAACTGCTCCATGTGCCCAATTTCCCCGGCTTGGGGCTACGCCACCGCTGCCAGGGCTGCGGCGATGGGCTCGCTTCCGTCCCGAAACCCGATGGTCCGGCGGATCGCGGCGGGCAGCTCCAACACGGCGGCAGCGACGAGGGCGACGTTGGCGCGGGCGGTCTCGGCAGCCTGCCACGGCCCGTTGACGTGGACGTCTATCAGGCCGCTGCCCGGCTTGTCCGTGAGCGCGCCGGGGCCCAGGATGGTCCAGTCCAGGCTGGTGCCGCGCAGGTAGGAGTCAGCGGCTGCCTTGGCCTCCGCGTAGTGGAAGAAGGGGTCGTCCACGGGCACTCCGTGATCCGGTCCGGCTCCAAGATAGGACACCATAACGTAGCGGCTGACCCCGGACTGCGCCGCAGCGTCCATCGAGCGGATCGCGGCGTCACGGTCCACAGCGTAGGTCCTCGCAGGGTTTCCGCCGCCGGCACCGGCCGACCATACGACGGCGTCGTGACCCAGGAGCGCCTCGGCAATTTCCGCCGTCGTCGCGTTCTCCACGTCCAGGACGACAGGGGTGGCGCCGGTTGCCTCGACGTCGTACGCGTGTGCGGGGTTCCGGAAGATGGCAGTGACCTCCTGCCCGTCCGCAGCCAGGACCTTGGAGAGTTCCCTGGCCACTTTGCCGTGGCCGCCGATGATTGCGATTCGCGTCATAGGCCCATTCTGTCCCCCGCCCCGGGATCCCGACACCCCCTGTGCTATCAGATTCGGGTGTGGCTCCCACCGCACCGCTGGCAGATCCCGGCCGGCGGTCCCAGTCCGCTCGTCGGGCCCCATCCGCGTCCTAGAATGGCGATGTTTCATCGGGGTGGGGCGTGCTCGACGTTGCCGGGGTGCCAGCGGATCCGGCCACCCTGGGTGGCCGACGCGGGTGAAGGCGGCCGTGGAGTAGGCGGAACTACAGGTAGTCCTAGTAGTCCGGGATCGCCCCGCTGGAGATGTTGACCGTGGCGTTTGTGATGGCCGCCGCCTTGTCCGAGGCTATGAACCATGCCGTGCTCCCGACATCCTCCAGTGTGGTGGTGCGGTTCAGGAGCGAGGCCTTCTTGATTCCCTCCTCGATCTCCGCGCGGCCTTCGGCCTGCCGGGGGATGGTCTCGATGATTCCGCTGGTCACCATGGTGACCACACGCACGCCGTGCGGGCCCAATTCAATCGCCCACTGCCGGCGCAGTCCCTCCATCGCATCCAGGGCAACCTTGAACCCGCCCAGCCCGGGGAGCGTCTGCGGTCCGGAACCGCCGAACATCAGTACGACGCCGGAGCCTTGCTTGATCATGTGGGTGGCCGCCGCGCGGGTGGTGAGGAAGTGGGTGCGCGTGGCCACGGTGATCGGAAAGGTGAAGTCATCAACATCAATCTCCATCAGCGGCTGCTGGATGTCGCCGTAGGAGATCACGTTGAAGGAGACATCGATCGACTCGCTTTTCCTCGCCACCCCGTCCACAAAGGCATCCACCTGCTCTTCATTGAGGGCGTCGACCACGGCGGTCTCAGCCCTGCCTCCCGCCTTCCCGATGTCCCGGGCTACTTCCTGCAGGGTCGACTCGGTCAAACTCCGACCGGAACAGGAAATCCCCGAAGTCCCAGCCAGCAATGTCCTCGAAAGGTGTGCGGACGAGGCCGTACTGTTCGACGAGCTTCTCCCAAACGCCCCGGTGCAGCGGCATCGCTTCGGCCAAGAGCACTTGCTGGGGCTCGGCGTAGTCCATGCCGAAGTGCCTGGCCAAGGCTGGCCAGAGTTGCCGCCACCGGAACTGGTCGCCATTGGTGACATTGAAGATCTCGCCCGCGGCAGCCGGCTCAGATCCGGCCCACATGGTCGCCCGGGCCAGTAGGTCGGCATCAGTCACCTGATACAGCGCATCGTAGGCCGCGACCGTGCCCGGAAAGCGCAAGGGCTGACCCAGGGCGCGGCTGATCGCCGCGTAGACGGCGATGACCATGAGCAGGTTCATCGGGTTTCCGACCGCGTAGCCGACGACGCCCTCGGGACGCAGAACCGTGAGCTCGAAGCCGCGTTCCTGTGCAACCTGCCGCAGGAGGTCTTCCTGGTCGTAGTAGAAGTTAGGCTGAATGAGCCGCGGATCGCTCTCCTTGGCCGGTGTGTTGAAATACCCGAGGTGTGCGCCGTAAGCCTTGCCGCCCTGGTACAGGGTCACGTGGCGCAGCGGGGCCCCGACCACGTGCAGGCCGTTCAAGGTATGCCTGAGCAGTGCGACATTCACGTCGGAGAGCTCTTGCGTGGTCGGCTTCTCGATGTAGGCCCCGAACGCCAGATGCGTTGTTTCGGCCGCTGCCCTGAACGCGGACTGGGTGGCCTCCGCATCCAGCAGATCCACCGGAAGATGCTCCCATCCAGCCCCCTCCCCGTGACGGCGGCTAACCCCCCGAACCTTCCAACCCGCACGAGCGTACTCCTGGGCCACATGTCGGCCGATTACTCCGCCGACCCCAGTAACCAGGACACTCCCACGCGTCCGATCAGACAAGGCGAGCACCACCATCGACATGATGGACGGTTCCGGTGGTGTACCCGTTATCGATCAGATGAACGACCGTTGAGGCCACATCTTCGGGACGCCCGGTGCGACCGATCAGGAGCCACCACTCATGGTTCTTCATCGAGCCAGTGTCGCGCCCGCGAGGTAGCGGGTAAAGGGCTGGGTGTTACCGCTACGTACGTGTCGGCGCGTAAAGGACCAGGCCACGGGAGCCGCAGTCTTGGGAAAGGCACCGGCCGAGGCCGTCCTGCTGCGGGCGGCCGCTATGACCGACGCCGACGTCTGGTTCCTGCCGAAGGAGTCGATGCCAGGAGATGAACGCATCGGGGCGTTGCTGCGCTACCCGCTGTCTCCGGGCATCGTCCCGGAGGCGGAGTAAACCATGGGGGATGTATAAGGGCAGGCTACTTGGTCCGAAGGACCGTTCCTCTGTCCAGTGATTTCACGGTGGCCCAAGCCTGGTTCCGCTTCCCCCTGGACAGGCAAGATGGTCCTTTTCTACACCCGCAGGAATGACTCGAAGGTCGGTCCAATTAATCAGAAACGTAGCGGTATCTCTCTTTGGCCCTTGAACGCCGAATCGACAAGCTGGCGGAGCAGCACCCACAATCTGCTCACTGGGTACCGGCAAGTCGGTGCAGCGCGCGATTGCCTGGGTTTCCCGGAGGCGCCCCACTAACAAAAGCGCCGATATTCCTCGGATCTTCAGGTGGCCCGCTCGACCGGATAGCTTTTCCCAACGGCATGGATCTCGCAGCGCTTGCAGTGCCGGCTACCGTCGGCTCTCAGGTCACCCTCTCGACCTGCAGAAAGAGTTCATAGTCCGGCACCCCCGCCACTTCGAACAGAAGGTCGCCCGTGTTCCCGCCGAACAGGAACCGTTCAACGTAGGAATCCCCCGGATTTTTGAGCAGCTTTCCGAGCCTGAACCGCTCGAAAAGGAATGTTCTGGCTCCCATGACCTCGTCCTCGACGGCGCCGACAACAGCTAATCCCACGACGCTCGCGACCTGGGCGGCCCAGTCCGTTATCTGGGGCAGGTATCCGACAGCGGACAGCGCATGTTCGGTCGTTTTCCGGGTAGCCTCTGCATTGCCTTGGTCCTCCTCCCAGAGTTGGACGCTGAGGGCAATAGGACCCGGGGCGCCGTCGATGTCCCCTTGTTTCGGCCAAACGACACTGTCTGGCGGAAACAGCCGGGTTCCACCAGGGGGCACTTCGGCGAAGACTCTTGACCGCATAGTCTTGGTCTGTTGCGCGCCGGGATCGAGAGCCGTGAAAATCCAGTACGGGTCGTCGGTCCCGCCCCAGTCGGGCCCGGTGTCGGCGACGCAGGTGAATTTCAGGGCACGCACAATGTAGTTGCTCACTGTAGGATTCCTTCCGCCAGTAGGTTACGATCCGCCGGCGCGCCGTCGTAGTCAATACTAAAAACGTCCTACCCGACTGGACTTTAGTCACGGCAGTCTTCCACGCTGGCGGGAGAGGATCCGACAATGCCCGCCGGACGGTTTCCCTGCCGGTCTGGTACCGTCCTGAAAGTCCCCCGGTTGCGTCCGGGTCATACCTGAGCTGCCGGGCATAGGCTGAGGTAATTGGGGGTTTACGAAAGGATGAACCAAATGACCGGCAGCAGCGAAGACAGCTTCAACGGCTTTATAGTTCCTAACCCGTCAAAGTTCAGCGAGGACATCCCGGGCGACATCGGCGACGAAGCGAACGAGATCCGCTTCAGCGAAGAGGAAGCCCTGATCGAGGAACAAGCCCACGGCATCTTCCCGGATACTTACAGCGTCCCCGGAATGCCCAATATGTCCGAGGCGATCGGGAACATCGACCTGCCCCCGGAGGACCTCGGCGCAACACCAGACAGCGACGCCAGCGACGACCCCCTGCACGGCGGCGCCGAGCAGTAGCTCCTCCACCGCAGCCCATATATAGGACCGGGCCCCGCCGGAATGGCTGCGCGCGCTGGGAGGGCGCCAGATGCGTCAAGTCAGGTGGGCGTCAATGGGATGCCGCGGCTCCACGGCGGTCGTCCATGCTGCGGCGCTCGTCTTGGACGAAGAGCCCGGCCAGGAGCCGATCGGATTCCGCCTGTGCCACGACGTCGAAGGCTCCGCCTGTGATCAGCAACTCGTCAGCTCGGGACGTCGCGAGCAGGTGCTGGACTTGAGTCCGCACCTCGGGGGCTGTGCCGTAGAGCGATGTGGACAGGCTCCTTTCGACCGCTTGCTTTTCCCGGAGAGTCAGTCCCGCCCACTCTGCCGGTCCCACGGGCGCCAAGGCAGCGAATTCGCCTGTGGTCCTGGAGCGGGCCAGCGCCACCGCTTCGGGCAGAAGCAGTTCCCTCGCCGCCTGGCGGGTGGCGGCCACTGCTACGTTGGCGGAAACCAGGATGAAGGGCCGCTCGAACCAGCGTGATGGACGGAACTGTGAGCGGTACCTTGCCAGCGCCGGGAGGGTGCCGTTCTGATCCCTCCGGAACACGGCTGGCCCGCCCAGCACCACCGCCAGGCCGGCACGGGCTGCAATATCGATTCCCGAACCGGTGGCCAGCACGAATACCGGTGTGGCCGAATCGTTCCGCGGCCGGGCAGTGATGGAAGCGGCTCCGGACAGGTAAGCAAGCAGCTCGGCGAGCTGGTCTTCAAACCGCTCCGCGTCCTGTTTCCCGGCGCGCAGCGCATTCCGCACTGCCGGGGTGAAACCGACAGACCGGCCAACGCCCAAGTCGATCCGCCCGGGATGCAAAGCCTCCAGCGTGGCCGCCTGTTCGGCCACCACGAGTGGTTGATGGTTGGGAAGCATGATGCCTCCTGAACCGACCCGGATGGAGTGCGTCCGGGCAGCAACGGCAGCCATCAGCACGGCCGGAACGGAACTGGCAATGCCTGGCACCGCGTGGTGCTCTGCGACCCAGAAGCGGTGGTAACCCCATTCCTCGGCCCGCTGGGCCCGTTCCAGCACCCGGTTCAGGGCGTCCGCAGCAGGAAACCCGTCCCGGGCGTTGGCACGGTCGAGAATGGAAATCCGGGGAGGAGGAAGGGCCATACTGCTGGAACTACTCCGGGCGAGGAAGAATTCCGCTCCGGAACGCGGGTACGGAGTCCGGGGCCGCCACTGTCCAACCTAATGTGTGCGGGCGGCGATGTGTGCGGACGGCCGAGGGCCGCTTCCCGGGGTCCTGGACCACCGAGACATTCAGCTCATCGGCAGCCTGCTCATAAGGGTACGTTCGACATCCGAAACTCGACGAAAGCCCCACGTCAATGCTGCGCGATAGTAACTGGGTGTGTCCCTATTCGGGTTGGGAGTGCACTCATCTGCCGATGATCGAGCCTCTACTGAACTCGCCACGCGACAAGGAGCCCCGCGGCTGAGGGCAGGTTCGCCTCCACGTGGCCGCCTTTACACGTGGTCGAGCAGATGATCGCGCGGTGGGGTCCGGCTCGTAGGAGTGCGCCTTTCGTGGGTGATGACAGTGGCGGCCAGGGCGATGGTCAGGCCAATGACGGTCTCGAGGGCGCGCTCAGTCAGGAGGGTGCCGATCGGGGCTGGCAGCATGAGATCGCCGAGCAGAAGGGCCATCGGGGTGAAGAAGACCAGGCCGAGGCTGTAGTTGCGCCCGGTCGTCAGCTCGGTGCACGCCTGGAGCGCGGCGATCACCATGATCGCGGCATAGCTGCTGGGGTGGGCGGCCAGGACGAGGGCTGCGACGCCGAGGCCGGCGGCGGTGCCGATCACCCGCTGGGCAGCGCGCGTGAGGCGGGCGGGCAGGTCGGGTGCCGACATGGGGACGGATGCCGTGACGAAGGTCCAATAGGGGTGGCCGATGCCGCTGGTCGCGACGGCGAGGCCGGCGGCGGCGATACCGAGCAGATAGCGGGCGGCGTGGCGGCCCACCGGGATGGACGGGCGTAGGCCGCGCCACGACAGCCAGTACCGCACCGGGTCGCCGCCGTCGCGGGCGGTGCGACCCGGGAGGGCGAGCAGCAGCGCGAAGACGGCCGCGCCAGCCGCGGCGAGGACGGCTGCGGGCACCGTGCTCAGCGCGATCGGGACCGTGGCCGAGGCTGTGAGGGCGAAGACCGGGTTGAGAGCTCCGGCCGGATGCCATCGGCCCAGCTCGGCTAGCACTACCGCGACGCCGGCCCAGGCGGCCGCGACCGGGACGAGCAGCCAGAGCCGGAACGGGACAGTCGCCACTAGGGCGCCGACGACGACGCCGACCACCAGCACCACGCCCGCCTGCGCCTGCATGGCTAGGCGTACCCGAGCTGGCTCGTGTCGTCCGTACAGGGCGGTGAAGGCACCGATCGCCGCATACAGCAGCAGGTCGCCGCGACCGGACGCCAAACAAGCCACCAGCGGCACGAAGATCGCCAGGCTTGCGCGCAGGGCGGTCCAATGGGCGCCGGCATGCGGGCCCAGGTCGAAGACTGCCGCCCACCAGGACCGCGTGGGGGTGGCCTGCGTCATTAAAAACCTTCCGAAGTGGTACAGGAATGAAGTACATCAATGTTACTACACCTATGAACTACTATTGTGGTTGACCGAGGCGACGGCCACGGGGACGCGGAGGAGCCGGATGGATCAGGACGCAGACGGCCTGCCCGCTCATGGCGACGTCGTGGACCGGATGCAGCGTGAGTGGGCCCGGCTGCGCCCGGATCTGAGCTTCGCCAGCCTCGGGGTGATCCACCGCGTGCTGCGCGCTTCCCGCCTCATCCTCGAAGCCAGCGACGCCTTCCTCGCCGACTACGGGCTCACCCGCGGCGAGCTGGACGTGCTTTCCGAGCTGCGCCGTACGGGCGAACCTCCGAGCCCAACGACGCTGGCCCAGACGCTGCTTGCCCCGCGTTCCGCGATCACCATGCGGCTGAACGCCCTCCAGGCTCGGGGACTGCTGAGCCGGCAAGCCAACCCGGCCGACGGCCGCTCGTCCCTGCTCGTCCTCACGGACACTGGCGCCGCGCTCGTGGACGAGGTGATTCCCGCCCAGCTCGCCCTCGAAGATGCCCTACTCGCCGAAGCCCCGGCCTGGGCCATCGAGGGCTTGGTCGATCCCCTGCGGGAACTAACCTCCGCGTGGGAGCAAGGACGCGGCCACCAAGCCGGGTCCAGCAAGGACCGGCGGAACGGCGCGCTCGAGCCCTCCGGATGAGCCGCAGCAGCGCGCGCTTCGGGTGAGCATCAGCCGACGCGCTACCGGGTTCCGCGTGGTAGACCACCAACGGCGCTCTGCTTCAACCTGAGGACGAAGAACTACCGCGCGATGTGTCCTGTCGCCTGAGTCCACCCATGTCTAGTCCGCGGCCGCTGCACCGGTCTGGTCGCCGCCTTTGGCGTCACCTACATCCGAGAGGGCGAATGACCGGATTGCAAGCCGTTTTGCGGGGAGACTTAAGTGATGCAAGACCTCCTCACCGCCCCCGCAGCACCCTACCTCGCCGTCATCCTCGCCATAGCGGCGGGACTCACCTTGTCCTGGCTGGTGCGCCGGCTGGTGCTCAAGCTCAACCGCAAGAACACGGCCCTGCGGGAGACGTCCCGGAAGGCCCGGCTTCCGCTGCGCTTCGCGATGTGCCTGATTGGCGTCCGGATCGGCTTGGCGCTGACGAGCGCGGACGAGGAATGGTGGCAGATTGTTGACCACGCCCTGCTGGTCGCCCTGATCGGCTGCCTTGCGTGGCTGGGGATCGCCGTGCTCCACATCATCGAAGCCCTGGTGCTCTCGCGCTACCGGGTGGATATGGCGGACAACCGGCGGGCACGGCGGCTCCGCACCCAGGTGATTCTGGCCCGCAGGATCGGCGTCGCCCTGATCGTGGTGGTTGCCGTGGGCAGCGTCATGTTGACCTTCCCGGCGGGCCAGGCCCTCGGCGCCGGACTGCTGGCCTCTGCGGGCCTGTTCTCGATCGTCGCCGGTCTCGCCGCTCAGACCTCCCTGACCAATGTCTTCGCCGGCCTCCAGCTCGCGTTCACGGACGCGATCCGCGTGGACGATGTCGTGGTGGTCGAAAAGGAATGGGGCCGGATCGAGGAGATCACCCTGACCTACGTGGTGGTCCACGTCTGGGACGACCGCCGGCTGATTCTTCCCTCCGTCTACTTCACCACCACTCCGTTCGAAAATTGGACCCGGCGCCGGTCCGAGGTCATGGGCACCGTGGAATTCGATCTCGACTGGCGCTCCCCCTTCGAGGCGATGCGCGGGGAACTCAAGAGGATCCTGGCCGAAACCGCATTGTGGGATGAGCGCGTGGGCATCCTGCAGGTCACGGACGCGGTGAGCGGCTACGTCCGGGTCCGCATCCTGGTGAGCTCCTCGGACAGCGCCTCGCTGTTCGACCTGCGCTGCCTCATCCGCGAAGAACTCGTGATCTTCCTGCAGCAGAACCACCCGACGGCGCTCCCGCACGTGCGCATCGAAACCACGGCCCCGGCCGCGGCCAAGACTCGCCCCGAAGCCAAGCGGGCGCCGCTGGTATCCGCCGCCGACGACCGCCCCCGGCACCCCGCGGACCCGCACGATTCCCAGATGTTCGCGGGTTCCATCGAGGCCGTCGCGCGCTCCCGCGCCTTCTCCGGCCCGGGCGAGGAGGTGTTCGAGGACCGGGAGAAGGCGATCACGGCGCAGGACAAGCCGGAGGCAGATGAAGGCTGAGGACGGGAGCACGTCTGGCAGGTCTTCCCTGCCTGCAGGAAGTGGTTAATAATCAGACGTTGGTGAGACGTGGTGGGCAGCCGGCCGACTGCCCCCTTCGTCCCTGATGGACCTGATGAGGAGTCCCGCATGAGCATAGAACAGTCCGTGGCGGCTGCCGTCGCTCATGCAGATGCCGGCCCAGAGGCACCGTCCGAGACCGGCGCTGTGCGCATCCTGTCAACACTTCACCGAATTCGCTTGCCATCGACCGGGCTGCCCACTGTCAATGGCCAGTAGTTTGTGCCCACGGGCGGCCAGTTAATGTGCCCGCTGGTGGCCAGTAAAACTGCCCGGTGATGGCCAACAGATCTGCCCACTGAAGGTTTCGGCGGGGTTGGCCATCGTGGGGTCGTGTCAGTTCAGTTGGGTGACTCCTTTTCCCGCGAGGGCCTGGGTGAGGCGGATGGAATCGCCGCTGGTCTGGCAGACATGGGCGTGGTGCAGCAGCCGGTCCACGGTGGCGGTGGCCAGGGTTTTGGGCATGAGCTCGTCAAAGCCTGCCGGGTGAAGGTTCGATGAGATCGCGACGGAGCGCTTTTCGTAGGCTGCGTCCACGACCCGGTAGAGGCCTTCGGCGGCGTCGGTGGCCACCGGCAGGAGCCCGATGTCATCGATCACGACGAGTTCGGCGCGTAGGATTCTGGCGACGGCCCGGGTGACGCTGTCGTCGGTGCGGTGGGCCCGGATCAGGGCGCCGAGGTCCTCGAGCCTGAACCAGGCCACGCGCATGCCGGCTTCGACGGCTTGCTGGCCGAGGGCTTCGAGGAAGAATGTTTTCCCCGTGCCGGACGGTCCGCAGACGACCAGGTTCTCCCGCCGGCCGATCCATTCCAGGGTGCGCAGGGCCTGCTGGGTCGGCGCGGGGATCGAGGAGACGGCGGGGTCCCAGGCGTCGAAGGTTTTCCCCGTGGGGAAGCCTGCTGCCTTGCGCCGGGTGGCGAGCATGGACCGGGCCCGGCCGGCTGTTTCCTCGGTGAACAGTGCCTTGATGATCTCTGCCGGTTCCCAGCGCTGGGCGCGTGCGGTCGCAATCAGCTCCGGGGCCAAAGCCCGGGCGTGGGGCATTTTGAGCTGCCGCATCAGTGCTTCGAGTTCGGCCGGCAGGGGCGGGGCGGTCGTGTTCGTGGTGCTGACAGGGCTCATCGGTTCTGCTCCTTCACAGGGGCGGGTTCAGTGCCCAGGCCGGCCCATGCACTGGTGCCCTGGGTCAGGGACCGGGTCTCGTCCGCGGCGTGGGTAGTGGTGCGTCGGATGTTGGCGTTCAGGATCGAGGCCAGATCGCCGTGAGCGAAGCGGCCATGAAGCGCGGCGTCACCCAGGGCCCGGTCCACCGCCTCGGCGCCGGCGATTTTGGCCAGCGTCACGGCCTCAGCCATTTTCACGTTCATCCGGGCCGTCCCGGTCCCGGCGGCTTCCACGAGCCAGGTCCTCGCGCCCTCGCCGATGGCAAGGAACTCGGCCTCACCGGCGTTGCGGGCCTTCACTGCGTAGTCGCCCGGGATCCTGGTCCTGGTTCCGGGAAAGTGCTCTTCGATGATCGCGGGGCTGCCGGGCCTGGCCCGGTGATGACGGGCGACCTCGACCGGACCGGCGGAGCCGTGGTGGACGATGATGACCTGTTCATCGGGCCCGGTGCCGTGGGAGCGGACGAACACCCTCGCGCCGAGCAGATGCGCGGGCACGGAGTACTGGGCGTTCTCGAAGGTGACCATCGGGGTGTTCTCCGGGACGGTGCGGGCCACTCCGAACGCGACCGTGTGCGCGGTCTCCGGGATCCGGTGCAGCCGGAGCTGTTCCTCTGCCAGCACCGCTGCCGGTTTGCGCCGGATGGTGCGGTGCTCCCGGTTGTTCACCTCGTCCATGAATGCCTCGCAGGCCGCCTCGAGAGCGGTGAAGGAACCGTAGTCCGCCCGCAGGTTGGTCTCTTTTGGGACGATATCGGCCTTGGCTAGCTTCACGGACGCTTCGACCCCGCCCTTGGTGGCGGGGTCCGCCGGCTGGCAGGTCAGCACTGTGACCCCGTAGTGGCGGGCGAAGTCCAGGGTTTGCTGGTTCCGCACCGGCACCCCGGCCACGTGGGCCGTGGTCACAGTTTTCTCGTTGTCCGTGAGGACATAGGTCGGTGCCCCGCCCAGGATCCGGAAGCAGCGGTCCAGAGCGGCGAACACGCTCGGCGCGGTCCGGTCCCGCAACGGGATCACGATCCTGAACCTCGAGAACGCCAGCCAGGCCACGAACAGGATGGTCTTCACCCCGCCGATCCGTGGTCCGTCGCCGAAGTCGTACTGCAGCCACATCCCGGGCTCGGTGATCCACGGTCGGTGAACGCGGGTGTGTCCCAGCCGCCACGCGGCCTTGACCTGCGCGATCGCCCGGCGGGTGGATCGCTCGGACCCCGCGTAACCCATGGCGAGGAGCTTCGCGTGGGCTTTATCGGCACGGATCCGTCCTTTGGACGCCTCGACCCATTCCTCGATCTTGGGCAGGTAAGTGTCCGTGACCCGGGGCCTGGGCGCGGGTTCGGCGATCGGCCGGCCGGCGTCCCGTGCCGCTACATGCCTGGCTACAGTGTGGTGCGAACAGCCCGTGAGCTCGGCCGTGGCGCGCAACGATCCGGTCAGATCGTAGGCAGCAAGAATTTCCATGATTTCTCCGTCATGCTTCATACAGGGCCTCTTCCTGGGACGACATTTGGTGCGACTAGACACCGTCATCAAATCCCGGGGAGAGGCCCCCACCGCTTAAGACGCGGCAGGTTCAGTAAGGAAGTGGGCAGATCTCATGGCCACCAACGGGCAGTTCTACTGGCCGTCAGTGGGCATTTCCGTGGCCGCCTACGGGCAGTTTTTCATGGCCGCTAACA